>JADJTX010000006.1 GCA_016710985.1 Ignavibacteria bacterium
TTCCGCTGTCTGGACAAATCTGGGAACAAGCACTTCTGCCGGCGGATATTCCGGTATCGGAAGAATTAATTGTATTGCATTCCATCCGACTGATGTCAACACTTTCTGGGTTGGCAGTCCTGCCGGCGGAATATGGAAAACAATAAACGGAGGAACTACCTGGACAATACTCAATAACAGTCAAACCGTTATCGGTGTAAGTGACATAGCAGTTGACTACACAAACACTAACATATTATATATTGCTACAGGAGATCGGGATGGAGGCAGTGTTTGGACACTTAGCGGCGGACAATCTGCTGATAATGCAAGCATTGGTGTTCTGAAATCTATTGACGGGGGAGTAACCTGGACTACTACAGGGCTTACTTATACGGCAAGTCAGGGTAAGAAATTGTACAGTCTTTTGATTCATCCGACTAATCCGCAAATACTTTTTGCTTCAACTACAGATGGTATTTATAAATCTATTAATGGATGCACTACCTGGGTTCAGAAAGCTAATAATCTTTTCAGGTGCTGGCGTCTGGCTTTTTAAACCGGTAATCCGGCAGTAATGTACGGCACAGAGGATTTTATCGGTACACAATATTTTGCGTCTTCAGGAAACTCAGGTGAAACATGGAGTGATTTTCAATTTGGAAGCGGAGCTGATGCAAGCCGTACTGAGCTTGCAGTAACGGCGGCTGATCCTAATATTGTTTACCTGCTTACAGCAAATGCTGCAGGAGGTTTAAATGGTGTTTACAAATCAGTTAACAGCGGCGTATCTTTTACAAAAGTAAACCTCGGAAGTTTAAGTATGTTGGGTTATGAAGCTAATGGCTCCGGTCCGAATACAGGGCAAGGTACTTACGACCTGTGTATCGCTGCTTCTCCAACAAATGCAAACACGGTTTTATCGGAGGCGTTAACTCATGGAAATCTGTAAATGGCGGAGCTAACTGGACTTGCATTAATCATTGGAGTACCAGCCCGCCTTCTATTGTTCATGCCGACAAGCACGCGCTTGCATTTCAAAACGGTACGAACTCTTTTCGAAGGAAATGACGGCGGTATTTATAAAACAATCAACGGAGGAACTAATTATACTGATCTGTCTAATGGATTAGTAATTAGCCAGCTTTATAGAATTGGAGTATCACAAACAAACTCTTCAACAGTTATGACCGGTTTACAGGATAACGGATCAAAAATATTCACCGGCGTTTGGTCTGATGTAAAAGGCGGAGACGGAATGGAATGTATTGTGGATTGGTCGACAACTACTTACATGTATGCAACATATGTTGAAGGTCAGATCTCAAGAAGCATAAACAGCGGCACTTCTTTTCCAACTGATATATCAGCAAATATACCCGGCGGACAACCTGAGGGAGCCTGGGTAGCGCCTTATGTAATGAGTCCGTCAAATTCTTCCACTCTCTTTGCCGGATATGACAAAGTCTGGAAGACAGTGAACAGAGGTGACAGCTGGACGAGCGCTTCTCAGGTATTAAGCTCAGTTAATAAATTAAGAGCAATTGCAATCGCACCTTCGAATGCTAATGTATTGTACGCCGCTTCAGGGAACAGTATGTGGAAGACGATTGACGGCGGAGCAACTAACTGGGCTGTTGTCACACCTCCTACGACTATAAACAGCATAACTTACATTGCAGTAAAGAATACTGATCCGAATACACTTTGGATAACTTACGGAGGATACACTGCCGGTGAAAAAGTTTATAAGTCTATAAACGGAGGAGCTCATGGACAAATATCTCAACTGGACTTCCCAATCTGCCGATCATGACTGTAGTTTATGATAAATCAATTTTAAGCGCTGAAAATTTATATGTGGGAACAGATGTAGGCGTTTATTTCAAAGATGGTGTTACTAACTGGGCTTCATTCAATACCGGATTACCTAATGTTGTAGTTACAGAGCTTGAAATATATTACGGAACTACCAATAAACTCAGAGCCGGTACTTTCGGACGAGGATTA
Source organism: Ignavibacteria bacterium (assembly GCA_016710985.1). Classification (GTDB taxonomy): domain Bacteria; phylum Bacteroidota; class Ignavibacteria; order Tepidaquicellales; family Tepidaquicellaceae; genus JAGPCH01. The sequence continues at coordinate 1,990 of JADJTX010000006.1, forward strand.
TGGGAAACAAGTCTGGGAGCAGCCCCACCGGCTTCAACGTTATGTGAAGATTTTACAAGCGTAACGTATCCGCCGACAGACTGGAACATTGAGTTTACCGGAACAAACTACTGGACAAGAAATGCTGTAAGCAGTTATGGTGCCGGCGCGGGCTCTTCAAAGTTTGATTACTTTAGTGCCGCAATAGGTACAACTCAATCATTAGTTACATTAACTTTTCAAAGTTCAGTTGCCGGAGATTCATTAAAGTTTTCTAATGCTTATGCTCCTTATACAGACGGAAGTACGGATTCACTTGAGATATTATCATCTACAAACGGCGGTACAAGCTACTCAACGCTGGTAAGACTCTGGGGAAACAACGTAAACGGCAATCTTAATACAGCGGCTGCTATTGGTTCAGGATTTACTCCTACAGCCGGCCAATGGGGAAATAAGAAGTATTCATTACCGGTTGGAACAAATAAAATAAAATTCAGAGCCAGAAGCGGATTCGGAAATAATCTGTATCTTGACAGCATGTGTAAAGTAAGTTCTGCACCTGTAATATTGTTATGCGAAGGTTTTGCAGACGCTACTTTTGCGCCGGTAAACTGGAACATAGAATTTACCGGAACAAATTACTGGACACGGAATACGGTCAGCGGTTATGGTGTTGGTACAGGCGCTGCAAAATTTGATTACTATAATGCTTCGCATCGGAACAACCCAGTCATTAGTTACATTAGCTTTTACAAATTCAGCCGCCGGAGATTCCTTAAAGTATGATTACGCTTATGCTCCGTTTAATGACGGAAGTACGGATTCCCTTGAAATATTAACTTCAATAAACGGAGGAACCAGTTATACATCATTAGCAAAACTATGGGGAAACAACGTCAACGGCAATCTTGAATACAACAGCGGCAATAGGCACCTCATTCACTCCGGCAGCCGGTCAGTGGCTGACTAAAAGGTATTTGTTACCAGCCGGAACAAACAAAATAAAATTCAGGGCAAGCAGCGGATTCGGAAATAATTTATATCTGGATAATATTTGCAAGGTCACCAGCTCTTCACCTGCGCCGGTAGCGGCAACCATAACAATTGCTCCCCAGGATACTACGAATCCGACAAACAGGTTAAACATGAGAGATACTGCAAGATTCTATCTGAGAAATATTTCACTCCATTTGCAATTGTAGATTCGGGAAAGGCAGTAATAGATTCAGTTACATTGACCGGCTCAGTTACTTTTGCAAATGCACAGACAGGAACTTACTACATTGTTGTAAAGAGCAGAAATATTCTGGAAACCTGGAGCAAATCAGGAGGACAGCTTTATACAAGAGGCTCGGCTTTCAGTTACAATTTTACTTCAGCTGCTGCGCAGGCATTTGGAAGCAATCTGATACTTGAAGGTACAAAATACTGTATATACAGCGGAGATTTAACAAGGATAATTTGATCGATCTGACGGACGTACTGCAGGTAAACAACGATGCAAATGCTTTTTAGTGGGATATATTGCCTCTGATCTGACAGGTAACAGGATAGTTGATCTGACTGACCTTTTACTTGTATTTAATAACGCATCTAACTTTGTTGTCAGAAAGTCTCCTCCTGGATCAAGTCCCGTTTCTGTTGTATATGACAGCAGGTCATTATATGAACAGAGAATGAAAGTGATCAATGAAAACAGAGTTCAGGAAGATGAATTTCCGGGAGTCAGAAAAGATGAAGGCTATAAAAATCAGGAGAAGATCCTGAAGAAATAAGTAATAAAAATTATATATTCATTCATTAAGTTGTCAAATCTAATTACAAGGTCTCAAAGCCTGTAGATTTGACAACTTTTTTAAAAAGATAACTTTTTTTACAGTTTCAGATTATATATTTTAACCCCATACAAAAATTGTATACAAGTATATTCAATTCAGGATAATGACAATATTTCTGATCAGCAGAAATTAAATTAGAATATTTTTGTTACACTGAAAAATTAATCCACTCTCTCAGGGCAAAAACTTTTTTCAAACACATATTCACAATCCACATTAACATAAAACAAACAAAATGAAAATCCTTACAAAACTTTTCTTAATCGCTTTATTAATGTTCTTTTTTTTAGATCAGAACATGCTTTTTTCCCAGGTCAATTATTCTGTCTGGTCGGATAATTCAGGAATTAACAGCAAAAATACAGATTCAAAAAGAGTATTGCCTTTGAAATACAGAGGCTTAAAATTAAATCTGAATTCTTTTAGAAATATTTTGAACTCTGCTCCGTTTGAATTCAGCGACAGGTCAGTAAACTCTCCGCAGATCATAGAATTACCTATGCCTGACGGAAGCTTGTCAAAATTTTATGTAACAGAATATTCAATGATGGAGCCGGGACTTGCGTCGCAGTTCCCTTAAATAAAAACTTACAACGTGAAAGGTATTGATGATCCTTATGCTGTAGGAAAGATAGATGTTACAGCTTTTGGATTTCACGGAATGGTACTGACTCCAAACGGAGATTATTTTATTGATCCGCTGAGTCTTGATAATACTGAGGATTATATCAGTTTTTATAAATCAGATTATGTGAGTAATTATTTGTTTGAATGTTTCGTCACTGAAGAAAACATCAACCCGGATATTATAAATAATTCTACTTTAGACATGACCGGACAGCAGTTAAGGACTTACCGTCTTGCGTGCGCTGCTACCGGTGAATACACGGCAGTTTTCGGAGGAACCGTAGCTGCAGGTCAGGCGGCTATTGTTACGTCCATTAACCGAGTGAACGGTGTTTACGAGAGGGATCTGTCAGTGAGAATGACTTTGGTTGCAAATAATACATCCATAGTTTATACCAACGGTGGTACCGATCCGTACACAAACAATAACGGCAGTACAATGTTAGGACAAAATCAGTCAAACCTTACTACCGTAATTGGCACTGCGAATTACGACATTGGCCATGTGTTCAGTACCGGCGGCGGCGGTGTTGCGGGATTAGGAGTTGTTTGTAACAGTACAAATAAAGCAAGAGGAGTTACAGGATCGCCGTCTCCATTTGGTGATCCGTTTGATATAGATTATGTCGCTCATGAAATGGGACATCAGTTCAGCGGGAATCACTCTTTTAACGGTAGTTCAGGAAGCTGCGCAGGCGGAAACAGAAACGCTTCGACTGCATGGGAACCCGGAAGCGCAAGCACAATCATGGGCTATGCAGGTATCTGCAGTCCTCAGGATCTGCAGCCAAACAGTGATGCCCTTTTTCACACAGCAACTGTCAGTGAGATCACAGCATTTACACAGACCGGCGGTGGAAATTCCTGCCCGGTTACAACCAATACAGGTAATACACCGCCTACAGTTACAGTACCGGGGTGGTTTTACAATTCCAATAAGTACACCGTTTGCTTTAACAGGTTCAGCAACAGATACAGAAACTCCCGGAGCTTTAACATATATCTGGGAAGAAATGGATCTTGGAGCTGCAGGAGCTCCGACAGCGCCGGTGGGCAATGCACCTATATTCAGATCATTTACTCCCGTAGCATCACCGACAAGGACATTTCCAAAGCTCAGTGATCTTTTAAATAATACTTCCACTATCGGAGAAATTTTACCGACATATACAAGAGCTTTAAACTTCCGTTTAACAGCAAGAGACAATAATGTTGGCGGCGGCGGAATAAATTTTAACACCATTTCATTCAATGTAAGCAACACATCCGGACCGTTTGTTGTCACACAGCCGAATACAAATGTAACCTGGAATGCAGGCGCACAAACAGTAACATGGAACGTTGCAAATACGACAGCAGCTCCGGTAAGCGTTTCACTGGTAAATATATTATTATCAACAGACGGAGGAAACACATTCCCGACAACATTATTAGCAAACACTGCAAATGACGGATCTGAATCCGTAACTATTCCCGGAGTAAACACAACACTTGCGAGAATAAAAGTACAGTCAGTCGGTAATATTTTCTTTGATATTTCAAATACAAATTTTACAATTGCAAATACAAATGCTCCTAATATAAGCCATGTGCAGCTTTCGGATATGTTAAAGACTGCATGGCCTGCAACTGTTACTTCGACTGTTACATCAAGTTTTTCTCTTGACTCAGTCTGGGTAAACTGGAACATTAATTCAGTTACTCTTTCGAGACAATTTAAACTTATAAACACTTCGGGTAATATTTATTCGGCAATATTCAATTCCATCAATGCTGATGTAAATCCCGGTGATGTAATTTATTATAAAATTACGGCACAGAACAATTCAGCCGGTCATGAAGTGACCGCAACAGCAGTTTACAATTTCAGCATCATTGACGGGTCATTATGCGAGGGATTTTTCTCAGGAACATTCCCGCCTTCCGGATGGAGTTTTGAATTCAGCGGAACAAACTACTGGTCAAGGGTAACTCAAAGCAGTTACGGGATCGGAACAGGCTCTGCTAAATATGACTTCTGGAATGCACAGGCATCTACAGGAAGCCAGTCACTGATAACAAAGACATTCGGCAGTACAGTAGCCGGTGATTCATTAAGGTTTGATAACGCTTATGCTCCTTATACGGACGGAAGCACGGATTCACTGGAGGTATTGACATCTACAAACGGCGGAACAAATTACTCTCAGCTTATAAAATTCTGGGGAAATAATGTTAACGGAACAATGAATACAGCCGGAGCTTCAGGTACTGCCTACACTCCGACAAGCGGTCAGTGGGTTACAAGAAAGTATTCTTTGCCTGTTGGTACAAACAAAATAAAGTTCAGGGCAAGGAGCGGATTCGGTAACAATCTTTATTTAGACAGTATATGTGTATTGAGTGCGCCGCCTGTGACTCCGGTAGCCGCATCAATTAAGCTTGCTCAGCAGGGATACTTTGACACACTTACAAATAGACTTAACATAAGGGATACTGTTAAATTTTATCTCAGGAATACAGCTTCACCTTACACAATAGCAGACTCGGGTAGTGTTGTCATGGATTCTGTTACACTTACAGCGGCAGTGACTTTTCCAAATGCTCAGACCGGGACATACTACATTGTTGCAACCGGATGGAACATACTTGAAACATGGAGCAAAGCAGGCGGTGAAGCATATACAAGAGGTTCCGTTTTGAATTATGACTTTACCACAGCTTCTTCACAGGCTTATGGAAATAATATGATACTGCTCGGTACAAAATACTGCATATACAGCGGAGACATATTTAAGGATTATGCAGTCGAATTAGTCGATGTGCTGTTAATTTATAACGCAGCTTTGAATTTTGAATCGGGTTTTATTAAGAATGATGTGACCGGGGACCGGTTGGTCGATCTGTCGGACATACTTATTGTTTATAACAACTCGAGTAATTTTGTAACAAGGAAAGCTCCTGCGGGAGCAAGTCCGCTTGCAATTACCGGAAATAAAGTAAGCAGACAGGATATGATAAATTCACTCAGATCAGCTGAAAATATATATAAAGAGTCAGTGAATTCTGATTTGAAAGATGAAAAGCAAAATTATGATAATATGAGAAACGGTAAAAAATAAATAACTAATAAATACGATTCACATATTAAGAGACTGGATGGTTGATCATTCAGTCTCTTTTTTTTATGAAGGAAATTTAATTGAAAATTTTTAAATGATCAAAAAGGGTTTTGAGACGACTCAGCACAAAGCGTATTATGAACCTCTTCCGAAGATGACATTGTCCTGAAATTCATCTTCACTGTTGAAGGTAGTATTCAGATTGTAGAATGATGAAATGTTTTCTAATGACGGTTTGGCTGCGGATAGTATTAATGGAGCCGCACTTCACTACACACTCAGCTATTATTAACCGGATTTAATTTTTACTTGCAATTTAAATCTGATTTATTTTATTTCTTTTTAAATAAAAATACTTCTCAAGGAAGAGCATATAATGAAAAGAACAATTCAATTATATCTCCATTCAAACTGTCACATAACTTTTTCTGTACAGCCCATTACTTCCAATTCGCTTTTATCTTACACAAAACATACTTTCAAAAAAATATTAAACCTGTTAATTAATCAAATAAGTACTTTCATAGGAGCTGAACCTGACTTGCAAAAGCGGGTGAGGTTGCGGAGAGGTTTATACTTAACCGGATTTACACTGACATCAAAAAAATAATTTATTAGTCAGAAGATTTTGCAATAAAATTAAAGAAAGTTTTTAAAAAATTAAAAACAAAGAATATGAAGAAATTTATTACCGTATTTACATTAAAATTTATTGAGAAATTAAAAATTGTATTTGAAACGGTTATCTTATTAATTTTATTAACCTCCTTCACAAATTCTCAACAGCTAGCACCGATAATTTCAAACGGACCAATAGAACTTGGACAGAGTGTAGTTACATCTCACGACGATTTTAACTCTAACTACAATGTTGTAAGAGTTATAGATATAAGAAACATCCCTCCTTTTATCACTGGTGGGCATTATTGGAATACTCCATTACAATATGTTGGAGCGGATTGGACGAAAGCAAGAATGCGCAATGTGTATGGAATAGCATTAGATGCTTCAACACCACCAAACATATTTATAGCAAGTTCTACAGTATATTGTGATAGTATTGATCCGACCGATTCAATACTTATATATCGCATTGATGGGGATGATTGGACGGTAACTAATTATGTGTGTAAAAAATTTATTCCCGGCCCTCCTCAAACTGGCCTCGGAATTGATTGGATAGCGAATACAGGTTCTAACTTGGGGAATTTGTGCTATGATAATTTTCACAAACAGATATTTGCAACTAATCATGAGGATGGTAGAATATATTGTATCAGGGATAACGGATTAGGACGTGGAGCAGTACATAGTTGGTTTGATCCTCCAGGAACTAATGTGGATACAGATGCAGGTTTTGTTCCAAAGGGTGAAAGATTATGGGGAATTGGAACATATGGGACAAATGCAACAAATGTTCGTGTATATTTCAGCAGGTGGAATTCTGATAGAGTCATTAGTACAAATGCAGGGATTAATCAAATATGGTCTATTGCACTTACCAATATTGGTGACTATATTCCTTCGTCCTTAAGACTAGAAATTGATCTGCCTTTATTACCATCACTTTCTTTTTCTAACCCGGTTTCGGACATTGAGTTTGCTTTTAACGGAGATATGATTTGTGGTGAGAGAACTATGTTTGCTGATATGGGACCTTGTTTTTCTACTAATGGTGATTTTGCTCATAGATCAAGAATACTTGAATATCCTAGACATCCCTTATTAGGTTCTTATAGCAATTTTATATGGCATAAAATGGGATTGGTATCTATAGGACCTTCTGATCCTGCATACAAAAGTAATAGCAGTGGTGGTGTAGATTTTGATTATGGTTTTTCTGATTCAGTTAGTAATATGTATTCGGTTTGTGACAGCACTATTGTCGGTACTGGAGACTATCTATTTTCTCCAAATACAAATCAATATGTATATGGTGTACAAGTAACAGAAAGGTCTTCTGCTGGTGTTTCGAATGTTGAAGATTTTCTCAATTCATTGATATCAACGGAAATTTAATTCCTTCAGATGATAAAATTACTCCTGGCGATATAGACGTCTACCGTAAAGATCTCTGCAGCGACACAAACACTTGCATGTCAGTAATAAGGGATACTACATATTGTGACTCGACAGATACTTACATTTACGAATTCCAGATACGAAACAATTCTTATACAAAATCCATTGAGCAGTTGGAAATTGGTATTGACTCACCGCAGCCTCCGAACTATGTAGTAGCTGTACCGAGTACAATAAATGTTACTCCTTTAATTCCTCCGCGCGGAGCGTCACAGGTTTACAGAGTGAAGCTGATCGGACCGGGAGCAGATGCTTATGCTGAAGTTTGTTATACACTTTCAGCTCAGTTTGAGAATGACGATTGTCCGTGGTGCTGCTATATTGAGAACTGTATAAAGCTGCCGATCTGCAGTTGCGCTGAAGTATTACAGGACAGCATTTACTGTGTAAATAATAATTACTACTATAATTTCACTCTGGAAAACGGAACTGAGTATAATGTCACAAAGATACAGCTGACATCACCGGGAATTAATCCGATTACATTTGTTCCTCAGATATTTCATTTCACAACGCCAATAGCTCCCGGACAGGTGTTCCCGAATTTAACTGCACAGATACTTGGTGGTGCTGCAGGAATGGATGTACCAATAAGAATAAAACTGTTCAGCAACGATTTCGAGTGCTGTTATATCGAACCGCTCGAAACTACAAATGGGGGAACCACCTGGAGAATACACCAACTTCCTCCATGTATTACGCTAAATTTAAATCTGAAAGCATTCATTGAAGGAAGGTATAATCCTGTGCTTAACTTAATGACTGGCGGAGAAATTCAGGTCGAATTAAGAAATAATTATTCGCCGTATGCATTAGTAGAAACAGCAGCCGGATATCTGGATGAAACCGGAAACAGTACATTACAATTTTTCAACGCTGAAAACGGAGTGAACTATTATATTGTCATTAAGAACAGCAATACAATAGAAACATGGAGTAAATCTCCGGGTCAGAGCTTCACTAATGACGTATTAAATTTTGACTTCTTAACTGAAGATCAGGCGTATGGAAATAATCTGGGATTAATAGATTCAGATCCGGTGCGCTACGGTATTCATTCAGGAGACGTGGATCAGGACAGACAGGTAGATATATCCGACATTTCGGCGATCTTTAATGATTCAAAAACATTTACTACCGGAGCATCGGATTTGAATGGTGATGGTGTAACCGATCTGACCGATTTGATGATAGCATTCAATAATGCTACTAATTATGTAAGTGTGGTAAGACCTTTGAGCAATGAAGCAATGAATAATGAGTAATGAGTAATGAGCAATGAGCAATGAACAATGAACAATGAACAATGAACAATGAACAATGAACAATGAACAATGAACAATGAACAATGAACAATGATTAATGAATAACTAAATTAATAATTATGTGAAGTATTAAACATTGATAATTGGACATTGAAATTGATAATTGTCTTGTCAGAGTCTTCCGAAAGGAGTGACTCTGACGGGACATATAATCCTATTGCCTGAGAATAAGTCAGAGTATGAATGAAAATATTTTTTAGAACTTAACATAAATCATGATGAAAATTTATACGTATAAAAAATTCACTCATAAGAATTTAAAACATGCTATCCGGGTTTTTCCTTATCTTTTATTTATTCTGTTTAGTTCGATCACATACACCTCTCAAGCCCAGTGGGTAAATGTTGGAACACCGGGATTCTCTGCCGGACGTTCAACTTATCAAAGTTTAGCTTTTAATGGTAGCACTCCTTACGTGGCTTACAGAGATCAGGGGAACGGATCCAGAACTACAGTTATGAAATTTGACGGATCCAACTGGTTAAATGTCGGCAGCCCTGGTTTTTCTGCAGGTGATTCTTATCATCAAAGTTTAGCTTTCAATGGCAGTACACCATACGTGGCTTATCAGGATGATGTAAACGGGGGTGGAACTACAGTAATGAAGTTTGATGGATTGATTTGGGTAAATGTCGGGATACCGGGTTTCTCTGCCGGGCAGGCTACTTATCAAAGTTTAGCTTTTAATGGTAACATACCTTATGTGGCATTTAGTGATCAGGGAAATGGATCCAAAACAACAGTCATGAAATTTGATGGATTCAATTGGGTAAATGTTGGAGCTGCAGGTTTCACTTCAGATATGGCATCATTACAAAGTTTAGCTTTTGATGGAAGCACTCCTTATGTTTCATTTCAGAATGGTTCATTTCCATTCTCGTGTTCGGTGATGAAATTTAATGGAGCCAATTGGGAATATGTTGGAAGTCCGGATATATCAACAGGGACTGCAAACTATATACAATTAGCCTTAAATGGAAGCACTCCTTATGTTGCTTATCAGGATGCAGTAAACGGCGGGGATATTACGGTTAAGAAATTTGATGGAATAAACTGGGTAAGTGTTGGTGTCCCGGGATTCTCTGCCGGGCAGGCACATCATTTAAGTCTGGCATTAAATAATAATTCTCCTTATATCGCTTATCAGGACTGGGCTAATGGTTTTAAAGCTACTGTGATGAAATTTGATGGAAGCAACTGGGTGAATTTTGGTACCCCGGGTTTTTCTGCCGGCAGTGCAGTCTATCTAAGCTTAGCATTTACCGGTAATATACCTTATTTAGCTTACATGGATAGTTTCAATGAAGACAAAACTACTGTTATGAAATTTGCCGATACAGCCTGCATGACAATACTAAGAGACACCGTATTTTGTGATTCGACCGGAACTTACATTTATGAATTTCAAATTTGTAATAACTCTAATGAAAAATCCATCGAGCAGATAGAAATTACAGTTGATTCTCCCGGACCGCCGAACTATGTGGTTACAGTACCGAGTGTGATAAACATTGTTCCGCCTCTTTCTCCTCAGGCTGCTTCACAGGTTTACAGAGTCAAACTGATCGGACCCGGATCAGTTGCATATACTGAAGTATGCTATACGCTTTCAGCTCATTTTGTAAATGACGACTGTCCTTGGTGCTGTTATATTGAAAATTGTATCAAGCTTCCGTTGTGCGGTTGTGCTGAAGTTATTCGTGACAGTGTTTACTGTTCAAATGATCAGTACTTCTATGATTTTAAATTACAGAACGGAACGCAGTATAATGTAACAAAGATACAGGTGACTTCACCCGGAGTTACGCCGGTTACATTTGTTCCGCAGATATTTCATTTTGTTACTCCGATATTACCGGGTCAGATGTTTCCGGATTTAACTGCTCAGATTCTCGGCGGAGTTGCCGGATTAGCAATGCCGGTAAAAGTTAAACTTTTCAGCGATGACTTTGAATGCTGTTATTTTGAATTTATTAAAATGATTCCTTCCTGCGATACATGTGATTCAGCATTGATATGCTTGAAGGCTTGTCCTGATGATCAGATAAATATGACATAATTGACACTCAAACCGGAATTCGTGATGCAAATGGATGTGCCTGGTATAGATTTCCAAATGCTGTTCCGGGTGCAAGCTATTATATTGTTCTCAAAGGTGATGATTATATTGACACATGGAGCGCTGCTCCTCAGGTTATTATTGATGAAAATTGTCTGGAATATGACTTCACTGCTGATTCATCACAGGCTTATGGAAATAACATGGTAGAAATAGATGGCGTTTGGTCAATGATCAAAGGAGATTTAAATCAGGACGGATTCATTGATTTAACAGATTATTTACTACTCTACAATGCTGTAGCCAATTTTGAAAATAAATATGACATTGATTGTAGTGGTTTTACAGATTTAACAGATTTAGTAATATTAAAAGATTATTTGGATAAATTTATTACTGTGATAAAACCATAATGACGTGAACGTCAAGACGTCAAACATGAGACGAGGAACGCGAGACGAGATTGAGACGGAGACGTGAACGTGTAATTCCCATCTGAAAAAATTTCCTGCTGCGGTTGGTGTTTGAATAAAACTAATGGCAGCAGGTTTTATTTTGTCCATATCTAGGTCTCGCGACTCGCGTCTCACATCGCCCGTCTCACGTCTCACGTCTCACGTCTAGCGTCTCGCGTCTCACGTCTCACGCCTCACGTATTTTTATATGTCTTTTATTTCCAATTAAGATTAAATTTGTTCAAATTAAATTAAGATGAAAAAGATAATTTATTACTTCCTCATCGGAATATTTTTTATTCCGGTTTTAACTTCCTTTGCACAAAATAACAATGCCAACATTCCCGAAAAATATTCGCAGGTAAGGATCTTTGCAGCTAATGAAAGCGACATGAAGAGAATAATGGATTCGGGTTTACTGATCGATCACGCAGTGAGAAAGTCGGAGTACACAGATGCCTGGCTTTCACAGGAAGAAATGAAAATGCTGAAAAATTCAGGAGTCTCTTATAATGTATTGATCAATGACTGGAAAGAATATTATGATGCTCTGCCGAAGATGTCTAATTTGGAAATGCAGCGTCAGATAAATGAGTCCGCAGAAATGTTTGGAGTGAGTCATTCGATCTACGGTTCGATGGGCGGATTTCTGACATACAGTGAAGTCGTTGCTAAACTTGATTCCATGAGACTTCAGTATCCTGAACTTGTTTCAGCAAAGTTTTCTATCGGAAACACCATTCAGACAAGACAGATATGGACTGTCAGAGTTACCAAGAATCCGGATGCTACCACGGGAAGACCGGAGGTATGGTACCATGCAATGATACATTGCAGAGAGCCGGAAAGTATGGAACATCAGATTTATTTCATGTACTGGCTCTTTGAAAATTATAACATTGACCCTATTGCCACTTACATTTTAAACAACAGGGAATTATACTTCACACCGATATTAAATCCCGATGGCTATGAATACAACAGAAGTACAAATCCCGGCGGCGGAGGTCTCTGGAGAAAGAACAGAAGAAGCAATGCAGGCGGAAGTTTCGGAATTGACTTAAACAGGAATTATGGAATTTATCAGTACTGGAATTCTTCAAACGGAGGTTCGAGTACGAGTCCTTCCAGCGATACTTACCGCGGGACTTCACCTTTCTCTGAACCGGAAACACAGGCTGTAATGAATTTTGTCAACGGAAGAAATTTACAGGTTGTGCAGGGTGCGCATACATACGGAAATTATATCATCAAACCGTGGGCATGGCAGGATCCCATTCCTACACCTGACGATTTCAAATTCAATGAGTATCTTGATGACATGTCAAAGTCAAACAACTATACAACCGGAACGCCTTCCGAAACTGTCGGATACACTGTCAGAGGAGGGGCTGATGACTGGTATTACAATGATTCCGTATATAGTTCTCATAACATAATCGCCATGACTCCTGAAACCGGTCTTACGGGATTCTGGCCAACGCAGGCAGAAATAATTCCGCTTGCAGAAGGCATGCTTTTTACTAATCAGTATTTTGCATTAATTGCCGGAGCGTATGTTTATCCAGTTTCAACAGACTTTAACAAACAGGTTTATACTTCAGGTGAACCGGGAACATTAAAAATAAATTTTAAAAACAAAGGTTTGGCTTCAGCTCAGAATGTGAAGATTGAATGCACGACTCAAAGCTACTATCTGAATATTCCGATAACGTCTTTTAATTATTCAAATCTGACTTCATTTCAATCTGACAGCTCGACATTCGGATTTACAATCGCACCTGCGGTGCCGGTTAATTCAGCAATTCCGGTTCAGATAAAATTCAGGCAAAATGATTCTGACATAGTCTATCAGGAAACAAAATATATTCTGATCGGAAACGGAAGTATTACTTTAGCTGACAGTGCAGAGAATGGATTCGGCAAGTGGACTGCGAGTGCAGGCTGGACAACAACTACAACACAATTTCATTCCCCGACAAGATCTTTTACTGAAAGTCCTTCGGGCAATTACGGCAACAACATTAATAACACGATGACGCTGAGTTTACCTTTAAACGTCAGCACTACACCTGTCACATTCCTGAGCTTCTGGCACAGATATGCAACCGAACCCGGATATGATTTTTGTTATGTGGAAGTTTCAGGTAATAACGGAACGAGCTGGCAAACTGTAACTGCATATGACGGAACGCAGACAACATGGACACAGCAGGTCTTCGATATTACTTCTTATGCAAATGCATCATCACAGTTAAAGATAAGATTCAGACTGAAAAGCGACGGCGGAGTTGTTGCAGACGGATGGTATGTAGATGACATTAAAATCACAAACTATTTACCATTGATAAATAGTGTAGTAACAAATTTAAATCTTACTTTAGTACAGGAAGGATTTTATGATCCTGATCTGAATTCACTAAGTTTAAGTGATACTGTATCGGTATATTTGAAAAGTACTGTACCGCCTTTTGCAAATGTAGATTCATCCAGGGGAACTATAGATTCACTGACTTTCAGTGGCAGTTTTGGTTTTAGAAATGCGCCTTCGGGAAATTACTATATTGCTGTCAGTCACAGAAACAGTATCGAGACGTGGAGCAAGACCGGCGGGCAAGTTTATGTATTCGGAGGAAATTTAAATTATGATTTTACGACAGCTGCCTCACAGGCATATGGAAATAATATGCAGCCGGTTGGTTCAGAGTTCTGTATATATGCAGGTGATGTAAATCAGAACGGTGCAGTAAATTTAGATGATGTTTTATTTACTTATAATGATGCAGTTAATTTCTTAACGGGTTATGTAAATTCAGATCTGACCGGTGATTATATTGTAGAGCTTTCTGATTTGTTACTTGTATATAATAATTCAAGTAATTTTATTTCGAAGATTACACCTCCGTAATTTGGATTTGTAAGATTTGTAAGATTTGTAAGATTTATCAGATTCATAAGATTCGTAAGTAAGATTTATCAGATTTATCAGATTGGTAAGATTTGCAGAAAGACCTGTATGAATCTTATGAATCTTATGAATTACTTTCTCAATTCAGACAATTCTTTAAACAGTTCGGTTTCCTTTTCAGACAGACTAGTCGGGATTTCAATAATCAGTTTAACATAAAGATCACCGAACATATTTGTTTTACCGTATTTGGGCATGCCCAATCCCTGCAATCTCAGCACTTTTCCGTTTTGCGATTCTTTAGGTATGTTGATGTTAATTGTTCCCTTGAAAGTTCTTAACGATGCTTTCCCTCCGAGTACAGCTGAATAAAGGTTAACTCTGATGTCCGTATACAGATCATCAATTTTTCTTTCATAGACCGGATCTTTCAGCACATGAATTCTTAAAAGCAGATCTCCGGCAGTTCCCCCGTTATGTCCGGCGGTTCCTTTCCCGCCGAGTTTTAAAGTCTGCCCGTCAGCTATTCCCGGCTTTATTTTTAATTTAATTGACTGCCCGTCAAGATCAAACATTTTCTCAGCGCCTAAATATGCATCTTCAAGAGTGATGCTCATTTCAGCGCTGATGTCTTCACCCTTAAGCTTTGCTCGTCTTGCACCCTGCCTTCCTCTTGTCTGTGAACCTCCGAATCCCTGTCCGAAAAGAGTTTCAAAAAATCGGAGAATCCGCCTGAGCCTCCGAAATCATTCATGTCGCCGTCATAGGTGTAACGAGTTTGCCTGCCGCCCTGATTGCCCTGATTAGAATATCTTGACCAGTCAAAATCCTGAGCGCCACCCTGATCTCCCCCTGACTGCTGATAATACTGCCAGTTCTCACCAAGCTCATCATACTTTTTTCTTTTTTCCTTATCGCTCAGTACTTCATTAGCTTCGTTTATTTCTTTGAATTTATCCTCAGCATCTTTTTTTCCTTTGTTCTTATCAGGATGATATTTTATGGCAAGTTTCCGGTATGCTTTTTTAATGTCATCCTGTGAAGCTTTTTTATCTACACCAAGTACTTTGTAGTAATCTTTGTATTCCATTTATGCGTAATTTCTGTTTATTGTTTTTTGAATAAAATTATTATTGCAATTGCGATCACCCAGACAAGTAATCCGGCAATCCCTATGTAAAGACATTGTCTGATCTTGTTTTTTCCTTCGAGTGCAAAACCCGATTTTTTAAATAATTTATTTGCCTGATATGAAGATATCAGTGAAATTACTGAACCGGCTCCGAGTATCCATACACATCCTAAAATGATACCTCTGCTTGTTAAACGGTCGAACTCTTTCTGAACGGTTTCTTTATCCAATGTTAAAAAATTAAATCCAAAATAGATTTAATGATTCTATTTATCAAGGATAACAAATGATGCAATTTTTTCCGGCCGCACATCCGTCCAAAACGTTCTCATAGAAATTTGAATTTACGTTCTACGAATCATGCCCGCTTTTCTTTTGAAAGATCAAAAGAAAAGCTTAGCAAATGAAAAATCTCCCGGCTGTATCAATTTTCTGACCAAACCCTGTTTGGTACAGTGCTCCAGAACGTTTAGAGTTAGATCAAAAAAGTTAGAAGAAAAACATTTTGTACGGATTTTTCCCGGTGCTTGAAAACTATACCTGGTATTCAATCTATAATTGTTCCTGCATTTCTCAAACACCATTAGCTTTGCTCTCACAGATTACACAGATTTCGACAGATTCATTTTAAAGCTCTTTCCGGTCCGGTTCAAAATAATATCCATGTCTTAATCTGTGTTAATCTGTGTAATCTTGTAATCTGTGAGAGCCAATCTTTACAATTTTAGTTTCTTATTCATGTACAAATCGTTTTGGACGGATGTAGGTTTGTAAGTTCGGTATTTTATAAATTGGTTTTATTTTTAAGTTAATATTAATTAATTTGTAAAAAATCAATTATAAGAGATTCTTTTAACCGGCGAAATCCCCGGCTAACCTAACAAATTCTAATAATAATACGAGAAAAATTTATTTAAAAACTTAACAGGAGAAATTCATAAATGGAATATACCATAGTAAATGCAAGTGATGACAAAGCATTGATTGAAAAGGTCAATGAAATGTTTGAACAGGGTTGGGAAACTGAAGGAGGAGTTGCAATATCTCCGGAAGGTGTTTTATATCAGGCAATGATATTATTTGATGATGAAGGCGATGAATTTGAAACAGGTGAAGAACTGTAAGAAATAGTTGATAATTGATAATTGATAGTTGATAATTGATAGTTGATAATTGATAGTTGATAATTGATAGTTGATAGCTTCAACTTTAAATTGAAAGTAAAATTGAAAGTTTAAGTAGTTACGGGAATAATCAATTGCTTTTATAATCAACTTTTAATTTTCAATATTCAACTTTTATCTATCAACTACCGTCAACTATCAACTGTCAACTATCAACTATCAACTATCAACTGTCAACTATCAACTATCGACTTTTAACTTTACATTAAAAACTTCTCTTTAAAACTCAGATAACTTTTGTCAGTAATTATCAGATGATCTAAAACTTCAATTCCCATTATCTTACCGGCTTCCGTCAGTCTTTTCGTTATTTTCAGATCATCTTCGGAAGGCTCGGTTTCTCCCGAAGGATGATTATGAGCAATGATGATGTGAGCGGCGTGCCTTTTTATGGCAGACTCAAAAGTCTCACGTGGGTGAACAAGGCTTGCAGTCAGAGTACCGACAGATATCTCATCGATGCCTATAAAATTATTTCTTGTATCAAGTGAGATGACAAAGAAATGTTCTTTGGAAAAATTTATGATTCTTGTTTTTATGATTTCATAAATTACTTCGGGAGAAGTTACCGCATTATATTTTTTTCTGTCGGATTGTTTTTCATTTTCATAAGACTTTATCTCTTCCATTACTTTCTTTGCAATAGCAAAGCTTGCTTTGAGCTTGCTTGCTTTTGCTTCTCCGAGTCCTTTTATTTGCTTGAGGTCTTCAAGGGATGCATCCATGATTCCTTTCAGTGAGCCGAACTGCATGATCAGTTTTTGTGAGATCATAATTACAGATTCACCTTTTATTCCGGAATTTAAAATTATGGAAAGCAATTCCGCAGAGGTCAGTCTTTCGGGACCGTATTCAATGAGTCTTTCGCGCGGTCGTTCGGATTTCGGAAGGTCTCGTACTGTGAAAGTCCTTTCTTTAGCATCAGGGTAACTTTTTATATTTTTCATAATTTGCTGTAAATTTTTATTATCATCATTAATTAAATATTGTAAATTGAGAAAGGGATGACTTGTCTTTGCAATTCAGCATTCTGATTTTTTATTGTTTGTAAAATTTATCCTCCCTCCAATTTGCCGGATTGTTAATGATGTATTCAGATATCCTCCTGAAGGAATCTTCATTCCTGATTATATGATCGTGAAATCGTGACTGCCATTCAAAATCAGGAAATATGATCCTTGCCTTATTTGTAACTGCTGATTTATATGAACCAACAATGGAGGAAATTGTATTCTTTCCCTGATTTTGAAAACGTTCCTGACCTTTTGTTTTGCAAACGGGATTGGGCGTATTTGAAATGGATTGAGGTATTATATTGGAAATTTTTTGAACATTATTTTGATTGATTTTTTGTAGAGACAAGGCATGCCTTGTCTCTACATTATCAACATTGTCACCGACAAATTCTCCTTATTTTATTATCAAAATACCATGAACATGATTTGGCATGACGACATATTTACCCAGTTCAATAAACGGAAAATGTTCAGGTATTTCTATCCAAAATTGATCTGCCAGTTTCCCCATATCTGACAAATACATATCACAATCACGGATTTCTCCAAAATAGCAATTTCTGTTTTTCGTACAGATTGTTATAAAATAGGAAGCATTCCGGCCATAATCCCAATTTTGCAGGCGTGTAGAAGGAATTCGATATTTTCTTTTGAATAAAACGGAGAGGTTAGAAGTGTTTTTCATGATCGGTTTCCTTTCATGTTAATATTTTATCTTAAATGAAAACTACATCGTGACGAAAAGGACAATTCTTAATTGTCCTTTCAAATATTTTTCAGTCGGGATGGGCAGACTCGAACTGCCGGCCTCACGCCCCCCAGACGTGCGATCTAGCCAACTGATCTACACCCCGAATTTCAATTATCAATTATCAAAGTTCAATGTTCAATTAGGGGATTCGTTTTAAACATCGACATCACAACTTACTCAACTCAATCATTTTATTCAAACCGTTTTCGGATGACACAACATTAGTTTAACTATCTTAAGTCTTTGATGTCATTTGAAAGGAAACCGGATTGCTGATCAATTAAATAGAGGAACCGGAAAAGTTAGCACATATGCTTAATGATCCTGTGGAATTTCCGAGCTCTTATATTCTGTGAAATCTTTTCGTATTCTGTCCCGGTAGAAATACACCATTACTCCAAAAAGAAGCACAATGATCGCGCCGGTTCTTATTGCGAAGCCGGTTCCCATTGTCTCTGAGAGAAGCCCTACTTCGAAGTTGCCCAGCGGCGTCAGTCCCATGAACATGAAAATGTAAATGCTCAGCACTCGCCCTCGAAATTCACTTTTGACAAGGCTTTGAATTGTTGTGTTCATCATAGCGAACTGTGAGAGCAGTCCGAATCCCGCGAAGAATAAAAGTATCAATGCTATCATGAGATCAGTAGTGAAGCTGAAGATAATTATACTGACTGCAAAAAGTGTATTACCTCCCAGTATGAAATAAACCGCCGAAATTTTCTTCGAAAAAAAACCGATCATTAATGTTCCCGCTAATGCTCCAAGTCCCCCTGCGGCGTACATGTACCCAAGTCCCGCTGCATCAAGATGAAACTCATTACCGGCTATCAAAGGCATCACAGTGGTATATGACCATCCGAATACTGAAGACACAGCAGTGAATATTATCAGCATTCTTATCACCGGATGTGTGAAAGAATATGTAAGTCCTTCCTTAATTGCTTTAAGAGCTCCGGTTTTCTTTTCTTTGGATCTACTTTCAATCTTCATCATCCAAAGCGCAGCGATCACAGCAATATAACTCACGCTATTGATGAGAAAAGCTCCTCCCGTCCCAATCCAGGCAATGAGCAAGCCAGCTATTCCCGGACCGATGACCCGTGCCGCATTAAACGTGGCAGAATTTAATGCAATGGCTGAAGGTATATGATCCTTTTTTACCAATTCAGAAATGAAAGCCTGTCTCGCGGGAATGTCTATTGCCGCGACCGTCCCGAGCAGAAACGCTATTATGCCGATCTCCAAAATGTTAATTATATTCAGAATTGCTAATATCCCAAGAATGAATGAAAGGATCATCGCTGCAGACTGTGTTATGAAAAGGATCTTCTTTATTGGAAACCTGTCAACAATAACACCTCCGTATAATGTAAAAAATAATGAAGGCAGTGAACCAAGAGCTGTTATGAGTCCGATGAAAAAAGCTGAATTGGTCATTTTCAAAATAAGCCAGCCGAATGCAACGATCTGAAGCCACGTTCCTATCAGTGAAATAAGCTGCCCGGTGAAATAAAGTTTATAGTTCCTGTTTTCAAATGCCGGGAATGCCTTTATAAGAACTTTAATTAATTTTGAATTCGTAATTTGTTTACCTTGTGAGTCGGGTCTGTTAGACATTAATTCTTCTTAGTGATGAAAGTGTTTTTTGTACAAGTCTTTTACTGTTAAACTGAAATTAGTAATAGGCATAATTAAATTCCAATTAAATATTTTTGGAAGAGAATTAAAATCTCTGTATACATCTGTCCAGAACTTTAATGCTTGATTTCAATACCTCTTGATTATTACCGGCGATAATTTGATCTCTCACAGATTACGCAGATGCTCACAGATTTAAATCTTGAATTATGTTTTTAATATAATTGAACCACTTTAGTAAATGTTAAGATTGTATCTGAAAAATCTGTGTATTCTGTGAGAAAATAAATACAACCAAATCAGAAAATTACCGTAATTGTTTCTTACATAATCCTCACTTAAATTTGCATCGATAATTTTTTAAAATACTATAACATGAAAGCAAAAATTTTATTTACGATCATTTTCCTGTCTGCATTTTTACTTATCAAACAGGGATATTCCTGTACGACGTTTTGTATTCAAACAGCTGATGAACTTGTTTTCGGTAAAAACTACGACTGGTCAATTGGTGACGGGATTGTTTTCGTAAACAAGAAGGGTGTTGTAAAAACTGCTTTTACAAAGAATGGTACGCCTGCTGAATGGGTTTCAAAATTCGGAAGTGTTACCTTTAATCAGTTCGGAAGAGAATTCCCAATGGGGGGTATGAATGAAGCAGGTCTTGTCATCGAGCTTATGTGGCTTGATGAAACAAAATATCCTGAAGCTGATGACCGGGCATCTGTGGGAGGAATTCTTCAATGGATACAATATCAGCTTGATAATTGCGAAACAATACAGGAAGTAATTGATACCGATAAATATTTAAGAATTCCCGGGGGAGCTACTCCGGTTCACTATTTAATAACGGACAAATACGGAAATACCGCAAGCATAGAATTTCTTGACGGTAAGCTTGTACAGCATTCGGGAGAAACGATGAAGTACAGTGCTCTTACAAATGATACCTACGAAAAGTCTGTTGAGAATCTGAGTTATTACAAAGAGTTTGGCGGGATGATGAATATCTCGGATGATGAAAGTTCATTGTCAAGATTTGCGCGGTCCTGTGAAATGTTAAACAGCTATTCCAGGGATAATAACGGAAATGCAGTGGATTACGGATTTGAAATTTTAAACAGAGTTAATCAGGGTAGCGCTACTAAGTGGAGTATAGTTTATGACATAAAAAATATGACAGTATATTTTAAAACTTATGACAATAAAAGTATCAAGAACATAGATTTTGCTTTGCTTGATTTTAATTGTTCATCTCCCGTGTCAATGATTGACATAAATTCAGCGCTCGAAGGAAACATCAATGCTTCTATGAAAGAATATTCTTTTAAGGATAACCGGAAGTTAATTGAGGATTCTTACAATAAAGTTGACTTCTTAAGAAGTGTACCCGCAGAATACAGGAATGAAGCGGCTGCTTATCCTGAGAAGCTCATCTGCAGAAGCAAGTCCGGGATTGAAATGAAAAACGGTGAAAACAACAGTGACTTTTTCCAAACACCTTATTTAATTCTTACCGGGATAATATTATCATCAGTAGTTTTGATTGTGAGCATAAGAGGAAGAAGGAATACGGGGCAGTCTAAATAATCAGATTTTGAACTTCATAGCTTCAATTTCTGAAACTTTTTGTTGTTGCCTGACAGCATATAGTGTGTTTGTATTTATCTCTAACACGGTGATCAAAAAGTTAGTTGTTGTTTAGCTGAGTCCTGCGAGTTTACATGCAAACTTTCCGGTCACCAACAACGGAGGAAGAAGTTGCTTTTACTATTATCTATCAGATTGAATCCTCACCTATGCAAGTACACTCCGGCCGCGAAAGTAAATCCTGAAAATGACATTACCATCATGATCGTTCCTATATCTTTCTCTGACACTTGAAATATTTTTCCCTGCAAAATATCTTCTCAATATTGACTTTATATTGTTTTTTCTAGATTTCAGTTGATTCATCATTCTCATTGTTTAAGGTTGCATTCTCATTGTTTAAGGTTACGTTCTCATTGTTTTGGTTTACGTTATCATTGAATTGATTTGCGTTCTCATTGTTTTGGTGTACATTCTCATTGTTTTTGTTTACGTTCTCATTGTTTTTGTTTACGTTCTCATTGTTTTGGTTTACGTTCTCATTGTTTTAGTTTGCGTTCTCATTGTTTAGGTTACGTTCTCATTGTTTTGGTTTACGTTCTCATTATTTTGGTTTGCGTTCTCATTGTTTTGGTTTGCGTTCTCATTATTTCATTTTACATTCTCTTGCTTGATAGACTATCATCATAGTTTTAGAGTGCATTCTCATTTTGATTGGTGAAAGTATCTTTGTTTGAAATTATATTAACATTCACTATTCACTATTTACTATTCACTATTCACTTGATGTTAAGCCAATCATGAACATTGCTAAAAAGAAATTGATTCACTCATTGTGAGCCAGATCTGCAGCAGCTTCCATTACCCACTTATTATCGGTCTTCCGGTAAGTAACGTCTTCTGACTTTTCAAACATGTTTCCATTCCATTTTCTGATTTCGATGTGAATAAGATTATCTTTTATAGTGATGAAATTATAAGAATTAGGATCATCCCTTCTTCTCTGAGAAATAGCAGTTCCCGCCTGTGCGATAATAATTGACCTTCTTCCCGGATGATATGTCTGAATGTCACCGGTGAAACCTTCGTGAAGATGACCGGCAAGGACAAGATCGATACCGCATTCATCAATTACCTCCAGAGCTTTGGATGCACGTCCGACAAGGGCAACATTTTTATTGTCAGGTGCCGGAATGAACTGATGGTGGATTACCAGAATTTCTATCAGCCGCATTTTTAAAGGACAGAGTTTCTCTTTTATCTCCTGCATTTGTTCCTCAGAGATCCTGCCGTTTTTCCATGTGAATGAACGGGCGGTGTTCAACCCAAGAATTGCTATTTCTTCATCTTTATAAAAAGGAGTGAGATCATCGGTGATATATTTTTTATATCTTGTCAGCGGTGAGAAAAATCTTCTTATAATATCAAAAAGCGGAATGTCATGATTTCCCGGTACGATGACTTTCGGAAATTCCAGACGGTCTAAATATTCTTTAGCATCTTTGAACTGTCCTGTCCGCGCACGCTGTGTAAGGTCACCGCTTACGACTACCAGCGATGGGTTCTTTTCTTTGATGTCTTTCAGTAAGCCTTCAGCAACAGGCTTATCTTCAGTACCAAAATGCAGATCTGATATGTGAGCAATTGTACGCAAAATTTATTTGTTAAGAGGCACCATGACAGTTAATGATTTCGGAATAATTTTATATGATAACGGCGATGTCATCTTTGAGACCTCGCCGTCAAGTGAAACGTCAATAAATTTTTTATTTGTTTTTACCGTAATCTCTGAAGTATAACTCTCTTCAAAGTCCCTGTCCTGATTGATTTTACCGATCAGTGAAAGCAACGCGAGCTTCAGCATGCAAAGCCTCATCTTACACCGTGCTATATATAATGACAATACTCCCTCATCAAGCTTTGACCTTTCGCCGATACTGTAAAATTCAATTATGTATCTGTTGTTCCCAACGAAAACAATTGGTGTCTTAAGCTTTATTATTTTATCATCAGTTTTAATCTCAACAGAGTACAGCGGAAATCTTTTGAATGTACATATGAATGCAAAAAACAAAGCGGACCACTTACTCCTTGAATGCTGCTCCTGTTCAGCAACCCGGTCTTTTACAATGGAAGGGTAAAGACCAATCGATGAGTTATTTATGAACCTGATCCCGTTTACCTCTGCAGTATCCACCAATGCTGCTTTACCGTTAACTGTAACTTTTACAGCTTCAGCAATATCCAATGGGATCCCTAGATCTTTTGCAAAATGATTCAGTGTTCCGCATGGCAAAACGCCCAGAGGAGTATCACCGCCTGCGAGGATCCCTGCAATGCTGCTTACTGTCCCGTCACCACCTGCAGCTACTAAAATGTCAATTCCTCTTTCAATAATTTTCTTTACCGTGTTTTCTATTTCAGAACCGGCTATGATGTATATCTCACAGCCGGTATTTAATTCGTTAAAAGCATTCCTGATGAGTCTTGCATTCTCTTCTGATTTTTCCGCTCCTGCAGAACTGTTGATAATGACTGCTGCATTCAATAATAATATTATTTATATTTTAAACAAAAACACGATGCAATCATCCGCGTATTACGGCTTCACAACGCTCACAAAGTTACCCGAATTATTGTAAGTTAGCAATACATCATACAGATCGGTAAGCTTATCACCTGTATTGTCTGAGATCAGATACCCTGAAGAAAAAATAGCTGCATCGTTATATACATAAAGAACATCATTCAGATCAATGACACCGTTCTGATCGGTTTCGCCGTTATAAATTCCAAAAGTCAGCGGAGTTTCATCTACCCGGATCACATTCTTTCCGAAAGTCTGTGATGAGTCTGCATTAAAATTAAAACTAAAAGGTGTTCCCGGAACATATGTCTGACCTCCTGCCTTACTCCAGGTCTCAATTGAATTTCTGTGTTTCAGTACAATGTAATATGTTCCGGAAGGCAGATTAGTAAAAGTAAAATTACCTGTGAAAGTAAGAGAGTCAGCAACTGCTTTTGATGAATCAACTACAGAATATGGTGAAGAGATATTTCTCATATAAGCTCTGACCGTATCTTTCATGTTCATTCTGTTCAATACCGGATTGTAAAATCCCTGTATGACAGACTTTATCAGAACTGCTGATGAAGCGCTGATAAATTGTGAAACCAACCGCAGATAAGATGCCTGTGTATAAATCGCAGGTTCTGTAATTGTCCATGAATTCTGCGGCCAGCTTGTGTTCCAGTCTTTATAGGATTTCTGAATTGGTTGAGAGAGCGGGGGAGTTACGAGAGTAGGACTGCAAAGTGAATTGTACGGAGAGCAACCGGATGGACAGCATCCATCGAGACTGTAAGATGGATTCGGACCGCCCGGGACAAAGCCCGGAGGCGGACCATATGTGGAAGTTCCCACTCTGTCCCATAAAGCGCTTCCGTCTTTAAACCACGCATGATAAATTTCATTAACGGAATTTTCCGCACCGTAGACTGACATATTTGTAAGGTAACAGAATGCAGTCGGATTTATCCCGTTAAAATAATTTAAGTAACCAAGCGCTGCATCACGATAATTTGTATTGTTGGCAGAATCGAGATCATACACAAGCATATTCGTGAACATGATCCCTGCTCGGGCTTTGGTTGTATTGCTTCCCCAGGTAAAGTTCTGATCAGGAAGATGTGAACGGTAAGCGTCTGTCTTACCGAGATAGGCTGGAAGATTATCAAACGTATTACTGTTCATGGAATTTTTGTAGGCATTTTTAATTGCTGTGGCAACTGAAGAAGTTATACCGCCAAGTTTCGTATAGTAAAGCATAATGTTCTGCGCGGTATTTTCAAACGGATATACAAATGTCCACTGGATAAGATGCATTTGTGTATAATTGCTTTCGAAGAAAGTTTTGTAAGCAGTGTTTCCGGTAAGTTCATAAAGAAAAACCGAAGCAGACATTTTTCTGAAGAATTTTTCATACGTCCCTACTTCCTGTTCGCCTGCTCCTATAATTCCTGAATTATAAAATACGCTGTCAGGATTTGCAACAGCCCAGTTCCATGCATTAACGGATGCAGTTTGTAAAGCGCTAGCGTAAGCAGTTTGTCCTATGCTGTTGAACTGAATTGCACCCAGTGCAAATAAAGCCGATGCCGTGAACGTTGCGGAAGTCGAAGCCCTGCCATAGCGCCGTGGATTATTATCTGCTGACGGCGGACTTGCTTCACCGTAATTTGCAACACCGACAATACTCAGCACAGAACCATTAGTGTTCTGCATTTTCAAAAGCCAGTCGAGTTCATATTTGACTTCATTGAGAATATCAGGAATTCCGTCACCCGATTCAGGAATATTAAAATCTGCATTCCATACTGACGGGTTCTCTTTATAGGCAAGTAACATGTCAATCACAGGTTCAAAGGCAAAATTAACATACTTGTTGTAGTCACCTGCATCATGCCAGCCGCCGGAAAGATTTTTAGAGGTTGCAGGAGCAGTATTGTTATACAGTCTGCAGTCTGTGTCCTGCAGGCTTCCGATATGACAAGCTGCATCGGTCCATCCTGTTTGTGCATAAGGAGCGGCTTTAGGTGTTCCGCATCTCTGATAGTAAAAAACTCTTGCCGCCTGTTTCAGAACATCCGAATAAACCTGATCACTAATTTCAAATTTATATGAACCAACATTTTTAGTAACATCAAAAACATAATATGACCCCGGAGTTGTAACACTTGAAAAATCGAACCACCAGACTTTGTCTCCGCTTTGTGACTGTGCAGCTCCAGCGTTCCATGCAGTTATAGCTCCCGAAAATACCACTGCATCATCGCTCCATCTTCTGACCTGATAATTATTTCCGGGAGTGAAAGGACTGGTGTTGTTGTATCCTGTAACGGGATTACTTATTATTGCTATTTTTTTGCCGGTAGTTCTGTAGCCGAACTGATCGATCTTGATGTGATTATCAGTAACCGGCGGTGCGCCATACGAAAGACTCATAGAAAGAAATAATGTAATTAAGGAAGTAAGAATTTTCATGATTTTACATTTTTGATTTTTGAGAAAGGTCTTTTAGTTATTTCCAAACTATTTGAAGGCTGCAATAATTCCGTTAAGATGAATATTTTTTACTGTTTCTTTTTAACTTAACTTAAAAGCTATTAAATTAAATCAATTCTTTTTATATTTTATTATCAAATAAAAAATTAAACAAGTAATTATGGACAGAAGGAAGTTTATAAAAAACACATCTATAGCAGGCTTAACGTTTACTGCAATCAAACCTGAAGTAGTAAATATTCTGTCTTCTCAAACCAATGATAAAAATATGAGTCCGGATAAATCCGCATATGAAATCGACATAGAAGAAATTACAATTGAAGCGCTTCAGGAAAAAATGAAGAGCGGAGAGTATACATCTGAGGATATCACAGCTGTATATTTAAGACGCATCCAGGACATTGATAAAGACGGACCAAAAATTAATTCTGTTATTGAGTTAAATCCGGATGCAATGTCAATAGCGCGAAAGATGGATGACGAAAGAAAGAATGATAAAGTAAGAGGACCGCTGCACGGGATCCCTGTAATGATAAAAGACAACATTAACACTTCTGATAAAATGATGACAACTGCCGGTTCGCTTGCACTCGAAGGCAATATTGCATCAGAGGATGCTTTCATTGTAAAAAAATTACGTGAAGCCGGCGCAGTGATCTTAGGAAAAACCAATCTCAGTGAATGGGCGAATTTCAGATCTGAGTATTCATCTTCAGGATGGAGCAGCAGGGGAGGGCAGACAAAGTGTCCTTACATACTTGAACGAAATCCTTGCGGCTCGAGCTCCGGATCAGGCGCAGCTGTTGCAGCAAATTTATGTGTCGTTGCTGTCGGTACTGAAACAGACGGTTCGATCGTTTGTCCTTCTTCAGTCAACGGACTGGTTGGCATTAAACCAACTGTCGGTCTGTTAAGCAGGTCGGGAATCATCCCGATCTCGAATACACAGGATACACCCGGACCTATGGCTAGAACAGTTAAAGATGCAGCTATATTATTAGGTGCATTGACAGGTGTTGATCCCGGTGATCCGGTTACAGACAAAAGCACAGATAACTCATTTAAAGATTACACTCAGTTTCTAAAAAAAAATGGACTTGAAGGAAAGAGGATTGGAGTTGAAAAGAAAATGATGGGTGGAAATGACAGCGTAAGTAAATTGTTTATAACTGCAGTTGCGAAAATGAAGGAGTTCGGTGCAGAAATTTTTGAAGTTGAGATTCATGAGAAAATATCAGAACTCGGTTCGGATGAATTTGAAGCAATGAAATTCGAATTCAAAGACGGGCTTAACCGATATCTTGCAAACTCAAATGCTAAAGTGAGATCGATGAAAGAGGTCATTGAGTTTAATAAAAGAAATGAAGCGGCTGCGATGCCGTTTTTTAAACAGGACATACTCGAAAGTTCAGAGCAAAAAGGCGGACTTGAATCCAAAGAATACATTGACGCTGTGAATAAAATTCTTGAAACTTCCCGGAGTGTGATCAATGATACAATGAAAGCAAATAGGTTAGACGCAATATCCTGCATGACAATGGGACCCGGCTGCAGCATTGATCTGATCTACGGAGATCATTACGGAGGAATATTTTTTTCGGCGCCGGCAGCGATCTCAGGCTATCCTCACATAACGGTTCCATGCGGAATGATCTACGGATTGCCTGTCGGAATTTCTTTCATGGGTTCAGCTTTCAGTGAACCGGTATTACTGAGCATTGCTTACTCTTTTGAGCAAAACACAATGAGCAGACAAAAGCCGAAGTTTGTAAAAACATTTCAGGGATAACACCATTTACATAAAAGTAAGAGAACAATTTATTTTACACTGGCAGCATTCAGTTTTGCGATCACTTTATTAACATCAGATAAATACAAGGTGTTACCTTTAATGCGGTATGTTAACGTATTCGAAAGAGCCGTGAAAAAAGCAGCTTCAGTATCCATTCTGTTTTCACAGTACATTTCTGTTGAAGCTATCTTCTCGAAAATCATTTTTTTACCCATTACAGAATATGTAGTAAAAAAATTATTACATCCGCCGCTTCCATTGGCTTTATTAAGTTCTGTTGTGAGAATTAAAAAAGCTTCCTTCCCTCCTTCTGGAGTCGCTACATTCTGGCCATTCAGTTCTTTTAAAACCCATTTTGTATTTGTTAATGATGCACCTGGATTTGAAGGTTGTTCATAGGAAGATGAGCACGAGATAAGCATAATGCTTAGAATTAGTGATGCAACTGATGTAAGTTTGATGAACATGCGATTAAGTTAAAAGTTAAAAGTTAAAAGTTAAAAGTTAAAAGTTAAAAGTTAATAGTTGAAATTTTTAAAACAAACTTATATAAAACAAATCTAAAATCCAAAATCCAAAATCTAAAATCATTTTAAATTCCAAATCCGAAATTCCAAATTCCAAATCGTTACGGTGCGAGTCTTTCTATAATCCAGTTACCATTTTCCTTTGAATACAAGAGCCTGTCGTGGAGTCTGTTTTGTCTACCCTGCCAGAATTCTATATTATCAGGGATCAGTCTGTATCCGCCCCAGTATTCAGGAAGGGGGACAATATCGCCTTCATATTTTTCTTTCAGTTCGTCGAATCTACTTATCAGCTCTTCACGGCTTTCTATTACCGTACTTTGATATGATGCCAGCGCCGCAACCTGGCTGTCGAAAGGTCTGTTGTGAAAATATTTCTCTGATTCATGTTTTGTTAATAATTCAGTCGCCCCTTCAATTCTGATTTGTCTTTCCAGATCTTTCCAGTAAAATAAAAGAGAGGCAAAAGGATTTTCCTTAAGTTCATTTCCTTTCCTGCTGGAATAGTTTGTAAAAAAACAAATCCTCTCTTGTCGAAGTCCTTCAGTAAAACTGTCCTGACAGATGGTCTTCCTTCCTTGCTGCATGTTGCCAGAGACATTGCATTTGCATGTACTTCAGAAGGATCAATTTTCACAGCTTCATTAAACCAAATCTTAAACTGCTCGAACGGATCAGATGATACATCAGATTCTAACAATTCACCGGAAGTTTTAAAATTAAAAGTTGCGCTTAAATCAATTTCACCCTTATTCATTTTCAATTTGTTTGAACAATTTACTTATTTCCGAACTTAAATTTAACTCATAAGAGTATTGAGTACTGAGTATTGAGTACTGAGTATTGAGTACTGAGTATTGAGTACTGAGTATGTGAGTCTGTATTGAGTATTGAGTTGAGTATTGAGATAGTTGGTATTGAGTATTAGTATTGTGCGGGTTGAGTATTGAGTACTGAGTATTGTAAGTATTGAGTATTGAGTATTGAGTATTGAGTATTGAATATTGAATATTGAATATTGAGTAATTATGTATTATACCCAATACCCAATACTTAATAAATTTTATGAATCTTACTCATCTTATGAATCTTATGAATCTTAAGAATCCTTCTTAATCGAATTGATTAAACCTATCTTAATAATTAATTTGAGATTCATTTTTAAATTTCATTTCACTTTTGTATAAATCCGTTGGCTGAAGATAAAAAAAATAAGTCAGTACTCGATGTAGATAAAGATTTTCTCGACGATATCACTGATCTGATTCAGGAAAAATCCGATGCTGCATTAAAAAATATTCTTGCAGATCTTTATGACTTTGATATTGCCGTCATCATTGATAATCTCAAAGAAGATGAAGAAGCTCTGTATCTTTTTTCTTTGCTGGAAGATGAGACTGCAAGTGAGGTCATACTTGAGATTAATGATGACAGACGTGAATATATCACCGAGAAGCTGAGCGGTAAAAAGATATCGGACATTGTAAGTGAAATGTATTCAGATGATGCGACGGATTTTGTATCTGAGCTTGACAGTGATGTGAAGGATGAAGTTCTCGAAAATTTAGACAAGATAGATAAGGAAGATTATCACGAGGTCCGCGAGCTTCTGAGCTATGATGAAAATACAGCAGGCGGTATCATGGGCAAAGAGTTTATTGCAGTGAATGAATATCTGACCGTTGCTGAAGCATTAAAAGAAATACAGGATCAGGCGGAGGAAGTTGATCAGTTCTATAATGTATGGGTTGTTGATAATGAAAATAAGCTCGTTGGTATAATGTCTTTGAAAAGATTGATAATGGCTTTAAAGGAACCCGGAAAGATTGTAAAAGAAGTTATGAATTCCGATGTGATTTCAGTCGAAGCTCATACAGATCAGGGAGGAAGTTGCAAAAATATTTCAGAGTTATGATCTCGTTTCATTACCGGTGGTTGATGCAGATAGTAAGGTCATAGGAAAAATCAGCATTGACGACGTTGTAGATGTTATCGAAGAAGAATACAGTGAGAATGTTGCACGCATGGCGGGAACGGATGCAGAGGAGCTCGAAAAAAAATCCCCGTTTCAGATTGCAAAGCTCAGACTTCCATGGCTCCTTGTTACACTTTTCATAGAAATGATAGCAGTGTTCGTAGTTCAGTCTCATGATGTAATTTTAGGTAAAGTAATACTGCTCGCCGCTTTCATGCCTATTATTTCCGCACTGTCAGGAAATACGGGATTGCAGTCGGCTGCGATTGTTGTAAGGGGAATTGATACGGGGAACGTTAACATTAACCGATGGTGGGAACCTTTAGGAAGGCAATTTAAGACTAATTTATTAGTTGGGTTTGTATTAGCTTTAATAGTGGGGTTGTCGGGAGCATTTATTTCAGATACAGATAAATTTCGTTTCGGATTATCGGTCGGAATATCAATGTTCATATCCATTAACATTGCAGGTCTTATCGGAACGGTAACACCGATAATTTCCAAGAAGATCGGCTTCGATCCTGCTATTACTTCAGGACCTTTCGAAACGGCGTTTCAGGATGTGATTGGTATTTCAATCTTTCTGACAGTTGCAACTTACCTTCTTACTCATTGAAGTGATTCATAAGATTTATAAGATTCGTAAGATTCATAAGATTTATAAGATTCATAAGATAAGAGTAAAAAAATAATTGATAAAAAATTTAAAAGAAAACTTCAGGTATCTGGAAATCCCCGATGTTACAAATCAGATATTTTTAATACTTCTTGCCATTACTGGTTTGGTTTTTATCGAAGGACCGGTGAGGTTTATTATTCCTCTTATTAATACTATTCTGTGCCTTCTCATTGTGTATTTTGTTTCGCACTATGAAAAAAAACCTCACCCGGAAAACCGTGAAAGATCATTATCAAGATTTTTGAGATTCTGGTATCCGGGCTTTATGATACTGATATGCTTTAAGGAAATTTACTGGATAATGATAAGCACACACAATGTGTTATATGATGATTATCTGATTAAGATAGACAGATGGCTTTTCGGAACTGATCCGGCGGTATTCCTCAGCGGTTTCATAAATCCATATGCAGTTGAATTTCTACAGATCGCATACGGATTTTTTACATCATGCCGCTTATCTATGCAATGGAGCTTTACATCTGGCACAGGTATGAAGAGCTGAAGTATGCTTTCTTTGTTATCTTCTTTGGATTTTATCTTTCATTCATAGGATACCTGCTTGTTCCGGCAATAGGTCCGAGATTCACTCTTTTTGATTTTCAAAGTCTCAATCTTGAAATGCCGGGGATATTTTTAGCTGATAAGATCAGATATATAATTGATGTTGGTGAATCAATACCCGCGAATGTTCCCAACCCTGAAGCATTTGCACAGCGTGATGCTTTTCCGTCCGGGCATACTTTAATAGTAATTCTCATTACTTATCTTTCACATAAAATTAAATCCAACTCTTTTTATTTTTACCTTCCGTATTCAATACTGTTAATTTTTTCTACGGTTTATCTGAGATATCATTATGTAATTGATTTGATTGCTGCTGTTCCTCTTGCACTCATTACGATTTTTGTTGCGAATAAGCTTTATAAGGGAAAGATAAACTTTGGAAAGTTAAAAGTTGAAAGTTGAAAGTTAAAAGTTAAAAAATGACCGGCGGGAACAGTATTTGGTGTTTAACTATTTCGTCATTCTTGAACGAAGGGATTGAAACTTGGAGAGGTGTGAAAGGGAAGAATCCAATCATAGAGATTTCAGTATTCTGGATTCTTCGTTTTGCTTTGAATGAGAATAGCGTTATTTGTATTAGAAATATTTTGGGTGAATAATGTTCAGCTTGGGTAAGCATGTTAGCTCGATTATCATTGAAACTCTAGAAATCTGGCAATTATTTCATCTTCCTTTGCATTCAATTGAATTTTCTTTATCACGCGTTTCATTTTGACCTGTTGGTGAAAATTTATTTAAAATTTACATTGAATAAATTTTTATACTTTTCAAAATCAATACCGCCGCTTCTTAAAGATAACATAATAAATTCGAGATGTCTTTGATCTTTCGAAACTTCATAAAGTTCTTCAACCGGCAAAATATTTTTTTCAATTGAAGCATTATACTTTACAATGTCTCTGAAATTATTCCATCTTGTATTATTGAAAAAGGAATGAGCAGATGGTCCAAGCCCAAGATAGTTTTCGTATTGCCAGTATTTCAAATTGTGTCTGCACTGATAATTCTTTTTTGCAAAGTTTGACACTTCGTAGTGATCATAGCCGTTTGAAATCAATTTCTCCGAAACAAAGCTGTAAAGCTCAGCTTCGAGTAAGTCCGGATTTCTTTTCACAAGATTCTTTTGAAGGGATTTGTATAAAACTGTTTTCTCTTCATAGGTGAGGGTGTAAGCAGATATATGTTTTATACCGAGTTCAATAGCTTTGGAAAGTGAAAAGTCCAGATCAGTTTTGGATTGAGAGGGAAGTGAATAAATTATGTCGAGATTTATATTATCAAAATATTTGAACGCATCATTGATTACACTTTGAGCTTCCTCAGAAGTATGTTGTCTTGTCAGAAATTTCAATTCTGAATCAACAAAAGACTGCACGCCGAGACTAAGTCTGTTTATTCCTGCCGATCTGTAGTCACTGACTTTCTTATCTAAAAAATCTTCGGGATTGGCTTCCATTGAAATTTCAGCATCTGAGCTTATTGAAAAGTGTGTGTGCAGGCAGTTAATGATTTCTTCAATTTGATTATGAGACAATACGGAAGGAGTTCCTCCGCCGAAAAAAATTGTATCGAATTGATTTTGTGTATAAGATTCACCGGAAAGTGAAATTTCTATTTTAAGATTTAAAATAAATTTGTCTATGACATTCAGATTTGTGATCAAATAAAAGTCGCAGTAGTTGCAGCGCTTTGAGCAGAATGGAATATGAATGTAAATGCCTGACACTGTTAAAAGTTAAAAGTTAAAAGTAATATGAATCACTTTTTACTAAATTACAATCATTAAATCTTTAGTGTTCAATAGGAAAAGAAATAACTTTAAACAAGAAAGCCCTTTAACATTAAAAAATAATATTAAAGGGTTTCTTAAAATTACCTAACTGAAGTTACGAACTTTATCTCATTCTGATCAGTAACTCTTCTTTTAACTTTCTGAAATACTATTTAAGAATTTACGTTGAATGATTGGATTCTTCACTTCACTCCGCTTCGCTTCGTTCGTTCAGAATGACAAAAGTCTAAATTTTATTTCTAATCTAAATTCAAAATCCAAAATCTCTTAAATCCCAAATCCGAATTTTCAAATCCCAAATCTAGCGGATCATATTCCCGATTCTTTCCCATCTTGTCGAACCTACAAGATCAAAGAAGTTTAAAAATGAAATACTCGGATCCCATGACCAGTATATAAGCAACGCTTCGCCTACGATATTATCAACCGGCATAAATCCCCAGAAACGGCTGTCAAGTGAGTTGTTCCTGTTGTCGCCCATCATGAAAAGATAATCACGCTCGACTGTATACTCATTGTTTGGAAGTTCTTTGTCATCCACCAAAACTTTCCTGTCCGCTGTCATCCTTATTGAGTGTCCTTCCTTCATCACGAACATTTTCCAGCCCTCATAATTAGAAGAATCGATTTTTAATTTATCCCCGATCTTCGGAACGCGGATCGTACCGTACCAGTCTTCATTCCAGCTTGAACCTTTGGGAAACATTCTCGGATTTACAAAATTCGCGGGTCGTTTCACATTGTCAAACATTGAATTCGGCGGGTTAGGAAAAATTTCACCGTTAACATATAATTTTTTGTCAATTATCTGTAGTGAATCACCGGGAATCGCTACACAACGCTTTATGTAATTTACAACTTCCTTAGATTCAAGATCATCCCTGTCTCCCGGAAAATCGAATACTATAATGTCTCCTCTTTTCGGATCTTTAAAACCGGGAAGCTGAAAGTATGGAAGTCTGATGTCTGTAAAAGGAATGTTCCTTGGTGTTGTAGCTCCGTAGGTAAATTTTGTCACAAGTAAAAAATCGCCGACCATTAAAGTCTTTTCCATCGAGCCGGTCGGGATGCGGAATGCTTCGAAGAATAATATTTTTATTATGAAAGCAACTACCGCTGCATATACAAGCGCATCTACAAACTCACGTGACTTGGTTTTTTTGTTATCTTCCTCTTTACCTTTGACTTCTTTTATATCTTTTGGTTTTGTAACTCCTTCTTTTTTCTGATTTCTGTATTTATCCACTTACTCGATTTTAGATTTTAGATTTTGGATTTTAGATTTGCTCTTCACTACTTACTCCAATCACTTTACACACTCCATACACTCCATACACTCCATACACTCCACACACTCTATACACTCTATACACTCTAGTCTAAGGACAGCACTGCATGAAACGCTTCCTGAGGAATTTCCACGGAACCGACCTGTTTCATACGCCTTTTTCCTTCCTTTTGTTTTTCCAGTAATTTTCTCTTTCGTGAAATGTCACCGCCGTAACATTTTGCAATTACATTCTTCCTCATTGCGCTTATAGTTTCCCTTGCTACGATCTTTGCACCGATAGCCGCCTGAATTGCAACTTCAAACATTTGCTTTGGAATTAACTGCCGCAGCTTTGTGCATAGCCGTTTTCCCCATTCAAATGCTTTATCTCTGTGAACGATGATCGAAAGCGCATCTACTGAATCACCGTTGAGGAGTATGTCAAGCTTAACGAGATCTGATTTTTTATAATCTTTAAAGTCATAGTCAAAGGAAGCGTATCCTCTTGAATAGGATTTCAGCTTATCATAGAAATCAAACACAATTTCACTTAAGGGAAATTCGAAGTGCAGGTCAACTCTCTTTGCGTCAACATAATTTGTTGCAACAAAAATTCCTCGTCTTTCATTTGCAAGCTTCATTAAGTTGCCGATGAATTCTGTCGGTGTAATAATATTAGCAGTGATATAAGGTTCTTCGACGTAATCAATTTTCACAGAGTCCGGCATCAGCGATGGATTATCAACCAATACAACTTCACCATTTGTTTTATAAACCTTATATTCAACACTCGGGACAGTAGTGATAATGTTAATATTATACTCGCGCTCGAGTCTCTCCTGAACGATCTCCATGTGAAGCATTCCGAGAAATCCGCATCTGAAACCGAAACCCAGAGCCACTGAAGTTTCAGGCTGAAAGGTCAGCGCTGCGTCATTAAGCTTTAGCTTAGCGAGTGAATCCCGGAGTGTTTCAAATTCATCTGTAGCAGACGGATAAATTCCGCTGAAGACCATCGATTTAACTTCTTTGTAGCCCGGTAATGGTTCAGAAACAGGTTCTGAAACTTTAAAAATCGTATCACCGACTTTAGATTCATTCACATCCTTTATTCCCGCAATTAAATATCCTACATCACCGGATTTCAGAATATCAGTCTTTACTCTTCCCATTCTTAAATGTCCGACTTCTTCTGCGATAAGAGTTTTTCCGGAGAAGAAAAATTTTATTTCATCACCTTCTTTTATACTGCCGTCAAAAACACGTATATAAACAACCACTCCTCTGTAAATATCAAATTTAGAATCAAAAATTAATGCACGAAGCGGTTTTTCAGTCTCGATCTTAGCCGGCGGAATCCGGTTTACAATTGCATTTAAAATATCATCAGTACCGATATCAGCTTTAGCGCTTGTAAGAATAATGTCTTCCTTTTTGCAACCGATCAGTTCAATGATTTGATCAGTGACATCATCAATCATTGCATTCTGTAAATCGATCTTATTAATTACAGGGATTATCTCAAGTCCGTTATCTATTGCAAGATAGAGATTGCTGATTGTCTGAGCTTCAACACCTTGTGTAGCATCGACAACAAGCAAAGCGCCTTCGCAAGCCGCAAGTGATCTTGATACTTCATAGGAAAAATCAACATGACCGGGGGTATCAATCAGATTAAAAACATAATCGACTCCGTCATTGTGTTTATACTTCATCTGAATTGCATGAAGTTTGATTGTGATCCCTCTTTCCTGTTCAAGATCCATGTCATCCAGAACCTGTTTGATCATATTTCTCTTTTCAATAGTGCCGGTTTTTTCAAGCAGCCTGTCGGCGAGAGTGGACTTACCGTGATCAATGTGCGCAATTATGCAGAAATTACGTATGTTGCTCTTATTTGTATTGCTCAATGAAATTAATTGGTTAGATAAAATAAAAAGTGGATTCCAAAAGAAAAGTTATATGATGAATGGAATAACTTTTTTAGATTCCACTTTTTGAATAAAAAAATTTAAGCTTATTTTCCTTCTGCCTTCCTTTTAGTTCTCTCTTCCTGAATTTCTTTCCTGATTTCGGCAGCTTTCTTTCTGAGATCATTTAAAGCTTTTCTCAGTCTGGTGCCTGCAGCGTTTTGACCTTTATCGTAAAACTTTTCAGCATCGGTTTTCATTCCTTCTAAAATTTCTTGCAGCGGGGTTAAGTTGTCCATTTTTTTTGTTCTCCTGTTTTAGGTTTAATTAATTAATTTAAATAATGTATTAAAAATAATTCAATTTTGTAAGTTAATTTAAATTTGTTTATTTTTTTGTAAAAACTGAACAATGTCAAACATGAATTCTAAAAGCTTAAAACTCAATACAGAATAGAAATTTTAATTTGCTCCGGCTACGCTGTTTATATAGGGAATAGAGAAGATTATACTGTAACCCCATGCAGTGAATGCCAGTCCTAAAATTACAAGCGCTGAGATTATTGATAGTTTTGCCCATTGTTTCAGTTTATAATCCCTGAAAATATTCCATATACCGTTCAATCCGTGATACATTGCAAGAGTAATGAATGTCAGATCTATGATTCTGTACCATGAATGCTGCATTCTGTTAAGCACTGCACCGTATGTGTGCCCGCTTTCAGGATTATAATGCATGAGAATATAATGTCCGATCATTAACACAACGAGAGCCAGTCCGGTTATTCTTTGTAAAACCCAGCTTTTGGAGCCTGAGTCTTTGGATGATTTATATTTATATTTAAGCATTTACAGTAAACATTTTAATTAAACAGCATCTTTATTTCATGTGAAAACATTAAAGCACCCATAGCTAAAAATAATATTATCCCCAATACCCAGGAAAGTTTATAAAGCTGTTTATGATATTTTGCTCCGTCAGCCCAGTCAACTATTACAATTCTGATCCCGTTCAAAGAATGAAATAATACAAATGCGAACAGAAGCCATTCTACTACCATAAAGAACGGAGTAGTATAAGACTGCATCATCTGATTGAATGCAATTTCACCTTTTGTCAAAGGACTCAGGGAATAAACGTGCAGAAATAAATAACCTATCAAAGCTATTCCGGTAATCCTGTGTAATATCCATGCCCAGCTGCCGGAATCCTTTTTATAATGTAAGTTTTCGCTGATCCAGTTTTTCTGATCGAATGTTTTTATTTTAAAATCAGGTACTTCATTTGGTATCTCAAGCGGGGATTTCGTATCTTTTTCCAAGTTAAGGCTAAACTCCTTAGTTTTAAATTCAGAGCAAATTAAAGATTTTTGTTATTATTTACAATTTAAATTAAATTATTGTTGAAATTGTATTTAAGATCGCATGAACGGCTGTGCAAATCTTCATTTTTGCCAAGAGATGATATTATTTAAAAATTAGTGATAATATTTTTAAATTTGTGATCATTCGTGAAATTCGTGGCAAGCTTTTTTTTATTATGGACGGATGTGCAATTTTTCCACATCCGTCCAAAACGTTTAATCTATAACAAACCCCGAAGGGGTAACATTATTATAGAAAAAGGAAACCAAATTAATAAATCCCGAAGGGATGACATTATTTCACCCCTTCGGGGTTTGTCTGTGCTATTGTTTATATGCTATAATAATAACATCCCTTCGGGATTATCACTGGGTTAGTTTTAAAAAATTTAAATAAATTTCATTTATACTCTGTTATTGAAACAATTAATTAAACTTTATTTTATTTTAGACAGATGTGGTTGTTTGTCGTAAACTTGGATTTTATACGCTGACTTTTATATTCAAAAAACTTACTTTGCAATTCAGAATTTTAAACTTAATAAAATTGAAGAAATATAAAACATCACTAGGATCAAATACCGATGCTTTACTTTCCGGTAAGAAAATTGATTTTAAGGAATACAAACTTTCAAATGGACTTCACTGCATTCTATATAAAGATAATATTAATCCCATCGTAAATGTCACGGTAGGTTACAAAGTCGGATCAAAAGATGAGGATGTTAATAAAAAGGGAATAGCTCATTTGTTTGAGCATATGATGTTTCAGGGATCGGATAACATAAAGAAGAACGAACACTTTCAGTATGTGATGAAATCAGGCGGGGTTTGTAATGCGTTTACGATGAACGATGCAACGGTTTATTACGAAATGATGCCTGCAAATAATCTTGAGATTGCTCTATGGCTCGAATCAGACAGAATGAATTCCCTGAATATTTCTGAAGAAAATCTGACCAATCAGAAAAATGTAGTAATAGAGGAGAAGAAACAGGTCTATGAAAATGCACCATACGGCTCATCATTCCATAATATATTTAAAAATGTTTTCTCGGGGTCGAATTATGAATCTCCGGTAATTGGATTTACAGATGATATAAATTCATTTACAGTAGAAGAGGCAATGAATTTTCATGACACTTATTATTCTCCGAAAAATGCCGTATTAATGATTTCCGGGGATATAAATTATACCGATGCTGAAAATCTTATCAATAAGTATTTCGGGAATATTGAAAAGAACAAAGATATCAGCAGGAAAGAAAATCACATTAAGGAAATGAAAAAAGATGTCGAACTTGAAGTGCATGATAATGTTCAGCTTCCTGTATTGAATATTTGTTTTCAGACTCCGAAATCAGGTGAAAAAGGAAATTATGCAATGGAATACCTGACCGAGATCATTGCAAACAATAAAAGCAGCAGGCTTTATAAAAAGCTTGTATATGAAAAGCAATTGGTAAAATACATTAAAGCATTCAAATATTCCCTTGAAGACAGCGGAATTCTGATAATTAAAGCAATGATAAATCCCGGAGCGAATGTTGGTGAAATTAAAAATGAGATCTTTCAGTCGATAAATGATTTACGTGAAAATGGCTTGTCTGATGAGGAGTTTCAGAAAATTAAAAATCAGATCGAATTTGAGAATACAGTTAAGTATCTGAAAATTCAGAATATATCAGTCGAAACAATTTTTAATTACCTCTATTTTAAAAATACAGGAAGAATAAACGACGAAATACAAAGATATTTATCAGTTACAAAACAGGATGTAATAAATGCAGTAAATGATTATGTCTTAAGCAAAAATAAATTAGTACTTACTTATCTGCCGAAAGTTCTTTAAGTTCGTTAAGTTCTTTAAGTTCGTTGAGTTCGTTGAGTTCTTTGAGTTCTTTGAGTTCTTTAAGTTCTTTGAGTTCTTTAAGTTCTTTGAGTTCTTTTAGTTCTTTGAGTTTACTAAGTTCTGTAAATTCTAGTAAATACTACATCATAGCCCTCTAAACCAACTAAAACCCGCTAATCTTACAAATCTTATGAATCTTATCAATCGCTCAATCTTCACAAATCTTACAAACCTTACCAATCTTTTCTGCCTCAAAAATATATTTTCAAAACCTAACATAAGTCATACTGCGTAAATTTGATTTTCCTTAATTTTGTACAGGAGGAAATAATGAAAAATAAAATTCTAATAATAGATGATGATCCTGATATTATCGAAGCTGCAACAGTTCTCTTAGAGTCAAAGGACTACAAGGTTTTTTCTGAAACGGATCCTGAAAATGGATTCAAATCAGCTCTGAACAACAAACCGGATCTTATTATTCTTGATATAATGATGACTGAACCCGATGACGGATTCTTTCTCTTAAAGAAATTAAAAAAGAATAATATCACAGCACCGGTAATAATCTACTCTTCAGTATCGAATGCCTTGGGTTACGAGTTCGGGAAGAACAGTCTCATTCAGGTAGACGAGTTCATTGACAAACCGGCAGAGCCGGAAATGCTTTTAAATACCATTGAAAAATTATTGAATAAAACAAAATGAACGACTCAGAAAAAAATATAAGAAATGAATTTATTCAGACACTTGTACAGAGATTCGGAAAAGAACGTACAGCGTTGCTTCCTGTACTGCAGGAAATTCAGAAAAAATTCTTTTATATAGATGAACATTCACAACAGGAAGTTGCCCGATTGCTGAACATACATCCGGTGGAAGTCAATAGTGTAATCTCATTCTATGCATTTTTATATGATAAGCCTCGGGGAAGAAATACTGTCAGAGTCTGTAAAAATATTATCTGCAATTATCATGGCAGCCTTGAGATAGCAAAAGCTTTAAGCACTGAACTCGGAATTGGTTTTAATGAAACTACCAAGGACGGCAAGGTCACACTTGAATATGCAAATTGTTTTGGCATGTGTGATAAGAGCCCTTCAATACTTGTGAATGATCAGATACATGAAAGAGTCAACAAAGAATCTGTATTAAATTTGATAAGGGATTTAAAATGAATACTTTAAATAAAATTAAAAGGACAGGTCCGGTTTTATTTTCAGAATACGAAAAAGGTTCGGCAGTTAAGAAAGTTCTGGAAATGGAACGTGAAGACATATTATTTGAAATAAAAGATTCAGGCTTGAAAGGCAGGGGCGGTGCGGGTTTTCCGGTATCTACAAAATGGATGATCACTGCCGCAGCTAATGCAGATAAGAAATTCATTGTATGTAATGCCGATGAAGGCGAACCGGGGACATTCAAAGACCGAGTACTTTTACTTGAATATCCTGAACTGGTTTTTGAAGGAATGATCATTGCGGGCTATA
Organism: Ignavibacteria bacterium; assembly: GCA_016710985.1. Classification (GTDB taxonomy): domain Bacteria; phylum Bacteroidota; class Ignavibacteria; order Tepidaquicellales; family Tepidaquicellaceae; genus JAGPCH01. Next base: position 43,961 of record JADJTX010000006.1, read on the forward strand.
CTATTGGCGCAAAAGAAGGTATAGTTTATTTAAGAGCTGAATATTCTTACATGCTTGAATTTCTTGAAAACTTCCTTGAAGAAATGAGAAAACAAAATCTTCTTGGAAAAAATATCTGCGGTAAGGGATTTGATTTTGACATTTTCATAAGACTGGGATCAGGCGCATATGTCTGCGGTGAGGAAACCGCACTTATAGAATCTCTCGAAGGTCACAGAGGTGAGCCGAGAAACAGACCCCCGTTTCCTGTAAATACCGGTTATCTCGGATTTCCAACAGCAGTTAATAATGTGGAGACACTTGCCTCCGTTCCGAATATAATTAATAAAGGCGGGGAATGGTATCATAAACACGGAACTGATAAGTCAACCGGCTCAAAACTATTTTCTGTTTCAGGCGACTGTAAATATCCGGGAGTTTATGAATTACCGTGGGGAACGACTTTAAATGAAATTATTAATATCACAGGAGCGGAAGATACAAAGGCAATACAGGTCGGAGGCGCTTCAGGCATTTGTCTGCCGGCAACGGAATTCGGCAGAAAACTTTCTTATGAAGATATTTCCACAGGCGGCTCAATAATGATATTTAATAAAAGCAGAAATATGCTGGAAGTACTGAAGAACTTCATGGAATTCTTTGTCGAAGAATCCTGCGGACAATGCACTCCCTGCAGGATCGGAAATGTGAAACTTCTGGAAGGTGTGGAGATGATAGAAAAAAATGAATATACTATAGAATATATAGAAAAGTTAAAAGAACTCGGAAGGACCATGCAGGTCGCTTCCAAATGCGGACTCGGACAGTCAAGCCCGAATCCGTTTATTTCTATACTCGAAAATTTTAAAGATGAGATATTCAATAATAAACCGGTATTAAATTAATAATTATGGAAAAGGAATTAAGAAGTCCGGTGTCACAGAGACCATTGATTGTAAAAGACGGAAAAAGTAAAACAGGTATCGGTGCGACTGTATCAATAGAATTGAATGGCGAGAAAATGCAGGTTCAGCTGGGTAAAACAATACTCGAGATCTGTAAAGAAAATAAAATACATATACCGACGTTATGCTATCACGAAGATCTGTGCATTGCAGGCAACTGCAGAATGTGTCTTGTGGAAGTCGAAGGGATGAGAACTTTGCAGGCGTCCTGTGCATTTCCTGTAACTTCCCCTGTTAAAATAAAAACATTTTCAGATAAAGTAAGAAAAGCGAGAAAGCATATAGTTGATCTTATGCTGAGTGAGCATTACGGAGAATGTTACAGCTGTGTCAGAAACAATAACTGCGAGCTTCAGACACTGGCAAAGGAATACGGAGTAGATAGTTATGAATTCGGACATATATGCGAGCCGAGATTCGAAATTGACAGTTCATCTCATGCTGTTGTGAGAGATATGGATAAATGTATATTATGCAGAAGATGTGTTAGGACCTGCATAGACCTTCAGGAAGTAGGGGTTCTTGAAGCCATTAACAGAGGTTATGATACAAAGATATCTACATTTATGGATAAGCCGCTTGCTGATGTGATCTGCATCAACTGCGGTCAGTGCATAAACAGATGTCCCACCGGCGCTCTTCACGCAAACGATCCTTCTGATGAAATATGGAAAGCAATTGAAGATCCTAAGAAGCACGTTGTATTGCAGACAGCTCCTTCCCCAAGAGCCGCAATAGGTGAAGAGTTCGGACTGCCGGCAGGAATCTCGATGACAGGACAATTGAATACAGCAATAAAGAGAATGGGATTCGACAGGGTATTTGATACGAATTTCACTGCTGACCTTACGATAATGGAAGAAGGGACTGAACTTCTCAGCAGACTGAGAAAAGCTATTGTAGATAAAGACAGTTCTGTAATGCTTCCTCAGTTTACATCCTGTTCACCCGGATGGGTAAAATTCATAGAACATTTTTATCCCGAATATTTAGATTATCTGTCAACAGCAAAATCACCGCAGCAGATGTTCGGTTCTGTAATAAAAACATTTTATGCAAAAGAAGAAGGCATAGATCCGAAAGATATAGTGACAGTAGCCCTGATGCCGTGCGCTGCAAAAAAATTCGAATGCAACAGACCTGAAATGGACTCATCGGGTTTTAAAGATGTAGATTACGGACTAACAACAAGAGAGATGGCAAAGATGATACGCGAAGCAGGACTGAGACTGCCGGAACTTCCGAAAACTAATTTCGATGAACCTTTCGGAGATGCCTCAGGAGCGGGGTTAATATTCGGAGCGACCGGAGGAGTAATGGAAGCGGCTTTGAGAACGGTGTATGAACTTGTCACGGGAAGGCCGGTTCCGTTTAAGAATTTAAATATAGATGTCTGCCGCGGTATGAAAGGTATCAAGGAAGCTTCGGTGAAACTTGAGAACTGCAAAGAAGAATTCGGATTTCTTGAAGGAGTGGAATTAAAATTCATAGTAGCTCACGGAACAGCTAATGCGAAGCATGTAATGGAAATGCTTATAAAAGGAGAACTTGCCGGTTATCATTTTGTAGAAATAATGGCATGTCCGGGAGGATGCATAGGCGGTGGCGGACAGCCGATACCGACATCTGAACTTATAAGGAAGTTAAGGGTAAAGGCAATTTATGAAGAAGAAGCTTCAATGCCTGTAAGAAAGTCACACGAGAATCCTAGAATAAAATACATATACGAAAAATTTCTTACTGACGGACCCGGAGGGAAGCTTTCTCATAAGCTGCTGCATACGAAGTATTTGAAACGAGGTAAATATATAAACTGATATTTATTTGTTTTTACCACTGAGACACAGAGAGCACGGAGATACACAAAGGTTTAGAATACAAATTTATGTAACCGTCAGACCGCTTTCTTATATTCGGGATTAATTTTAATTTGAAACAGCGGTCAGACGGTTACAAATTTGAGTTCGGTGTTAAAGAGCTTTCTTAAAGTATATTGTTATGTTAAATCTTATTCCTACCAATACAAAAGATCTTGATTATTTATGGGAGCTTGTATCCGAGAGAAACAAATGGTTCATCAAGCTAAGGTATGTTGCTGTTGTTATGCTGTTATGTTTTTATTTATTTGTCATTTTTTTCAGCGATGAAGATGTAAACACACTTCAGCATAATGGAATATTTGCAATATTCATTTCAACTCTTATATATAATCTGATACTGGATTACGTTTTCAACTCAGGGAGAATTCATAACGACATATTCAGATTTAATCCGCTAAAGTTTGCATTAATACAGATCTTACTTGACCTTACCACTTTAATGATACTTGTCTATCTGACCGGTCTTCTCAACAGCCCTTTCTATTTATTCTTTATATTTCATGCTATTATCGGAAGCATGATATTGCCGGGAAGAATTGTATATTTGATAGTTACTCTAGTACTGGTGATCTTTTCTCTCCTGAACATTTCAGTTCACTATGGTATCATTCAGGAGTTTCTCATCTCAAATGCGGGACTAATAGAATCACTTAATTTTAATTACATCATTCTGAATTTAATAACCTTCTGGCTTATGATGCTTGCCAGTGTTATGTTTTCCAATAATCTTGCCGGGGCATTATTTAAAAGAGAACAGCAGTTACTGGAAGCGGTATCAGAAATTGAGCTGTCTGAAAAAGAAAAGCAGAAATATGTACTGGCTGTTGTACATGAGGTCAAATCACCAATAGCGGCAATTGTCTCTTATCTTAATCTTCTTATTGAAGGAATAACAGGTCAGATCAACGATAAAGCCAGGGAAGTACTTTTGAAAATGAAAAAAAGGTCAGAGGAAGCCATAAGCATTACAAATGACATTATAGAAGTATCAAAAATAAAACTGCTTGAAGAAATCAGAAAAGAAGAAACAGATCCTGAAGTGATCATAAAGGATACAATAGATAAGTTGAAGGATAAATTTTCCGGTGCTGAAATAGTATTTACATATAAAGACGAAAGAACTTCACGAAGAGCTGTCTATGCAGACAGACATTTAATGGAGATACTCTTATCAAATATTATAAGTAATGCATTGAAATACACTCCTACAGGCGGTAAGGTTGATTTTAAAATATATGATAATGATGACAGGTTTTATATGGAATTAAGCGATACAGGAATTGGAATCCCGGACACAGAGCTGGATAGAATTTCAGGTGAATTTTACCGCGCCAGCAATGCAAAGAAAAGCAGGATCGAAGGTACGGGTCTTGGGTTGTCTGTCGTTAAACAGATCATTGAGAAACACAACGGCACCCTGAACATTCTCAGTCCTTCAGTAATCGGAAATCAGAAGAATCCCGGGACAACAGTTCTTTTGGAAATGCCGTACTTCGTAAGTTCATAAGTTCATAAGTTCATAAGTTCGTAAGTTCATAAGTTGTTATTAAGTTCAAGTTCGTAAGTTTATAGTTAATATGTTAGGTTAGTTGAGGAAGTAAATCAAAAAACTTATTGAACTAAACGAACTAAAAGAACTAAACGAACTAAACGAACTAAAAGAACTAAACTAAACTGAACTAAACGAACTAAATGAACTAAAAGAACTAAACGAACTTAAAACTTAATAAACTTAATAAACTTAATCCTCATATATCAGCAAAGCTCCTGCAACAATAAGAGAAGTAGCAATAACCTTTCTGAAGTAATTTTCTTCTTTAAATAATTTAGCTCCGATAATGACGGCGAATAGAACTGATAATCTCTTTAATGAGATGACAAGTCCCACCGGCGCAAGTTTGGTCGATTCAATCTGAGTCCACCTGTAGCCGATAGTCACAATTGCAATTATCATTATCAGGATTAAAATGTTTTTTTGCATTCCTGAGAATAATTTTTCATTTTCATTTTTATTTTATGAAATTTCCAGTATATAAAAAAATATTATCAGAAAAAAATAATTCTGTATGATAAGAAATGTCAGGGGCGGAAGCTTGAATTTCCCGAGAAGAAGTTTGTCAATCACTGCTGAAACTGACATAAGACAAAGAGCGAGAAGTATAAGCCTGTGATATTTTGAATCGATGAAGACACGGAAAGGAAGATATATTTTTTCATTCTTTTTTAATTCAAGAATGTATGTGCCTAAGACTATAAGAAGCATTCCGAGAACTTCCGGCAGGGTCAGCGCTTCTCCGAGAAAAATGAATGCAAGCAATGCAACAACCATCGGTGAAGCCGCAAGCAGCGGCAAAGACCTGCTGATCTCAAGATTCTTCAGCGCAGTCATTATGCATAAGAATGCTGTTGCATTTATAATGGATTTTATGAATAAAATTATTATAGAAGCTGAGCTTGCTGCGGATAAATTTAAATAGCTGATGAGTACAGTTGAAAACAAAGCAATGAATATTGAAACTATTACGGTAAATTTCAGAGCCGATATATTTCCCAGAACTTTCTTCTGTAATATCGCTGCAAATGCTGATAACAGTGCGGAGATCAGAGCTAACCAGTACCATTCCATAGGGATTTAATTTTAACACAGAGGCACAGAGACACAGAGGTAATATATATTTGCTCACCAACCTCTGAGTTTCTGTATTATGTGTTTGATTTATTTTTTCATAGAAATTTCATTCAAAAAACGATCTTTGCTTTCAGATAAATATTTCTTCCGGGTTCGGATGTAACCGTTCCTCTTGCAGTGGACAGATGGTTCCTGTAATTTCTGTTGAAAATATTCTCCGAACCAGCATAAAGGCTCAGTTCAAATTCATTTAAATATATTTTATTAATACCTGAATAAAAATTATAAACAGTATAACCCGGAGTTGTAACCTCACCTGTTGCAACTCTGTTCTGATCCGAATAAATTACAGTATTAAAATTCAGAGAGATCAGATCATCATAAATATATTTCAGACCGAGACTCCCGTTCAAAGGAGCGATCTGCGGAAGAGCAGAACCGTTCCCTGTATTCTCGCCGTTTATAAAAGAAGCGCTGCCGTAAAAAACAAAGCTGTTATAAAAATTATACTCCCAGTCAGCATCAAAGCCTGCAAGCCGTGCGCTTCCAATGTTTGTTTTTATCAGAGCAGGTCTCGTTTCATAAGTTCCGGGGATCTCCGTTACAAGATCCGAAAGATAGTTTGAATATAATTCAAGGGAAAGATTCAGATCATCGCTCCAGTATTTAAGAGCAGTTGAAATAAAGTAACCTGTTTCAGGATCGAGGAAAGGATTTCCAAGTCTGACAACGCTTCCGAGATCAATGTATTGAAATCTTTCTTCAAGGGAAGGCGATCTGAAAGCTGCGGAGAAATTCAATGAGTAATTTAAATTTCCGGTCAGCTTATAATTCGCGCCGGTATTAAAACTCCACGAGATATCATTATCTGTTGAAGCATTCCACAGAATTTTCTGATTGGAAGGAGAATTGTTTATTACACCATTTGTGATCACATATAAAGGACTTACAGACTGTTCATTTGAAACAAAAATTCCGTCAGCTCTTGCGCTGATATCAAGAAATAATCTGTCCCGCATAAAACTTATTTCATCCTGAGCGAAAATTCCAAAGCTTGTAAATTTAGATTCAGGTATTGGAATATCACCTGTCTGCACAATGGATGTTGAGACAACATTATTGTTTGAATCAAGTATTTCTATTTTCTGCGTCTGCTCTCTAGATGTGATTAATTTTCTCCTCCACAGGTCTATTCCTCCAATAAGTCTGTTATTGCTTTTTGTAATAAAATCAGCCTGAAAGATCATGCCTGATGAATAATGTTTCCCGTCAGGTTCAATCGAAAGATTATTAATTCTTCTTGCCGGAGTAGTAGCTGTTTTCGGAACAAGAACAATCGTATTCGGAATTACCATTACATCTCTGAAAATATTCTGAATGAAAACTTTTGCTGAGAGTGCATTTATAAGTCCGGAGATTTTATTGTTCTCATAAGTAAAAGCATACAATTGTCTTTCGGCAGGCTCATAAGTTACGGTTGCCCTGTTAGGGAACAGCGGAAATCCGCCCGGTATTCCTGCATAAGGAGTATTGAACTGCTGAAGATCGAGTGTAAGAAAATTATTTCTGCCGAACTTTATTCCTGAATTGAACGAAATTCCGTAATCCCTGAAAGAGCTGTTTGGAATAATCCCGTCAGGGATCTTTATGTCAGATGCTTCGCGGTAAAGAGTATAAAGATTTGCATAAATATTTTCCGAACTCATGAAAAGTGAGAGACCCGAATTTGACATTTCATTTACAGCCGAATAACTGCCCGAAAGAATTCCATTGAGGGAGAATTTTTTATTGAATGTTCCGGACAGAGTGGTAATGCTTACGACTCCGCCGGTTCCCCCCGAACCATAGATGGACGATGTTCCGCCTTTGATGACTTCAATTCTTTCTATTGAATTAATATCAACGAGAGACAATCTTGCTGAAAGATTGTTTGCAGTTTCTATCCTGTTTCCGTTGATCAGTACGACAATATTATCCCTGCTCAATCCTCTTATGTTCACATCAGTAGACCAAATACCATCTCTGACAAGGTTCAGTCCGGGCTTGGTGCTTAAGACTTCAGAAACCGAAACTGCGTTATTATCTGTAAGGTCTTTTCTTGTAATGAGAGCAATGGGGAAAATTGAATATCTGATCTTATTTTCTATTTTAGTTGAGTAGACTTCAATCTCGCCTGACATGATATTCATCTGTTCGAGTCTGATAATGGTAAAATTATCATCTGAAATATCCAGAACTTTTTCAAATGACATTACTTTGTATCCGATCCTGCTGATGGAGACGGTAATGATCTTTTCGTTTAAATTACGGAAGGAGAAGTAACCGCTGTCATTTGTATATGCGACTGAGTTTTCAGAATAAATGCTTATCTTTGCTCCTGCGACAGGTTCGTTCAAATTAAGTTCAAGAACTTTACCATTAAATTCATACTGCGCCTGTGCAATGCCAATTGAAAAATTTATTACAATGAAAAGAAACAGTATGCAGTTAATTGTTTTCATATATACAAAAATACGAAATATTCATTACTATCATTATGACTTAAGTCATAAATAAAACTGATATCTGTTGGGTAATTTTAAGCTGATATTTTCTACGGTTAGCCGGTGAAAATCCTTTGCCACGAAATTCACGAATTAGCATGAATAAAGAGTTAATGTTTTAAATTTTCCCAAATTTTATTTTATCTTTAAAAAGAGTTTCTAATCAAACAAAAAATGATACATAACAACTAAGACACCAAGACACAAAGGAATACATTTAAGAATAAGTTTTTCTTTGTGTCTTAGTAGTAAAAAAGGATTTTCAAAAAAACGTTTTGGACTGATGTGATAAGTTATTTAAAAGCATTATAAAATCTTCATCCCAAATTGTTTTTTGGGAAATTCAGTCTTTAATAGATGAAATTGTAGTTTTAATAATTCGTGATCATTCGTGAAAATTCGTGTCAGGCCTTTTCTCTATAGTAGGAGTTGGTGATACGATTTAATAATTTCTCAAATTTATACGCTGACTTTTAAATTCAAATAAACTAATTTGATAATTCAAAATTAACTTCTTTATTAACACTATAATAATTTCCTAAAAAAAATAAATTGATTCTTACTTACCCGCCGGACTAATTACCAGCTGCGAATTATTTATTATTAAGGGACAGTGAAATATCAAATCAGTTATTATTCATTTCAATAATAATTGTAATTTATATGCATTAATAATTTTTAGAGAAACAAATTTAAAACAGAATTTGACAAATCATTTAGCTGAAAAAATAAGATTCGAAGTACCTTCACTTGAATACAAGGAGCACACGTTCGGTAACGGATTAAGATTGGTAATGAGCAGACAAGGTAACATCCCGATGGTTGCAGTGAATACTACATTTCACATAGGGTCTAAGGATGAGGAAGAACACATGACAGGGCTCGCTCATTTGTTTGAACATCTGATGTTTGAGGGATCTCCAAACATACCTAAAGGTAAATTTGATGAGATCTTAAATCAGAACGGCGGGGAAAGCAACGCATATACGAGCTGGGACAGCACGAGCTATTTTGTTGCATTACCGGCAAACCATCTTGAAGTCGGATTATGGCTTGACTCAGACAGGATAGCCGGATTCGGGATTTCAAAAGAAAGTCTTGAGATCCAGAAAGATGTAGTACTCGAAGAGAAACTTCTGTATGTGGATAATTCGCCTTATGGTACGGTAGAGGAAGAAAGTTCAAGGAGGCTTTTTAAAAACTCCGGATATAAATGGCCGATAATCGGGAATATGGATGATCTGAGAAAAGTAACCTTAGATGATATTGAGAATTTCTTTGAAAGATATTATAAACCTAATAATGCAGTGATCTCAATAGTCGGAGATATTGATTATGATAAAACGTTAAGTTTAGTTGAGAAATATTACGGAGCCATAAAACCCGGAAAGGACTTTGAGCGTAGAAAGTTTTACGAAGAAAATATAATGACTGAGATAAGGGAGGATATTTATGACAACATACAGCTCGAAGGGAAATTTATTTTTTACAGGCTTCCTGAAATGGGGACTGCTGATTATTATGCAATGAACATATTAAACGGAATTTTATCAGAAGGAGACAGCTCGAGATTTTATCAGGAACTTGAGTATAAGAATGAACTTGTAATCGAGAGTGATACAAATCTGTACGGTATGGAGCAGACAAGCCTGTTTTGTATCAGTGCAATTGCCATGAAAGGGAAAAGTATAGAGGAAATTGAAACAAGAATAGACAGCATTTTAGAAGACATAAAGAACGGCAACATAGATGAAAATGAAATTACGAAAGTAAAAAATAAAGTTGAGACATACTACAATTCCAGAAGACAGTCAATCATTTCGCTTGCGGATAAATTTTCTTTTTTCAAAACCTTTTATAATGACTGTGAAAAGATCAATTTTGAGATCATAGATTATCTACAGGTTGCCAAAAATGACATAATAGAAAGTGCAAATAAATATTTAAACAAAAACCAAAGAGTAGTTTTAAATTACTTTCCTAAAAAACAGCATAATGGAGAATAATAAAATCAATGTAATCGAACAGGCTCAAACACTTGACCGTTCAGTCCCCCCCGGATCAGGCAAGCCCAGGGATGTAAACTTTCCTAAATTTTTTGAAACAAGATCTGACAACGGGATCACAGTGCTTGTTATAGAAGATAAGCGGTTGCCGTTGATCACATCCAGATTTGTTTTTAAATCAGGATCTTACATGGATTATTTCGCGGGGGAGAATAAATACGGGCTAGCCTCGATGACTTCCGAGCTTCTTACTAAAGGAACTTCCGGCAGGAGCGCAACAAAAATAGCAGAAGAAACAGATTTTCTCGGAGCGACAATTTCAAGCGGCTGTGATTATGATGCGACATATGTAAGCTCATATTCATTAAAAAAATATTTTGACAACATATTTGAGATTGTGACTGATGTGATCTTAGATCCTAAGTTTGAAGAGGAAGAGATCAGCAGGTTACGGGAGCAACGTCTGAATTCATTGTTATCAATGACAGATGACGGTGATTATTTATCGGAAAAAGTTTTCAAGAAATCGGTTTATGAAAACAATCCGTATGCGTTTCCTGTGGAAGGAAATAAAGCATCAATAAAGAATTTGAACAGGGAAGACATAACAGAATTTTACAGACGTATATTTAATCCTGAAAATTTAATTGTAGCTTTTGTCGGGGATATTACACCTGAGGAAGCAATGAATAAAATTAATGAAAAATTCTCAGGATGGAAAAACAATCCGGAGCTTGAAACCAAACCGCTTATCCCTGCGCATAAAGAAAAAACAAAAGTATATTTAACTGAAAAAAAAGGAGCCGTTCAGTCATCTATAAAGACAGGACATATCGGAATAAGCAGAGGCAACCCTGATTTCATACCGGTAAACGTAATGAATACGATGCTTGGAGGATATTTTACATCAAGGATAAATAAAAATCTCAGGGAAGTAAACGGATATACTTACGGTGCAAGGTCGGTTTTCTATTCTAATAAATTTTCAGGAGATTTTTCCGTGATGACGGAAGTCAAGAATAACATTACTGCGGATACTGTGAAAGAAATCTTAAAGGAAATAAATGACATAAGAAATGATCTTGTGAGCGAAGATGAGCTTCAGAACGTAAAGAACTATATTTCCGGAAGTTTTCCATTACAGCTTGAAACTCCTAATGCAATTGCATCGAAAGTAATTAATCTAAAGCTGTATGATCTTGAAGAAGACTATTATAATACTTATATACAAAGAGTAAACAGACTTTCAATGGGCGAGATCAGAGACGCGGCGGTCAAATATTTACATCCGGAAAAACTTGTTATTTCAATAGCCGGTAATGTAAAGGAGATCGAAGACGACATGAAAGTATTCGGCGAAGTGGAAATAGTAAAAGACATATTTTAATTAACATAAAATTTTTCTATGACTCAGCAGAAAATTCAGAATTATACCGATGTGGAAACAGTAAAAATATTAAACTCGAAATATACTGAACTGAAAAATGAGATATCAAAAGTTATTGTAGGGCAGGACAAAATAATAGAACAGATAATGATATCCATTTTATCCAAGGGACATTGTTTACTGGTTGGTGTCCCGGGACTTGCTAAGACATTGATTGTGAAAACGCTTTCAGAGGTTCTTGATCTCAATTTCAGCAGGATACAATTTACTCCTGATCTTATGCCTTCGGATATCACAGGAACAGAAATTTTGGAAAATGACAAAGACGGCAAAAAAGTATTTAAATTTATAAAAGGACCAGTTTTCGGGAACATTATTTTAGCAGATGAAATAAACAGAACACCCCCAAAAACCCAGTCCGCACTGCTTGAAGCAATGCAGGAGCATAAAGTAACCGCGGCAGGAACAACATATAAGTTAGAAGAGCCGTTTTTTGTTCTGGCAACTCAAAATCCCATTGAGCAGGAAGGAACGTATCCGCTTCCCGAAGCGCAGCTTGACAGATTTATGTTTAATCTCTGGCTTGAATATCCTGAGTATCAGGAAGAGCTTGAAATAATAAAGAGAACAACGAGCATGTATCAGCCTGAATTGAGAATTATTTTTTCAAAAGAAGACATAATTTTATTTCAGGATCTGGTCAGGAAAGTTCCGGTAGCTGACGAGGTAATAAATTATGCTGTCAGTCTTGTAGCGAAGACAAGACCTTTAAATCAGGGTTCACCGAAAATAGTAAAAGATTATATCAGCTGGGGTGCAGGACCAAGAGCATCACAGTATCTGATATTAGGAGCAAAAACAAACTGCATACTGGAAGGAAGATTTTCGCCAAACATTGATGATGTAAAAAAAGTCGTGAAGCCGGTATTAAGGCACAGACTGATCACAAATTTTAATGCTGAAGCAGACGGAATGAGTGTCATAAAAATCATTGAATCACTAATGATCTCAGGGGATTAGAAGAATTCTTAAATTCAGACTAACAGCCTCCAGAATTCAGTATGTTTCAGCACAGTTGAGAACAAGATTGGCGGAGAAAGCAAAAAGGTCAATCCGGGAAGGAATTAATAGAATAAAGTCTTATCTGAAACAGTATGGCAATGTTGTTTATGCAATAGATCGAATTTTTGTATTCACATTGAAAGTATTCACGTTTTACATGATTTCTTGTATTGACTTTTCTAAGCATTTTGAGTAATTTGAAGTTTTCCCAAAAAATGTACTTCATTTATATTTGTATTGATATTTTGAAATTTTTTAAGACAATAACCCGATGGCATTAAGGAAATTAAAACCCACAACACCGGCAACCAGATATTACAGCATATCATCTTTTGATGAGATCACCAAAAGCAAACCCGAGAAATCTCTTTTAGCCCCTTTAAAAAAATCCGGCGGAAGAAATAATCTGGGGAGAATCACTTCAAGGTTCAGAGGCGGCGGACACAAGAGACGATACAGAATAATAGATTTTAAAAGAAATAATAATACCGAAGCAGAGGTCATTGCCATAGAATATGATCCGAACAGAACAGCCAGAATAGCATTGATAAAATACACTAATGGTGAAAAGAATTATATCATAGCTCCGGACGGCATAAAAGTCGGTGAAAAAATTGAGTCTTCGAATGATGCGGATCTTAAAACCGGAAATACTTTGGCGATATCTGCAATTCCGGTCGGAACATTCATTCATAATATAGAGATGAAGCCGGGAAAAGGTGCTCAGATAGCAAGAAGTGCCGGTACATCAGCTCAGATCGTTGCAAAAGATGTCAAATATTCACAGATAAAATTACCATCAGGTGAGGTAAGGATGATTCTCAACGAATGTAAAGCAACATTAGGAGTAGTGAGCAATATTGATCATGAAAATATAAGTTTGGGTAAGGCGGGCAGGTCCAGGTGGTTAGGACGTAGACCACATGTAAGAGGTGTAGCAATGAATCCTGTGGATCACCCGATGGGTGGAGGAGAAGGAAAGACTTCGGGCGGCGGACATCCGGTAAGTCCGTGGGGATTGCCTGCAAAAGGATATAAAACAAGAAAGAAGAAAAATATTTCAAATAAGTTTATTGTAAAGAAAAGGAAATAATTAATGTCGAGATCTCTCAAAAAGGTCCTTATATAGATTTTAAATTAGTTGAAAAGATAGACAAGCTGAATTCCCAGAAGCAGAAAAAAGTAATAAAAACCTGGGCAAGAGCCTGTACTATATCACCGGATTTTGTCGGACACACTTTTGCTGTTCATAACGGAAATAAATTCATACCGGTATATGTATCAGAAAACATGGTAGGTCACAAGCTTGGTGAGTTTTCACATACAAGAACATTCAGAGCTCATTCAGGACAAAGAAAAGAAGAGAAAGCGGGAGGTAAATAAATGGAAGCAAGAGCATTAAAAAGATACATTGGTTCATCACCGAGAAAAATGAGATTGGTAGTAGATCTGATCAGAAATAAAAGAGTTGATGAAGCGGTGAGTATTTTGAGATTTACGAATAAAAATGCTGCTAAAGTAGTTGAGCAGACATTGGTTTCCGCATACAGTAATTTAGTTAACAAGCTTGATTCGGGCAGACTAAGTCAGAATGATGTTATAATAAAGGAAGCATTTGTAAACGAAGGACCATCAATGAAAAGAGTTTTACCTGCGCCTCAGGGGAGAGCCAACAGGATACAAAAGCGTTCAGCTCATTTAACAGTTGTAGTAGAGCAATTAGAAGAAATCAAATAATTAAACATATTTTAAGGAGATTTATTGGGACAGAAAACACACCCGGTAGGATTTAGATTAGGGGTCATAAATACATGGGATTCAAACTGGTATGATGACAAGAGTTTTTCTCAGAAACTGATGGAAGATTCAGTCATAAGGTCGTATCTGAAAAAGAGACTGGAGAAAGCCGGAATTGCAAACATTACAATTGAGAGAACGCTGAAGAAAATTACATTAACGATTCACACTTCAAGACCCGGGTTTGTCATAGGTAAGAGCGGAAAGGAAATTACACAGCTGGAAAGTGAAATAAAGAAGATCACAAATAAAGAAGTTAAGATCAATGTGTTCGAAATAAAGAAGCCCGAATTAAATGCAGTACTGGTGGCAGAAAACATTGCAGGTCAGCTTGCACACAGGGTTTCTTTCAGAAGAGCAATGAAATCTGCAATTACTTCTACAATGAGGATGGGTGCTGAAGGGATTAAAATAATGTGTGCGGGAAGATTAGGCGGAGCAGAAATTGCAAGGACAGAACAGTATAAAGAAGGAAGGATTCCGTTACAGACAATAAGAGCGGACATCGACTATGCATCAGTAACATCTCATACTATATATGGAGCAATTGGTGTTAAGGTCTGGATTTGCAGAGGCGAAAAACTATCAAGAAATTAAAATTTTACTGGAGATAAAAACATGTTAATGCCCAAAAGGGTTAAATTCAGGAAAGCCCAAAGAGGACATTTAAGAGGAAATGCCGGAAGAGGATTCAGTGTATCATTCGGTACGTTCGGATTAAAAGCAATGGAACCGGCCTGGATCACAGACAGGCAAATTGAAGCTGCGAGAATAGCTTTGACTAGGCATATGAAAAGGGACGGAAGAGTATTTATAAGGATATTTCCGGATAAGCCAGTTTCAAAGAAACCGGCTGAAACAAGAATGGGTAAGGGTAAAGGGAGCTCCCGAATTTTGGGTTGCAGTGATAAAACCCGGAAGAATAATGTTTGAAGTTGACGGTGTCACTAAAACAGTTGCCGAAGAAGCATTAAGATTAGCATCTCATAAACTGCCGATCAAAACAAAATTTGTAGCAAGAATAGATTAACAATAATAAATAAAATGAAAGCATATCAAGTTAGAGAAATGAGTGCGGATGATCTCAAGAATTCTTTAAAGGATAGTTATGAGGCTATAGAGAATTTGAGGTTTCAGCACGCAATCGGACAACTGGAAAATTTTAAATCTTTATCAAATACAAGAAAAGATATTGCCCGGATCAAAACTATTTTAAGAGAGAAGGATCTAAAAATCAACCAAAATATTTCAAAGAAAAAATAACAAATTTTAAAAGATGTCTAAAGAGACAATAATAGAAAAAGCGGAAGAGATTGTTGAGAAGATTGCTGAAAAGGCAGAAGAGATAGTCGAGAAAATTGAAGAAAAAATAGAAGGTATAAAGAAAAACCGAGGAGAAAAAAAACTTCGCATTCGGGAATGAGAAAAACGAGGGTTGGAAAAGTTCTGAGCAATAAAATGGATAAAACCATTATTGTGAGTGAAGAGAAGAGAATAATGCATCCCATTTACAAAAATACTTTAAAAGACGACTAAGTTTGCAGCTCACGATCCAAAGAATACCTGTGATATTGGAGATACGGTGAAGATCATGGAGACAAGACCTCTGAGCAAGACAAAGAGGTGGAGATTAGTTGAAATAGTAGAAAAAGTAAAATAATTCAAACATACATATTAAAGATTATTACATATGATACAGGAAGAAACAAACTTAGTGGTTGCGGATAATTCAGGGGCAAAGTCAGTGAGATGCATAAGAGTTCTCGGAGGTTCAGACAGAAGATACGCAGGTGTTGGTGATGTAATTGTTGTGACTGTAAAGACTGCAATACCTGGAGGAACAGTGAAGAAAGGTGAAGTTTCTAAAGCTGTGATAGTCAGGACAGTTAAGGAAACAAGAAGGAAGGACGGTACTTACATTAAGTTTGATGAGAATGCAGCAGTATTGATTAATGCGCAGAACGAACCAAAAGGAACAAGAATTTTCGGACCTGTAGCCAGGGAATTAAGAGACAAGCAGTTCATGAAAATCATTTCATTAGCACCGGAAGTAATCTAAAAGTTAAAAGTTAATTGAGTAAAAACATGGAAGTTAAGGAAAAATTAAAAACCAGAATCAAGAAAAATGATTCGGTAAAAGTAGTTTCGGGAAATTCAAAAGGATCAGTCGGGAAAGTATTATTCATTGACCGGGAAAAAGGAAGGGTCATAGTCGAAGGAGTAAATATTATTCACAGGCATACCAAACCTAATCAAAAGAATCAGCAGGGCGGAATTGTAAAGAGAGAAGCGCCGATCAATATTTCCAATGTAATGTTAATGTGTCCGAAGACAAATCAGCCGACAAGAATCGGAATGAATTTAATAAAGGATGAAAAGACCGGAAAAGTTACAAAAATGAGATTAAGCAAAAAATCCGGTGAAATTATTATAAGTTAAATATAATGGCAAAAACAAAATCAGACAGAAAGAAAGAGACAGAGCCAAAGAAAAAGGGTGAAGATACAGCCGGTGAAAAATCCGGCGAAGTATTTAAAGAAGAGAAAGTACCTGTTAATCTATTAAAGCATTACAGGGAAAAGGTCGTACCGGAGCTGATGAAAAAATTTAATTTTAAGAATGTTATGGAAGCTCCGAGATTAGAGAAGATAAATATAAATGTAGGTGTAGGAGCAGCAACAGCTGATCAGAAACTAATTGAAACCACCGTAAAGGAAATTGAAGCAATTACAGGTCAGAAACCGGCAGTAGTAAAAGCAAAAAAATCTGTATCAAATTTCAAGCTTAGAGAAGGTATGAATATCGGAGTAAAGCTCACATTAAGAAACGCAAGAATGTATGAATTTCTTGAAAGATTCATTAACATATCCATTCCGAGAATAAGAGATTTCAGGGGATTATCAGATAAGAGTTTTGACGGCAGAGGTAATTACAGTATTGGAATAAAAGAGCAGATAATATTTCCTGAAATAAATGTAGATAATGTAAACAGAATATCAGGAATGGATCTTACTTTTGTGACAACAGCGAAGACAGATGAAGAGTCATTTGGATTACTGAAAGGATTCGGATTGCCGTTCATCACAAGACAGTCAAAAAATTAATTAAGCTATAATAAAAACAAATGGCAAGAAAATCATTAATAGCGAGACAAAAGAGGCGTGAAAGAACAGTTAAGCAGTATGCTGAACTGAGAAAAGAGTTGAAAGCAAAAGGTGATTATGAAGCGCTGCAAAAACTTCCGAGAGACAGCAGTGCGTCGAGGCTGAACAACAGATGTAATGTAACCGGTAGAGTAAGGGGATATTACAGGAAGTTCGGAATGTCAAGATTAGTGTTCAGAGAAATGGCTTTGCAGGGAAAAATCCCGGGAATAGTAAAATCAAGCTGGTAAAATAAAGTTTAGGAGAAATTTAAAATGTCAATGACCGATCCAATTTCGGATTATTTAACAAGATTAAGAAATGCACTGAAGGCAGGAAAGAAGAGTGTAGATTTACCTTCATCCAAATTCAAGGAAGCATTGAGCTCAATATTAAAGAAAACATCTTTCATTGAGGATTACAAAGTAATAGAGACAGAAAAAAAATTCAAGATGCTTTCCATCAAATTGAAATACTCAGATGGAGACAGTGTGATCTTAGGATTAAAAAGGATCAGCAGACCCGGAATAAGAAGATATGTAAATCATGAAGATATTCCGAGAGTAAGAAACGGATTCGGAATTGCTGTTGTGTCAACTTCCAAGGGATTGATGACAGACAGAGAAGCAAGGGATTCAAAAGTTGGCGGAGAAGTCGTCTGCCAAGTTTGGTAATAAATTTTTAAAGCAGAAAATACAATGAGCAGAATAGGAAAAAAGCCAGTTAATATATTAGAAAAAGTAAAGGTTACTCAAAAAGATAATAATATTGAGGTAACCGGTCCAAAGGGAACATTAAATTTGAATGTTGTCGGAGGCATAAAGGTAGATATTAACGGAAATGAAATTCAGGTAAAAAGGGATGACGACTCAAAGAAAAACAGGGCTTTGCACGGATTATACAGATCCTTAATAAGCAACATGGTTACCGGTGTAAATGACGGATTTACTAAAAAACTTGAACTGGTGGGAATCGGTTACAGAGCGGAATTGAAAGGTAAGAATTTAGTAATGATGCTTGGATTTTCACATCCTACGGTATTCAATCCTCCTCCTGATATAAGCCTTGACGTTCCAAATCCAAATACAGTAATAGTTTCCGGTATCAGTAAGGATCTTGTCGGATTGGTTGCTTCGAAAATAAGATCATTCAGACTTCCGGAGCCTTACAAGGGCAAAGGAATTAAGTATGAAAATGAAGTAGTAAGAAGAAAAGCCGGTAAGACAGCTGCAAAATAAAATTTTTAGAAATCATAATGAATCAAATACAAAAAAGCAAAAACAGACGCGATAGAATCAGGCATCAGATCAAGAAAAAAGTAAGAGGGACGTCTGAAAAGCCAAGACTGGTTGTTTACAGAAGTTCACTTCATATTTATGCGCAGCTTATAGATGATGTAAATGCAAAGACGCTTGTATCAGTGTCCACAAAGTCAAAAGATGTAGCCGAAAAGATATCAGGTTTAAAGGGAAAGATAGATAAAAGTAAGGAAGTTGGTAAGATTACAGCGGAGAAAGCAAAATCAACAAACATAAATCAGGTAGTATTTGACCGAAACGGATATTTGTATCACGGAAGAGTAAAAGCTCTGGCTGAAGGAGCCCGAGAAGGTGGTTTAAACTTCTAAATATAATTATTATATTTACAAGCATTTTACAAAAAATAAAAACCATAAACTCTCGGGTCGTCTAATGGCAGGACACCGGCCTTTGGAGCCGTTTGTGGAGGTTCGACTCCTCCCCTGAGAACAATTAAGATTCAGATATTTCAGAAAGAATTAAAATTTAATGATTAAAAAAAATAAAGCGTTTAAAGCAGGCGAATTAGAACTTAAGGAAAAAATGGTTTCCATTGGGAGAGTTGCTAAGGTAGTCAAAGGCGGAAGGCGATTCAGTTTTTCAGCTGTAACAGTAGTTGGAGACGGTAACGGACATGTAGGAATCGGACTTGGTAAAGCAAACGAAGTAACGGATTCTATAAGAAAAAGTGTCGAAGATGCAAAGAAAAATGTAATTACTGTTCCGATTGTAAAGGGAACAATTCCGCATGAAATTATAGGGAAATTCGGAGCGGCAAGAGTATTATTGAAACCCGCTTCACCCGGAACAGGAATCATAGCCGGAAGTAAGGTCAGGGCGGTTTTGGAATCAGCAGGAGTACAGGATGTGCTGACAAAGATTTTAGGCTCATCAAATCCGCATAATGTAGTGAAAGCAACAATGAAAGCTTTAGTTTTATTAAGTGACGCAAAGACAGTCGCAAACAGAAGAGGATTGTCACTTCAGGAATTGTTTGCTAATTAAAAAAAGAATTTAGATCTAAATTAAAGATAAATTTAATTTTCAAATGAAGATGTTAAAGATAACACAAACACGAAGTATAATAGGCAGGTTAAAGAAACAGAAGAGGACAATAGAAGCATTGGGATTGGGAAGACCTAATTATTATACGGTGAAAAATGATACACCTCAGATCAGGGGAATGATAAATGTTGTCAAGCATTTAATCAAAGTAGAAGAAAATTATAAACAATAACAAAGAGTTTGGTAGAGCCATATTGGTTTCTGTCAATTTGTAAAGTAAAATTCAAAAACAAAAGAAAGGGGTAAAAAAATGAAAAAATTAATACATCTGTTTCAACTGGTTATCGTTTTTTTTCTTAGTTTTTCAAGTTTTACATTTTCACAAGATGCAATACCAAGTGGTACTGCAAGGTATGAAGCACTCGGTTATAATCCATTTATAATGGATGCTGCAATAGATCTCAACAGAAATCCTGCATGGGGAAACAAATACAACAACTATGCATTTGGTGATATAGGAAGATATACATCAGATTATGATCCAAAAACAGGTTACTCTAATGAGGATAAAGATGGTGCATATCGTTTACGTGATCAGTACCTCGGAGTGAATTTCAGAACCGGAAGGGATTGGTCGCTTGGTGTTATTTTAAACAAGGAAGAAGGCCAGATCTTTACTGGCAGTATCAGAGCTTATTATGAAAATCTGGGAAATGATCGGCCCTTAGTTCCGTTTAAAGCATTAATTGCTTACAACTCTTCAAAAAATGTAACACTCGGTTTAGCTCCTTATATTGCATACTGGTCGAGTGACGTAACGTCAACAAATCCAAATAACCCGTCTGCAAATGTAAATGACAGCAGGTCAACAAATACTTACGGAGGTACATTCGGATTGCTTGCAAAATCATCAGCTGCAAGCTGGACAGAAGGAACTGTCGGTATTAAGATGAATGGTTACAGCTATGATTCACAGGTAGACACAGTGATTAACAACTATGAAAATGACGGTGGGTTACAATTGAATGCCTTTTACAGAGGCTGGTACAAGATGAAGAATTCAAATGTAACTGTAGTTCCTTATGTAAGTTTTGACATAATGGACTGGACTCCTACAAGATCACCTAATGCATTTGCGGTCACAGAAAAAAATGATTACTGGAACATACTTGGCGGAGTAGGAATTAATTTTCCAATCAATGATGAAGGCATGTTAGCAGGTGGTGTATCCGGAGGATATTTTTCAAGCAGTTATACTTTTTATGATACCATCGATGGGGGATATGGAACACAAATTTATAAAGACAAATTTGAAAACGTAATTTTCCCTCAGTTTAATATTGGTTTGGAGTGGAATTTAACAGACTGGATGCAGGGAAGATTCGGATATTCACGAGCTTTATCTCAGGGGAAAGATGAAATAACAGTAACTTATGATTCATTACAATCATCAGCTGAATTCAAAGAAACACTTGCAAGCCATCCTGACCAGACCATTACACTTGGTATTGGAATGCAGTTCGGAAGTTTCAGTCTTGACGGATTAATAGGAGAAAGATTTATTCAGATAGGACCAAACGTGTTCAGCGGAAAGAATAACGATCTATACGTGAGTACTTTCCATGTCATATAATTTCAAGAAGTAATATTATAATATTAATACCTCTTGTAAATGAAAATTATGAGAGGTATTTTTAATTTTTAAACATAAAAATAAATTTTTCAGATGGATGTCTTAAGCAATCTTCAACCTGCCGAAGGTTCAAGGAAAAAGAAAAGCGGGTTAGAAGAGGTCAGGGGTCAGGACACGGCGGAACTTCAACAAAGGGACATAAAGGTCAGCATTCAAGATCCGGTGCCAAATTCAGAGCCTGGTTTGAAGGCGGTCAGATGCCCTTACAGAGAAGGGTTCCCAAGTTTGGATTTAAAAACATCAACAGGGTTGAATACATAACCATTAATCTTGATGACATTCAGGCTTTTATTGATTCAGGAAAAATAAAAGATACTAAAATTGATAAAGAGTATCTTCTCAGCAATAAATTGATTAAAGGAAGAAACATGCCTTTCAAAGTTTTAGGGAACGGAGAATTAAAAGCTAAAATCGAAATTTCTGCTAATGCTTTCAGTAAATCTGCTATAGAGAAAATTGAAAAAGGCGGAGGAAAAGCAGTCATAGTATGAGTGGATTTATAGAGAGCTTTAGAAACATATTTAAGATTGAAGAATTACGAAACAGATTATTATTTACACTTGCTTTATTAGTCGTAGTAAGAATTGGTGCTCATATTACTCTTCCGGGAATCGATGCTTCTTTATTAGCTGAAGCGCAAAAGAATCAGTCTGATAATACACTTTTCGGTCTTTACGACATGTTTGTGGGAGGGCTTTAAAAATGCTGCTATTTTTGCATTGGGAATAATGCCTTACATCAGTGCTTCCATTATCATTCAACTTTTAGGTGCTGTCTTTCCTTATTTCCAGAAGCTTCAAAAAGAAGGAGAAGAGGGAAGAAAGAAAATAAATCAGCTTACAAGACTTGGAACCATTCCGGTAGCAGCTTTACAGGCATGGGGTGTTAGCGTTCAGCTTGCAAGCAGAAATGTCGGAGACATGAGTGTGATCAGTCCTGACATATCAGGATTATTCTTTACTGTATCTACAGTAATTATTCTTACTGCCGGCACGATATTCATGATGTGGCTTGGAGAGCAGATAACAGAAAGAGGAATAGGTAACGGAATTTCACTTATAATTTTTATAGGAATAATAGACAGATTTCCATATTCGGTATTTGACGAGTATCAGATTGTTTCTTCAGGTGCAAGAAACCTGTTGATAGAATTAATATACATTGCAGGGTTTCTTTTTATTATTGCAGGAGTCATTGCAGTTACGGTTGCTACGAGGAAAATACCCGTTCAGTATGCGAAGAGAGTGGTGGGGAGAAAAGTATTCGGAGGTGTTACGCAATACATTCCGATGAAAGTGAATTCAGCAGGAGTAATGCCGTTGATATTTGCGCAGTCAATTATGTTTATACCAAGTACGTTCTTATCTTTTTTTCCGAACAGTGAATTTATGCAGAGCATATCAAAATACTTTGATTATACCAGCTGGTTTTATTCTGTAATTTATGCTTTATTAATTGTATTCTTTACATATTTTTATACTGCAATTGCATTTAATCCGAAAGATGTTTCGGATAACATGAAGAAGCAGGGTGGATTTATTCCCGGAGTAAGACCGGGAAAACCGACTTCGGATTATATTGATAACATACTTACCAAGATCACACTGCCGGGTGCAATATTTTTAGCCATCATTGCAATACTGCCTACTTTCTTAATGAAATTAGGAGTTACGACAGGGCTTGCATCATTCTTTGGAGGCACGAGCTTGTTAATCATAGTCGGAGTTGCCCTTGATACATTGCAGCAGATAGAGTCGCATTTGCTGATGAGGCATTATGACGGGTTCATGAAGACGGGAAAGATTAAAGCAAGAAGGTAATATACAAATGTCAATGATCAAGACACAGAAAGAAATTGACTTAATAAAAGAAAGCTGTAAGATTGTATCAGAGGTCTTTATATATATTAAGGAGTACATAAAAGAAGGAATTACAACCGGTGAGATTGACAAGCTTATTGAAGATTTCATAATTTCAAAAAATGCTTATCCTGCCTTTAAAGGATATAAGGTTCAAAAAAAAGCGTTTCCATCAAGCAGCTGTATATCAGTTAATGAGGAAGTGGTTCACGGATTGCCGGGAAAAAAAGTTTTAAAGAATGGTGACATAGTTTCGATAGATGTAGGAGTGAAAAAGAACGGTTATTATGGAGACGGGGCTTATACTTTTGCAGTTGGAGAAATATCTCCCAAGAAAGCTAAGCTTTTGAAGATAACGCAGGAGTCATTGTTTAAAGGAATAGCCATGGCAGTTGAAGGAAATGAAGTGAATGATATCTCGGTAGCGATACAGAATTATGTAGAAGGTTCGGGATACGGCGTAGTAAGAGAACTCGTCGGTCACGGCATAGGAAAGAATTTACATGAAGATCCTGCTATACCGAATTTTTACAGTGCAGGTTCTAATCAGAAATTATATGAAGGCATGGTACTGGCGATCGAGCCGATGGTTAATTACGGAACATATAAAGTTTATCAAAAGAATGACGGATGGACAATATCGACAAAAGATGAAGAGCCATCAGCGCATTTTGAACATACGGTTTTAGTAAATAAAGGTAAAGCGGAAATATTAACTATTTGAAAAGAATGATTAAATTTCCAAAGAATTAATTTTAAATGGCAAAACAAGAGGCAATAAAAGTTGACGGGATAATTTCAGAAATATTGCCAAATACTAATTTCAAGGTGAAGTTGGAAAATGGTCATGAAATACTTGCACATATTTCCGGAAAGATGAGAATGAATTATATAAGGATATTACAGGGAGATAAAGTAACAGTGGAGCTGTCACCATATGATTTGACAAAAGGCAGAATAACATACAGATATAAATAATTACATAATCATATAAAAGTATCATCATGAAAGTGCGAAGTTCAGTAAAAAAAATGTGTTCAAAGTGTAAGATTATAAAACGCAAAGGCGTTGTGAGAGTAATTTGTACAAACCCAAAGCATAAACAGAGACAGGGATAAAAATATTTTAATAAAAAAAAATTTCTCAGGAGAAATAATTTGGCAAGAATAGCAGGAGTGGATTTACCGAAAAATAAAAGAGTCGTAATAGGCCTGATGTCAATTTTCGGCATTGGAAAATCTACTGCACAAAAAATATTAGCACAGGCGGGAATCAGTGAAGACAAGAAAGTTTCTCAGCTGACAGATGATGAAGTAAACCATATCCGCGCAGGCATTGGAAATGAGTTTAAAGTGGAAGGATCCTTAAAATCGGAAATAGCGATGAACATTAAGAGATTAATGGACATCGGAACATTGAGGGGTAAAAGACACAGAAGAGGTTTACCGGTAAGAGGACAAAGGACGAAAACAAATGCGAGAACAAGAAAAGGAAAGAGAAAAACAGTTGCAGGAAAGAAAAAAGTAGCAGCTAAGAAATAGTTCGTATAGTTTTTAAAGTTCATAGAGTTTAAATATAAACTGAAACATAAAAAATAATCATAAATAAAATAGTTTTAAAAATTGGCTAAAAATTTTAAAAAAGCAAAGAAGAAAGTTCACGTAGATGCAAACAGTGTCGCGCATGTTAAAGCAACATTTAACAATGTAATTGTTACGCTTACGGATCTTTACGGAAACACAATAGCATGGGCATCATCAGGGAAGATGGGCTTTAAAGGTTCAAAGAAAAATACGCCTTTTGCTGCACAGATCACGGCGGAGTCAGCGGCTAAAGCTGCCATGGATGTAGGGATGAAAAAAATAGAAGTTTTTATTAAGGGAGTCGGATCAGGCAGAGACGCAGCAGTAAGGTCATTAAATACGGCAGGTCTTGAAATTACATCAATCAAGGATATTACACCATTGCCACACAATGGATGCAGACCGCCGAAGAAAAGAAGAAATTAAATTTAAAAAAATCAATTTTTAATAAGGAAATAAAAAAACACTAAATGGCAAGATATACAGGACCAAGTTGTAAGCTATGTCGAAGAGAAAAAATGAAATTATTCCTTAAGGGAACAAAATGTTTCTCCGACAAATGTCCTATAGAAAGCAGAAATTATCCGCCTGGACAGCACGGGCTTTCAAGAAGATCAAGAATTTCGGATTATGCAATTCAGCTGAGAGAGAAACAGAAAGTCAGAAAGACTTACGGAGTTTTGGAAAATCAATTCAGAAGATATTTTGAAGAAGCTTCCAGGAAGACAGGTGTAACAGGAGATAATCTTGTACAGCTTCTGGAAAGGAGATTCGACAATACAATCTACAGACTCGGGTTAGCTCCTTCAAGAAAGGCAGCAAGGCAGTTAATACTTCACAGACACTTCACTGTCAACGGAAAGGTAGTAAACATTCCTTCATATTTATTGAAATCGGGTGATTCGATACAGGTGAGAGACAAGAGCAAGAAGCTTGAATTAATACATGATTCGATGAAAAGAATTAAAGACAACATGATGGTTTCATGGCTTCTTCTTGACAAGGCAAACATGAAAGGTACCTTTATGAAAGAGCCGGACAGGGCGGAAGTGCCATTCATTGCTAACGAGCAGCTGATAGTCGAACTGTATTCAAAATAGTTCTAATTTTAAAAAATAAAATATACAAGTATAATATGATGAAGATTAATAATTTTCAAATGCCGGAAACAATCGTAAAAGAGGAATCTTCATACTCTGATACTTTTGGAAGATTTATAGTTCAGCCTTTAGAAAGAGGTTATGGAGTAACATTAGGAAATTCTTTGCGAAGAATTTTAATTTCTTCACTTCCGGGAAGTGCAATAATAGCCATAAGAATTAACGATGCGCCGCATGAGTTTACTACACTAAAAGGAGTAGTCGAAGATTTATCTGAAATAATACTGAATTTAAAAGAAGTGAGATTCAAGGATATTACCGGCAAATCTTCAAAGATAGAATTAAATTTAAAAGGACCTCATAAATTTACCGCAAAAGATCTGCAGGATAGTACTGCTGATTTTGAGATACTAAATCCTGAGAAATTCATAGCTACATTGAATAAAGATGCAAATCTTAATATTGAATTAAGAATGGGTACCGGTGTCGGATATGTTCCTTCTGAGGATAATAAACAGGCAAATCTTCCGATGGAGTTTATAGCAATGGATTCTATTTTTTCACCAATAAAGCTGGCAAACTACAAAGTAGAGAATACAAGAGTGGGTAAAAGAACTGATTATGAAAAACTCATACTCGAGATTACAACTGACGGATCAATAAATCCTGAAGATGCATTAGTCTATGCATCGAAGCTGATGCAGGAACACATTCAGTTGTTTTTAAATCTGAACCCACAGCATATTGAAAAGAAAGAAGAACCTGTAAAGACTGAAAAAGACGAAGAACATGAAATGATACGAAAGATCCTTATAATGCCGGTGGACGAACTTGATCTTTCAGTAAGGTCACAAAACTGTCTGAGATCAGCTAACATAAAAACCATAGCGGATCTTGTTGGGAAGAATGAAGGTGAAATGCTGCATTACAGAAATTTCGGAAGAAAGTCGCTTGCTGAGCTTGGTGAGCTGATAGAGAATTTCGGATTGACATTCGGAATGGATGTGGATAAATATTTAAAAGAAGAACCGGTCAGTTAAAATTATATAATTAAAGATCAATTTAGAATTTTATGGTACACAGAAAAAAAGGCAGAAAACTTAAGAGAACAGCCAGTCACAGAAGTGCATTGTTAGCAAATCTTTCCATCGCGTTAATAATTAACAAGAGAATAAAAACAACTGAGGCAAAGGCAAAAGAGTTAAGAAGATTCATAGAGCCACTTGTTTCAAAAGCCAGGAAAGCTTTAAAGTATAAAGATTCCGCTCCGGAGAAAAATGTTCATCTCAGGAGAGAAGCGAGAAAGTTCTTAAATAATAAGGAAGCTTTAATAATACTTTTTGATGAAATCGGATTGAAGGTAGGAGACAGACCCGGCGGCTACACAAGAGTATTAAAGACAGGAACCCGATATGGTGACGGAGCCAGAACAGCCATCATAGAATTTGTTGATTACAATTATGTAAAAGCCAGGGAAGAGTCAGATAAAGAAAAAGAAGCTAAGAGAAACCCTGATACCAAAAAAACAGAAGCTAAGGAAACTAAAGACAAAGAGACAAAAGGAACAAAAGTAAAGAAAGCTGATGCAAAAGCGACAGATGAAAAAAAGAAAGAAGTAAAGAAGAAAGCAGTTAAGAAAACTGAAACAAAAAAAGCTGAAGAATCCAGCCCTAAAACTAAAAAGACGTCAAAGAAGAAAACTGAAGATAATTAAAATCTTTTTAAAAAAATCCTTAACAAAGTTAAAATTTTTCCCAATAAAATTATTATAATCGTTAAGGATTTTTCTTTTTAAAATAATCCGGAGTAAAATTGAAAATAGTATCCGCAGAGTTTATAAAAAGCATATATGATCTGAGAGCGTTGCCTAATTCGGTTTTAACTGAATTTGTATTTGTCGGAAGATCAAATGTAGGTAAGTCATCACTGATAAATGTAATATGCAACAAAAAGAAGATGGCTAAGATTGGATCAGTACCGGGAAAAACCAGACAGCTGAATTATTTTTTGATCAATGAAAAATTTTATCTTGTAGATCTTCCTGGGTACGGATATGCAAAAGTTCCGGAACAGATCAGAGCCGGATGGAGAAAATTAGTTGAAGATTATATAAGTGAAAGGTCGAATGTAAAATTAGTATTTGTATTAATAGATTCCAGACATGAACCGACCTATCTTGATGAATTAATGGTAAGCTGGCTGGAATATTATGAAATACCATTTGCAATAGTACTGACTAAATCCGATAAGATCTCTGCAAATAAAATGCAGAAGCAAATTTACAGGGCATCAAAGATTGTTAACAATGAAGATCTTTGTATTGACTACATTCCTTTTTCAATTATCACAGGAGAAGGTAAATATGAAATCCTTAAACTGGTAGAAGAGCATTTAGACTCGTAACAGAATTTAATTGCATTCCGGACCAACCCTCCTTAAAAATATTTTTTCACAACAATTCATTTATTATCAAATTGTCAAAAGTGAAGCTCCTGATTGCGGATGAAATTGATACGGCAGGAATGAAAAATTTACCGCTGCACAGATATCAAATAAAAAGTAAATTTGGTATATCAAATTCTGAGATAATTAATTCATACAAGGATTATGATGTACTGGTGATCAGAAGCATAAGAAAAATTGACAGGAGTTTTTTAGAGAAGGTATCATTTAAAATAATAGCAACATGTTCAAAAGGCACTGATCACATTGATACTGAATATTCTAAGAAAAAGGGAATAACTATTCTAAATGCTGATGATTCGAACAATATTTCCGCTGCGGAGCATACTTTAGAACTGATACTTGCCATAGAAAAGAAAATACTTTTATCGGATTCACTAGTTAGAAGAGGTAAATTCGGATTTTATGATTTTGAAAGAAATGAGCTTTACGGGAAGAAGATCGGGATAATCGGATTTGGAAAAGTGGGAAGCCGGGTCGGAAATTTATGCAGAGCTTTTGGTATGAATGTAGTCGCGAATGATACTGATAAAAATGTAAAAAATAAAAACACGAATTTTATTTTCAAAAGCCTGAATTACATTCTGAAGAACTGCGACATAATTTCAATTCACATTCCGTTAAGTAAAAATAATTTTCATTTTATTTCGAAAGAAAAATTAAAACTGCTGAATGCCAATTCTGTTTTTCTTAATACATCAAGAGGAGATGTTGTGGATGAAAAACATTTGTTGAAAATGTTACAGCAAAAAAGAATAAAGTTTGCAGGGCTGGACGTGTTCAGTAATGAACCACTTATAAACAAAGGCTTTGCGGCGCTTAACAATGTTGTCTTAACAAACCACATTGCCGGTAAAACATTGCAGAGCAGAAGAAAAATTTCTGAAAATATATTCAATCAGATTAAAATAGAAACGGAGAATTGGTAACTTGCTTCTGATAATCCGAAATAATTATTAAAATAAATTTTAAGTTCACTTAATACGAAATTATATATTGACAAGTTACAGCATTAGTAGTATATTTATTAAAAATTTTACGACCCTCGAATTACCATAGAAATAATTTTAAATAAATTAAATAAATTAACTAAGGAGAAAAAAATGAAACGAGTTATACAGCTGTTACTTTTAACAGTGATATTAATTTATTCAGGGAATATATATTC
This sequence comes from Ignavibacteria bacterium, assembly GCA_016710985.1. GTDB lineage: Bacteria > Bacteroidota > Ignavibacteria > Tepidaquicellales > Tepidaquicellaceae > JAGPCH01. Next base: position 73,521 of record JADJTX010000006.1, read on the forward strand.
ACAGGATAGATTGAACAAAAATAAAATTGCGATTATGGATGATGGAACTCATCCTCCTGTAATAAACATGTACGATACAAAAGGTTATCAAAACATGATGTTTGAAAACAGTTCAGCAGCAGGAACTGTAGTTCCTTTTATAAGAACATTTGTTGATTATGTAACAAACGGAAATTCACTTACACAGCTGTATGTAAACGGAGATACAGTAATAATCGGAATTAATTATGTTGATTCAGTAGAAGCACCAAGCGCAGCTTCAGGAACATCTGCAAGAATTTATTATAACATCAGTTATGATAAAGGTGTAACATGGGAGTCAGCAGACGGATTTGTACTTAGCGAGGACAGAAAAAGCAGATTTCCTCAAATAGATCTGGTTCACACCGCTACTGATTATACCTTACTATCAACAGGAAGAGCTTATTTAACACCTTTGTCAAGCACAGTCAGGAAACCGGGAGTATTTATGGATTTATTACTTGGAGCAGGTTCTCCTACTTCATATGTTGTAAATACTGTAAACGGATATGATTTATTTGCTAGAAAGAGAGCAGACGGAATTGTTGGAGGTCTTTACAATTCAACTGATACATTATATTATCAAACATTTGATCCAGCAACCGGTAATTTAGGTACACCGGTATATGTTTTCAACTTACCTCCTCCGAGCACAAATTTCGTATGTTCCTATGTTACTGCTTCCAGCCAAATAGGTAATCATACTACTGTAGCATATCAGTATGTAAATGAAGACGGACCGAGATCATTAAGAATGCAATCATCAACAAACAGCGGGGCATCGTGGTCAACGCCGATTGCAGTTTTACAAAATAATTTCATAAACGGAGATTCAGTATCACCGTACTGGCATGAAGATATCGAATATAAACCAGGAACAAACGATCCTTATGCAGTATTCGCAACAAGAGATGTATTTACTTCATATGTATCAGGGGTAGACATAACAAGAGCTACAAAAATTATAATTGTCAGTCCGGCTTTAAACGGAGGTCTTCCGGTAGTAGTCGCTGATCGTACTAATGTACCTGTCCTGATGGATCCGGTTGAATTCGCAAAAATCGTTAAACTTCAGGTAAACGCAAATGCTTTGGGTCATCCTTCAGTAGGATTTTCAGCTGATGGAAATTCTATATTTGTAACTTATTCTGTTGCACAAACAGATACAAACACATTTGGAGCAGTATTAGGATTCAATTACAATGATATATATGTTCAACGTTCCATAGACGGAGGATTGACCTGGTCAACACCAAAGAATATTACAAACACTCCGCTTGTTGACGAAATGTATCCTGTAGTAGCAAATTCAGGAAACGGACCTAACGATGCATATATAACATATATGTCAAATTCAATTCCGGGATCACAAACATTTAACGATGGTCAAACAACTGTTTACACTCCACAAATACTTGACCATGTAACTCCGGTTAACATAACAAACATCAGTTCAACAGTTCCTGCTTCATATTCATTGAAACAAAATTTCCCAAATCCATTCAATCCTTCAACTTCAATAAGATTTGATATTAAAAAATCAGCTATCGTAACTTTGAAGGTTTACAATACAAATGGTAAGGAAGTCGCAACATTAATCAATAAAGAGTCAGTAACTCCTGGAACACAAGAAGTAACATTCGACGGCTCAGCATTAGGCAGCGGAATTTATTTCTATACATTAACTGCAGGAGATTTTAAAGAGACAAAAAAAATGATGTTGATTAAATAAATAATATTTGTTTAAATACTTTTAAATAAAACCGACCCTCATAGAAAACAAGAAATTGTATTTTGTGAGGGTTTTTTAAAATCTGAAACAATATGACAAAAAAAATTACTAACTTAATTTTTTCTAAAAAGGGGGAAAAAATGACCACAATAATAAGATTTACACTTTCCCTGATGCTTGTTCTAAGTTTTATTGTAAGCAGTTCTTATGCATTAGATAAACAAGGAACGACCGGGAAAATCGCCGGAAAGGTTATTGATGCCAAGGACTGGCGCTATAACAGACGAAGCCGGCGAATATACCATATTAAATATGGATGTAGGTACTTACTCAGTAACTGCATCATATATTGGTTTCGACCCTCAAACTATCACACAGGTAAAAGTTTCAGCAGACTTAACAACCAATGTCAATTTTGGACTGAGACTTACAGGTAGTGAAATAACTACAGATGAAATAGAAATTGTAGGAAAGAGAAATGCAATATCACCTGATCAGAGCGGCAAGATCGTTAGTCAGGAATTTATTGATAATACAGGTATAAGAACAATTCAAAACCTTGCTTCAACGACAGCAGGTGTAGTTCAGGACGAAAGAGGAAATGAAATTAATGTCCGGGGTGGTAGAACAAACGAAACCGCAGTTATTGTAGACGGAGTTTTAACAACAAATCCATTAGACGGAACCTCTACTGCAGTTATAGGCACTAACACTCTTGAAGAGTTAGCTGTATTGACCGGTGGGTTCAGTGCTGAATATGGTAACGTTCTGAGCGGTATCATTAATGTAACTACAAAATCAGGAGCTGATTATTTTTCGGGATCAATAGAAGGAATAACCGATGAATTTCTTGCACAGGATTTTTCACAGGGATATAATGTGTATAACCTTACATTTGGAGGACCGTTAATTCCTACAAAGAAACTTGCAAGATTTATTAATTTTTACGGAGGTCTTGAAAGGGATTATTTCTTAGTTCAAAATCCAAGCTGGATTTCGGATCAGCTGATAAGTACTAACCCTGCTTTTCCGGGTAATAATGCTAATAATGTATTACCGGGATTTAGCTCTAATGTATGGGCGGGAAATGCTAAACTGAATTTCGATTTTCAAACTTTGAATAAAGATTTACCCCTTCAATTGAAATTAGGTACTAATATTTCAAATACAGAAGGAAGAACATATGTAGGTTCTTACATGCTTTATAATTATCAGAATAACCCTGAAGTGATAGATAAGAATAATCAGTATTATGCAAAAATTAATCAACAGATTTCTTCGAAAGTATTCTATGAGCTTCAGTTCAATTATTTTGATGTGCAAAACACTGAACAAAATCCGTTTTTCGGAAATAATTTTTATCAATATGGTTCCAGAAATAACGGTGTAAACATCGGTTTTGATCCTTATGGTCAGTTTGCTCTGTATGGAAGAATTTTTAATCAGTACATTCAAAGTAACACTGAGTATCTGGAAGGTAGTCTGAACATGACTGCACAGCTTAAACAACACGAGCTCAAATCCGGCGGTAGCTACAGATACCATACAATAAGATATTATGAAAATAGTCCTTTGAGAGCAATTAATTATCAGAACATCCAAAACAGGGACTCACTGCAGAATATTTACAATAACATTTTATTAGCGAACTATTTCGGATATAATTTTGATGATACAGAGGAAGTTGATGGTGGTGTAGACGGAGCAAAAAATCCTATAGTAGCGGCATTTTATTTTCAGGATAAAGTAGAATTTAAAGACTTTACCTTGAATGTTGGGTTAAGATGGGATTATCTCGACGCGAATTCATGGGGAATTAAAGACATTCAAAATATCGTAAAATACGGAGATCCTACAAAATTAGATGATCCGGATTTTACTGATGAAGTTGAACCTACCTCGGCTGTAAGTCCGAGACTCGGATTCTCTTTTCCTGTAACAAATAATACAATTTTCCATGCTCAGTATGGTCAGTTCATTCAATTACCTACATTGGAAAATCTATACATTGGAAGAGCTAATTTAACTTACTGGGTAAACACAGCGGGATTTGCCGGTTCATTCGGAAATCCTAATTTGCAGCCTGAAAGAACAACAGCTTATGAAATAGGAGTCAAGCAGCAGGTTGGTGACAGATTATCAGTTGATGTAACAGCTTATTATAAAGACACATATGATTTGATCGGTATTCAAAAATATCCTCAGCTGCCAAACCAGCTTCAGGTATATGAGAATAAAGATTATGGAACTTTAAGAGGTGTTGATGTTTCAATTGACTTAAGAAGAACCAACAGGTTAGCTTTAAGTCTTTCATATGCGCTATCGTATGCATCAGGAACGGGTTCAGATCCGGATGCAGCAAGTACGGCAGCATGGTTAGGAACAAAGCAGCCAAAACTGACTTCACCTTTAGATTATGATCAAAGACATACCGGATATATGAATCTTGATTACAGATTCGGTAAAACAGACGTGCCTAAAGGATTCTGGGGTGATGTATTGTCTCAGTTTGGCGTCAACTTAACATACACTTACAATAGCGGAAGACCATTTTCTTTGAAAGATCCTTCATCAGATCCTTTCTCTTCAACAGGTGTTGGAGCTCCATTACAATCAACAATCAACGGAGCTTATACACCATGGACTAACCGTGTTGATATGAGAGTTGATAAAACTTTCTCATTCAAACAAATAGATCTGAACGTTTATGTGAATTTCATAAATCTATTGAATTCAGAATTAATCAACAGTGTATGGGCAAGCAGCGGAAGTCCAAGTTCTACGGGATATCTAAATACACTGCAAGGTCAGCAGGTTGCAGCATCATTTGAAAATCCGGCAGCCGGAACTACGACTGAAGAATATGAATATTTATATAATTTACGATCCAAAAATGTAAACAATTTCGGACCTCCAGCACAAATAAGGTTCGGAGCAAAATTAAGTTTTTAATTAAGTATTTTATCCGGGCATATAATTAAAAGTATGCCCGGTATTAAAAAAAAAATATAAAAGGGAAAAAAAATGGTCAAAAAAATATTAATTTTTTTCATTCCGGTGCTACTTGTGGTTCTTTATGGATTCAAACCCCATGATAAACCAACTAAGAGCAATAATGGCGTCTCATTCAGGAATCAATCAAATCCAAATCAGGCAATGGTGATTTCTCAGGCAAAATTGGATGCAAATCAGATCAGTACCTGGTTCAGGACTAACGGGTCATTTAACAGAGATCCGTCAACCGGGAATGCAGGTTTTGAATGGCCGAAAGGGTCAGGAAAAACAGCAAGATACGCATCGGGTTTATGCCTTGGCTGTGTGGTCGGAAATGACACACTCACTGCTATCGCAGAATATGATTATGATTATAAAAACGGTTATGTAGACGATCAGGGAAATCCACAAGGTGAAGATAACCCTGATTACAGGGTCTATAAAATTACAGCCGGTAATACAACAGATCCGGATTATGTTAACTGGCCGGTAAGTCAGGGTGCATATACAGATTCAATAGGTCAGCCTTTGAATTTAGGTACTCAGACAATGTTTTATGTATACACGGAAGCTTATCCTCACGGATCCGGCTCTACCAGTTTGGCTTCTTTAAAAGCTCAGATCTTACAGACAAACTGGGCATACAATGTAAACGGACCTTTAGGTAATATTGTATTTCAGGAATACAGAATTATCAACAGAAGTTCAAATACATGGACACAGACATATTTAGCACAATGGACCGATGATGATCTTGGTACATCAACTGATGATAAAGTAGGAGTAGATACAGCTCTTAATCTTGGATTCACTTATAATTCAACAAACAATGACGGTATTTACGGAACCGCTCCTCCTGCAGTAGGATTTGATTTTTTCAGAGGTGCTTTAGTCGCCAGTCCTGGAGACACCGTGAGATATTACAGCCCTCCGGGAAGCAGTAATTTAATCGTAAAACCGGGTTTCAGAGATCTTGGTCTGACAGTATTTAATTACTACAATAATGGAACTCCTCAGCCTTCAGATCCTGGTTCTAACGTCGAAGTTTACAGAGTACTCTCGGGCAAATGGAGAGAAGGTAACACGTGGGTTACTCCGGGAGGTGTTACAACGACTAAATGTTATACCGGAGATCCTGTAACAGGAAACGGCTGGCTCAATGAAGGTGAGAGAGATCGAAGATTCCTTCAAAGTACAGGACCGTTTGTAATGCAGCCGAATGATACACAGATAATAGTAGTAGCACAGGTAGTAGCAAAGGGAAACAGTAATCTTGGAAGTGTGACTTCATTAAGAAGCACCAGTGCATTGGCACAGAGAATATTTGACAATAACTTCCAGGTACCGCCATCAGCACCGGCTGTACCGACTCAAATATATGCACCGGGTAACGGAATAATATATTTGTCCTGGTCAGATACAGCTGAAAAAGTGAGTATTCCAAATAAATTATCCGGCGGAACTTACAAATTTCAGGGATATAATTTGTATCAGGTAAGACCCGGAACAAACGGTGCAAATGTAGAAGACAGGGTATTAATGGCTACATATGACATTAATGACGGGATCACCGATATTCAGGATAGTGTTTTCAGTGAAGTGTACGGCATATTCATTTACTACACAGTTCAGAAAGGATATGATAACGGCATATCGAGATATTTTGTAATGAACAGGGATTATATAAATAATTCATTATTGTATAACGGATCACAATACAAGGTAGTAGTGACGGCATATTATTATGATTCATTAGGCGGACCATTTTCTGCACCTAAACTAAATGAAACACCGGTTACTTCAACCAACATAATAGATGTGACTCCTCAGAATTTAACATTGGGTACACAGGTGAATTATAATGTAGGTGATACGATAATAACAAATCAAAACGATCTTGGGACGATGCCGATAGTAACTCAGCCTCTGAATTTAAAATCAGCGACCTATACCTCTTCTTACGGAGGCACAAATGCAAATCCGTATGGAATCTTTCAAGAACAATTAATTCAACAACTACTTTACTGCTGGAGAATCAGGCAGATTTCACGGGTACACAGGATACCGCTCAGATAGTGGACGGAATGCTGATGGTACATCAGAATGTAAAAGATTCAGGAATTGTTCTAGACCAACTGGATTCAAGAGCAGTCGCAAACGGAATTTCGACAAATACATTAACAGGTGCATGGTCATATGATCCTCCAAACAGCCAGTGGTTTACCGGACCGGATACTACGGCAGTAAATACGGCAAAATTAATAACAGGAAGACAATTCCAGAGCCAGAGCCTTGGAATGAGTTTCCCGACAGTAGGTTCATTCAGAAGCGCAGTAACACGCGTGAAAGCAAACGGAAGTTCATTCACACCTGTAGCGACAGGAAATCCGCTGTTAAACGGAGGACCTTTGCGAAAGATCCAGATCGTATTTGGCACGCCTTCACAGGCATACCGTTACGGAACAGGTACAAATATATTACTTACAGATACAAACTTAAATCTTACTCCTTACAGGGATATGGTAAGTGTTCCATTCAGTGTATTTGCAGTTGATGACCTTGATTCGTCACAAGGAGCCCCGAGACAACTGAATGTAGCTTTTATAGATGCAGACAACAGCGGAACGTGGGATCCTGACGGAACGCCTCTTGGAGGATATGAATTTACATACATTCTTGCTTCGACGTATGATGCTTCACCGAGTTCATTTTATACATCAAAGAACCCGGGAATAGCAGGAACGGCAAACGGATTCACATCAATGGACATAATGTATGCGTGGCTTCCGAGAGTCAAAACAGTAAACGGAGCACTATTGACATGGACAAACGGAGATAAGCTGACAGTTACTCCATACAGAATAACACGTCCGAATTTTGTACCGGGCTATCCTGTAAAATATTCATGGCAGATAAACGGAACGTCAATAGGAAATCCGTCAGTAGCTGCATCAAGCTTAAATGAGATAAATGCATATCCGAATCCTCATTATGCAGGAAGCAGGCTGGAACCGGATCCATTTACAAGGTTCATATATTTCAGCCACTTGCCTTCAGTATGTAATATTTATATCTACACGCTTGACGGTACTCTGATAAGAACGATAAACAGAAACAATACTGATCCTAATAATTCAATTGAACCGTGGGATCTGCAAAACTTTAATCAGATACCTGTAGCAAGCGGAATGTATATTGTTTACATTGATGCGGGAAGTCTCGGATCTTCGACACTGAAGATTGCCATATTTACACCTGAAGAAAGAATTCAAACTTTCTAATTTAAATCATATTATACCTGCCGGATTTTCCGGCAGGTATGAATATAAAACTAAATTTTTTTATATAAGGAGAAAAAATGAAAAAAATAATTTTCTACATATTTCTAATAATAACCCTCACATGTAATTCTCTGTTTGCAGGTCCAAAAAATAAATTTGGATTATCTGCAGCAACGGAATTGCTGATACCGGTCGGGTCAATAAGTACTTCATTAGGAGGCTCTAATCTTGCGACGACATCCGGATTAGATGCTATCTACTGGAATCCTTCCGGATTATCAAACCTTAGTACGAAAACCGGAGAAGCTTTATTCTCTAACCAGATCTATCTTGCTGACATTAGTGTAAACTATTTTGCAGGTGCTTATAATCTTGCAAATGTCGGAACTTTTGGTGTTACAGTAAAAGCTCTGGATTTTGGCAATATACAAGTGACAACGACAGAGGCACCTGATGGAACCGGTGAAACATATTCGCCAACTTATTTAACTATCGGTTTGTCTTATGCAAGAAACATGACAGACAGAATTTCATTTGGTACTACGGCTAAAGTAATTTACAATGAGATCAGCAGGGAATCAGCAAGCGGTTTTGCTTTTGATTTCGGATTACAATACAATGTAATCGGAACCGGTTTACAATTCGGTGTTGCTTTAAGAAATTTAGGACCCGCAATGGTATTCTCCGGACCTGATCTTGATCAGTTTTACACACCTCTCGGTACACCTGCAGGAACCAATGCTGAAGCAAGAGCAATAACTTTAGCTGATTTTGAACTTCCTACAGCGTTCTCTTTAGGACTGAGCTATGATTTCAGACTGGATAAGAAAAATAATCTGATGGTCAATGGTACTTTTCAGAATAACAGTTTTTCAACAGATGACTACAATCTTGGTTTAGAATACAATTTCAGTAAAATGGTATATCTCAGAGGCGGATATCAGTTCACTCAGAGCAATACTGATAACGATAACAGAATCTTCACAGGACCAACATTCGGGGCAGGCTTTAAATATAATGCAAGCAGCTCATTAAATGTTGGATTTGACTATGCTTACAGAGTCGCTGATAAATTTGATGCTAATCAGTATTTTACCATCAGCATGGGATTCTAAAACTGTAAGGACTTTACAAAACTTATTTAAAGAAAAGGTAATCAATTATTTGATTACCTTTTTAATTTAACTGAATAAAGAAGATGAAACGGCTTTTTGCTTTTATTTTATTTTTTTATCTCATGCTTTCACATGGATTTTGTGATGATGGAATTTTTTTTAATTTTGATTATTCTGTTTTTAAGGGAGAAGACGGGAAATCAATATTAGAAGTATATTATTCAGTTAATCAGCATACTCTCAGATATGTCAGGAATGAAAACAATTTTGAAGCAGGTGCCATGATAGATATTCAAATTACGGACATTCCCAATAACAATATAATCTATTCAAATCTATATAAAAGTCCTTCTGTTGTTTCAGACACTTCAAAAGAAAAAAATAATCAAAAATTAATTGGACAGCTCAATTATATATTAAGCAGCGGAATCTATAAATTGTCTGTTTACGGAAGTGATTTTAACGATACAATCAGAAAAGATATTTTTGAAAAGGAAATAACAATAAATGAAATTAATTCAGACACTGTAAAGATAAGTGACATTGAATTTTCTACATCCATAAAAAAAGCAGATGATTCAAAAAGCCCTTTTTACAAAAACACTCTTGAAATAATTCCGAACCCTTCGTGTTTGTTTGGAATGAATCTCAATGAATTGTATTACTATCTGGAGATCTACGGACTGACTCCAAATAACATTTCGGATCAGTTTACTTTAAACTATACGGTAAGTGATCTGAACAATGTAAGTCTGATTTCATTTAACAAAACAGTAGCAAGGAAAGGGGATTCGAAAGCAGATTTCGGGAAAATAATCATAGACAGCTTAGGCAGAGGGTCATATATTTTCAGGGTATCGTTGATTGACTCATCTAAAAATATTAATGTCTTTAATGAAAAGAAATTTTATATATTCACCGATGCTAAAACTCTGACAAATACTTCCGATCAGAATGATTTTCTGAAAAGCGAATATCCGGCGATGACTGAAAAAGAACTGGATGCTGAATATGAAAAGATGATTTATATAGTTAATACACAGGAAGAAAAGAGATATGAAAGTTTAAATGCAGTAAGTGATAAAAGAAAGTTTTTATACGAATTCTGGAAATCTAAGGATGTAAATCCGGAGACACAGGCATTGGAATCAAAGATCGCATACATGAAACGATTTAATGAAGCTAATAAATTATACAAAGAAGCTTATACTGAGGGCTGGAAAACAGACAGGGGAAGAATTTACATAATCTACGGAAAACCTGAAGATGTTGAAAGGTATCCATTTGAGTCAGAAACAAAAAGCTACGAGATTTGGAAGTATGAATCAATAGAAGGAGGAGCCGAGTGTGTGTTCATTGAAATTCAGCATTCAACGGGAGTTTACAGGCTGATGCACAGCACTTTCAGGAACGAGTTAAAGAATTCCGAATGGGAAGAACAGCTTAAAACCGCTTACTAATGAATAAGAATGTTAAAATATTCATACTATCATTTATTTTTGCATTTGCATTATGGCTATATATAAATTTAAATCTAAGTTACTCTCTGGATGTTTCCATTCCGATAGAAATACAATCCACAAAATCCCAGGCATTAACTGATGAAATACCGCAGGAGATAGACGTAAAGGTAAAAGGAAAAGGATGGGATTTGCTTAACCTTTTAATTTCAAAAAACTTAGTTTACAATCTTGATATATCCAGACTGAAAAAAGACACGAAAATTATCACCGGGCAATTTGTGAATGAAAGACTTAATCTTCAGCAGAATGTTTCAATTTTAGAAATAAATCCTGATACACTTAACATAAATTTTGACAGGGTTTTTGAAAAGCTTGTTCCTGTAAAGAACAATATTATTGTTAATTTAAATGAAGGATACGGAATAGTAGGAAAAGCAAATTTAAATCCGGATTCTGTAACAATTCAGGGTGCATCCAACCTTATCAATAAAATAAAATTTATTCCTACCGAGACTAAAGTTTTTAATAATGTTAATTCAGATATCACAGGAATTGTAAACATTAAAGATACACTATCAAATTTAATAAAGATAGATCAAAAGCAGATCAATTTTAAATATTTCATTCATTTATCCGCAGAAAAAATCTGGATGAAATAATAATTAATGTTTTGAATGTTCCACTGGATAAGGAAGTTCTGCTGATTCCGCCTAAAGTTAATGTATCATTAAGAGGAGGCGTTGAGAAGCTGGCTCAGATCAGCAGCAATGATATTAAAGTTAACATAGAATTCGGCAGAATCGAAAGCGATACATTAGGTTTTGTAATTCCTGAATATATAATCCCTGAGGAAACAACATTACTCAAAACAGAGCCGCAAAAATTACAGTACATAATAAAAAATAAACAGTAGTTTAAGGATTGATAAAATATTTAACAACCGAATTAAAATCTCTTTTTGACGAAATAAAGAAATTAGATTTTAAAATCACATTTATTCTTCTTTCAATAGCTTTCATTACTTTCATTTCACTCGTATTCTCTTCTCCGAATTTTTACTATCAGAATTTTGGCCGTGACAAATTTTATTCCCGAATTTACTGGTTCCTTGCAGATGGCGGACTGATGTTTCTTGTTCCACTTCTGATAATAAAGCTTGTATTCAAAGAAAAACTGTCGGACTATGGATTTACACTTGGTGATAAAAAATTCGGATTTATAACATCCGGAATATTTCTGGCGGTAATGTTAGTAACTGTCTGGATAGTATCAGGATCACAGACCTTTGCTTCAACATATCCTCAGGGCGGACCGAAAGTGAAAGAAGGTTTGATGATCTTTATTTTATATGAACTGTGTATTTTAGTTTACATGCTGGGATGGGAATTCTTCTGGAGAGGATATATACTTTTCGGTTTGAAGCCAAAGTTTGGATATTATTCGATCATAATACAAATGATACCATTTTTTATTTTACATAAAGGAAAACCGGAGATTGAACTATTCGCTTCGATATTTGCAGGGCTGATCCTCGGTATACAGGCATTAAGAAGCAGGTCTTTCATATACAGCTGGATACTTCACTGGCTGGTAATGTTTTGTATTGATGGGATCTCTGTTCTCAGATCACAGAAGGATGTTTACGGAATAAGTATTAATGATCTGATAAGATTATTTTATTAACTTAAATTTTATTGAAGATATATAAATAAAAGTGTTGATTATGAAGGCATAATAATTTATAATGTAATAAATCATCAACCCTCACAATTAATTTTTAAAAATTAATTATGAGGGTTTTTTATTAAATGAAGATTATGAATTTGTAATACAAATATTCACGGAGTTTTAAAATTGTCAACCCTCAGACTAAAACAGGAAAGTTTTTTTGAGGGTTTTTTTGTAAGAAAAATTTTAAAAAGGAGGTGTCTCAGATCAATTTAATTACAACTTAAATAAACTATTTCAAAAAATTAAATTAAAAGATTATGGATAAAAGAATCGTAATATTCGTGTTGCCGATTATTCTTTTATTTGTTTTTGGCTCAGCTCCATCAGACAAGCCTGACAACAAAAAAAATAATAACGGTAATTTCCCATACAGAATTTTATCCAACCCCGATCAGTCAATGGTTATTTCCTCAGCTAAATTAGATGCAAATCAGATCAGCACCTGGTTCAGGACGAATGGCTCTTTTAACAGGGATCCGACAACAGGGAATTCAGCTTTTGAATGGCCCAAAGGTTCAGGAAAAACAGCAAGATACGCATCCGGTTTATGGCTGGGCTGCGTGGTGGGTAATGATACACTTACTGCTATTGCCGCATATTTTTATGATTACAAAAATGGATATGTTGACAATAGTGGAAATGCAGCGGGTGAAGATGATCCGAATTATAAAATTTATAAAATAACAGAAGGTAATACAACAGATCCGGATTACATTAACTGGCCTGTAAGTCAGGGAGCATATACGGACTCATTAGGTATGCCGTTGAATTTAGGAACGCAAACTATATTTTACGTCTATACAGATGCTTATCCTCATGAATCCGGCTCAACCAGCCTGGGTTCTTTAAAAGCTCAGATCTTACAGACAAACTGGGCATATAATGTGAACGGACCACTATCTAATATTGTATTTCAGGAATACAGAGTAATTAACAGGAGTTCCAATACATGGACACAGACTTATTTAGCTCAATGGACAGACGATGATCTTGGTACATTAACAGATGATAAAGTCGGTGTAGATACAGTGCTCGATCTTGGATACACTTATAATGCAACAAACAATGACGGTATTTACGGAACAGCGCCTCCTGCGGTAGGGTTTGACTTTTTCAGAGGAGCATTAGTAGCAAGTCCGGGAGATACTGTAAGGTATTACAGCCCACCGGGAAGTAATAATTTAATAGTAAAAGCAGGATTCAGAGATATGGGCTTAACAGTATTTAATATTTTAAATAATACATCTCCCCAGCCTTCAGATCCATTATCTAATGTTGAAACATACAGAGTCTTAGAAGGAAAATGGAGAGAAGGTAATTCCTGGATTACACCGTCAGGAGATACAACCAGAAAATGTTATACAGGAGATCCTGTAACAAACAGCGGCTGGATTATTCCCGGGCAATCTGACCGGAGATTTATCCAGTGCACCGGACCGTTTGTAATGCAGCCGAATGACACACAGATAATAGTTGTGGCTCAGGTAATAGCAAAGGGAAACAGTAATCTTGGAAGTGTGACCTCATTAAGAAGCACCAGTGCGTTAGCACAGAGAATATTTGACAATAACTTCCAGGTGCCACCATCTGCACCGGTATTACCGACACAAACATATGCACCCGGAAACGGAATTATTTATTTGTCATGGTCAGATACAGCAGAAAAAATGAGCATTCCGAATAAGTTATCCGGCGGTACATATAAATTCCAGGGTTATAACCTTTATCAGGTAAGGCCCGGAACAAACGGAGCAAACGTGGAAGACAGGGTATTAATGGCAACATATGATATTAATGACGGGATCACGGATATACAGGATAGTATTTTCAGCGAAATCTACGGCATATTCATTTACTATACAGTTCAGAAAGGATATGATAACGGCATATCGAGATATTTTGTAATGAACAGGGATTATATAAATAATTCATTATTGTATAACGGATCACAATACAAGGTAGTAGTGACGGCATATTATTACGATTCATTAGGCGGACCATTTTCAGCACCTAAACTAAATGAAACACCTGTTACTTCAACCAACATAATAGATGTGACTCCACAGAATTTAACATTGGGTACACAGGTAAATTATAATGTCGGCGATACGATAGTAACAAATCAAAATGATATTGGAACGATGCCGATTGTAACTCAGCCTCTGAGTTTAAAATCAGCGACCTATACTTCCTCTTACGGAGGAACAAATGTAAATCCGGTATGGAATCTTACAAGAACGATGAATTCGGTAACTACTACTCTTCTTGAGAACCAGACGGATTTTTCCGGATCACAGGATACGGCATTCATAATTGACGGATTCTTATTAATACATCCTGCCATAGATTCAGGAATTGTACTTGACCGGCTGGATTCAAGAGCAGTCGCAAACGGAATTTCGACAAATACATTAACAGGTGCATGGTCATATGATCCTCCAAACAGCCAGTGGTTTACCGGACCGGATACTACGGCAGTAAATACAGCAAAATTAATAACAGGCAGACAATTCCAGAGCCAGAGCCTTGGAATGAGTTTCCCGACAGTAGGTTCATTCAGAAGCGCAGTAACACGCGTGAAAGCAAACGGAAGTTCATTCACACCTGTAGCGACAGGAAATCCGCTGTTAAACGGAGGACCTTTGCGAAAGATCCAGATCGTATTTGGCACGCCTTCACAGGCATACCGTTACGGAACAGGTACAAATATATTACTTACAGATACAAACTTAAATCTAACTCCTTACAGGGATATGGTAAGTGTTCCATTCAGTGTATTTGCAGTTGAAGAGCTTGATTCATCACAGGGAGCCCCGAGACAACTGAATGTAGCTTTTATAGATGCAGACAACAGCGGAACGTGGGATCCTGACGGAACGCCTCTTGGAGGATATGAATTCACATATATCCTTGCTTCGACTTACGATGCTTCACCGAGTTCATTTTATACATCAAAGAACCCGGGAATAGCAGGAACGGCAAACGGATTCACATCAATGGACATAATGTATGCGTGGCTTCCGAGAGTCAAAACAGTAAACGGAGCACTATTGACATGGACAAACGGAGATAAGCTGACAGTTACTCCATACAGAATAACACGTCCGAATTTTGTACCGGGCTATCCTGTAAAATATACATGGCAGGTAGACGGAACATCAATAGGAAATCCGTCAGTAGCTGCATCAAGCTTAAATGAGATAAATGCATATCCGAATCCTTATTATGCAGGAAGCAGGCTGGAACCGGATCCATTTACAAGGTTCATATATTTCAGCCACTTGCCTTCAGTATGTAATATTTATATCTACACGCTTGACGGTACTCTGATAAGAACGATAAACAGAAACAATACTGATCCTAATAATTCAATTGAACCGTGGGATCTGCAAAACTTTAATCAGATACCCGTAGCAAGCGGAATGTATATTGTTTACATTGATGCGGGAAGTCTCGGATCTTCGACACTGAAGATTGCCATATTTACACCTGAAGAAAGAATTCAAACTTTCTAGGAGAGGTAATACAATAATGCAGCAGGATGAATTAGCAATTTCGTATGCGGTAGTAAATTAGTAATACAAAACAGAATCTTTTAAACAGATTAAAAATAAAATGCAGGTCAAAGAAAATCTTTGACCTGCATTTATTATATTTATGGTTTCCTTATGCTTATAAAGTTGACTGAATTATTGTAAACAATTGTCACATCGTTTAAATCAGTAATTCCGTCACCATTTAAATCAGTAATTCCTGACAGAAAGTTGTTGGAATTATTGTAAACAATCAAGACGTCATCTAAATCTATTTCTCCGTCCTGATCAACGTCTCCGCTGTATATTCCGAACCATAAAGGAACCGAGTCTAAGAATCTTAAATTACTTCCGTAAGCCTGAGAGTAAGATAAAAAGTCAAAGTTTAATACATCATTTACGAAAGTCTGACCAGGAGAGATACTCCATGTCTCGAGTGAGTTTTTGTGTTTAATGACGATATAATAGTTTGTTCCGTTTGAAGCATAGTAGTATTTTAATGAACAATTTCCGGAATCATTTAAATAGCCCTCAGATGTTTCGACTAATGCATAAGGGGAATAATTATTTCTCAATTCAACCTGTATGGAATCGCCAACCATTAAGTTAGTTGTCGGAACATACCTTCCCTCTATGAAAGTTTTCAGATTCAGATGGAAAGTATCACATGGAGGTAATGTATACATCAGTTCAAAATAGCAACACTCAAAATTACCACTGAACAATTTAATCTTTATAGGAATCGCTAATCCAGGAGCTCCGCCAAGAATACTGGCTGTTAAATTAGGGAATAGCTGACCGGGCAGTATCGGTGTCCCGAAATGAAATACCTGTGGAATAAAAGCAATCGAACCTGGAGAGGTCAGTGAAATTTTGTTACATTGTACTGGGTTCCGTTTTGCAATGTGAAATTATAGTAGTACTTATCATCTACACAATACAGACTATCCTTTTTTACTTCAGCGCAGTTGCAAAGAGGAAGCTTGATACAATTTTCTATATAACAGCACCATGGACAGTCGTCATGAAGGTATTGCGCGGCAAGAGTATAACAAACTTCAGAGAAGGCGACTGCACCAGGTCCGATGAGCTTTACTCTGTAAACACCGGATGCTGTGTTCGGCGGAAGCGGGGATTTATGACTATGTTGCTTGGCATCGCTACAACATAATTCGGAGGCTGAGGCGAATCAACCGTTAATTCCAATTGCTCCAGGAACTGCGTCGGCGAATTATTTTTGACCTGGAATTGATAAATATAAGTTCCTGTGGAGTCACAATAAACAGTGTCTTTTAAAATACTTATACAGGTATTTGCACAGGAATTATCAGTATAGACATCAATGTCTCCCGGTGTTGTCTTGTCTCCTCCTGAGATTATATTATTATTGATATCAATAAAATCGCTGTAGTTCTGCGCGTTGTTTATCCATGAAGGATTTCTGTTTGAGAGCTGAACGCCGTAAACCAATCCATTAGCCGGAAGAAACAAATAGTCGCCGGTTCCGGCAATAATGCTGTCGCAATTAGAATTTTCACCTGTCAGGGAATCTGAATCTCCGTATCCAAAATCTGCTCCGCCTGTTGAATTCGCATTGCTGCCATTGTTAATGAGCATTCCGACAGGATGAACTACATAAGCGGTGTAAGTGCCTGTTATGTTTCGCGCATATTCAAGAATTCTTGATGAATGAGCGTTGGAGCAATCACCAAACATTGATCTTTCAGCCAGCAGCATATCCCCGTCAATTGAAAATTCAATATCCGAAACAGGGTTTGAGCCGGGTGATCCGGGGAGTAACGGCAATGTGATCTCAAGTGTCAGGCTGGCAGTGTTCATTGAGCCGTTCGGATTTAAAGCTATTGACCAGATCTCATTTACTCCGGCTGTATACGAATCAACAGTCCATCGGCAAAAATATATTTTGACATCATTTGTATTTGTACCGTATGCACCGATTCCCCATAGTCTGTCACCATGCGGGGGATAGCCCGGAGCCCGGTTGTCCGGAGTAAACGGAAAAGTTGAAGGATCAAAGAATTCCTCTACTCTTCCCTGATTAAGCCCGTTATCTTTTATTCTGTAGATTACACCATCTTCAAGATTGGTTGCGAATATCTGGTCGTGATGAACATCATAACAAAGATTACCCATTCGTGGTCCGGTATTGGGCATAGTATAAATTCCTGTTCCTGCCTGCGGCGGTCCCGGAGCAAATGTACTTGTTGTATAATTCGTTACCTGCCAGGTATTTCCGTCTATGCGGTAAATTAATCCGGAATCGTTTTGATCCGGTGGAACACAGTTAATTGATGAACTCGATATAAATATATTCGGCGGGTTTTGATCATCCAGTGTTATGCCGAATACATTGCGCATTCTTTGCTTTGTCCAGTTAGCTCCGGAATACTGAGGCGGGGCATTCCAGTATGTTCCCGGCGCTATAAAGGGAGGTTTATTTCTAATGTCTATTACTCTAACGACTTTGTAGTTCGGATCATTTTCAAATGTCCAGGATGTAACGACACTCTGTCCGAGCTGCAGCGGCTGTGAGCTTGCCGTCGTTACTAAAGTGCAAATTAAGATAAAGATTGCAAATGCATGTTTAAACACAGCATTGCCGGATAAAGCAAAATGTAGATTATTCTTTTTCATATTTTTTTAATTAATTATTTAAAATTTTCTGTTAAGGTCAAAGAATACTCAGCATAAATAATTCGCGACTGTATTGCCTGTAACGATTACTTAAAATACAATATTGTTCAGTCAGGTTAATCGCTGCAATCAGAAACGAAGATCTATCTCGAATCAGTATGTAAAAATTTTAAAACACTTTAGATTGGGGGATTGTCGAAATAATTGGGGTATATTTCTAAATATAAGTTGACCGGGAATCAGTTAATGACACGCTTCTCCGTAATCTGACCCATTTGGGCAGGTCAAATTCAACTCCTTTGGTATAACTTATTTGATTAATAATTTTTTTAAGATAGGTTTTTAAGTTATTATTTATAAAATAATAATGAAAATGAAATTTGATCCTTAAATGTGGTTGCTGTGGAATAATGGGGAATACAGAAATGAATTCGCCAATGAATATACCGATATAGAAATGTAATGTACTTTTCAATATGATTTTATTCCTTGGGGAGAGGCAAATAAATGAAAATAGTGTTAAATTGCAAGATAGAAATTAGATTTTACCGGTTCCGGTGGATTTCACCTGAAACAATAATAAAAGCCGGTAGAATTATTTTTGCCGGTGGCTTTTATTTAAAAGCTAAATTATTATTTTTGCAATATTATATTATTTTACTTTATTAATAACATCTTATTTACCTGACTGAATGTTCCGCTTACTATTCTGTAATAATAAATCCCGCTTGCAAAATTACTTCCGTCAAAATTCACAATGTAAACTCCGGGTTGTTTGAATTCGTCTACAAGCTCAGTCACCATTTGCCCGAGTGAATTAAACACTGTTATCTTTACATTTTCTTCCTTTGGAATTGCATAGTAAATTTAACTTCTATCACGAGTATCAAACACCCGATTACGAGTCTTTAACCTGCTTTCAAGAGTATCGAACACCCGTAACGAGTCTTTAACCTGCTTTCACGAGTATCAAACACCTACGCGCCTCTTAACGCTGTCACGGGTATCAAACACCCGATCACGAGTCTTTAACCTGCTTTCACGGGTATCAAACACCCGATCACGAGTCTTTAACCTACGGTCACGAGCATTGAATACACGATAACGGGTCTTCACTACTTGTTAAAGAGTTTTCATCACATGATAAAGTAAGTCAGATATCCAAAAGAGAAGGGATAAATTAATCCCTGCAAAACCCTCTCCGGGATGGAGAGGGTTGCAGAGACAGGAATGAGTTTTTTATTTCACATTGTTCGTCTTCGGAGTCGCCTTTGCCGACTGCTTATATCTTTCACCGAGCCGGTTTTGGATCTCTTTCAGATTGCTGTTATTCTTCGCGGATAACTTCACATGCGCATAAACGATATTAGACTGTTTCAGCGCTGCACTACCGACAGCCATCATCGTGTCCGATACTCCTTCGGTAAGAGGCAGAAGCACTGAATAAATATCGGTCAGCGAAGATGTAAGGCTTACATCTTTTTCAAATTCGGCTACGTCGAAATTTGATGGAAGAATGTTCCCGTGATTCTTAGAGACGTTCAGCGCTTCTTCTACGAAGCCCACACTGCCTGAACCCATTTTGAAAAGTGTCTTTCTATCAGATATACTGAGGTTAATAAGAAATGACATCTGGTCTTTTACCTGATTTATGGCAGTCTTGATCTGCTCTTTTTGCTGCTGAGTCAGTTCAGCAGATATATTTGGTTTATTCATTATTATTTTTTAATTTTATTTATTAATAATTTTTTGTTTGTGTTGCAAACTTATTTTATGAAACGGATTACCTCCTTTGAGATAGGTTTATAAAAGTATGAATTAAAGAGCCGGCTCCGGAATTATCCGGGATTATTGTCTTTATTCATCGTGTCTTATATAATTCATTGATTCAAGTCAAGTTATGTATTTTCTGCAGGAATGTCAAATTGTAAAAAATGCGATTTGTGAAAACGAGTTTTGGAAAATTTTGTGAATAGTGAACCAAGCTCCGGTAATTAATAAGTATTTATACATACAACTTATTTCTTTATTTTGTATTAAACTAAAATTAAAAACAGAAATGAAACTCGCAGTTAATATAGATCATATTGCAACACTCAGAGAAGCGCGTGGTGAGAACGAACCGGATCCTGTGATCGGCGCAGGTATCTGTGAACTCTCCGGAGCAGAAGGCATTGTATGCCACCTTCGTGAAGACAGAAGACACATAAATGACAGAGACTTAAAACTGATCAGGGAAGTAGTTAAGACTAAACTGGACCTCGAAATGGCTGCTACAGATGAAATGTTAAAAATTGCTATTGAGACTTTACCGGAAATTGTAACTCTCGTTCCGGAGAAAAGACAGGAGCTGACCACAGAGGGCGGTCTTAATGTTGCATCAGATAAAAGCAGGTTTGAAAATATAATTAAAGAACTTCACAGCAAGGATATTCTTGTAAGCTTATTCATAGATCCTGATCCAAGAAATGTAGATCTTGCTTTTGAAGTTAATGCCGATATAATCGAGATCCATACAGGAAAGTATGCCAACATGAGAACTGAAAAAGATCTTATTTCTGAGCTCAGTAAAATCGTTATTACTTCCCGGATGGCATCTGAACAGGGTTTAATAGTAACAGCAGGTCACGGATTAAATTATTCGAATGTCTTACCAATAGTTAATATTACCGAGATCAGAGAGATCAGCATCGGGCATGCGATTATTTCCCGTGCTGTTTTTACAGGTCTGCATAAAGCGGTTGAAGATATGGTAAGATTATTAGACAGAAATAAATAAATAAGAGAAAAGTGAGTGAATTAAGAACTTCGAATTTAGTCAAAGAATATAAAAAAAGATTAGTTGTTAACAACGTTTCTCTTAAGTTAAAGCAAGGTGAGATTGTTGGATTGCTCGGTCCGAACGGTGCGGGTAAAACTACTACGTTCTATATGATCTGCGGAATGATAAAACCAAATGAAGGAGAAATAGAATTCGATAAGGAGTATATCACAAAATTCCCGATGTATAAACGCGCAAGACTCGGAATAGGATATCTGCCGCAGGAAGCATCCATATTCAGGAAGCTTACGGTGCGTGAAAACATAATGGCAATACTTCAGTTCATGAATCTGGATAAAGCTGAAAGAGAAGAGAAATGTGAAATGCTGATGAAAGAATTTAATATTACAAGAATAAAGGATTCAAAGGGCTATTTACTTTCAGGAGGGGAGAGAAGGAGAACGGAAATTGCAAGATGCCTTGCTACGGATCCGAAATTCATTTTACTCGATGAACCATTTGCCGGCATTGATCCGATAGCATCCGAAGAGATCATGAAGATCATCGGAAAACTGAAAGAAAGGGGAATTGGAATACTGATCACTGATCATAATGTGCATGAAACTTTATCCATAGTTGACAGAGCTTATATTCTCATAGACGGGAAAATCTTTAAATCGGGAAGCGCTTCAGAGCTGGCTAATGATGACATGGTTAAGAAGTTTTATCTGGGACAGAATTTTAATCTCGACAGGTACCTGCTTAAAGAAAATTAAAAAATAATCTGCTGATCTTTATCCTTATTTCTCTTTGTCCCCGCCGGATTTTGTTTCTTTTTTCTCTGCCTGCTTTACCGGTGTTTCCGCAGAGGTTTTGGTTTCAGTCTTTACGGTATCATTTGAAGCAGCAGCCGGTTCTGCTTTCTTTGATTCATTTGTTGTGCTTTTTGCGGAAGATGTTTCTGTTTGTTTATTTTTATAATCAGTTAAATAAAATCCGCTTCCCTTGAAGATCAGACCGCTGCCTGATCCTATCAGTCTTTTAAGTGTATTTTCCCCGCAGCTTGGACAAACTGTTAATTTATCATCCTTCATGGACTGGTATGTTTCAAACTCATGTCCGCAGTTATCGCATTTGTAATCGTATGTTGGCATTAATTTAAACTAAAGTTTTAAAAATTCTTTTTTTGCTTTTTCATATTCATCTGAAGTTATTAATCCTTCGTCGAGCGCTTCTTTAAATTCTTTTAGTTTATTCTTTGAAACTGAATGCTTTGGAACATTCCCTGTGTCTGATTCTTTTGGCGTAAAACTGCCGTTCTCATTAAGCAGTATTTCGCTGACCTTCAAAGCTCTTTTATTCCCGTCACCGACAAGCACTGAGATCTCATCCGGATTATTCTTATACTGTATGACCTTTCTTGTAAATTCATCTTTATCATTCAGCGCAATTTTATCTTCAATCTCTTTCGACAGACTTCTCAGAATTTTATATTGATAGGTTTCTACTTTCCTTTTTGCATCACCGGATATTTCAAACTCTGACGGTTTGTATATGTCATCATAATAGTATTCATAAATGGAAAGCATCTCTGCAAGTTTGTTTTCCTTAAAGAAATTATTCTGTATGGTTTCTGCATCCTTTAAAATCCTGTATCTCAATGCGTCTTTACCCTGCTCTTCAAAAAGTCTGTTTATAAGACGTGATTCAATCCCCAGCTGTTCAACTCTTTTAACGGTAATGCCTTCCTGTTTGGTGTATTTATAAATTGCCTTCGAAGATTCGGTTTCCGGAATGACATCAAATACACCAAAGATCAAACCAAGAAGATAAGCTTTATATGCCTCATCTAATCTGATTTTTTCTTCGTCATTTAATGGAATTATATCGTGATAAATGAAATGATTTTTGTTGATATGAAGATCAACATTATGGTTTTGAGAGAGCTGTTTATAATACGGCTTCATTTCTTCCGCTATTGTATAAGAATAAAACAGCGGAAATCCTGCCCATTCAGAATAAAATGTAATTGAAGAATTATCAGCAGAATCTTTAAATTCAACATTCGCTCCTGCGATAGACTGTATAAGTGTCTGAAATTTTTTAAAAGAAGATGTATTTGTTTTTATACCAATGTAAAATTTCTTCGCTGATTCGTCCAGCTTAAAGCTTCCCGGGATCTCCCTTGTCCTCAGCCACGGAAATGCCTGATTGAACATGCCTCTGATCTTCGATTCGCTCCGTATGGCATCTTTATCAAACAATATATCAGTGATATTGTAATCCTCTTTTATGTTTTCAAATTGCTTTTTTGCAAATGCAAGCATTTTGTTTTCGATAAGTTTTGCGTCTCTCTCACGCAGTATGTTCACAATGTCTGTCACATCAGAAGCGCCTAATTCTTTTAATAATTTGTTCGAAAGACTTTTAATGTTCTCATGTGCAGCCTGACCTGTGCCAATGCATCTTACATAATACTCATTGCTAACTTCATCCGGCTCATAAACCATCATGTTAAAACTGGTTTCCTGCTTCTGAATAAAGTATTTGTATTTCTTCTGAAAATTGTTTTTTAATACACCAAGATTGCCGGTAAGTTTATTTAAATCCGCTATCAGGCCGGTAGACAGGATCCGGTCGTTTGCAGTCTTCTCTCTTGTTTCTACCAAAGCCAGAATTCTCAGTGATATTTCACGGGCATAATATCTTGATTTGAGTTTTATCAGTGCGTTATAATACTCTTCCATGATATTCAGGACCTTTTCAAGTGAACCTGTCATCGCGGCTTTTCTCAGCACGTTTATTTTAGAGCGTGACTCATCTTCCTTAAGCTCCTGAAATTTCCTTCTGAACTCAGCGTCAAGTTTAGTCACAACTGTCTGAAGGTCCTTTATTTCTTTTTCATACTTAGGTATGTAATCAAAGTTACCGTCGGTAAGTATGAACTGTAACCGCTTCAATAAATTAATTGCATAAAATACACCGCGGGTGGAATCGTTAACAAGTGCATTTACTTTTCTTTCCAGATTACCGACAACATTCCTTTCCCGGTCGCCAATGAGTGTCTGAATGTTCTTTGTCCTGTTGGAAAATATCTGTGATAAAAACATTCCCTGCCTGTTGACATCATTGTCATCTTTGAAGTTAGTATCAAACTTCATTTTCTCATTAAGCAGATAAGCAGACCAGTTAGCGCCGCGTTTACCGCTTATGAGATCATTCTGCAGAGTAGTCAGAAATGTTTTTATGTTGGACTGAATTGAAGTTTTCTCTCCGCTCTTATAAAGTGAATCCAGAAGCTGGAATTTATTCTTTGATTCAAGAAGACCAAGCTCGGGAAGAAATTCAGTAATCAGGAAATTATCAACTTCGCTTTGCGAACCTTCGGCATATGTCAGATAATAATTAATGATATCTTCACAAAGTTTATATGCGCATGAAATGATTATCCTGTCAACAGGTATTGAGATCGTCGCCTGTCCTAATGAAGAATATTTCCTTGAATAAGTATTATCAGTGACCGAGTTATCATCAGGCCAGAGTCTCTGCTTATACTGAACGAGATTTACTCTCACTCCTCTTTTGTAATTTGCAAAATCGGAATTTGAGAAATCCTGAAAAATAGTATCGGCAAGCATTTTATAAATGTCCCTGTTATTCTGATCGGATAAAGATAGGTTTTTGGAATTCTCTCCGTCAATTACATAAGTATCATCATAAACTCCGGGCTGGAATTTATGCGGTTCATTTTTTTTCCACGAGACTTCAAAAGTATTTTTCAGATTGTAATATTCAAATTCCTTTAAAGCCGCATAGCCATTTGCAAAAACTCTTTCCTTTCCGTAAGACTGATATATCTTCGGAAGAACTACATAGCATGTGGATACAGCCTGATTTCTGAAAATGCTTCTGATAAGAAATCCCATGTCCATTATCATTCCTGAACCTGTACCGCCGCTCACTGATGTGATCACATATACATTTATCTTATCGGTATTAACATTTTTTATCTTGTGTATATCTTTGACTAAATTTATTGAACGGGAATCGGTGATCCTGGATTTTGCTGCAGTCAGCTTCGCTACGATCTCATCGTAATTATGAAAGAATGCAAGACGCGCTGCAGGTCTGATCTGTCCTGCGCCTGTGTTCATTGTTCCGAGCTTTGCGATCTCACCGGTCGTACTGAGCCATTCTTTTATGTGAGGTACATCCTGAATTCTGTATATATAATCCGAAGGGTTTACCGGATGGAAAATTTTTTCCGACGGCTGAAAATCAATGTCGTTGATTAAATAATCCCTTTCCCGCGCTATGCCGCTTTCTTCAGACGGAGCATTATCGGTATCAATGTAAAGATATGATAAGATCGGAAAATCATTTATTGAACCATACTTCTCAACAAACTGCCTGCGTATTCTTAATAAAACTTCCTTGCCTGTACCTCCCAATCCGATCAATATCGTCGGCATCAGCTCCTGAGTTTTAAGCTCGAGCTTTTCCTTTGCGGAAATGTCTAAAATGAGATTATGATCCGGCTGTTCGTTATCTGTGTTAATATTAATTTTACCTTCCATATTCTTTTAATTACGAATTACGAATTGCTGGTTACGAGTTACGAGTTACGAATTACAAGTTACGAGTTACGAATTACAAGTTACGAATTACGAGTTACGAGTTACGAGTTCATATCTCACATCTCATATTTCACATCTCATATCTCATAGCTCATAGCTCAACTACGCTTTCACCGCCGTCAAGATTCACTATATTGCCGGTCATCCAGTGCGAATCCTGTTTATAATTATCTACAATAAAGGCTGCAACTTCTTCAGGTTTTGTCAGTCTGTGTACAGGATTTCTCTGAATGGCATTAGCTATTATATTCTCACTCTTTGGTATTTTTGATAATGCAGGAGTATCAGTCACGCCGGCTCTGATTGAATTTGCTGATATCCCCATGGATCCAAGTTCCATGGCGAGCTGTCTGATATAAGATTCAAGGCAGGCTTTTGCAGCAGAGACAGCGCCGTAAAATTCAATTTGACGTTGACCTCCGGATGATGTCATCCCGTAAATCTTACCGCCGCGCACCATCAGTTTTTTATTGATTATGTCCTGAGTCCAGTAGATCAGACTGTTAGCCATCACGTTTAATGTCATCTCAATCTGCTTCTGGTTAATTTCTTCAGCAGTATTTTCTGAGATGAACGGTTTCAAGGTTCCGAATGCAAGCGAATGAACAAGTATTCTTATTGTTGAGTCTTTATTATCTGACAGGATTTTTTCTATTTTCTGAATTATATCCGCTCTGTTTTTATCATCAGCCGCATTTGCATTAAAAAAGTGCGCTTCTGCTCCGAAGGATCTTATATCGGAAATCAGCTGCTCCACATCAGGCATGGTTGTAGCCCTGTCCAGATGAACTCCCAGTATGTTTACTCCGTCTTTAGCCAATGCCAGAGCAATTGCTTTTCCAAAACCGCTTGAGGAGCCGAGAATTAATGCATAATATTTCTTCATATTGTGTTACCGGTGAAATAAAAGGTTAATGAATTATAAGGAAAAAGATGTAATTTACTTTGATTTGATTGCTATAATAGTCATAATCAAACTTATTATAAATAGAAAAATCACAACGATCATGAACGAAGCAGTCATCCAGAAGCCTGCCACAAGTCCCCAGATAATGAATATCCAGATTATTGAAACAACAAAAAATAAATTCCAGCTTAAAAGCAGTGACTGACGCGTAGATTTCTTTTTGTGAAATGTTTTGAAAAGATTAATGACAAATATGTAGAAGAAAAGAAGTAATCCTAAAACTGAAAGTAATATGTAAATAAAAAGCTTTGTATTTGTCATTGTGTTTTCAGAAACACTGTCTATTAAAGTCGAATCAATCTTTTTTACGGTATCAACGGGGACGATCGTTTGCTGAAGAGGCGGAGTAACAACAGTATCTATCTGTAAATTATTCTGTGCGCCGGATTGTGTCGTGTTTGGCGGAGTCTTCAGAGTATCAACAGCTTTATTTGAGGCATCTGTTTTTTTAATACTGTCAGCTGCCTGCTTATTAGTAGGTGCAATTGAAAATGCACTTAAGGCTAATAAAAATACTAAGCCGGTTATTATATAATTTATCCTGAACATTTTTTTTTAATCTTTAATCTTTAAGGTATCGATGAATCCTGTATCATAATCGTTGGATATGAATTTATCATGCTGCATTATCATCTGATGAAAAGGAATTGTTGTTTTAATTCCCTCTACTATAAACTCATCCAAAGCCCTTGACATTTTTTTTATTGCTTCATTTCTTGTCGGAGCGTATGTGATCAGCTTTCCTATCATTGAATCGTAATATGGCGGAATCCTGTAACCTGTATAGCAATGAGTATCTACTCTTACGCCATTTCCACCCGGTTGGTTAAATGCCGTGACTAATCCCGGCGACGGTCTGAAATTATTTTCAGGATCTTCTGCATTAATGCGGCATTCAATGGAATGACCATTGATCTTGATTTTTTTCTTGCTGAGCTTTTCACCGTTAGCAATTCTTATCTGTTCACGTATCAGATCAATCTCAGTGATCTCTTCTGTGACAGGATGCTCTACCTGTATCCGTGTATTCATTTCCATGAAATAAAAATTCTTGTCTTTATCAACAAGGAATTCAATGGTTCCGGCTCCCAGATAGTTCACTGACTTTGCACCGAGTATTGCAGCTTTCGACATTTTCTCCCTTACTGCATCATCGATAAAAGGAGAAGGTGATTCTTCAATCAGTTTCTGGTGCCTCCTCTGAACTGAACAGTCTCTTTCACCAAGTGAAATTATATTACCGTGTTTATCTCCGAGCAGCTGAATCTCAATATGCCTTGGCTTGTCTACAAATTTTTCTAAATAAACATCATCATTTCCAAATGAGCTTGCAGCTTCGGCTTTTGCCGTCACATATGCATTTTCAATTTCATTTTCTTCCCTGACAATTCTCATGCCCTTTCCACCGCCGCCTGCTGAAGCTTTGATCATTATCGGAAGACCTATCTTCATTGCAAGTTCTTTCGCCTCATCAAGACTTTCTATTATGCCGTCACTTCCAGGTACTACCGGGACTCCCGCGGCTCTCATTGTATCCTTTGCAAAAGATTTATTACCCATCGATGTGATCATATTCGGCAATGGTCCGATGAAGTTCAGTCTTGAATCAATGCAGATCTCTGCAAACTCAGCATTCTCCGCTAAAAATCCGTAACCCGGATGAATGGCGTCTGCATTTGTGATCTGCGCAGCTGAGAGAATTCTGGGAATATTAAGGTAACTTTCTTTAGATACCGGAGCGCCGATGCATACAGCCTCATCAGCAAATCTGACATGAAGTGAATCTTTATCCGCATCTGAATAGACCGCGACTGTCTTGATCCCCATCTCACGGCAAGTTCTTATGATTCTTAATGCGATCTCGCCTCTGTTTGCGATGAGTAATTTTTTTATCATTAAATGTAATTAGTAAAACTAATTCAGTAAATTTATATTTTTGTTAAACTAAGGAATGGCGGATTAATTTTTTTCAATCAGGAATAAAGGCTGATTATATTCAACCGGTTGCGTATTATCAACAAGGATCTTGATTATCTTTCCGGATACTTCAGACTCTATTTCATTCATCAGCTTCATAGCCTCGATTATACATAATACACTTCCCGGTGTTACATTACTTCCAACGCTTACATAAGAATCCGCATCAGGAGAAGGCGCTCTGTAAAAAGTCCCGACCATCGGTGATTTAACCTCGTAAATATTTTCACTTTTCAGAATCTCAGCTTTTGCAACTTCGATTTTTTCCGCTTCAGTAGCTTTGCTGACCGGAAGCTGCTCCGGAGGATTATTGTTTTGAATCGGAGTAAAATTTACAGGTGCTAAGTTCGCGGCAATCTTTGGCCTCGGCTTGGACAGTTTCAGCTTTGTCCCTTCTTCTTCAATTTCAATCTCTGCAACATTGCTGGTATCAAGTATTTTGATAAGCTTTTTAATATAGTTTAAATCCATTTTCATAAATTAAGATTATGTTTTTAATGTTTGAGATTAGAGTTTAGCTCTTTCAATGTAATCACCGGTCCGTGTATCAACTCTGAGCACATCACCTTCATTAATGAATAAAGGAGCGTTAATGTTTGCGCCTGTTTCAACTGTTACAACTTTTGTTGCATTCGTTGCAGTATCTCCCTTAACTCCGGGAGGGGCAGAGATGACCTTTAAATAAACATGAGGAGGAATTTCTACGGACAGAGGTTTTGAATTATGGAAAAATATCTGAACAGATTCTCCTTCTTTAATAAAACCACCGCTTTTTCCTATGAATTCAGCCGGAACATTGATCTGTTCGTAAGATTCGTTGTCCATGAAAACAAAGTCTTCGCCATCTTTATATAAAAACTGATATGTACCTGATTCTAATCGTTCAATTTTTACTTCCTCTCCGGAACGGAATCTGTTTTCAATTATCTTACCGTTTTTAAGATTTTTCATCTTTACCTGATAAAAAGCTCTTAAATTTCCGGGAGTTCTGTGTTCGACCGCTACTATTGAGTGTAAATCGTTGTTGAAATTAATAATTACGCCTGATTTTAGATCTGAAGTTGTTGCCATTAAATAATGATTTCCTTAAGATTTGTTTAAATTTGTGTTTATTTTAAAATAGGTATTTGAGTTTGCAAAATCAACAAACAGTTTTTAACAGTTTTTAATCAAAATTTGCAAATTTTTCTGTAATTTGTATGAGTTTTAATATTATTTGACAGTTTTTCATGAAAATTTGCACTTAACCGTCATGCGTAAGAAATTCCGTTCGATTTCAATATCCAGGATATCTGACCAATGTGCATTGGTTCATGACGGATTGCGTGAGTAATGACATTTCTCTTACTTTTAGAACCGCCAAAATTCGCATTAATATTATTATCTTCCTCAAGCTGCTCGTCGGATAAACCTCTTATGATTTGAACGGCTTTGTCATGAATTTCATCAAGCTTTTTCATGATCTCTTCACGTGATGGTTTAGATTTAATTTTACCGGGATCCGATCCGAATCCGTATTCATTAATCCAGTCAATATTCATATTCTCACCTCCGACACCTTCTATTATTAAGAAATGTTCCGTCCAAACCAGATGCGCTAAAATCCACCGCGCGCTGTTGAATTTTACATTATCTATTTCCATCCTCTTATCTATGTCTACATCCTTCAGTCCTGAAATAAACATCTTTGAAAGTCCGCGAACCTTTTCATAAACATCTGCCAGTATTTCTCCTTCTGATTTATTCATAATCTTTTTTTAAATTAGTTTAAGTGATTTTTGTATTTAGGGAAATTAAAATGAGATATATGACTTAAATTTACAAGACGAAAAAAAGTTAAGTTAAGATTCGGTAAGATTCGGTTAGATTAGTAAGATTAATTAGATTTTTAAGATACTTAAGATTCGTAATAATAATAAAATTAGTTATGTG
Organism: Ignavibacteria bacterium; assembly: GCA_016710985.1. Classification (GTDB taxonomy): domain Bacteria; phylum Bacteroidota; class Ignavibacteria; order Tepidaquicellales; family Tepidaquicellaceae; genus JAGPCH01. Next base: position 104,320 of record JADJTX010000006.1, read on the forward strand.
ATTACGAAGTGATTTAATTATTTTATCTAATTTGAATCAAAGTATAAGAGTTTTGAATCAAAGTATAAGAGTTTTGAAGCAAATCTCGACTCGTTTAAATCAAAGTTCATTCAGATTTGGACTAAAGTTGATCATCCGCTTTTAAAATGAATCTTATATATCTTACGAATCCAACTTACATGTTTGCCACTTTTAATGCTCTTATCCGTATCATCCTTTAAATATTAATCAACTTATCATTAAAAAATTTATAAATTATGAAAAAGATAATTTTTACTATTTTAATAACTTTTCCCTTAGTTTTAAATTCACTCAATGCACAGGTAACACAGGAGTGGCTTGCAAGATTTAACGGAGCGGCAGACAGTTCAGATTACGGGTGGCAGGTTTTTACAGACGGAGCCGGAAATGTTTATACTGCAGGACATATTTATACAGCCGGTTCGGAAGCTGATTACTGCATAATTAAATATAATTCATCAGGATTACAGCAATGGATACGGACATTCAACGGAGAGGCAAACGGTGAGGACCATGCGAATGCTGCAGCAATTGATAATGCAAGAAACATTTATGTAACAGGAGGAAGTACTCGACTGAGCACCGGAATGGATTTCTGTACGATCAAATACGATGTCAACGGCAACCGTGAATGGGAAGTTTATTATAACAGTATTGCAGACAGCGCAGATGAAGCAATTTTTTTAATACTCGATGAGTTCAGCAATGTCTATGTCAGCGGAAGCGTCAAAGGAAACTCTTCAGACATGATGGTAATCAAGTATAACTCATCAGGTATTGAACAGTTTGTAAGGAGTTATAATGGTCCTGTAAACGGTTTTGACAGAACAAGTGCACTTTTACTCGACAATACAGGTAATATTATCTTAGGTGGATTCATTTCAGGCGGAGGCGACGGACCGGATTAGTGTACAATAAAGTATAATAGCTCCGGAGTTCAGCAATGGCTTAGAACATATAACGGACCGTCGAACAATTTTGACATTGCGAATTCAGCAGCAACAGATGATTCGGGAAATATTTATGTGAACGGCACAAGCGTGGGGAATTCTAATGTTGATTATTATACAATTAAATATGACAGGGACGGCGCAGTGAAATGGGGAGTAAGATACAACGGACCGGCAAACAATTCCGATCAGGGAAGCGGCATTGCCGTTGACCGGTCAGGGAATGTTTACTCATTCGGAGAAAGCATAGGGATGGGTTCCGGATTTGACTGGCTTCTGGTTAAATATAATTCTTCGGGAGTTCAGCTATGGACAAAAAGATACAACGGTACCGCAAATGATTTCGATGATGCTGATGATGTGATCACTGATGAATCAGGAAACATTTATGTAATGGGGGCGAGCACCGGAGCGAACTCCGATCTCGATTTTCTTTTAATAAAATATGACTCATCAGGCGCTATGCAGTGGGAACAGAAGTAAGACGGAACCGGCAATGGCTTTGATTTTCCGTCAAGTATTTCACTCGATAATCTGAATAATGTCTGTCTCGCAGGGAACAGTACCGGGACCGGAGGAAATCTTGACATAGTAACTGTCAAATATTCTCAGTCAACAGGAATTCAGGCAATAAGCGAAAACATACCAGCAAAGTTTTATCTATTTCAGAATTATCCAAATCCTTTTAACCCCTCAACAAATCTGGAATTTGGGATTTCGGATTCGAGATTTGCTTCATTGAAGATCTATGATCTTCTGGGAAATGAAGTTGCAACTTTGGTTAACGAAAGATTAAATCAGGGAACATATAAAGTAAAGTTTAACGGGAATGATCTGTCAAGTGGTATTTATTTCTACAGGCTTTCGGCAGGAGATTATACAGATACAAAGAGGATGCTTTTGATCAAATAAAAGAGTACAATTACCCGTTTGTAATATTTGTAATTATTCAATAATGATATGAGAAATTTTGTAACAGGATATGTGAATACTGATTTAAACGGAGATGATGTTACCGATCTGACTGATCTTGTAATCACTTATAAAAATTCAATAAGATTTGTGAGCTTGAAAAAGCCGTAAGACGTGAGACACCAGACGCGAGAGGTCTAAGGTCTAAAGTCAAACGTCAGATGTTAAATATATTTGTAATTCGTAATTTGTAAAATTTGTAATCTGTAATTTCACTTCCATTGCGGTTGGTTTTAACAAAGTGATAATGAACGGATAAATTCCGGATAAATCAGTTTATTTCATTACTGTCCAAAACGTTCTTAAACCACAAAGCTCTCGAAGAATGCATTAAGAGCACATCGTAGCCCTCAGCTACAAACAAAATTTAATATTTTCCTAAACACAGAGTCACAGAGAAAAATATAAGAAAATAATTCGATTCCCTCGTGTCTCTGAGCCTCTGTGTTAAAAATATGGTTTAAAAGTTTGCAAAAAAAACAACATTATTTTATTTAGTAGCACAAAGACTAAAAAATAAATAAAAATAGAATCATTGTGAACTTTGTGAGAGTTTTTTCAAATCACATTTATTCTAAATTGATTCTCAAACCCTTATTAGGTAATTTGTAAAATAAATTTTTTAAAAATAAAATAATAACACGGGGGTTATAAATGGCTGTAAAAGTTGGTATAAACGGTTTCGGAAGAATCGGAAGATTAGTTTTGAGAAGAATGCTTGACTTAGGGGGATATGATATTGTAGGTATTAATGATCTGACAGATAACAAAACACTTGCTCATCTTTTAAAATATGATTCCATTCACGGAAGATTTAACGGTGAAGTGAAGACTACTGATAAAGGAATCAGCGTCAACGGTGATGAAATAAGAATTACTGCTGAAAAAGATCCGACTAAATTAGGATGGGGCGATCTCGGAACGGATGTTGTAATTGAATCTACCGGAGCTTTTACTTCAATGGATAAACTTAAACTTCATCTCGACGGAGGCGCAAAAAAAGTCATACTCACTGCTCCGGCAAAAGATAAGCTCGACGCAACTGTCGTACTTGGTGTAAATGATTCCATACTTACTCCCGATATGAAGATCGTTTCCAACGCTTCATGCACTACGAACTGCCTGGCTCCTATGGCAAAAGTTTTGGATGATAATTTTAAAATTGTAAAAGGTTTTATGACAACTATCCATTCTTATACAAATGATCAGGGTTTGCTGGACCAGCCGCACAAAGACCTGCGCAGAGCTAGAGCCGGTGCGATGAATATAATTCCGACTTCGACAGGCGCTGCAAAAGCAGTTGGGGAAGTTCTTCCTCATTTAAAAGGAAAGCTGGACGGATTCTCTCTTAGAGTTCCGACTCCCGACGGTTCGCTGACTGACTTTGTCTGCGTTTTGGAAAAAGAAACAACCAAAGAAGAAATAAATGCCGCAATGAAAAAAGCATCCGAAACTTCAATGAAAGGAATACTTGAATATACTGTAGACCCGATAGTATCAAGCGACATAATAGGAAATTCAAATTCATGCATATTTGATTCGCTGTCGACAATGGCTATGGGAAATCTTGTGAAAGTAATTGGATGGTATGATAATGAATGGGGATACAGCTGCAGAGTGGTAGATCTATTGAAAAAGATTGCATAGTTCGATTTGTAAGATTCATAAGATTCATAAGATTCGTAAGATTCGTAAGATTTAAAAAATCATAAAATATTTACCATAATGGATACAATATTTTTAGTTGTTAGTCTTTTTCTTCCGAGGACAATTCTTATAATCTATTTTTTTCTGAATATGATCCCGTATAATACTGTACCTTTTATAGGAGATATAGTTTTAACAGTATTCATACCGCGTGCGTTGATCCTTATCTACATTGCACAGAATTTAGGGACAGACTCGCCGTGGTTCTGGATACATCTGATAGTTGCTTTAGCAGTATATTTCGGCGGCGGCAGGAAATACAGGAATTACAAAAAAAGTTAAAAGTTAAAAGTTGATATGAGTGAGTTGTTGGCGAATGATTACAGAGAAAACTTTTAAGGTTATAAATCTGAATCTTATTTTATAAGAAGTAAATATAACAAAAAGGTTATCAATTTAATTTTGATAACCTTTTTCAATTAGTAATTAGTAATTAAAAAGAGGTGTGGGTCAGATTCGAACTGACGAATAAAAGTTTTGCAGACTTTCCCCTTAAGCCACTTGGGTACCACACCGGTTTAATTAACAATGAACAATTTCTAATGACGATCAGTGTTCATAAATAGCAAGAGCGGGAAACGGGACTCGAACCCGCGACTTCAACCTTGGCAAGGTTGCGCTCTACCAACTGAGCTATTCCCGCAAACGAATGCAAATTAGTTCTCTTATCTTTTTTATTCAAGTCCATAATGACAATGAATAATGAATAATGAATAATGAATAATGAATATGTAATTGTTAATTCAAAAATTACATATCTTTGTTATCATTATTCATTATTCATTGCTCATTGTTCATTGTTAATTATTAATTGTTTCGTTAATTATTCAAATTTGATTTGATTTCATAAATATCTTTAACCATTTTTGGAAAAATTTAAATTTAAAAATTATTAATGCGTTTATTCTCTACTGATTCGCGAAGAGTAAGTTTGATAAAAGGTGTCACATGGCGCATCATAGGGACGATGGATACAATTCTCCTCTCTTGGTTATTCACAGGCGACGTGACAAAGGCGCTTAAGATCGGAGGCATTGAGTTATTCACAAAAATAATTTTGTTTTATCTGCATGAGCGCTTATGGGTATTTTTTAAAATAGGAAGAACAAAGACCATTACAAAAACCGGGGCGGTTTTATATCATGATATGCACTGGAGAAGCCTGACAAAGGGGATCAGCTGGAGAATCCTGGGAAGTATAGATACAATAATCATTGCATATTTTGTTACAGGAGAAATTTCAAAGGCATTTGAAATAGGGTTCACTGAAGTCTTTACAAAGATGATCCTGTTTTATTTCCATGAAAGAGCCTGGATGAAATTTTTACATATAAAAGAACAACCGGTTCACAATACTGTTGAAACTAAATTAAATTGAATGACACCTCACGTTTTAATAAGAAATACAATAATCAAAAAAAACATTGAAGATGTATTCGAATTTTTCAGTAAAGCTGAAAATCTGAATCGCATTACTCCTCCTGTGCTTGGGTTCAGGATAATAACAAAACTTCCGTTAGAAATGAAAAAGGGTACTCTCATTGATTATAAGATTAAACTTAACGGAATACCTTTTAACTGGAGAACTGAAATTACAGAATGGAAACCTCCGTTTTATTTTGAAGATACTCAGATCAAAGGTCCTTATAAGATATGGATACATGAGCATAAGTTTGAGAGAACCGGAAATGATACGCGAATGACAGACATAATTAATTACCTTTCACCCGGCGGGATCCTGGAGTTCATTCCGCATAATCTTGTTGTGAGAAAAAAAGTTGAATCAATTTTTGATTACAGGGAAAAAGTTTTAAAAAAAATATTTTCTGAATAAATATGGAAGTAATTAATTTAAAAGATAAGCTCGGTAAGTTTCCCGGACACTATGATCCGAAAATTATCGCAGAGCTTAACGGACAGCATGTTAAACTCGTTAAATTCAAAGGTGATTTTGTCTGGCATTCTCATAAAGATGAAGATGAACTTTTCTTTGTGATCAAAGGAAGTTTCTTCATGGATCTCCGTGATAAGACGGTTGAAATTAAAGAAGGCGAGATGATCGTTATTCCAAAAGGCGTTGAGCACCGTCCGAGAGCTGATGAAGAAGTTCATGTATTGTTATTCGAACCGGCTTCAACTTTAAACACCGGTGATGTTGAAAATGAAATGACAAAGAAAGAGCTTGAATGGATATGATTTGGTTGATTTGGTTGACTGGTTGACTGGTTAATTGGTTGATTGGTTAACCGGTTCACTGGTTAGTTAATTTCAGCTAACTGGTTTCTCAAATACTTAAAGCAATTTAATATCAACAATACCAAATAAACAATCAAGATTAACCATTTAACTAATTAACCAATTAACCAATTAACCAATTAACCAGTTAACCAGTTAACCGGCTAACCAATCACCAAGCCTATGATTCATGAAAATCTACTTTTGATACTGTTACTTCTGTTCATAGTATTCATTCTCATAATGATTGGGCAAAAGTTGAAGATATCTTATCCAATACTGCTGGTGTTGGGAGGATTAATAATCAGTTTTATTCCCGGGGTCCCTCATATTAGTATTAACCCGGATTTAATATTTCTTATCTTTCTCCCGCCCTTATTGTATGAGGCGGCGTGGTTCACTTCGTGGCATGACTTCTGGAAATGGAAGCGTCCCATTCTTATGCTTGCTTTCGGGCTGGTAATATTTACATCCTCCATAGTTGCGATTGTTTCGTCTTCTCTGATACCCGGATTCACTCTTGCTCTGGGATTCTTACTCGGAGGAATAATTTCTCCCCCGGATGCAATTGCAGCCACATCCGTCTTAAAACATCTGAAGATCCCGAAGCGCGCGGTAACAATCCTTGAGGGTGAAAGTCTTATCAATGATGCATCAAGTTTGATTGTGTTCAGGTTTTCCGTTGCGGCTGTTGTCACAGGAGTATTTGTTCCGGGAGAAGCTGTTAAGGATTTTTTTCTGGTTACAGTAATGGGGATCGTAACAGGTCTTGTAATAGCTCACATCATATATGCAGTGCACAGATTGCTTCCTACGACAGCAAGTATAGACGCCGCCCTGACTGTGATGACTCCGTACCTGATGTATCTTTCTGCCGAGCATTTCCATTTTTCAGGCGTAATGGCAGTCGTAAGCGGAGGATTGTTTCTTTCATTCAGGTCACATGAGATCTTAAATTATAAATCCCGTCTTCAGGCTTACGGTGTATGGACAACTCTTACTTTTGTTTTGAACGGATTAATATTTATTCTTATCGGGCTTGAGCTGCCGAACATAGTTCATGGTCTTGAAGGATATTCGATCTTAGATGCAGTAAAGTACGGGCTTATAATCAGTTTCCTCATAATTCTGATCCGTTTTATCTGGATCTATCCTGCAGCTTTTATCCCGAGATATCTGAGTAAGAAAATCCGTACGAGAGAAAAGAGTCCCGGCTGGCGGGGACCACTATTACTGGGCTGGGCTGCCATGCGCGGAGTTGTATCGCTTGCAGCTGCTCTGTCTATTCCGCTTTTAATTTCTAACGGAGAGCCTTTTCCTCAAAGAAATCTTATACTATTCATTACCTTCGTTGTAATACTTGTGACGCTGGTAGTTCAGGGACTAACGCTTCCTTTGATAATCAAATGGCTGAAGATAGAAGAGTTTGATGATATCGTCCCCGAAGAAGAGCAGGAAACAAGTCTTCGCATTGAACTGATGAAAGCGTCATTAAAGCTGCTGACAAAAAAGTACAAAAAGGATATTGAGGAAAATGAACTGGTTGACAACATTAAGAAAGAGCTCGAAAGCAACATCGGACTTTCGATTCAAAGACTGAATTCTCTTGAATGTGATGACCGTGAATTAACCGTCTGTAATAATATTCTGAGAGACCTCATCAATGAACAAAGGAAAAAACTTTACCAGTTAAGGAGAAAAAATGCGTATGAAGATCACGTACTGCGGAGACAGGAATCGCAGCTTGATCTGGATGAAGCGAAGATAAGTCCATTAGAGATTTAAGATTTGTAAGATTCATAAGATTCATAAGATTTATAAGATTTATAAGATTTATAAGATTTATAAGATTTATAAGATTTATAAGATTCGTAAGATTTGAAGGCGGATTTAAAAAATAAATATTATTAACCAAAAGAATTATCTAATTTAAAATAAAATAAACTAAATAAAATAAAAAATGGGAATTAAAAATATTCCACTCGGAAGCAGTGGTCTGATTGTATCGAATCTTGGTCTTGGATGCATGGGAATGAGTGCATTTTACGGTGAGACAGATGAAAAAGAATCTCTCGCTGCAATTGATCTTGCGCTTGAACTCGGAGTCAACTTTCTTGATACAGCCGAGATATACGGTCCTTTCAAAAATGAAATACTTATCAGTAAAGCTGTTAAAGGCAAAAGAGAAAAATTTATTATTGCAACAAAGACTGGAGTTGAAGTGGATGATGACGGTAGTTTCCGCGGAGTGAACGGCAGTCCTGCGTATATTAAAAAAGCAATAGACCGCTCGCTGAAACATCTTGAAACTGATTATGTTGATCTGTACTATATTCACCGGATTGATCCGAATGTACCGATAGAAGAAACTATCGGAGCTATGAGCGAACTTGTAAAAAGCGGTAAAGTCAGATACATAGGATTAAGCGAAGCTTCTTCATCTACGATCCGTAAGGCTCATTCAGTTCATCCTGTATCAGCTCTGCAGACGGAGTATTCTTTATTTGAAAGAAGTGTTGAAGAGAACGGAATACTGGATACTGTAAATGAAATCGGTATAGGTTTTGTCGCATACTCTCCGCTGGGAAGAGGTTTTCTTTCGGGAGAGATAAGATCAATTGATGATCTTGCGCCGGATGACTGGAGAAGAAGCAACCCGCGTTTTCAGGGTGAGAACTTTCAGAAAAATCTTGACTTAGTAAAAGAGATAAGAATACTATCCGGAAAAAAAGGAGTTACACCTTCTCAGCTTGCATTAGCGTGGGTTTTGCAGAAAGGATATTCAGCCATTCCCGGAACAAAGCGCAGAAAATATCTGAAAGAAAATGTGAGCGCGGCTGACATTGAATTCTCTGATAAAGAACTTGCTGAGATAGACAGGATCTTTCCGCAGGGAGTCGCTTCGGGAGAAAGATATCCTCTGCAACAGATGTCATCGCTTAACCGGTAAATACAATATGGTAACTTCTGAAAAAAACAACAGTCATCCAGTATGATCAGGTTTTTTTACCACAGAGACTCAGAGACACAGAGTCTTACAGAGATTTTATTTTTTGCGGAAGAAGACGTTTCATCGCAGAGTCCTCCCATCGAATTTGTTTCATACATTTATATGCAGACAGAGAGTGACTCTGCGAAGACGATTTAAACAATAGTCATCCCGCATGATCATATTTTTTTACCACAGAGACTCAGAGACACAGAGTCTCACAGAGATTTTATTTTTGCGGAAGAAGACGTTTCATCGCAGAGTCCTCCCATCGAATTTGTTTCATACATTTATATGCAGACAGGGAGTGACTCTGCGAAGACGATTAATATGGTAACTTCTGAAAAAAACAACAGTCATCCAGTATGATCAGGATTTTTTACCACAGAGACTCAGAGACACAGAGTCTTACAGAGATTTTATTTTTTGCGGAAGAAGACGTTTCATCGCAGAGTCCTCCCATCGAATTTGTTTCATACATTTATATGCAGACAGAGAGCCAAGGGCCCGCCGACCGCCCGGCCCGGGCGGCGGGGGGGAGGTTACATTAGAGGAGTGACTCTGCGAAGACGATTTAAACAATAGTCATCCCGCATGATCATATTTTTTTACCACAGAGACTCAGAGATACAGAGTCTCACAGAGATTTTATTTTTTGCGGAAGAAGACGTTTCATCGCAGAGTCCTCCCATCGAATTTGTTTCATACATTTATATGCAGACAGGGAGTGACTCTGCGAAGACGATTTAATGACTCTGTGGATCTCTGAGTTCTCTGAGCCTCTGTGGTAAATTTTTAGTCGTCCATGCTGACGGTAAATGCAACATAAATTTTCTGTGATTCGTAATGACATAAAAAATCAATAAGCAAAAATTATTTCTTAATGAAATATCCCCTGTACTCATTTGTTTTTATCTTACTTATATATTCATACTTTTTTCCAAATACTGTTTGCGGTCAGGATCCGAAAATTACTTATACTGTCAGCATGCCGTTTCCATCCAATCACCTTTTTGAAGTAGAAATTTCAATAGAAAATTATTCTTCTTCTCCGGATAATTATATTGACCTTTCCCTTCCTGCCTGGAGATCAGGACGATATAACATCATAAATTTTTCTTCAGGTGTTCAGGATTTTTCTGCAGAGGATGAAACCGGAAGTAAATTAAGCTGGAACAAAACTGATAAGGATACCTGGCGTGTTCAGGGTCAGGTTAAAAATTATAAAATAAAGTATAAGATATTCGCGAATGAATTTTCAATCAGGACCAAAGGGCTGAATGATGAATGCGGATTCATAGATGCGAGCGCGGTATTTATTTATGCAGAGAAATTAAGATCAGGTCCTCTTGAAGTTAAGGTTATTCCTTACGGCAGCTGGCACGTCACAACAGGTCTGGACAGGGTAAGCGGAACTGAAAATACTTTCTCTGCGCGTGACTACGACTACCTTGCTGACTGCCCTTTGTTAATCGGAGATCAGAAAGACTATGACTTTTTTGTTAATGATAAAAAGTTTGTTGTCAGCTTTCCTCCTGATCAGGTCTATGACAGGGAGAAGGTTTTGAATGATATTAAAAACATTTCTAAAGCTGTCTGCGACTTCTGGGGTGAGACGCCTTTTGAACATTTTACATATATGTTAATTGCAGGTTCATTTGATTACGGAGCTACAGAACATCTGAATTCCACTGTCTTCAGCGTCAGCCCAATTACTTTTACTAATAAAGACAGGTACTATACTTTTTTATCAAACTGCGCACATGAATTGTTTCATACCTGGAATGTAAAACAGCTTAGACCAAAAGAAATGGATCCTTATGATTTTACTAAAGAAAATTATTCAGGCGAGCTGTGGATAGCTGAAGGCATTACATCTTATTATGAATACGTGTTCATGCTGAAGACAGGTTATCTCCTTCCGGATAAATTTTTTGAAGCGCTTTCCGGTAATATTAAGAATGATATTGAAAGACCGGGAAACTATGTACAGAGCCTGTACGAATCGGGCTTTGATGCATGGATAAAACACAGCGGCAATGCTCCGAATAAATTCAACGCTGAAACAGACTTTTATAAAAAAGGCGCGAACGTTGGGACCCTTCTTGATCTTGAAATAAGAAACAGTTCCGAGAACAAATATTCTCTGAATGATGTAATGGTAAAAATGTATAAAAATTTTCCGTTGAATCAGGGAGGTTATACTAATGAAGATTTCATAAAAGTTTGCGAAGAATATAACGGCAAAAGCCTTACGGCGTTTTTTAATAAATATCTTTACGGACTTGATTCGCTTGACTGGAAAAAATATCTGAATTATGCCGGACTGGATCTTATCATAACTTATGATCCTGCAAAGCCTTCAATTGGAATTTCTACAAGAGAATCGGGTGACAGATTATATGTGTCAGGCATAATTCCCGGATCGCCGGCTTATGAATCCGGACTTGATCTGAATGACGAGATCATTGCGCTCAACGGATATAAGGTCCGCAGCTCTACACTTAACAGCAGGATCTCTGATATGCAGGATGGAGATGAAGTTAAGATCACAGTAATGAGAGATGATAAGCTGAGGGAGTTCATTGTAACTCTTAAAGGTGTGGAGAATGCAAAATACAAAGTTGAAAAGATCACTGACCCGGATGAACTTCAGAAAAAGATATATGAGAAATGGGTGAATTCAAACTGGTAGTTGCCTGAAAATTCACCACAGAGGCTCAGAGGACACAGAGATTCACAGAGAAATTCCTTCTATGTTAATTCCATTTAAAAATCAGTGATAGTACTTTTTAATTCGTGATCATTCGTGAAATTTGTGTCAGGTTAATTAACCGTCGTCTTCTTGTTAATGCTATTAAAAATTAGTGGTAATATTTTTAATTCGTGATCATTCGTGAGAATTCGTGGCAGGCTTTTTCTTCATCACGGATATGATAGAAAGTACAATTATTTAATTTTATCTTTTTATGTTTAAATAATTTTAAATATTTTAATCCATTATAATAGACCGGCTCTAACTCTGTGCATCTCTGTGTCCTCTGAGCCTCTGTGGCAAAGGGTTTGAGACAGGACTTTTAAAATTATTTATTTAAAAAATTATATAAAAAACCATGGCATCTAAACTAACGAAAAAATCACTTCGCATAAAAGTATCGGACAGCATTGGTGATGTAAGCGCATTGCTGTATCTACCGTCAGATGCTGAGTGTATTCTTGTATTTGCGCACGGCGCAGGCGCAGGCATGATCAACAAATCAATGGAACAATTTTCTCTTACATTAGCGGAACAGAAGATTGCCACCCTGAGATTTAATTTCCCATACATGGAAAAAGGAAAGAAAGTGCCTGATAAAAAACCTGTATGCATAGCCACAATACAGGCAGCTGTTCTGAAAGCGTCAAAGCTTTGTCCCGAGCTCCAGTTATTTGCCGGAGGAAAATCTTTTGGAGGGAGAATGACGTCGACAGCAGCATCTGAAGGATTGCTGCCCGAGATAAAAGGAATTGTCTTCTTCGGGTTTCCGCTTCATGCTCCCGGCAGGGAATCAAATGAAAGAGCGGAACATCTTTACAATGTTAAGGTCCCGATGTTATTTCTTCAGGGAACAAGAGATTCTCTTGCATCACTGGACTTTCTGAAACCTGTCATTAAGAAACTTGGTAAAAAAGCTGAGCTGTTCATTATTGAAGGAGCTGACCATTCGTTCCATGTCCCGAAAGATAATAAGCTTAAGGACAGTGATGTGGTCAAACTAATAGGTGAGAAAGTGAAAGCCTTTTTAATTAATAATTAATAATTAATAATTAATAACTGAAGTTACGCACTTTGTCATTCTTCACTTCACTCCGCTTCACTCCGTTCGATCAGAATGACCAAAGATCAATTTTAATTCTTAATTATTAATTCTTAATTATTAATTATTATATAAATGACTGATATCAATGTAGATCATATAATCCTTTATCTTTTCACCATTAAGGAGGAATAAATTTAAATAGGGTACTGTTAATTCAGAACCATCGTGACGTGTATATGTTACAATGCCCTGATAAAGCACACTGTCCGGGTGCAGCCACATTCTTAACTTCTTGTGACTGATCCCTTTAATTGATTTAAAGAAACCGTCAACTGCATCGCGCACTGCTTTTTTCCCTGTGACAGCCGGCGCATTACCAAACCTGAAACTTACATCTTCATCCAGATATTCAACGAACTTATCCGCATCCATTTTATCAATGTCATTGAATAAAGATTCTATCTTTTCTTCCATTTGTTTTTTGATTTAATTTATTGGTAAAATAACAAAGCTGTTTACTTTTAAAAAGTTATTATTCAGACACCGTGTATTTACCTGAAGATCATAAAGTTGTATCGCTTTTGCTGATAGTTGCATCCGGAGAGTTGAGAATAAAATCTGTGAAGGTAAGAATAACATCCGGAATAGCGAGAATTGCATCTGAAGTAGCGAGAATTGCGTCTGAAGTTGTGACAATTGCATCTGAAGTTGTGACAATTGCATCTGAAGTTGGGACAATTGAATCTGAAGAGGAGACAATTGCATCTGAAGTTGGGACAATTGAATCTGAAGAGGAGACAATTGCATCTGGAGTTGGGACAATTGAATCTGAAGAGGAGACAATTGCATCTGGAGTTGGGACAATTGAATCTGAAGAGGAGACAATTGCATCTGAAGTTGGGACAATTGAATCTGAAGAGGAGACAATTGAATCTGAAGAGGAGACAATTGCATCTGAAGAGGAGACAATTGCATCTGAAGTTGGGAGAATTGCATCTGAAGTTGGGAGAATTGTATCCGGAGTAGGAGAATTGCATTTGGGAATTCAAGAGTTGAGCAGATTAGCAGTTTAATTTCAACGTCAGTCAGTTGAATGTTCCTGTTTTATGAATTATTTTACATCAATCAAAATTTGCTGACTTTTAAATACACCGGATTTTAAATTTAAATAAAAAAACACACATTATGGAAGATTCACTTAAAGCAATTTTATGGAGGCAGTTCGGTGCAACGATCGACATGTTTGAAAATTCAGTAGCAGCTTGTCCGGATTCCTTATGGGATGACGATTCAAAGTTCTGGTACAACGCATATCATACGATATTTTATCTGGATTATTATCTTTCAGAAGACGCGGATAAATTCATGCCGCCTCCTCCTTATACTCTTTCAGAGTTTGATCCTGACGGTGGATTGCCCGAGCGTGTTTATGATAAGTCTGAATTAATTACTTACATTAAATTCTGTCGTGAGAAATGCCGGAAGATGATATCTGAGTTATCAGATGAGAATCTTAAGAAACGTTTTATAAATGAGTACAGAGATTACAGCCGTCTGGAGATACTTTTGTACAACATGCGTCATGTTCAGCATCATGCTGGACAATTAAATTTATTGATTCGCCAGAGCGGGATCGAACCGCCGGACTGGGTGTCGCGGACAAATTACTAATTACAAATTACTAATTACTAATTACTAATTACTAATTACTAATTACTAATTACTAATTAGAAACTTGGCGGGATCCACTGAATAAACTGTAATATTAATTCAAAATCTTTGTGATTAGATTCTCGAAAAACATTCGAGAATGAAAGTAAGGTTTTCAGATGTCTGAAGTATTAATTTGTAAGTAGCAATTAGTAATTAGTAATTAGTAATTATATTACAAGCCTTCATTATGAAAACAAGATCATTACTTACAGTTTTAATTATTCTATTCATTTTTTCCATCCGTGTTACAGCTCAATCAAAGATTGACTTCACAGAAGCTTCCTCCGAAGTTAAATATCAGTACATTGGTACTTATGAAATTTCCCGGCTGGATAGTATTTTAACTTTTGAAGCATCTTCTTTTTCAGCTTTCGATGTGACGTATTCTAAGGCGAAAAATCCTGTGAAGCTTTACAGGGTTTTGTATAATTCTTTTATCCCGGAATTTAATAACAAGCCAACCATTGCATCAGGATTGATAGCTATACCCGAAAATGTTGCCGGGAAAATGCCTGTGGTTTCTTATCAGCACGGAACTGTTTTTACCAGGACTGACGTGCCTTCTTTCCCGGAAGAATCAATGGAGACAAGATTAATGATAGCGCAATTTGCCGGACAGGGATATATTTTAATTGCTGCTGATTATTTTGGCAAAGGTTCATCGACAGAACCGGACTCATACCAGATAAAGGAAAGTACGCAGCAGGCTTGTATTGATATGATATCCGCGTCCATTGAGGTTTTCAAAGCTCTTAAGATCGATCCGGGGCAGTTGTTTCTCAGTGGCTGGTCAATGGGCAGCTGGTCAACATTGCTTTTCTTAGAGAAACTGGAAAGTCTTGGTATTCCGGTTGTCGCTGCAGCAACGGCTTGTACACCAACTGATATTTTTGCACTTGTTAACCGGTGGATGCATGCTCCAAAAGAAACAGACGCAATATGGCTTCCGGGGATACTGGCATTACAGTTAAATGCTTATGAAACTTATTATCAGTTACCCGGACTGATGGAATCAGCTGTAAAGGCGGAGTATCAGCAGGCGACTTTGGATTTTTATCGGAATAAAATTTCATTTGAAGAGTTCTATTCCAAAACTCCAAATAAGGTTGTTGAATATCTGAAGCCTGAATTCATTGAATCAGGTTCACTCGGTGAAAGTAAATTCTGGAAGCTCACACAGGATAATAATTGTTACAGATGGAGAAGTCAGACACCTTTGAATTTATACTACGGAGACTCAGACGAAGCAGTACCGGAGTATATTGCAACCTTACCTGTCGGATATCAGCAATTAATGGGCGGAGCTCAGACAATATCAACACCTGCAGGAAAGCTTGCAGATCATCGCGGAACATTTAAATTTGCGGTGGAGCATCAGAAGGGATGGTTTGACGGGATGGTGAAGTGAAGTTTCAGTTTCAAAATTGGCTATACCCAATTCTCGATCTTAAGTCCATTTATCCTTTCAAATTCTTTAGTATTGTTTGAAGCTAATATTAAGTCCGGGCAAGTGCTTGTGCGGCAATTAACATATCAAGTGAACCAATTGGAGTTCCTACTCTCTCCTAAATCACTTCTCACTTTTCCATAAACAAAAGCATCTTTATCATCAAAATTTAGTATCTCTAAGGGCAACATAAATTCACGCAATGCTTCAAGATTCTTTTCTTTCATGGTACTCTTATTTACTCCATAAAACAATTCCCCAACTGTAATTGAAGATAAAGCAATGTCCGATACTTCTAATTGTAAAAACTTATTAATTACATTCGCGGGTTTTTGCTTTATTATGTAAATGCATATATTGGTATCGAGTAAATACTTTATCATTTGAAGGACTCTCTTTTGTCAAGCTCAGGCTGATCCCTTTTGGACATAAAATCCTCACTGAATTTGTCCAGACTATTAATTAATACATTCCAGGGATTTTTCACAGGTTGTATAACCAGAGAATTTCCGATTTTTTTAATGTAAACTTCATCCTCTTCAAAATTATATTTACTGGGAATATTTAAAATCTGCTTTTTTCCCTTATGTTCTATTTTAATAGTATCCATTTTAAATCTCTCCTTTCGTTTAACTGCTTTGAGGAAACAAGCGGGTCATTTTCATTTTTTAATCTTTTCATTGCACTATTTAAATCTTCCAGTTCATTAACATAGTTTTCAACCGCTTTATTAATATGAAATGAGGAATTTGTATTTGTATCTTTTGAAATTTTATATATTTTCTTTGCTAACTTTTCTTTTAGTTTTACAGATAGTTCTGTCATATATTTTAATTTAATTTACAAGTTTAAACTAAATAATTAATCAATTCAATAAAATGTAAAATTTTGATTTTGATTTCCAACGATTTTCCGGTGATTCAATCCTGACATCCCGTTAGCTTCCTGATACTCTCAGTCAACATCTAAACCACTGCGCCTTATTCAGGCACCATTTCTTTATTCAGGAAATGAATTTTGTTAAACTAATCCATCACCTCGAGATTCCGGACACGCAGGGTATCTACTGCCAGTTGACCTAGCTTGAACGACTTTATCTGTGATCTTACTATCTTCAATTTTCCGATAGCCGAAGCTCCTGTAGACAAAGCTCCTATTGCAAAGGAACCAAATGCTACAGCTCCAATTGCTAAAGCGCCAATTGAACCCGCTCCCGTTCGGAATTTTTCGTGCTGTTTAATTTTACTTTTGTTCTTCAATAAATTTTGCAATTTCATTTTCTTTGGTTTACAGTTTGTTTTTTGTGATTTGATAATTTCAATTAACCTGTCAGTTTTTTTATACTCTCTATAAGCTTCTCGGCAACCGCTCCTTCTTCCGGAGGTACCATTTCTTTATACTCTGAAAGTATTTTCAAAGCGGATTTGAAATTCCTTGTCATAGCATAGACAAGTCCGAGATTAAAATGTATGTCGGGAAAGTTTGGATTGAGCTCGTTTGCGAATTCATAATGAGTTTTTGCCAGAGGAAGATTTCCCAGTTCGGAATAAAGATTCGCTAAATTGTAATGTGATTCAAAGTGTCTCGGGTCGCATTTCAGTGACCGCGTGAATGAATCAATTGCCTTCACGGTATTTCCTGATTCATATTCAAGTATACCGAGATTACAGTATGCATCGGCTTCACAGTCGCTTAAGTTCACTGCATTAAGGTAAGCTTCTTTTGCTTTAGGATCACCTCTCTCATCAAGCATCATTGCTTCTTCAAAAGGGCTTAAGCTCGAAGGCATGATGTAGATATTCGTGCCATGCGTCTTCTCCGAAAACATATCGAGCTGATCCGAATGCTTCAGCGTGATCTTCGGCTTCTTGCTTACACGCTTAAGTCCTGATTGCGGCTTCGGTAATGTGAATTCTAATATGTTTGCCATTTTTTCTTTCAATTTCAAATTACAAATTACAAATTACAAATATGTTTGTAATTTGTAATCTGTAATTTGTAATTTGAATTTAACTTGCTTTCTTCTTCTTCTTAACCGTCTTAGCAACTGCTTCCACTTCTTTAGCTCCTGTCGCTTTCTTCATTGGTTTCTTCATCTTGCCTGCATTTTCAATGCTCTGTTTAATCGCAGTCATGATATCTACTACCGGCTTTTCCTTCTCTTCTACTGATACAACTTCCTTGCCGTCGATCTTAGCTTTGATCAGATCTTTAACAGCATCTTTATATGTATCCTTAAGCTTTATTTCTGAAAATGGTTTTGCCATCGAATCAACAAGCGTCTTCGCAAGCTTGAGTTGATCCTTATCCGCAGTCAAACCGTCAAGCTTAGGAACTTCAGTGATTTTTCTAATCTCATTGGGATAACGCAGTTTGTATAAAAGCAGCCCGTTACCTTCAGGCGCAATGAGTACAACGCTTTCCCTGTCTCGGATGACAACCTTTCCTATTCCAAGCTTTCCGCTGTCTTTAAGTGTGGCGCACAACAGCGCGAATGTCTTTGCCGCAACATCACCGTCAGGTCCTGCAAAATAAGGAGTATCATATAAAGTAGCGGGCACTTCAGACGCATCAACAAATCCTTCGATCTCAATTACCTTTGTGCTTTTTAATTTAAGCTTGGCAAGATCTTCGTTCTCAATTATTACATACTGGTCAGGTTCATACTCATAACCTTTTACTATGTCGTCACTCTTCACAATTTTCTCGCACTTCTTGCATCTCTTATCATAACCAATTCTTCCGTTATCTTCCTTATGGAGCTGGTTAAAACTAATGGATTCGGAAGTCTCGATGGCATTATAAATACAGATTGGGATTGTAACGAGGGAAAATCTTATGTGACCTTTCCAGATAGAGCGCAAAATAACCTCCTTATTTTATTATGCATAAAATTAATTAATAATATATAAACTTAAAACATAAATAATTACTAATTAGAGACTTCTGAAAAACTATTTAGAGACTTCTAAAAAACATAGCGAAGTTTAGTGAGTCTGTTTTAAAACATCTTTCCTAACCACTAAGACACGAAGACACAAAGAGAATGTTTTGAAAACAGAATTCTTTTGTGCCTTCGTGCCTTTGTGGTTAGGTTTCCGTTATATTATTTTCAATCTGTTCAAAACAATTCCCTGTTAAATATTTAAGATTGTATCTGAGAAATTCTGTGAAATCTGTGAGAAAAATTTGTCAGCATGTATTATTTTAACAACATAAGTTTCTTTGTCAATGTAAACTCATCGGCATTCAAAGTATAAAAATAAACTCCGGAATTTAATCCTGATCCGGCTGTGAAGTCAACTGTATAATTTCCTGCGCTTTTGAATTCATTGACCAGTACCGAAACTTCCTTTCCTATGGCATCATAAACTTTCAAAGACACTTCAGATGAAGTTGGAATTGAGAAATTAATTGATGTCGTTGGATTGAAAGGATTTGGATAATTCTGCTCCAGCTTAAATGCTGTCGGCACTTGTGTATTGGTTAAAGAAATGCCGATCGAATTACCATATCTTAAAAATACACCGCCTCCTCCGGCTGCATATCCAAGTGTAGAATTAACAAACTGCATAAGTCTGAGAGATGACGCTGCCTGCGGAGGAAGAGTTTCCTGTATCCAGGTTGTTCCGTAATCTGATGTTTTAAAACACTTGTTTGAATTTGTAAAGAAGAATCCGAAGATCAGATTCGAACCGTCTTTTAAGCCGTACATATTGAACGGAATGAAGTTTGAGGTTCCCGGTGGATTTGAAACAGTTGTCCAGGTAACTCCTCCGTCAGTTGTCTTTCTTACTGCATCACCGGTTCCGTTACACGATGTCATTCCGTTATTGTTGTCGGTAAATGCTATTGCGGAAAAATACAAACCATCAGAATTTCCCGTACCAGACAGCACGGTTGGAGTCCATCCGCCGCCGTTAAAGCCGTTTGTAGTTCTGAATGTTCTTGCAGTGGTGATGCCCGGTGTGAAAGTGCCTGTTGATATCCAGAACTTTGAACCGTCAGTCCAGTCCCACGCATTTAATAAGCCAAACTCATTTGCATTTGCGACCGGCGCATTAGCAGAGAGAAGCCAGTCTGTTCCTCCGTTTGTTGTATATCTCCACTGATGAGGCTGACCTGCTCCGGCTGGATCTCCGTAATATATTCCGTTGTTCTGATCGAACATTTTGATTCCGTCAGAAAAACTTCCTGCAAGTGAAAATTGTAACGTCCAGTTAGATCCTCCATTCGATGTTTTATAAATGCTTCCTGATTCTGTCCCGATCCAGCAGAAAGTAGTATCTAATCCGGAAATGCTTGTGATGTTTCCCGAAGGAAGTCCGGTATTTCTCGCATCCCAGTTGACGCCGCCGTTAGTAGTTCTGAAAACTGACCTGTTGTCAGCGCAGACCCAGATGAGATTCTGATTCACAACTGAAATGCAGTTGATGTTTGCTGAACCGGGAATGGTACTTACGTAAGTCCACTGGCTGAAAGAAACAGATGTGCTGAAAAGAAATAACAAAAGAAAAAGTTTTTTCATGTTTGATCCTTTTTAAATTTTTTTGAAAATATTTTTAAAATTTTGCTTAACATACTTTTGATAATAATAAGAATCAAGATTGATATGGGTAATCCGGTAAGTGAGAAAATATTTTTGCAAACCCCTCCCAACCTTCCTTTTCAAAGTGATTCTCAAAACCTTTTTTTAACCACATAGTATCCCGATAGGTCAAGCCCTATGTTTTAAAAGAAATAACTCATTTTTGCCCCGATTTTGCATTTAATAAAATGAGTTATATAGGAGAAACATATGACACATAGTTTAATTATTATAAAAATTAACTTTCTATATTTCTATGAGTCTATTTGGTTTAATAAAATTTTATTTAAGAGTGACTCTTCACTGAGCCTTCCAGCCTTTCAAATATGATGTGCATTTTAGTCATAGCTGTCCAAAATAAATTAATTTTATTTAAAATTCTTTTAAAAGAGTTTCTAATCAAACAAATTCTGATACAGCTGAGGAATAACCCTTTATGATTGAGTATATCTCATTTTATAACCACTGAGACACCAAGACACAAAGTAATACATTTAAAAATAAGTTTTTCTTTGTGTCTTTGAGTCTTAGTGGTAAAAAAGGATTTTCAAAAATAAACGTTTTGGAAGGATGTGCATTTGAGTAACTCTTTCATAGAAATTATTTATTTTTTGTTAAACTGCAATTATGTAAATTGTCACTACAAAAAATCTAAATTTACTTAAAGTAATTTTCCCCTAATCAAAATTGAGTCAATGAACAGAAGGAATTTTCTGAAAGGCATTGCAGCCATACCTGTGCTTTCAATATTCAGTCCAAAACTGAATTCAAAAAACGAAAATCATTTTATCTCAAAGAAAACTCTTAAGCGTGTAAGACCGGGTGATCCGGACTGGCCTTCAGCAGAAAGCTGGGATAAACTGAAAACTGCTGTCGGAGGAAGACTGAAGAAACCGGAATCTCCTTTCATTGCATGTCAAAATAATTCAGCTGATCCCGGATGTAAGGAAATTCTGAAAGAAATAAAAAACCCTTACTTCATCAGAGATGAACCTGCGCTTACTCAATCATCCGGCTGGCTTGATGCCTGGAATTCATCTCCCAGTGAATATGTAGTTGAAGCTGAAAATTCGGAGGATGTAGCAGCTGCAGTTAATTTTGCCCGTGAAAATAATTTGAGATTAGTTGTAAAAGGCGGAGGACATAGTTATCAGGGTACATCAAACTCCAAAGATTCACTCCTGATCTATACACGTGCGATGGAAGACATTTCAATGACGGATAATTTCATTGGTAAAGGTTGTGAAGGGAAAATGCCGGCAGTTCCTGCTGTCACCCTCGGAGCAGGTGTGATATGGATGCATGCTTATGATGCTGTCACAACTAAAGGCGGCCGGTATGTACAGGGAGGCGGATGCGCGACAGTCGGAGTTGCAGGTCTCATTTCAAGCGGCCGCTTCGGAAGTTTTTCAAAAAATTACGGGACAGCTGCTTCGGGACTTCTTGAGGCTGAGATCGTCACAGCAGACGGAGAAATAAAAGTCGCCAATGCCTGTACAAATCCTGATCTCTTCTGGGCAATTAAAGGCGGCGGGGGAGGAAGCTTCGGAGTTATTACAAAGATCACTTTAAGAACACGAGAGCTTCCCGAGAAATTCGGATCAGTCAGCGGTGTTATTAAAGCAACATCAGATGACGCTTTTAAAAAACTGATCAGTTGGGTTTTAGAATTTTATCGTGATAATTTATTCAATCCGCACTGGGGTGAACAAATTGCATTTGAAGAGGGAAATAAGATAAGTGTATCTCTGTTGTTCCAGGGTTTGAATAAGCAGGAAGCTGAGATCATCTGGAAACCATTTTTAGACAAGGTAAAAGAGTCCCCTGAGGATTTCACATTTTATGAATCAGTTTGTGACCGGAGATATACCCGCAAGAAATCTCTGGGATGCAGAATATCTGAAAAAAAATTATCCGCAGGCGATCGTTCAGGATGACCGTCCGGGAGCTCCTGCAGGAAATGTATTTTGGGCAGGTGATCAGGGACAGGTTGGCGAATACTGGTATGCATATAAATCCGTGTGGATGCCTGAGTCATTGTTAAGTAAAAATAAAATTGATTCGCTTGCCGGTGCATTGTTTGCCGGCACACGCCACTATGAAATTGCTTTTCATTTTAACAAAGGACTCGCCGGCGCACCCGAAGAAGAAAAAGCAGCTGCAAGAAACACAGCAATGAACCCTGTCGTAACAGATTCATTTGCTCTTGCAATAATTGCGGGGGGAGGACCTCCGGCTTACGACGGAATTCCGGATAAACAAATTAATTTAACAATTGCTAAAGGAAAAGCAGACGCTGTCAGCATGGCAACTGATGAGCTGTTCAAGATAGTTCCGGAACATGGTTCGTATGTGTCTGAAAGTGATTACTTTGAAAAGAACTGGCAGCAGGCATACTGGGGAACGAATCATACAAGATTAGCTGAAGTGAAAAAGAAGTATGATCCGGACGGATTGTTCTTTGTTCATAACGGAGTGGGAAGTGAACAGTGGACTGAAGACGGATTCGAGAGACTGGACTAATACGAACGGAAAATCTTAATTACATTTCTAAATTTTATTTTTACTGGCAGAGCAAATGAGATCCGGTATTGATTTCAAAAAAATAAATTTCATAAATATCATCGGAACCAGCGGATCCGGGAAAACTACTTTCGGCAGGGAACTGTCTGAGATCCTTAAAATTCCGCTTTTGGAGATGGATAAGATCTTCTGGAAACCTGACTGGACAATACCTGATGAATTGGAATTCTTTTCGAAATTAAAAGATGAACTGAACTCTGACAGATGGATACTTGATGGTAATTACAAGAGGACTACATTTATTAAATGGCAGAAAACTGAGGTTGTAATATGGCTGGATTATAGTTTTCACAGAACTTTTTACCGCTCACTGTCCCGTTCATTGAGCCGCGCAATTTCTCAGAAAGAATTATGGGAAAATACCGGGAACAGGAATCTCTTTCCAGAACTTTTTTAAATAAGGAATCCATTCTGCTTTGGGTTATCAAAACTCATAGAAAGAACCGGATAAAATATGACAGAATAATGAACGACGAAAAGTATTCCGGAATTAAGTTTGTTCGTTTAAAGACTCCGTCTGAAACAGAAAAATTTTTGCAGGATATAAAAAGTCAGTTCAAATAGATTAAAATATATCCGATTACATTTCCCAACCATTGCTGTCCAAAATAAATTATGTCAATGCTTTTAAAAATTAGTAATAATATTTTTTAACATAGCTGTCCAAAACGATTTTAAATTTACTTATAAACTTTTATTCAACTGAAAATCAAAATAAAATGTAAGCTGCATTGAAGCAACCCCACGCTGCCCTCCCTTTGAAGAATGTGTCTAATAACTAGAAATATTTTACAACCACAAAGCATTCAATTTTTAAAACAATTTCCTTAGTGTCTTTGTGACTTCGTGGTTAATAGTGATGTTATGAGACAGGCTCGAAAAAGGTGAGGGTTAGGGAGGGGTTTGCGTAAATTTATTATGTATTTCGAATGAAAGTGAAAACCAAATTAATTTATTAAAATATACATTTAAAACGTTTTGGACGGATGTGATTTTTTAATTCGTGATCATTCGTGAAATTCGTGTCAAGCTTTTTCTTTATTGTGGACGGATGTTTTTCCCAACAGTAATGTAAGTCCTAATTTTCCGTTACAATTTCTTTCACATTCAGATAATACATCTTCTCAATTGAACTTTCATTAAACAATGCAGACTGAGCTGAAGTAATCTCACTGCTGTTCCATTTCGTTATGGGATAGATTTTAATTTTTGTACCGCCGCTGTCTAATGCGATTGGAAGATCAAAGCCTTCTATACAATTACTGTATCTGTAAAAAACTTTCTTCGCGTCTTCGCTGAAATAATATTCAAAATCAGGGATCTGAATTGTACGGAGATACTGGTCAAAGACTTTGCTGTAATTAAAACCTGAATTATCGCTGATATAGTTTTCTATTTCTTTTGTATCAACTATCTTATGATAAAATGTTTTATTCAATCCTCTTAATACCGCACGAAACTTTTCATCATCATTAATGCTGTGCCGGATCGAGTTCAGCATGTTGCTCCCTTTCGGATACATATCGGGACTGCCTTCATTATTTACACCGTAATTTCCGACAACCGGAATCTTGTTCGTAATTAATTCTCTCATGCCCTTATTATATTCATTCGCAGCATCTTTATCATACCAGTATTCAAGGAAAAGAGCTTCGCTGTAATCTGCAAACGATTCATGAACCCACATGTCAGCAATGTCATTTGTCGTAATATTATTTCCAAACCATTCGTGTGCGCTCTCGTGAACGATCATATAATCGAATTTCATTCCGTGACCTGTCGATGACCTGTCCATGCCCCAGAATCCGAAGCGGTATTTATTTCCGTAAGCTACAGCGCTCTGATGTTCCATTCCTGCATACGGTGCATCAATGAGCTTATAACTGTCTTCATAAAACGGATAAGGACCGAACCAGTGTTCAAAAGCTTTCAACATTCTTTTTATTTCAGGAATTAAATGATCTTTCGCACGCTCAATATTGTAATCAAGAACCCACAGCTCTATATCCAGCTGACCTTTCTCTCCCTCATACACATCACTGTAATTTACATACTTGCCAATATATGGAATAATGTTGTAGCTGTTGATTGGATTTGTCACTTCCCATTTATACGAAACTGTTCCATCATCATTATCCTCCTTTGATTTTAATCTGCCGTTTGAAACTCCCGGTAAGATCTGCAGGAACGATCATAGTCAGTGAAGCTCCTTTATCCGGCTCGTCGCTCTGATGATCTTTACACGGGTACCATACACTTGCGCCGATTCCCTGACACGCGACACTCATCCATGGATTTCCGAGACTGTCTTTACTCCATACCCATCCTCCATCCCAGGGAGGATATTTAGCTTCTTGCGGCTCACCGTGAAAATAAATTAAAAGTGAATTAATTTTTTTGTCTTCATCAGGAGGAAAGGCAACATACCATGCATTACCGAATCTCTTAAAGAATAACGGGATGTTTGCATTCAAAAAAACACTGTCAATCTGCATCGGCTCCTGAAGATCAATCTGTATTATGAGAGGATGTTTTTCAATAACCGTTTCAAACTCAATATTATTTTTTCCTGAAATTGTTTTACTTTTGTAATCCGGCTTAACAGTAATGTCATATCTTAATACATTCCACCAGGCCCTCTCGGGTGAGATCCTTCCTCTGATTGAATCAGCAAGTGTGAATTTTCCGGTAGCCGAATCCTGCTCTGAAGAAAATCCGGATTCGGAAACAATTGAGAACATAACAAGCAGAAATATTGTAAGTATAAATTTCATATTTAGTATTTAAGTATAGTTGAATTAAAGCTGTCAGGTTATCGAGAGATTTTCAATAAGCTAACAAAATAAATTTTTGGAGAACCTCTTAAATTGAAAAATGATCTAAAACCTGACTGGTTCCGGAATACGGTCAACTTGTGTTAGTTGTTAATTTACTTCCCAAGCACTTTCATTTCCCCAAGCACATCATAAACAATGTCTATCCTTGCTTTTGCAAAATCACTACCCGCTGAATCGGACTGAATGCAGTTCGCAAAGTAATAAACGTTATCATTGTTTTCTGCATAGCCGACATACCATCCTATGTCTTTTTTATCCTGAAATCCCCAGCCGGTCTTGGCTCTGACTACATAACCAAGAGTGTCTTTAGCGATCATGATATTTTTTATTATGTCCGTTGAACGTTTAGAGAAAGGAAGCTTGTTATCGTGAAGCTTCTTCAAAAATTCTATCTGTTCTTCGGGAGAAATGCGCAGCCCGCCCGAAAGCCAGAACTTGTCTATGCCGCCGGTTGTGTCTGCATTACCGAAACTGACAGTATCAAGCAGGTGCTTCATCTGCTTTCCGCCGACACGCCGCGCAAGCTCCTGATAATACCATACGGTAGAGTTCTTGTACGCGGTTTTAAGATCGTGATCTTTATTCCAGTTCTCATTCTGCCTTTTTACACCGTCCCACGGAATTACAAAGTTCTCATCTTTAATGATACCGGTTTCTAAACCGATAAGAGAATTAAGGATTTTGTAAGTTGATGCCGGAGTGAATGCCTGTTTCGCCAGTTTGGGATTATATATAAAATACCTGTTGGCATTTCTGTCATAAAGGACAAACGTGCCTTCGACATTATAGTGGTCGTAGAATTTCTTAAAGTCATCTCTGACTTCAGTTGTTGGGTTTTGATTTTCTTTTTTCTGCTTTACGGTTACCGGCTGATCTTTATTGCAGGAAGAAAGGAAAATCAGAGTAAGGAAGAAAAGTAATATTATTTTTTTCATTAAGTAGGATTTGTTAATAAACAGTATTCTTGTCTTCAAGAAAAATTAACCCGGAATCAGTCATCCTTAAGTTATCTACTTTTCTGCCGAGTTCGGGAAAGAGCACGAGCACATCGATCAAATTATTCCGCATCCAAATATTTTTTTAATATTCCTTTATCAGAATTTCTGCCGGTATCTTAAGTTTTTTATGTAAAGTTCTTATCATAGGTAAAGTTAATTTTCTTTTGCCGGATAAAACCTCTGATACTCTGCTCTTATATCCGATATATTTAACCAGCTCGGCTCGCGTAAGATTCATCTGTTCTAACCGGAACAAAATTGCCTCTAACGGATCGGGAGGAGGGATTGGATAATGTTGCTCTTCATATTTTTCAACAAGAGTGAGTAGAATTTCAAACTCATCTCCGTCGGTAGAGTTCTTTTTACAGCCCCAAAGCTCATCAATTCTTCCAAGAGCTTTTTCATAATCTTTTTTATTTTTTATTGGTCGTATTTTCATATGGATTTTCTATAAATTTTTTACATTTAATTTATCATAATCATGATGAGTACCGATAAATTTGATAAACAATACTTTCCAGTTGAAGTCAACTTTCACAACAAGCCGATAATCGTTTCCTTTAATATTAAAAACAACTTTGTCATTACCCACAATACTTGCGTTTCTAAATAATGATTTAATTTCGTTAAAATTATTCCAGATTTCCTTTCTTGAAATATCATACCAACTTCGTAAAGGCTGTTCAGCATCACTGTGTAATTTCCAAAACTCTCTTAACGTTCTCTTTGCAATAATTCTCATGAGTATCTTTAAGTCAAATATACAAAAAAGTTACCATAGCGGTAACTCAAATATTAATGACTGATAGCTTTGTATTTGAATAACAACTCTACAAAGCTTTCATCAACAATAAACATTATCATTGAACATTGTTAATTGAAAAGGTCCGGTCTCAACCGCACAAACACCGGCTCACGATACGCTCCATCTCTCGTCATCGACGCATACTCAATCTCACAAACAAGTGTCGGCTCGACCCATATCGTCTGCTTCTCATCCAAAACTTTTTCTTTAATTGGCTTCTTGACCTCCTTTTGTTTTTTTACTTCGGCAAAACCTCTTTCATTTTCTTTGTATCAAATCCTGTTCCCGACCTTTCCTCTGTAATCCAACTCACCGTCAACATAATTAGCAAGATGCAGCGCACCGAATAATTCGTCACGGTTGCCTTTCCCTTTGGTATAACCAATGATGTGACTATCTGCTGTTTGTCTAACTTTTATTTTATACCAGCTGTCGCTGCGTTTTCCCGGAGTGTATTTGCTGTTCTTTTCCTTAGCCATTATCCCTTCAAGCCCGAGCTCAGCTGCTGCATCAAACAATCCCAAACCGTCTTCGACAATTTCACTTAAACGGTATGAAGAATCTTTCTTCACTGCATCCTTCAGCCATTCACGACGGCGGATCAGTGGTTCATTTATAACAGGTCTGCCGTCAAGGTACAGCACATCAAAAAGGTAACAATATGCCGGGCTTTTTCATTGCCCTTTGAATGTCTCCTTCAGCCTTGCGCTGCATTCTTTGAATGACTTCTTTAAAATCCGGCTTTCCTTTTTCATCAAGACAGACTATCTCTCCGTCCAAAGACTCCGCGTCCCGCGAAAGGATTTGTCCGCTATTACAGCTCAGGAAATTTGGCTGTCAGGTCAATATTGTTTCTGCTGCGTAATGTTGTTTATCCTCATCAAGAGTAACTATCACTCTTATGCCGTCCCATTTGACTTCATAAATAAAATCATCTGATACTGGAACTTCCTTTCTCGATTGAGCAAGCATCGGTTCGAGGGTTCGTGAAGCCAGTCGAACTGAGGTCTGTCCACACGCTCCATCAGCCAGTCTTTATTTTGATATTATGAACTCTGTATTCTCCGCTGATCTGCGGACTGTGAAGGCGGAAATAGAAACCATCCTTTTTATCTTTTGTAATCTCATACCTTCCCCCCGGTGCAGGCGGCAGACCTTTTGGCACAGCCCATGATTTTAACACTCCGTCTTTTTCAAGACGAAGATCATAGTGCATTCGCGATGCATGATGACGATGAACTACAAACTGGTTTCCCTTGCCTTCAATTATTTTTGACGGAGGCTCAGGAGTTTTTCAAAGTCTCTTTTTTTTAGAATACTTTTCAAGCTGCTCCGGGAGTCTTATATTTTTCGGAAGGCTTCAGATCTTTTATGATGGGCTTCCTTTTCAATTTGCGTTCAGTGTGAAGCTCAACTGCATAAGCTGAAATTCCTTCCCACGCATCTCCTTCTGTGTTTACGATCTCAGGCACGTTCGTCAGATTATATTCGCGCGGATCTTTTAAGCTCTCCAGTTTATCCCAGGCCAGAGGCATCGAGACTGGCGCTCCTTTATTTCCTCTGAGACTGTACGGGGAGATTATTGACTGACCTTGCCTGATACGGTAAATATCAACCAGCACTCTTCCTTTCCTTGCTTCTTTCTTAATGTGCAAAGTTAAGTTTGGATGTTCTTCAACAAACGGCTGCGCTAATAACTGCGCCGTTTCAAATACTTTATGGAAATCATACTTCTGTTCGATCGGTGTAACGACATGAACTCCTTTTCCTCCTGTAGTTTTTACAAATGTATGATAGCTGAAATTTTCAAGATATGATTTCAGATTAAATGCTATTTCAACTACGTCTTCAAATTTATATCCTTCGGGCGGATCAAGATCAAAGACCATGTAATCTGGTTTATCGTAATGCGGTTTTTTTGAATGCATCTGATGTATCTCAAGGCAGGCTAAGTTAGCAAGCCAGACAAGAACAGCTTCTTCAGTTGCTATGATGTAATCCTTTTGTTCTTTGGGATTACTGCCGAGCGCAACATATTCGATCCAGTCAGGAGCCCAGTCCGGACGGTTCTTCTGAAAGAATTTCTCTCCGTAAATTCCGTCGGGAAAACGCACCAGTGAAAGAGGTCTTCCCTTAATGTGATTTAATATCGTAGGCGCAATTTTGAAGTAATACTCGATCACCTGCGCTTTGACTATGTCATCATCAGGGAACAGAACTTTACTGAGATTTGAAAGCTCAAGCTTTCTCTTGCCTACCTGTACTATTTGGGAATCTTTTGCCAAAGGAAATTTTAAACAAAAATCTTAATAGGAAATTTAAGAAACAAGTTGAAAGTTAAAAAGTTAAAAGTTCAAAGTTGAAAGTTGAAGTAATATATTTTACTTTTATCTCTTTTAATTCTTTTAACCTCTACAACTCTTTTAACTTTTAACTTTTAACTTTTAACTATCCGTAATGATTTAAGGTTATATTTATTTATTGACATAATCTTCCGTTTGTTATAATTTGAAAAAATGAAATTAACTTTTACAATTTTCAATGGGAAGCATATTAGACATCAGCTGCAGAGAGTGCAGATATAACAAAGAATATTTTCTGGGAGTGGGAGAATTTTTCGGAGAAAGAGAAAATAAATCTATGGCAATTGTTAATAAACTTGCTGGCGTAGATAAGTCTGAAATATTAATTGAAGAGAGTTCCATACAGGTGTTCAGATGCTTCGGATGCAACAGCCTTTTCAATAAACTGGAGATAAGCTACAGAATAAAAAACCGTCTGCCGGTTTTATATAATATTTTATATAAATGTAATAAATGCAGGCAGCCTTTGTATCCGCTATTCAATGACAATGTCTTTTGTATCCGTCATAACGATGATGTGATATCAGACTCGGTGAAAATATTAAATCCGGGAATGGATATGAGTTCGATTATTATGAAAATGTACTGAAAGACATTCCGTGTTATAAATGCGGCAGGAGAAATATTTATTTAAGCGGATGGGGTTTGTTTGACTGACCGGAAGATTAATGACTGTTAATGAGATTTGAAAATCAATAAAGGTGCGGCAACAGCAGCAGCAGCACCAATTATGATCAATACAATTACTAAATCGCTTTTTGATTTGTCAATTTTAATTTCTTCTGTAAATTCCTGACACTCTTTTTCCTTTTTCTTAAAATATTCAGATTCACTGCCCGTCATTTCGTTCCACTTCATCTTCTTTAGTTTTAAATACGCCGGATCGAAACACGGGTTTTCTTTATGTTCCTTCGAAAACTCAGATGATGACTGACACGAACAAATTAAGGTGATAATAAATATTAATGTTATACCAGATTGTTTCACATTACTTAACTTTAACGAGGAATAGTTGTCCCAAATAAAAATCTTTTGCTGAAATTGAAACAACTTTCTATTTTCTCGGAAGTTACTTAAAAGATGAAGTAAATAAAACTTCTTATGTAGTCACCGCAGAGCCCTACCATTGTAATTTATTCATTTATGCCGTCCCCGCAGAGTCATTCCGCATTTTTAAGCACAGAAATTAAGCGGAAGACTCTGCGGAAGAGTGATGACCATTGACTTAGTACTCATTAAATTAAATTATCTTATCACCCGGCAGAGTAGAGCTGTGAAGTTTAGACCATGTTACTTCTGTAATGTGAATTTAATTTAGGATGGAATACATGCATATTAAACCAACAGAGGGACTAATCCTTAATTTAAAAAATATTTAAATAAGCAGTTATGGAATGTAAGTATACAAAAAGCGGATATGAGATACTTCACGACCCTCGTTTAAACAAGGGAACCGGCTTTACCGATAATGAAAGGGATATGTACGGACTTCATGGCTTGCTTCCGTGTCAGGTAGAAAACATTGAAAAGCAGATATTCAGAGTCAATGAACAGGTTGACCATTTTAATGACCCCATCAATAAATATGTTTACCTGATTCAACTGCTTGATAATAATCAGACGCTTTTTTTTTCAGGACTATTATGGATAACCCCGTAAAATATTTTCCATTAATTTACACACCTACTGTAGGTGAAGCATGCCAGAAATTCGGACATATATTTCGCAGGCCAAGGGGCCTGTATATTTCCATAAAGGATAAAAAAATAAAATCCAGGAAATATTAGAAAACTGGAATGTAAAAGATGTGCGCTTCACAGTTGTAACTGATGGAGGAAGAATCCTTGGACTTGGTGATTTAGGAATAAATGGTATGGGTATTCCAATAGGGAAACTTGCACTTTATACAGCATGTGCCGGAATTGACCCTGATTATACACTTCCGATTGTACTTGATACAGGTACAAATAACGAAACTTTGCTGAATGATCCATTATATCTCGGGCTTAAAATCCAAAGGGTTAGGGGAAAAGAATATGAAGAATTCATAGAAGAATTTATCAGTTGTATTACCAATGTATTTCCCAAAATATGTATCCAATGGGAAGATTTTGCCGGACCTGATGCAGTTATGATACTTGATAAATACAGAGAAAAGATATGTACATTTAATGATGATATACAAGGTACGGCAAGCGTTGCAACTGCGGGACTGCTATCTGCCTGCAGATTAACAGGGAAACCTATTACAGAGCAAAAGTTTCTTTTCCTTGGTGCAGGTTCTGCAGGTACGGGAATAGCCGGTTTACTGGTGAAAATTTTACAGGAAAATGGCTTAAGCACTTCTGAAGCTTTAAGCCGCATATGGATGTTCAATTCAAAAGGCTTACTGGTGAATTCACGTACAGATCTGGAAAAATATAAAAGGGATTTTGCACATGATCATGAACCAATTGCAGATTTTACCATGGCTGTAAAAAGGCTGAAACCTACAGCTATTATTGGTGTCAGCACAATGTTCGGAGCATTTAACAAAGAAGTGATCGAGACCATGTCTGCAATTAATGAATACCCCCTGATATTTCCGTTTTCAAATCCAACTTCTCATTCAGAGTGTACTGCCGAAGAGGCATATATATGGAGTGGCGGGAAAGCAATATTTGCAAGTCGGCCCGTTTGAAACTGTAGAGTTAAGCGGCAGAAAGTATATACCCGGACAGGGCAATAATGTTTTTATATTTCCCGCAATGGGTCTGGCAGTCTTTGCTACAGAAGCCAGACGTGTAACAGATGAAATGTTTATCAGTGCATCTGAAGCACTTGCCGGACAGGTTTCAGCGGAAATGTTGAAATCCGGTTTGATTTATCCACAATTTCTGAAATTCGAAATGTATCAATTAACATTGCTGTGAAAATAGCAGAATATATCTTTGACAACGGACTTGCCGGGATAAATCGCCCTGAGAATATTGAACAGTTCACAAAAAATAAGGTGTATTATCCGGCTTATAATTAAGCCTGTACACGAGAAAAATAGAAGGCGGATATGAGCGGAAAAGGGTGTGATATTTCATCAATTATAAAATCATACTCACGGCACCACCAGCTTTACAACATCTGACCTCAATCCGGTCTCTCCATCCTTTACATAGTAATAAGCATAATATTCTCTTGCTTCAGGAATTGAACGTGACAGATTAGGTCTATTATCAGTGTAGGTCCTCCCGAAGACAATTGAGCTTAGTAAATTTAGTTTCGTTTCCTCTTTTTGAATACAGAGTTAAACCGTCAGCTCCATAAGCCTGATAGCGAATTATGACCTCACTTCCGTTGAGCTTTGCTTTCAGCTCGGGTTTGTGCCGTGAAAAATCGGTTACCGGCGAATACCTGTTTATTATCCCGAAGTCTGCGCCAATTCCGGTATCATATTTTTTAGAAGACTTAATTTGATTGGATAACCTTCTGATAAGGTTTATTGTATTTTCCCTGCTGGAATTAAATTCTTCCGTTGCTGCTTTCGATTCCGCTCTTAATGAAATCATATTGGCAAATGTCCGCATATGATTCTGAAGAATCTTTTTTGCTTCATTTATCTCTTGATCATTCATTGCTAAATCTTGTGAATGGAGATCAAGCCGTGTAATGAAATTATTTACAAATGTATTCAGATTACTGTTTCTACGGGGGATAAAGTCTTTTTTCAAAATGTATTCCTCTTTTTTTTTGTAAAAATATTTTATATCATAATAAAAAGAAACTGAAAAACATAGAGTTAATTTCTGACTGCGGAATTAAATTTCCCGCACCCGCTTGCCGGGTATTGTTGTGAAAATGTAAAACAATTGAACATTTATATTCCCTCGCCTTTAGTGAGGGAAATCCACGGTTATACAGATATTTCCCCGACTACACCAAGTGAAATTTTGTGCTGCACAAATATTCCCCCGAATAACCGGAGGGAAGCTTTTGAGTTGACCGACATTCCCTCGCACTACCTGAGGGAAATTCTGAGTTGTAAGGATATCCCTCGCATTATCCGTGGGAAGTTTTGAGTTGTTCAGTATTTCCCTCGAATGAAACGAGGGAAATTCCGGGTTACCAAAATATTTCTTCAAATGACCTTTTGGTAGTTTTAAGTTGTATAAATATTCCCTCGCATGATCCGTGGAAAGTTTTGGGTTTTGAGGATGTTCCCCCGTATGACACGAGGGAATGTCCGGGCTGCACGGATATTTCTCCGCATGAAACAGAGAATGCTCTGAGTTTTATGGATATTCCCCCGTATGACACGAGGGAATGTACGGGCTGTATGGATACTTCTCCGCATGTCACGGAGAAAGTCCTGAGTTGTCCTGATGTTCTCATATGATCCGCTGGAATTTCTGATTTATAAAATATTCCATCGAATGACAGGAGGAAAATTCTGAGGAGTACGGAATACATTCGTGTTAAGCAGAAAGTGAATTCAATTGAGTATATAAATTTTTTCGTGCAACAGTAGAGAACTTCTGAGATGAATAATTACTTCACCCATCCTGTTTGGTGGCAAAAAAGTTTTTTCCTGCCGTTGTTGGTGTTCCAAAGTTTGCCTCTAAGCTCTTGAAGATCAACAATTTTAACTGCAAACTTTTGGTCACCAACAACAAAAGCTCTACGATTCATTATAGTTTCAGTTTATCCTTGACACTTCCGAAAGCGAATGAGCTGAAGCTTGAAATAAAAAACAAGTACCACTTCGTTAGCTGAGTGTTTCAGTTGGTGATTAAAAAGTTTGCAGAAAGTATAAAGGACAATTTATACATTACTATGCAAAAATTTTTGGAACACCAACGACGGGGGGGAAATGTAAGAATTCAAACTTTTCGGAACAGTAGCAGCGGCGAAAAAAATATTTATTGAATGATTTAAAAGTTACAATAAAAAACCCTGCAAGTGTTTCACAATTCAGGGTCTGTCTTTTTTGGAGCTGGCAGAGGGATTTGAACCCCCGACCTGCTGATTACAAATCAGCTTAGTTAATTAAATACTATTAAAATTATATACTTTTCGCAGTTTTGGTTCTCTCAAAGATCGATAATTTCAATTCTTTTTTTACAAAAGTGCTAACAAATCTGCTAACAAATATTTGCTGCGATATTATGACATACAGCAATTACTGAGATGATCAAAAGCAACATTCCTTTGAATATTGTAAAAGAGATTGCAGTCAAAAATTCATTACATCATACCGATGCTTTGGGAATTGTACCCGGTCATCGGTTTTTTATTGAATCAAATTCTACTATCTTTTCAACAAACCAGCTCTTACTTGATAAAAAAATCTTTCCATTTTCCATCATCTTTTTAAGTATCCCAAGCTCATCAGTTTTGTTTCCTTCTCTGATCTTCGCTAAGATTGAAATATGCTTAATGAAGTTTTTCAGAATTTGAACCTGTGGATTATTTAAATTTTTTTCCCTGGTTAGATATTTTCGTAAACTATCGAGCAGGCTTACTAATGATCCAAGGGCACCGGTCTCATAATAAACTTTTGCCAGAAGTATTTTCGAGTTAATGTAATAGTGAGGATCTTTATAGTGAATTAAATTCAGATGTGGAAACACATTCTTAAAATCTTCTTTGTAGAAAAAGAATTTCGCCATGGCAAGATTATAGCTCTCCTCGGCTAAGTCCGGGATAATGAAATCTTTATACTTTTCGATGTACAGTCTTACCCAATCAAATTTTCCCAAAGGCAACGCAATGTTAATGACATTGTTGAAATCTTTGTCGGTAATGAAATTTTCTAAAATGAATAAATCCTTGGCAAACATGATTGTATATATTTCAAACAACTCATTCCTGAAATTTATCTGACCCTCATTTATTTTTGAGTGATAGAAAGATTCAAGATACCGGTAATAGTAACTGAACTGTACCCTTGAAAACTTATTTTCGTTAAGTTTGAGATATTTTTTATATTTGATTGAAAACTTGTCATTATCCTTGTTTAAGAACATCATTAATACCAGATAAATAACATATACATTTGGATGACTTGATGAAATTGAAGTTTCATTTTTATTCACGAATTCTATCAGCTCCGGAAAAAAAGTCTTATCGAAATTCATTGGCTTACCATTTTGATACTGATAAATGAACATTTCGTAAAACGTATGGAACTTCATGAACAAAAATAATAATCAAGATTATCAGATTTCGCCTGTAAATTTTCATGAAGCTCAAACTGTACCTTGGCTAATTTAAAATAAAATTCTTCTTCATTTATTATCGCATTATTCAGATAGTATATATCGTCTTTTATAAATTGTTTATGATTTTGCTTTTTAAATTTATTTAAAAATAATTCAAACTCCTTCCCGGAACCCTTTTTTCTTAATCCTTTTAAAAGACACAGATCGTTATATCTGATGTCCTCTTCAAATTCGTTCTGAACTATAAATTTTTCAAATACTTTTGTAAAATCGGATTTAAGTTTCCAGACTTTCTCGGAGGTAGAGGTTTCATTCGGATAAATAATCTTTGAAATTTCTTCCTGCGTAATATCCTTCTTCGTTATCTGAGGATGCTTAGATTTGAGGTAGTAGAATAATTTCCTGACGTTCTCCACAGTGTTGAAGTATGATGAGTTCACCATTTTTTCAAACCTGAGAATTTCATCCTTATTAAGTTTATTGAATAGTATAAGCATAAGTATTTACTCTGAATGCATAATAACAGATTGAAATTAAATGTTCTATCCAACTTTCAGGTTTTCGAAAAAATGTCCTTTGGATTTTAATTAGAATTATTTTAATTTGGATAGAATTTAACAAAACGGATCGTAACCATCTTTTGAAAATAGAATTTTTAATCAAATAAAAATGAATCACTTTCTTAAAATAAGTCTGCTGTCAATATTGAACATTTTCTTTATTGTATTGAGATCTAACAGCGCTGAAATTCAAATAAGACCGCAGACACTTGGTCTAAAAATTTCGAAAGGTAATATTGATCTTGATAAAATGACCAGAGGACAGAGGGACACCATTGCAATTCAGCTTTTCGATCAAGCAGATAATTATTATGACATTGCTGTGGCGTACCGGTCAAGGAATGAAATTGTGATATACAGAAATCTCGGTAACGGATATCTGAGTGAATTTAAAAAATTAAGTCAGGATAAGAAGATCAGTTCTATCTCCTCCTTATATGAAGAGGACATTCGGCTGCCAAATAAAAGAGCAGAGCTGGTAGTTAGATTTACAGACGGATCAGAGAAAAAAATTTCAAGCAAAGAGATCAATAAAATTAACAGCGATCAGCCTGAGGTCATGGTACCTGAATGGAATATGCTTGATGATGCAGGTGTGTTTTTATTTAATCTCGAATTTATTAAAGCCTGGGAAAGTGAAGCAAACGCAGGAGCATTCAGGTGGATCTCTTACGGAGATTTTGATAGGGATGGCAAGGAAGAAATGGTGTGGACATTTTATCCAATAGGAGGAACCGGGCATTTGTCGCATATGGTGGTGTTTGAATGTTATGGTGATGACCTTTTCAGGATCGATTGGGATACTATATTCACAGGCGGCGGATATAACATATTACCTTACATGACTGATTTTGACAGGGATGGTAATAGAGAATTCTTCGCCGGAGGGTGGAATGTCTTCTCAGGTGAGTTTGACAAGGGTATTTTTGAATGCACGGGTCCGGGTAAATATAAGTTCAGAGGATCTGAGGATGCTTGTGCGGACAGCTTGAAGATGTAGAGATCTTAGATACCACACGTTTTCAGCTTCATAACGGAAACAGCGGCATGTGGTCACTGAACAGCACTTCCGGAGGATACACAACAATTCAGCTTCAAGTGTTTAATCAAAAGTCTGAATATTTCTATTCATTCGATGAAGTCTTCAATGCAAACCGGTTAAGATTTCCGGGATTTACCTATGATTTCAGCGCAGGAGATATTGACAATGACGGAAGAACTGAACTGATCCTTGGGAACACACAATTCGGTACCAACTATATAGAATATCTTGATTCTACCGGGTTAGGACCAACTATAATGCAGGGTTATGAATTTAAAGAAATTATTACGAATGCTCCGGTATCAGCAGGCTGGAACTATCTGAAGGATTATGATAACGACGGAATAAAGGAAATTACTACTTGCGGGATCGGTAACGGATCAGGATCTATAGGAGTGGTCAGGCATACAGGCTCACCGGGAGAAAATAATTTTACAACAATGTGGTGGGATTCTACAGATATTTTAGCCAGTCCGAATTACGGCATAGACACGGGAAGCATCGATAATTACTTCAATATTTTGTACACCTATGATTTCAGTTCAGGTCCTCATTTCTGGTGTTACATTTTGACATATAACAGAACAGGAGTATATAATTTTCAAAGGTCCTCTTACAAATATATCGATTCTGCTGCAACGTTAGGAGGACTGTTGAAGGACATTGATCTTGATGGAAAATCCAATGTCATTACTCCGATAGCATATTCAAGGAGTGATTATCCCTTTGTACATCTAAATGTTTTCGAGCAGACAGGCACGATAGGAATCAATCAAACTTCTTCGGTTATCCCCAGGATTATTTATTTACTGTATCAGAACTATCCGAATCCGTTTAATCCGGAAACAGTTATTTCATTTGAGATATCAAAAGCAACGATAGTAAGGCTTCAGGTATTTGATATTACCGGGAAAGAGGTAATGACATTAACCGACAGGCAGCACACTCCCGGAAAATACAATATTGCATTCAACGGGAAAAATTTAAATTCCGGAATATATTTTTACAGTCTGTTAGCAGACAATAAATTTATAGGTGCAAAAAAATGATTTTAATAAAATAAATAAAAGGAGAATCAAATGATGAGACCTCCATAAATATTAAACAGAACTAAAAAATTTTTCAACAATAAATTTTTAAATCACAAGGGCTGTGCTAAAGCCATTTGAAAACTGCTACCAGGCAAGTTGTCCAAATTGTTAATTATTTTATAAAAAATAATTTGCTTATTGCATAGCCCTAATTTTTTAAGTAAAAAAAACTTAATCATTATGAAAACAAATATAAATCCGATAAAAGCGGTATTGTTCTTTACATTCTTTCTAACAATAACCATGATCAATTATTCATCTTCATCAGCTCAATTTCTAAATCCTGACAGGAATCAGGCAAAACAAATTCCATTGGTATTTCATGCTCCGGGTTTACCGGGTCAATCATATTTTGATTTAAGCAAAATAAGCGGTTCAAGACCTGACGTAGCAGTTACGTCAAATGCATATTATTCTACATTCAATCAACATATCAGAGACGGTCAATGGAACTCAAATAACGGCGATGGAAATTTTGGTGCTCCTATACAGTTTATAAATGAAATGCCATCGTCTGATATAAACATATTCAAAGGGGCAGTCTTCACACAGCTAAGAGATCAAATTAAAAAGGACTTTGTAATATTAAAGAGCAATCAATTACAGGTGCATTGGAACGAAAACAATACTATAACAGTCAGCAAACAAAACATTCCTGCAGGTTCCGGAAATTATATGACGAAAGGTTCATTTAATAGGGAGGATGATTTCGAAGATATTGCTGTCAGTACAGGATCTCATATAAAAGTATTTAAAAATCTTAGAAATGGTTATCTAGAAGCAACTCCCATAAGCGTATTCTCAATACCTGCTTCGAAATTTAAGATAGCACAAATTACAGATTTATCCGTAGATTATTTTCAACAAGACCCTATTGACAGAGCTGATCTGGTGGTCTACACAGGAAGTACTGTGAGTGTTTACAAAAATACAAACCTCAACGGATTTGAATTCATTGCTTCATTTAGTGTAGGGTTTCAATTATCTGATATTGAACTCGCAGACTTAAATGATGACGGGTACAACGAATTGATAATCACAGGTATAAATGGTTTAGATCATTCAGTACAGGTCTATTCCAACAATAACGGCTCATTAATTCTGAGTGCACCGGCATATTCAAATACATCACAAAGTCTTATTCCGCGAAATGCTCTGATAAATGTTGCTGATTTTAATGCAGACGGATATAATGATCTGCTGTTATGTGGGCATGAAGGTTTAACATCCATCTTCAGGAATAAACAGGATCATCAATATTTTAATAGTACTCCTGAACAGATCAGTTATCTTGAATATCCGTCAAGCTCAGTTTATCAGATCAAATCTATGGATATATATAATACAGGAGGCATAGCATTAGTTATGTCTTATCAGGCAACTTCCGGTTACAACCTAAAAGTTGTCAATGCAGTTAATACTAACATTGCTCCACCACCGCCTGTTGTGTCTTCAAGCAGTCAATTAGTAGGAAATTATGTCAGGCCAAAGATACAAATAAAAAATAATCGTGGCATACAGGATTTCCAAAAATATGAAATATATAAAGCTAAAGCATCTACAGGGTGGAATTTTACTTATATTGGCCAGACAACGGATAATTTTTTTATTGATAATACAGAATATATACAATACATAGGCGGAGGAAATCAGGTTGCCCCTCCTCCAAACTGTTACTACGCAGTGAAAACCGTAGATGCCTCAAATCAAAAGTCTATTTTATCCAAACAATTAGGATATAGAGTAGGGATTCCGGTATGTTTTGCATGTGCTGAAATGGACAATACCCGTATTCTGGAAGAAACCCTGCAACTAAATGTGATACCGGAAAAATTCAGTTTAAGTAATTTTCCTAATCCTTTTAATCCAACAACGAAAATTTATTTTACCCTACCAAAAGAAGGAAATGTTAAAATTTCGGTGTACAACTCAACCGGTCAGCTTGTGAAAGAATTCAACGGGTTCAGGGCTTCGGGTTATCATACTGTTGAATTTGATGGAAGTGCGTTTTCAAGTGGTGTATATTTTTACAGAATCGAGACAAATGAATTTACAGAGACAAAGAGAATGATACTTGCTAAATAAAAATATTATCAGAAATGATATTTTTAAATATTCTGTTTTTAAAAATAAGAGGGCGGGACTTATATTTGCGGGGCAAGCAAATGTCAAAATCAGAAATGATCTGAAACCGTCCTCTTAAAAATATAAATTATTTAGCCAATTTAGTAAAATTTAAATGAAGATTATCATGCAGATTGAATAGTTCATAAAGTATTTTTCTTGTTTGCATAATAAAAGATTGAAATTTAATGTTCTATTCAACTTTCAGGATTTCGAAAAAATGTCCTTTGGATTTTAATTAGAATTATTTTAATTTGTAATCAGTTTAATTAAAATTAATGAAAACACATTATACCATTCTCCATAAGAACACATTAATTCTCCGAACACAAATATTGTTATTTGTCCTGCTCACTGTATTTGTTTCAGCAAAGGCCTCTTATTCACAAAGCACATGGTTTTGGCAGCAGCCATTACCAACAGGAAATGAAATGCAAGGAATTTACTTCCCGACAGCACAGACCGGTTTTACAACAGGCACATTAGGAACAATAGAAAAAACAACTGATGGAGGTGAAAGCTGGATTCAGCTCGTCTCGGGAGTAACAGTTAATTTATCGGGTGTTTTTTATGAATTTAAATACGGGTATTGTAACCGGGGATAGTGGAACCATAATTAGAACTTCAAATGGAGGAACAAACTGGAATAAAATTACAAGCCCGGCACAATATTTTCTTTACGATGTGATGTTTCCTTCAGACCTGATTGGTTATATTATTGGAAGCGGTGCTATGTTTAAATCTACAAACGGAGGGTTGAACTGGCTTCAACTGACAAATTACGGAGGATTTAGAATTGATTTCATAAATGACTCATGTGGTGCAATAGGCGGAACTCAGAGACTTCAATATACAACAAATGGAGGAACTAACTGGATAAGTTCCGGAATAAGTTTCAATTTTCTTGACCAAGTGGTTGGTATTTCGCAAACAGATGCAAATACTATTATTGGCATTACAAATATTTCAAGACGTGTTTTAAAAACTACCAATAAAGGTATAAACTGGGCTGAAATCCCCTTTGCAGCTACACAAGATGATATTCCCCGAGCTTCTTCTTTCATAAATTCCAATACAGGATATATGGTGACAGACTTTGGGGAAATATTCAAATCTATAAATGGTGGTGTGAATTGGACCGTTGACGCAAGCTTTACAACAAATTACTCAAGATTAGGTGTGTTTTGGGATGTGTGTACTTTCGATACGAATTTAGTTGCAGTGACTGGCGGCGGAGGGACAATTGTAAAAAGTACAAATGCAGGGACTAACTGGGATATTCAAGCCGGTAATTTAAGAACACTGAAAGGAAATTATTTTACCGATGAGAATACTGGTTACAGTGTCGGATACGAAGGCACAATACTAAAAACAACAAATAAGGGATCTGACTGGATAACTCATAACAGTGGGATAAACAATCACTTAAACTCAGTATACTTTGTAAATCAAAATACAGGTTACGCCGTCGGAGATACCGGTACAATAATAAAGACAACCAATGCCGGAGATAACTGGGTACTGCAATCAAGCGGAATAACAAATAACATAAACTCAGTTACATTTGTTGACGATAATTTCGGAATGGCAGCTGTTGACAGCGGAAAAATAGTAAAGACAACAAACGGAGGTTTAAACTGGCAACAGCAATATATTCTACCTGAGGCATATCAACTTTGTGGTATTGATTTTTTAAATTTGAATACCGGTATAGTAGTGGGACAAAGCGGAAGAATTTCCAAAACCACTGACGCTGGTACAACGTGGACTGTACAAAATATTTCTACAAATACTTTAAATTCTGTTGAGTTTGCCGATTCTTTAAATTGTTACACAGTTGGAACTAATGGAGTAATATTTAAAACTACAAATCAGGGAATCAACTGGGTATTCCAGCTACAGCAATACAGAATTTTTAAATTCTGTAAAATTTCTTAATTCCAATAATGCTATAGCAGTTGGCAGGAACGGTTCAGTTATAAAAACTACTAACGGAGGATCAAACTGGATAACACAAATAAAAACTACAAATTATGAACTCTATTCAGTTGCAATATTAAATCAGAATGAAGCCATTACATGCGGTAATTATGGAGTGATCTTAAAAACAGCAAATGCCGGATTGGTATTTACAAAAAATGAAGGTTCTTTAATAGCTGATAAATATAAAATTAATTCCGTTTACCCAAATCCATTCAATCCTGTTATAAAAATAAATTACTCTATTGTAAAAACCGCTGATGTTTCAATAAAGATCTTCGATATTAAAGGTAGAGAAATCAC
The DNA here is from genome assembly GCA_016710985.1 of Ignavibacteria bacterium. Classification (GTDB taxonomy): domain Bacteria; phylum Bacteroidota; class Ignavibacteria; order Tepidaquicellales; family Tepidaquicellaceae; genus JAGPCH01. The sequence goes on from JADJTX010000006.1 coordinate 147,622, forward strand.
AGAGCTTGTAAATTCTAAACAGTCAAATGGCAATTATGAAATAACTTTAGATGGAAACAGCAGAAACCTTTCTACCGGCATCTATTTTGTTTCATTGCTTATAAACGGAAGTTTAATGGATTCTAAAAAAATCATTCTAATAAAATAAATATTACTTTAAATAAAACAATATGAAAACACTGATTTACATTCTTGCAACAGTAATTTTTTCCAATTCAATATGTTTTGCACAAATTCCTCAGGATTACCCATTTAAAACTTATCTGGATGAAGCTGGAAATTTATATATGACCGGTGTTGAGAATGGTGATATTGTTACTTAAAATATCGCCCTGAAATCCGATATACAATGATCCCGAATGGTTTAAAATTTATGATAATGCAGGATATGACAGAAGCTATGATTTAGCACTGGATCCTGCCGGTTTTGTATATGTTGCAGGTTACATCTTTAATAATGAAACAAACAGCAACGACCTTCTAATAATTAATAGAGACCTTACAACGGGAGGCGAAATCTGGACAAGAAAGTTCGGGAGCACTTTTGACGATAAAGCTTTCGGTGTTACGGTAGATGAGTTTAACAATATTTATATAACAGGTTATAAATCCGATAAATTTAATAACAAAAATTTAATTACACTAAAATATGGTCTGTCAGGAAATTTAATCGCACAACATGAATACAACAATTCGATTTATAAAGGAGATGATGTAGGAACCGATATTTTAGTTGACAGAGGATTTGTTTATGTTGTCGGACATACTTATCAGGGTGAACGTTCTTTGAATGATCTAATCATGTTGACTTATACTAATGACAGCCTGAAAATTACAGACACAAACATCTATCGGAAATACAGTACAAAATGAAACTCCCACTTCATTCCTGTTTACTTATATGTCCGGAGACAGATTATCAAAGTCGAGAGTTGGTGTTACAAGTGTTACCGATAATATTAACTATCAAATTAAATCAGATTATTTAACTCTGTATTTTAACGGAGATCAGTACAATACATTAGCCTGGGAAAAAACATTTAATGGCACCGGAAATGGAAATGATATTGCAACTGATATTTCAACTGATGGCTCAGGAAATCTTTACGTTACAGGTTACAGCAACAGAAGCGCAGCAAATCCTTATGACTTTGCAACCATTAAATATAACTATTCAAATGGTTCTTACGGATGGAATGATACTGTAAAATATTTTAATTACGGAACTGCTACCGGCGAAGACAAAGCATCCTCAATAAAAACAAAGGGCAATAAAATCTATGTCAGCGGTACCAGCCAGAATGCTCCTAACGGCATATATACCATGATCTATGAACAAAACAATGGTGTGATAACCAATACATTGGAAAGAGTATTTTATCCTTCGTTTAATAAGAGTGATGCTTACAGCACAATGAGTAAGGCTTCTAAAATTGAAATAGATTCAGCGGGAAATCTTATTGTAATTGCATTTGCATGGAATACTACAGTATCGAAATTTGCCGTGATAAAATACGACTCACTTGGGAATGTGATCTATATATTAGATGAAGATGAAATCGAATCAGATAATCTCAGTGATACTCGTATCTCAAATCAGGTTAAACCTGTTAAATATAATCTCAAACAAAACTTTCCAAATCCATTCAATCCGATTACTAAAATTTCATACAGTCTTTCAAAAGAAGGTAATGTTAGAATTTCCGTTTACAATACAACGGGTCAGTTATTAAAAGAGGTTGTTAATGAATACCTGATTTCCGGTGAACACTCAGTTGAATTTGACGGCAGCGAATTTTCAAGCGGTGTTTATTTTTACAGAATTGAGTCAAATGATTATACTGAAACAAAAAGAATGATACTTACAAAATAAGATATAGATCAATACTTAATTTACAATAAATCATATTTCCAAAATAAAACCCCATGTTATGAAACTCGAAAATGAAATTTCAGAAACTAAGAAAGAGACAAGAAATATTAATAGGATACTTTATCAATCGACCTTTTCGGGAATATTTCCGAAAAAACCAAATATTGAATTGAATGGAAAAAAAGAAAATGAATCTTTTGATCAGTGTTATGAGAGTAAATATAAGATATTTAATATAAATCTGATCACGCAGTTTGACTAAAAGAATCAAAAATTAATCTAAAATTTTTTAAAGGATATGAAAAAGATAATTTTAATATTAATAATTTTTCATTGTTCATTGAGTGATTCTGTAGCACAATGGGTCACACAATCTTCAGGTACAACAGCGAGTTTTAGGGATGTAGAATTCATCAATAGAAATACGGGCTGGGCTTGTGGTCATGGCGGGATAATTGTTAAAACAACCAATGGTGGTAAAAGCTGGGTGAATCAACCGAATCCGGCGGTAAATAAAATATTAAGCAGTATTTGCCCTGTAGATTCAAATGTTGTTTATTGTGTTGGTTGGTTTGAGACACTTTAAAAACTACAAATGGAGGGATTAACTGGACTGCCATCAGAAACGGCCTATAGGAATTCCAAGTAGCTATGATGCAGTTTTTATAAACGAAAATACAGGATGGTTTGCCGGGGATGCATTGTATATAAAAAGAACAAATGATGGAGGTTTAACTTTTGATTCAACTTATATACACTGGAATTACTTTTCTGATTTTTATTTTAAAGACGCTAATACTGGATTGGTTTGTGCAGATGGTTCCGGAATATTTAAGACAACAAATGGAGGGATTAATTGGGAGAAGAAAGAAGTTCCAACAGGGTTTGGAATACCAAATTTTTATAAGATATCTGTTGTAAATAATCTTTTGGGCTGGGTAGTCGGAGTTGATAATAGAGTTTTTAAGACAACGGATTTCGGAGAAATATGGGACAGCATCGGATTTGTAAAGGAGCTGACGAGCCATACTGCATAAGATTTTCAAGTGAAAATACCGGATGGGTTGGAGGAACCTATGGAGAAATTTTTAAATCGACTAATGGAGGAAGTGATTGGAAAAAGGACAGCGCCGGAACAACCCCTGCCTTTATTTCAAGCTTTTATTCAAATAATGATTCTGCATGGTGGGGAGTAGGAGGAGGAGGTAAAATAATCTATACCGAAACATGTGGAACACCTGTTGGAATAAGTTTGATAAGTTCTGTTGTTCCGGAGAGTTTTAGTTTGAAACAAAATTATCCGAATCCATTTAATCCTGAAACAAAAATTAATTATCAGATAAAAACTTCAGGTGAAGTAAAGCTGATAGTATATAATATTCTCGGAAAAGAAATCACAACACTTGTAAATGACCGCCAGCAACCCGGATCGTATCAGGTAACTTTTGATTCAGGAGAATATGATCTTACAAGCGGAATATATATATACAGTTTATTCATTAACAACAGACTCATTGATACTAAAAAGATGAGTTTAATAAAGTAAATTTGAAAGGAGGTAAAAAATTTCATTAGTAAATTCATTAGTCAAATCACTAATGAATCACTAATGAATGACTATATCCCGATTATTCACAGAAATAAAAAGCCCCAAAACAGTATCGTTTAAGGGCTTTTTTGAGCTGGCAGAGGGATTTGAACCCCCGACCTGCTGATTACAAATCAGCTGCTCTACCAACTGAGCTATGCCAGCAAATAATTTAAGTCTGCAATATACTTTTTATTAAAATTTGTTTCAATCCAGTTTTAGTTTTTCTTTTTACGTACCTTCTGCTTTGCACCGTCATCGTAAAGCCTGATGATCTGACCAACCATGATCTTATCGCTTTTTAAATTGTTCCACTTCATTAAATTCTGAATAGAAACATCTGTTGCTTCAGAAATGGAAGCAAGTGTTTCGCCTTTTTTTACTTTATATGTTTTTTTAACTCCTGATGTTTTTGTATTTGTTTTTTTATCAGTTGCTGTGGATCCGGTCATTTTTAATTTCTGCCCGACCATTATTTTATCCGACTCAAGATCATTCCATTTTTTTAAATCATTTACACTTACTCCGTATTTGCCCGCGATCATTGAAAGATTATCACCTTCGGAAACGATGTAAGTACCTGAATTTGTATTCTTCTTATTTGATACTGTTTTTGTTTCGGGTTCATATGTCTGTGTCTGTTGAGGTGCTGCTTCGTCCTCTTCTTCATAATATTCAGTTTCTGAAGAAGTGCTGCTTACGTCAGGGCTTTCCGTTTCTGTTTCTGTAACACTTTCAGTAACTGTTACCTGCTCTGAATTCGTTGTGACAGTTTCGTTAACACTTTCCTTTACTTTGATCTGCTCAGAATTTCCGGTGATGGTTTCAGTTTCCTTTACCTTTACCTGCTCAGAATTGTCTGTGACTATATCTTCTGAACTTTCCTTTACTTCTATTTCTTTAATAACAGGTCTTGATGTCGTTTCTTCTTTAGGTATAGTAGCTTCCTTTACGGTTATCGGATGTTGAACTGTTCCGGAATTATCAGTGGTAAGTTCTATTTCACCTTCGCTGTTTTTCTTGCCGTAAAGCTTTTTATAATTATCTTCAGTAAGATAAATGCTTAATTTTTCTTTTGCTTTCAGCTGTGATCCGTAAGATATATTATTCCAAATTCTGATGTCAGTTGGTCTTACATTATAATAGACTGCTATTGAGCTCAGTTGTTCCTTCTTTTTAAATTCATGCGAAACTTTTTTCTTACCGGAAGCGCTTCCTATGGTTTTCAAATCTTCAGGCTCATAATTTTTCACTTTATAACCTACAAAAGCCACACTTCCGCTGTATCCCGAGACTTCATTGCCTGCAAACTCAGGGCTGTTGCTGTTATCAATGTCAGTTGCCCTTTTGTAGTTAGCGGCAAATTTGTCATAGCTCTTATGAGGGATCCGCAGCTGATAAGCCTCATCATATTCCGGAATGATATCACTTGTCAATTCAGGGTTTAGATCGCGGATAGTTTCAATATCTGTCTCACTAAGCTCAGCTACTTTCTGAAGAGTTATATTAGCTTTAATATTTACTCTGTCAAAAGCCAATGGAGTACCATACTCAACTTCCTTAAATCCATATTCTTCGGGGTTTTGCAAAACATATGAAAGAGCAATGATCGAAGGAACATAATTTTTTGTTTCTCCGGGAAGATATCCTCTGAGTGACCAGAAATCTTTTGAACCGCTTTTTCTTATCGCAGAATTTACTCTGCCGGGTCCGGCATTATAAGCGCAGAAAGCGAGATACCAGTCATCAAATGTTTTGTAAAGATCCTTGAGAAGATTTGCAGCTGCATCGGTTGCTTTCTCAAAGTCTCTTCTGTCATCAAGATATCCGTCACTGTACAAACCATCAGAGCGGCCGGTAGCCGGCATAAACTGCCAGAGTCCGACTGCGCCTGCACGCGATACAATGGTAGGATTAAGACCTGATTCCTGAACGGAAAGATAAACCAGTTCCTCCGGTGCATTATTCAGCTTTAATATCTTTCTCATTAATGGAAAATATTTACCGGACCGGTATAGACACTTATCAACAAACATTCTTCCTCTGTCAGTATTTGAAAAGAATTCTATGTATTGTTCGACTGCAGAATTCATTACAAAAGGAACATCACTTCCTTTTGGCAGAGGTTCCCTGTCCATTGTTCTTTCTTCGACTCTCTCATACGCAACGGGCACTTTTTGAGCGTAAACGAACACAAGACTGTTCTGACTGATCTCCGGCTGTGTTATAAGGTAATCTTCAACAATGCTTTTTGTGAGCTCATTAAAATCCTGTTTCCAGAAATAATTTTCAGATTTGGAAATTAATTCATAGTTTATTTCATTCAGATATCTAAGGGAAGATTCAAAAGATTCTTTTGCGTGTTCATTGTCTGAGGCTTCATTATAAGCGAGAGCTTTTCTGTACAGTGAAAATGATTTTTGTAAGCTAATGTAAGTTGCTATTGAGTCCTTATCACGCTGTGTGAATTCAACTTCATCTTCAGAGCCACTGCAGCCGGTAAATGTCTGCGAAAATGAAATTAATAAGATCACACAACCCGCAATGTAAAAAAAACATTTCACCGTATTAAAAAAGAATTTGTTTTGCATAATTCAATTTTTAAATTTCATAATAATAAATAACTTAAATGTAATTAAGTAAAGTTATATTTTAGGGTAGTCTAAAATAGAAAAAGTTTATTAAAATTACAGTAAAGAACGAAAATGTCCGGGAAATTTATTTTTTGCATCATCATCTGATTAATTCCCGGGTGAATTAAAAAAGTCCTTTTATAAAGTATCTTATACTAATCCAACTGAATGGAAAAAAATTATACGCTTATAGTTCCTCAGATACTTACAAAGCAAAGAATTGATAAATACATTGCTAATTTTATCGAGAATGCCTCACGCACAAAAGTTCAGAAGGCAATCGATCTCGGGTATGTGACAGTCAACGGAGATTTGGTAAAATCGAACTATCTTGTAAAGCCGGAAGATGAGATCGAGATCGAACTTGAATATCCTGACAAACAGGATGTCGTTCCTGAAGACATTCCTCTTGACATAGTTTTTGAAGATGAATATTTAATGATAATAAATAAACCCGCGGGAATGGTAGTTCACCCGGCATATAAAAACTACAGCGGCACGCTTGTAAATGCAGTGATGTTTTACGCTCTTAAGAAAAATGATTCTTTGTCGAGTCTTAACGGATTTGAAAGAGCCGGTATTGTTCACCGTCTCGATAAAGATACATCGGGACTAATAGTTGTAGCAAAGGATGAACTCACTCACAGAAAATTATCCGCGCAGTTCTTTCATCATACGATCAAAAGAGAATACAATGCGATCGTCTGGGGAAGGCTGAAAAAAAAGAAGGGGGAAATTTCGAATAAACTCGGGAGAGATAAAAGAGACAGGAAGAAAGTTGCTGTGTTAAAGGAAGATGATACTGCCGGAAAGATTGCAATTACAAACTATGAAGTGCTTGAGGAATATGATTTTCTATCGCTGTTAAAATTAAATCTGAAAACCGGCAGGACACATCAGATAAGGGTTCATCTTGCGAGCCTCGGGCATCCTGTATTCGGAGATGAAACATACGGAGGACGCGAGCCGCACTCCGTTACACTGACATCAAACATTAAAGCGCGCATAAAGAACCTTCTTGAACTAATGCCGCGTCAGGCGCTCCATGCAAGATTGCTGGGGTTTGTCCATCCAATGACGAATGAGGAAATGTTGTTTGAATCAGAATTACCGGCAGATATGAAAGATCTACTGTTGAAATTGTGATATGGGTACCGGGTATTGGGTACTGGGTATTGGGTATTGGGTATTCATTATCTTGTTGATTAAATCAAAACTCAACACACTCAACACACTCCACACACTCACACTCCACACACTCCACACACTCCACACACTCCACACACTCCACACACTCCACACACTCTATCTTAATCATCATCATTTTTGTCTTTATCTTTTTTACCATCTTTATCTCATTCAGAATTATTATTAATATTATTAGAAGCTTCCCAGGGCAGCTTATCTTCACGGATCTCCGGATGATGAATTTTCCCGCCGAGATTAGCGGTATAAGCCATCATGCCGTTTACGATCAGCAGTACGGCAAGTAAAAAGTATGCGAAAGAATTCGGTAGGGTCTTTGGTTTTCGGTAAAGGAAGACTGCCAGTAAACCTATTGCGCCAGCAATATCCATTGCAATGAAACTGTACAAGGCAAAATCTTCATGATCGTGGATAAAACTTTCATCTACATCTTCATAATTTCCTTCCACTTTTTCCTCGACTCCTTCGCCTGAAAGATAAACCGGTATTGTTACCAGCGCAGTCAGTACAAGTATCAGGACACTTACTTTTTTTACATCATCACTTTTTTTAAGTATGCCGATCAGTAAAACGAAGATGGCAATAGCAGAACCTATTATTGGAAAATGATTTAAGACAAGATGGAGATGAGCAGCATTCATCATTATGTATTACTCCTTATTTTATTTTTTAATTTAATTAAAATGATTAATATTTCAAATGTATGAATTGAATTTTATTATTACAAAAATATTTTAATCAGATGGTAAATGGAAATTAAAATTGGTTGTTGTGTAGGATTCATAGTGATCTGTTTTTAAAAAGTCTTTTGGGATGGATTAAAATAGTAAAATATTTTAGTTATTTTGCACGTCAAACGTCAAACGTCAAACGTCAAACGTGAAACGTCAAACGGGAATCGTCAAACGTGAAATATCAAACGTACTTCAAATCTAAAAAATCTAAAATCTAAAAAATCATATAATGAACATAAAAGGAAAGTTAATAGAGATATACGAGACAAAACAGGTAACTGATAAATTTAAGAAAGGGGAGTTTGTTGTAGAGTATGCAGAGAATGCGCAGTATCCGCAGTTTATTAAATTCGAGCTGTCACAGAATAACTGTGATTATTTAGACGGGTTTTCGAAAGGGGATTTTATAGATGTTCAGTTTGATCTCCGCGGAAGACCGTGGACAAATAAAGAAGGTGTTACAACTTATTTTACAAGCCTGTCTGCCTGGAAATTACAAAAGGCTGATGACACAAAATCTGAAGAGCCGCCGCCCGAAGCTGCTCCTGATGAAGAATATCCTTTTTAATTACGAGTTACGAATTACGAGTTACGAATTACGAGTTACGAATTAAATTACGAGTTAGAGTTACGAATTACGAGTTTCAAGTTGAAAGTTGTAGCTTGAATTTTAAAAAATTGCGTAATCCGTACCCGTAACTCGTAACTCGTAACTCTAATTTGTGGCTGTAAGTAACTTTAATCTTGTAACTGATTTGAGTATTTTATCTACTTATTATTAAAAATTTAAAAACAAATAAATAAATGAGAAGAGAAATTTCTAAATGGTATAGCCCGAGTTTAAATAAAGAGATGGAAATAATTGCATATGGTGACTATGGGTTTGCTTTATTACTTTTTCCGACAGCGGCAGCGGATTATCTGGAATATGAAAGATTTCAGATGATAGAAACATTGAAGCCTTATATAGATGCAGGCAAGGTTAAAGTTTACTCAATTAACAGTATTAACAATGAAAGCTGGCTTAATGATGAAATGGATCCGAGACAAAAAGCAATCAGACATCAGCAGTTCAATGATTATGTAATAAATGAAGTTGTTCCTTTCATAAAAAATGACTGTAACGGTGAAGTGGACATAATTACCTGCGGTGCATCACTTGGAGCATTGCATTGCGCAAACCTGTATTTCAAAAGACCTGATGTATTCGCAGGTACAATTGCAATGAGCGGATCATATAACTTAGAGGATTATTCCAACGGATATTTTGATGAAGATGTGTATTTCAATTCACCAATGCACTACCTCCCCAATCTTAACGATGAAAACATCCTGAATGAAATGAGAAAGAGCAAGCATATTCACATACTTACAGGACAGGGAAATTATGAGAAGCCAATAGCAACAGAAGAGCTGTCCGCAATTTTAAACTCAAAGAATGTTCCAAATCACGCTGAGCTTTGGGGATTTGATGTGCCGCATGACTGGCCGACCTGGAGAAAGATGATTCCGTATATTATTGAGACGAAGTTTTAATGAGGGTATTGGGTATTGGGTAGTGAGTAGTGTGTATTGAGTATTATTTTAGAAGTGTTAAATCATTCCCAGTCTCGTAAATATTGATCCCGTAAACAAAGAATATTATTATGCTAACAATAAAAGAAGAGGTAAGACAAATTATCGAAAAGCTTCCGGATGATTGTTCACCAGAGGATATTCAATATCATTTATATGTACTTCAGAAAATTGAAAATGGTTTGAAACATGTTAAGGAAGGAAGAGTAATTTCCCATGAGGACTTAGAAAAGAAGATGCAAAAATGGCAAGATTCAGTAAAATTTTAGTTTAACAAGATTCGGTTTCTCTGCAAAAATCACAGCAATCATAAAATCATTTAATCATATTTGAAAATAGCGTTCGCGGCTTCGGAGTGTTTCCCTTATGTAAAACCGGCGGGCTCGGAGATGTAGTCGGTTCTTTACCAAAAGCAATTTCTGAACTTGGTAATGAAGTAAAATTATTTCTTCCGCTGTATGGCGGTATTAAAACCGATAAGCATAACCTGATTATGCTTCCTGAGTTTGAAGACATACGTCTCCACATCGGTGAGAAGAGTGTTTTCTTTAATTTATGGTACGGAACTCTTCCGGATTCTGAAGTTGAAGTTTATTTTATTGACTGCCCTGTTTATTTCCATCGTGAAATGCCTTACACGGATGATCCTGATGAAAATGAAAGATTTATATTGTTTCAGTTAGGAGTTATAGAAACGCTTCAGAGACTTAAATGGGCTCCGGATGTAATTCATTGTAATGACTGGCAGACTAGTCTGATCCCTGTCTATCTTAAAACAAATTACAAATGGGATAAGCTTTTCGAAAACACTTCAACACTTTTATCAATTCATAATATAGGTTATCAGGGAAGGTTCTCAAAAAACTCAATTGAGAATGCGGGATTATCTTACTCCGAATTTTATCACGGAGGTCCGTACGAACTCGACGGTACGTTTTGTTTTCTGAAAGCGGGAATTCTTTTTTCTGAAATCATTACTACTGTCAGCCCTACTTATGCAAAGGAAATTCAGACAAAGGAATTCGGAGCGGGAATGGAAGGGGTTTTGAGTACGCGCAAAGATGATCTCTACGGGGTTTTGAACGGCATTGATACAAACATATGGAATCCGAAAACTGATAATTTTATTCCATACAATTACTCTAAAAAAAGCATAAAAAATAAAATTAAGTGCAAGAAGGAACTTCTCAAAGAAGCCGACATAGAGTATAATGAAGACATTCCAGCAATCGGTATAATATCCAGATTCGCAGGACAAAAGGGGTTTGATCTCATGCTGACTATCGCGAAGGAATTAATGGATCTGCCTTTTCAGCTGATCGTGCTTGGAAGCGGTGAAGATAAGATCGAAAAATTTTTTGAGCTGCTTGCTAAGACATATCCTGAAAAAGTTAATGCATATATTGGATACAATAACAAGCTTGCTCACTGGATCACAGCCGGCTGCGATATGTTCCTGATGCCGTCAAAATACGAGCCGTGCGGATTAAATCAGATGTACAGTCTGAATTACGGAACAGTTCCGGTAGTAAGAAAGACCGGCGGACTTGCCGATACGGTAAAGGATTATCACGAGTTTAATAATAAAGGCAACGGTTTTACTTTTGAAGATTCCACCTCATACGCTTTATATTCAACAATTGAAAGAGCTCTGACAATGTTTAAAGATAAAAAAGTCTGGAAGGAAATTATTCAGAGAGGAATGAAGGAAGATTTTTCGTGGAAGCATTCGGCTAAGGAGTATGTGAGATTGTATGGGAAAGCGTCTCGGGTGAAGGATTTGTAAGATTATAAAGTTCGTAAGATTCATAAGATTTGTAAGATTAATAAGATTAGATATTTTAATCAAATACTGAGTCAAAGTATAAATTTCCAGACCTCGTAAAGGGTAAATATGACTGACAACATTTACAAAATAAAAACAGCTGAGGAAGAAATTTCGATAAGACGTTTTACGCCTGCCGATCCAATTTCCGAAATAACAAATTTATTACACACATCGTACAAATTTCTGGCTAACCTGGGATTAAGGTATCTTGCCACTCACCAGGATGATTCTGAAACCGAAAAAAGATTAAAAAAAGGCATCGCGTATGTTGGTTTATCAAATGATAAGATCATTTCTACAGTAACTTTGTATTACGATGATATTGATTCAAATAATACCGGCTGGTATAAAAGAAAAGGCGTAGCTCATTTCGGACAGTTCGGGGTGTTGCCCGGATATCAGAAAAAAGGCATTGGAAATTTCATGATGGATATAGTGGAGAGAAAAGCAAGAGAGCTTGGTGCTGCAGAAATTGCTCTGGATACTGCTGAAGGAGCAGTACATCTGATCGAATATTATAAAAAAAGAGGATACAGGTTTATTGAATATGTAAACTGGGAAGTGACGAATTACAGAAGTGTGATATTGAGTAAAAGACTTTGTGAATAAAAATAATCTGTTCATTAAATATATAAAATGGAATCAAAGAAAAATATCCTTGTTAAACAAATATTTCTAATAATATTAATTTTGGCCATGTCAAAAAATTCTTCAGCAGTTAATACTTCAGACACAACCAACTGGGAACTAAGTCCTTCCTTCAAGTATGATGTATTATGTTTTGTAAATATACTCACGGGTGATGATTTTTATCTGACTTATTATCAGAACGAATATGACAGCTATAAAGACAAGCTGACACCGGAAGTTAAGGACGCTTTAAAAAATTTAAAGAAGAAGATCAAAGATGACGGGGGGACAATAATTTCAGCGTGGTTATGCCTGTATTTTTCTGCAACTGATGATGAGACCATTGATGATATGCTCGGTACACTTGACAATCCGGTAAAGCTTATGGAAAATTTTAAAACGACACCGTACTATTCTGAAGAGGGAACTATGATGTTTAATTCTATTACGGAAGACCTGAAAGTCATTTTAATCTTTTTGAAAGAGAGTAATTTTTATGAATACTGGCGGGAAAATATTTTACCGAAAGTAGAAAGTAAGATCAGTGAATTTAACAAAGAAGTTTTACAGTATAATGTCATAGGAAGCGTAGAAGATCATCTTGGATTTAAACTCTCTTCAAACAAAATTACTGTATATCTGCTTTACTATTCGCAGCCGCACGGAATAAAAATCACCGGTACAAGATTTTTAACTGATGTTGCCTGGCCGTTCTTCATTCTTATGAGAACAGCTTCGCATGAAATGATGCATCCGCCTTTTGATATGAAGAATGATTCAGTGTTAATTCAAACCGTAAGCAGGCTTAAGGAAGATAAATTTTTAATGGATAAAGTTTTGAATCATAATCCTTCATTCGGATACAATTCATTTGAAGGATTTGTTGAAGAAGATTGTGTACAGGCGCTTGATCAGATCATAAATGAAAAATTGGGAATACCAAGAGATGCCCGCAAGAGATGGCAGGAAAATGATGACGGCATGCATGTTCTTGCAATTGCGTTATACAATATAATGAAAGAAGAAAATTATAATGTGAATAAAGAAGTGTTTAAGGATTTCCTTATGAGAAACATTGATAACGGAAAGCTGATGAACGGGAATATTGAAAGGATCTACGATGAATTTTATAAAACGTCTGACAATTAATGAATGGTCAGACGTTTTAAAATCAGCTTCTTATTTAATCATTGATAAAATTCCCAAAGCAGATGTAATCGAACTCTGATTTTTTTTAAAGCCGCTGCTCAGGGAACTTGGGTTTATATTCCCCAGCAGACCTGATACTCCGCCCGCAACATCCGCCATTGATCCTGCACTCTGAAGCTGGTCCAGTATTCCATCCTTCTGGCTTGCCCATCCCGGCAGAAATGAAGTTCCTTTTAAAGCTCCTGCCAGCTGTCCTGCAACAGATGTATACTGTAAATAATCAGTTGCCTTTATTCCGGAAAGCTGATTGATAAGATCTTTTTTGCCTGATTTTCCTGAAGTAAATGAGCTTGGTTTAATACCGTTTACAAGACTTCCCATTACATCTCCCATGCCCATCTGAGATCCGACAATGTCAGTAATGCTTTTTAAAGGGTCATTCTGAGCTTTGATACCGGTGACTAAAAAGAAAAGACTGAAGAGAACAACAAGGGCTTTGACTTTCATAATTTTTTATTTTTAATTAACGAATATTTTAAAACTTGTGAAAATATATAATTTAAAATTTTATTTAAACAGACTACTGAATAATAAATTTGAGCAATGTTCATTAGTTTAAACTTTATGAAGGGCATAAAATTCTGCTCTCAAAATCTATTTCTCACAGATTACACAGTTTTCTCAGATGCAATCTAAAGTATTTAAATTATTGAAAGAATAATTAAAGATTTAGATCTGTGTACATTTGTGTAATCTGTGAGAGACCAAATTATCGCCAAACCGGAAGTATTCCCGGAAAAATTAATAACAGAAATGGTTATTAACTTTCTTAACGCTCTTTACACGACAAAATTTTTTAGAACACGGATAACACCGGTTTAGCTGGTTTTCGCGGATTGTTAAACAAATTAATATTGGGCAATAATTTGTTTTTTAAAATTTAAAAAATATTTTTACTTAGTTATATAAAGTTTTATCATTTATTTCAAAATCGCAATTTTTCCGTTTAATCAGTGTTATCCGTGTTCCTTTTTTGTCGTGCACTTAGTTTCTTAACTTTTCTTAACAATATTAATCTAAATGCATTAATATCCTCAATTAATTTTCATAAATTTAATTAAAAGAAGATCTGCAGGATATAAGTTAACTCATATTAAATTCATGTTTTTTAACATAAACTTTTATTAACACAACTAAAAATATGACTGTTCAAATTAATACAGACAAAAATATATCGGGAAGTGATAAATTCCGTACTAAACTTATCTCATTAGTAGAGGATGAATTAAGCAGGTTCAGCGGTAAGATCACCCGAGTCATAGTTTCACTTTCAGATGAGAACTCTGTTAAGAGCGGTGTGAATGACAAGCGATGTATGATTGAAGCACGGCTCGTTGGGCTTAAGCCGGTTGCAGTTACAAAGAAAGCTGATACAGTTGATCTCGCTGTGGATGGTGCAATTGACAAGTTAAAAAATTCTCTGACTAAAATACTTGGACGTCTGAAAGATCATTAAGCAATAACTATAAGCTTTTGTACAAGACAAGAAAGAACGCGGATCACACGGATTTATACGAAGATAACGGATTTTATTATCTGCTGAAAAAAAGGTCACAATACTCATTCATTCATTACAGCAGGGAATTCGAAATTTTATCAATTAATTGCTTTTAGAATAATCCGCGATTATCCGTTAAATGAGCGTTATCAGCTTTCTAAAAAATTTTGTCGTGTATTCAGTACCAAAAATATTTTTGTGTTTTTTTATGTAAACTGCATCCATTTACTTCGGAAGATTCCGCGGGAGTTAAATGATCCGTGCTGAAAATAAATTAAACAAAAAAAATAAGTGAGCTTATTTCATCTGCTGTCCGCGCTGATAGTTCTCTCCGCAGGGTTTACCTATATTAATTTCCGCTTTCTGAAATTACCGAATGCAATCGGACTGATGATTGTATCTTTGCTTTTTTCATTGTTAATTTTAGCAGCGGGTCAGTTTTTTCCGATATTCGAATCGATCATTGAACTAAAGGTCAGCAGAATTAATTTCACCGAGCTGTTGCTTGAAGGAATGCTGAGCTTTATGCTTTTTGCCGGCGCAATACATGTAAACTACGAAGACTTGAAGAGTGAGAAACTGAGTATTATACTTTTCTCTACTGCCAGTGTAATCATCAGCACTTTAGTAATCGGATTCTCTGCATATTATCTTTTAAGTTTATCCGGAATAGAAATTAATATACTTCACGCTTTTTTATTCGGAGCTTTAATATCTCCGACTGATCCGGTTGCAGTTTTAAGCATTCTCAAAAGCGCCGGAATATCAAAATCCCTCGAAACAAAAATTGCGGGTGAATCACTGTTTAATGATGGAGTTGCAGTTGTTGTATTTCTGACAATATTGAAGCTTGGAACTCCGGGTGCGGATGTCGACGCAGTGTCTGTACTTGCTCTTCTGATTCGTGAAGCCGGCGGCGGAATATTATTAGGAATACTTCTGGGTTATGCCGGAAATAAATTAATGGATCAGGTAAAGGATTATAAGATACAGGTTTTAATTACAGTGGCTGTTGTAATGGGCGGATACACAATTGCTGACCTTTTAAATTTATCAGGACCCTTGGCAATGGTAGTGGCGGGAATAATGACCGGAAATTCACTTAAGAAAAGCAAAATTCAGGATGTTACATCTGATTATATAAATAAATTCTGGGAGCTGATAGATGAGATTTTGAATGCTCTTCTTTTTGTATTGATAGGACTCGAATTACTGGTAATCAAAACAAATAAAACAATACTGCTGATATCATTTATTTTAGTTTTCATAGCTCTTATTGCAAGATATATTTCGGTCTGGATACCGTCTCTTATCATCAGATTCCGGGAAAAGATCACACAAAAAACACTTTTAATACTGACATGGGGAGGACTCAGAGGCGGTATTTCAATAGCACTCGCTCTTTCCATTCAGCCTGAGGCTGACAGGGATATTTGGGTGACAGGCACATATGTCGTTGTTTGTTTTTCAATACTGGTTCAGGGATTGACAGTGGGTAAGCTTTCAAAGAAGATTGTATAGAGAAATTGCAAATTACAAATTGCAAATTACAAATTACAAGTTACGAGTTACGAGTTTGACGTCTCACGTTTGACGTTTCACGTTTGACGTTTCACGTTTGACGTTTCACGTTTGACGTTTCACGTTTGACGTTTGACGTTTGACGTTTCACGTTTGACAATTTAACCAAAGCACACTGAATGAAACTAACCAAACTATTTACTGAATTTTTTGAAAGTGAAAAAGCGGGAGGAATAATTTTAATTTGTGTAACGGCTGTTTCGCTAATACTTGCAAACTCACCTTTTCAAAACGGGTATATAGGATTCTGGCATTTTGACATTGGCGGTCACAGTATTACACACTGGATCAATGACGGTTTGATGACCATTTTTTTTCTTCTCATCGGACTGGAATTGGAAAGGGAAATCTACGACGGCGAACTTTCAAATCTGAAGAATGCTTCATTGCCTGTCTTCGGTGCAATGGGCGGTATGCTTGTTCCTGCCGGGATATTTTTATTGTTCAATTATGGGACAGACACACAATCCGGCGCAGGCATTCCAATGGCTACTGATATTGCATTTGCCATTGGTATTTTATCTTTGCTTGGTAACCGTGTCCCGGCATCTCTGAAAGTTTTTCTGACTGAACTTGCAATAATAGACGACCTTGGAGCTATCATAATAATTGCAGTCTTTTATACAACCGGTTTAGCTTTCACAAATCTGTTCATAGCATTGGGAATATTTGGCATGCTTCTTATATTAAACAGAATGAAAGTTCTTAATCTTATTCCTTACTTAACGGGCGGTGCAGTGATGTGGTATTTCATGCTTAACTCAGGTGTACACGCAACAATCACCGGAGTTCTGTTAGCGTTTGCAATTCCTTTCGGGAACGGTAAAGAAGGATCACCTTCATTTGTACTGCAGCATTTTTTACATAAGCCCGTTGCATTTTTTATACTGCCTTTATTTGCGATTGCCAATACGAGCATTGCAATCGGCAGTAACTGGTTAAGCGGGTTGAGGGATGCAAACAGTCTGGGAATAATTGCTGGACTTTTGATAGGTAAACCTTTAGGTATTTTTCTCCTTTCATTTATCGGTGTTGTAACTGGTCTTTGTGTAATGCCGTCTGATTTAAAATGGAAAAACCTGATCGGCGCAGGATTCCTTGCCGGTATCGGATTTACGATGTCAATCTTCATCACAATACTTGCGTTTGACAGTGAAGAAATTATTAACAGCTCAAAGATTGCAATTCTCGCTGCATCGTTTATTGCGGGAACAGCAGGTTTTCTTATTCTTAAAATGACACTTAAGACAGAAATTAATAATTAAGAATTAGGAATTAAGAATTAAGAATTAAGTATAAAGATTTTTTTCTGATAAGAAAGGATATTTCTGAGTCGGATTTTGACATCTCACGTCTGACATTTGACGTCTTACGTCTTACGTCTGACGTTTGACGTTTCACGTTTGACATTTACCATTATTCATAATACATATTGAACATTTATAACTTAAATATTAAAGATTCAATTAAATCGCTGGATTCTTCTGATAATGGATTATCATCGCAGGAAGCGGTTAACCGTCTGAGTAAATTCGGAAAGAATGAGCTTACGGAAAAGAAAAAGAAGCCTGTATGGATCCTTTTTCTTGAGCAGTTCAAAGACTTTATGATTTTGGTTTTAATTGCTGCTGCTGTAATATCAGGGATCATCGGAGATCTGACTGACACAGTAATAATCCTTATAATAGTAATTCTCAATGCACTGATCGGTTTTATTCAGGAATACCGAGCTGAAAAAGCAATGGAGGCATTGAAGAAACTTGCAACTCTGAAAGCTGAAGTTTTAAGAAACGGGAAACCGTTAAAAATATCTTCTTCTGAACTCGTTCCCGGAGATGTTGTCTTGCTTGAAGCCGGTAATGCGGTGCCTGCTGATCTGAGGTTAATTGAATCCAACAGCTTAAGAATTGATGAGTCTGCTCTTACAGGAGAATCTGTCGCTTCAGATAAAATCGCTAATGAAATCGATGGTGAAGATATTTCATTAGGTGACAGACTGAATATGGCTTATAAAGGAACTCTGATAACTAACGGCAGAGGCAAAGGTCTTGTCACAGAGACAGGAATGAATACAGAGATAGGTACAATTGCAAAGATGCTTCAGGAAGAGGGGACAATTACACCGTTACAAAAGAGAATGGCGGACTTTGGCAAAAAACTTTCTTACATAATACTTTTAATTTGCGCCATGCTTTTCGGGATCGGATTGCTAAGAGGAGAAGAACCAATGCATATGCTTCTGATCTCGATAAGTCTCGCAGTAGCAGCCATTCCGGAAGCGCTTCCGGCACTTGTAACGATCTCACTTGCACTGGGAGCGAAGAGACTTGTAAAACAAAATGCGCTGATAAGAAAATTACCTGCGGTAGAAACTCTTGGTTCGGTTACTTATATATGTTCCGATAAAACCGGTACTCTCACGGTTAACAGGATGAAGGTGCTGGAAACTTTTGAAGCTGAAAATTCAGTAAAATTATTCTCGGAGAATTCATTGCTATTTATTTCCATGGCTTTGAATAATGATGTAAAAATATCTACCGGGAATAAATTATCCGGGGACCCTACGGAGATTGCGCTTGCGGAAGTAGTCATACACAAAAACGGAATTGAGGATTTTGAAGATATCAAAGAGCATTTTCCGAGAGTAGCAGAACTGCCGTTTGATTCTGAAAGGAAATGCATGACTACCGTTCATAAAACCGGGGATGAATATTTAATTGTAACGAAAGGTGCAGTGGAGAATGTTACTGCTAAATTAGTAAGCACAGATGATAATAAAAATATTACTTTACAGGCTGAAGAATGGGCTAAGCAAGGGCTGAGAGTTTTATGTTTTGCTTATAAGATCATTGATAAGTTACCTGAGCCTTTTTCTTTTGAAACAGTTGAAACGGATCTGATCTTTGCAGGTCTTGCCGGAATGATAGATCCTCCGAGGGAGGAAGCAAAACTCGCCATTCAGGAATGCAGAACGGCGGGAATAAAACCTGTGATGATAACAGGTGATCATCCTTCAACTGCAGCGGCAATAGCTAAAGAGATCGGGATATACAGAGAAAGAGATTACATAGTTTCGGGAAAGGAGCTGCAGAAACTATCTGATAAAGAGTTTGAAGATAAGGTAGAATATATAAGCGTTTATGCCCGCGTTTCACCTGAGCAAAAATTGAAAATTGTAAAAGCCCTTCAGAATAAAGATCACTTTATTGCAATGACAGGGGACGGCGTGAATGATGCGCCTTCACTGAAATCAGCTGACATAGGTATCGCAATGGGAATTAACGGAACTGATGTAAGTAAAGAAGCTTCCGAAATGATATTGCTTGATGATAACTTTGCAACCATAGTAAAAGCCGTAAGAGAAGGAAGAAGAATTTATGATAACATACGGAAATTTGTAAAGTATATAATGACCTGCAACAGCGCAGAGATATGGACTATATTTCTTGCGCCTGTCATAGGGCTGCCGATGCCTCTGCTTCCAATTCACATACTTTGGATAAATCTAGTTACAGACGGTCTTCCCGGTCTTGCGCTTGCGGGGGAACAGGAAGAAAAAGATATTATGAAACGTCCTCCCCGAAAATCTGATGAGAGTTTATTTGCTGATGGAATCGGCTACCATATTATCTGGGTCGGATTATTGATGGCCGGTATAACACTTGCAGTTCAGGCTTATGCTTTGAATACAGGAGATGAAAACTGGCAGACAATGGTTTTCACGGTTTTATCATTGTCACAGTTAGGACATGTTTTAGCAATCAGAAGCGACAGGGAATTTATATATCAGAAAGGAATTTTTTCCAATCCGCCATTGCTTGGTGCAATAACATTAACATTTATTTTACAATTGGCGGTCATATATCTTCCCTTTGCAAACAAAGTTTTTAAAACACAGCCTTTATCAATTGAAGAACTGGCTCTGTGCATAATAGCATCAGGCGTTGTATTTCATGCAGTTGAATTTGAAAAATGGGTGAAGAGCAAAATGAAAAAGAAATAGTTACGAGTTACAAAACAATTATTAATTTGACATTTAGATTTTACCATTTGGCATTTATCAATAAGTTCAGTATCGCGGGCTGTTTTCTTTTCTATCAAACTTAATTATTCTTTCCAGATTTTTTTTCTTATCAAAATTAAATTTGTTCATGTCATATGTTTCGTATGATGATGAGTTGGCGCCGAGTATACCGCCGACAACTCCGCCTAAAATGATCCCGATCCCGGATCCGACCATCCCGCCAATTGGAGTACCTATTGAACCCAACCCCGATGATCCGCTATTATATGTTGAGCCAATGGCTGCTCCAATAAGAACTCCCAGTCCTAAGCCTGATAATGCTCCAATAAGTATTCCGGAACCTGTATTTGATCCGCTCTTGATGCTTACCTCTTTAATGTTATTTATGTTAAGCTGCAGATCAGTCATAATATCATTAGTAATGCTAACTGAACTGTCATTGATAAATCTTAATTTCCGTATGTTCTCTATCAATTGATAACTTGGAACTGATGATATTTTTCCGGTTTCCCAGTTTGTGGATTGTATGAATCCGATTTCATATTCGATTGAAATATCATCCGGATAGTATGTAGAGACAGAGTCAGATTGAGGATAAATTACTGATCCGGTGAAGAAGAGAATTGCCGTAACTAAATATTGTTTAATTAATGTTTTCATTTCTTAATCCCCCATTATTTCTTTTACACAAAATTACTAAATGCTCTCATTTCAATTGTCATGGTTTTGTAAAAACATTTAAAGGGAAATTTATCAGACAAGGGAGCAGGATACAGCGACGGCAAGGAAATTTTCGGATAAAAGGAGATGCAACAGGAAATACTTACGGATTAAATGAACGCAGTAGCTACTCACTATTCACTATTCATCTCCCCAGTTAACTTTAATATTATGTTTCGCGGCATATGATTTTCCAATACGGATGAGCTTATCATAAAGCGCCTCATATTGAGGATAATACTTTTCCTGAATAGACTTATCGAATGATTGTATCTGATCTTCCGGAGCTCCTTTGTCAACAAGATCTGCAAGCTGAACATACTCTGTTTTATAAACTGGCAAAACATATTCATACAGATTGAGTGAAGCTTTAATCATATCTTTTGTATCATCAGTTTCCTTTAAGTCTTTTACTTTTTCAAAGTTTTCCTCAAGGAATTTTATCTTCGTCTTCATTTCTTCCCCGGCAGAAGGAGGTCCTATCTGCCTCAGCATTCCATTCGTTGCAAAGCCTGAGAGCATATTGGTATTTAAAACAGCAACATTAAAATACTCTTCGGGAGTTGCAGTGTTGCATCTTATAAAAAACACACAGCAAAATGATAAAAGAAATAAATACAGTAAGTTTTTTTGCATTCTAAAAGGGGAGTTTATATTTTGTGTTAAATTTGGAACATTAAATCTAAATCTAAATCTAAAATCTGGCACCTGAGGTCTCAGGTTATTTGCTCATTGCTCATTGTTCATTGCTCATTGCTCATTACTAACTCCTCATTGATCATTAAACAAACTTCAATCGCTTCATCGAGAGTCATCGTCTTGCCTTCATCGCGGTACGTGTTGAATTTTTCTTCACCAATGTTTTCGATAATCTTATTTTTTTCCTCATCGCCGAAGATCGGGCTTTTGTTCAGGTATTTTAGTTTTCCGTCTTTCATAAGAGATTCGCTGAATCCGAAAAGCTTCAAAGCCTGAGAATAATTTTTTCTCTTCAAAAAAATTTTCGCAAACCCTGCTATGATATCTTTCATAAAAAACTCACCGCCCGGCTTATCTCTCTCACTGATATATTCTTTATATATTTTCATTGCCTGATCATATTTTTCTGTTTCCGTATATAATCCTCCGAGATGAATGCGTATGGGAAACAAGTTCATATTATAGCCGCTGTCTTTGGAAATCTTATATGCTTCCAAAAGTATGTATTCAGCTTCGTCATAGTTTTTGTTTTCATAATACAATTTTAAATCTGCAAGATGTACAAGGTTTACTGAAATCAGATACGGATCATCAATCTTTCGTGAAAGCAATAAACTTTCTTCAGAGAATAAAGCTGCTTTTTTGATATCTCCTTTTTCGCGCGAATACTTAACACTCAGACTTAAAAGAACAAGTGCAGCCAGATGTTCATTTTTCATTTCCCGGCAGATCTTAAGAGCTTCTTCTTTGAGAGAGATCGATCTGTCAATATCCCCGAGATTGCTGACAGGAAAGGATAAGTTATAAAGGGAGAGAGCTTTGTCCTCATTTGAATTTATTTCAATACTCAAAGCAAGCGCTTCCTCATTTAGTTCTGCAGCTTTTTTATGATCTAATTCAGTATAATATTTTAATCCTAATATGTTAATGGCTTTCACGATCCCTTCCTTATCATTTATTTCACGAAATAAACTCAACGCTTCATTAGAGAAATTTTCCAGCTCG
Organism: Ignavibacteria bacterium; assembly: GCA_016710985.1. Classification (GTDB taxonomy): domain Bacteria; phylum Bacteroidota; class Ignavibacteria; order Tepidaquicellales; family Tepidaquicellaceae; genus JAGPCH01. The sequence goes on from JADJTX010000006.1 coordinate 170,425, forward strand.
GCAAACTTACCAAGTTCATAACAAAACCTTGCTATTCTGACAAGTAGATCCGCCTTCAATTTTTTATCATCACCCGGAATGGAATTCAGAACTTTCATTGAAGACTCGAACCCTTCCTGAAGATAGCCTTTGTTAAGCCAGAAGTCGTACATATTTATTACGAGCTTTGCATCATCGGGAGGATTATTTTCTGAAGCCCATTGAATGTTCTTCCTTACGTTGTCAATTTCCGGTTCCATTTGATTAAGCCATTCAAGCTGTCCCATCTTCTTTGTCTTATGTCTGGCAAAGGAAGACAAATTTAAAAAGTAATCGAAATTTTTCCTGAAGTCTTCCGTTTTACCGGCAAGCTTTTCTAATGCATAATACTTGATGGATTCAAGTATGCCGTATCTGCCTTTCCCGTTAACTTCATTGAACATTATCAGCGATTTGTCATACAGACTGTTCATCAGATCAAGAATTTCATACTGGTCAATTGAATCATCACTGCATATCTCTTCTGCAGCCTCAAGAGTCCAGCCTCCCATGAATATCGAAAGTCTCTGAAGAAGAATCTGTTCATTCTCGCTGAGCATGTCATAGCTCCAGTCTATAAGGGCTTTCAGGGTTTTCTGCCTGGGCAACGCGGTAGAGTTTCCGCTTGTGAGTAGCTTAAACCTGTCATCAAGCCGTTTAAAGATCTCTTCTACCGGCAATACATTTACACGTTTAGATGCTAATTCTATCGCAAGGGGGATTCCGTCAAGTTTTTTACACAACTCGGCAACAACATAAATATTTTCTTCTGTTAATTTGAAATTTGAATTAATTGATGTTGCTCTTTCAAGAAATAGCCTGACTGATTCATATCCTGACAACGATTCAAAGGATTCATTCTTTATTTTAGCCGGCATTGAAAGAGGAGGGATCCTGTATATTGTTTCTCCCTGAATGTTGAACGGCTCCCTGCTTGTAGAAATGATTTTCAAATTAGGACAGTAAGCCAGCAGTGACTCGGCAATCTGAGCGCACTTCAAAAGCAGATGCTCGGTGTTATCGAATAGCAGAAGAATTTTTTTATCTTTTAAAAAACCTTTCAGTGTCTCAAAGATGTCAACTCCCGGATCTTCTTTTAAATTAAGTACAGTGGAAATTTCTTTAGCGACCAGTTCAGGATCAGTAACAGGCGACAGCTCTATAATCCAGACTCCATTTTCAAATTCATCTATAACCTCTGAAACAAGCTGAATGGCTAACCTTGTTTTACCTGTTCCGCCCGCGCCTGTAAGCGAGATCAGGCGTATGTTTGAAAAAAGTTTCTTTATCTCATCAATTTCTTTTCTTCTCCCGATGAATTTTGTGATAGAGGAAGGAAGATTGTTCTGTCTTGCATCCTGGCTCTTTAAAGGGGGAAATTCTGATGGAATATTTTCGGCTACAATTTGGTAAACATGCTCAGGAAGTACAATATCTTTCAGCTTTCTTTCACCAAAGTCTTTGAAGGATATTTTACCTTCCATATCATGTTTCACTGCTTCAAAAACTTCCTGAGTGATAAGTATCTGCCCTCCGTATGCGATAGACATTATTCTTGACGAACGGCTTAAGGTAACATATCCTACATAATCCTGATTTACAAATTCAGCGTCACCGGAATGAATTCCCATTCTTACTTTAATTACCGAATTCTCCCAATCCGTAGAGTTAAGTTTAATCTGTGTCTGAATAGCAGCGTTAATTGCATCCTCAGGGCTGGAGAATGCGCTGCAAAACGAATCGCCTACAATCTTAAATACAAAACCGTTATTCGAATCGATTACTTCATATAAAATTTCATGATGTTTCCCAAGCGAAGTCAGATACGCATCATTATTCTCCTGCGCTAGCCGTGTACTGCCTTCGATATCTGTGAAAAGAAACGTTACTTTGCCGGTGGGGATCAAGATTTAAAGTTGAAAGTTGAAGTTAAAAGTTTCTGATTGCAAATTACAAATATTAAATTGAACATTGAACATTGAAAATTTCACATTTTGTGTTAAACTTTAGAACATTTAGACATCAAATATTAACAAATTGTAACTAATATTGAACATTGAAAAGATGATTGGAATTTTACTTTTATATAAAGTATATTTGCATTGTAAAAATTCCCTTTAATAGTAAAACAACACAACAAAATAATTCAAAATCCAAATAAATATTTTTTTTAAATTAAAAAAATAATCATGAAAATTATTTTCAATTTACTATTGTCCTTAATGTTCATTTTTCAACTTTCTTCTTCTGCCTTATCTCAGGATCAGTTTGAAGGTTCTAAGAATGGACGAATCCGGGCTGTGAATCCTTTATATGATTTACGGGTAACGAATTTCCAACCGGTTCCAAACTCCTCAACCGGATTCAATGAAGTATTTTTTGACTTCCTGATCTATCATACGAATCCCGGTGACTCAGGTCCGTTTGAGTTTGCTTCAGGCCGGTATGCTCTTTACGTCGATCCTTCCGTAGCAAACGGCGGGACACTTACATATTCCATAGTTCCAAATTCAACACAGTTTACAAACCCAAATGCAGTGCCGGTAAATCCTGCGGTAGTTGGAAATGAATTAAGGTTGCAAAGAAATCCTAATCTCGGAGCAGGTAACGGACCGATCGTGTCTGCCATATACCCGGGTACAAGGATCGTAACAGTGAAGCTATCTACAACCGCACCAACTTTTGATACTGATAACTTTACCTTAACCTGGATCAATCCAAATGGCGGTGACAGCTATACCGAAGTTTATGGGTACATAGATGGTGTCAGCACAAATCTTTCAAACAACTCAACATTAATAATTGACTCTTCGCAAAGTGTTCTGCCTGTTGAGTTATCAGGCTTTTCTGCTGATATAAATAAAAACAATGTATCATTGAAATGGTCAACTTCAACAGAATCGAATAACTCAGGATTTGAAATAGAAAGAAATGTTTCAGGAAACATGTCGTCTGAAGCCTGGACAAAAGCAGGATTTGTTAACGGAAACGGAACTTCAGCATCAACGAGTAATTACTCATTCAGCGACAGAGGACTTTCCACCGGAATTTACAAATACCGTTTAAAACAAATTGATTACAACGGTAATTATCAATATTATGATCTGCAAAGTGAAGTAGTGATCGGTGCTCCGACGGAATTCAGCTTAAAGCAAAATTATCCGAACCCGTTTAATCCGACTACGAAAATAAGCTTTGACATAAAGAATGATGCATTCGTAAGCATGAAATTATTTGACATTAACGGAAGAGAGATCAAAACTCTTGTTAATGAGTTTAAAAATTCCGGATATTATTCAATTGACCTCGATGCTTCCGAGTTATCAAGCGGAGCTTACCTATACAGGATAGAATCAGGGAATTTCGTTTCAACAAAAAAGCTGGTAGTACTTAGATAATCCTATATTTGTTTAAACTCTCTCCGCTTCGATGTCAGATTTGGCGGAGAGAGAAAACAAATTTTTTAAATCCCAACTGTTACAATTTATCACACCGATATATCAGGGTAATACTGAATTCACAAAGTTTGTGGAATTGTTATATGTGATTGTCAGATCAGTCAGGTCAACAATATGATCGCCCGTCAAATCTGTTTTTAAATATCCCGTTAAGAAATTATTCGCATCATTATAAACATTTGTGACATCAGTCAGATCAATGAATCTGTCCTGATTTACGTCACCGCTGTAGATGCAATACCTGCTGCCTTTTAACATCATGTTATTTCCAAATGCCTTTAATGGAGAAGCAGTAAAATCATAATCAACCGATGAATTGGGATTTATCCCTGTTCCGCCGGCGCTGCTCCAGGTTTCAATTCCGTTTCTGCTTTTAGCGGCAATGTAATAAAACCCTGCCGGAACATTTGTAAAAGTGAATGAACCGGTTAATGTAACTGAGTCTATGACCGCCTTCGAAGAATCTCTGATCTGATAAGGGAAAAAATTATTTCTTAACAGTACGGTTAACGTATCTTTGATATTCAGAGTATTTAAATCCGTGTTGTAGTAGCCTTCTGCTGCAATCGTCAGATTTAAAACCGAAGGGGGATAATTTGTAATGGGAAAATCGACAAAAGAGAGTGCGCCGATCCTCCTTGAATTTCTTATAAACGGACCTTCATAAGTCACTGTTGTGCCGTTATAATATTTGGAAGGAAGATAAGTAAGTTTAACAGCACTGCTTGAGTTTATAAGCTGAAGTTTCAGGAGTGAACCTGAAATTATTCCCGTGCTTACATTTCCGAATGCACCGTTGAGGTAAAAATAGTCTTTCATCCTTTGGTTAAGTGTATCAGCCGGCCATGATGCAATTGAAGAGTTGTTAAAAATTAATGCGATTTCGTTTTTTGCAGCGGTAGTGTAATACGCCGCTTTTATGTTCGGCGGACTAATGTCAGTTATATTTGAAATTGTATAAAAATTTTTTGCAACCTGCCTGTAAAGGTTAACTGAGATCTCTATGTATCCCTGGAATCCATAGTGGCAGTTATCAATGCCGTGTCCCTGGATACCCATTGTAGAAATGAGTTCAATTTCCGGAAACTTCTGAATTAATTGCCTTTGAACTTCCCTTAAAAGGCCTCCGTTTAAATTACCATTACAGCCTTGTCTTACCTGAAATAGAAATATTTTTTCGAATCCCGGATAATTTTCTTTCCACGAAGCATAAAGCGTCCGGAAATTACTTTCATAATTCATCCAGCTTGCATCACCGTTCGATTCTCCCTGATACCAGAATATGGCTCTAATGTTTTCAGCAAGTCCGGACTTTATTACTCTGTAAAGTAACTTCCCGTAAACAGAACTTAAATCGGTCTGATTGGAATTATTCCTTAAGTTTGCTTCAATGGTTGAACCCCTTCTGCCTCCGTTTATAATGCAGGTTGGTATTTGAATACTGTCAATGATTCGTTTTTGAAGGTACAAACCCCAGACACCAACGTTATAAGGACCTGTCCAGTGACTACCCAGCCATGATGCAGCTCTTGATATTCCCCAGTTTGTGTCAGCCGGATTATAAACATCACCGTTGCCGTTTGAAGTTTGAACTCCAAATGACCTGCAGAATTCATTTTTATATGTAGCGGTATCATTTGTATTATGGGAATTGGACTGACCGCTGATGATATAAACGTCCCCGCAAACTATGCTGTCAGCATTTTTTATCAGAATGGTACTTCCGGTGTTATCTTTAATGTAAAGTTTAAAATAATATTCGGATAATTCAGCATGTATTTTTTGTGAAAGAGAAAAAGGCGCATTGCCGGAGCTGTATGTTAATTTTAAAGACTTCCGGTTCCAGAGGAAATTATTTCTGTAAACTTCAAGATAAATGGAATCAAATCCGGAGGAAGAAACATTCCCGGCAAAGGGGACAACAGCGGAATCCTGAAAGTCTCTCGCAAAAAACTGAAGATTCCTTGGTGACTGCGTAAAAACAACCATTTCATTTATGTCTGTCTGATTTTTATCAGCTGCAAATAATGATATATATGAAGTATTGTTTAAAAAAGTTGAAGACAAAAAAATGAAGAATAAAATTCTAATATTCATAGCCCGGTATTAAATTTTATAATGGGGAATTCTGATTATTTAATTAGTAACTAACGGTAATATATTAATACAGCATTTAAAAGTTTAGTCGTGATTTATTACTGCTACTAACATTAATTCTTAAATATGTCAGGTTCGAAATGTGGATGCAGATCATCATGAGATCAACCCGGGTTGTAACTCATTCTATTCGGCTCATTACCATTGGTGTAAAAACCGAAGCGCCTAGCCTGTTTAAATGGTTACCGTCTCCAAAATACTCATCCGGGAATTTACAATCAGGATAATCCAGTAAAGTCACATTGTAATTTTCTTCAAGATCTTTTATATATGAATAATACCGGGATATAAACTCCTGCGGGATCTGTTTATAATAATCCTGATGAACAGGTGTGTTAAGAAGATACACTTTAATGTTTCGTTCTTTGCAGAAAGATATTATCTTTTTTAAATATTCTGACTGAAGATCAGAAAAATTTTCCATTTCAATCCCGGTACTGTCAGTATAAAAATGCCATAGAATTGATTCCTTAACTACACTGTCATTTAAAATTCTTTTTATTCCCGGATAATACCTGCCAATAAATCTGTAATCCTGATAGTTTGAATAATTGTAAACCAATGACTCCATCATATCCAAAACTCCCGGACGTAATGTTTTTAATACTACAGGAAGATTATTTTCAATGAGCATGAGCTTGTTTGAATTATCCAGCATTGTAAAATATCTGGAACATAACATTCTCGAAATTCCCTCTGCTTTATTTCCCTCATTAAATAAGCATCTGTCGTAAAAGGTGCTTGTATTATGGAACGAGAATCCTAAGACTACATTTCTTATCTGCGGGTTATTACTTACAACGAGTTTCAGAACATTGTAGGTAATTAAGTAATGCTCGGAGTTATGTGAATAATTAATTGAATTTGTGAATATGCTGTCATTCACTGCAGTTTGAGTCTGAGAATCTCCAAGGATAAGAGTGTTTATGTTGTCACCAAGCTTTATTGTATTTAGCTTATAAATATATAAAGCAGTAGTCAGGGCATACAGACAGAGAATTGCAGTAACTGCGAAAACAGAGAATTTGAATAATTTAATAAAAAAGGGTTTCATCTGCTATTTAAAATTCAAAACTGGAAATAAATAAATTGTTGTTGAGTTCCGCCGTAAAGAAAAATTATCAATATTAAAATCAGATAAAATCCCCATACTGCCAGACGCGGTATTTTCAGCGACTCCACATGCAATGCGTGCTGCTTGTCTCTCTGCAGCCACTCGACCAATACAAAAGCCATTATTATTGCTATAAAACTTTTTGGAAAAACTTCCGGGACAGTAAAGAGTGATTTCGAAAATATTCCCGAGATATAAGCAAATGAATCAGACAGACTTTTTGATCTGAAAAATATCCAGGCAATTGATGTCAGTAAAAATGTTAAGCTGATTTGAATAAACTCAACAGGGGAGGGAAGTAATTTCCCTTCTGCAGCTGTGTTTATGTTACTTCTGTGCTTTCCAAAGATCAGCAGGGGTAAAAAATACAAAGCATTGAGCAGACCCCATGCAATAAAGGTCCAGCTGGCTCCATGCCAGAACCCGCTAATTAAAAAAACAATAAGAATATTTCTGATTTGTATGTGCCTCCTGACTTTCGTTCCTCCAAGCGGAATATAAACATAATCTCTAAACCAGGTCGAAAGGGATATATGCCATCTTCTCCAGAATTCAGCTATGTCACGTGAAAAATACGGATAGGCAAAATTCCTCATTAAACTGAATCCGAACAATCTCGCAGAACCAATTGCAATATCAGAGTATCCCGAAAAATCACAATATATTTGAAATGCAAAGAAAAAACTTCCCAGCAGAAGTGTGCTTCCGGAATAGTGTCTGTAATTGGAAAAAATCTCGTTTGCATAGATCGAACAATTATCCGCTATCACGATTTTTTTAAATAGTCCCCAGAGTATCTGCCGTAATCCGTTTACTGCATTGTCATAATCAAACCTGCGTGCTTTGTAAAATTGCGGAAGAAGATTAGTGGCTCTCTCGATTGGTCCTGCAACTAACTGGGGAAAAAAGCTTATGTAGGCAAAATAAGCAACAGGTTCCTTTACAGCAGGAAGCCGGTTCTTATAAACATCTATTGTATAGCTAAGAGCCTGAAATGTGTAAAAGCTGATTCCGACCGGTAAAATAACTTCAAGTGATACAGGATTGATCTGATAACCGAGAAAACTAAAAGCTCTTACAAAGTTATCAATAAAGAAATTAAAATATTTAAATACACCAAGTATTCCTAAGTTTGTAAAAATGCTGAGAAATAGAAAAGCCTTCTTCTTTTTTTGATTACCGGTTTGCTCTATTTTCAATCCAGCCAGGAAATCAATTCCCGCGCTGAATATCATTAAGAACAGAAATCTCCAGTCCCACCAGCCGTAAAAAACAAAACTTGAGATCACTATCAGAAAATTTTGCCACCTGTAATTCTTATTGGCAACAAACCAGTAAAGTGTAAATACTATAGGCAGAAATATTGCGAATTCAATTGAGTTAAATAGCATGGAATAAGTCTGTAATTCTTTCCGGTTTTATGTACGCAAATATAAATGACAGAAATGAAAATGAGATGAAAATGAGATGAAAATTTTATTGATAGATTGGATATTGCAATTTTATTTTCTTTTATATTAAACTCAATCAAACATTGTTAAAAATTGTAAACTGTTTGATTCAATTAATCGGGTAAATCTCAACTTTTAACTTTCAACTTTTAACTTTCAACTTTTAACTTTTAAATATCGACAGTCCAAACTCTAATGCCTGCTCTACAGTCATTGCCTCTCCTTCAGTCCAGTATTTTTCAAAATCCTCAATCGAAAGATTTGATTTAAGATCAGCTTTCATGTCTTCGATCCTTGTCAATTCACCTTCGATGATATTTTTATTTGAAGATTCCAGCAGCGAAATATATTTCGATGCCATCAGACAAGCTTCTTTGAATTTCTTCTGCTTTACAAAAATTGTTGCAAATCCCTCGAATCCTTTTGAAATGGTATATTTATCTCCGAGTTCATTTGAAATAATAATTGACTCCTTATACATTTTAACTGCTTTCTGATAATCATCCCTGTCATTTGCAATGCTGCCTAAAGTACTGATCGCTGTTACATAAACACGCCTGTCGCCAATTTCCCTGATGATCTCAAGACTCTCTTCAAGCAGATGCACGGACTCATCAAAATCCTTCAGCATATATGCGATAGAACCTAAGTTATTAAGTGCTATTGAGATCCCCTGTCTGTCACCTAACTCTCTCCGGAGGATCAGACTCTCTTCAAGAGCAGCCTTCGCTTTTTCATAATTACCTGACAAATATTCCAGAGCTCCGATATTTCCTATGCTTTTTGCAAGCTGCAAAGTATCATTGAGTTCACGGAATAAAGAAATGCTTTCTTCAATTTTGATCCGGGCTTCATCGTGATCACCACGCTGCATCAGACCTAAGCCAAAGTTCTGTAAATTACGCGCTATGAATGGTTTGTTATTAATTTCAATAGAGATTGGCAGGCTTTTAGAGGTATATAATTTCAGATTTTCAAAATCGTTTTCAAATACTGCAATCGTACTGAGCGAAATGAGTGTTACAGCTTCACCTTCTCTATTATTAATTTGCCTGAAAATGTTAAGACTGTCATTTAAATTTTGTTTTGCCTCTGCATACTTTCCCTGGTGAATTAAAAAGAATCCTGTCCAGTAGACTGCCTTTGCTTTCAATATCAGATCAACATTTTCAGAACACTCCAGCCCTTTCCGTAGAAACTCAAGTCCTTCCGAAAAGTGGCTTCTTAGCTCCCAGAACTTTCCCAACACAACAGACATCTTAAGAGAGAATGCAGGATTAACATTCAGTGACCATCGTAAACTATTTCTTAAATTTTCGTTTTCGGCAGCGATTCTGATTATCCATTCACGCTGACCAATCCCTGTCAATCGCGTTTCAGAATCTTCAGCAAACTTATAGAAATAATCAAAGTGTTTCTCCTGTAATATGTTTCTTTCTTCCGGATCAAATAGCTTTTCTTCGCAATACTTTCTTATTGTCTCGAGCATTGTGTATCGCATATTGTATTTCGTTTCAGTTACTTTTACAAGTGATTTATCACTGAGATTTGTAATTAAATCCAGGATATCATATTCATCTATTATATCATCAGAGCAAACTTTTTCTGCCGCTTCGAGCGTCCATCCTCCGGAAAATATTGAAAGTCTCCGGGATAGTAACTTTTCTTTTTCAGACAACAGATCATAACTCCAGTCTATCAATGCCCTTAGTGTTTGCTGCCTTGGCAGCAGATTTCTTTTACCACCGGTCAGCAGGCTGAATCTGTCAGTAAGCCGGTCGAGAATTTTCTCAACAGGTAAAACCTTAACTCTTGCTGCTGCTAATTCAATTGCAAGAGGAATTCCGTCTAGCTGAAAACAAAGCTGTGCTACTGCCGGCGCATTTTCATTGGTTACCCTGAAGTCATGCTTCACTGCCAGTACCCTGTCAATAAATAACTTTACTGATTCATACTGAGATAAAGATTCCGGTGAATGATTCAATTTTACATCCGGCATTGAAAGAGCTGATATCTGATATATGGTTTCTCCCAGAATGTGAAGGGATTCCCTGCTCGTAACAATGATCTTGATCTTTGGACACTTCTGCAGTAAAACTTCCGCAACTCTTGCACACTCATTAATTAAATGTTCACAGTTATCCAATATCAGCAACAGCTCCTTCTCTCTGAGAAAATCAATTAATATATCTATAGTTTTTCTCTTCTCATCCACGGGTATTTTTAAAGATGTAGTGATCTCTCTTAATACATATGAAGGGTCAGATAACTGAGCAAACTCAACAAACCAGACGCCGTTTGAAAACTCATCTATTAAATTATATGCTACATGAACTGAAAGTCTTGTTTTTCCTGTCCCTCCGAATCCTATCAGAGTAAGCAAACGCACGCGCGATAATATTTTTTTTATTTCATCAATTTCCTTCTCTTTGCCGATAAAGCTGTTAAGCTCAAAGGGAAGATTATTTTTTCTTTCATCAAGACTTTTAAGAGGTGGAAAATCGGAAGGAATTCCGTCAGCGAGTATCTGATAAACATGTTCTGACTGTACTATATCCTTTAACTTTCTTTTCCCGAAATCTTTAAAAGTTATTTTAGTATCGGGATTTTCATTTAAAGCATTATGAGCTTCCTGTGTTATCAGGATCTGTCCGCTGCCGGCAATTGACATCAATCTCTGGACCCTGCTCAAAGTTATATAACCTTCATAATCTCCTTTAACGTAAACTGCCTCGCCTTTGTGTATTCCAATTCTGAAATTAATTACATTACTGTCTTTGATCTCACTGCTTAATTTCCTTTGTAAATCAATTGCAGCATTAACGGCATCTGATGTCCTGCTGAAACTTACACAAAATGTATCGGATGTTTTTTTAAAAATAAAACCTTTGTGTGATTCTACTGATTCTTTCAGTATCAGATTATTTTTTTCAAGAACTGTCCTGTACATGTCCGGAAGCTCCTGAGCAAGCTTAGCGCTGCCATCGATGCCTGTGAAAAGAAATGTAACTGATCCTGTAGGAATTTCTGTCATTGATTCAATTTCAATTACTCATTACTCATTACTCATTACTCATTACTCATTACTGATTACTCACTACTTGCCAGCGCCAGCTTAACTGCTTCATCAAATTTCATTTTCTTCCCTTCTTCAAATGCAGCTTCAAACTTTTTTTCACCCAGCTTTTCCTTTAACAATGAAAATGTGCTGTTAAAAATTGACTCTGTTTCTTCGTCAAATTTTCCATCTGAACTTTTCCGTACTTCTTCTGCAGCGCCTATAAGAAGCGCAGACCTTGATTCATCAGATCCGCTTAAAGCTTCAGCAATGCCAAGAATGCATACGGATATTCCGTGTGAATCGGACAGCTCAATTTTCAGCTTCAGGCTTTCCTTATGGTTATAAATTGAATAAGTTACATCACCAACTTTGAACAAATCAAATCCAAGCATGTTGAGTGAGTCCGATAATCCTTTTTTATTTCCGATTTCAGTATTTAACCGGATGCTTTCTTCAAGATATTCCTGCGCTTTTTTGTGATGTCCCATTGAACTTAAAATTGAACCCAGGTTACCAACAGTGTAAGCTAGGTTTCTTCTGTCCTGAAGCTCTCTTTGAATAGCTAAACTCTCTTCGAAATAAATTCTTGATGTCTCATATTCATTCTTCATTCCGTAAAGAGAACCAATGTTAGTAAGGATCATACCTACACCTCTTGCATCACCAATTTCCCTGTAAACCTTTAAACATTCTTCAAATACAGATCTTGCTTTATCCGGTTCATTTAAATTTATCAGAGTGGATCCTAAATTCAATAATGAATCTGCCATGAGAGCCTTGTCACCCAGCTCACTAAATATTTTATAGCTTTGTTCAGTGTGCTCTTTTGATTTTTCATGCTCACCGGTAATATTATAAATCAGACCGAGATTGTTCAGTGAGACTGCTATTCCGGTTTTATTATTCAATTCTTTATTTATCAGAAAACTTTTTTCGTAAAAGGATTTAGCATTTTCATAATTTCCTGTAATCCATTCAAATGTTCCTGACCATTGAAGTAAGCCTGCTTTTTCCATTTCAGGAATATCTTCAGGTGAATTAAGAAACTCCTTAAGCCAGTTTTTTGCCTGTGAAATAAATCCGCGGACTTCCCAATATCTGCAAATAAAAAGAACCAGCTGTATTCCTTTTAGTCTGTTCCCTCTTACTATTGAACTTACCAACGCTACCTGAAAATTTGAGGATTCATCATCAAGTCTGTTCATCCAATATTTTTGCTCAAACCCCGAAAGATTAATTTTTGCTGTCCCGGCAAATTCTACATAATATGTGAGATGTCTTTTCATTATCTCATCCAGTTCTGATAAATTATCAAGCTGTTCTTCACCATATTGTCTGATTGTTTCAAGCATACGGTATCTGTTACTCTGTTCGTTAAATATTACCAGAGATTTATCCACAAGGTTACTTAAGATATCCAATATTTCATTTTGTTTTAATTCTTCACAGGAACAAACTTTCTCAGCAGCTTCAATTGTCCATCCTCCGGCAAAGACTGATAATCTGTTCCATAATATTTTTTCTTTAGCCGACAAAAGATCATGGCTCCAGTCAATGAGAGCCCTGAGAGTCTGCTGCCTTGGTAAAGCTGTCCTGTTGCCTGAAATCAGTAAATTAAATCTGTCGTTTAATCTTTCGCTGATCTGTTCAACTGATAAAACCTTTACCCGTGCAGCAGCAAGTTCAATTGCGAGAGGAATACCGTCAAGTTTATGGCAGATCTCAGCAACATAAGGTGCAGTTAAAGTACTAACCTGAAAACCGGGTTTTATTGAAACTGCTTTTTCAATAAAAAATCTGACTGATTCATATTGAGTTAGTTTTTCAAATGTCGTATCCGGATTCAAATCCGGCAGCTCAAGTGAAGTTACATAATACATCAGCTCACCTCTGCATCTCAATGCTTCTCTGCTTGTTGCCATGATTTTTAATTTCGGACACTTACTTATCAGAGTTTCCGCCAGCAATGAACATGAATCAATAATGTGTTCGCAGTTATCCAGAAGAATTAATAATTCTTTTTCTTTAAGAAAATCTGTAATTGTGTTTAACAATTCAGTTTCCGGATTTTCTTTCACACCGATCACCTGAGCCACAGTCTGCAGTAATAGTTTTTCATCTTTCAGCGGAGCCAGATCAACAAACCAGACACCGTTTGCAAAATCATCAATGACTTCTGCAGCTGCCTGCAGACACAATCGTGTTTTACCCGTTCCTCCGGGTCCAGCTAAAGTAAGTAAATGAGTTTCAGATAATAATTTTTTTACTTCCTCGATTTCCTTTTCTCTGCCAATGAAATTTGTTAGCTGAACAGGCAGATTGTTCGGCCTCGCATCGAGAGTTTTTAACGGGGGGAATTCAGATGGCAGATCCGGTGAAATTATCTGGAATATCCGCATGGGCTGAATGAGATCTTTTAATCTTCTCTCACCAAGATCACGGAAGGAAATATTGTTTTGAGTTGTATCTCTGATAATATCAAAACAATCAGTAGAAACAAGTATCTGACCACCGTATGCTGCTGACATTACACGGTGTGTCCGTGCAAGAGTTATGTATCCTATATATCTTTTTCCGCTCCATTCAGCTTTTCCTGTATGAATTCCGATTCTGACTTTTATTGAGATGCCGTTGAAATTCTCAGTCAATAGTCTTTTCTGTATTTCATATGCTGATCTTACTGCGTCTTTAGGATTCCCAAAAGCTGTGCAAAATGCATCGCCTACAATTTCAAATATAAAACCATTGTGGCTTTTGATTATTTCATTAAGAATTGAGTGATGCTTTTCAAGCTCGGTCTGAATTATATCGGGGAACTGCTGCGCCAGCTTTGTACTGCTTTCTATGTCGGTAAAGAGAAATGTTACTGTCCCGTCAGGAATATTCATTCAATTAAAAATTAGGAATTAGGATTTAAGAATTGCAAATTACTAATTTTAAACTGAACATTGAACAGTCTAAATTGCACATTGAACATTGTTAAAGATTCATCCTTGAGATCACATCGTCATTTAATTTTTCTTCGGTCAGTTCGAAACCAAGACTTTTGTATAATTTAATGGCTATGTCATTGTCCGGTTTATGAATTATATCAACACTTTCAACACCGCTTTCTTTCAATTGTGAAAGCAGTAGCTCCAGTGCTTTCCTTCCGCAGCCTTTTCCCTGATGCTTTTCATCAATATTAAATCTGTTTATGTAATACATACCGTCATCAGGATCCTTAGCATACATAATAAATCCTATCATTTTGTCATCACTATAAATTCCTCTCGGCTCCATTTCTTTATGCGCATAGGCAAGCGCAAGCCCGTTCTCATTCGAAGCTACAAATCTCTCCTGATCTGCTCTCACTTTCAGACGAATACAATCTCTCCAGTTGTCTTCATTTATTTTTCTTAAAGAAATGTTCATAAGTTAATAAGTTTATAAGTTCATAAGTTTGTAAGGTTGTAAGGTTTTAAAGTTAGAATAGTTATTATTCTTTATTTATTGTTCATTGTTCATTATTAATTATTAATTTATTAATTTATTAATTGTTCATTGCTCATTGCTCATTGCAACTACATTCGTCGCGACATTCTCAACAAACATTTTATCATGCTCTGTGAAAAGCATTGTAGGTCCGGATTCAAGAATAACTACTTCAAGCTGCTCTCTGCTCATTACATCAAGATAATTCAGCGGTTCATCCCATATCAATAAATTTCCGGGTTCAATAAATGATTTACACAATTCAACTTTTTTCAGCTCGCCTTTACTGAATGTTTCAAGCGGTCTTTCAAACAATTCTCCCCATGCTCCCATTACACCAAGTATATTCCTGAATCTCGTTTCATCAATGTTATTCTCTTTTAAATGATCTCTGAGAAATCCGCTATCCCATTCCGGATTCTGATTTGAATATGAAATTTTTAAAAACCCCGGAATGTGAATAAAACCGTCATTGAGTTTTAGTTTCTTTTTAATTGCATTTATTAAGCTTGTCTTTCCGCAGCCGTTATCACCAATGAGCGCTGTCCTGTCTCCTTTATAAACATCAAATGAAAAATTATCAAAGATCGTTTTTCCTTCAAAATTCAGTGATGCATTCACGACTGACAATAATTTTTCTTTAGAGTTCTTTATTGTAGCGATCTTCAGCTTTCTTTCATCTTCAGTATTTTTCAGTAAAGTTTTCTTCTCATCTAATTTTTTATTTATTCTCATTTCTATCTGTAATGCTCTTTTCATAAGCTTTGCTGATTTATGCCCAATATATCCTTTATCCGTCTCTTCGTTCGTCGCTCCTATTTTTTCATATTCTTTGACATTTGACCATTGCCTTCTTTTCTTAGCCGAGATTTCAAGCGACTTAACTTCTCTCCGCAGATTTTCATTCTTCCTTCTTTCAAACTCCTCCTCTATTTCCATGTTGTATTTCCATTGAGAATAATTTCCATTGTTGATCCTTACGTCACTTTTATTAATTGAAAGAATGTGATCAACACAGGTATCAATAAAATTCCTGTCATGCGAAACTAAAATGAATCCCTTTCTCTTCGAAAGATATTCTCCAAGAATAATTCTCCCTTTCATGTCAAGATGATCCGTTGGTTCATCAATCAGAGGAAAAGAATTGTTCTTCAGAAACAAAGATATTATCAAAGCTCTTGTCTTTTCACCCCGCTTAATGTTTTGAAATCTCTCCTTAGAAGATCACTGCTCATTCCCATTTCGGAAAATTCCTTTTCTATCTTCGCATCTATTTCATATCCGGATGCTGCCTGAAAATTTTCCAGTATGTCCCCGTACTCTTTCAAACTCTGCTCATCACCGGTTTTGCTTAACTCATTCATCTGCCTTTCCCAAATACTGTACGGAGCAATATTCTCTTTGATCACATTGAAGGTTGTCTGTTCACTTTGTTCCGGAATATATGGAAAGTAAAAAGTTTTGATGTCAGCTGTTACCTCACCTTTGACCGGAGTCATCTTTCTGTTTATCAAATTCAGCAACGTACTCTTCCCGCGTCCGTTTCTTCCAATCAATCCAAGCCGCCAGCTTGTATCAATGTCAAGAGTCAGATTATCAAATATTATATCCTCAGAATCTCTGTAATAAAATGTTACGGAATTAAAATTAATTGAACTCATATATTAGTTCGTTAAGTTCGTTAAGTTCGTTGAGTTAGTTGAGTTAGTTGAGTTAGTTGAGTTAGTTGAGTTAGTAAATTCGTAACTCGTAACTCGTAACTCGTAATTATTTTTTTTTCTTCTTCCATTTCCTTTTTTCAGCCAGCTGAGCTTTGAGATTGCTTCTGTTCTCAAAATGTTTGATCTCTCTTTGCAGCTTCAGATAATTATGATATCTTTCTTCATCAAATTCCCCGTCTTCAATTGCTTTCTTAATGGCGCATCCGGGTTCCGTTTCATGTTTGCAGTCAGTAAACTTGCACATGCCAATGTATTTTTCTATATCCTGAAATGTTTCGCTTAGTCCTTCGCTGCCTTCCCATAGCCTGACTTGTCTCATTCCCGGTGTATCAATTATTGATCCCCCGCCCGGCAGCATGATCAATTCACGGTGTGATGTCGTATGTCTTCCTCTGTCTTTGTACTGGGCAATGTCACTTACATCCATTACATCTTCACCGCACAGACAATTTATCAGTGTTGATTTGCCTACACCTGACGAACCGACAAACGCAACCGTCTTATTGCCTTCAAAATATTTCTTCAATTCTTCGATACCGGATTTTTTAATTGCGCTTAAGGCAAGTATCTGTGTATTTAAAGCAATCGTCTTAACTTCAGATATTCTTTCATTAACATTCTCACACAGATCAGTCTTTGTGAGAATTATTACAGGGGTTACTTTATTCTCAAGTGCAAGAGTGAGATACCTTTCGATTCTTCTTATGTTCATTTCCATGTTCAGCGAACTCATAATGAAAATGTAATCAATGTTTGCTGCAAGTATCTGTTCATTTGTTTCTCCGTCTTCATCATTGAAAGCTTCCTTTCTTGAAAACTTACTCTTTCTCACCAGCACAAATTCAATTATGGCTTTTTTCTCTCCGGGTATTTTTTTTATTACTACCCAGTCTCCTACAGCAGGGTAACTACCGGTTTCTTCATTCTTAAAATGAAACTTCCCGGATAGTTCAGCTGTAAGCTCGCCGGAATCAGTATACAGCGTATAATTACTTTTATTCTCTATTGCAACTCTTCCGGCTGTATAACCTTCTTTTGAAAATTGTTCAAACTGCTTTTCAAAAAATTCGTCCCAGCCGTATTGCTTTAAGTTTGTTAAGTTCATTAAGTTTGCTAAGTTTGTTAAGTTTGTTAAGTTTGTTGAGTTTGTTAAGTTTGTTGAGTTTGTTAAGTTTGTTGAGTCTGTTGAGTTTGTTAAGTTAGTTAAATTACAGATTCACATCTTCATGGCTTTCTTTGAATCAATACAATTCAAATTCAGTTCATCACAGTTTAAGACAATAAACCAATTCACCTTCCTCAATCCTACCAGTATCAATGAATCCAAGAGATTCATAAAGTATTTTTGCACCTTCATTTGCCGGAACAAAGCTGACAAAAACTTCTTCCTGTTCATAATTATTCTTTATATGTTCTATAAGCTTTATCATAGCTTCTTTCCCATAGCCTTTCCCCTGATACTTTTCATCTATCATTAATCTGATGATCCAGATCGTTCCGTCACCTTCATTGACATCATCTTCTCCGTACATCAGAAATCCAACCATTTCCTCATCACTGTAAACAGCAGTGGGTTTCCAGCTTGAATAAAACTTAGACTGTGCAATCGAAAAAACATTCAGCGCAACAAACTCCTCCTGCCCGTTCTTCACTTTGAGCTTTACCGATTCGCGGTAGTTATCTTTTGTTATGTCTCTTAATTCTATTTTCATTTTTGATTACTTACTAATTACTAATTACTAATTACTAATTACTAATTACTAATACATTTACTAAATTTATATTTTTAAAACTCCTCATTACTCATTACTCATTGTTCATTGTTCATTGTTCATTGCAAGCTTAATCTCACAGTACTCTTCATAAGGTTTAAATCCAAACTCTTCATTGATCCTGTACATATATTTATTCCACGGATAAGTATCAGTCCTGATAAATTCGAAGTCAGGATGTTCCTCTAACATCTTAATATAAATTTTTGCTTTCAGATATTTTGCAAGATTTTGCCCGCGGTAATTTCTTCCGACTGTCGTAAGCCCTCCTGCCTGATCTATCATATGCTTATTGGGTTCTCTTACAAAAAGCGAACAGAAGGCAGCGATTTTCTCATTATCAAAAAGCATGTACATATACATCTCATCATTCGGACCTTTATCCCATTTCAGCTTTTTCAACACGTCTTCCCTTGATCGTTTTACGAAAGTTTTTTTATGAGGATTAAACTCATCCATATCCAACCTCGCTTCATTTAATATTTCAACATATCTGTCTAATATTTCTTCGGGAATAGTATCATACAGGACTAATTTATATTTAATTTTCTCAGACAAAGATTCTGTGATCTTGCGCAGTTCATTCAGATCAATTTCTTCCCGGGTCAGCTTTGTATATATTTTCCTGTCAATGATCTCACCGCCTGCCTTTGTTAATGATTTAATAATTGCATCCCTCTTTGAGTTTGAATAGATCTCTGTTTTGCCTCTTTCCGAAAGAAATTTCTTTGCAATATCGAAAACTGTTTCCATTACTTTGTCGGGTATTTCATCATAGTCTGCATCAAAAACAAAACTAGCATCGCCTCCCAGCATTCTTGTTCCAAGCCAACCGGCTGCTTTCTCATTTTCCAGAAGCAGATGGAAGTTCAGGAAATCTTCCTTTGCGATTTCAATTTCATTAAAGTTTTCTCTCTTTAAATCCTGCCAATCTGACTTTTTATTTCTCTCTTCCGGATAATATTTGGTGTTCAGATCTTCATCCAGCTTAGCATATAATTTCCAATGCTCGTCGGTCAGATCTTTCGCCTGAATTGCTTTCATATATTAATTTTTTACCCAAGTTGACCGCTAAATAATTGAAGTCTTTTTTCGCCACGAATCTGCACTAATTTACTCAAATTTTTAAATTTTATTTTGGGTAATTCGGGTAAATTTGTGTTAATTCGTGGCTATCTCTTGCTTTCAAAGATGAGGTGATCAAGTTGTGTTATTTTAAATAATTGTCTAGAAATTCTTTTGTGAATCTGAATGTGTATCCTTTCTGAGAAGGCTTAAATCCAAACTCTTCATTTATCCTGTACATATGTTTATTCCACGGAAATGTATCAGTCATTATATATTCAAAATCAGGATAATCTTCCTGAATTTTCAGATACATTTTTGCTTTTATATATTTTGACAGATTATTGCCTCGGTAATTTCTGCTGACTGCAGTATAGCCAGCTCCAATATGATCTATCCAGTGTGTGTTGCTCTTTGAATCAGTGTCAATGAAGACAGAACAATGTGCAACGATATTTTCTTTGTCAAACATTATATACATATAGTAAGGACAGCTATCGTTCTTAATATCCTCAACTCTTTCCAATAGATCCTTCATTGTATATTCTTTAATAGCCTTTCTCTTTGGATGATAAATATTTGAATCTATAATTACTTCATTCATATAGTTAACAAATCTGCCATATATCTCATTAGGGATTTCATGAAACAATTCCAGCACATAGTTTATTGCATGGTTGCTCTTAACTATCTTCTCAAGTTTTGAAAAATCAACATCCTTTTTCAATAATCTTGAATTTAACATCTCATCATATACCTCAATACCTGCTTTTAAAACCGGCCCGTAAAGTCTCTCATGAAATGTGAAAAAATACGCTTCATCTTTATTTCTCTCTTCCATTAAATCATGTATTACTTCAAGTATGACTTTGAGATCACTCCCGTTTATACTTTTGACTGAATAATTGAAAAGAAAATATAATTTTCCTCTTCTTTCAAAAGAATCGATATACGCCGCTGCTTTATTTCCATCAAAGAGATAATAAAAGTTTGAAAAAGAATCGTCCGAAAAATTAATACCGGATAAAGTATCATTCTTTAATACCTGCCAGTCTTTATCTTTACCCTCACATTGTTCAGGGTCTATCTCCTTTCTCAAAGCATCATCAGCTTTTGCAAAAGACATCCACTGCTCATCAGTCATGTCTTTTGCCTGAATTGTTATCATAAAGATTTATTTTAAAAGTCCTTCTAAATCACTTTTAGTAAACCTGAAAATACATCCTTCATTATAAACTTTGAACCCAAGCTCTTCATTAATTTTATACATATATTTGTTCCAGGGATAAGTATCCGTAATTGCGTGGCTGAAGTCAGGATGATCTTCTGCAATTTTCAAATACATCTTTGCTTTCAAATATTTGCCAAAGCCCTTTCCTCTGTATTTTTCGGCTACTCCGGTCAGTGCGCCGCAATGCTGGATAAAAAATTTCTCATCTTCTATTTCCAGATATACCTTGCAATGTGCAGCAATATTATCTTTGTCAAACAGAACATATAAATACATTGGATCCCCATCTTCTCTGTCGTTTCTGATTCTACTTAAGAAATCTTCCTTTGTATATTTTTCGAATTCCTGTTTTACAGGATTGAAAAAGTCTTTTGCAGGCAATGCATCATTCATGAAGTCAACATAAACGTTTGAAATATCCTCAGGAACATCCCGGTATAATTTGAGATCAAAATCTTTAACATGTTCATTACATTCAACAATTCTTTTTAAATTTTCAAAGTCAATATCTTTTCTTAAAAGTTTTGAATTGAAAACATCATAGTCTATTTTAAATCCTGCATTTTCGAAAGATACCCTGTCACTTTTTCTGTTAGCCAGATACGATATGGATTCAATTTTAATCTTTTCAAGATATAGTTCAAGAATTTTATAAATTTCTTTCAGCAATGTATCAGGAGCTTCTGAATAAACTGAATCATAAATAAATTCACATCTATCTCCGCTTAACTTTTTGCAGGCAATAAATGAAACAGGATTATCATCATCAAAAAAAATAAATTCACTCAAAGAGTTCTTTCCACCGTCTTTAATTACATTCAGCCTTCTTTCCTTAAATTCTTTTGGATCGGTATTATCTCTGAAATAATAATCTCTGTATTCATTCCAGTCATAATCCAGCACATATTCCTTTTCTGCATATTTCTTTCTTATCTCAGTGATAACCTCCATGTATAACAAAAACTGATTGTCATTTAAATTATTTAATTCTATCGCCTTCATATTATTTTCCTTTTTAAAATATTATTTACAAACTCAACGAACTCTATGAACTCAATAAACTCAATGAACTCCACCCACTCTACCCACTCCACCCACTCTATACACTCGAAACAAACATCTCCTTCTCTCTCTGCTCTCTCAGCTGTCTTGTGTATAAATTAAAATAGTATCCTTTCTTTACCATCAGATCATGATGACTTCCGTCTTCAATTATCTTACCTTTTTTTATTACAAGTATCCTGTCACAGTTTTTTATGGTCGAAAGCCTGTGAGCGATGATGATTGAAGTTCTGCCTTTTATCATCTCGTGAATACCGCTTTGAATTTTTGCTTCAGTCAGAGTGTCAACTGATGATGTCGCCTCATCCATAATGAATATTCTCGGATTGGCAAGCACTGCTCTTGCAAAAGAAATGAGCTGTTTCTCACCAAGCGATAATTTTTCTCCGCCTTCACCGACTTCTTCATCAAGCCGCTCAATGAACTCGTCACCTCCTATCAGCATTAATGAATTTATAATTTCTTCTTCACTAGCATCATCTCTGCCATATCTTATGTTTTCCCTTATGCTTCCTGAGAAAAGATGGGGTGTCTGCAAAACCACACCCAGCTTGTTTCCTAAGCTTTAGTATCAAGTAAAGAAAATATTCTCGCACCTGCGGATATGCTGCTTTGCACCTGTGAGTAAAACTTCGATATGTCAAGTATCGGCTCATATATTAGTGTCGCATATCCGAAAAATGCAGCAAGCAGACCAACTGTGATCTCCGGCGGAAATGTAATAGCCATCTTTCCCCCGAAATAAATTATCATCGCAGCAGCAATCGACCCTCCGAAAATTACAAGCGGTGTATAGAGCGCAGTAAAGTATGCTGACTTATATGAAGATACTCTCATCTTTTCACTTAATGATTCAAACTGGCTGCTCGCTCTGCCTTCCTGCACCATGCTTTTGTTTACTTCGACTCCGCTTATGTGTTCATTAAAACTCGCAGTGATCTCACTGTTATATCTTCGGGACTCTCTTGAATATCTGAGTATGAGCTTTCTTATTTTAAATGAAACTAATGTTAAAACCGGAATTGTCAGTGTTACAATTAATGCAAGCTTCCAGTTGTATATGAACATTGCTATCAGACAAAACACGATCATACCGACTCCCCAGATACATTCAATGAATCCCCAGGAGATTAGTTCAGTTACCTTTATTGTGTCCGAGGTTATTCTTGACATCAGCCATCCGACCGCGGACTTATCATAAAATGAAAATGAAAGTTCCTGAAGTTTTTTAAACAGATCCTGTCTGATGTCATACATTACATATTCCTGAATTTTCCCGGCAAAGTTTATGAACATAAAAACTGATGAAGCCAGTATTAATCCCAATCCGGCTATTATCAGACTGTATTTCAGCAATGGCATAAAATCAACTTCCGGCTTTTGTCCGCTTTCATAAACCGGTTTGTATTGTTCTACCAATGGCATAACAGCATTGTCAAGAAGGTTCAGCCATACCAGAGGTGTTACAGCTTCGACTGCCGCAACCATCAGAACAAACAGAATGAATCCTTTCATCCATTTTTTGTATTTCATGCTGTATGAAAAAAGTCTTTTCATGAAAGGAAAAACTGATCCTTCGTTCTTAAATTGTCTGTCTCTTAATTTACTCATGATACTTTTTTAATATTTTAACTTAATTAAAAAACTTGTTTCCATTGCTGATCTTCCGCAGCTTTTTGCTGTTTGTAATGATAATTCATTTTGGGAATGTATTATCCCGCAAATGATTTTAATTTCATCTGTTGGCAATGATTCAATGACTTTTCTTTGAAATACAGAAGCATAACCTTTTCCTCTGAACTTTTTGAATAAAATCTCTTCTCTTACAAAAAAACTTTTGAAATACAATGACTTGTTCTTAACAATTGCGAATACTCCGGCAAATTCACCGTCTATTATTGCTTTAAACAATTTCCCATCCTTCAATATATTTTCCATGGTTTCAAATGTTTCTTTTTCTATCATATTCCTCATCGCTTCATTACTTTCAAAAAACGAATCATATTCATCAGAGTATTCTGCATAAAAGTCCATAGAATTTAGCTGTTCAATTTTAACCTTTTCATAATTTTCACTTTTTGGTAAATGCTTTACTGCATTTATGCTCCCTGCTATAGTAATATTCTCAACAATTGAGTCAAAAATTTTTTCACTTACTTCTCCCTTGTCATATTCATAATATCGTATCCATCCGGGTTTGAACATTTTATACCTGTCAACTAATTTGCCAAATTCTTTAGTGTCTATGTCCGTCATTTTAAAATTTTTAAAAATTAATTCAATCAACGGAACATCACTCACGGCATCTTTCCTTAACGCAATTACTGTAACCACAAATTTACCATTTCCTAATTCAACGATCTGTGTATTGAAATCCTCTTCCGCAGCTTCGGGGAAATTATTATTCTGTACAAAGACCTGATCACTTTTTCCTTCAAAGTTATTTTTAAAAAAATTTTCCAATGATCCTGATACATTCTCCTCTGTTTCATCTTTCGAAAACCATTCCAGCAGAACTGGTGGTATATTTTTCATCTCATACCCGATTATTTTATCTTTATATCTGCTGTACATTTTTTAATTTCAATTTTAACTATTAACTATTAACTATTAACTATTAACTATTAACTATTAACTGTCTCCGCTCTTATCTCATCTTCAACAGAAACCTGTATGTCATAGATCTTTTTATAAAATCCATTATGCATCAGCAATTCTTCGTGTGTTCCTTCTTCTATAATGTTTCCCTTATCCAGTACAATGATTCTGTCACAATCCTGTATCGATGTAAGCCTGTGTGCAATAATGAAAGTCGTTTTTCCTTTAATGATCTTTCTCAGTGCTTTTTGTATTTCAAATTCGGTTTCGGAATCAACAGCCGAAGTCGAATCATCAAAGATCAGAATGTCCGGATCTTTTAAAAGTGTTCTTGCAATTGTTACCCTTTGTTTCTGACCTCCGGATAATGTCACTCCTTTTTCACCCAGAATAGTCTCATAGGAATCAGGAAACACTTCTTCAATTATGTCATGAATCTTTGCCGCGCGGGACGCTTCAATGACTTCATCTATATGCGAATCGGGATTTGCATAAGCTATGTTATCTTTAATTGTAGTTGAGAACAAAAACGGTTTCTGTAACACCACTCCGAATCTGCTTCTTAAATATTCCTTTGAATAGCTTTGTATTTTCTTTCCGTCTATCAGTATGTCACCTGAATCTGATTCAAAAAATCTCATCAGCAGGGAAATGATCGTCGTCTTTCCCGCGCCTGTCGGACCGAGTAATGCGATCTTTTCTCCGGCTTTCACTTTAAAGCTGATATTATTCAGAACCCTGTGCTTTTCACTTTCTTCATATTTAAAAGAAACATCCTTGAATTCTATGTTACCGTCTAATTTATTCCCTTCAAATTTTTTCCCTGAATAATCTTCCTGCTCCGTATCAAGTATTGAAAATAATCTCTTCATTGCTATCGTTGCCATTCCCATTTCGCTTACGATCTGACCGATTCTTCTCATTGGCCATGTTACAAACATTGAGTAGGAATAAAATGCTGTGTATTCCCCGATCGAAAGCTGATTATGAAGAGTGAGATAACCTCCGAAAAAAATGGACAGCGCAATCTGAGTATGCACCAGAACATCGGATGTTGGCCAGTATATCCGGTTAAGCTTTACTAATTTTAATCCCCACTTCTTCTTCTCTTCATTCTGTTTCGTGAATTTGTCGATCTCAAAATTCTCTTTTGCAAAGGCTTTTACAACCCTTATCCCTGACAGATTTTCCTGAACTATGATTGACAGCTTATCCTGCTCCTTTTCATGCTCATTCCAGATTACGCTCTCCTTTTTGAAATAATATATCGAGCCTAATAATATTACAGGCACAAAAACAATCGACACAAAAGCGTATGTAAGATCAATTGAAGCCATCATTATGAATGCACCTACAAACAGAGCTGATAATCTTACCACTTCTACAACCTGCATGGAAGCAAACTTCCTGATTGTTTCAACATCACCTGTGCATCTCTGTATCAATTCACCTGTGGGTGTCTTTGAATGATATGCAATTGGTAATGCCTGAATATGTGAAAATAATCTGTCACGCAAATTCTTTGTCGCCTTTTCAGTTGATGAAGCGGTGATGGCATTTGCCGAGAAAGAAAACATTCCGCGCAATAATGAGATAACAAGCAAAATGATCCCGAGAGAGATCAGTATCAGCTGAAGATTATCCATCTTGAGTTCAGGAAGTATTGAATAAAAAAATCTTGTGATGAAATCCTCAGGTATGAAAGTAATTTTCCCGTCACTTTGAAAATATACGATTACTTTATCTACCGCAATCTGAAGAACCTTCGGCTCGAGCATTCTGACAAAAGTCAAAATTATCAGCAATACAGCGGATAAGATGTAGAACGATTTCCATTTTCCTAAGATCTGAAATAATTTTTTTAGATAATCCATATTTATTGATAATATTCTTTAATATAAAAAAAAACCGCGGATACTTTTGGTGTCCGCGGTCTTTGAAACTCTTTTTATGGAAGGTATACTACTCTTTCAACCTCCTGTTAAACCACGGATTCTTATTTTTATCAACTTCAGTGAATGAAGGGATATAGGCGATGCCCATTATATGTAAGTGAACTGTTATCATATTTTTATTTAAAACATCACCTTTCTGAATTGATTAACTAAATCCGTGAGTTAAAGCCTTACAAAATTACGAATGTTAATTTTAAAATGCAAGCTTCCGGAAAAATTATTTATAATTAGTAATTAATTTTTCAGTCCGTATTCCAGCGCATCTTTCATTTTCATTGATCTGCCTTCCTTAAATGCAATATTGAATTTTTGTTCATCAAGCTCTGATCTTAATAAATTTACATTATCCCCGAGGTAGTCGAGGTTATCATCTAATCTCGAAAAATCATATTTCTTACTGATGTATTCATGAAATGAAAAAAGCCTGACAGCTTTTTCCTTATCACCATTCTTCATTGCAATTGCCGCAAGAGCGCTTATGCAGTCATTTAGGATACGAAATATTTTTATTTCACTGCTTAGTCCTATTATTTCTTTAATTACTTCTTTTGACTTAACTAAATTTCCTTTAAGAAAATGAATTCTGGCGATATACAGCAACGGCACGGGTATCTGAAAAGTAATTCCTGATTCTTTAAACAATGTATAACACTCTTCATTTAGTTCGAGCGCTGAATCCAGATGCCCTTCATCAAAATCACACTGACCGAGGTTTTGAATGATTGTACCGGTATAAACTCTGTCATTGAATTTCTTAAATTCGGGTATCAGTTCCTCTAAAATACTCCGTGTATTACTATAGTCTTTCTTCTGGTATGCTGTCCTGCCGAGCCAGTATCTGGATATGGCTATCTGCCACAGATGTTTCTTCTTTATAAAGATATCAAGCGATCTCTTAAAATAAATCATGCCCTGATCATATTTCCCCATAAAAAGATACACCACTCCAATGGTTCTCAATGCTTCAGCTAAAATGGTTTTGTCTTTATATTTTTTTGCTATGGTAATATATGTTTTTAATTTCTTTTCAGCGGCAGTATTATTGCCTTTGTAAAACAGGAGCTGTGATTGTTTTATGTTTCCTCGTAATTTATTCTCAGGGTCTTTAAGCTTCACGGATATTCGTACAGCTTCAGAATAAAACTTCCCGGCCTTTTCAAACTTTCCTTTAGAAGTGAGAAAATCACCGGTCGAATATAACAGACTTATCTTCTCTTTGTTTTTTACATTTTCATTTCTCTTGAGTGTCAGCAGAGAAAAATCTATTGCTTCGTTAATATAGTTTTTAATATACCAGAAGTATGATATCACGGAAACAAGTCTCAGGCATTTCTCTGGATCCTCTTTCAAAGACCATCTTATGGCTGCTCTTAAATTATCAAGTTCACTTTCCAGAATCCCGATCCAAATAAACTGTTCCGCTCCTTTTAATTTTGATTCAGACTTTTCACTTAGCTTCAGAAAATAATTAAAATGCTTTCTTTGCATTTCCTTTTTATTGCAATATCTTTCTTCAGAATATTGCCTGATTGTTTCAAGCATTCGATAACGTATCCTGTTTCCTGATTCATTTACGACTACCAGTGATTTCTCGGTCAAGCTCGTTATCAGATCAAGCATTTCATTTTTATTAATGCCTTTGCCGGAGCATACTTCTGTTGCTGACTGAAGAGAAAATCCTCCCTTAAAAACTGAAAGTCTTCCAAACAAAGTCTTCTCTTTCTCCGACAATAAATTATAACTCCAGTCAATTAATGACCGCAGAGTCTGTTGTCTCGGAGAAACATTCCGGCTGTCATGTTTTAATAATTCAAAACGATTGTGGATGTTTTCGAGGATCTCCAGTGGCGATAAAACTCTCAATCGTGCAGCTGCCAGTTCTATTGCAAGTGGAATACCGTCGAGCTCCCTGCAGAGCTTAGCAATGACAGTAGCATTGGAATTATTGATTACGAAGTCCGGCTTTACCATCTTCGCCCTGTTTAAAAAAAGTTTAACCGATTCAAACGGGATCAGAGATTGCCCCGTAAGATCTTCTTTCAGCTCCGGCATGGTAAGCGCCGGTATGTGGTAATTAATTTCACCGGCTATTTTCAACGCTTCACGGCTGGTTGCAAGAATTTTAATTCGGGGACAGGATCTCAAAAATATTTCAGCAAGTTTTGAAGACTCTGAAATTACATGTTCGCAGTTGTCGAGGATCAGCAGCATTTCCTTATTACGAAGATAATTTTTGACAACATCTAAAAGTTTTCCGCTTCCTGTTTCAGCAAGTTTAAAAACAGATGCAACAGACTGTAAAATATGACAGGGATTTGTTAAAGCTGAAAAATCGAAAAACCAAACGCCGTCTTTAAATTCATTTAATAAAAGATCAGCTGTCTCAATACTTAACCGTGTTTTACCTGCCCCGCCGGTACCTGTCAGCGTGACAAGAGAATTGTTAAGGAGTAATTCTTTTAATCCGGAAATATCTCTTTCTCTTCCAATGAATTTTGTCGGCTGAACAGGCAGATTATTCCTTTTAGCATCTGAAGTTTTCAGAGGAGGAAAATCAGATCTCAGGCCGTGTAAAACAATCTGATAGATAAACTCCGGTTTTTTCAAATCCTTAAGACATTTCTCACCGAGATCAATGACAGAATAGTGGTCCTGCATATTATCTTTCAGCAAACTAAATGTATTCTGTGAAATCAATATCTGTCCTCCATAGCCCGCAGACATTATCCGGTTAGTCTTTGCAAGCGTAAGATAACCAAAGTATCTATGACCGTTCCATTCAGCGTCACCTGTATTAATTCCCATTCTTACTCTAACTATTGTCTCATCCCACTCTTCTGAATATAGCATTAACTGAGCATCACAGGCAGCTTTCACTGCTGCGGCTGCATTTGCGAAAGCACAGCAAAATCCATCTCCGATAACTTCAAAGACAAATCCGCCATTCGACTCGACTGCCTTATGCATGATCGAATCATGAATATCAAGCACAGACTGAAGCCTGCCGCCAAGCTTCTGAGCTAATTCAGTACTGCCTTCAATGTCGGTAAAGAGAAATGTAACAGTGCCGCTTGGCTTTTGCATTTTTAAGTATTGGGTATTGAGTACTGGGTATTGAGTATTGGGTATTGAGTTAACAAACTTTTGATTTGGGAAATTTAACTTTTAACTTTTAACTTTTTATTTATGCAAATTACTAATTTGTTTGATAAAATTGAACATTGATAATTGGACATTTCACTAATATTCTGCAAGTATATGCGATAATGATCTGCGTAAATCTGCGGGAAAATAAAATCTGAGGTGTATATAGATTGTTGAAAACTGAATTTCATTAGACCTCCATAATAGTTAAATTACATCTCTCAAAAATCAAACAATAATCTATTTTAATGGAAAGAGTTTATATAAACAAAATTCCTGATTACGTTGACAAGGATGTCACGATCAAAGGATGGCTATACAACATTCGTTCGTCGGGGAAACTTATGTTTCCGGAACTCAGAGACGGGACAGGGATCATACAAGGCGTTGTAGTTAAGAGTGCTGTATCCGAAAAAGTATGGGAAGATTTTTCAAAGCTGACACAGGAGTCGTCTGTAATTGTAACAGGGAAAGTTACAAAGCATCCGAAGAAAGAGAATGTATACGAACTTCAGATAACCGAACTTGAAATAGTAAGCATTGCCGAACCTTATCCAATCACACCGAAAGAGCATGGAGTTGAATTTCTGATGGACAGAAGGCATCTTTGGCTGCGGGCTCCGAGACAGGTCGCCATTTTAAAAATAAGAAATGAGATCATTCAGTCGATAAGGGATTATATGTATAATAACGGATTCATATTGTTTGATACTCCTATCTTTACACCGAATGCATGCGAAGGAACTTCAACTTTGTTCTCAACAGATTACTTCGATTTAGGTAAAGCTTATCTTGCGCAGTCAGGTCAGCTTTATGCAGAAGCCGAGCAATGGCGCTCGGGAAAGTTTATACTCTGGGACCGACATTCAGAGCGGAGAACTCCATGACGAGGAGACATATCACAGAGTTTTGGATGATGGAGCCGGAGATGGCTTATTATGACATTGATGATAATATGGACCTTATCGAGGATTTTCTGGAATATGTAGTTCAGAGAGTTTTGAAGAATTGTAAAACTGAACTGGAATTGCTCGGTAGAGATATTTCTAAATTGGAGAAAGTTAAGAAACCATTTCCGAGAGTTACTTATGAAGAAGCGATTGCAATTTTAAATAAGAAGGATATTCCATTGATCAGAAAAACTGATCACGGTGAAGAGCAGATACGACCGTTCCCGTGGGGAGAAGACTTCGGCGCTCCGCATGAAGAAGCGATAGTGGAAGATTATGATAAGCCCGTGATGGTTCACCGATGGCCGGCTGAAGCCAAAGCGTTTTACATGAAACGTGATCCGAATGATCCTAAGATCGCATTAGGTGTTGATGTGCTTGCGCCTGAAGGATTCGGAGAAATTATCGGCGGTTCGCAAAGAGAAGATGACTTTAACGAGCTTGAGAAAAGGATTAAGGGCACGAACTCCGTTAGAGGAATTTCAATGGTATCGTGATCTGAGAAGATACGGAAGCGTACCGCATTCGGGCTTTGGGCTTGGGATCGAGAGAATGGTAAACTGGATCTGCAATCTTGATAATATAAGGGAAGCGATTCCGTTTGCAAGAAGACCGAACAGGATAAGACCGTAAAGTGTGTAGAGTGTGTAGAGTGTATGGAGTGTATGGAGCATTACAGTAAATAATACTTAAATTATTTAATTATCTATTACTTACTGTTTTACTCAGCTGACTAAATTGACTCAATAAAAAAGTAAAATGAAAACTATAATAATTGACTCAAACAATCTTATTCATAAAGTGCTTTACTTAAAAAATCTTTTCATGAAGGATAAAGAGTCAGCACAGATATCATTAGCGGAAACCGTAAAAGTCCGTTTAAGCAGAAATGAAAAAGTAATTTTTGTGTTTGACGGATTCGGTAAGACTGAGAGAAAGGATGTGATCTTTTCCAAAGAGTTAACTGCAGATGAAATTATCAGGAAGAAGATAGAAAATTTCAGTGACCACAGGAAATTAAAAGTAGTAAGTTCTGACACGGGAATTACTAAATTAGCTAAAGTCTGCGGATGTGAAGTTCAGAGTTCGGAAAGTTTCTGGGATGAAATTAACAAAGTAAGATCAGAAACGGACGGGAAAAATATAAATCAATTTTATATTTATGATAAACCTGAGAAGCCGGACAGACTGAGTAAAAAAGAGCTGGAAGAGTTCAAAAAATATTTTTCATAGTAAATACAACACCTGAACCGTGCCTTAATGGTTAAAATCAATATTAAAGTAAAATAAATAAATCTCTGATCATGAATCACAAAGACGTCAGCACAGCTGATTTTAAAAATTATCTTGAAGAAGATTCTTACATTTTACTGGATGTAAGGACACCGGATGAATTTAAATCCGGAAGATTAAAAGGAGCGTCGAATATTAATTTCTATGAAGAAACATTTGAGGATGAGATCGATAAATTTGACAAAAGAAAAAAATACCTTGTATACTGCCGCTCAGGTAACAGGAGCAGGCAGGCAATGTTTCTTATGAGAGACCTTGGATTTGATGAAGTTTACAATCTGGAGAACGGTATAATTTCGTGGGATGATCACGGATTTCAAATCGAGAAATAATCATTTAACGAGAGAGAATGGAAATAAAAGAATTTTATGATATAAATTTATCGCATGCATCTTATGCTATACTTAGTGAGAATGAGATCGCTTTGATAGATCCTGCAAGAGACCCGCAGCAGTATTTTGACTTTGCAAAACAGAAGGATGCGAAAATTACTGCAATTATAGAAACTCATCCGCACGCTGACTTTGTCAGCTCGCATCTGGAAATTTCCAAAAAAACCGGCGCTGATATTTATGTCAGCAGACTTTTAAATCCTGAATATAAGTTCATTCCTTTTGATGAAGGAGATGAATTAAAACTCGGGAAGATACTTCTGATCCCGATGAATACACCCGGTCATTCACCCGACAGCATCAGCATTCTTGTCAGAGATGAAAACGGAAAAGACCATGCAGTAATGACGGGTGATACTTTGTTTGTTGGTGATGTCGGAAGACCTGATCTTCGTGAAAAGGCAGGAGCTATAAACAAAACAAAAGACGAACTTGCGCGGATGATGTATAAAACAATAACAGAAAAATTTTTAAAACTTAATGATAATATGCTTGTTTATCCCGCGCACGGTGCGGGATCTCTTTGCGGTAAGTCTACAAGTACTGATACTTTTACATCAATAGGAAAGAGAGAAAAGAAAATTATGCGCTTCAGCCGATGAATGAAGATAAATTCGTAGATGAACTTTTGAAAGATCAGTCTTACATTCCAAAATATTTCGGTTATAATGTAGAGCTGAACAGGAAAGGCGCTCCTGATTTTAAAGAAAGCATTGACAGTGTGAAAAGGATGACTTCATATGATGAAATGGAAAAAGATTCTTTGATTGTAGATGCAAGAAACAAGAGAAACTTTGCCAAAGGTCATTATAAAGGGGCAATAAACATAACGCCGGATAAAAGATTTGAGACATGGCTCGGTACTGTCATTTCACCGAATGAGAAATTTTATTTAACAGCGGATTCTGAAAAATCACTTGAGCTTTTGATAAGAAGAGCGGCTAAGATCGGGTATGAACTGAATATCAAAGGCGGTATTGTGCACCATGAGATCCCTGAGCTTGTAAGAACGGAAGTTCTTGACCTGGAAAATTTCAGAAATAATACGGATGACTTTACAATACTTGATGTAAGAAATAAATCCGAGATAGATGAAGAAAAGATCTTTAAAGATTCTGTCTCAATTCCTTTAAACGAGCTGCGTGAAAGATTCAGAGAGCTTCCTCTTGAAAAGCCCATAGTTGTTCATTGTGCGGCCGGAACTCGCTCAGCTGCAGCTTCGAGTATTTTAACAGGTCTTCTTGATACAAAGGTCTATGATCTTAGTGACAACATAAAACTATTTTCAAACAATTAATATATGGTAAACAAATTCACAACATTTTACAGGCACATTGTAGAGCAGGAAAGAAAATTTCCTGAAGCGACCGGACAGCTGTCGGATCTTCTGGCAGATATAGCTTTAGCATGCAAAGTAATTTCACTGGAGGTAAACAGGGCGGGTTTGATAGATATACTCGGATTTACAGGAGAAGAGAATGTTCAGGGTGAACAGGTAAAGAAGCTGGATGTATTTGCAAATGATGTATTAACTCATGTAATGAAACAGGGCGGACATATTTGCGCAGTGTGTTCTGAAGAGGAAGTGAGTTTCATTCCGATTGAGGATAAGTTTTCAGAAAATAAATTTGTGACAAATAAATATATCTGTCATTTTGATCCTCTGGACGGTTCATCAAACATTGATGTAAATGTTTCTATCGGAACTATTTTTTCAGTTTATAAAAGAATCACCAAATCCGGTCCGGGAGCTCTTGAAGATTGTCTGCAAGTGGGGACTGAACAGGTAGCAGCCGGATACGTTATTTATGGCTCCAGTACAGTGCTTGTTTATACAAACGGGGAAGGCGTGCACGGATTTACGCTTGATCCTTCCGTTGGAGAATTTCTTCTTTCCAATGAATACATAAAAATTCCAAAGAAAGCGAAGACATTTTCCGTGAATGAAGGTAACTTCTGTAAATGGAGTCCGGGAATGAAAAAATATATTTCATATTTAAAAGAAAT
Organism: Ignavibacteria bacterium; assembly: GCA_016710985.1. GTDB lineage: Bacteria > Bacteroidota > Ignavibacteria > Tepidaquicellales > Tepidaquicellaceae > JAGPCH01. The sequence continues at coordinate 204,348 of JADJTX010000006.1, forward strand.
AGATTCAGTTACAAGCCGGCCGTATTCATCTCGTTATATAGGTTCTCTTGTAGCTGACTTTCACAGAAATTTATTATACGGCGGCATATTTATGTATCCGGCTGACAGCAAGAACAGCAGCGGTAAACTCAGACTGATGTATGAAGCGAATCCTTTAAGCTATATTGTGGAACAGGCAGGTGGAAGAAGCAGTGACGGTGTAAAAAGAATTCTTGAAATTGAACCGAAGGGTCTTCATCAGAGAACTCCACTGTTTATCGGTAGTGAAGAAGATGTTCTGATGCTCGAAAAATATCTTGCTGAAGAAAGAAAAGAAGTTTCAGTTAAGTAAACATGAAAGTAAGGTTCATTTTTATATAATGTCTGTCCTATCCCGGCTCGCTCATTAAATTTGCTTTCTTCAGTTCCTGCAGGACATTCTCGTCGACATCCAGCTCTATATAAACAGAGTTATCATATCTTTCAAGTGTTATTTTATTCAGGATTTTAGATGAAGGCGCTTTCTGCTTTTCGGATGTGCTCAATCTTGCAACCGTAAGCAGCCCGCTCAGAATGCTTCTTAGATATTTTGAAGACTCCTCATTAATACATTCACCCTGAACTAAAAATTTCAAGTCCGAATCCATCTTTGCTGAAAATGAAACTGAGTTCAGTCTTTTATAAAGATTCTCCACAGAGAGCTTTTCAGCAGCTAAAACACTGTCATTTTGAATTTCCGGAGTTGAGGCATCAAGCGAGTCGGATTTTTCAATTTCTGTTTCGGAAGTTGATTCAGTAAAATTTTTGAAGATCCCCCTGATAAAAACTTTTTCAGTAGTTACCATCCACAGGTCTTTTTTATAAATAATGTTATTGACCGCATCATATACTTTTTGATTCTGCAGGAGTCCTGTTTTAGAAGTGTCTTTTGTCTGCATCATGATATCGATCTGCTTCAGATAATTACTTGCGCAGATAGTGAAGTCATCCCTGAAATAAAAATACAGTCCGTTATCATTTTTGATATAGATATCAACACCATTCGCATTTTTGGTAATTGAGAACATACTGTCAGTAATTAAAAAATCGTTTAGTTTACTTCTGTCAAAAATTCCTTTCAGCACTATAGAATTTTCACCGAACCATGAATTGGAGTAATATAGTTCATCGATCCCTTCAGAGATTGAAGCTCCTGTAGCAAGCTTGAATGTATTTAATAAACTACCGAATGTTTTCTCAGCATTCAGCAGTGAATCAGAAACATTCTGTTTCCAGAAATCCGTGTATCTCATGTTTTTGAAATTCAGATACATGACAAATTGCGGATCATCCTGAAGAAGATTCAAAGTAGCTTTGACAGAAATGGGAAGCGGCTCAGGTTCAGGTTTGAAGCTGCAGCTGTTAAAGTTAATGGTTACACAAAACAGGAACGTAAGAATTATTAAAATTCTGAATTTTCTAAACTGAGACATCACAATTAATTAATAATCTTTTTTCTTAAAATAAAAAATTGAAGCTGACAAAGCCGCTAGCATAAACAGAACAGAAGAGAATACCGGCATATAGGATTTCACGGGGTTTCCCGTGATGATATCCGTTGTGATCTGATTAATGTCGGTAGGCTTGGGAAGAATATAATAAAAGAAATTTATTATGAACTGAACAACGTTATTGCTGACCAGGCTGAAAATTGTTTCCTCTCTGAAATAAAGGACAGGACAAACTATGAACACAAGGAACAAACTGAGAATAATAGATAATATTGAACTTTGTGAAATCAGCCCTATAAAAATTATTAAAGAATAAATGACTGCAAAAGAAAGTGTAAGCCATAATATCGAATACAAAAACGGGACGTGCCAGAATCCGGATTTTGAAGAAAGTATAAGCCACACAAATCCTATAAGATACAGGAGACTTAAAAAAATTAACAACACTCCTCCGAGAAATTTTGCCAGAATGATCTGAGCCCGCGTCACCGGCTTTGATAAAAGGAGGTCTATGTTTCCTTTCTCAAGCATTGATGGGATAAAAGATGAAACGGAAATAAAACAAAATGTAATTACCAGCAGGTATGATATATTTATCATTGCAACTTCAAACTGGATCACAAGCTGCCTCACTCCTTCTTCCCCCGATGATTCCATCATGTTAACCATTCCTTCTATGGAATCCACGTTAATAAGAAACAGGAATACCAGAATTATCAAAGTTGCAATTGCAAAAAATCCTATAAAGATCTTTTTTGCAATAGCTTCACGGAATGTACTGAATAACAGTGTTAAAAAGATCATAGTCTAATTCTTGCTTCCGATTAAATTAATGAACATATCTTCAAGTGTGTTCTTCTCTCTTGCGATACCCTGGATCATAATATTGTTCTGTCTGATGAAATCGATAAGTTTGTTTAGCTCTTCCACACTGTCAGAATTAAAATAAAATTCATTTTTGCTTTTGATTGTACATTTAAAACTAACAAGAAGCTTGTTGATAACCGATTCATCAAGATCCGTTGTCGTGAATATATAGTTATCAGATGTAGCTGTAATATCATCGACTCTTCCTGATTTTATGAGTACGCCTTTATTAAGTATAGCTACTCTGTCACAGATGAGCTCTACCTCACTAAGCAGATGTGAATTTAAAAATATAGTCGTGCCCTGCTGCTTCAGATTATTGAGAATGTCTCTTATCTCTTTTCTGCCTATAGGATCTACTCCGTCCGTCGGTTCATCGAGAAATATAAGCTCAGGCTGATTCAACATTGCCTGTGCAAGTCCGAGACGCTGAAGCATACCCTTTGAATATTTTTTAATTTTTGTTTTTCTCCATTTTTCCATATCCACAAGCTTCAGATATTCATCGGACTTTTTCTTAACATCGTTGCTGCTCAGCCCGCTCAGCTTTCCGAAAAAATGAAGTACCTGCTCGCCTGTAAGATAGTTGGGAAACTTATGGCTTTCCGGAAGATACCCGACCTTCTTTTTATAGGACTGGTTAGAAATATCCTTATCAAAGATCTTTATGTCACCGCTTGTCGGGAAAGTAATTCCAAGTAATATTTTTATCAGAGTTGTCTTGCCTGCTCCGTTTGGTCCAAGCAGTCCGAATATTTCCCCGCTCTGAACTTCGAAACTGAAATTGCTTAATGCAAGAATTTTTTCCTTTGAAAAACTCTTTGCTGAATATTCCTTAGATAAGTTTTTTGTAGTTACTACATTCATTAAATAATAATTCTATTTTGATGTGTTTATTCTCGGATCATTTTTCATAGCATTTATAACGTTGCTCAGATGTTCGTCGAGATCTATGCTTAATTCTTCTGCTCCTTTTATAATATCTTCTCTGCTGACATTTTTTGCGAATGCCTTATCTTTCATTTTTTTCTTAATGCTCTTTGGCTCGACTTCATTCAATCCGCCTGCTTTCATGTAAGAATATGCCGTTATGAATCCGGTAATTTCATCACAGGCAAATAGATACTTTGCTAACGTTGATTCTCTCGGGACATTCGTTCTGTCCGGATAGGCGTGTCCTAAAATTGCGTCGATGATCTCTTTATCATATCCGGCATCTTCGAGTAACGGGACGGCAGTATTCGGATGAGTATCAGGATACATTTCCCAGTCGAGATCATGCAGGAGTCCTGCTGCTGCCCAACGCTCTTCATCTTCACCAAGTTTCTTTGCATAATATCTCATTACAGCTTCTACTGCATAGCAATGCTTCCGTAAGTTCTCATTCAGGATGTATTTATGAAGCAAAGATTCCGAAGTGCTGTAGTCAGGCATTCTTACGATCTATGATTTCTGTTTGAATTAATATAATAAAGTTAGATGTGACATAATATTAACAAATACTATTCTTACTATTTAACTTTGTACAATTGATGGTTTTTTGGGAACACGGATAAGACTGATTTAACGGATAATCACTGATTTATCTTAAAAAAAAATAGTAATTTTCGAATTCGCTACGATAGTTTGTAAGAATTGCGACCAAATAAAAATCTGTTATTTTTCAGAGTTATCCGTGTTCTATTTTTTCGTATAAAATGATTATTTAATAATGACTTCATTTGACAGCTCATCTTTATCATCGTGTTTCACCGGAAATTCCGAAGTCAGCACCGCACCAATTTTTTCTATCCCGTACAATATTCCTTCTGCATAATTCCCCAAAGAAAAATGATCCGTAATATTCCTTGAAAAAACGTCCCACTTCTCCTGTGATATTTTATTATTAATTCCTTCATCAGCAATAATTTCAAACTTGTGTTCGGACAAGATCAAAAAGAACAAAACGCCTGTCCGGTCTCTTGTATCATGCATTTTTAATTTGAAAAATTCCTTAAGGGCGGTTTCTCTCGGAGAGTGTTTTTTTTCGAAATAACCTCTGTTCTTCTTAATGCATACTCTGATCTCACCTGAAGTCTTCTTCTCAATTTCTCCTATAGACTTAGCGATCTTATCTAAAGCATCATCTGATAAATATTCCGAAATAAAATTCTTCTTAGACATTTGGTATTATGTATTGGGCATTATGTATTGTGTATTGTGTATTGTGATTTTTATTTTTTATTTTTTATTTGTAATTTGTAATTTGTAATTTGTAATTTGTAATTTGTAATTTGTAATTTGTAATTTGTAATTTGTAATTGCTCTTCACCAACTTCCGCTTGCACCTCCGCCACCAAACGAGCCGCCGCCTCCGGAAAAGCCTCCTCCTCCTCCGAATCCACCGCTGTTCCGCTTCCTCCGCCGAATCCGCCTCCACCCCACCAGCCGCTGTTATCCCATCCTTTTTTCCAGCATAAATATTCCTTCCTGCTCCGAAAATACCTTTAATGAAAGATGATATTATAAATACAAATATAAAGCCGAAGATCACAATGATAAATATCGGAACTCCGAAACAGCAGCCGATATTATTATCTTTATCTGAAGGTTCTTTATCAGCAGTATATTCTCCTTTAACAGTTGCAATTATCGCATTCACTCCTTTATTAATTCCGTCGAAATAATTTCCTGACTTAAAAGCCGGAGTGATCTCATTTCGTATTATGCTTGAGCTTTTTGCATCCGTCAGCACTCCTTCAAGCCCGTAGCCAACTTCAATCCGTATCTTTCTGTCATCCTTTACTATTAGCATAAGTACGCCGTTGTTCCTGTCTTTTTTTCCTATCTTATTTTTCTCGGCTAATCGTATGGATACATCTTCAAGAGATTCCCCGTCGAGCGATGAGATAAGATAAACAATTATCTGATTCGAAGTTGCTTTATCCTCATTTCTGAGTTTGGTGTTAAGCTCGCTGAGCTGAGATGATGAAAGTGTATTTGTTTCATCAACAACATACTGCCTGAACTGTGTGGGATTTTCGGATAAAGGTTTTTTATCTGCATTTTGGCAATAAGAAAGTTCAGCATTAAACATGCTGATTAAAATTAACAGACATAAAACAGTTTTTGCCAAAATCTCTTTTCTATGGTTTTTAAAACCTGATTTGTTCAATATAAATTAAAAAATTTTTATAATCGCAAAGTACTTTAACAAAGATCGCTTGGAATTTTTACCTTCAGTCAATTCTCAGAACGCCTTTCTGCTGTTAGTATCTTAGTGTCAGCAAAAAGTTAAATCAAAACAGCCGGTCAGTATCTGAAAATAAAAAAAGCGATCTGAAATAACTCAAACCGCTTTCCATTATTTCAATTTATAATTGTTTAACCGCCGGCATTTTTTACGATCTCTTTATCCGGGTCTTCCATTTTTAAGAAGCTGTATCTTTTTTCAATGGCAGCTTTGTTGATTTCATCAAGCATATCAACCATTGTGCTGTATTTCATTTTTCTGTCAAACTTTAAAAGTATTATCAGCTTTGGATTTGCCGCGTATAGAGATTCTATCTTACCTTTCATGTCATTGAATGCAATTTTCTCGGGAACATCTTCAGTTCCGTCAGATTTACCTTTTGAGAAATAAGCATTACCCTGATCGGATACCCTTACGTAAAGGACATCACCCATATCTACTTTCACTTTATCCAGTTCATCTCCTTTCGGAAGATTGATCTGCATTATCTGAGGAGTATTTAATGTAGTTGTAAGAATAAAAAATGTAAGCAGAAGCATGATGACATCCACCATCGGCGTCATGTCAATTCTTACTCCGATTCTTTTTCCTTTTTTATATTTTTTTTGTTTCCGCCCCGATCCAGATTCCGGGGCATCAAATCCGCCACCTGCCATAATTTAATTCCTTCTCAATTAAAATTTAAAATTATTTTTTTATTATTCCGGAGAATTGGATTTAACATCAGTAACCAGTGCAAACCTTGTGTTCTTTGTTGTTTTAAAAACATCCATGAGATCTTCAACTACTCCGTAATCAGTTTGTGTATCTCCTTTTAAAACTATCCTGAAATCAGATTTACCGCCGGTAGAATTTTTAAGGGCTAATCTTAGATCAGTCAAAGTCTTTTCAAATTGAGCGCGGTTTAGAATTGTTACTTTTCTTGTGAATTTCTTACCATTAACCATTCCGTTGTTTAATTCATACTCGCTTTTTGAAGTACTATCAGGGTGAAATAAGCCAACACCGAATGCATCTCCGAAAACCTGTTCTCTTACTTTATAATTATCAACATCTAAAAACACGTCACCCGCAGGTGTTAATGTTAATGTCATGATATCTTTTTCAGGTAACTTTGTAGTGTCCGTAACGACAGATTCGGGAAGTTTAATTTCGATTGCTTCAGTAGATTCGGCTTTGAATGTAGCAACAAGCATAAAGAAAGTTAACAGCAGCATTATCACGTCTACCAGAGGTGTCATGTCTATATTCACACCCGGCTTTTTTATTGATCTTGCTTTCTTCATAATATAATTATCGAAAAATTAAAATTTATTAATAAACCCTTATGCAGTCTTTTTTCCTTTAATCGATAAGATCTGCAGCATATTGTATGTCGCTTCGTCAATCATGTAAGTAATATTACCGACTTTAGTGACGAAGTAGTTATAGGAAATTGTACCTACTATAGCTCCGAACAAACCCCCTGCTGTATTGATAAGTGCTTCTGAAATACCCGAAGACAATTCAGCCGCATTAGGAGTTCCTGCTGTTGCTAACGCCTGGAATGCTCTGATCATACCAACTACAGTTCCGAACAGTCCGATAAGCACTGATACTGAAGCGATTGTTGATAATACTACAAGATTTTTTTCAAGAAGCGGTACTTCAAGCATCATAGCTTCTTCGATAGCAGACTGAACTTCCTGTAATTTCTGATCTGCTTCGAGTTTGTTATCTGAGGCAAGAGCCTGGTATCTGTCCAGCCCTTGCCGGATTATATTGGCAATTGAGCCCCGCTGCTTGTCGCATTCAGCCAATGCCCCGTCTATATCTCCATCGAGAAGTGAAGTCTGAACTTTCTTTAAAAACGGCTCTATCGGACCTCTTCCTTTTGCTTTTGAAAGAGAAAGTTGTCTTTCTATTGTAAAAGTTATAACCATAATACTTAATGCCATTAATATTACAACAATGGGACCTCCGAGATAAACAGCGCCCATCATATTTGCCGGTGTATTTTTTTCGGGTGTTTTAAAATTGGCAGGATTACCAAATACGCCATAAAAAATAATCGCAGATACAACCAAAGCTACTACGATTACAACAGTCATGAAAACGGATTGTTTCATTAATTTTTAACCTCCATTAACCCCTGATAGAGTTATATTTTATATTAGTTTATAAATTATTTTTAAAATTTTTTATTCAAAACTTTTGATTGCTTCTTCCTGAGTGGGATAAGAATCAAATATCAATGCTAATTTTGTAATTACAAACAGGTTTTCAAGATTCTTATTGAGCTGGCAGAGTTTGATTTTTCCTTCCCGCTTGGAATAGTTTGCATGTGCGGATATTAAAACTCCGAGGGCTGTACTGTTGAGATATAAAACATCACCTAGATCTATGATTAATTTTTTGTTGGTGAGCTCTGCATATTTTTTTATGGAGTCTCTTAGTTCGTCTGTTTCATCTCCGCCTACAAAATTGCCTTTTGGCTGGAGAATAACGATTCCTTTGTCAGTGAGTTCTGTTACTTTAATTGATGCCATATTAAGAAAATTTGATTAACAAAATATACGTTTATTTTCAAAATTGCAATTATAAAAACGGTTGAAAAATATAATTTCTTTGATATTGCTTTTACTGTAAATGCCCTAAAGAGTTACTCGATGACCTTTATTATCTCTTTATTAATAGATTCAACATCTCCGGTTCCGTCTACTTCATTTACTAATCCGAGTTTTCCATAAAAATCCTTCACAGGTGATGTAGCGTCTAAATATACTTTCAGCCTGTTAGCAATGGTTTCCGTCGTATCATCGCTTCTTCCTCGTTTCATAAGTCTTTTTATGATCTCATCCTGTTCTGCATTTAAAAATATAACTTTAATACTGCTGAAATTTAATTCATTAAAAACATCCGATAATGCCTTTGCCTGCTCGAGAGTTCTCGGGAATCCGTCAAGAATGAAACCGTTCCCGTTTATTTTTTTAAGAGTTTCTTTAACTATTCCGTTCATAATATCATCCGGAACCAGATTTCCCTTATCCATTATTTCCTTTGCTTTGATCCCAAGCTCTGATCCTTCATCAAATGCTTTTCTCAGGATTGCTCCTGTAGAAATATGTTCAAGATTTAAATTCTTTGAGATAAGCTCAGCCTGTGTTCCCTTGCCGACTCCGGGCGGTCCGAAAATTATTAATTGATACATATTCTGATTTTTAGATATTAGATTTTTGATTTACGATTGGGAAAAACAACTATGGAATTTTTAATTCTTAATTGTTAATCATTAATTCTTAACTGCCAACTGTCCGCACGCCGCATTTATATCCACCCCGCTGCTGGATCTGAGATTAACTATAACCTTCTCATTTTTAAGTCTGGCAATAAAATCAAATAATTTTTTATTTGAAAGTAATTTATTAATATCTTTTTTTACATTAAAAACATCAAGAGGCTTTCTTAATTCAAAATCAATCGGATGAAACGGAATGATATTTAAATTTGAAGGAACCATCTTCAGCAGTTTCTCAATTCTTTTGACATCATTATCAGTATCGTTCAATCCTTCAAAATAAATATATTCATAAGTTATCTTGTTCTTTGTTTTCTGATAAAAATAACTTAACTCTTTATAAATATCAGGCAGCCTGTTTTTTACGGAGGTCGGAATGATGGATTCCCGTAATCCGTTATCTGTTGAGTGCAGTGATAATGCAAGCTTTACATTCTTTATTGATTTGTTTTCCTCTTTAAGAAGATCATCTGCGAACTTGCTTATCTTCCCTTTGAATCCCACAGTCGAAACAGTGATACGTTTTGATGATAACGCAAGTCCGTCTTCATTTGCTAACATTTTCAGCGACTCCATCATATTATCATAATTCAAAAACGGTTCGCCCATTCCCATATAGACTATGTTCGTCGGTGTAATGCCCGTGAGTCTCTTTACTTCATACACCTGCGCAACGATCTCGCTTGCATCCAGATTTTTCTTAAATCCCATTTTTCCCGTTGCGCAGAATTCACAGCCGACATTGCAGCCAACCTGTGTCGAGATGCATATAGTATCTCTTTCATTCTCGGAAATTAAAACTGATTCGATGAAATGTTTTTCCTTTCCGGCGCTTATCTCAAATAAAAATTTCTTTGTATTGAATTTTTCCGATTCGGTTACTTTGACTGATTTTAATGAAGGTAAATAAAAATGTCCGTGCAGCTTTTCCATTAACACTTTCGGAACGGCTGAAATGTCATTTATTGAAGTTACATTCTTTTTGTGAAGGGATGTAAATATCTGTTTGGCGCGGAACTTAGGTTCGTTCAGATCAATGATCTCTTTTTCTAAATCTTCTAAAGAAAGATTTAAAATGTTTTTCTTAGGCATACGATAATATGATGTTACTTAAGATATAGAATCTGCACTTACTTTTAAATGTTATTAATGATAAGTCGGAATGTAGTCTATGCGTACGTTCAAAACCAAAAAAGCTTGCCACGAATTTCACGAAATGCTCACGAATTAAAAATATTATCACTAATTTATTAAATAGAATTTAAATTTAAAATTATATTTTTATTTTAACTATGGGTCTATGATTCTATGTGGTTAAAACAGCTCAGCGCTGTGAGTAAAAAAATCGTAAGGATGATTATTTTTTTGAATATGATTTGAGTCGGGATTTTTCTTTTAGAGGCTTTCCTGAATTTGACAGGTTTAGATTTTTTACATAACTTTCTTTATCCTGGATCTTACCATCTCTGTCATGAATTACCAATTCCGATCTGTTTTGCTGAGCAAATTCTCTTGCAATTTTCAATGCGCTTCTTTTGTATTCAGTAATTATAGTAAATCTTTTACTGCCCTCTCTTTTTACAGCCCAGGCATTACCTAGTGGAATTACATGCTGATTTCCTTTTAACATATATAATGAATAACAGGATTTAATGAATTTTTCTAATTAATATTTTGATTGCATTGATTTTAGCAACAGCTTCTTTTTTTCGAATCCTTATCTCATATCGTATTCCAGGGTTCCATTTGGTAATTAAACTCCATTCTTCCCAATATTCCTTTTTAATATAGTCTTCAACTCCTGAATAAAATAGCAACCTGAAAAGGTCATGAGTTTTTATTGCGCTGATTTGCTGGATTGAAAAAGATAAATCGGTTTTTTGATTTTGCTTAATTTGATACTTCCCGAATTCCTTTTTGTTTTCCGGAAAACCCTTATCAAACTTAAAAATTTTACAGATCTTTAATTTTAAAGCCAGTTCAATGGCATACCCTGCAATATAAAAAGCAGTGCTGTACCTTCTTTTTGAAATAAGAGAATCTTCATCTTTTAGCTTTTGCTCTATTAAAACTCTTAAATTGTTCCTGGAGATCATAATCATCATTTATCAGTCCGTTGTCACCAACTTTCACAAATAAAATTACAAAATTTGAATGAAATAAACACTATAGTATTAGTAATAAAAATTTCCACATCATTAAAAATACACTTACTTTAAAATATTTTAATGAGACTTGAAAGAACGATTCCGGATTTAATCTGTGAACATCTGTGTAATCTGTGAGAGATATAATTATCGCCGGTCCAAAATAAAAGGGTAACAAAAAAATCAAGTATTCATTGTTTTGTACCAATGTAATTCACGATACATTCAGTTATCTATAACCTGACATTCCGCATTTGAAATAAAAAATCGTCAGGACTTTCATCCTGACGATTCTATTAAACATCGAATCTGTTAATTCCTGATTCCTAATTATATCAGTATTTCTTCTTTGATAGAGCAACATATTCCTGCGACTTGATCCCATATTTTCTTTTCACGTGCACCTTTGCTCTTCTGGCGCGGTCTCTTAGTCCGCCTTTATCCTCGAAGTAATGTATCATTCTGCTTCTCTCTGAAAGAAAAGAGCTTTCCTTTGAAGCATAATCCGCAAGTGAAGCGGTTGCCTGTGATTCCAGTGCTTCAAGCGCTGCGATCGTTATAGTGCTGTCAACTGGAACATAAAAGTCAAAGTTCTTCAGTAATTGTATCAGTGATCTGAAGTTCCCGAGCTTTGATTTATTGTCAAGCTCAGATACTGATATGAAATCCGGCTGAGGATCTCCCTGCTTCAGTGTTTTCATAATTTCTCTTTTGTGTGCAGAATGTTCGATTACGTTCTCACCGGTGATCACTTTGACAATGTTATTCACCTGTCTGTACTGGTCTGAATCCTTTCCTTTTATTTCATCCATTTCAGCGCGGACGTTTCTTGATGTCTGAGTAACTTTCTTAAATACCGTACTCAAAGCCGTACCCGCGTTAAGGAACGCGCCTGATCTGTGTTTCAGCGGAGTAAGAGCTGTATCCACTTCCGCTATGAATGCCTCGTAATTATCCGTCTTCAGATCTTCTGATGTCGGTGCATAAAGTGTGTAATCCTTTCTGAATGTAACGAGGTCTTTGCTGTTTTTTAATCGCGCTTCCAAAGAAGCGCTATTATTCTTTTTCATGATATTTTTTAATTTTATATAGTTCTTTTTAAAATTGTTTATTTAGAAGATTTAATTTTAAATTAATAATTAAAAATTAATAATTAATAATAGCTGCTTGTTAAATTGTGTTCGGGTTAATCTTGAAATTAATTATTAATTATTAATTATTAATTATTAATTACGGAGGTACTCCGCAATAACGCTCGATCACGCCGTCAAAGGACTTTGTAAACTCCTTAAACTCAGCGTAAAAGATCCGCGGCTTGTCTTCATTTTCATATTGAGACAAGACAATTGCCATTACGTGCTGCGCGGAGGCGTTATTGAAAAAGATCATAATAACGAGGAGGGCTGCTGTTTCACTCCTGTTGATTTCGAATAGAAGTTGATTTGAATAATGAAGATACGAATCTGCGTTTGTGATAAGTTCGGAAGGAAGAAGTAAGCTCAGGTTCTCGAGACTGCTTCTTCTTTTCTTCTTTAGCTTACCTTTCTCTGCGTTATTTGTTTTTTCGTATTTCATTGATGCTTTAGTTTATCCCTTTTGTATATTTATACTCTGTAAATTTCATTTTGTTCCCCAAATTATTTTCTTAGATAAATAAATATGCAAAAGGTTTAATGAGGTGCCTCAACCCTTAATAAAATATAGTTTGAGTTAGTATCTGTTTTGAAACAGAGAACCTTTGTGTCTTTGTGCCTTAGTGGTAAAAAACTTCAAAAGATTGTGGAATACTTAAGTTATCTGAATGGAATTTCAGCCCGTTTTTCAAAGCGCTGAGCCCGAACTTAAGAATTCTCTCTGTTTTTCAGGAAATGCTGAACCGACATTTGGAAATGTTTGAGTGACATTTGGAAATGTTTGGGTGACATTTAGAAATGTTTGGGTGACATTTGGAAATGTTTGAGTGACATTTGGAAATGTTTGGGTGACATTTGGAAATGTTTGTGTGACATTTGGAAGTGTTTGAATGACATTGGGAAATGTTTGGGTGACATTTGGAAATGTTTAGATGATATTTAGAAATGTTTGAATGACATTTGGAAGTGTTTGGGTGACATTTGGAAAATTTTGAGTGACATTTGGAAGCGTTTGGATGCTAGTTAGAAATGTTTCTATAACCCTCCGAAACGAATTTATGATCTATGACTTTGCAGTATTTAAGTTTGGCAATGAAAATTAAACATCAATTCCTGATATATATGTTTCTATCTTTGGAAACTTTCATTATATTAATTTTTAAGTGAAGAGGAGAATTATGCGATATTTCAGGACTGAGTTTTTAACGGGAGTAAGAGTTTTATGAAAAGTATTGATTCAAAAGCCGTTAAAAAGATTTTATACAATATTGATCTGGCTGAACAAACAAATGATCCCCGGCTTTTCAAAAAACTAAACAAAAATATCTGGGAATTCCGGAGTAAATATGGAAACTTACATTACAGATTACTGGCATTTTGGGATAAGTCAGGAAAAACTGATACACTTGTCATTGCAGCCCATGGAATTATAAAAAAAACTTCAAAAATATCCGTTAAAGAAATTGAGAAAGCTGAGAAAATAAGAGCAGTATATTTTTCTAACATTAAATAACTATTATGTCAAATTCAAAAATAATAAAGTTTACCTTAAATGAACTAAAGGATGAATTCATTGGCAAACCCGAAACAAAGGCAAGACAACAGTATGAATATAAATTACAAATGGATGTTCTCGGACGACTGATAAAAAAAGCCAGGCTGATGAAACAACTGACTCAGGAAGAGCTGGGAAAACTGATCGGTGTAAAAAAAGCGCAGATCTCTAAACTTGAAAGCAGTGCAAACAGCGCTACGATTGATACTGTACTGAGAGTTTTCAATGCACTGGAAGCTGAAGTTTATTTTAATGTCAGGATGGGTGACAGAAGTCTGTAGATAAAATCATAATATACAAAGAACTTAACATTGCAGGTTTGTTGAGAAAATTCTATTTCACATTGAATGTACAGATCAGAAAAATCAATTTGATATACTATAGTTTTGAAACATGAGGTCGGAGTTTTAATTTTAAGCAAAAGGTAAAATTTTCCTGAAAATAGAACATAACATATAGAGACTTAAATATTTGCTGTCGTTATACAAAATTACAGCAAGTGAGCTACTTTCAATGATTATTGAAGGTTTAAAGAACCTATTACTCAAAATGAAATTTTTTCTGAAGAGATTAATCTGTCTCACTTAAAAAGAATAGATAAGATATTCAAAAAAAAAAATTAATAAAGTGGTTTGAAAAAAAATTTAACATCAAATGAACGAAGAAAAAGATTTTATTATTGAGAAAATAAAAGAAATAATTTGCCAATTCTCAAATGTCAGGATTGAATATGAATATAATGAAGAATCATTAATTCACTTCATCAAAGTGGAGCCGCTTGAAATTTATGAAACCAAAGATTTCAAAAAATGTGCGGTGAGATATTATTTGAATATATTAACAAATACACTGGCTCCATTTGCTTCCTATCAGAAAATGATTCCATAATGCTGGACAAACCGGAAGTATTCATTAACCCGGGAAAGATCATGAAACATAACGGCGATTATGAGGTCAGGTATTTCACCAATTAATCTACCACCATTTAAATTTGTGAATTTTGGAAAAAATATTTAAAAGAAAAATTGGAAGATTTAGATAAGTAATCATATCCTTACTTCTTTATATTTAAATTCGATATCAAAGTTTTTACTTCGATTAACAACCGCTATTTCACCCCATACTGATTCACCACCACCCCGCACTCAAACTCAATTGACTTTTCCAGATTAAAATTTATACTGTTATCTATTCCCCCGAAGATCGTCAGACCTTTGCCAATTGCGGCAGGGTTTATGAAAAGATAATACTCATCAATTAAATTTTCTTTGACCAGGTTAGAAACAAAGTTAGCGCCGCCATAGACGATAATGTCTTTTCCGTCTTGCTCTTTCAGCTTTTTGATCTCGGTTTTAAGATCACCTTTTGCGAGTGTTGTATTTGCCCAGTCTGATTTGTCGAGAGTCTTTGTGAAGACAATTTTCGGAGTTTCAATCATTATTTTTGCAAAGGCGTATCCCTCGTCGTCGGGTTTGGTTGAAACATTTGTCCAGTGAGAAACAAACCCGTCAGTCATTTTTCGTCCAAGTATGATCGTTCCGATAGTATCCGTCAGATCACTTACATATTTTTTTATTTTGTCGTCCCAATCCCATGTCATAAAGTCAAGCTCACCTTTTGGTCCTCCGACAAATCCGTCCACTGACATCTGGACCTGTAATTTTAGTTTTCTCATTATTATTTTTTTTAATTTAAGTAAATAGAAACTTCTGAAAAACCCATGTGTCATCCCTTTATACAGAGTCTTTGTCAAAACCTTTTACCACAAAGGCACAGAGCACACAGAGGGGCACAGAGATTTACTTTTTTTATTACTGTTTGATCAATTGAGCAATATAATATTCATAATTCTTTAATTATAAAAAAATTAAAAAATTAAAGTAGTTTAATTTTTCTCTGTGGAACTCTGTGTACTCTGAGTCTCTGTGGTAATTTTTAGTTTTGAGACAGAATCATGCCAGGTATTGAATTGTTCCCCTTCAGCTGCTTTCTCTAATTCTGCGATATCGAGTTTTTTCATCTTAAGCAAAGCTTCCATTACTCTCTTAGATCTGGCAGGATCTTTGTCGCTCATCAGTTTTTCCAAACCTGCGGGCACAACCTGCCAGGAAAGTCCGTACTTATCTTTAAGCCATCCGCACATGCTTTCCTGTCCGCCGTCTGCCGTAAGTTTTCCCAGTAATAGTCAACTTCCTTCTGCGTATCACAATTTATGACAAGTGAGACCGCCTCGGTGAATTTGAAAAGCGGTCCGCCGTTCAGCGCGAGAAATTCTCTGCCTTCAATCTCGAATGCCATAGTTAATACCGAGCCTGCCTGGTTTTCCCTGAAACAGCCGCACTCGCTTAAGTAAAGTTCTTGATTTTGCGTCTTACAAAAATAGTAATCTTAAATTAAATGAACAGAGTGCATTTACGACAATAAGAGGGGGGATTATTACAATTTCAAATTACAAATTACAAATTACAAATTACAAATTACAGATGCAAGTCTAGCTTGTTTAAAATTACAGAAATTTAAAGATTTATAATCGAAGGATGGATTAATATAGCCAAAATATAATAGACACACCTTGAAGGGGTGAAATTATGTCATCCCTTCGGGATTTTCTGAATTTTGTTTTTCTTTTCTATAAAAATGTTACCACTTCGGGGTTAATTGATTTACATTGCGAAAACGTTCTAATCAATTCATGTTTTACGCCAGTGAATGTAATGAAGTACCATAATAGCTGCAGGAATAATAATAACTTCAATTGCTTTTGGCAATAAATAAAAGATCATCATAATTAAAGTAAAGAATGTTCCAATGTCAGCAAGGAAAATAGCTAAATTAGATGATGGAAATACATATAACAAACATGCTGAAAGTACTGCAAACAATAAATAAGAGAGTAAGACAAGTTTCCACTTAATGACACTTTTCGCTTTTTCAATAGGCTTACCAGTTTTATCCTGTATAATTTCCATTTCAAATTTCATTTAATTCTATTTGATATCATTCCTACTGACGGTGACGGAGGTAATATTACGAGTCTTTACTTTATTATTATTCATCAGGAATCAAACCTGTAGTAAACCCGCTATTCTTTTCCCATTCCTTCACACTTTTCATTTTCTTTTTTCCAAGAAATTCTCCTGTCCATGGATTAAAGTAATAAACATGGTATTTGTATTCAATTCTTGAACGTCCATTCTCATCAATGTTTTTTATTTCATTTACAAACTCTGTGATATAATATTTAAACTCACCATTATAAAACTCGGGTTTGTTAAAACTTTCCCATGTCAAAAATTCTGCAATCTTTTCAGATCCGGAATTTATTAATCCGTTGTTTCTTGCAGTTTCAATGGCTTTTGCTTTGTTGATTTGAAAAGTCTTATATCCGGATGGTATTCTTTCAAATCCGAAGTTGTTACTAAAGCCTTCATTAGGTACGTAATCACCATTTACGTCAAGCTCGATTCCGATCATTTTCTCATACCAATCGGAGGAATCAAGTCTTACACTATATTTAAATATAAATTCTGTTGGTTTTCTTTCCATTGGTTCAGTCCAGCTGCCTACATAGCCCTCATCATCATAAGCATTGCACTCAAAATCAAAATGCAATTATTCTCAAAAAACTCCCTGCTGTAAGTAGTGATGATTAAACTGTCGCTCTAATTTTTCATTTTTTCCAGGAGGTCATGATACTGGCTAAGAGACTTATTAACATAACAGGTTTTCTCATCATAATTCCATCTGTATAATAACTCCCCATCACTTGTATATTCTTCCCATGTTCCCAAATATTTATCACTTTTTAGTCTCCATCCCTGAGTATTAATTTGCGATGTGTCCTTAATAAATCTTACACTATACCAGATGGAATCTTTGTTTTTATAAGTCTCCTCATAAACTTTGTATTCAGAATTTATGATGATTTCTATATCGGAAGAATCCGTACTTATTTTTTCACGGGAAAATTGTGAATAAACATTACTGTCAAAAAAAATTATTATAATACAAATAGAATTGAACGGTTGTTCTCATTTTTAAATGTTGTTATTTAATAAGGCATGGTACCTTTGAAAAATTAATTTAACCTCTATCCTTAAATGATGAAATCTGATAAGAAACATACAAAGGCGATTTCCTTACAATTTATGATTAAAGCCGTCGATTTTCAAATTTATTTTCCATTAAACAAATCTATCTTCCATTCATAATCCGATATCCCCATTTCTTTCATTGGTTTTTGCTGCATGTAGATATCACTGATGCTCATTACATCAAGATAACCATCTTCGTCACAGTAAATATGAAAAGAGGATACATTGGTGAAAACTACTGTGCATGGAGCTATCCAATAGGCAAAATGCGTTGAGGGAGGAACAGGTGGTATCCATGCAAAAATATAATCTATATCTAATAGTAAATCAGATTCCTGATCACCTTTATTTTCAATTGCCCAGCCATGTAAACAAGCATCATGCCATCGCATATCCCAAAAATCCTGCTCCGTCCAGATTGATTTCTCAAGCATTAAATTTTCCATGGTTGTTTTTTTAAATATTCAACAATTATAAACAGGTGTGTAGTATTCTCATGAAAAGTTTCTAAAACTCATTTCAAATTCAAGTACGAAAACAACTTCTCAGCAAAGTCAGCAAGATAATTATCTGTATCGAACTTGTATTCGCTATCTGCATATTGTATCGAAAGTCCATAAGTAAATCCTGTCTCAGCTTTCTGGGTAACAAGAAAACGAGATCAAATCTGCTTTGATTAAGGTCTTTCTCGGTGGGATCTGAAGTTTATTCTTGAATCCGTCACGACTATCAAAAACATTTAATAAGTAATTTTTGTAATTCATTGTTTGATCCTCTCTTTGATTACACGGATTTTACAGATGCAAACCTAACACGGTTTAGCTATTTTGACTCCTAAGGTTAATCAA
Organism: Ignavibacteria bacterium; assembly: GCA_016710985.1. Classification (GTDB taxonomy): domain Bacteria; phylum Bacteroidota; class Ignavibacteria; order Tepidaquicellales; family Tepidaquicellaceae; genus JAGPCH01. The sequence continues at coordinate 222,970 of JADJTX010000006.1, forward strand.
AGACAGATTCTGTGTATATCTGTGTAATCTGTGAGAGGAATTCTTCTATTTATATCAGGATTAATCTTATTTCATCACTATCAATTTTTTTGAAACGGTAATGCCCTCAGTCTTCATTGATAATAACAACCACCGCATGGAAAATTTCCTGCACTCCATAATACAGAATATCTTCCTGCATTTGTATCTGACTGACCGAGTGGAAACTCTTTTCCCAGTGAATTATAGATCCTGAGAGTCACAAAACCTTTTTCTTTTATTGAATAATTATGACTGTTGATGGATTAAAGGATTAGGATAATCTCTGTTCCAAGACTATAATCCGGAAACTATACCTGCCTCGGAATTTATATCCTCAAATAATCATCGAATCTTGATTCAACTATTGAGTCCTGTTATTGATCTTTCTTTCCATACAAGTCTGAACCTGTAAGCATTAATATGAGTCCGTTGGGAAAATGATTGCCGATATCAATGCTTGAATTGACTGTTGAGTCGCCAAGATAAAAACTTTGTGATCCCTGAGGTAGAGTAATTATAGTGACCGCCTGCGGCTATTGTTGATGAATCATTTGAATTTCTCAGCCATCCGAATGCGGTGAAATAATATGATGACGAATTGTTGTCTGTTCAATCCCCAGAGACCCGACTCCGTTGATGTTTCTGCCGGTGCAATTCCCAAAAATATTTTTATCGGAATAATTTCCGAGGTTTATTCCCATGGTATGAACTGGAGCCTAACGTATCATAATTATAATTTATGAATCCGTCCTCAGAAGGAAATGAAGAAAAGCCATTTGAGAAATTTATACCTAAGGTTTGATTTTGGTAAAGTAATTTCCTCGGATGAAATGTTATTTAGCCTGAAGTCAAAACCGATGACCCCCTTTGGTGATTACCATTTTCTGAAACAGAGTCCACGTGCTTTAAATATCGCAAGGAATAATTTGTTTTGATAAATGCGGACTTAGACTGGACCCAGGCATCGCCACTATTGCCGATGTCAGATTGCTGTCCAGAAGAAAATGCTACCCCGATACATGATCTTTAAAAATGTCTCCCTCCACTCTGATAAGTAATGTAGTAAACCAGGGCATAGTTGGCCACATCAGGGAGTAAACTCTTAACTGAGGAGAGTTGTCTGCAAAGCCTAGGGACTACCAGTTTGTACCGTTATATACGAGGAAAAAATATCAAGATTGCTGTTAATGTTGGAGCTCCAGACAACAACCGTATGCGAAACTGCGGGGTTTGAAAATTGTTAAGAAAAAATTATTATCCGTTACCGCGGTTTTACTTTCCAATATTGCCAAACAAGACTTTACGTACTCTATTGGTCGATCTTGAGTTCCAGTGTGTCCCATCTTTCATAAGCCTAGTTTTGGAGTAGTCAAGATTAAATACCATGTATTATTTTTTCAAATTTGGATTTATAATTATACACAGGTGAATAGGCTATGGTTGGTGCCAAAGCGTCCGCGAGAGCTGATACAGAAAGGAGATAAAAATCCCGAGGCATAAAATGGAGTTTTCTCATAAGTTGTTTGCTTTCTTTTAAACTTATAAACAGACTTTAAACTTTAAATGCATTTTGTTTAACCAATTTGAGCAGAACGGCGGGCTGTACAAAAGGAAAGATGACCTCATAGTAACCCCAAAGTAGAAAATTATTAATAAAATAATATTTCTATGTTCTCTGTTTGTATGAGGTTTAATATAAAAGCAGGAGAATAAATTAATAAGTCTCAAAACCTGTTGATCGTCAAACTAAAGGTATTATTGATCTGATAATTTCTTGTTTTCCCATCTGTATCTCCCGAAATTGTTTGTCGGTCCTTCGGAATGTGAAAAAGGCTGTACAAAATCATTGGTTTGAGTTCCAGTCTTACTGGATATTATAACTAAAATCTTCAAAAACCAGGAAGAGATGTGGAATGCTAAGTTCCCCGGCTACAGCAGAGAAAAGCCGAATACCGATCGGCTGGCGGAAAAGTAGTGGGGCTGCCGGAGATAGTAACTTCCCCACTTCACTAAATAGGCATAACCATTAAATTGTTAAGGCTTTCTTGCCTGCAGATATGAAGGACCTGCTCCCAAGATAAAGAAGTAACTAACTCTTTCTTCATCCAGAGACTCCTATGTAGGGTGTCAGAGTTAACTGGTTCGGACCTAGTATTCAAAACTCTACAACCTGTCTCCCATTAAACGAGAAGGGGTTACCTACAGCTCTGCGTCTGGGGAATATGCTGTTCACCTTTGTTATGCTTGATCCTATATGGCGCATGTAAGGATTGCTTTCCCCCGACCATTGCTGTTATTAAAAAGATGGTAATATCAGATTTGAATCAAAGAAGAGAATCGTTATCCGTTCCTCCCGGGAAAATCCATGGGACCTCCTGCGTAACCTTGTGCAGGTATATTTCCGTTTGGAGTAACATTTGGGGTACGAGTGTATTCGCTTCAGTTTCTTGTAGTCAGCAAATTAAAGTTCGCCCTAAACCACGGCGTAGAATCCGCCTTCAGGTAAAGACTTTGCTGAGCAAACGAAAAGGGATATTCCGATTAAGAAAATTGAAAGTAATGATCTTTTCATCTGATAGTTTTAAAGAGGGTTGATGGATGGATGATAACCAAATATATTGTTTGTGTTTTTGGTTCGTGAATGTTTCTTGTCGGCTGGCGCGTGGTTTTGGGGGCTGGGCACGCCGTTCGACGTTTTAAATTCCTTTTACCTGAGAATAAGACATGAAAGAAAATTTTTTTAAATATTGCTTTGTGACTTTTGTGACTTGGTAGTAGTAATAATAAGACTCACTCAAT
>JADJTX010000007.1 GCA_016710985.1 Ignavibacteria bacterium
TAAAGTATGATCAGATCCTTGCAATGTCTTTAACCTGTTTCTTCGTCTTTGCTTTTAGCTTATCCCATTCGCCGCCGCCCAGCCGCGTGAGGGTCGGAGCATGACCTTCGGCTCCGGAATACTTTTTTATTAAATTAATGTTGTTGAGATTCAAAAAAAGTTTGTCGGTTCCGTGATAAGTGAGTACTACAACTTCCTGATTATTATTTCCAACCGTGATCTTTTTCAATCCCGAGTACTTCCCTATCCCGAAATCCCTGTGAACTACATAATCACCGTATTGTAATTCCTTTAATTCAGTGAACGTCAAACCTTTGAATTTCAGCTTACGCTTCTTTATCTGCTTAAAGTATCTTCCGAAGATCTGATGCTCGGTGTAAATTAAGATCTTCAGATCATTAAAAATGAATCCGTTGTGAATGGATTCAGGGATTACTTGAATTTATTCTTAATGCTGAATTCCGGATCACTTTTTATTTCATCCGAATCTTCTTCGGCATCTGAGTGTATTTTCTCATCCTGTTCAATAATATTCTCATCCTCAAAATCTTCTATTAATTCTTTTATCCGGCCTGCCTGATGTTCGTCCGAAGCAAGTACAAAAGCTTCATAACCATTTTTAATGTTCTCACAAAGATTCTGATATATCCCCTTCAGATTCGAATGAAAATCCGGCTGCGGTTTCGAATCAAAATTAATCAACTTAAAATCAGCGGAATCAGAGTGATCATTAAAATCAGCGATCATGTTTGTGAATGAAGTCAGATATATCTTTTTAAACTTACTTAACTCTTTTCCAAGCTCCTCTTTAATCTCATTGAATGTAATTTCCGGCTCATCAATAATAACGACTGCATCGTCAGGTACATAATTAATTACAATTTCATCGGGCTCATAATTTATTTCCTCTTCATCTGCATTCAGATTTATTCCGATCTTTACAGAATCAACTCTCTCACAGACCTCTGCGAATTCAGATCGAATTCTCTTATTGATTCAATAGTATCCCCGAAGAACTCAATCCTTACCGGGCTTTCAAGATTCTCCGCAAAGAAATCAATGATCCCGCCTCTTACCGAAAAATCTCCCGCTTCATCATGAAATCCTTTCTGTTGAAATTATATTTCTCAAGAGTATTCAGTAATTCATCGAAACTGTAATTCTCATCTTTCTTCAATTCGATTATCGATGCTTTGAATTTATCTTTTGAAATGATCTTATTCCCAAGCTCGGATGCATTTGCTATTACTATGAATTCATTTCCCTCAGAGAGGTCAATGAGAATTTTTGAAGTGGACTCGCTGTCGGAAAGTTTGGTAGAGTATATTGAAATGTTTTGCAATGAATCAATAAGCTCAAGATCGTCCTTTAGTTTTACGATCCGGTCATTGTCGTGTGAGACATAAAATATTTTTTTACCTGCATTCTGATAAATGTAATCTGTAATGAACGCTGCCATCGAACCGCTTACACAGCTTAAGATCACTCTGCCGGAAGTGTCTTTCAAAAGATCCTTAAGCTGTGAGAACTTTTCGGAAGAGAATATCTTTGATCTTATATTTTGAATTGTTGCTTCCATTACATTTCCCCGAATCCGTCCGCAAAGAATTTTACCATTTCTTCCGAAAGTTCTTTCTCATCCGGACCATCGAATTTAAGAATTAGCGTTGAACCCTGTTCAGCCGCGAGTGTCATCACGCCGATTATGCTCTTCCCGTTGACCTCAAATCCGTCTTTCGAAATAAAAAAATCGGCTTTGTATTTCGCAGCGATCCTTACTGATTGAAGATGCCGGTCTCGTATGCATCCCGGCTTTGTTCATTATTGTTATTTCGGTTTCTATCAATGACTATGAGTTAGTTTTAACTATGATTTTTAATGATACAAATGATTTCTATGATAAAAATTGAAAACATCATTTAATTCTCACTTACTCTGCAAACATTATGATTGATTCAATTGATATCTGAACATGATTATTGATTCAGATTTAATTTAGATTTGAGTTTACGGATTGTTTATCCTGACAGCTGTCTGAGGGATTTCAAAAGAAATATTGAATAAGTTATTTCCCAGAATCTTTGATGCATCTAATATTTCCAAACCTGCAATTTTACCGTCAGGTCCAAAGTTGCCTGTAATTTCATCGTTTAAATCTTTCGATACAGCTGTTCCTTCTTTCAAAGGACGGAGTTCGATATACAGAGCATCTACGACGCTGTCATAATATATTTTCATTTTTTAATGATAATAAACTTTTACTGTAACTACAATGATTTGATTATTTTCTTCTACAAAAATAACATCTAATGTTTTAAATTCATAGTATTTATTGTTAACCGGTGATGTTGACTTAAAATCAAAAAAGTGAAAGTAGAAATGGAATTTATTAAACTTAGCATTTTCCCTAATCCCATCCCGGACAGTTTTTGTTACTTCATCTTTACCAGCTCCCCTCAATAACATCTGCATTTCAGAATGCTTGCTGAAAATAATTTCATTCATATCAGTTTATATTATTTTCAAATCTCTCGTGCAATTTTTACCGCCTGATGAAATTTTTCCTGGTAGCTCCATGGGGGTAGTGCTGTATAATATGTTGCAACTTTTATATTGCTTTCTTTTAATCTTAATAACTCTAGTGCTCTTTATTTGCATCTGAACAAAGTATCAGCCCTATGGGACTGTTTTCTCCTTCAACTGATTCATACTTTTCCAGCCATCTTAAATATAATTCCATTTGTCCTTTATATGAAGCTTTGAACTTATCTAATTTCAAATCTATAACAACTAAACATTTTAGCTTTCTGTGATAAAACAAAAGATCTATACGATAGTCTTCATTGTCAATTGTAATTCTCTTTTGTCTCGCCATGAATGCAAAATCACTTCCCATTTCAATTATGAATCTTTGCAGTTCGGAAATGATAGCGCTTTCAAGATCCTTCTCACTGTAAGTGTCTTTTAATCCGAGAAAGTCTAAAAATACGGATCACGGAATACGAGATCGGGGGAAAGTTTTTGTTCATCTTTAAGTAATTTCAAATCCTTCTTGATTGTCTCTTCCGGTTTCTTTGAAATGGCCGTGCGTTCGTAAAGCATGGGCTGATACGTTCTTGAAAAGTCTTGTACTCCATCGTTCCTGATGCATAGCTCAAGATAGAACTCCCTCTGAATAATGTCTTCGATATACATTATGGTTCTAGGTGGTCCAGCTCAATTGTCTCGCACTGCGTGAGAATCTCTTCTTTGAAAAAGTCTCCGCACTGCGTAGACAATGATTCAAATGTTTTCTCCCCACCCTTCCCAAACGTATCAGTTAATTGAATTGCAATTTCTAACAATCTCTTCCCCGTATTCCGCTCGTTTTCTTGCAAGATTTCTTTTGGATTGTATTACCAATCTCCCAGTAAAGAATGAGAGTTCGCATTAACAGTTATTGAAACCCTATGACGGCTTTCTTTATTAGAGACGAAATTGAATCAAATATGATTTAACCGGTTTACTTGATTGCTGTTTTTTACTTTTACGATTTCTTTTTCATATCTACGTTTTCGATTTTAATGATTCACTTGTTAACTATGTTAAAATAATTTTAAGTTTGAAATCTATACAATATAGAGACAATTCCATAATTGATTAATCTGTTTCTATCCACTTTCCATTAGAATATGCACTCGTAATATAATACTCACCTCCATAACTTGGAAAAGTAAGATCAAAACTTCCATCATTTCTTTTGAAATATTTAAATGGTTCATCAAACCAACCCATTGAAGAATTCGGTATGGATTCTAAAAATTCGGGAATGAGTTCAGATAGATCTTCCGGAAATTTATTATTAGAGTGCTCATAATCATGTAGAGCTTTAATAATTACTGTTGCCTTTTCTTTTGATAAATCTGCCTGATATTTCGTAATACCCGAACCACTAAATACTGTTATTATACATGCTAAAGATAATGTCCTGATATAACTACTAATACTAAATTTACAATGGGTGGAAATCTCAATTGATGCCCATACCATAAAAAAATAATTCCGATAACTATAAATAGAAGTAGAAGTATTGTAACCGAATTAACATAAAACGAAAAGCAATACTTTAGATTAATTATGTTTAAAACAACTAAAGCTATCACAAAAAATATTAGATTATTCTTAATATTTAATGTTGCTTTCCTTTTTGTAATTTCAGAAGCTTTACTATTTTTTTAACAGTAGAAAAATCAGCGTCATCAGCGTTCCGTAAAAGTCTAAAAGCTTCTCCCCATCAGCATCCCCGAAAACCACTTCAGTCTTTCTTTGCTCTCGCCTTCGGATAATGTATTCAGATATTTATCAGCAAGCTTTGTATAATGTTCAATCTCCTTTTGAGCCGAATCTATTATCCCGTATTTAATGTAAATATTTTTTATCTCGGCGATTCTGTCAATGTCATCCGCTTTCAATCCGTCCTTATTTACAATGTTCATAATTTTTGATCTGTCCTTTTCATCAGTCACAGATTCCATCGCTTTCAATAACAAATAAGTCTTCTTTCCTTCGACAAGATCTCCCCCGATCTTTTTCCCGAATTCAGTTTCATCAGCAGTGATGTCAAGCAGATCATCCTGTATCTGAAATGCAAGCCCGATGTTCGCTGCATAGTTTCTTATATTCTCGACCTGTTCAGTATTTCCGTTTCCAATCAATGCTCCGACTATTGCTGAAGTCTCAAGCATCTTCGCTGTCTTCTTTCTTATCATCATAATGTACTCATCCAATGAAACGTCTTTCCTTTCTTCAAACTCTTTATCAAAACTTTGTCCTTCACAAACTTCTATGATTCCTTCAGTAAATGCTTTTAAAATTTCAGAGTCTTGTCTGAATTTGTTTTCAATAAATAAGAATAAGCCAGTCCGATCAGATGATCACCTGTAAGTATTGCAACGTTCTCATTCCACTTCTTATGAACAGTCTGACTCCCTCGTCTTGTGTCTGCATTATCCATTATGTCATCATGCACCAGTGTAAAGTTGTGCAGCATTTCCATTGCAACAGCAGCATTCAGCGCATCTTCCGGTTTGCCTCCGTATGCTTCGCATGAAAAAATTACCATCATTGGTCTTATCCTTTTACCTCCGCCGGTTAAAACATATCTCAGAGGTTCATATAATGACTCCGGTTTTTGCTTTTCAATCGAGTGTGATAAGATCTCATCAACTCTTTTTTTATAATGTAAATAATTATCGTAATGATTGGTCATAATTTTTAATATTTTTTTGGAAGTTTTGGTGAAACTATCAATCCTAATTTCTGTTAGCAGTATACAATCCGATCAGTTAAATATTTCCTAATTTATTTAATCGGGTCATTTAAATAATCAATGCAATCAACGTTATCAATTGTAATCAGCGGTCAATTTTTGAGACTTCTTTCTGTTCGGTCTAATGTATAAATTTCACACTCAATATATAAAATTAAAGATTTTAGTTATATGAAATTACAAAACAAACCTGCAGGGTTTTTACTTTTAATTACTGCATTTATTATCAGCTTTAGCTTTCTGAGTTTCAAACCCTCCGATCTGAATAAAGAAAAATTCAATTCATATTTAATAAAAGCATTTGAAAACAAATTTGGTGAAGGTGACCTTCCTGACTGGGGTGTAATGGATCCTGATAAAGACGGCTATGAAGGAACACGCACAAAAGCGTTTTATGAATATATTAACACACTTGATTTTATCCCGGAAAGGAAAGAAGTAATAGTCGCAGTCATTGATTCCGGTTTTGATATAGAACATCCGGATCTAAAAGACAATATATGGATCAATGAAATAGAAATGAACGGAGCAGCAGGTGTGGACGATGACAATAATGGATACGTTGATGACTTTCACGGATGGAATTTTTTGGGTAACGCAAAATATTTATCACTTGAAGTTACAAGAGAGTATAAAAGATTAAAGAAAGCCGGCACTCCGAAAACAGATCCTTATTATCAGAAGGTTATGGAAGAATATGATTCAAAGAAAGATGAAACTATTTCAACAAGCGACGGCGTATCTGAAACCCTGGCTGAATTAATTGAAGCAGAGGCGATTCTTAAGCAAAAAGGCGTTACCACTGATCCGGAAAAGCTTCAGGGTATTTCAATGAGCCTTCCTGAAGGAAAGGTAAGTGATGCGGCTTCCATAATACTCGGTGTCTATTTACTTTTCGGAATGGATAAAAATGATCTGACCGAACTTAACGAAGAGTATAAAAACAAAGTAAAATATTATTTTGATACTACTGATACTTATGAGCTAATCGGTGACAATCCGGAAGTTATGCTTGAAACGAATTACGGCAAGAATGATGTCTCGGATAAGGTTGAAATTCACGGTTCACACGTTGCCGGTATCATTGCATCTAAGAAGACCGGGCAGGCGCCTTTTGCAAAGCTGATGCTGCTTCGTGCTGTTCCGAATGAAGGGGATGAAAGAGACAAAGATATTGGAAACGCCATCCGATATGCAGTGGATAACGGCGCTAGCATAATCAATATGTCAGCGGGAAAATATTTTTCTCCTGATCCGGAATTCGTTGTAGATGCTATAAAGTATGCGGAAGAAAAGGGTGTGTTGTTTGTCATCTCCGCCGGTAATGAAGGCGATAATGTTACGGACATTGTAAACTATCCGAGGAAATATCTTGAGGAAAACGGTGAAAAGAAATATTTCTCTAATATGATAGTTGTAGGCGCTAACTCCTGGATGAAGAAATGGTCACAGAAACAAGATCCTGAAAATAAAAATTTTAAATATGATCTTGCAGCTCCTTTCAGTAATTATTCAAAAGAGGTTGTAGATATATTTGCTCCGGGTGTTCAGATTAATTCTACTGTTCCAAATAACAAATACAAAAAAGTTGACGGAACAAGCATGGCAGCACCTGAAGTATCGGGCATTGCAGCAATATTGAAATCTTACTTTCCAAATCTTACAGCACAGCAATTGAAAGAAGTGATCATTTCATCAGCAAGACAATATCCCGGACTGACTGTAAAAGTTAAAGATAAACCAAAAGAATTGTTTTCCAACATGTCAAAGTCAGGCGGTGTCATTGATATGATGAATGCTTATAAAAGAGCAGGTGAGATTAATGGCCTGCAGAATTAGTAGTTGGTTTTGAGTATTGAGTAGTGGGTAGTGGGTAGTGGGTAGTAGTGAGTAGTGAGTAGTGAGTATTAGTAATTGTAATCGTAACTCGTGATTCGTAACTCAATACTCAATACTCAATACTCAATACTCAATACTCAATACTCAATACTCAATACCCAATACCCAATACTCAATACCCAATACCCATTACTCACTACTCAATACAATTCCTCCGAAATACGTCTCTAAAACTTTCGCATCTTTAATTTCATCACCTGTCATTTCAAAAAGATCATCTTCCATTATGACCAAATCAGCAACCTTCCCGACTTCAAGACTTCCTCGTTCCTTTTCGTCGTAAGTTGCAAAAGCATTGTTGATTGTATATGCTTCAAGGCAATCAACTAATGAAATACTATTTTCAGTAACGAAACCATTTTCAAAACCATTTGCTTTTCTTGTCATAGCATAATAAATAGTTTCAAACGGACTTTCACCGACAACGGGAAAGTCAGTGCCAAAGCATACTTCAGCTCCTATATCAAAAAGTTTTTTATAGTTATGTTCAATTTTGTAATCTTCAAGAATTTCCATTGCTGTCTTTGCATCACTGAATAAATGAGTCGGTTGTACTGATGCAATTATATTCAATTCTTTAAACCTGTGGAGATCATTCTCCCGGATGTGCTGTGCATGCTCGATACGGAATCTTCTGTCTCTCTTTCCAAATTTTCTGATTAATTCTTCATTCAGATCAAGCAGCTCTGTAACTGCCTTATCACCAATTGCATGAACGGACATCTGATATCCCGCTTCATCAATTTCGAAAGATAATTTCTCAAACTCACCGGTGTTTACAAATTCTGTTTTTATTCCGTTATGATCTGCATTTTTATAATTCGAATGCATCAGCGCAGTCCTGCTCGAAAGGGAGCCATCATAGAATGCCTTCAGAGAATTAAACTTTATCAGATCAGATATTCCGGAAAATTCTTCCTGATATTTTTTCAGGTTGTAAAACTCAGTGAACGGCAGTCGTGAGTCAACTCTCAGCAGTAATTTATTTTCTTCAATGAGCTTTTATAAATCTCCAGATCCTCTCCCAGAGTAATGTCTGATATCGCAGTGATTCCAAGCGAATGAAGTTTTGCATTTGTTTAACTACAACTTCTGTTCTCTCTGTTAATGATGCAACGGGAATCTTATCCATTACAAAATACATCGCTCTTTCTTTCAACTCGCCTGTAATAATATTGTTGTTATCCCTGACTATTTCTTCGGATGTAAAATCGTCCGCTTTATTCAGTATCCCGGATAATTCCAGCGCTTTTGAATTTGCAAATGCCGAGTGCATATCAAATTTTGAAATGATAATCGGGACATCCGCATTAATTTCATCAAGGAAAGCTTTATTTAAATTTATAACTTCCTGAAAATTAGAATCTGAAAAATATCCGCCGTAGATCCACTTGTTTCCTTTCTGCTTTTTAAATTCTTTTATCGTGTTAATGAAGTCATTTTTTATTTGTGCATTTCTGAGATTGAGCTGTGAGTTTACATATGCTCCTTTTATGAAATGACAATGACCGTCTGTAAATGCAGGAAGAACAAGTCTTTTCTTAAGGTCGACAACTTCGTGATATTCTCTCTGTGCATACTTTGTTTCGCGGGTATTTCCGGTAAAGATTATTTTTCCGGGTGAGAATCAAATCCTATGGCATCGGCAAATGAATTATTTCCAAGCCAGACTTTTGCATTTCTAAATAAGGTTTTCATTATTAGTTAATAGTAAATTGTCAATTTTAAAGAAGCAAGTTTAAACAAACATTGTTACTTTTGAATAAAGTATTTCTTTAATTTTAAACTTAAAATGAAAAATGAAAAATGCAATAAGCTGGTTCGCAATACCGGCACTTGATTTCAAAAGAGCAGTAAAATTTTACAATGATATTTTTGATTTTGAATTAAATGTCATAAAAATGGGAGGACAGGACATTGCATTTTTTCCCATCGAAGAGCGAGGTATCGGAGGCCACATTTCAACAGGAGAAACATTTAAACCTTCAGAGCAGGTCCGATATTATATCTGAACGGAGGGGATGATCTTCAGACTGTTTTGGACAGAGTAGAATCTTCGGGCGGAAAATTCAAAAGTCCGAAAACACAGATAGCTCCCGGGATGGGTTACAATGGTGTTTTCTTGTCACAGAAGGAAACAGGGTTGCATTGTATTCGCAGAAATAATTTGAGTTCACCCGGGATGAATAACCATTGAAGCCTTCCCTGTTAGGCACCTGGACAATATTCTAAAATCAGTTTGAAAAAAAATTTTCCTGATCAGTCAATAGCCTGCTGTTAACTCAATGAAGAAAAATCCAGATCTCGTCAGGCTTTCACGTCAAAGATTGAGTTTAGGAAAAACCTGACCGGATTCATAAACGAACCTTAAAGAAACTGAACTCATATTCATCTTAGGCGAAATTGAATTCATACGGTTAATTTTTCTGCCATAATTTTTGAATTTAAAATGAAACATCATGAAGTTATTTTATAAATGTAAAAAGTTCTTTTCCTCACTAATATAAAATCTAATACTGCCATGAAAAAGCTAATGTTTTTTTTATCCGCAGTTGGTCTATCGGTTATTCTCTCAGCCGGCATTTCATTTTCACAAGACAATCAAAACAAGTATTCCAAAGAAAATTTCAATATAGAAGGCGTATTTGTCTGCGACTGGAACGGCAATTATTATGTCCGTCAGATTGGAAATGAAATCCTCTGGTACGGTGAAGAATCCAGTTTGGATCCAACATGGTCAAATGTTGCACACGGAACAATAAACGGGAATGTAATAAACCTTATCTGGGCTGACGTTCCGAAAGGTTCAATAATGCAGCACGGTAAACTCACAATTAATATTATATCAAATGATAACTTTGTTCTGACTTCACAGGAAGGTGATAATTTCGGGAGCTCGAACTGGAACAGAAAGACAAATTAATCATGATCAAATCTTCTGTTAAAAAAAATTCTTGTTATCCTTAGAAATTAATATATTGTGGTAAAATAAAAAGAGGCATAAACAATAAAACAATTTATGCCTCTGTGCCCAATAGTATTTATTACGGCTTGCTCACACTCACAAAATTTGCTGAATTGTTAGAAGTAACAAGCATGTCTGTCAGATCAACGAAACTGTCTCCGTTCACATCAGTAGGAAGATATCCTGCAGCGAAAACAGTTACATCGTTATGTATTAATACAACATCTGCTAAATCTATGTTACCATCCTTTAATATTTCACCGCTGTATGAACAATATTTTCCCAAAGTCAGAACGGAATTGTTTCCGTAGGTCTGTGATTGTGCCGTTGTAAAATCATATGGTGTAATGCTTGCTGTACTAAATGATACCGGCGTTGAAGACCATGTTTCCAGAGCGCTTCTGTGTTTTGTCTGAACGTAAAAATTTCCTTCAGGAGCAGAGAAATATACGAGAGCGTTTCCGCTTGAATTCAAAAATGTGACCGAAGAGTCCTGTATATTATAAGGAGAAGAATTTTTTCTTAAGTAAAATCGTACTGTATCCTGAACCTGAACAGTTCCGTTCCACATTGCTTCTATTCCAAATGTGACATCCATCTTTTGTATTCCAAGTGAACCGTCTATGTTCAGATTCTGAGCCATGATATCTCCGTTGCTCCATGTCATTACGGCCATGCCGGAATTCTTATCAAAACCTGTCTGCCTTCTTATCTTGCTGCCTGATGAAGATGAGGCTGTCACAATATTTCCGGGCCAGTGAAATTCACCTGATGGTCCGGTCGACATTCCTTTTACTAGATTATTACTGCCGCCAAACAATAACTCGGTGTATGTAACTACTACATTTGTATCACTTGAATTTGCTGATAAGAAACTCAGCTGATTATTATCCAGCGCTTTAAATTCTTTTCCGCTGGTTCCCCATTGCTGAACTCCGGCTGAGTTGAATTTTTGTCCGTACAATCCGCCGACCAATGTCTGACCGCCGTTAGTTTCAGTCCAGAATGTAAATGTCTCACCGGTCGAACGGCAGTAAGTTGATGAAGGTAAAAAATGCTGATTCGTGGAAAGAGTCGATGCTTCGGATCCGTTTTTTGGAAATTGTGCAACTCCTGAAGAGTTGAATCTCTGAACCCATACACTTGCACGTGAATTTATGTCTCTGTCATCAATCCATGTGTAAACAGCTCCGTCTTCACCATCACTAATCAGTGTCGGTATATATGATATCCCGGCTAATCTTGCCAGGTTCTGAACTGTATCCTGCGGATCAGTCCATAACTTTGCAGCGCTTGAAGAGAATTTTTGAGTAAAGAGTTTTATTGTACCTGTCGTAGAAATATTTCCCGTGTATGCATCCCATGCCATAATGACGCTTCCGGCATCAGATTTTATTAATCTCATGTAATTAAAATTCTCCGCTCCTGTACCTCTTAACTTTACCAGTGAGTCCCATTGAGGGATGCCATTGGCATTCAGCTTTTGCATTGCAATCCTGTTCGGCCCGGAACCGTATGACCAGGCAAAAACATAGTTACCGTCTGATGTTGCAGCAACTACAGGGATATTTTGTGTAATAGATATTGAATCAGTTAAAGACACCCCGTTTGGTCCCCAAAGGAATGCACCGGTAGGGCTGATAAGATATGCAAACGGATTCAGTATTGTACCGTTTCTTCTGTCAGTAAAAACTATAACAGCATTATCCGAAGCGTCAACATCAATATTGAAATCCTGTAATGAAGTGTTTTGCGGATTATTGCTGATAAGCAGACCGTTAACAGGAAAAAGTGCTACTCCATGTCTGTCGAGTTTCTGAAGATACACAGCATAACTACCGGCACGGTTATCAAACCAGGTGATATAACTTCCTCCGTCTGATGTCGTTGCGATCTTCGGGGTAGCCTGATCTCCGGATGGATTGCTTATGACAGTATTGTTAAGCGGATCATTTGTCCATTGAGAATAAGAACTCACAACTGAAGAAATTAAAAGAACGATTGTAAAAATAAATTTTTTCATAAATTGATTGGGAATTTATATTTTAAAAGTTTTCTGAAAATCCTGTTAAGTGTATACAAAAATATTAATTTTCCTTTAGGGGTACAAAGAAAGAAAACCCGGTTTCTACCCAAAGAATAGCTTTAATAAATCTCTAAAATTCATTTAAATTTGTCTTCTTTTAGCATATTATGTAATAAATTTTTACCCGAAGAAAATGTCCAATTCAAAATTAATTTTACTTTTAGATTCCTTTTCAGATAAAGACATCAGGGAATTTAAGAAATTCATTTCCTCAAAGTTTTTTTCAAAGGGAAGAAATTATCTGTCAGTATTTAACCAGTTATTGAAATTTAAAAAGAAAGGTTATTACAAATTAACTCCGCAGATCCTGTATTCAAAGATCTACCCGGGAAAAAAATTCAGCCTTCAAACGCTGAATAACCGCATCTCCGAGCTATTCAAACTTGCCGAAGAATATCTGATATATAAGACCCTTAAAGAAAATAAAACCGAGAAAAATAAAATTCTTCTGACTGCTTACAGTAACGGCAGGTCAGAAAAACTTTTTGAAATGCAGTTAAAAAAATCAAAAGGAATCATTGAATCTCTTCCCGAGAGCGACAATAAACAATTAAGCATGCTTTACATTGAAAATCTCAGAATTGATCACTCCAAAAAACATAAGATCTCCGAAAGCACTTTCAACAGATATTTTACGTATTCACGGTACATGGCAACAGTATTTTTAAAAAATTTATTTACGTTTGGAATTGAATTCATACAGCAGGAGCAAACCAACAGGAGATATGAATCTAACTATGCAATGGAAATTCTTGACAGAATGAAATTAGATGAAGACTTTATTAAGGATCTCGGGGAAACCAATTCCGGTCTTTATAAAATTACAGCAATGATGTATTATTTTTACAACATTTTTAAATTCCCTGATACTGAGAAAAACTATTTTGAAGCAAAAAAAATATTTGACGGTGTGAGAAACAATATTGAAAAAAATGAACTGACCGATCTTTACAAACTTATGACTTCCTACTGCATTCTTAGGATCAATCACGGAGTGAAGAAATTTCAGCTCGAATTATATGATCTTTATAACGAGAAACTTAAAGTTAAATGCTATCTTGACAGGGACGGAGTTTTTCCGGTTACTACATTCCGGAATTATGTTTTGCTCGGAATAAAGCTAAAGAAGATAAAGTGGACAGAAAAATTCATCAGCAAATATTCAAAAGAGCTTCCTGAAGAAGACCGTGATGATGAGATTAATTTATCCTATTCAAAGCTCTTCTTCAGTAATAAAAATTATGAAAAGTCCCTCCAATATCTTGACGGTTTTAAAGGGCTTAATTACCTGCATTATTGTGACTCTTCCATTCTAAAGCTTTGCGCCTATTATGAAACTAAAAAATATGAAGAAGCTTTTTTTGAAATTGATAAGTTCAGACATTTTCTGAGAAATCATAAGGAGATCCCCGGAATCCATAAAGAGTACACACAAAACTTTCTGAAGATCTATCAGCTCCTTTTGAAAATAAAAACTGGTACAGGTAATGACGAATTGTATATTGCTGAAAACCTGATGAATAAAAAAAAGCCAGCTTCAAGAGAAGACTGGCTTTCGGAAAAAATAATCGAACTCAGATAAAACCGGGCTCCGGAAATACTGATTTGAAGACAGATAATTGCGTATCAACTATTAACTACAATTATCAATTATCATCAATCAACTTTCAACTATCAACTGTAAACTATCAAACTATTAAGGTCTGCGTTCCTGAATAAAGTTTGTTGAGTTATTATAAGTAATTAAAATATCTGTAAGATCTACACTGTTATTGCCGGTTACATCAGTTACAATATATCCTGATTGAAAAGCAACTGCCGAGTTGTATACCTGTAATACATCTGTCAGATTAATTGAATTATCTTTATTAACATCTCCGCTGTAGAGGCAATAGCTGCCTTCCTTTAGGACTAAATTATTGCCAAATGCCTGTGTAGCTGATGTCGTAAAGTCATAATATGCAAATGATCCTGTTGAGAAACTCTGCGGAAATTTGCTCCATGTATTAACGGAATTTCTCTGATCTGCCATTATGTAATAAGATCCTGACGGCGCACTGCTGAAAACATACCAGCTCTCAGACCCGCTGAATGCTTTTGCCGAATCAACAATTGAATATGGTGCAAAGGAATTTCTAAGATAGACACGGAAAGTATCCGGAATGCTAAGAGGAATTCCTGCGCTGAGAATCGGGCTTTGAACAAAACCCTCTGTAAAAGCACTCATTTGCAAAGCAATCTGATTAAATGTGTAAGTTACTATCAGCTTTGGCCTGAATGCCGCGTTACTATTTTCTCTTGTATCAAATCTTTTTGCAGTACCAATATCCTCTTCATCAACAAGAATGATCCATCCGTAATTGGATGATTCATTATTGACCCAACCCTGAACATCCGCAGACATTTGAGGATCATTCCATATATAAAATCCAACACCATCTACATTAGTGCTTGCACTTTCGGTTTCGGAGTAATCTCCACCCGGAGTGCCCCAGTCTTCTGTGTCGTAGATATTATTAATCCAGGTAGCGTCACCGGTTTCTGCCTGAGTTCCTGTCCCCTCTTCTCCGTTGGCATAGGATTCACCTTCACCCCAGTTCTTTGAAGCAGTATACAGCGTCGCTCTCTTGCTTCCGGAAATGGTCTTTGACATATGAAGAACTAACTGCACATCTGTTACTACCGCTCCCGGCGGGATTTGACCTGTTACATCAAATGATATCAAACCTCTTCTGATCCTGTCACCAAGAGTTTTACCTGCAAAAAAATAGTTGCCTTTTCCGTTGCTCACTGTACCGAAGTCATCCTGATACAATGTGTTATCACTATTTGCACTCAGTGTGTCTGTAACCGAATAAGAATCATTGCTGATAAACACAAAAGAGAATGTGAATAAAGTAAAGATTAGGAATTTTTTTAGAAATGTTTTCATGATTTTTGATTTATGATTTACAGTATACTTTTTACTTTTTATAATGATAAATTACGTTTTCTGAGGACAAATTTCGATTTACATTTGAATACACAATGATCATTGATGATCATTTTATTAGAGTCATTTTTTTTGTCAATACGGATCTCTTTCCGTTTTCAGAATCAATGGATAATCTGTAATAATAAATTCCGCTTGAAATATTACCTGCGTTAAAATTTACTTCATACGTTCCTGCATTTTGTTTTTCATTCACTAATGCAGCAACTTCCTTTCCCTGAACATCAAATATTTTCAAAACAATAAAACGGTTTTCGCTAATCGTGTATCGAATGACGGTAACGGGATTAAACGGATTCGGATAATTCTGAGAAAGAGAAAAATCACCGGCAATATTAGTTTCGTTTGAATGAACGCTTACTACCTGAGCAAGGTCGATTTTATACATTGATCTTCCGTGCGTCCCCGCAACTAAATAATTTCCCAGAGGATGAATTTTAAAATCATAAACTGATACCATGGGTAGTCCCTGTCCGAGAAACTGCCAGTTTTGTCCGGTATTAAAACTAACGTAAGCGCCTACATCCGAGCCGACAAATAAAACATTCGGTCTGGCGGGATCAATAGCGAAAGCATTAACAGGAGCATCCGGAAGATTATTACTTATGTCTGTCCAGGTCAGACCCTTGTCAGTTGTTCTGAATACATGCGGCTGAGGGTCCTTCCATTTCAATCCATTGTAAGTCACGTATGCTATGTTTTCATTTACAGGATCAAATGCAACCCTCGTAACCCACCGGTAAGGAAGTGCTGAAGATACCTTAGTCCAGTTATTTCCGTTGTTTGAAGTGATCCATACGTTAGCGTCATCTGTGCCTGCCATTATTACATTAGAATTTGTCGGCGCAACCGCAATGGTTGTTACAGTGCCGAGTCTTGTCTGATTTCCGTTAGTCAGATCAGGACTTACAGCAGTCCAGAGTGCAGCTGCATTAGTGGTTCTGTAAACTTTGCTTGTTCCGTAATACAATACATTATTATTGTTCGGATCCATTATGACAGGTGTTGACCAGTTGGTTTTTTCTGAAGCATTAATTCCGTTAGTCGCATCTGAAAAACTACTTCCTCCGTTTATTGATTTACCAAGATTCCCGTTTTGAGATTCTGCATAAATTACATTTGGATTTGTAAAATCGACTATCACATAGAAACCGTCGCCGCCATAAATACTTGACCAGTTATTCAAAGCTCCTGTTGTAGTTCTGTTTGTTCCGTTATCCTGAGTCCCGCCGTATAATCTTTCAGGATTGTTCATATCAATGCCGATCTCATAGAATTGTGTAAAAGGAAGAGCGGCGACTTTAGTCCAGCTTGATCCGCCGTTAGATGAATTATAAATCCCGCCGTCATTTCCTTCAATGATCCTGTTCGGATCTCCGGGTTTGAATGCAAGAGCGTGCTTATCAACATGAATGCTCCCTGAAATATTACTCCATGAAGTTCCGGAATTAGTAGATCTCATAGTATTAAAATCGAGAACATAAACGATATCAGGATTTTCGGGATGAACTCTTACATTTCCGAAATACCAGCTGAAGTTTGAAAACCCCGACTGAAGACCTCCGTTTGGATTTGCATTTGTCCAGTTGAGTCCGGCGTTCGTAGTTTTAAAAAATCCAAGATATCCGGGTCCGTTAGTAAATAATGAATATGCAACATTGGGATTTGACCTTGAAATACTTAGCCCGATACGTCCGACATTAGCAGTAGTTGAATTCGGCAAACCGTTAGCCGCTCCCAGAGCTGTCCAGTTATTACCGCCGTTAGTTGATTTATAAATTCCGCTTGTAGCGCCGTATAAAACACCTCCATTCGGGTAACGCGTTCTCTGCCACATGGCAGCAAGTAAATTATTAGGATTTATCTGATCCATTGCAATGTCAATTGCTCCGGTAGAATCGGATACAAACAGGATCTTTGTCCAGGTGGCTCCGCCGTTATCACTTCTGTAAACTCCCCTGTCAGGACCCGGTCCGAAATATGAACCTACTGCAGCAACAAAAACTCTCAACGGGTTCAAAGGATCAATAACTATTCTGCCTATTGATACAGTACTTTCCAAACCGGTCAACTGCCAGTTTGCACCTCCGTTAGTTGATTTATATACACCGCCTCCGGCAAAATTATTATGACCTCCGTTTGCTTCACCGGTGCCGACATAAACAATATTTGAATTTACAGGATCAACTGCTATATCTCCGATTGGAAGTACAGCCAGATCATCAAATACTGAAAAGTAGGTAATTCCGCCGTCGGTAGATTTAAAAACTCCGCCCGTAGCAGCTCCCGCATATATTATATCAGTATTATTCGGATCATATTCAATGTCAGAGGCTCTTCCGCCAATATTCACCGGACCTGCAAACTCCCATGTGGGAAT
This sequence comes from Ignavibacteria bacterium, assembly GCA_016710985.1. Classification (GTDB taxonomy): domain Bacteria; phylum Bacteroidota; class Ignavibacteria; order Tepidaquicellales; family Tepidaquicellaceae; genus JAGPCH01. The sequence continues at coordinate 17,631 of JADJTX010000007.1, forward strand.
TGAATTATCTGCTTCAGATACTTCTTTCATAAGCTGACCTTTCTTTAATGCTTCAAGATGAGCATCAGGGTCGGCTGTTCCAAAAGGAAAAGTTCTTTTTATGTACTCTATGTCATTAGGATATCTTTTTTCGCCGGTTTCTTCTGTTAAATTCTTGTCAATATCAGAATTTAAATTTAAATCTTCCTGATTATCCTTTTTTACAAAAAAATAAATTAAGGGTATTGTAAAGAGAAGTATTATAAATGCTGTTTTCATGGGATTTGTTACCGTTAATAAAAAGATTCGTCAATTTAAATGATATGTACAATTGTCTCAGAATACTGTATTCAATATTAATCAGTTAATTAATGAAATGTATAAATCAAAAAAAGACTGTAATCAATAAAATCAATTACAGTCTCCTTTCGTATTGAACACTAAAAACTAAATAACTAAATGTTACTTTTAACTTTTAACTTACTAAATTTTTATTTCACTAAGATCATTCTCTTCGTTTCAGTGAATTCATCTGTCTTCAGTCTGTAGAAGTAAGCTCCGCTTGGAAGATTTGATGCATTAAAGTTATATTCATAAGTTCCTGCCTGCAGCTTTTCATTAACAAGCGTATTTACTTCTCTGCCTCTCGAATCAAATACTTTCAGTTCTGCAAATGTTGATTTAGCTATGTCAAATTTTATATTGGTTGTAGGGTTAAACGGATTAGGATAATTATTTCCTAAAACAAATTTTTCCGGTACAAGAGAATTAAAGGAAGTAATTCCTACAGTATTCCTGACTATGTTAATTAAGAAGCTGTTTGAAGCTCCGACTGAATCAATTCCATTATATGCGTAAGCTCTCCATGTACATCTTACAGAATCCCCGGTAGTTCCCATCAATACGGCAATTGAGTCAAGCTGTGACAGTCTTATGGTTGCAGTTGTATCAGCGCCGTTATTATCACTGTCAATTGTGTATTCAGTAGGGTTTGAAAACTTCTTAATTTTAAATTTATATCTTATTGATGGCTCTGTTCCGCCACTTTGCCATACGAATTGCTGAGTTCCTGTACTGGTTGATGATACAACAAGTCGTGTATTGGAAGGCGGGGAAACAATGCTGAAAGCACTAATAGCTAATGCTATTCTGAAGCTTGCATCAGTCGTATCGCCGATACTCGGATTTGAAGAATCCATAATTCTTAACTTTGCCTCCATTACCGAAGGTATAATTGGAATTGCCCAGATATACTCCCTTTGCTGAGCGGGAATATTGTTTTGAATTGTGATCCAGCTTGATCCGTTATTGATGGAGTATTCAAGATTTACATTTCCCGTTAAAGACGTTCCCCAGTAAATTTGTTTATTGCTTCCAGTCTGATAAGTTTCTCCTCCGTTTGGATAGCCTAAGAATAAAGGTCTGTTGGATATAGTCATGCATGCGTTATTCTCAGCATTACCTCTTATAAGTGCTTTTGGCATTGGTCCGAATCCTTTAACTAAACTAATTCCTCCGCTTGTCAGGTGACAATAGCTCATTATAGTTCCTAAAGTTGGAATAACAGGTCCTGTATAACATCCGCCTTCAACCGCATAACAGCTGTCAATTGGTCCTCCGGGCCAGTTGCAGTTCATTGTATGTGGTGATCCGAAATTGTGACCGATTTCATGTGATACAACCATTACATCCCAAGAATATGTAGGAAGGGGCAGAATCGGACCGTCCGTACCGCTTAATCCGTAACCAAAATTGCCAGAACACAGAACGTCAATATATGCAATTCCTCCTAATCCTCCGCCTCTTCTTGTAATAAAATGAGCAAGTGTTCTTTGAACAGACTGCTGATTGGCATTCCATTCATTTCTGAACTGAGTTAACAAAGCACTTGATGATGTTCCTGTATATGGATCCGGTGTTGTCCAGACTCTTAAATAAGGAATCACAAATCTTACGTTAATCTCTTTCATGTAAATTGCTGAAGAAGCAGCCATTAGTGTAAGTGCATAATTGGTTGCATTTGTAACTGAAGAACCATAAACATTATAAGTTGCAAAATCCATTTCTATTGCTATTTCCGCAACATAAAGATCAGTTGCCGAAGCATCTGTTAATTGTTTGTCAAACGACCTTTTCATTTTCTCTATTTGCTCAGAAGACAAATTGTCATCTGCGTCACAAAGAAATGTATTTTTAATTTTCATGTCACTTTCTTTATATAAAACATAGGTGTCAGTTCTCTTCCCGTTTTTATCATTTACAGCACCAAGTATATAAGTCTGTTTCGGAGTAACCATTAGTCCTGTCACATTATCATTTGAGAACGTTATTGTGACAAATGAATTGTCGAATCCATCTACTTTTCCTGTGTAGGAAACTGCAATATCTTTCAGTTTGACTTCTTCGTTTCCCCTTGCTGTACGAGCTACGATCTTTGCATCAGATTTCAGAATATCAAATCTTTTTAAATTTAACCTTCCGACAGTATTCTGAGTATAAGGAATATCCAGTGTTATTTCCTGATTCCTGTTTTCGCTCAGTGATAAAAGCTCTTCTTTATTTATGTTTAATAAAACCGCATCACTGACTGCATTTTTCAGTTCAGTATTGTTAATAAGGGGGCTGTTATCGTTTGTTAAAAACAGATTGTAATGTTTTTTGTTCTGCGAGAAAGAGTTTGCAGAAAAGAATATTGTTAGTACAAGTACAAATACAAATTTTGGAAAATAGAGATTACTCATAATTTGGTTATGATTATTATTTAATGAAAATTAGTTAGTCATTTGTGTTGGAGTGTTAAAATAAGGATAATATTTTATTAAAAAAATGTTTGTTTTTCAGTATTTGCAAATTTGTTAAAGTAAGTATGCGATGGGTAAAACCGTATTTTTAATTGAATTTTTTCTAAATGTTTGATTTCGGGAATTCAGGGTTAAATCTTTATAATGCCGTAAGTAACAGATCATCTTTAAATTTCCTATGCTAACCTATAAATAGTAATTCAAGTTCACTTTTAACATCCATAATTTATTTATTTTTATAAACGTCCTAATTGAGTATTTTACTCACAGTATAAATCAAAACAGGAGAAAATTATTTAATGGCTGAAGTATTTAAAAATTTAATAAACGGTCAATGGAAAGATTCAATAAAGGGCGGCACTTTTGAAAACAGGAATCCCGCTAAATGGAATGAAGACTTAATTGGCATATTTCCATCTTCATCAAAGGAAGATGCAGATGAAGCTGTAGCAGCTGCCAAAGCTGCCTTCGAAAAATGGAGGCTGATCCCGGCTCCAAAGCGCGGGGATATTCTTAAAGTTGTCGGTGATAAAATGCTTGAAAGAAAAGACGAGATAGCGCATGAAATGACAAGAGAGATGGGAAAAGTATTTGCAGAAACAAAAGGTGATGTGCAGGAAGGAATTGATACGGCTTACTATGCAGCTTCCGAAGGAAGAAGACTGTTCGGATATAATGCTCCGAGTGAACTTCCGGACAAAATGAATCTCAGCTTCAGAGTGCCGATTGGTGTCGGAGGTTTTATTACTCCATGGAATTTTCCGATGGCTATTCCGACCTGGAAAATGTTCCCGGCTCTTGTCTGCGGAAATACATGCGTATTCAAACCTGCCGAGCTGACACCGAAAACCGCCGCAACACTTGTGGAAATTATTGACAGCGCAATGAGGGAAGTTCTCGGTAAAGACTATATACCCGGAGTCATTAACATTGTTCACGGTAAAGGAAGAATCGTCGGAGAAGCTATGATCTCTAACCCGGACGTAGATCTTATTTCTTTCACAGGTTCAACACAGGTAGGAAAAAGGATAAATGAAGTTGCCGGAGGAGACCTTAAGAGAGTATCGCTCGAACTCGGGGGGAAGAATGCGCAGATCGTTATGAAAGATGCTGATCAGGATCTCGCTCTTGAAGCAGTACTTTGGGGAGCTTTCGGAACGACAGGTCAAAGGTGTACTGCAACATCAAGATTGATTTTACATAAAGATATTTATGATGAGTTCATAAATAAGCTTGTTGACAGAGTAAACAAATTAAAGCTCGGATATGGCAATGATAAAGGTGTTGATGTAGGTCCATGCGTAAGTGAATCGCAGAGAGATACTGTAAATTCCTATGTAAAGATAGGAAAGGATGAAGACAAGGCAAAGCTTGTTGCAGGCGGAGACTATGCTAAAGAAGGAGATCTGGCAAACGGATGGTTCTATAAGCCGACAATTTTTATTGATGTAACTCCCGGAATGAGAATTGAGCAGGAAGAAATTTTCGGACCTGTACTTTCTGTAATTAAATGCAATGACCTTGATGATGCAGTAACCATCTTAAACGGTACTGTATATGGATTGTCATCGAGTATATTTACAAAGAATGTAAACGATGCATTCAGAGCGATTCGTGATATTAAAGCCGGGATCACCTATGTCAATGGTGCGACGATCGGAGCAGAAGCTCACATGCCGTTCGGAGGAGTAAAACAAACAGGCAACGGTCACCGTGAAGGCGGCTGGACTGTATATGATTTTTATACTGAGTGGAAAGCTGTTTATATTGATTACTCCGGAAAATTGCAAAGAGCTCAGATTGATAATTATTGATTGTAATGCGACATTCATGCTGCATTATTCAGTTGTCCTCATTAGTTTGTAATGCAGCATTCATTATAAACGAAATACATTATAACTAAGACAGCTAATCATAAATTCTGAATTACATTATATCTATCTGAATAGATGTCTAACAACATTTATCTGAATTCAACACTTTTATAGATGTAATTATTTAAGTAAAATATGTAATTTCAAAATGTAATGTTTCTAATAAATTATAATTGAAATAAATTTTTATGAAAAAAATTGTTCTGGTTTTTGCGTTATTGTTTTTATTTAATATTACTGACAGTCATTCCCAGCTTGAGCCGGCTCAGAATCTTCAGATGGGAATCCGGGCTCTGGAAGGCAGAGACTATGAGGAAGCCGTCAATTATCTGACACAGTATCTTGAGACAGTTCCCCAGGATGCAGAAGGAAGGTACAGCCGTGCTACAGCATACTATTATTTACAGGATTACAGCAGGGCACTCGAAGACGTAACAACATCTATCGGCACAACGATAAATTTCAGTCCGGCATTAAATCTAAGGGGATTGATCTATACAGCTCAGCAAATGTATCCTCAGGCGCTCACGGACTTTAATGCAGCTATTACTGCTAATGTCAATTACGGAGAAGCATATATGAACAGAGCGTTGGTTTATAAAATACAGAATGAGTATCCCCTTGCTGTAGCTGACCTTACAAGCGCATTAACGATAAATCCCGCTTTGATCGATGCATATTATCTCCGGGGAGAAATTTTAGTATCAATGGGAAACTATAATGATGCAATAAATGACCTTACAACATTTGCAAGCAATGTTCCTGACCGTGCTTCCGTTTATGCTGCAAGAGGTCTGGCATATTTTCAAACGGGAAAGTTCAGTGAAGCTGCAACAGATCTTGAAAAGGCAATCACATTAGATCCTAACCTGAGTAAAGATTATAATACTATTTTAAATGAAGCCAAAACCAAAGCCGGTTCAAAGTGAGAATGGTTGTAATTCATAGAGTTTGTGAAAATTGATTTTTAAAATATAAACAATGATCAATATGAAAGGAAAATGTGATTATGAAAAATACGATTTCATGTTTTGCAGTTTGTTCCTTAATTTTATTTGCGGGCTGTAACAAAAATGTTCCGCAGCAGGAAATAACAATAAACAAAAGTGTTTTATCAGGACAGGATGAAATTGACCGGGAAAAAGATAATCCCTTAAAAAGTTCATCATCTTTAAAGACCATAACTTCCAAAGAAGTTAAGCTGCACATAGGAGACTCGCTGATCATAAAAGGTTACGTTGCGGACATTTATCTGAGTGATAAAGTAGCTTATCTGAATTTTGAAAATAAATTTCCGAAGAATGTTTTTACCTGTACTGTCTTTTCGGGAAAAATGAATGAGTTTGGGGATCTCTCAAGTTTCAAAGGTAAAAATGTAGAGGTCACGGGTAAAATTTCAACTTACAAAAATAAACCTCAGGTAATTCTTAACTCAAAAGACCAAATAAAAATCATACAATGACACAAGCAGGATTCGTAACGATATTCGGGAAGCCAAATGCCGGAAAGTCCACACTTATAAACGCACTACTCAATTTTAACTTGTCCGTAGTCAACAGAAAAGTTCAGACAACCCGCGACAGGATCCTTGGAATTTTAACCGGGGAAAATTATCAGATTGTTTTCGTAGATACTCCCGGAATTCTGGAGCCGAAATATGAGCTTCAGAAATTCATGCTGTCGGAAATTAAGACTTCCCTCACGGAAGCGGATTTGATCATTCATATTGTTGACGCATTAAATATAAATTTTGAAGATCTGAAAAAAGTTGAGGAAGACTATAAAGACCTGCTTCAGAATAAAAAGAGGATCATTGTACTTAACAAGATTGACCTGATGAAAAAAGACAATCTTCTGCCGCTCATTGAAAAACTCAGGAAAGAATTTAATTTTGATGACATAGTTCCGGTTTCTGCTTTAGAGAATGAGAATATTGAGGAGCTGAAAAAGATCATACTTAAGTTTATTCCCGAAGGTCATTTTTTTTATGACAAGGATACGCTTACCGATAAGCCCGAAAAATTCTTTGTAAGTGAGATCATCCGTGAAAAAATTCTCGGGCTGTATCATGAGGAAATTCCTTACAGTGTGCTGGTAAACATAGTCGAGTTTAAAGAGAGAGAGAATAATTTAGTTTATATAAATGCAGAGATAGTTGTGGAGAGAGATTCCCAAAAGATAATAGTAATAGGCAACAAAGGCGCAGGTCTGAAAAAGCTCGGGGAAAGAGCTCGGAAGGACATAGAAAATTTTCTTAACAAAAAAGTTTATCTCGAGCTTTTTGTAAAGGTCAGGAAAGACTGGAGAAATAATGCAAAATTCATCAGAGACAACATGTCTAATAATATCCCGTCTTGAATGTTCTTTCAAAGGAATAAAGAACAGCTTTATAGCCGATATCATTATTAAATTCAAGCGGCTTCACAAAATCATTCACAGAAAAATAAGTTAAATATTTTTTTATACTCCATTTAAACTCCACACTAACCCCCTTCTTAAATTCCGCTCTGGAAAGATAATATAAGTTAGTACTTCTTTCTGACGTTACAACATAAAAATTCATGTTAGGATAAAAGCTGTGATATTGTAAAACAAAAATCCCGGTTCCTGATCCTAATGAGTAGTAGAATTCTGTATTCCCGTTTGCTCCCAGAAATTTATCTGTTGGTGTCTGTGGCTCAGGAGGTGTTTCAACAGTCAGATTCAGAGTGGCTCCCGGTTGTGAATAAGTATAGTTTACAAATCCGCTGCCGTCTTTATAATCAGCAAATCCTGCAACTTTTAATCTGTAGGCAATCGGAAGTATAGAAGGTATAATGCTCTTTGTTCTGAAAATATTTCCTTCTTCCTTTGTTAGTAAAATATCCGAGTTTCTGTTGTATGCCTGGAAGTCGGCAAAAACAGAATATCCTTTAACGATGTAATCTTTGAAAGGGAGATAAACAATCAACTCTGAAGTCTCAGTTTCGTTTGATGAAATCTCTGTAATATTTGCTTTAAACGGGATAGAGTTTTTATAAAGCGAAACTACCTTATCTTTATACTGTTCATATTTAGTGTTATTTTTTTGAAGAAAAACTACATTACCGTTAAGGTTCTTCTTTGTATGCGGCCAATACACCAAAAGTGTTTTAGTTCTTTCACCTGAAAAAACTTCCACATCTTCACTGTAAAAAACATCAGCGCTTATGAATTTTATTTTTGCCGAGCTGCCTGTAGGAATTTCCGGAAATGTAACATTTATTACAGCACTGTTCGCATTCCGTGTGTTCGGCTTTCCGAACAGGATCAATTCCGGATTATCAATTGAAAGACCTTTATAAACAACTGCTGTGGCGGTTACTTTCTCGGCTATTACAACATCATAAGGAAAAGGAACATTCAGAATTTTAAACTTTCCCGCTTTATCTGTTTCAGCTTCCTGACCGTTAATAATTACTTTTGCATAAGGGACAGGAAAATTTCTTTCGTCAATTACACGACCACCTACATAACCTGATGTTTGTTTTGATTTATCAAAAGAAAGAATATTCTTAAAAGGAATTAATGAAATTAATAATATTATTATAAATCCGGTTTTGTTTTTCATATTGTAAATTAAATTCCGGTTAAGCTATAAAAATTTCAGCTTTGATTAAATGATTAAATGATATTGCTTATAACTGTTCCTGTTGCAATAGTTTGAACAGAACTAAGTATAGAATTCAATTTAATATTTTATGCCTAATGACTATTTTAAAATAAACGGATTCCGGTTTTATCATTATAATTATATTTTAATAAATGAAAAATGTTTTTTGTTACGGAGATTCAGTCACCTGGGGGTTTGATCCTGTAAACTGGTCAAGATATGATTATGAAGACAGATGGACCTCGGTTTTACAGGAACAGCTAGGTGATGAATACTATGTAACCGTTAATGCACTTGTCGGAAGAACGACAAACTGGGATCTGCCCTACCTTCCTTTCCGAAACGGTAAAGAACCTTTGATGATGCTTCTGGAATCCAATGCGCCGCTTGATCTTGTAATTATTTTGCTTGGCATAAATGATATGGTAAGCATGCTTAATAAAACCGCAGAAGAATCAGCCGCAGGCATGATATCTTTGATAAGAGTTATTTACCAAAGTCTGTCAGGACCGAACAGCGGCATTCCAAAGGTCATGATCATAGCTCCTCCGGTAATAGGCAAGCTATCAGGTTTTATGGGCCTGTATTACAGCGGCAAAGAAGATGAGTCAAAAAAAATATCTCAGCATTTTAAAACTTTCAGTGAACAGTTCGGATGTTCGTTTCTTGACAGCAATGATTTTGTGAAAGTCTCAGAACCGGACGGACTACATCTGAGCAGGGATTCGCAGAGGCTTTTGGGAATGAAAGTTGCTGAAGAAGTGAAGAAAATAATTGATAATTGATAATTGATAACAGTTGATAATTGATCACTCCGGATTCACGACTGACGATTAACTATTAACTATTAACTATTTTCGGTTGCATTTTCGATATATAAAAATTAGTTTAACAAAAATAAAATTATGAACAACACAAACGTAACTAACAAATCAAACTTCACAATTCTCGCAATTGTATTGGCTGTTGGTTTTATAATAGGAGCCTGGATAATTTCTTCCACATGGAGATATGTTTCAAGAAGCAATGTAACTGTAACAGTTACCGGCTCTGCTTCTGAAAATATTACATCCGATTTTGCTATTTGGCGCGGATCATTTTCAGCGGAGTCGGGCACTTTAGCTGATGCTTTTTCCAGTCTCAAATCAAGTAAAGATAAAGTAAACAATTATCTTTTGTCAAAAGGATTTACTCAGGATAGAATTATCATGTCATCCATTAATACAATGAATCTTTATGAAAATGACAATCAGGGTATTCCGACGAACATAATTACAGGATACAGGTTATCACAGGATGTTTCCATTGAATCAAATGACGTAAATAAAATAGATAATCTCTCGCGTGAGGCTACTGATCTTATCAATGAAGGAGTTGAGATAAATTCTATTCCTCCTGAATTTTCATATACAAAGCTCGGTGATCTTAAAATCCGTATGATCGGCAGAGCAGCTGCAGATGCAAAGGAAAGAGCGGAACAGATCGCGGAAAGCACGGGCAACAGCATAGGTGAAGTCCGGTCGTCAAGAATGGGTGTGATGCAGATCAATGCAAAGAACTCGACGGAAGTTTCGGATTACGGAGTGAATAATACGTCTTCACTGGAAAAGACTGTTACTTCAGTTGTGAATATGAGCTTTTCGATACGATAGACGCAAGAAGACGAAAGACGCAAGACGTGAGACGTGAGACGCGAGACGAAAGATACGACTCTTGATCACTCTGTATACCATATAAACTGTCGCTTGCACATCTTACGTTTCACATCTATGCTTTACATTTGCCGTTTACATCTAACCATTGACGTTTGACCTTTGACGTCTTTCGTTTCACGTCTCACGTCTTACGTAATATGTTTCTCTTAAACTTACAAATCGGTATTTTCGGCAAAGCAACATTTATATTGCAAAATCAGAATAAAAAATAAAATTAAATTTGAGTAACGAAGAAATTAAAAAAGCCAGCGAGCTTGAAAATAAGGAATGGCTCGAATCTCTTGATTACATATTACAGAATCAGGGACCCGAAAGAGTCACTGAACTTTTGAGAAAGCTTCAGATATATGCACAGGAACACGGAGTAAAAATTCCTTTTACCGCGAATACACCTTACATTAATACAATACCTGCTGACAAACAGCCTGTTTATCCCGGCAGCCGTGAAATTGAAAGACGCATAAAAAGCATATTAAGATGGAATGCTATGGCTATGGTTGTGAGAGCTAACCGGGAGCTTGGCGGAATAGGCGGACATATTTCTACATATGCATCAGCAGCAACATTATATGAAGTCGGATTCAATCATTTCTTCCGGGGTAAAAGTGATCCCAGCGGAGGTGATATAATTTATTTTCAGGGACATGCAGCCCCGGGAATCTATGCAAGAGCGATGCTCGAAGGAAGGATTTCCGAAGATGACCTGAAAAATTTCAGAAGAGAATTATCTTCTGAAAGAGGTCTTTCATCTTATCCGCATCCCTGGCTCATGCCGAAATTCTGGGAATATCCGACTGTGTCAATGGGACTTGCTCCGATAATGTCAATCTATCAGGCGAGATTCAACCGGTATCTTGATGACAGGGGAATTAAAGATACATCGGAACAAAAAGTCTGGGCATTCTTAGGTGACGGTGAGACAGACGAACCGGAATCACTCGGTGCAATTACACTGGCATCAAGAGAGAAACTTGACAACTTAATTTTTGTAATAAACTGTAATCTTCAGCGTCTTGACGGACCGGTAAGAGGTAACGGAAAGATCATACAGGAACTTGAAGCAATATTCAGAGGCGCAGGATGGAATGTGATTAAAGTAATATGGGGAGGCGACTGGGATCCTCTGCTTTCAAAAGACGAAGACGGTGTACTCGTTGAAAGAATGAATGAAGTTGTTGACGGACAGTTTCAAAAATATACAGTATCCGGCGGGGATTTAATCAGAAAAGATTTTTTCGGAAAGGATCCGCGGCTTGAAGAGCTTGTAAAAAATTATTCGGATGAACAAATAAAGAAATTGAAAAGAGGCGGTCACGATCCTGATAAAGTTTTTGCCGCTTATAAAGAAGCATTTAATCACAAAGGCTCACCTACCGTCATACTTGCACAGACAATAAAAGGATATGGACTCGGAGAAGCAGGTGAAGGGAAAAATATTACGCATCAACAGAAGAAGCTTAATGAACAGGAGCTCCGTGAATTCAGAAGCAGGTTTGGAATTCCGATATCTGATGAAGATGTTGCTGAGGCTCCTTTTTACAGACCAAATTCAGAAAGCGAAGAGATAAAATATTTAATGCATAGAAGAAAGGAACTCGGAGGATTTGTTCCGAAACGCGATGGGGAGTCAGCACCATCATTGAAGATTCCGGGTGATGAATTTTTTGAAGAATTTTATAAAGGAAATGGTGACCGGGAAGTTGCTACTACAATGGCATTTGTTCATTTGCTTACAAAGCTTCTTAAGGATAAAGAAATCGGAAAAAATGTTGTCCCTATAGTTCCTGATGAAGCGCGGACTTTTGGTATGGAATCTCTTTTCAGAATGGTAGGTATCTATTCACACATCGGTCAGATATATGACCCGGTAGATAAGGGAAGTCTGCTTTATTATAAAGAAGAAAAAGGCGGGCAGATTCTTGAAGAAGGAATTACAGAAGCAGGATCAATGTCTTCATTCATCGCAGCCGGAACAGCTTACGCTACTCACGGAATTAACATGATACCTTTCTTTATTTTCTATTCAATGTTCGGATTTCAAAGGATCGGTGATCTTATATGGGCTGCTGCTGACTGCAGAACAAGAGGATTTCTTGTCGGAGGGACAGCCGGCAGAACCACTCTCAGCGGTGAAGGTCTTCAGCATCAGGACGGAAATAGCCACATACTTGCATTGCCTGTTCCGAATTTAAAATGCTATGACCCGACATTTGCCTACGAAATTGCTGTGATTGTAAAAGACGGCATGCACAGAATGTATGAGAATCAGGAAGACATATTTTATTATTTAACGGTCATGAATGAAACTTACAAAATGCCTTCAATGCCTGAAGGTGTCCAGGAAGGAATACTCAAAGGAATTTATAAATACTCCGGTGCGAAAGAAAACAAGAGCAAACTTAAAGCACATCTCTTCGGCAGCGGAACGATCTTAAATGAATCAATCAAAGCTCAGAAAATTCTCGAAGAAAAATATAATGTTTCGACAGATGTATGGAGTGTAACGAGTTATAAGGAATTATACATGGATGCAACATCTGTGGAAAGAGTTAATATGCTTAATCCCGATAAGAAAGTTGTCCCTTACATAAGCAAGGTTTTGGAGAATGAAACAGGTGTATTTATAGCAGCCTCGGATTATCTGAAAGCATTACCGGCAATGATAACAAAATGGATTCCGGGTGAATTTTATTTCCTTGGTACCGACGGTTTCGGCAGAAGTGACGGCAGACATCAGCTCAGGGATTTTTTTGAAGTTGATCATAAGTATATTGTTGTCGCCGCCTTGTATGCTTTATCAAAAGAAAACAAAATCAAAGTTTGTGAAGTGGAGAAAGCAATACAGGATTTCGGATTGAATATAAATAAGCCTAATCCGGTGCTCGTGTAGTTCATAAGTTCATCGTCGCTTAACTGAGTTAGTTCAATTAATGTGAATTCGGTTGACGCATAAAATTTAAAATTACTTTTGTATGATAAAAGAAGTCAAACTTCCGGAAGTTTCGGATAATGTGGAAACAGGAGATGTATTGAAAGTTCTTGTAAAAGTCGGAGACCAAATCGAAGTTGATACACCTTTAGTTGAGTTGGAGACAGAGAAAGCAACCTTTGAAGTACCGTCTACTGACAGCGGAGTTGTTAAAGAAATTAATGTGAAAGAAGGGGATACCATTAAAATTGGAGCCATAATCCTTACATTGGAGTCTAACGGGAAAGGTGAACAGAAAGATGAGAAAAAAGAAACAAAGACCAATGAAGAAAAAGAACAAAAGAGTGACGATAAAGATGAAAAGAAAGATCAGAAGAACGATGTGGAGATAGAGCAGAAGACTGAAGATAAGGATCAGCAGAAAAGTGAAGGGAAAGTTGAGAAGACTGATGAAAAAGTCGAAGTGAGAAAGAAAGAAAAATGATGAAGAGAAAGTTGAGAAGACTGATGAAGTGAAAGATCAGAAAAGTGATGATAAGATAGAAGAGAAGAAAGATACTGATGATAAGAAAAAAGTCGAAACAACTAAAAGTTCGTTACCCGCATCGCCTTCTGTAAGACGGCTTGCTCGTGAATTAGGAGTAGATATTAATTCTCTGACTGTTTCGGGTGAAAGCGGGAGAGCTACAGAGGATGACATTAAAAATTATGTTAAAGGCCGTCTCAATTCAGGATCTACGGTAACATCTCCGAATCAAAAAAATCTTCCGGATTTTAAAAAATGGGGTGAAGTTGAAATTGAATCCATGACCAAAATCCGGTCAATCACAGCAGAATCAATGACATATGCCTGGACGACAATCCCAATGGTAACACAATTTGATAAAGCGGATATAACACAGCTTGAATTATTCAGAAAAAAGAATTTAAAGAGAGTCGAAGAAGCCGGCGGACACTTAACTATTACATCTATTCTGGTTAAAGTTTGTGAAGCTGCACTCAGATTATTTCCTCAGTTCAATTCAAGTATTGATTTGCAAAAAAAAGAAGTCATATATAAAAAATATTTTAATATTGGTGTAGCAGTAGACACAGACAGAGGACTGTTAGTTCCCGTGATAAAAGATGCTGACAAAAAAAGTATCACCAAGATCTCCAAAGAACTAAATGATCTTGCAGAAAAAGCAAGAACCAAAAAGATCACTCCTGTTGAAATGGAAGGCGGTAATTTTACGATTTCAAATCTTGGCGGAATTGGAGGAACTGCATTTACTCCTATTGTTTATCCACCGCAGGTTGCGATACTTGGCGTTTCAAGAGGAAGCATGGAAGCGGTTTATGTAAATGACAAATTTGAACCGAGACTTATGCTGCCGTTATTGTTGACCTATGATCACAGGATCATTGACGGCGCAGATGCTGCAAGATTTTTGAGATGGATGTGTGAAGCGCTGGAAAATCCTTTTTCGATGATTCTGTAGATTCGTTATTCGGAAATCGTTATTCGTTATTCGGGAATCGCATGTTCATTTTTCAAAAATCGTTAAATTGATCATTTCGATTAAGAATTAAGCCATTAAAGATTAAACGATTAACGAATAACAATTAACGAATAACGATTAACCATCAAAGTCCTTCAGACTGACCTTCCTCGAAACTTTCTTTACCGATAATTTTTTCTTTTCTGTAAGTCTTTTTTCCTTTTCAGATTTTGATAGCTTAACTCTCTTTCGGATCTTTTCTTCTTCAAGAGCTTTTTCAATTACAGCATAAAATTTTTTTACAGCTTTGGTTTTATTTAAAAACTGTGACCGTTCAGTTTGTGAAACAATTTTTAAAATGCCATTTTTATCAATCCTGTTTTTCAACTTAGTAAATACTTTTTGTTTCTCATCATCATTCAAAAGGTTTGAGTTTTTTATATCAAAGTTCAATTCAATTTTCGTTTCAACTTTATTAACATTCTGCCCCCTTCCCTCCGCTCCGTGAGGATTTAAACTCAAACTCACTATCAAAATTTCTTTCAGATAAAATCAAAATTCCTGTTTAAACTTAATGAACTTTAACCAACCCCACCCTTTGAATAGATAAAGGGATAGGTTCAAGGGCAGATTAACTTAAAATGAACTTTATGAACTTTACGAACTTATGAACTTTATGAACTTTGAACTTTACGAACTTTATGAACTTTATGAACTTTATGAACTTTCCTGGGCTTATAAATATGCGTACTCTGCCCGAAGAAGACTTCTGCCGATTCCATGATTGTCTCCGATAAAGTAGGATGAGGATGAATGCTGAGCTTTATGTCAGTTGCATTTGCACCCATTTCAATTGCAAGAACTCCTTCTGAAATCAAATCTCCTGCACCGGGTCCAACGATTCCGACACCGAGTATTCTTTCTGTCTCAGAATCAATAATTAATTTAGTCAGACCGTCGGTCCTGCCGATTGTCAACGCCCTTCCGGAAGCAGCCCATGGAAATTTAGCTACAGTAATATTTTTATTTTGCTCTTTTGCTTCAGCTTCAGTCAATCCGCACCAGGCAATTTCAGGATCTGTAAATACGACTGCAGGTATTGTCTTAGGTTCGAATACTGCTTTATGACCTGCTATTACTTCAACAGCAGTACGGCCTTCATGTGATGCTTTGTGAGCAAGCATTGGTTCACCTGCTACATCTCCGATTGCAAAAATATTTTTATCGGTAGTTCTGAGCTGATTATCAACTTTAATAAATCCCTTTTCATTAATTTCAACTTTAGTATTCTCCAAACCTAAATTCATGGTGTTCGGCTTTCTTCCAATTGAAATCAAAACCTTATCAAATACTTTTTCACTCTTTTGTTTTTTATTATCTTCAAACATAACTTTAATTCCATTCTTTACTTCTTCCATGCTGACTACTTTCGTTTCCAGTAATATAGAATCAAACAACGGAGTAATTTTTTTTGAAAGGACAGAAACAAGATCGGTGTCAGCACCTGTCAGAATTCTTGGAAGCATTTCAGCAACTGTGATTTTGGTTCCTAAAGTTGCATACACAGTTCCGAGTTCCAGTCCGATATAGCCGCCTCCGATTACAAGCATTGATTTTGGAATGTCATCTATATTCAAAGCTGATGTTGAATCAAGAACTTTAGATGACTCAATTGTCAAACCGGGAATTTTTGCCGGATGTGATCCTGTCGCAATAATTGCATTCTCAAAATAAATTGTTTCTTTAGAACCATCATCTTTTATTAATTCAGTGCTCTCTGAATCCAGGAATGATGCCTTACCTTTCATATATTCAATTTTTCTCATCTTACTGATTTGTCCCAGACCGGATGTTAACTTATTAACAATATCATCTTTCCACATCCTCATTTTTTTTATATTGATTTTTGGCTTTGAAAATTCAACGCCAAAATTTTTTGCTTCAGCAGATTCCGAGATGACCTTTGCGACGTGAAGAAGTGCTTTTGACGGAATGCACCCGCGGTACAGGCAAACACCCCCGGGATTTGGTTCACTGTCTATTAAAGTAGTCACTATTCCAAGGTCTGCGGCTAAGAATGCCGCAGCGTAACCTCCGGGACCTGCACCTATTATAATTAATTGTTTCTTATCCAATTTTAAAAATTATTTATTGTATTAATGAAATATTAATTTAATAATACTCAAAAGAAATACAAAATCCAAATATAAAATTTGATACGTTATATTAAATCATAAAATCACTTAAATTATTGCGTGAAATGTTTTGCTAAATTTATATATATTGTTGCTACTTAAAAATTAAAGAAAGGGATTCAAATGAAAATTCTAAAATACATTTTTGTAATGTTATTTCTAACTTCTGTAGCTTACTCACAGAATGTAAAAATAACGGATTTTGATATTAAAACAAGTACAGCAAAACAATTAATTCTTGATGGTAGTTGGAACTGGGATCAATTTGATTATTCTAATCGGGGTCTTCCCGATTCCTTAACTCCGCCTAAAACAATTACTCAGGTTTTCAGAGTAGGTGGATTATATAATCAATTTTATTCATCACCAAGTTATGCATGGAATGTCGGTCTTACGGGTGCAATTTTTGGAAATAATGCAGATACTGTTTCACTGAACCCGCAATATTCCTACAATTTTAATGCAGACGCAAGCAAATATTTCCGCAAAGATAAGGGATTCTTTGTAAATGGTGCAGTAAATTCAACCTTTTTATGGCAACAGGAGTTTCTTCCATTTGATTCAAGTAAGAACCGACCTCAAATCGATCTGTTTGCCGGTTTAGGTTATGGAAGACAGGTTAATGCTACTCCGCTTGCAAAAGCTATCGCAATTGATCAGGAGCTTAGAAGATCAGGAGTTACAACAGCATATCTGCCGAAACAAACTGCTCTTGATATAGCATATATAATAGATAGAGAAAGTGAGTACAAAACAAAATACAAGCAGATTTATCAGGCAAAAATGATCGAAGATATTCAGAAGATGATTGATGCCTCAGGTGTTGCTAATTCATCAAAAAGCGCATTAAGTTATTTCAGAATCGAAAGTGTCCTTTTTGAAAATTATGAAGGCAGCATTAATTACAGTTTTACCAATCCGAGATATTACGGTGGTGATATCAGATTAGGCGTAAATTACACTGCATTAACCAGAAATACTATAATTGAAACACCAAATCCTCAACTTCAGGCAAGAGGAAGATATGGTTACCCGATCGGACTGAATAATCAGATCTTTGGACAGTTCCAGTTAGGAACTCCTTTTGATTCAGCTTTTGGTAAGTTATGGACAGGTACAGGAGAAGTGGCTTATTGGTTTAACATGACAAACAGGATCAGGTTTAATGCCGGATACATAGTGACCCTTAATCAATTTATTGATCAATCCTTTGTCCCGGTTCAGCCAAGCGGATTTCAGCTTCAAACAAATGCCAGTGATTTTTCATATGCAAATCACACAGTTAATGCCGGATTTCTTTTCTATCTTGAGAATTACATAAGTCTGCAGCTTGGAGCAGGTTATGTTTTCACAAAGAACGATAACAGTCATTTAATTTCGAATGCTGCATTATCATTTATATTCTTTTAAAAAATACTATATATCTTAATATAACTAAAACGCCCCGATCAGGGGCGTTTTTATTTATATCTTACAGCATTACCTGTCAGTGTTAAGCTAAGTAAATTTTTTGTCTTTGATATCAAGATCAACAGTCAGATACTCACCTGATTTAGTCAATATCTTAATTGGTTTCACCTGACTCCTTAGAATGTAAAATATAATTGCCGATGAAATTGCACCCGTTCCGCATGCAAGAGTCTCGCCTTCAACTCCCCTTTCATAACTTCTGACCTCAAGTTCACCTTTGTCTTTTGACAACACTTTAACGAAATTTACATTCGCTCCTTCGGGCATCAAATCCTTGTGCATTCTGATATTTCTTCCCCACTCAGCAATGTTTACTTCATCTAGATTTTTAACAACCGGCTTTTCAATCTCATCAATGAATACAACAATATGAGGTGAACCGCAGTCAACATACGACCAGTTAAGCAATTCCCACCACTCCTGAAAATGTACTTTGAGCTTAAAATTAGTTTTGACTTTTACAGGAGGAGGAAATGAAACAGAGATCTGACCTTCGTCAGCTTTTGAGCAACTGTAAATCTCAGACACAGCTTCAATCTTTAAATGTTCTTTATCTGAAAGATCATTGTCCCATATATATTTTACAGTGCATCTTAATCCATTACCGCACAGCGCATCTCCCGTTCCGTCTTTATTAAAATAATTCATCTTAAAATCCGCTACAGAAGATCTTTCTACAAAGATCACTCCGTCGGGTTCGCTGTCTTTTGCGATCAAATCCAAAACCGTATTACGGTGATCTTTATATTTCCCGTCCAGATTGTTAAGCATTATGAATTTGTTTCCCGCGCCTGAATATTTTTGTAACATTAATTAAATACTCCTCTGTTGTTTGTTTGCTTTGAAACTTTAATATCTCTGAGTTGCGGCGCTTTGATCCTCACTTCAAGCGCGAACCCGGTATATGCCCCTGTCGGATACCAGTTGAAATTCATCTCCCATGAGTTCAGATCTCTGTAAGCTGTGATGTATGGCGCAACTATCTGTTTGTTTATTATGTCATAACTTGTTGAAAAAGTCAGCCTCCATTTTTCTGTTAAATTAAAAGCGATGTTTCCTGACAAATTGGAAGAGTTAAAAGTCTCTAACGGAGTCGGTCTGGATTCGGAGTAATTAAATCCCAGCCCGCCGCTGAATGGTATGTTGAAAGAGACTTCATCTTCTTTCGTTGTAGCAATTCCTTTGTAATCTCCACCCAACATTAAAGTGTCATTTGGGTTTACGGGTTTGTCTATAGCCCGCGAACCTCCGAAATCAAAAGCCGTTGACATGCTGATGCTGAAATTTGTAATATTAGCAAGAATGCCGTCTGTATTTATAAGAAATTGATTGACTCTCTCATTGATGACCGGATCAAACTTGTACAGATTAAATGAAGCGCCTCCGGAGATATTAAGAAAGCTGCCGATGTTTGTTCTGAAGGAAGTCAGCAACTGAGAAAATTTTAAAGAGTCGGCAGCGAAATTATAATTAATTCCCGCATCAAAATTAAATAACTGAAACTTATTATCTGTTGAATCATTTTCATATGTTTTCATTTCAAAAACATTTCCTATTGTAAATGCAAGTGACTGGGATTCTCCGCCGGGAGCGCTTCCGAAAACCCCGTTCTCAAAGATGGAATATTTAACAAGCTGACCTGACTGATTTACATAAGAATTATAATATCCCCATTTCGGATCGGAAAAATCCGGCTGATAAACATAGGAAATTGACGGCGTGATCGTATGGCGTATTCCCCTGAGACTGAAAATTCTCGGGGTAAATATTCCTACAAACCTGGTAGAAAAACTAACTCCTGTATTGAAGTATCGCAATGCTTTAATTGCATTTGCATCATTTGAAACCAGTGAACTATCAGAAGGATTAAAGGTTTTTGTGACATATTTATTATACCATATTTCATTATAATTAAAGAAAGGGCTGAATGTAATGAATTCGAACTTTGGTGAAAAATTAAAATTAAGTGTATTCCTGACTCCCGAACGAAAATTTTTCACGACACTGTCCGCTTCTGAAGCTGACTTATAATTAATCTTAGACCTGTCATTTAAAATACTGCCGCTGTAAGAAAATGATAAATACTCATACAGCTTTTTGTTGTATTGGCTTGATGATGCTGATTCGAACGGATAGGTCTGTGATATCGAAAAATTAACAAGAGGTATCCTCTCTCTTAGGTCTCCGGTTTCCAGATTCTGATCCCTGTAATAATTCATGTTCAAAGCAAACGGAGTGCCTTCCCATGTCTTTGCGTAAGTTACATTTGAAATGACATTCTGAAGTAATAATTCAGACAGGGAATTTGTAGAAATGTTATAATAATTTTTTCCGCTGGTAAATGTCAGCCCCGCATCAAAACGGGATGTCGGAGTCAGCTGCTGATTATGATTTATACCAACGTTCCATGCATCAGAATTCGGACTTCCTATATCAGTGCTTTCACCAAGCCTGATCCTTGAGTAACCTCCTTCAAGACTTCCTGTAAAATTATACTTCGATGCATAACGGAATCTTCCGTATGTATCTATTCTACCTTTTGAAAAGTAGCTTGTTGTAAATGCAAAGTCCGTATAATTACTCATAGCCCAGAAATATCCGAGACGCGAAAGATATTTTCCGTATGTTCCGTCATCACCAAATTTAGGCGGGATCAAACCAGAGGACCTTCCCGACTTATTCGGAAAAACACCGAACGGTATCCAGAAAACAGGAACTCCTTCTATATAAACATATACTGACTGTGCAATAACTTTGTCATTAGGAATGACTTTCATCTTTGGTGAGAGGAAGTAATATTCCGGATTTTCCCTGTCAGTTGAAGTCGTGTAAAGACCGTCCTTTATGAACAAAACATCACTCGTTACTTTTTTGATTTTATCACCGAAATAATAGCCGATCTCCGCATCACTGAATCCCATCGAAACATTTCCCTGCTGTGTTCTGAAATTATATGTGAGCTTTGCTCCTTCGTATTTATCATTACCCTGAAACATCAACGGAGCCTGCATGAATTTCCCTGCATTTACCGTATCCGGAATCCCGTAAGCTTCGAGTATCATTGTTTCCTGATTAACAGTAATAACTCCCGCATCGAGCTTCAGGTCTTTGTAAGTTAGTTCAGATTCATTATAAAGGTAGACTTTCTTATTCTTCAGATCATAGATCAGTGAATCCTTAGCTGAGTAGTTAATGATTGCGTCTATGTCTGACCTTGCAATTTTAGAAGTATCTAAAGGATTGTTTAATGTGCTGATTAAAGTATCATTTTCATTTTTCACATTGAGAGAATCCGGAAATTCCTGTGAAAAACAAGTTCCTGATATAAATAAAAATATGATTATGAAAAAAAATCTGCTCATTTAATCATCATTTTACTTAAATCATATGACTATTTAAATGAAATTAGGATTAACTTTCGCAAAACACGGAAGTTCAAAAGTATAACAGGAATTTACCAAAGCTTGAGACATTGGAAATTTTGTTTCACAGAAGTGTAACTCCGGATATATATATATTATGAAGAAGCGAAAACTTTCGGGATATTTATATTTTAAAGTATAGGAACAATTGATTTCTGTCCTGATATTTTGCAAAGATGAATATTATTATAAATATAATAACATTGCTGAATGAACACTATTTATAGTACTCATCTTCATACCCGCCGAAGTTCCCGCCTTGCGTAAACATACTTCCGACCATATCTTTATACATTACTTCCGAATCAACAAGATCCTTTGCGATTTTTGAATTCTGATGCAGACCGTCGAGAACAAATTCCATCAGCGAAGCAAGTTCAGTTTCACTTTCGTAATATTGCGGAAATTTTTTGACAAATTTTTCCAGTCCGTCAACTTTCTTAAGCTCATTAAAATAAGCTTTGAATGTCATGTCATCTTGTATATTCACCTTGCCGCCATACTGAAACCACTCAATGATCTCGGCATAAGGATCTTTAACTTCTTTTTCGGCTGTGCTTTTCTTTTTCTTCATCAGCGGGTCAGGGAAATATTTCTTATAAATTTCTCGAACTGATTTTGAGATCAGTGCCTTCGCAACCTTTATCGCTCCTTCCTGCTCTCCTTCGAAAACAAGCTCGACTTTTCCCGTAATGCCCGGAAGAATTGAAAGCACATCACACATTCTCGGCATTATCATATCGTCATTATTCATTATTGCGCGGCGCTCTGCATTGCTGATGAGATTTTCTATTGATGAAATTGTCAGACGTGCGCTGACTCCGGATTTCTGATCCACGAACTCACTGTACCTCGCCAGCATTGCCGTCATCTCAATTATTTCCCTGAAGTAATAAGGAATGACCACCTTGTTTTTCTTATCGCGTTGTGTCCATGAATATGTCTCTGTAATTTTAATTCCATCTTCGAGAACTTTCGGATAATGAGTTATGATCTGAGAATCAATTCTGTCTTTGAGAGGCGTTATAATATTTCCCCTGTTAGTGTAATCTTCCGGGTTTGCAGTGAATACCATAAGCACATCAAGCGGAATCCTGATATTGAATCCGCGTATCTGAATATCTTTCTCCTGCATGATGTTCAGCAGTCCTACCTGTATTCTCGGCTGAAGATCCGGCAGTTCATTTATAACGAACACACCGCGGTTCGTTCTCGGAATAATTCCAAAGTGAATAGCACCTTCATGCGAATAATGCAGTCTCTGATTTGCAGCCTTGATCGGATCAATGTCACCTATCAGGTCAGCTATGTTCACGTCAGGTGTAGCAAGCTTTTCACTATACCGCTGATCCTGTGATATCCATTCAATCTCAGTATCATCGCCTTTTTCGTTTATCATATCAACAGCAAATTTCGAAATGGGGTGAAACGGATTGTCATTAATCTCAGATCCTTTTACAATAGGAATGAATTCATCTAATAACGAAGGGATCAGCCGCGCAATTTTAGTCTTTGCCTGTCCTCGAAGTCCGAGTAAAATTATGTCATGCTTTGCAAGCAGTGAATTAACAATGGATGGTATGACTGTTTTTTCATATCCTATTATGCCCTCAAAGACCGGATCTTTACTTTTAATTTTTTCAACAAGATTTTTTCTTATCTCTTCTTTAACAGATAGAACTTTGTAACCGGAGCTTTTCAGTTCACCGAGTGTCTTTATTTCTTTAAAATTCATGTTAGATATTATAATTATTTTTTTGTCTATCTACTTCAGTAAACGATTTTCAAGTTATAATCTAATGGTTAACGATTTCCGATTAACGAATAACGATTACCCGTTATACTGAATGTACGAATTCAACAGCTCAATTTTTTCTTCTTTCATTATCATGTCATGAAGCATCAGGTCTCTTATTGAAATCATCCCGATGAGATCATTACCTTCTCTTACGGGCATGTGACGGATATTTTCCTGCTTCATTATCTGCATGCAATATTCCGGAGTGTCATGAGATTCCACCACTATTACTTTGCTTGTCATTACATCGTCTACAGGGGTTTTAAACAGATCGATCTCTTTTGCAATGCATCTCCGGAGAAGATCACGCTCTGAGAAAATTCCTTTGAGTGTCAGTTTATCGGATTGCTCAAGAACAGGCACAGCGCCTATATTGTGTAATCCCATGAACTTTGCGACATCCATTATGCTCATCCCTGTTTTTACAAAATGAAGCGGTCTGTCTCCTAAGAGCTCTTTTAGGTTTTTCATTATTTACCTCCTGTTTTTTGTTTAATATGAAAATAGATAATAAATATTCAATATTCAATCATAACATGAGTTAATAAGTTCATTAAGTTTATGGAGTTCATGGAGTTCATGGAGTTCATGGAGTTCATAGAGTTCTTTAAGTTCATGGAGTTTATGGAGTTCATAGAGTTCTTTGAGTTCACAATGTCTTCAGTTTTTTAAGTCTTTAAGTCTTTAGAAGTTTCTATAGCTTAAAAGTTTGTTCTGTATTAAATAAAGTATTTTTGTAAATTCAAATTCAACTCAAAGACCTCAAAGAATTTTAGAACATAATGAATATATTGAACTTAG
This sequence comes from Ignavibacteria bacterium, assembly GCA_016710985.1. Classification (GTDB taxonomy): domain Bacteria; phylum Bacteroidota; class Ignavibacteria; order Tepidaquicellales; family Tepidaquicellaceae; genus JAGPCH01. The sequence goes on from JADJTX010000007.1 coordinate 41,727, forward strand.
TTAAACTCAATGAACTCAATGAACTCAATGAACTCAATGAACTCAATGAACTTAATGAACTTACTAAACCGGAAAGTCCTTAGCAAACTGAATTCTCTTTTCTAGCGAAGGATGAGAATGAAATAAATATTCAATAATTCTGTTTGGGGTTTTGTCTGCAAGATTTTGGTCCGCAAGTTTTTCCATCGCGGAAATAAAAGCACTTTTATCTTTGGTTGTCTGCAAAGCAAATGTATCGGCTTCCCATTCATACTTTCGGGACTGGATATTTGAAATTGGAGTTGTGATCAATCCATAGAGACTAAGATAAAGAAACAGAAGCGGCAATGCGGCAATTTCCGAAACGCTTGTGAATCCGAAATATTCCAATGAGCCTTCATATAATCTTGCTGTTATAAAAAGTCCGGCGAATGTCATAAGAGTCGACACCGCCGTCATTTTTAAAATGTGTCTTTTTGTATAATGTCCGACTTCGTGAGCAAACACAGTTTCAATTTCACTTTCAGAAAAATTATTCATCAGAGTATCACCGAGTATGATCCTTCTCGATTTACCCATTCCCGTGAACGCAGCATTTGCTTTCTTCGTATTCTTGCTCATGTCAAAAGTAAAAATTCCCTGTATCTTAACACCAGTCTTTTTACAAAGCTCAAGAATTCTGTTCTTTATGTTTTCATTCTCGATCGGCTTGAATTTATAAAACAACGGCATGATAAGCGTCGGTGCCAGTCTGCCGAGTATGACCGATATTACGAACATGAATATCCCGAGAATCAGCCACCAGTTCTCACCGAACGTAGACAGTATGTAATAAAAAGCAAATAGAACCGGAATTCCTATTACCAGTCCTAGCACAAAACCTTTGAGTCTCTCAGTAAAATATTTTATTAAGGTCTGGTTTGAAAGGTTATATTTGTGTTCGAGAATGAAACCCGCATAAAAATTCAAAGGAAAATTTATTATACTTTCAAAGACTCCGATTATTCCGAGAAATATCAATAATGCAAAATATTTATTTGAAGTGTATCCCAACGCAATGCTTTCGATCTCTTTAGAAAGTCCGGTGAAGATCAAAATAATAAGAACAGCAAAGAAAATAACACTGCTGACTAAAGATAATATCTGATGAGTCTTTGAATATTTCTTGGCGAGCTTTGCTTTTTCTTCTGAGGAAATATCGTTTTGGGGAATGTTATCTTTCAATTTATCTGAATCCATAAAGTATGATTAAAATATAAATGATGTTACGACGGCATAGATCAAAAATATAGCAAATACAACTGATGCTGATTTAACCATGTCAATTCTTGCGACCTTGCTTAAACCAATTGCAACAACTACATAAAACCAGATTGAAAACACGTCAAGCTTGTTCAGAAAAGAATGGACTTTTTCCCCAACGGCACCTTCACTAAGTATTAATCCTAAGCTGACACTCGACATTTCTCCTTTTAAAACTGAAATTACTATTCCAAGAAGTCCTCCTACCGAGGTGATGAGCATTGCCAGTCCAACTACATTCAGAATATTTGCAAATTCAAATTCGGCTTTCATGATCTTTAATACTATCAGATATACTATGCTGAGTATAAACAATATTAGAAAAGGTCCTATCAACGAACCGCCAAAACCTATGATCTTGAAAAATGTACCCTTCGGGTTCATGCTTTCCATGGCTTTGTCAGCATCTTCCTGTGTCATTTTGCCTTCCTTAATGTTCTTGTCAAATTGTTCCTGCATTTTCTGCTTCTGCTTATCCATCACACTTCCGACGAGCTGAGCATCCTGCATAAATAAAAATGTACCGATTATTCCGGCGACAATCGCCATCACTACAGGAATTATCCAGTAATTTTGCTTTGGAGTATTTGAGATGGTCTCATAAGTTTCACCCGGCGCTGTAAAGACACCTGCCATTGCATCAGCTTTAGAAAGCACTTCAAATTGCTCCGGCGATACTGTGTTTTGTTCAGGATCTGTAAAGTTATCTTCACTCATGATTAGTTTGATTAATTTTTTAATTAATTAAATGGGGATTTTTTAATTACATTATAGTGAATCGTCAATCGTAAATCGTTAATCGTTAATCGTTAATCGTCAAACAATACTCAATACTCAATACCCAATACCCAATACTCAATACTCAATACCCAATACCCAAAAATAATATTTCAAAATTACGAAATATAGTTTTTAAAAGTTATTACTATCTGTATAAATTATTTTTAAGAATGTAATCTTCTACTTTTTTATTTACTAAATACTTTATTGATTTGCCCTTGGATACAAGTTCCCGTATCCCTGATGATGAGATCTCAAGATAAGGAACCCTGACTGAAGTAACCCTGTCTGCATATTCAGGCTTTGAATCTTTTTCGTGATAATCAGGACGGTTAATCACTACAACCTCAGACAGCTCAAATAACTTTTCCGGTTCGTTCCACTTTTGCAGATCGATCAGATTAGCAGCTCCAATTATTAAAAATAATCTTACGCCGTCATCCTCATAAATCTCATTTAATTTTTTTAATGTATTTACTGTCTAAGACCTTTCATTTATGTTATGCATTTCAATATCGCTAACTTCAAACTCCGGATTGTCTGCAAATGCAAGATTTGCCATTGATAGTCTGTGATCTGCCGATATGGATTCTTTTAGCGGCGGGTTGCCTGAAGGAATGAATATGATCTTATCAAGATGAAGCTGCTGCCTTACACTTTCAGCGACTATCGAGTGAGCAATGTGCGGAGGATTGAATGTTCCGCCGAATATTCCGAATCTCTTCATCATCGTATTTTATTTATTATTTCAGTTAACCTGTCAAAGACTTCATCCGTACTGATTTCTTTCATGCATATGTGTGTTCCCGTATGGCAAATAAAATGTCCGTTCCTCCAGTATTTTGAATTTCCTTTGTCAGTTACTGTCACCGGATTGTAACAAGGACTGCAGTAAGGTTTCTTCCATATGTATTCATGAACAGTTTTTTTGTCAGATTCAATATTTAACGGAGCTACCAACTCAGGATCCGAAGGTCCGAATAACGCCAATGTAGATACTTTCAAACCTGCTGCGATATGGAGCGCTCCTGTGTCTCCGCTTATGAATACATTACAGACGGATATCAGATCTGTATTAATTTTATGTATTCCGGAAATATTCTGTATTGTTCTGTCAGTAATTTTTTCACCTTCTTCAGTGCCTTCAAATAATAATATTTCAGCCTCCGGGTATTCTCTCTTTAAATTTTTTATTAATACAAAATAATTTTTATATCCCATCTTTTAATGCTCATTTCCGTTCCGGGATTTATTCCGCCAAACGGGAATATTCCGATAACAAATTTTTCTTCATCAATGCCGTATGTTTTTTTAGTTTCACTTAAAGGATATTTCAACTTCAGCTCAAGCGGTTTAATGTCAGGTTTTATCCCTATTGATTTAAGAACATTCAGGTATCTTATAACTTCATGAATTTTTTCATCAAACGGTTCACAGTAGTTGATGAATTTAGTCTGACAAAATCCCAGCCTGTATTTTATTCCGCTCAATCTTGAGATCAAACCGAATACACTGTTCCTGTGACCAAGAAATACCAGATCAAATTCACTTTTTCTTAATTTGAAAATTAATTTTGTTACGCCTGTTACTTTCTTTAAAAAGCTCTTTTCAAAGAAAACATCTTCTGTGATTACCGAATCTATGTTCTTTAAATAGTCTGTTATCCTTTTAACCCACAAACTCGCAATCAGAGTAATTTCTGCATCAGGAAAGTTCTGCTTTAACGCATTAATGGTCGGCGTCATCATCAGAATATCACCCAGACAGCAAAGCTTAAATACCAGTATTTTTTTTATTTTATCTTTCTCTATGTTCATTTCTATGTTCGTTCAGCTTTCATTCCAAGAACCGCTTTTACTATTTTTAAATAAAGCTTATTAAAAGAAAAAATATATTTTAAAGTAAATTTTATCAGCAAATATGATCTGAGTAAAACATTATCGATGACACCGTTATGCTTTTTATAATAATTCAGCTGTGATTCTTTTGAATAATAATAAGTGTCCGTACGGAATTCAGGATTCTCATTCTCACCTTTTAGATGAACGATATCCGAGTCGGGATAAAAATAATTTTTCAACCCTTCTTTCTGTAACCGTTTACATATATCCGCATCCTCATAATAAAGGAAATAAGATTCATCAAAACCTCCGGCTTTCTCATAAACAACTTTCCGGATGATCATTGCCGCTCCTGTTACCCAATCAGCTTCAGTAACTTTATCAAATTCCTTTTCCTTCGACCCAATGAATTCATTGTCGCGCTCACGGAATCTCTGTTCATCTTCCTTATTCTTTATTTCATTGAAAAAATTTATCTCCTTTCCTGTTGAAAGCTGAAAGGTCCCGTCTTCATTATAAAGCTTTAATCCCACAGCTCCGAATTCCTTACTTCCGAACATGCTCAGAAACTCTTTGGTAAAATCGGATCTAATAACAGTGTCAGCATTCAGAAAAAATAGGTAATCACCTTTCGAATGCTTTGCTCCGAGATTATTTGCCTGTGAAAATCCTTTATTAACATTTGAAACGACTTTCAGTTCTTCGTATGTTTTTTCAAGACCGCTCAGATCATCTTCCGGCGAATTATTGATCACGATGACTTCAAAAGAAGTACTCTTGATATTATCATAAACTGATGCAACACAGCTCTCAGTAAACTTTTTCTGTTTATAATTTATTATTATGACTGAGATCATTTGTTCTCTATTATTTTGATTCCAACAATCTTACAATAACCAATTGAAAAATAATTTATGACTTTCTCAAAAACATTATCCCCGTTGAAGATCTTACCGCTTAAATATTTTAATACATGATTATCATCAATCAGCTTTATACTTTTCAGTAAAGCCCTGTTTTTCATGATCCATTTTTGATTGGTCAAAAGCCACCAGTAAGCTTTTATGAGCCGGACTGCTGAATATTTCGGAGAAACGGCTGAAGCCGTTAGCTTCATTACAAAATTAAATATTAAATAAGGAATATACTTTATTAAAAAAGAATTCGGGAAGAAAAGCAAAAAGTTAAGCAGCCTGTTTCTCTCCTGATAAAAATAAAGATATGATGCTTTTCTGTTCGCAGAAGTTCCTCCTCCTTTATGATGTACAATTGATTTTGAAGTATGATAGATTTTCAATCCCCTGAATTTTACCTTAAAGCAAAGATAAGTGTCTTCTCAGAGTAAGCGAAATATTCATCCAAAAACAAACCATTGAGTTCGTCAGCAAGTGATCGTCTGATAATTAATGAACACCCACCTGCAAGAAAAATCTCACCCAAACCGTCTTTGCCAATTTCAAATATTTCCATGATGTTATGTCCAAGTAAGTTGACTGTACCGTTCATCTCATAATACTTGCCGGGTATGCCTTCAGTCAGAACAAGCGACTGCGCCATTCCGATATTTGCATCAGCAGAAATGCAGTCAATAAGATTTTTAAGCCAGTCTTTATCAACTGTCGTATCATTATTAAGAAGGACTATGTATTCACCTTCACAATTTTTATAGCCAAGATTATTCCCGCCGGCGAATCCAAGATTTTTATCTGAAATTATTATCTTAATTTTATCTGAAGGATAGTTTTCCTTTATAAATTCAACGCTTCCGTCTCCTGAATTATTATCTACAAATACAATTTGAAAATCCGTGAAAGACTGCTTCATTAAAGAATCAAAACAATCCTTTAAAAATTTTTTACCGTTGTAGTTAACTATAATTACTGAAGCTTTGATAATATAAATAATTATTTGAAAAATTATTTCAATATGCTTTTAAGATATTCCGGACTCACGATCCTATTTCTCTGAATTGCTTTCCTCTTCCTTAATGAATCAGGGATCTCCGTCAATCCTTTGAAATACCCTTTCACTGCTGATTTAAACAATGAATATGAGTACCGGGTTAGGAATAAATAATATCTTTTGATCCTGACGATCATGAAAAAAGGGAAACACTTTATTAACATTGAAAGCGGATAGTTTTTTAATCTGACTGCAACTAAATTTTTTTCACACATCATTGTTTCAAAGCCTGTCATGGATTTTCCGGTAGCTCCGCGCTTATGATAACAGATTGCTTTCGGATTATAAAAACATTTGTATCCAGCGCTTTGCATTCTGAAGCTCATATCGACATCTTCATAGTAAGCAAAAAAATCTTCATCAAAATATCCTGCTTTTTCAAACACTTCTTTTTTATAGATGGCAGCTCCGGCGCAGGCTCCGAATATATACTCTTCTTTATCGAACTGCCCCTTGTCTTCCTGGCCGTTACCTCTTGAATACGGTGAGCCTTTAAGTTTTATGAAATCCCCCGCATCATCTATCATATTCCTTTCATAAAAATTCAACATCTTACAGGCAACACTTCCCGTATCAATGCTTTTAAATCCTGAGATCATCTCAGCTAAAAAATCATTTTTACATTCGGTGTCATTATTTAATAACAGAACATACTCACCTTTACTGTTTCTTATCCCCTCATTAACTGCTTTTGCAAACCCTGAGTTATAATTCAATTTAATGATCCTCACCTCCGGAAAATTCTCTTCAGTGAATTTTACCGAATCATCCTTCGAATTATTATCAATTAAAATTATTTCATGATCCCGGTATGTCTGATCTCTGAGTGATTCAAAACAAACCTTCAGATGTTCCGCTCCGTTATAATTCGGTATTACTATTGAGATCAAATTTAAAGATTAGATTTTTTTAATTCGTTCAGGAAAAATTCATGCTTCCGGAATCTGTAGTCATCTTTTTTTCCGAATAATTTTTTTACATTCTCGGTCGATATGATAATGTTTGAATTTATTACCGCCATTGTTCTCAGAATAAATGTCTTCCCTGAACCGTAATTATTTCTGAAAAAATTTATCATGCCTATAATGAACCTTCCGTAAAGCCAGTAATCATCAGATGTTTTAAAGCTTGATCCTCCGAGATGGGTAACTCTTAAAGAAGTATCAACTCCGAGTTTATGTTTTTTATTTATCTGATAGCTGAGATTTACATCTTCAAAGAAAAGAAAATAACTATCATCCATTTTACCCGCATCCTCAAATATTTTTCTACGTGTAAAAAAAAACGCACACGGGATCTGAACGGTTTTCTCAATTTTGTTTGATCTGATATCAATGTCTCCATTTTCCTGATATTTATTTACAAGATTCTTATTGTTTTGAAAAATGCCTCCCAGTATTGAATAAAATAATATGAACTGCATCAATGTAGGATATCTCTGAAAATACGCTCTCTGAAAATTCCCGTCAATACCAATAAGTAAAGGGCTTACAGCTCCGAGATCTTTATCGTTTTTAAAATCTTCGGTTAATTTTTTCAATAGCGGCTCAGTAAAAATTATATCGGGATTCATTATTAAAATGTATTCACCCGAAGACAAACCGAATCCCATATTGTTCGATGCAGAAAAACTTATTTTTTCATTAAGAAATATTGTTTTGATATTTTCTTTTTGAACAAAAACTTTCTCAATGATCTTTCTTGAGTCATCTGTTGAATTATTGTCAACGATTATGATCTCAAAGTCAGTTTCCTTTTCGAATTTAAAAACAGATTCTATGCACTCTTTGAGAATGTTTCCCGTATTATAATTTACAATTATGAATGAAACCTGCATTAATTAATTTTTATTCAGTATTATTTAAAATTACTTAGACTTTATTGCTCCCTTATTGAAAGCAAAAGATCGCCACTAATTATCACGAATTAGCACTAAAGAATACCATTTTTGCACCGGGTCCCCTACACCCTTCTTTTTCAAGTCTGTCTCAAAACTATCAAACTTCTTTAACACAGCCACACAGAGATATTAATTTTGTTTTTCATTTTTCTCCTCTGTGCCTCTGTGTCTCTGTGTTGAAAATAGTTTTGAGACACTTTCCTACTTTGGACAGAAAAAATAATCTCTGTGAACCCTCTGTGCTCTCTGTTTCTCAGTGGTAAAATATTTTTCCTATTTAATAACCGATTCGAACTTATCCACAGCATTATCCCAGTTTAAAAACTTTCTTACTGATTCATAACCTGCGTTAGATATCCTTACCAGTTCATCATCATTGTCCAAAAGATATTCGGTCCCTTAAGCAGTTCATCCGGATTCTCAGGTGAAGTTAACACCGCCGAAACCATGTTATCCGCGAACTCAGGAATGGCAGCTACACTATTTCCTACCAGCGCGCATTTGCACGCCATCGCTTCCGACGGAGGCAGCCCGAATCCTTCGTGCAGGACCGGAAATAAAAAAATATCTGACTCACGGTAAAGCTCTGCAATTTTTTCATCATCAGGATCTTTTATAAAGTCAATATACTCAGGCAACGGATGGTAGTTTTCAATTCCGAAGCATTTAAATTTTAAATCTGGATATTTCAGCTTTAAGCTCTTCACAGTTGCAATCGCATTAACAGTCTTTTTAAACTCCAGAAGATTATCCGTAAACAGAATTTGTTTTGGTTTTTTAAAAATTTTATCAGGATTGTTAAATACTTTAAAATCGATCCCGTTCAGTATGACTTCCGAATCTGAATTAAATTTTTCAAGTAAAAGTTCTTTTAAATATTTTGACACGGTAATTCTTTGCAAAGGCAGCGTATAGCTCTTATCGGCATATTCAATATTGGAATCCCACTCTTCGTAACCCTGAATGAAATAAAATTTTTTCCCTTTTGAATCTTTTAGTTTATCAACGACATAAGCCGAAGTCCAGGATGTTGCAATTGTAGCATCAGCATCGCGCACAGTATGATCATTGATGAGCCATAGATGTTCAATATCAAAAAGCTTGTTAAACATATTTTCAGGTATTCTGTTTTTCATGAACAAATTGCTTTTTGCTTTATTGACTCTGTGCTTTATGAAATATGGCTTTATCATTCCTTTGAAACTGTTGAATGGAATGTTCGGTGAATAAAGAATGACGTTGTGCCCTCTTTCCGTAAGTCTGTTGGCATATTCGAATATGATGCGCATTCCTCCCGTACGTGATATTTCAGGAACAATAAAATTAATTCTCATTATTTTGTCTGGAAGCATATTCCTTTAATTTCGCAATGTATCTTTTAAAGCTGAATGCTTTCAGAATTTTCGTTTTCAACTTATAAATCAGCGGATCTTTCTTACTGTAATCCTCATACTTATCTTCAAACACTTTTTTGAATTCTTTATTATGAACATCACCTGTTGCATGATATACTTTTACTCCGGAAAGTATTCCGTATTTCAGGCCGCTGTTAGTGATCCTGTTAACGTAGTCTCCGTCTTCCGGATAGAATATCCTGTTTTCAAATGTAATTAGCTTCCCGATCTTTTCATACACCTCTCTTGAAAGCATGAAGCACCAGCCGCCGGTTGGTCCGACTTCCAGTACAATGTTTCCGTTATCATAGTATTCTTTAATATATTTGTCTTCAGTATGCTTTGCTCCGGTAGTGGTCTCATCCTGAACCACATCAGTTGAGAGATATCCCATGCCGGGAATGTTTTTGTAAGCGTATATCATATCCGTTACCCAGTTGCCGGGAAACTCAATGACATCATCATCAACTCCTATAATGAATTCTCCTTTAGATATTTCAGCGCCAAGACTCTTTGAATTTATTCCAATGTTCTTTTCATTGAGAATAATTTTGATCCTCTGATTTGATTCCGCCACATCAGAAAGAAAATCCCTTGTGCCATCGGTTGATAAGTTATCTATGATTATAAGTTCATAATTCAAATCCTTGAGAGTCGGGATCATACTGAGAACACATTTTTTAAGTAACGCAAGACGGTTGTATGTCACTATGAAAATACTGACAAGCTCGTTATCGTAACCCTTTCTTTCTTTTGTGACGTTATCATCATTCTTAGTCAGATATCTTTTCGGAATGATCTTTAATGCTATCTTAGCGATCAGAGTCTTGTCCTTACTGTTGATGTAATTAATATTAAATATTGCTGCAGCATACATTGTAATAAAAATAAAACCCAGGCTGATCAGATACAAAATCCCTGATACTCTTCCGGAAAATTCAAAGATATATTTATCCGACACAAAAAAAACACCTGCAGCAACTGCGCCGCAAAACACACTTGCCAACAGCGGTTTTAAAAAATTCTCATTAAGTATTTTTACTTTGCTCTTCGAAAAGAACTTTGACGAAATAATGAAAATATATGCTGATGAGATGATCACTGACAAAACATTACCGAAAGCAGCTCCAAGTATTCCGTAATATTTTATTAACAGATAGCTCAGGATGAGATTTATTCCAAGATAGATCAGACCTTCACGCATCTGAAATTTTGGAAGCCCGATGTTAGGTATGATTGAATTTCCCGGAGCGGACATTGTCATGTTTATCAGATTGCCGATTGTCAGAATGCGCAGAATGTTGGCGGATAATTCAAAACCGGGACCTACCCATGTAGTGATGATAAGATCTGCAAAAACAAAAATAAAAGTAAAAACGGGAAATGATAAAAGGATGAGATATTTTGTAATGTCTGAATACAGATCTCTTAATTTTTCTGTCTGACCTTTTGCATTAAGCTCCGATGCAACAGGAGCGATCTGCGGAATAAGCTGAAAAGGAATGAGCCGGCCTGTGCGTGAGATTCTGTTTGCCAGATTAAAGTAAGTCACATTATTCAAAACCGAAAAATACGCAAGCAAAAATTCATCATATTTTTCCGAAGCAAATGTTGAAAGCTTTGATATCTGCATCTGCGCACCGAACTTCGTCATTTCCTTTACAGGATTCTTTTCAAGATGCCTGAAGCCTATGTTCATTTCAGGCAAAGATCTTTTCGCATAAAAGATTTGAAAAATTATGCTGATGGATACTGCTGTAAGCTGAACCCACATGATCCCCGTTAATCCAAAACCGTTGCTCAGGACAAGTATGGTTCCGATCAAACTTATGAATCCCGTAAGAACTCCGACCGCGCTTGTAATGTACATCTTCTGAAGGCTTATCAATACAGAAGAGAAAATTGTGAAAGCGCTTGAAATGAAGAAAACAATGAGACCGATGTAATAAACATTAACGGAAGTTTCGAAAAGTTCTGTAGGTATATTCAGCAGAGATAGAAGCGGACGTGCGAAAATGAAACCGGCAGCTACTATTATTAAAGAAAATATTACATAAAAAAATAAACCTGTGTTTATGTACTTATTAAGATTTATGAAATCTTTTTTAACGTAATATTTTGAAATGAAAACTATGAACGAAGATGAGATGCTCAGATCGAACAGACTGAACATGCCGATGAGGCCGAGCACAAGCGCGTATATGCCGAACTGTACTTCGCCGATCTTTGAAATTATAAAGGGTGTCAGAATTAAAGGGAACAGGAAACCGAAGAGCTGAAATATGATATAATAAAAAGTATTTTTTATTACTTTGTCAGCTAATGACATAATTTATTTCATGATGCCTGAATGAATGGTTTCTTATATTTTACATTAAAAGGTAGAAATGTATTTCAGAATTGTGAATCCTATACCCTGTTCATACTCTTTTGATAAGCGACATTTGCATTATAAAACATCATCTGAACCTGATACCTTAAATTTTCGATATCACGCAAATAGCTTTTCTGCATGTTACCTTTTGTATTCCTGAATTGATTCTTTCTTAATGCAAGAATTGTAACTGTTTTAACATAGACTTTCTGATCAACACCTATTGGACACCAGCCGTATTTGTGCCTTCTGGTGACATAGGGAATATGATTTAAATGTTCAGCCGGGATCAGTCCGAGATTTGCCTCGTCCTGAAGTTCTTTCAATATAGTTTTCCCTTCGAAATAGACCGAGATCTGAAAAATAGCCAGCGTCACGAAAAGATACATAATAAGGAATAAGAATCCGAATAAAGTCGTGTCTTCAAAACTGACTGACAGATTCCAGGAAAAATGAAGGAACACCGCAAGGAAGAATCCTGTCGGTATCAGAATAATTTTAAATATCAGAGGTTTGAATTTTGCATAGCCAAGAAACGAACCGAATGTAGCTGTCGAAAGACAATGCATGACAGCGGAGAACAGAGTTCTGATTATTACGATCATCAGCCAGGCAGCCGGTGTTGTGCCGTATGTAAGGAAATACATAAAATTTTCCGTCATTCCGAACCCCAGCCCGATCGCACCTCCGAGTACAGCGCCATCAACACCGCCGTCAAATTTTTTCCTCAGCGACACCAACAACAGGAAAATTCCTTTAGTTGTTTCTTCTACAAGAGGAGCGGTTATGATTGCTCCCGAAAGATTCATCAGCTCACTTGTATCACCATCGGAAACAGCCCTGATTAGTTCATTCAAAGGAATTTGAAAAATAATGCTTCCGATAATTCCCAGAAATATTGCACCGGTAGCTCCCCAGAAAAAATTCAGCAGTACAAACCAAAATGGCTCTCTCTCATATCTGTCAAGAAACCAGATGATAAGAAGGTAAATAAACATTGGAACCACTGCTGCAATCAATGACGCAAAAGCTAAAAACAAACTATGATTTAAATGATTAAATAAAAATTTCTGAAAAACTAATGAAGTCTGTCGTTCCGACTGTTTTAGACTTTCCTAAAACTAAAAAATACCACAGAGACTCAGAGATCACAGAGCTTCACAGGGAAATCTTAAGTAAATTATTTTTAATTCTTTTATAGTTGTACAAATTATGAATATGATAATACTTAATAAAACTTTAGAAAGAAAAATAATCTCTGTGTAACTCTATGCTCTCTGCGTCTTGTGGTAAAAGAATTAAGAAATTCCAAATTCGAAATCCCAAATCCCAAATTTTATATATCTATTCAAACTCCAGCAGCAGCTCATTCTTTTCTACAGAGCTTAGAGCTTCAGCATTTACTTTTTTAATCACACCGTCGATAACCGCTTTGATCTCATTTTCCATTTTCATTGCTTCAAGCACTAGCAGTACATCTCCTTTTACTACGGCCTGACCGGCTTTGACGTTAATTGCTTTTATTATTCCTGGCATCGGAGACTTTATCTCTTTTTTTATCTTACCGTCGCTTTTGCTTCCCGCCATTCCTTCAAGTAAAATATCCGTTTCACTTTTACACTTAACTTTGAAATTTACGGAATCATCACTTATGTCGAGTGAGTTGTCATCTTCATCTTCGGCTATCAAAAGGAAATAATTACTGTTGTTAACTCTTAATAGAAGAGTATCATTATTAATGAATTTATGATCATAATCATAAATATTTCCGTTTAAAGATACTTTGTTACCTTCAAGTATACTCACCTCATTTTTAATGACAGAGTCATTTATTTCTGTATAATATTTTTTCATCTGTAATTCTCCGATCTTTTAGAAACCCAGTTGCTTTTTGTCTGATGGCCATTTGAATTAAAAATCTTTACCTTTGGTTTTTTATTTTCTTTAAAAAGTATACCGGCAAGCGATAATGCTGCAATTGTTTCATCTGCAGGCGTCGTACCGTCCTTGCCTCTCTTTAAATAAGTCTTTTCTATGAACTGTGTGTTATAATTTCCATTAATAAATTCATCACATCTGAGCAGACTAAGCAGGAAATTTATGTTAGTCTTAATACCGATTATCTTATACTGCTGTAAGGCTCTTTTCATTTTCGCGATCGCAATTTCCCTTGACGATCCGTATGAGATAAGCTTTGATACCATCGGATCATAATAAATTGAGATCTCATCACCCTGTTCAATTCCTGTATCTTCCCTTATCCCGCTTCCCAGAAATTTATTCATATAATAAATCTTTCCGGTGGAAGGCATGAAATTATTTTCAGAATCTTCAGCGCATATCCTGCATTCTATTATATGCCCGTTGAATTTTACATCTTCCTGTTTGAATGATAATTTTCTCCGGAAGCTATAAGCAGCTGTTCACGGACAAGATCCAGTCCGGTCCGTATTTCAGTAATAGGATGCTCTACCTGCAGCCGCGTATTGACTTCGAGGAAATAATATTTGTTTTCTTTATCAACAATGAATTCAACCGTACCCGCATTTGAATATCCCGCCGCTTTGACTATTCTTTTTGCACATTCTCCCATTTCATTGCGGAGCTTATCATCTACAACAACGGACGGAGTCTCTTCAATTATTTTCTGATGTCGTCTCTGCATTGAACATTCTCTTTCACCGAGATGAACAACATTTCCGAATTCATCTGCAAGAACCTGTATCTCAATATGTCTCGGTGACTCTATGTATTTTTCTATGAATACACTGTCATCACCGAATGATGATTTCGCTTCGCTTTGCGCCGTCCTTAATGCGCTTTCAATATCAGCTTCCTCCAGTACGACACGCATTCCTTTTCCGCCGCCTCCGGCAGAAGCTTTTATTAAGATCGGATAGCCGATATCTTTTGCGATATTCTTTATTTGGGAGAAATCAACGAGCGGTTTTTCTGTGCCGGGAACTACCGGTACTTTGTTTTTTATTGCGAGGATCTTTGCTTCTGTCTTACTTCCTAAAAGATCTATTGCCTTATGACCCGGTCCGATAAATTTGATACCGTTATCTTCACACATCTTGGCAAAGAATCCTCTCTCGGAAAGAAAACCATATCCGGGATGAATTGCTTCTGCTCCTGTTTTTTTTGCAACTTCTATTATTTTTTCTGCGAGCAAATAACTTTTCGCTGAAGGAGATTCTCCAATGTGATACGCCTCATCGGCTAATTTCGTGAACAATGAATGTTTATCGAAGTCTGAATAAACCGCTACTGTCCTGATTCCCATTTCTTTTGCAGTCGTAATGATACGAACAGCAATCTCTCCCCTGTTAGCTATTAATATTTTCTTAAACATAATGTCTTATTGGTTTAAATTATGTACAACAATTTACTAAAAGTGAGTTTATATTGAAAGGGACTATTCTTGGCGGGCAGCGGTCAGAAATAATTCTTAGCGAACTTTGCTTGCCCGATAGTTATTTAGCTATCAATACTTACAGGCGGGCTTAAGTACTTTGCGCACTTTACGTTTAACTACTTTTTAAATTTTACTGAACGATTTGGGATTAAACAAAAAAAGACCGGTAAAAAATATCACCGGTCTGATAAGCAAGTTTATGTGATTTATCTGTTATGGTTTTCTCACAATTATGAAAGATAAGATCTACAAATCCGTCATAGTTTAGGTCTGATACATTATATGGACCTGAGACATAATTGCTTGCGTCATTATAAACTGCAAGGACGTCCGTAAGATTTATACCTTCATCCTGATTTATATCTCCCTGATAAAATGACCATAAACCGCCCGCGTTTTTCATGTTGCTTCCGTATGCCTGTGACGCTCAAGAAGTGAAATCATAGATCAGTGTATTATTATTGAATGAGACCGGACCCGAACTCCATGACGAGTTCAGAGCTTCAGGGAATATACAGTTGACTTCAATAGAAGCAATCTATCGAGCGGGATCTATTTTTATAAGATTGAGACTGATGGATTTATTGCTACTAAAAAAAAAGTGCTTTTGAAATGAATTAATAGAAACTAACCCTTTGCAGGCTTTATAATCTGTCTGGGGTTAGTTTGCAAATTGGTATTCGTAGGGTTCAAATTTTAAAAATTTTCTTCTGCTTTACTTCAAATGCAATGTTGCCAAATCTCACGATACGTTTTTTGAAATGATTTTACACTTTTTTCAATTCCTGTTCTCCACAGACACACGCCTGAGTATCACAGGTCTGCGCTTGAGTAACGCAGGGGCTTGACTGTGTTACGCGGGCATACGACTGAACAATGCAGAGGTGTGACTGAGTACCGCAGCGGTATGGCTGATTGATGCTAACGTGTGTCTGAACATAGCGGAAGTACGACTGAGAATCTTGGGAGTATGACTGAGTTCCGCAGGGTTACGGCTGAATATTGATAACATGCGACTGAGTGTGCCGGGTGTACGGCTGAATTACAGGTGCGTATGACTGAATATAGCAGGCGTATGTCTGGGCATCTGGAAAATACGTCCGTGGAGCAAAAAGATTTGTCTCCGGTACAGAAATGTATGTCTGAGGAATACAGATGTAGGTTTCTTTACAACTGAGAATTGTAATAGTGTTAGATAAGTACTTCACGGTTTAAGAAATGCCTGTCAGCTAAGGAATACAAAAACTCTTTTATTCACTACCGTAAAATATTTCAGGACAGATATGCATCTGTTTGTAATGAGGGAATGTAATTTTAACTTATACCTAAATCTTCTCTTTGAAAACTTGTGTATGTCCGGAATAATGATTTGAAAATTTTCTGTGGGGTTTTGGACATCTATTACAACGAGCTTCCTGATAACTATAAAAGCCCGGGTTTAATCTTCCGGGCTTTTATATAAATATTCATTGATAACTTTGTCTGTAAGCGTTTTGTATTTACCTTCACTATCATGATCTTTAAACAGGTTAACCGCAGTTGAAATGATATTAGAATTACTTTTAAAATATTTAACACCATTTAGTAATGTCTGCATCCTGATGATTTTATTTTGTATCTGAATGTAAACTGAATCCTCACCCGACAAAACAATTCCTCTGAATCCGAGTCCGTCAAACAATTGAGCCGGTTCAGACTCCTCAAGTTTATTGATCTCATTTAACATATAGTTAAATTCGTCACGTGTGATCTGAAAGGACGGATTTGGTTGCCCTGAAAACAGATCCAGCTCTATTTTATAATTATCATTCAAATTACAGTGATAAAGTATTAATGCAGATTCTTCAATAGAAAATTTTTTACCACTAAGGCACGAAGAACACAAAGGTTTTTCAGAAAATTGAATTGCAATAAATAACTCTTAGCGATCTTTGCGTAAACACTTTGCGGGCTTTGCGTTTAAAAACTTTTTAAATTTCTATTGAATAAATCTGTATTAGCTTATTATAACACTTTTACCTGCATAGAAATAGCCGCAAAAGTCTGTATAGTTCAGCCACGTCCCGGCACCGCGGTCGCAGGTTTCCGGATTGGTTATAAGCACACCGCTGTTGTCGTAATTCCTTGCAGCCGTACCTCCGGGTTTATGTCCCCAGAATCCGCCAGTTTGTTTTCTGTACCAGTGATAATCAACCCCCGGCGCGATCACTAATGCCACCATCCTTCTCGGATATTCCGACTGCGGCAGACAATCACATCTTTCTTTTAAGCCGTCATTCATCGCAGCGGTTCGGACAGCCGAACAGCTCATCGAACTCGCAGTTGCACCCGATGCGCGTCCCGGCTGAGCAAAAGTATTTGTCTTCCAGTTTCTTCCGTAGTTATAACAATTGTTATTAGCACGGACATTAGGGTCAGCATTCCAGAAATTCGGATTGAATTTGCTTTCCTCATACTTACAATCATAACATTCACCGTCATTTACAGTCACTCTTGTCGGAGATACCGGCCATTTGATTTTTATTTTAATGTACTTTCTTATCTTCGCAAGGTCTTTTTCATACTGGTCAATGCTTCCGAAAATGATCTTTTGAATTCTTTTATCAATCGGAGTCAGCTTAAAAACATCCATGCTGTTTTTACTGTACCTTGTCATCTGGTCAACAATCTCCCTTGCTATCTGGATGCTTCCTTTCTGATCCTCAGCTACACCATTTGCGATTGTGAAGACGGACGGGATTCTCTTCCCCGCGTCTTCATCACCAAGTAATTCCAGTTTAATGCCTCTGAAACCCAGACCATCATAGCCTTTGTCGGGCTTTGAAATAATCTTTGTTTTCTTTGAAATTTTTTCGAGGAGGTCGTCACCTCTTTTATCATTTATGATCCAAGACGGATTCGGGCGACCCGAGAACAGATCAACGGTTATTTTTATCATGATGTTAAGTTATTTAGATTAACGCCTACTCTTTCTTTGTAAAATGGATTTTCGGCTTACTCCATTATTATATTAGATTAAATCAGTTTAGTAAGAAACATCTGAAATGCATATTTCATATTACAAAACTATTACATTCATAATATACATTCAATAGGGTCACATACACTTTTTCTCTAAGTGTTTTTACTTAGACAGTATTGTTCTTTACACTCACATTTTTCTCACAGATTTACACAGATTTTTTTTGAAATTCTTTTAGTGGAAATTATTTAATATCGTAATAAGAAATTTAAATGACTAATTTTCAGTCGAATAACTCCATTAATATTTTAAAATAGACTGCCACGAATAACCCGAATCAGCACGAATTTAAAAAAATAATTAGTGCTAATTCGTGGCGGAAAAAAACAGTTACTATTTAATTAAATCTATTTTTTGAAAGTAAAAGTAATCATCCCCGCATCCGGTTCCGGAGAAAGATTCGGAGGCAAAACACCGAAACAGTTTTTGAAGATTGACGGGAAGGAGATCATTGCTCATACACTGGAAAAGTTTAACAGCATTAGTTTAATCGATGAGATAATAATTTCAACTCAGCTGGAATACTTTGTAAAACTGAGTACAATAATCAAAAAATATAATCTCAAAAAAGTAAAGAAGATAACTGAAGGCGGAAAGCTAAGGCAGGACTCGGTTTATAATGCTTTGATAAATCTTGAATGTGACAGGGATGATCTGATATTAGTTCATGATGCAGTCAGGCCTTTCATAAGTAATAAGAAGATCATTGAACTTGTAAAAGCAGCGGGAAAGGAAAAGTGCGTGATATTAGGATTACCTGTCAATGAAACGATAAAGAGAGTTGATAAAAATAATATTGTAACTGAAACATTAGACAGAAATAACGTCTGGGCAATACAGACTCCGCAGGCGTTTCAATACAGTATTTTATTAAATGCATTTGAGAAAGCAATGAGTGAGAATTTTATTGGAACGGATGAGGCAGCAATTGTCGAGAATGCGGGGATCGATGTGAAGGTGATGGAAGGGGAAAAGAGAAATATAAAAATTACAGTTAAGGGAGATGTAAGACTCTAAACGAAAACCTTAGCCGTTTTTACCACAGAGCCGCAGCGACACAGAGATGCACAGAGGTTTTTTGGAAACTGTATATTTTTATTTTGTAAATTCTTCTCTGTGAAACTCTGTGACTCAGTGTCTCCGCGGTAAAAATAAAATTTCAAGGATGATGAAAAATACCGGAACAATAGTATTAGAAAAGTTCGATAGTAAGATCTTAAAAGGAAATCCGTTGGGTGATCCGACTGAAAGGGAATTTCCGGTTTATCTGCCGCCGTCTTACGGGAAGTCGGGGAAAAATTTTCCGGTAGTGTATCTGATCTCAGGATTCACAGGCAAGGGCATCATGCAGCTCAATGAAAGTTTTCTTTCGGAGAATATCAAACAACGGCTCGACAGACTTATCTCAACGAAAAAAATGAAAGAGATGATCGTTGTAATGCCTGACTGCATTACCAAATACGGCGGAAGCCAGTTCATAAATTCAGTAGCGACGGGTAACTATGAGGATTATCTTATTAAAGAATTAATTCCTTTCATTGATAAAAATTATAATACTGAAAATAAAAGTTCAAGTCGCGCAATATGCGGCAAGTCAAGCGGCGGCTACGGGGCAGTGGTACTTGCAATGAGAAATCCGGATGTGTTCGGATTAATGTGTTCGACTGCAGGCGATATGTATTTTGAATATTGTTATCTGCCGGACTTTCCGAAGTTCATAGCTGACATTGAACATTACGGAACCGGACACAAAGCTGTCGTCAATTTTATTAAAAATGAATTAAACTACAAGCAGCCTAAGCCGAAATCTTTTCATAACATAATTAACAACATCGGAATGGCGAGCTGCTATTCTCCAAATCCTAATGGAATGAAAACGAAGGGATATAATTTCGATCTGCCTTTTGATATTCATACAGGTGAACTCGATGCAAAAGTGTTTGACCGCTGGCTAAAGCATGACCCCGTTAGAATGGTTAATAAATATGTATCGAATCTTAAGAAGCTGAAGCTTATCTATCTCGATGCCGGTATTAAAGACGAATTCAATCTTAACATAGGCGCGAGAATATTTTGTGACAGCCTTAAAGAAAAAAAAATAAAATACATTCATGAAGAGTTCAATGACGGACACATGGGCATTCAATACAGGTATGACAGAACTTTTGAAGTCATTTCCTCGGCGCTATAGTTGAGACGCGAGACGTCAAAGTAAACAAGAAACAAACTTTGAATATTTTTTAACTTTTAACTTTTAACTGTAATGGATCCTGTTGTAATATCGACCTGGAAGCACGGGCTGGCGGCGAATGAGGCGGCTTATAAGATTTTAAATGAAGGCGGGAATTCTCTTGATGCTGTTGAAGAAGGCGTCAAGGTTTCCGAAGATGATCCGAATGTATTGAGTGTTGGATTCGGAGGACTTCCGGATGAGAGAGGCGTAGTAACGCTTGATGCAGCCATAATGGACTGGAAAGCGCGGATCGGAGCGGTGATCTGTGTTGAAAATATTCATAACCCTGTAAGCTTAGCGAGATTAGTTCTTGAAGACACAGAGCATACGATACTTGCAGCTGACGGAGCTTATGAGTTTGCAATTAAGAACGGATTCAAAGCTGAGAATCTGCTTACACAGGAATCCATCAAAAGATTTCATGAATGGAAGCTTACGAAAGGCACAAAGCCCGAAGAAATTCACACGGATGATTTTAAGATCATAGAATCGAAGCACGATAAAATAAATGAAGACGGATTTCACGATACGATAGGAATGGTTGCGATTGATAAAGACGGACACATTTCAGCATCGTGCACGACCAGCGGAATGGCATGGAAGCTTCACGGAAGAGTAGGAGACAGTCCGATCATAGGTTCGGGGCTTTATGTTGACGGAGAGATCGGCGGCGCATCGTCGACCGGAAGAGGAGAAGAATGCATCAGAGCTTGCGGAAGCTTTCTTATCGTTGAACTTATGCGAAACGGAAAGTCTCCGAAAGAAGCATGCAGGCTTGCATGTGAGAGAGTGTATAAGCTAAACCGGCTTTCAAGTGTTAACCGGGATCATATATTTCAGGTAGGATTTGTTGCGATGAATGTGAAAGGTGAATACGGCGCATACAGTGTCAGGGACGGTTTCCAGTATGCATTAATGAAAGAAGCGAAGAATGAATTATTCAACAGCGAATTTCTTTTAAGTGAAAAATTTATAATAGAAGATCTGTAATACTAAATATTAATGGATAAATTTACAGTAATAAAGAACGGTTTAGTATTAACCTTAGACAAAAAGGGGCAGACAGGTTATTTCAATATCATAATCCGTAACGGAAAAATTTTTCTGATCGATTATGAAAGGAAGTTCAATGAGAAAGAATTTAAGCTGAAGAATCCTGAATCCGAAATTATCGACGCAAAGGATAAGCTCATAATGCCGGGATTTTTCAATTCAAAGTTAGTTTCTTCATATTCATTAAATAAAGTGTTCTTTAAGAAGTGTTCATATCAGAACATTAGTTCATGGCTGTCTCTAAAGCTTGTCGACAGGTATTTAACACAGCTTGAAAATTCCGGGACACTGAAAGATCTATTAAAGCTGAGTTATCTGCGTTCATTACAAAACGGTGAAATATTTGTAAATGAAAGCAGTATCAGCATAGAAAAAGATTTTTTCGACATTCATTTCACGGACTTTGAATGGATCAGGCAGTATTACAATCTGACATCTTATGATTATAAGATATCACCCGGGCAGGAAGGAAAGATCTCGTACGGATTTATTTCAGATGAGAACATAAATAATTATTCCTTATCTTCTATCAGGAAAAACTTATCCGGAAAAAAACTGAAACTATTCATTGAAGCATCTCTTTCGGAAAAGTCATTTGATTCAATAAAGAAGGTCTTCGGCAGATCGTTTATTAACGTGCTTTCAGATATGGACCTTGTATCGGCTGATACAATTATATCAAACCCGACTCATTTAAACCCGGTAGAGATAGACATTCTGAAGCAAAGGAGATCGAGCATAATAATTTCACCTTCAGACTACGTTAATCTTTCCTATAAAAAAATAGACTTTGATGAACTGATACTTTCCGGCATTAACATGATCATTGGCACCGGCTATACCGGAAATGATATTCTATCCGAATTGAAAATTTTTTCAACACTGATTTCAAGAAATATTCTGTCATATGAAAGCATCCTTCAGCTGGCGGTTTATAATCCTTCATTAGTATTCGGTGTTTCAAACCTAACCGGATCACTCGAAAGAAACAGATCTGCTGACATGATATTTTTCGATCTGAAAGATCTCAGAAATACAGTTACACTTCCCGATACTGACAGGGAAAACGTCAGTGAATTCATTATTCAGAATCTGACTTCAAAAGACATCAGTGACGTGTTAATCCGGGGGGAAGCTCTCATCAGAGATGGTAAGGATCAAATTAACTTCATAGAATCAGGACAGAATAAATCTTACGAAATCTCACAAAAGCTTTATTCAGCTGGGAAATATTTTGAGTTTAAAGAAAAATACCTGATGCGCGGGAGAGTTGATAAATTGAATGAAAATATGACAGAAGAAGAAGAGAAAAAGGAAGAGATATTTGTTGATATGACCGAAACCGGAGAATACGTAGGTGAAGGCGAGTTTACAATTCTCGGCGCGAAGGAAGATGAGTTTGAAAAACCGAGAGAAAGGGACATTCCTAAGACTGAAAAGCAGTTTAATCTTAAAGAAATAAAGTCTCTGGAAAAGGACATGAATCTTTTTGAAGGTCTGGAAGATACAGAGGAAATTATCAAACCGGTAAAGGCAAAGAAAAAAATTGTGCCGGACAAAATAATCACGGAAGATACGGATGAGCAGAAGATTGTAATAAGAGATGTAAAGCCTCTATTGTTTGATGACACAGCATTCGAAACCGGTCCGAAATTTTAAAGGAAGCCTCAGTGGAAAAGAAGGAAGAAACGGAAATTAAAAAGGAACCCGAAATACAGGCACCGAAGAAATTGAAGTTTGGATTTAAGGATGAGGAGTAAGTGTGTTGAGTGTGTTGAGTGTGTGGAGTGTGTGGAGTTGTGTTGAGTGAGTTAAGTGTGTTTCTGTTAGGAATATACTGTAAGTTTGTTTTTAAATTAATTAACCTATTAAATGAAACTTGCTACGTTACTTTATATAAAAAATGAAAAGGGTGAATATCTTCTGATGGAAAGACTGAAGGAGCCGAATAAGGGAAAGATGTCGCCACCGGGAGGAAAGCTGAATACAGTTGATCCGGAGACGCCTGCAGAATGCGCAGCCCGGGAGGCGTTTGAAGAGTGTCAGATCATTTCAAAACCGGAAGACTGGAAGCTTCTCGGGATTATAGCTGAAAAGAATTTTCCGGGGATCGGGAATATCATGATCTTTCTTATGGAATATAAATTTCCGCTGACCGAATTGCCGGAAAAGTGCAACGAAGGCGAGTTTTTTTTCATTCATCCGGACAAATTTTTTGATTATGACATTCCGGCTACGGATAGATTATTTATGTGGGAAAAGATATTGAAAGAGGACGGAGAGCTGTTTATGATGAGGCTGGATTGCAGTAATTATCCGGAGGTGATAATTGATAGTTGATAATTGATAATTGATAATTGATAGTTGATAGTTGATAGTTGATATTGATAGTTGATAGTTGATAACTGATAGTTGATAATTGATAGATAGTTGATGATGAACTTAATGAACTTAATGAACTTAATGAACTTAATGAACTTAATGAACTTAATGAACTTAACGAACTTAACGAACTTAACGAACTTAACGAACTTAACGAACTTAATGAACTCAACGAACTCAACAAACTCAACAAACTCAACAAACTCAACGAACTTAAAAAACGAAATTTTAAACAAATGTAAGAGGTTTTAGAGAACGTTGGAAAAAAACAAACATACTAATCATATCGAAAGGAAAGGAAAGAATTTGAATTCAGACTCTACCAGTAAAAATCCTACAATTGAAACACTACCGGACATTCAAAATCAGAAAGACATCAGGCAAATACCTATAGATAAAGTAGGTGTAAAGAACTTGAAATATCCAATTGCAGTAAAGGATAAGAAAAACGTGCTGCAGCATACAATTGCGACAATAGCCATGACAGTTGACCTGCCGCATCAATTCAAGGGTACGCATATGAGCAGATTTGTCGAGATCCTCCAGTGCAAGGACAGGGAGATTCACGTTGATTCTATCGATACAATATTAGTTGAAATGCAGGCACGTCTTAAGGCGGATGCCTCACACATTGAGATAGAGTTTCCATACTTTATGGAAAAGAAGGCACCTGCAACAGGCAAGCCGTCTTTGATTGATTATGTTGCTAAATTCCATGCAGTGAGAAATAAGGATAAGAAAGATTTCATTCTGACTGTGAAGGTACCGGTCACTACTCTGTGTCCGTGTTCAAAGAATATTTCTAAATACGGAGCTCATAATCAGAGAGGAGAAGTTACGGTTGCGGTGAGATTCAAGGATACTGTATGGATAGAAGATCTTATTGAAATAGTTGAAAGCAGCGCGAGTTCGGAGCTTTATTCACTTTTAAAAAGGGAAGATGAAAAGGTTGTAACTGAAAGGGCTTATGAGAATCCCGTGTTTGTCGAGGACCTTGTGAGGAACGTAGTGGTAAAATTAAAAGCAAACGGTAGCATTACATGGTATAATGTCGAGGCGGAGAACTTTGAAAGCATTCATAATCATAATGCATATGCACAGATCGAGTCGCATAATGTATTCACTAATGGTCATTCGGAAGATTATATCATTAACAGATATTAAGTGGATTCATAAGATTTAAGATTCATAAGATTCATAAGATTCGTAAGATATCAGATGAACTTAAGAGTCTTAAGAATCTTACGAATCAAACAGCTTTTGTCTTTGTAATAAAAAATCAAAATGGGTATATTTTATATAAATTCAATTAAAAAAATAATGAGAAATAGCTCTAAAAGGGTAAGATTTTCAGTAATTTTACTTTCCTTAATAACTATATTTGCAGTTAACTTTGCAAATGCACAGACAGCTCCAAGCGTCTCGGCAATTCCAAACAAAAAATCATACAGTCCGGGTGAATCAGGAGTTCTTACCCTCACTTTCAAAACCGGCTCCAAAGTAAAGATCCCAAAGGATCCTGAGGTAACAGTAAACCTGAGCGGTGATATTGAAGCCGGAGGATTACAGGACTATTCAGGCGGTGAAGGAGATTATATCAGCGGATCAAAGGTGAAATACAATTTTACCGTTCCGGGTAACGCAGCAAGCGGCTCGACAATTACTGTTTCGGGTAGCGTTAAATTTGGTTACTGTACTGTGACGGATGGTGTATGCAAGATCGGGAATAAGGAATTTACGGCGAAGATAAGGGTGAAGTGATAATTGATAATTGATAATTGATAATTGATAATTGATAATTGATAATTGATAATTGATAATGAATTGTAATTGATTGAAATTGATAATTGATAATTGATAATTGATAGTTGATGACGATTTCACCATTGACGATTCACCATTGGCTATTCACGATTGACCATTCACGATTGACGATTCACGATTAGAAAAAACTACAATGAACTAAATGAGAGATGCATATTACTTTTTTTCCGATGTACATCTGGGACTGGAGTCTAAAGAGAAGGAAAAGTTAAAGGAATCGAAGGTCGTCGAATTTTTAACCGAAGCTGAAAAGGATGCGAAAGAGATATTTATAGTCGGCGACTTGTTTGACTGCTGGATCGAATATAAACAGGTAGTTCCGAAGGGATATTATAAACTGTTCACGAAGATCTCGGAGATCATTGACAAAGGGATAAAGATAAATTACATCGCAGGCAATCACGACTTCTGGAAAGGAAGTTTTTTCAAAGATGAATTCGGGATTGAGATATGTCACGAGCATATTGAGCGGGAGATCGAAGGTAAGAAATTTTTCATTCATCACGGAGACGGGTTTGCTCATAATGATCTTGGATACAGGATCTTAAAGAAAGTTTTAAGAAATAACATAAGTCAGAAACTGTATTCATGGCTTCATCCTGACATCGGTATATGGCTGGCAAAAGGGACTTCGGAAACTTCGAGAAATCATACGAATGAAAAAGATTATTCCGAACAGGACGGGATGAAGGAATACGGGTTTAAGAAAATTGATGAAGGTTTTGACTACGTGATAATGGGGCACAGGCATAAGCCGCAGATGTTCACTCACGGAAAAGGATATTATTTAAACCTCGGCGACTGGATAGAATATTTTACTTACGGAGTATTTAAGAATAATGAATTTGAGTTGAAGAAGTTTTATGATATAAAAAAACACGGATAATACATTTACATTTAATAAAAGTTAAAATATTCTTTTAAAAAATATTGAAACATTAACATTTCCTTAGGCCCTACCCTGCCCTCTCCTTTGTTTTAAAGGGGAAGGTTGGGAAGGGTTATAAGCAATTGTTAGCAGAGAAAAACACTTTTTACAAACGCAGCACAAAAGTATTAAAGGCATAAAATCAATTTGGCAAAAAACAATAAATACAACGACGAAGAATTAGATAAATATTTCGCAGATAAGGAATACCGGAAAAAGAAGCTTCGCAAAAAGAATAATTCTAACAATTTCTTTAAAATAATATCTCTTGTAATTCTAATCTGTATCGGAGTTTTCGCAGGGTATCTGTATTATCTTTCAACCGGTTTACCTTCACTTGCGGAGCTTGAGAATCCTAAGCTTGAAGAGGCTACAAAAATTTATTCATCTGACGGTGAATTGATTGATAAGTTCTTCCTCAAGAACCGGACTAAGGTCACGCTTGATAATGTTCCAAAGGAGATGATAGAAGCATTAATCGCAACAGAAGACAGAAAATTCTATGATCACTGGGGCGTTGACATTGACAGGATATTCAAGGCGATGTTTAAGAATGTATTAAGCGGCAGTTTGACTAAAGAAGGAGCTTCGACCATTACGCAGCAGCTGGCAAGAAATTTATATAAAGAT
This sequence comes from Ignavibacteria bacterium, assembly GCA_016710985.1. Lineage (GTDB taxonomy): Bacteria > Bacteroidota > Ignavibacteria > Tepidaquicellales > Tepidaquicellaceae > JAGPCH01. Next base: position 68,749 of record JADJTX010000007.1, read on the forward strand.
ATCGGTAATGAAGTTTCAATAAACCGAAAGCTTCGTGAAGCGATGACGGCAGTTCAGGTTGAGAGAACATATACGAAGGAAGAAATACTTGCTTACTATCTGAATACCGTTTACTTTGGCAAAGGTGCATACGGAATAGAAGCCGCAGCTCAGACATACTTTAATAAAAATTCAAAAGACTTAACTCTCGACGAATGTGCATTGCTTGTAGGTGTGCTTAAATCACCGACAAACTATGATCCTGTAGATCAGCCGGAAGCGGCATTGAAAAGACGGAATCTTGTGCTGAATGAAATGTATGAGTCCGAATACATTACAAAAGAAAATTTAAATGTAGCTGTTAATGATCCGATCAAAATAACATTTAAAAAGGATTATGTAACTTTTAATTCGCCTGCTCCGCAATTTACTGAATATGTTCGGCAGATACTTGAAAAGAAAGCCGAGCAATACGGATATGATCTTTACAGGGACGGTTTAAAAATTTATACCTCGCTTGATTCAAGATTTCAGAAGCATGCAGTAGACGCAGTCAGAAATCAGCTGGTTCCGTTTCAGAAGTCTTTTAACGGATACTGGAACTGGAATTCAAACAGGGGAATTCTTGAGGACAACATAGAAAAGACAATCAGACAGTCAGAAGATTTTAAAAAAGCAAAGACAGAAGATGAGCGAACAAAAATTTATAATAAGTTAAAAAACAGCAAAGCTTTTATTCACTCCATAAAGATCCTTGCAACAACTGTTCAGGTAGGCTTTGTTGTAATGAACCCAAAGACCGGAGAAATAAAAGCAATGGTCGGATCTAATCCCAACACAGTTTTTAAATACGGACTGAATCATGTCACTCAGATAAAGAGGCAGCCGGGTTCGTCATTTAAGCCATTTGTTTATACTACAGCTGTTCTCAACGGATATTCTCCGGGTTATATGATATCTAATGAACCAATAAGCGTAAACATTGGCGGTACTATATGGTCTCCTAAGGGAGGCGGGACTGGCGGTAAAATGACAATGCGAGACGGGATCGCAAATTCTGTAAATGTAATTGCAGTAAGAACTGCAATGGATATAGCCCCTTTGGATAAAGTAATTAATTTAGCTCATCAGATGGGTGTAAATTCCGATCTGCCAAACGTACTATCGTTACCACTCGGAGTTGGTGAAGTCAGTCCTCTTGAAATGACAAATGCTTACGGGACAATTGCAAACGAAGGAATATGGGTCGAACCAATAGCAATAATCAAGATCGAAGACAGAAACGGAAAAGTGATAGAAGAATTCCATCCTGAGACCCGTGAAGTATTCAGTGAAGATGTGGCATATGTAGTAAGCGACATGATGGAAGATGTAATTGATCATGGTACGGCATCAAGCATAAGACAGTATTTTCACAGGCCCTCAGCCGGAAAGACCGGAACGACTCAGAGCTTCGGTGATGCATGGTTTGTGGGATTCACTCCTCAGTTTGTCGCAGGAGTCTGGTTAGGTTTTGATGATGCCAGAATTAAATTCGGCGGCGGTTACGGACAGGGTGGTAAAGCAGCTGCACCGATTTGGGGAAAGTTCATGCAGGAACTTTACTCAGATGAGGAATTTGATTTTCCGGTAGCATATTTTTTAATGCCTGACGGAGTTGAAGAAGCAAATGTTTGTACAATAACAGGTTTAAGAAGTAACGGCTCATGTCCCTCTACATCCGACCTCATCATAAAAAAATTCAATGAAAAGAAATGCAACATTTCTCATTATTCTGCGCCTGCTGAAACATCAGTGGAAACTAAAGAGCCGCCGGCGGGAAGCGTTGGATATTAGCGGTAGGTATTGATATTGATATAATAAATTTAAAATTAAATTTAAAAAAATATAAATTAAGAAAGGATAATCTAATTTGTTGCAAAGAACATTGTGTATAGTAAAGCCTGATGCAGTAAAGAAAAATGTTCAGGGAAGCATCATTCAAAAAATTTCAGATGCCGGTTTTAAAATACTGGGAATGAAGATGATAAAGCTAAGTGAAACTATGGGGGAAAAGTTTTATGAAGTTCATAAGGAAAGACCTTTTTACGGAGAACTGGTTTCATTCATGATATCAGGACCGGTTGTAGTAGTTGCACTGGAAAAGGAAAATGCAGTTACAGATTACAGAACACTTATCGGAGCTACAGACCCTGCGGAAGCAGCCGAAGGAACAATCAGGAAAATGTTTGCAGATTCAAAAGCTGAGAATGCCGTTCACGGATCGGATTCAGAGGAGAATGGCAAAATTGAAGTGTCATTCTTTTTTGCTGAGAGTGAACTGGCGTAAGACGTCAAACGTCAAACGACGAGAAGCGAGACATGAGACATGAGATTTACTACTAACCAGTTAACCAATTCACAAATTAACTAATTAACCAATTAACTTATTTAACCAACTAACCAAAAAATGAAAAGAAAAATCCGAATTACAAATTACTTTCTTTTGATGTTTCTGATGGCGTCAGTTTTTTCTGCATTCAGAAATATTGATGATAAAAATCCTGAGAGAAATCAAAACAGGACGAATGATTATTTCAGACTTCAATCCGGCTTAACTGAAAATGATTACATGCCAAATACGATTATCTTTAAGCTGAAAGAAAGTAACAGAAACGTTGCAAGACTGAATGAAATTGGCAATTCAAGACTAAACAGTGCTTTAACTGATCTGGGTGTATCGGGTGTCAGTAAAATGTTTGCCGATGCGGTGAAACCCGTAACAGATGTTTCACCCGGCGGAGAAAAATATGCTGATCTTTCTTTGATCTATATAATTAAATATAATTCATCCAAAAACATAGAAGATGCTGTAAATGAAATATACAATACAGGTGAAGTGGAATATGCCGAACCTAAATATGTTCATCAGGTTAATTTCACTCCGAATGACCCGTCATTAGGTTCTCAGTACTATATCAATAAAATTCAGGCGCCGGCAGGATGGGATATTCAGCAAGGCGACACGAATGTTGTGATTGGAATTGTTGATTCGGGAACAGACTGGGATCATCCGGATTTAGCTGCTAACATTAAAATAAACTATGCTGATCCTATAAACGGAACAGATGATGACAGCGACGGATACATTGATAATTACAGAGGCTGGGATTTAGCCGGTGCAGATTATAATAACATTGCCGCTGATAATAATCCAATGATAATGGGTTCGAATAATGCGCACGGCTCGCATGTCTCAGGCGACGCTTCTGCCGTGACAAATACCGGAACGGGAGTTGCCGGACCGGGATTTAAATGTAAAATAATGGGAGTGAAATGTGCTGCAGATAATGATACACGAGGTCCGGGAGGACAGGGTTATATTCTTACAGGTTATGAAGGCATAAAATATGCAGCTGATAACGGATGCAGTATCATTAACTGTTCATGGGGCGGAGGCGGAGCTTCCCAGTTTGAACAGGAAGTCATCACTTATGCAACCATTAATAAAAATGCATTGGTTGTAGCTTCAGCAGGAAATAATGGAAACAATGTACCACAGTATCCATCATCTTTCAAATACGTTTTAAGTGTTGCATCAACTACGTCATCAGATGTAAAATCAGGTTTCTCAAGTTACGGGACTACAGTTGATGTGTGCGCACCGGGTTCAGGCATTTACAGTACAGTTTATAATAACACGTATGCGACTTTTGACGGAACATCAATGTCCTCACCGATTACAGCAGGTACCGGAGCAATAGTAAAATCTCAGTTCCCGTCTTATACCGGAATGCAGGTTGGCGAAAAATTAAGAGTTACATGTGATAATATAGACGGAATAAATCCTTCATATGCTGGACAATTAGGCAAAGGCAGAATCAATATGCTAAGGGCGCTGACAGTAAGTTCACCTTCAGTAAGATTGAATTCGCATGTGGTTACAGACGGAAACAACAATGTTCCACAGCCAAATGACACAATCAGCATTTTGGGTACATTCAAAAATTATCTTGATGCAACAAGCAATGTTTCCGTTGTCATTACAACTTCTTCTACAGCTGTTACATTATTAAACGGTACATCATCCTTAGGTGCAATTCCAACATTAGGAACAGCAACCAACGGAAGTTCTGTATTCAGGGTAATAGTGAATTCAAATGCACCTGCAAACTCGAATATAACATTTAAAGTAAACTACACAGACGGAGCTTATTCAGATTTTGAATACTTCTCTGTAATAGTAAATCCAAGTTATTTTAACATGGATGCAAATAAAATCACAACTACAATCAACAGCCGTGGAAATTTTGGATTCAATGATTATCCGACCAATGCACAGGGAAGCGGTTTTAAATTTAACAATGGTGATAATCTGAATTATGAAGGCGGTTTGATTTGCGCTGCTTCAGGCACAAAAGTATCAGACTGTGTAAGAGGCAGTGATCAGGCAGTTCAGAGTAATGATTTTACTAATATAATTCCTTTCCAGCTTACACAGCCGGGAGTAATTTCCAACCAGGACGGAAGCGCAAAATATAATGATGATGCAGCCGGAGCTAATAAAATCGGAATTGAAATAGATTTCAGCAGTTACGCTTTCAGTAATGAGGCAGACGAAGACTATATCATTGTCAAATATAAAATCAAGAATACAACAGCCGCCGCAATCACAAATTTTTATGCGGGAGTATTTAATGACTGGGATATCGGAGCCAGCGGCGCATTGAATAAAGCTGATTGGGATGCACCGAATCAAATGGGTTATATGTGGAGAGCAAATAATGTTCCTCCGACTTATGTTGGAGTCGCTTTACTTTCAAATACCAATGCGAATTACTGGGCAATTGATAATGAACAAAACATAGCCGGAAATCCATGGAATATTTACGATGGATATACGGATACAGAAAAATTCCAGTCGCTTTCATCGGGTATCGGAAGACAGCAGGCAGGAGGCACAGCAGGAAGAGACGTTTCCAACACAATCGGCAGCGGTCCTTATTCAATACCTGCAGGCGGGGATATTACCATAGCTTTTGCTTTAATAGCAGGAACAAGTTTAGCTGATCTTCAGGCAAATTGCACTGCTGCGAAAAACAAGTACAACTCAATAGTTGGAATTTCAAACTACAATTCACAGGTACCGGATAAATATTCTTTATCACAAAACTATCCTAACCCGTTCAATCCGGTCACCAATCTGGAGTTTGGAATTTCGAAATCGGGATTTGTTTCACTGAAAATTTATGATGTTCTTGGTAAAGAGGTAGCTACTTTAGTAAATGAAAAACTAAGCCCGGGAACATATAATTATAATTTCAATGCATCAGACCTGACAAGCGGTGTGTATTTTTATAAGCTTGAGTCTGAAGGGTTTGCGGAGACGAAGAGAATGCTGCTTTTAAAGTAAGTTTGTAAAGTTTTAAAGTTCGGAAAGTTTATAAAGTAAAACCGCTCAGAGATGAGCGGTTTTTTTTATTATCATACTTAATTATCAGAATCCAAGAAATTATCAGAATTTTCTTGTGAATTCTTACAGCCTACTGACTCAGAGAATCGAGATCTTCCTTCTTTTTAATCCTTATTGACCTCACAACCGCCTCCACCTCATTCTTATACTGATCTAAAAATTGCTTTCTGACGGATGCTCTCAATGAAAGTTTTTCCGTACCGAGTTTATTAAATATGTAAAACCTGTACTCCGTGAATCCGGCGAGTGTCTTCGGCTCTTTTAAAAATGCAGTAAGAGTTGAATCAGTCATCACAAACTCGGTTTTAAAATCTTCAGCGTTGTAATCTTTGTTTTCATTATCTATAAAAATAAACATTGTCATCGTACCGGGCTGCTCTGCCGTAGTATCCGTCAGGACAACACCTTTAAATTCCTTTTCATTCTTGTTGATTTCCCGCTGGTCGGTCAGCTTCCAGTTTTTCGGGAAGTACATTGCAAGTCCAATGTCATTTTCATTAAAGTCATTCCTTAGCGAGTCCGGAATTACATAAGCCGAAGAAAGTGAATCAGACTTTGTAGAGTCCGTCGATCCAAGTAAAGAATCAGCCAGCTCTTTCTCCCTTAATTGTCTGAGTGAATCAAGATCACGCTGAAGGTTTGATTCCATTGTCGAATCAAGTTTAGTTTCCTCTTCATCTCTCCTGGGACGTTTGACTACCGGAGGTTTCACAACATCTCTCGGAACGATTTCACGTTTTGGCTCTCTCATGATCTTTTCCTGTTCTTCTGTGACTAACGGAGGCTCCACTTTGGGTTTATTCGGATCTTCAACGTCTTCAAGCTTAATTTTAGGATCGGGAAGATCCTGAAGCACAATCAGGCGTGAAGGTTCTTCCGGAACCTGATCTTTGGATTTTTTACTCAGACTGACAAATGCAAATCCGACAGCAGCCAGATGCAGTACTACAGCTGCTATCAAACCGATTGTAAGATTTCTTCTGATTAATTTTCTGAGTGCATCGAAAGGATTTTTATATGATGAGCCTTCATCCCTGTATGACGGATCATCGCTTAATAACGCAGAATAGTCCGGTGGCTTTATCAGATCTACAACTTCAGGATTTGGAATGAATCTGATCTTTCCGTCATCTGTGACCGCCTTTAGATCCTTTATTTCTTCATCTATCTCAATTGTAATTTCTATGTCCTGAGGATCGTCATCTTTTTTTTGCTTAAGGTAAATTTTATTGCTTTGAGTCGGGGATTGATTCCTTTTATCACGTCCGGCAGAATCTATCCTTACACCATTACTCGTTAATATTTTTTATCTTGAGCAGATTCTCATTTATCAGGTTTATCTGATAATTACTTTTCTCCTTGTCTGTTCCTATATCTGCTATTCCTTCATCTGCAGAGCTTAAAACTATATTATCAGTTTCATTTGAAGGTATCTCTTCTTCAATTGAGATCAGTACTTCTATTTCCTGTAAACTGTAATCAAATACAGGATTAAAACAGATCTCACTGTTCTGTGTTTCGGATAATGTTCTGTTTTCCTTTACCGATGAAAATATTTTAACGCCCTTTTTGGTAGTAACTACGACCTTCAACAGGTTTTCATCAATTAAACTTATCTGATAGTTACTTTCCTTTGGTTTTGATTTAACAGGTGGATCCGGGATACGGGGTTTTACTTCTCCTGTAATTTTTTCGTCATCATCTCCGGTATTTAAAACCTTCTTCTCTTCATCAATATTTGCTTTTTCGCTTAGCTCCTTTTCATCTTTATCTAAATCGTCAACGCCTGTATCGCTTCCTGTTTTTTCCGGAATATCGGGTTTATCCTGTGATTTTTCATCTTTAGAAACTTGCTTGTTAGTCTCCTCATTGCCTGGATTTAGTGGGATTTCATTGCGTAGCGGCTCTTTGGAATCGGAATTTATATTGTTTTCTGACATTAGTTTTATTCAATATTAATTTAAAAAACTTAAACTAAACAATAAATTCAATTATGTATTAAATGAAATTTATTCTGTTTATTTTATTGCTGTATTTAATACATAAAACAGAAATTTTGTTCCGTTTTCGTAGCACAGATTAATTGATAGAAATTGAAAACATTTAAAATAAAATAATAATCTGCTACAACAAATTAAAAATAAAAAATTTGTATACAATTTGTAAAAATTAAAACCGTTGTTCTTCAAAAAGCGTAACTATATACGAAGTATAATAAGTAGAAGAATAAACTAACATTTATCAATATAAAAACATTGAATACTCGGGAATACATATCTTCAGGGATTCTGGAATCATATGCAGCCGGTCAGTTATCGGAAAGTGAATCAAAAGAAGTCGAAAATAATATTAAAAAGTATAAGGAATTAAAAGCCGAATACGGGAAAATACAGAACACATTGTATCTTTCTGCTTTAAATAATCTGAAAACACCATCGGAAAAAGTTAAAAACTCTTTGTTTGAAAATATCAGTTCCCGTCAGCCAATAGCAAATAACTCAAATTCAGTTACAGTAAACCAATATCCGGTCAATTCATACAGGTATCTGATGGCTGCAAGCATAGTATTTTTTTTACTGAGCCTGGGAGTAAATTTTTATCTCTGGACTAAATTGAAAGATGCGGATAATGAAATTGCAGTGTTGAATGATCAGAAGAAAATAATGGTTCAGGAATATGAAGCAGTGAACAGAAAGCTCGGCACTGCTTCCAGGGACATGGAAATAATGAAAGACCGGAATTATAAAATGGTTGACTTAAAAGGTCTTGAAAAATCTCCGAATTCAAACGTTCTTGCTTTTTGGAATCCGGAATCAAAAAAGCTTTATGTCAGCGTAATGAACCTGCCGGTCCCCCCGACCGATAAACAATATCAGCTTTGGGCATTAAGCGGCGGTAAGCCCATTGATGCAGGCGTAATGGATGTTGATCCTTCGGATAAAAGTCTTCATGAAATGAAAAGCATGGAAGATGCAGAGGCATTTGCCATTACTCTCGAACCGAAAGGCGGCAGTGTAAATCCTACCTTGAATGAGATGTATGTAATGGGAAAGATCTGACTGCGCTTGTCAGGTTCATTGACTTATTTCTTTTTGAAATCAACTATATTGAGGTTATTTTTAAAGTAAATTATCCAGGAGAGAAACACTGAAATACGATTTCTTCAATATTCAAACAGAAAAATATTTTTTGATTACAGAGAATTTAGATTAAGCTAATTGAAAATTTGTAAATACTTTTTAAATAATTTCCATGTTTCATTCATTCCAAAATTAAAAAATGATTAAGTTAATATTTATTTTTACATTTATAGTTTTAACATTTCCATATTTTACAAATTATTTGCATTCACAAACTAAAGAAAGAACGATTGCAAATGCACCATTAAATGCGGAAGATATCAATCCGGTTCTTACAGGTACCAAAATTCCTGATGTAAATTTAAATGATATAAACGGCAATGCCGTTAATCTATTAGAGAGGATTTCCGGAAAACCCGCCATATTGGTTTTTTATCGCGGCGGATGGTGTCCTTACTGCAATACGCAATGAAGTCAAATACAGGAAATTGTTCCAAAACTTAATACTCTTGGTTATGAAATAATTGCAGTAAGCCCGGACAGACCGGAAGAGCTTAAAAAAGTATAGAAAAAAACAATATTGATTATACTTTACTTTCCGATAGTCAAATGAATGCTGCTTTACAATTCGGTATTGCATTTAAGGTTGCGGATGAAATAATCGAGAAATATAAATCTTATGATATTGATCTGGAAGCCTCATCCGGCAAGGAACATCATTTACTCCCGGTTCCTTCGGTTTTCATTTTAGGTACAGACGGAATAATAAGTTTTGAATATGTAAATCCAAATTATAAAATCAGGTTAGACCCTGATGTATTACTTGCTGCAGCAATCGCAGGCTTAAAATAATTTTATGAACACAATTTTAAATGATCGGCAGGTCAGAGCGGGATGCAGCCTGCAAGTTTGATTTTCCAAAACCTAAATACAGATATTATAATTGATTTATCTGTTTACTAAAGATATGTATTAATTTATTAAATATAGCTAATCCAATATGGAATCTTATTTCAAACCTGAAGACCTCAGTAAATTTCCGAATGTAAGTGAGTTTGGAGAAGATCTTGCCAAGAAGTTCTTTGACTATTACGGGGCAGTTTTTGCAGAAGGCGCTCTGACTTCCCGAGAAAAATCTCTGATTGCTCTTGCAGTTTCACATACAGTTCAATGTCCCTATTGCATAGATGCATATTCGCATGACGCATTAGAAAAAGGTTGCAGCGAAGAGCAGATGATGGAAGCTGTTCATGTAGCAACTGCAATAAGAGGCGGAGCCTCTCTTGTTCACGGGGTGCAGATGATGAACCATGTGAAGAAAGTTTCTATGTAATGAATAATTTCACTTTAAAAAATTATTGATTTGAAATCCTTAAATTTCCGTCATTCTGAACTTTCAATTGCAAATGAACAGATTAAAATTCTGAATAAATTTTCAGATCGTTCTTTTAATTCACAATTAAATAAATCCGGTATTGAAAAGCTTGTTTCCCGCAAAGTGGAAATTTTTCAGATCAATTTGGGAAAGATGTGCAACCAAACGTGTAAGCATTGTCATGTGGATGCAGGTCCGGACAGAAAGGAGATAATGACACGTGATACAATGCAATTGTGTCTTGAAAAACTTTCCGGCACTGATATTCCGGCTGTAGATCTTACAGGTGGTGCTCCGGAGCTTAATCCGGATTTCAGATGGTTTATAGTGGAATTGAAGAAAATGAACAGACACATAATGGTCAGATGCAATCTTACGATCATACTTTCCAATCCTAAATTTAATGACCTCCCTGAATTTTTTGCCGAAAACAATATCGAAGTTGTATCTTCACTGCCTTATTATCAGAAGACCAATACTGACAGACAAAGAGGCGAAGGAGTGTTCGATAAATCTATCAAAGCTTTGCAAATGCTGAATGAAATTGGTTACGGCAAAAACGGCAGCGGATTAATTTTGAATCTTGTTTATAACCCTGCAGGAGCTTTTCTTCCTGCGCCGCAGCATTCTCTTGAAACTGATTTTAAAAAAGAATTGCTGGATAAATTCGGAATAGTATTCAATAATCTTTATACAATTACAAATATGCCGGTAAGCAGATTCCTTGAATATCTTATAGATTCCGGAAATTATGAATATTACATGGAGAAGCTTATAAATTCATTTAATGCAGCCGCAGCAAAAAATGTGATGTGTACAAATACAATTTCAATAGGATGGGACGGATATCTTTATGACTGTGATTTTAATCAGATGCTTGAAATGAAAGTCCTGAATAATGAGAAGGCTCACATTAATAATTTTGATCTGACCTATCTTGACACGAGGGAAATTATTACCGGTCAGCATTGTTTCGGATGCACTGCAGGCGCCGGCTCAAGCTGCGGAGGCGCAACTTCGTAAAACCAATACTATTTTTTACGATAAATCTTTAACTCTAAAAACAGGAATCCATGAAAAACTTAATCAACATAAAATTCATTTCAGGCATTTCAATTCTTTCTCTGTTTGTTTTCTTGTTTATGAAAACAATGACCATTGCAAATGAAGAATCGTATGAAACCGGAAATAAGAAAATATTAATTGATAAAAATTCTCTGTCAGACGATGCTCCGGGACTTAACAACAAATACGGCAAATGGATAAATACCGATAAACAGTTCAATATTGAAGATCTTAAGGGTAAAGTTGTTCTTATTGAGTTCTGGACTTTTGGATGCTATAACTGTACCAACACACTGCCTTACCTGAATAGATGGTATGAAAAATACAGATCGGATGAATTTGAAATGATCGGTGTTCACTGCCCGGAATTTGATAATGAAAGAAACTTTGATAATGTAAAAAGAAGTGTCGAAGAACTCGGCATTAAATATCCTGTTCTTACTGATAATGAATTCTCGGTCTGGAAGGAATACGAAGTCAATGCATGGCCGACGATTTTTTTAATTGATAAAAAAGGCGAGATAAGATATAAAAAGGTTGGTGAAGGAAAGTATGACAAGACTGAACAAATGATAAAAGAATTGCTCGGTGAAAGTAACTCAAACGGAAATTAAGAAAATATTCAGCGCGGTATTTCATATTCTGCTGCTGAAATCCTGATCCTTTTTAAAATAAATCATGAACATAGTCATCATCGGAAACGGTATTACGGGCATTACTGCCGCACGCAACATACGGAAAAGAAGTAATCACAGGATCACAGTGATCTCTTCCGAATCAAAATATTTTTTCTCAAGGACTGCGCTGATGTATGTTTATATGGGTCATGAGAAATTCAACAACATTCAGCCTTATGAGGATTGGTTTTGGGAAAAAAACAAGATTGACCTGATACAGGACCATGTTACATACATAGACACTGAAAACAAAAGAATTGATCTTGCCGGCGGAATTGCAGTGATCTATGATAAACTGATAATAGCAGCAGGTTCGAAATCAAATAAATTCGGATGGAAAGGTCAGGACCTTCACGGAGTACAGGGATTATATTCTTTACAGGATCTTGAACTGCTGGAAGACAATACAAAAAATATTTCCCGGTGTGTAATAGTCGGCGGCGGACTCATTGGCATTGAATTGGCGGAGATGTTAAGATCACGGAATATTTCTGTATCTATGCTTGTTCGTGAAAAGAGTTACTGGAATAGTATACTTCCGGAAAGGGAATCAGAAATGATAAACCGTCATATTATGGAACATCATATTGATTTGAGATTATCATGCGAGCTCATTGAAATAGTTGGTGGGGAAAATAAAAAAGTGAGATCTGTAATTACTTCAGAGGGAGATGAAATAGAATGTGAATTGGTCGGACTCACCGCCGGCGTATCTCCCAACACTAACGTCATAAAAAACACAAAGATAGAATCAAACCGCGGAATTCTCGTGAATGAATTCCTTGAAACAAACATTGCAGATATATATGCCGCAGGTGACTGCGCAGAGTTTAAAAAAGGATTTCCATTCAGAAAGAATATTGAACAGGTCTGGTATACCGGAAGAATTCAGGCGGAAGCCCTTGCGCAGTCTGTTTGCGGTAAAAGGACAGCTTATGAACCCGGAGTATGGTTCAATTCGGCAAAGTTTTTTGATATTGAATATCAGACCTATGGTCTTGTGAATATGAATATTGAAGATGAAAAAAATTTATACTGGGAAGACTCCTCAGGAAGGAAGTCCATCAGGATAGTTTATACTAAAGACGGGGTGATCGGATTTAATTTGATGGGCATAAGATACAGACAGGAAGTTTGCATCAAATGGATCGAAGAAAAAAGATCCATAGAGTTCGTATTGCAAAATCTGGGTGAAGCTAATTTTGATCCTGAGTTCTTTAAGCAGCATGAAGCGGATCTGCTTGAAATATTTAATTCAGAGAATACAGGTAAGAAAATCATTTTAAGAAAAAAAAGAGGGTTAGACAGGTTCTTAAAACAATCTAAGTTAAGCCATTGAAAAAAATATTCATCATTATTCTCATCGCTTTTCTCAGTTCTGTCAATTTGTATTCGCAGAACCTTAATAATCCCGGTCAGGATTTTCTGACTCCGGCTGATTATAACTTTCCGGTAAGGGTTTATATGTGGGATGTAACCGCTGATGATCCTTTCATTGACCCAAAGCAGACATTAAAGATAGGTCTCGCTTATAATTATTCGTCAGCGGAGAATTATTACAATACAGACGGCGAACCAACTCTGGTGAAAATGTCATACAGGCAGTATGACAAAGGTCTGGACAGCGGAGGTTATTTCAGAAAGAGCGGAGCTTTACTTTGGGTTCAGTATAATTTCGCCAAAGTAAATAAACTCGTTCTGAGGATGCCTTTTACTTTTACTGAAATTAATTCATACTCATCCACTACCGATGTAAAGCCGCAACCGGAGTTTATAAAACCCAGGGGTCCTTTTCAGGATATAGAATTATCATATACCCGGCACTTGCTCCAAACAAAAAATCATTTCAGCATCTATTCGGGAGCAGGATTTTCTTTCCCTACTTCAAGACCGAAACGATATCTCGATAATCCGCACGGAGGAAACGGCGACAGATGGACAGCTAATCTTAACGCTTACTTTGATTACAGAATCAACAAAATAAATCTTACGACCGGCTTAAAGTACATTCTCAAGTTTCCTACTACGAATGAACTATTTACTCCGCGCCCTTATGGCATTGGCTATCCGTATCTTTATGACACAAGTCAGATTTCATTTACTGATATGAATGATTTCATTAATGACAATCCTTATTCGGCAACTACCGGAGCTACTGACCAGTTTGTACTGGATTTTCTGATCAATTATAATTTCGATTTCGGTCTTCAGCCGATGCTGCAGTTTCAGTATTTCAACAGTTCGGGTGATGACTTCGATACTCCGGTTCCCGTCCAGTTTGGAAGGATCAATGGAGCCATTACTCCCGTAAATTTTTTTACATCTCTTGAAGGCGGATATTCAGGTGTCATAAGAGTTTACCTGAAACAAAAATTTGAAAAAATCACGGGTTCAAAATTTGATTTTAATTTAGGTTTTGGATCCTCTGTGTTCGGTAATAATGCCCAGCAGGAAGTAAATCTCTTTTTTGGAATCACCGGCTATTAAAAGTTAAAAGTTAAAAGTTAAAAGTTAAAAGTTAAAAGTTTTAAATTCTTTATAAATTGAACAATAAGTAATGAGTACTGAAGCTATATTAAATCCGAAGCATTTGATGCTTAAGAAAACAGGACTGGCACTGTTTGCTTTTGGCATGCTCTTCTTTCTGATAAGCTTTACGGCTGTATCGAAGATAAGTCCTTTGATGTTTTTATTTTAAGTATAGTTATCGGCAGTATGGGAGCTCTGATATTTTTCTTTGCACAATTAAAGGAGTCGCCTGTTGCAGGTGTAAAGAAAAATAATCTTATGTTCCTTTCGATGACGAACAGAGGCATGCTCGGCTGGATGACGGCTGTTTTTCTTACCGGCATGTATGTTTTAATTTACTGGTTTCCCGAACTACTCGAAAATGTCAACCGCATTTTTGATCCTTTGAGTTATACTTTAACCGGAAACCCGGCTAATCAATGGTTCCTTTACGGAACACTTTATACGATTGCCATTTTAGTAATGGGTGCAAGAATGATCATACACAACAGACACAATAAATATCAGATCATCAGAACAATTTCCGTGATGTTTTTCCAATTGGTCTTAGCTTACCTGATCCCGATGTTTATTGTAAACGGATTTTTCTTTACTTACTTCTGGCCTTTAAAGTTTGAATATCTTTTTCCGTCAAGTTATGATTATTTAATTCAGTCCGGCGGAATAGGAATGTTCATGTTCTTCTGGGCTGCGGTAATGAGTTTCATCGCAACACCAATATTAACTTATTTTTACGGCAAACGTTGGTACTGTTCGTGGGTATGCGGCTGCGGTGCTATGGCAGAAACTTTAGGAGATCCTTTCAGGCAAAACTCCGACAAGTCACTGAAGAGCTGGAAAATAGAAAGATGGATGGTTCATTCAGTCTTATTAATAATTATTATTATCACTGCATTACTCTGGATAAACAGTACTAATGATAATTTTATTTTAAAAAGATTTTACAAATGAAGCTGCGAAGTGGTACGGATTTTTTATAGGAGCAATGTTTGCCGGTGTAATCGGAGTCGGTTTTATCCTTTGATGGGGGGAAGAGTGTGGTGCAGATTCGGTTGCCCGATGGCGGCAATACTAGGTTTGTTGCAAAAATATTTTTCCAGATTCAGAATTACGGTAAACGGCGGACAATGTATCTCATGCGGAAATTGCTCGACATACTGCGAAATGGGAATTGATGTAAAGTCTTATGCTCAGCGGGGACAGAATGTAATCAGGGCTTCATGCGTCGGCTGCGGTATTTGTTCTGAGGTTTGTCCGAGAGGAGTTTTGAGATTGGAAAATGGTCCGGTCGAAGGGCGCTATGAATTGAATAAAGAATTTCTAAGATGATTTGGAATTTGGGATTTCGGATTTGGAATTGTAAAAGCATAAACCGATTATGAAACGTTTCAAATTTATTTTAACTTTTCTTCTATCAGTCACAATGTTAACTTCGTGCAATAATGAAGAAACCCGTACCTACTCAATTTCACAAAACGTTCATTACGATTTTACTGAGATGGATAACTTCTTTAAGAAATATGTAACTGAAGGTAAAGTGAACTATTCAAAGGTAAAGGAAGATAACGCATTGGATAAGATCGTTATTGATCTGAAAGACTTTGAGCCGTATGCAATAGATGATAATTGGGAAAGACTTGCGTTCTGGATCAATGTTTATAATATATACACAATAAAGCTTGTAACGGATTATTATCCGATCGGGTCAATATTGGAAATAGAGGGAATATCGGGAATGAATCCTTTCGAAATAAATTTCATTGAAATGAAAGCCGGAAGGAAATTCAGCCTTGATGAAATTGAAAAGAAGATAATTATCCCAAAGTACAATGAGCCGAGAATCCACTATGCGCTTGTCTGCGCGGCAGAAAGCTGTCCCGTGATCATTCCCGAAGCATATACTATGGAGAAGCTTAACGAGCAATTAGACCGTCAGGCAGGGATTTTCATAAATGACAAGGAAAAAAATTTTTTATACAAAATGGAAGATGAAGTCTTTCTGTCTATGATCTATAAATGGTACAGAAAGGATTTTGTTAAAAAGATTCTTCCGTTATGAATCATATCTTAAAGTATATTAATGAAGGCGATAAAAATTTTATTATTTCAAACAGCGTCAATAAAATCTTATATCTTGATTACCACTGGAATTTAAATGACTACACCAAAAGTAAAGAATACATATACGGGTTTGTAATTTTATTAATATTACTGCTTAAGTTCATTGCTTCATTTAATACCGGACTCTTCGAAGATGAAGCCATCTACTGGAATTGGTCGCAGACAATTGACGCGTCATATTCCCTTACTACGGTTGCATTCATTAAGCTATTCACCGTTTTATTCAGCTCGTCAGCCGAAATTATTGTCCGGCTGCCCGCATTGATTTCAAATCTGATGATTGTTTTTTTTATTTTTAAGACAGGACAATTACTGAATACCCGGATGGAAATGATTTTTACCGCTATCATTACATTTCTTTCAATCCCTTTTGTTACAATTTATTCACTTTTCATTTCACCAGATACATTTTTATTGACATTTTCAGTTGTCTCAATTTACTATTTGCTCAGAGCCTTAAAATTCGATAAAATTCAGGACTGGATTCTAAGCGGTTTTTTCTCAGGCTTTATGGTTCTAAGCAAATATACTGCATCGCTTTTCTTAATAGCAGTTGCTCTCAGTCTTCTAATGATATTCAAAAAATTCCCCAAAAATTCTTTATATCTTTTCCTGACCGCGTTTATTATATCTCTACCATTACTTGTATGGAATATTTTAAATGAACCGGTATGGTTCAAATATTACTTGCTCACTGATGCAGATAAAATTGATTCCGGATTGCTGCAGGCATCAATAGCCTTTTTACTTTCTCAGATCTCCATTTTGATGCCTTTTGGATTCATATTAATTATTGCTTTAGCCGTAACAATGTTCCAAAAGAAATTAGTATTGCCGGAACTGTTATTACTAAAATATCTTTCTCTGATACTGATCGTTATATCAATACTTTTTTCTCTTACAGGTAAAATAAAGGGCAACTGGTTTTTCATAAGCTACATTCCTCTGCTATTCTTTTTATTAACGATCGAGCTGAAATCTTTCTTAAAGATTTTAACAACATTGGTTGTAGGCTTTAATTTTCTTTTGCTTATCGTCATGAATCTTCCCGCTGAAAAGATAGAGAGTCTGTCAAGTAACAAAGCAGCGGAGCTTATTGATAAAACTTTCGCTTATTATTGGCCTGACCACATAAATAACATTAACAACGATTACAGCTGGTCAGACAGAATAATTAAAATGAAGAACTGGAAAAACGCTGTAAATCAAATTGAAGATAATATAAATAATTCCGGTACAGAATATGATTTTATCGCAAGCAATGACTTTAACCTCTGTCCTCTGCTTGAATATTATTTTAATGACAAAAAAGAGATTTACCTTATCGGTGATCTGAGATTCAGATATATTAATTCAGCTGAGTCATTCGCAAATCTAAAAGGAAAGGACGCGGTGATTGTCACTTACGGTAATTCTTCACAAAATTTACTGCAGAATAAATTTGAGTATCTGAAAGATATTGATAATGTTAATTTCAAAATGCCGGACAACACAAGCAAAGATTTTAAACTCATTTACGGAAAAAGCTTTCTGCCCGATTTCACCATAAATTTAAAATAGACTGTTTGCAGATATTTGTAATCATTCCCGCTATCAATGAAGAAAAATCAATAGGTAAAGTGCTTGATGCCATTCCGAAAAATTTAGTAAAAGAGATCATTGTTGTAGATAACGGTTCTTCTGATAATACTATAGATAAAGCGGCTCAATCCGGATCAACTGTACTTTCAGAAAACAAAAAGGGATATGGTAATGCCTGCCTTAAGGGAATGGATTATCTTTTCAAAAAATATCCTAATGACAAGAATGATAATGTTATCATAGTATTTCTCGACGGAGATTATTCGGATTTTCCGGAAGAGATGAATGAGATCGTTGAACCAATTACAGAAGAAGATTATGATATGGTGATTGGCTCAAGAATTCTTGGAATGAAAAAAGGAATGACACATGAAGGTGCATTGCTTCCTCAGGCATTATTCGGCAACTGGCTTTCAACTAAATTAATAAAACTTATCTGGAATTATTCATTTACTGACTTAGGTCCGTTTAGAGCTGTAAAAATATCTTCACTGAAAAAAATGAATATGAATGATAAGAACTACGGCTGGACAGTAGAGATGCAGATCAAAGCTGCTAAACTGAAAATGAAATGCCTGGAAATTCCGGTAAGCTACAGGAAAAGAATCGGTGAGTCGAAGGTTACTGGGACAGTAAGCGGTTCTGTGAAAGCCGGAGTGAAGATACTTTGGGTGATTTTTGTTTCCATTTTTAAAAAGAATTTGTAAATTTTCTAATTGACTCTTTTCAAAGATAAATCTAATGCTTTAATAATATTTTTCTATTTATTAATTCTCCTTTCATTTTACTTTTCCAATCTTGCCGATTATGAAAAAGTAATTTTATACATTATAAATTTTTATTTATGTTTTACACTCTGTATTATATTTTTTCTGAGAAATAAAGCCAAGCCTGAATTTTCTCTTAAAGAAATCATTTTCATTTCTCTTGTCCTGAGAGTTATCTTAATCTTTGTAAATCCAATCACGAGTGATGATTATTACAGATATCTTTGGGACGGAATGGTTCAGGCAGAGGGAATGAATCCGTATGAATATTCGCCGCTCGATCTTTCAAAACTTCACGATAATGAAATTTATCCTAATGTAACTTATACTGATATTAAAACAATTTATCCTCCGGTTTCACAAATAATATTTTATCTGAGTTATGTTTTATCCGGAGCTAATGCATACGGACTTAAATTATTTTACCTTCTTTTTGAAACCGGTATTTTATACTTCTTATTTCAGTCTTTAAAATTTCTAAAAACCAATTCCAATTATATTTTTCTCTATGTGCTGTCACCTCTGATCCTATTTGAGTTTTTCATCAATGCGCACGTTGACATAATAATATTATTTTTTCTGTCAGGGTTTATCTGTTTTGCATTGTCAAAAAAAACGGGAGCTGCATTGTTATTCCTGTCTTTTTTCCGTCTTAAGCAAAACTTATTCTCTGATTTTTTTGCCCGTGTATCTGCTTTACTTAAAGAAATCAGGAATGAGTTTTAAAAATATTTTCCTTCAGATGTTCTATTTTGTTCTGCCATTATTGATCTTAAAATTATACGGCGGCAGTATCGTGAATCTTTATCTGACTATGGAGAATTACATGCAGAACTGGTATTTCAATAATTTGATTTATATAATTTTGAATTCCCTGATTAATGTTATTGATATTATTGATCATCATTTCGCCAGATACGTTCTGATAACATTCTTCCTGATAGCTTATCTTTTAATTCTGAGATCGAGTTTTACACTGCTTCAAAAATTATATTTAATTTCATTCTTCTATATGTTTCTTTCACATACGGTTCATCAATGGTATATAACCCTGCTGGTTTTATTTCTTCCGGTATGCTTCAGTTACTCAGCCCTTTACTGGAGCTGGATTATCGGTCTGACTAATATTACAGTTTACTTTTTTTTAAAAAACAAGATATGGGAAGATTTCATGCCGGTAATAATAATTGAATATTTAATTATTGCTGTATTAATATTTTTAGATATAAAGAAATTTATGTTGAATCCAAAAGTCTCAAAAACTCTTTGAACCGTTAGATCGCTTGGAAATGCGGTATGACGGTTTTAATAATATCTTATGAAGAATTCTCTTATAATATTTGCCAGAAACCCTGTAATGGGAAAAGTAAAAACACGGCTTGCTGAAAAGCTCGGGGCAGAAAAAACTTTTGAAATTTACAATAAATTTCTGGAAAACATTTATGATAAAACAAAAATTCTTAATTTTAAAAAATATCTTTTCTTTCGGATAATTTAGATGATAATTTATTCGATTCCGGATACAAACAGGTAATCCAAAAAGGATCAGACCTCGGTGAGAAAATGTATAATGCTATTGAATTTGTTTTAAAGGAAGTACCGGGCAAAGTAATCCTGACAGGAGTTGATATACCCGGGCTTGATTTTCAAATTATTACAGAAGCATTCGAAAGATTATCTCAAAATGACATTGTGATCGGACCGGCTAATGACGGGGGCTATTATCTTATCGGAATGAAAACACCGGTAAAGTTTCTGTTTGAAAATATGCAATGGAGCAATGAGAATGTTCTAAAAAATACAATTGACAGATTAAAAAAAGAGAAAATGAGCTTTTACCTTCTTGAAAAATTGTGTGACATTGATAATGCCGATGATTTAAAAAATTTAAAACATGAATTATGAAATTTGAAAAAGTTTGAACGGGAAAGCAGGTATGGATACAATAAACAATCAAAAAAACGCTTTGATCTCTGCCCTTCCTGTATGAATAATATCTCTTCCGCCTTCTGACCTTCCGTCATAATTCAGCGTTGCCTGTAAATTCTTGCTGATGCTGTAATCAAAAAATGCTCGCCATATGATGTTTATCCCGGCCTGCCTTCCGTTAGTAAGCTCATAGGCAAAGGATGTACTTGATGTATTTAACCTGACTTCATTCCTTTCCAGTTCAGCCCTTAATCTGCCTGTAAAAGTAAAAGAGTAAATGAAACTCAGGATCTGCTGATTGATATCTGCCTGTATGGGAATTAACGGGTAAGAGTCAGTTGCACGGAAAAAATTCAGCTGAAAATCACTTTCGATTTCCTGAACCGGCCTGTATGAAAGGTCTGTAAGCAGTCCTTCGGAATTAATATCCCTGTTTCTTACTGAAGTCTCCGGAGCGTCATTTCTGTCTGTAATACTCTGATATTCAAAAAGTGTGGATACATCTTTTGTAAGACCGATCTTCAGATTTACAAACCTCTGAATCAGAAACAATCTTTCGTTGCCGCTTACAAACTGGTTGAATGTTTTCTGCTGAATGTATCTGAACTTTAAAGAATACGCCGGATTAAATTCAAAAAAATTAATATCCTGCTGAAAGAGCTGCGTTCCGAGAAGTGTATTCGAATCATTCTGAAATGTACTGAAGTGAAGGAAATAAATATTCTCAGTATTCGGATCGGAGCTTTTCTCTTCCACCCTGAAATATGATTCCAGTGTTGTATTTCTGAAGATCTCCGAAAATACGTCACTGCCGGTAACAGTAAAATACCTGGAAGGTCTTATGTTGAGCCTTGCTGAGGAATTCAGATTTGTAACAGGAAATAATTCACTCGTAGGCAGATTGATCCGTATATAATTTCCGTCATTGAAAATGGTAAGCTGAAAATTGTTCTCGTTATTCTTCCCCCCGCCGTAAAGATCGCCGAGATAAATATAATTTCCTTCACCAACCCTGACTTCCTGAAATACTCTTTCTATTTTAGACTGTCTTTCATTTGTAACATTATAATATAAGTCAGTCGGAACAGCTCCCCGTAACGGATCAAGACGTGTCTGCCAGTTTACAGGAACCGTATTATTGTTGGCATTGGATTCGGAAATAAACGCTTCAGTATAAATCTTTTTTCTGAACGTGAGTTCAAACAAGGTTGACAGCCAGTCAATTCCGGCATATCTTAAACCATATGTCTGAATGTAAGAATTTGACTGGTCAAGCATAACTCCGTTTATGGGAAAATTGTCTTCACGAAATCCGAATTCAGTATAGATATTCATATCGTATAAGTTATTAAGGATCAGTCGGGGTTTTACTTCATTAAAAGAAAAACTTCCGGACTCAAGACTGTCACCCGGCGAGCCTTCAAATACATTTTTACGGTTCTCCTGTTTATAATCAATCAAAAATTCCAGGTTAGGATTCTCAAAGGAAATACCTCCGATGAATTTTCTGAATCCTATTAATGCTGACTGCTTTAACCAGCTGCTTGATGTTTGTGTTACGGAATAATTGCTTTCGGTTAATTCAATTCTGTAGAGCAGATCCGGAAGCATCAGTGAATCATTTTTAAGCGCTACTTCCCCTACTGTTCTTAATGAATTAAAAACATCCCCGCGCAATAGTTGTCCGAATGTCCCCCTGATATCCAATCTGTCAGACGGGGCAACTCTTAATGTAGCTTCATGCTGATCCTCTGTGAGTTTGTTGGTATCCTGAATGTCATACTCTCTGTAAAACTCTACTGGGTTGTATCTTTCAAGTGGAAGAAAGACTTTGTTTACTAATTTTTCCTTAAGCTTTAACTCGACTGCATTTAACCGCATTCCGAACAATTTAAAATTATATTTATTCAATCCGAGATTTCCGTAGATCGCAACGCCGTTATTATTATTATCTCCCAGTGATGAAAATTTATTTGCATCAAAAATTGACAATGCAGACTCAACATTTAAAGTAAATTCTTTTCTCGGAGATGATTCAAAATTCAGATTTACGTCCGCAACCTGATGTGCATTCGGGACAGGAATGAAAACGACTGTGTCAAAATTTCCCTGATTCCCTCCGACAAAATTATACTGAAACTGACTCTGTTGTATGTAATTTCCCTTCCCCTGACCGGTAAATGAAAATACAACCTGATACACGGAGTTTGAATCATTAGGGAGATATTTGTAATAAGTATAATTGATGCTGTTAACAACCGTGTCTGATTTAGCATACAGTCCTAATCCTATTCCTGAAGTATCCGTGCCGACAAATACGACTCCGGATTTTACTGCATTCAGTCTGTCATCACCTGCGTTAGTCAGAATTTGCTTATCCTGCTCGGTCAGTGTAAAATCAACCGGCTTATCCTGATTATCATTTTGATTTACATAAGATGCCGTTAATCGGAATTTATTTTTAAAAAAATTCACTGTGTTTGCACCGGTAAGAATTGCTCTTGTGTATCTTCTGTCTGTATATTCGAAATCAACAATTATGCGTGAGTCGCTTGTTATGAGTCTTTTGTTTGTGAAAGTTATCGTTCCGATTCCGTAATCAATTGTATAATCCGCCTGTTCTCCGCGTATCATCGGGTTGCCGTTGAGATAAACTTTTTCGGTCCCTGACAAAACCAGAATATTTACTTCATTATTTGTGCCGACTAAGTAATAAGGTCCCTGTATTTCATCCTGTCCGTTAAATTGATTTGTGCTGAATAATCCGCGCTGAACCGCTCCGCTTAAAAAAACATTTCCCGATTTATGTCAAGTTCCTGAAGCTTCTCGGTATTACCCTCCGGCTGTATCGGAGTATTTTCATCGGTCAATGCCGCATTGATCTCAATATCATCAGTAAGCTTGCCGTTAAGCTGCAGCCGGAAACCTGAGTTGAGAGACAGATCCCTGTTGGAACCAATGTTTACTCCTCTGAAGATGCTTCCGGATTTTTCAAGCTCTGTCCCCTCAAAAATGCTCCCGATAAAATCCTTCCTTTGTGTCGCTATCTGAACGGTATCTCCGGTAATTGTATCACGCTCGATCAGAATATCAAAGTTGGAATATTCATCTTTGAGATCGTAAGGGAAGATATCATATTCAATTTTTAATACATATATCTGAAATGTATCAAGCTCGTATTTCTTAAAGAGATCCTTGCTGAGATTAATTATGCCGTCCCGGAAATTAAAAGTATAATCGGACAATGGCGTGAGTATGTGATTTTGAAGAGTAAGAATATCAGAGAACTGAATTACAAACCTGTCATTAATATTTACTAAAGTATCTTTGTAGCCGATGTTCGCATTGAAAGTTTTATAGTTGGGATTTTGCTGTTGTGAATACAGCATTGATGAAAAGGAAAACCGGTATTAGAATTATTAGTTTTTGATTAACATTCTTTTTATAAACCACTAAGTCTCTAAGACACAAAATTAATTATTTTATAACTTAATACTTAGTGACTTCGTGTCTTTGTGGCTACTTAAAAGTTAAAATGAATTTATAAATGTGTAATCAAAAAATATTCTATTTGTTTTAATTGTGTTTCAATAATTGTTTCAGTCGTTTATCAGGTTTAATAGCGCCGGTACGGTATTGAATTACTTTACCTCTTACCTTATTAAAAAAATATGTCAACTGAACAATCATTCCGAATATATCCCGTATTTCAAATCCCGAAATTACAAACCCGGCCTTTAGCTTTGCCACTATAATGTGATTGTTATTAACATTGTGGCTGCTTGAGATTTTTTGAAATCCCTTCTTTTTAATAATCTCAATTATTACCGGCAGCATTTTTTTATAAATTCCAAGGTTGCGGTATTTTTTTAATATCCCTGTGTTAGTCATGAAAAACGTTTCACTATCGGTTTGTTTTCCGAAAAACCATCCGATTTTTTTGTTTCCTTTTAAAATATATATTCTTAATCTGTAAATCTTTTCTAAATTTTCCGACAGTCTTTTAATGCATCCCTTTTCTTTTTCTGTCATGACTTCATTTAAATCTAAAGCTCCTGTTCCTGAAAATACTGTCTTTTTGTATTTATCAAAAAACTTCTGAAACTGCGCGGCATCAGTTGTGATCTCGATTGAATAATCATCAAAGAGTTTGTATGTATTTTTATCTGTCAAAATTTTTATTAATCTAAAAATTACTCAATACTCAATACGTAATACCAATCAATATATTCCGGATTCATCAGTAGCACTCACGTTCGTCTTAGCGCTTTTATCCGTTTTCCTGATCATCAGACTTACAGAATTGGATTTGAAGTTGTCTTCTTCGTAATTTATTTCTATTGGTACGTCATCAATGAGTTTTACTGTTGATCCCGGAGTGGTTGTGTTTTTAGAATATATGAAATTCAAATTTCCCGATAAAGATTTCTTGATTTTCCCGAGTTCTCCGGAATAATTATTTGATACTGAATACGTCCCGAAGCCGCCAAGGCAGATTTCCTGCTGAGATACGTTATCTATGAACAGCTCGAAGCATTTTTTCTTAAGCAATAAATAAATAAAGAAAATTATTACTGCCAGCAGCAAAGCTATCAGCCCGATCAGTACAAATAATCTCCACGGTCCGTACTTCATTCTTATCTCAAGAGGAATTTTCGTTACTATTTTTTTATCTTTTAAAACCGGCTGAAAGATCTCCGGAACTGACCTCAGGGCAAAAAGCTCCTGAAAAGTATTTACATAATTCTGATCGAGTAAAATATCAACCTGCGAAACATCAAGCACCAGATCACCGCCTATTGTGAAATCCTCTTTAAAAATTGTATTGAATGAAAATGTCGGAGTGATCTCGGGTAAATTAAATATCACAGAGAATCCTGTGACTTCACCTTCGGGAGAAACATTGCTTACTGTTGAAGGAGAGATAGTCTGCGTTCCGAGTGACTTTACCGAATAGTCCGATGAAGTAAAATTCTCAAGACCTACATTCAGCTTCGCGCTTTTAATTATGTAGGGATACAGGTTTGATTTAAGTGTCAGATCGTTGAAAGTCTCACGGACCTTCTGACCCTCTTCAAAGCCAAATCCTCTGAGAGCTGTTCCGTCGAAAAATAATTTTCCTTCTGTAACTTTGCTTTGAGTGACTCCCGGTTTCAGAACAATGGTTCCAATGTCGAGCGGCTTCAAAGTAATTGCTTTTTGCTTTATTCCTACGCTTCTTAATATCTCATCATAAGACATCAGCTCCTGCTGTGTAAGAACATTTTTTGAATAAACTATTGCATAGGCAACATATCCTTTTGCTGTATCGCTTCCTTCAGTAATTCTTTCAGGAATAGGGTAAAGCAGTATCTTCTGTATCCTGCTGTCATTTCTGAGTTTCTGATAAAATTCAAGAGTGTTCTGATACGATGAATCACCGCTTCCCGAGTTGTCATTAATGTTATCGGTTACGAGCCAGATTATTCCTGTATTACCTTCTATGCCTGATATGCCTTTATCGAGCGCTTCTATCAGATCAGTAGTTCCGGTTTTATCATCCTTACCTGTCATCAGGGAAAATTTGCCAATGAGTTCGTCCGGATTCAATTTATCAGCATCACCTTCAAAAATTATTTTCGGCGATGTAATTCCCCGCGCAGCATCAGACTTTGTGAAAAGCATTACCTTAGCGTTATCATTGGGCTTAACGGAATTCTTAATCAATGCTTTCGAAAACAACTTGAAAGTGCTTTGCGGCTGCAGATAATACGGCGACATGCTGCCGGAATTGTCAAATAGAAAAATGAACTGATTTTCAGTTTGTGAAAAACATTTTACAGTTATAAAAATCAGAATTATTAAAAAAACTTTTTTCATCATACAAAATTTGGGATTTGGGATTTCGGATTTGGAATTTTTCAAATTTGGAATTTGGGATTTCGGATTTGAAGTTTAATTCAGTTTGGAATTTGTTTTTATCAATTTAATAATGACTAAAAAAGTTTTGTTATAGATATCAATTCATTAGATTTAAATTCTAAACTGAATTTTGATAAATAATATTAATATAAATCAAAAATCTAAAACCAAAAATCCAAAATCAGAATCAAATCCCAAATTCGAAATTCCCAATTCCAATTTCAAAGGTGTATATTCAGCTTATCATTTGTAAAAGCAACGAGGTTACCGTTTTTAGACAGCACAAATATCCCGTTATGCGAAATGACAGCTGATATTATTTCAACGGACTCATTGGTCTCACCGGAGGCAATTACATATCCTTCGGCTTCCTGGAATCTGTTGAGATTGCAAAATACTATTTTATTATTTTTAGATATGACCAAAACATTTTTACTGATGCATTCGATCTTGTTTTCAAACTCATCCTCGAAACTGTAAACCTGAAGGCCGCTTGATTTAAAAAATTTCCATCCGTCAAGTGTACCTGCAAAAATATTGTCAGCAAATCCGCCAATAGAATTCAGGTAAGCATTTTTTATCCCGGTAAATTTGAATTTGTAATTCACCGGCGGTACATCAACATAAAAAAGCTCGTTCATTCGAGATGTAATATAAATCCTATAGTTCAAATAAAATATAAAGGAATTTTCATCAGTTTTAATATTTTTAATATCAAGAGTAAATTCTTTTGCAGTCATTTTTTCCAGATCATAACTCATAACAGATGAATCAAAAAGCAGATATGCACACCCATCTGCAATGCAAATTTTATCAGAAACAAAATCAGTGATCTTGAATCCATGATTAAAGACAGGGTTAATATTTCCCGCGTTAATGATCTTTATGTTTGCTTTGCCTTGTGAACTGCAATACTCTGTGAATACAATATATTCCTTATATCTGTTTAAGTTGCTCCATATGTAATATCCCTCAGGTGAACTGTAAATTTCCTCATACATTATTCCGTTTTCATCGTTCAGCTTTAAACGGTAAATTTTACGCAGCGAGTTCAGATAAATAACATTTTCATGAACAAGACCTGTTTTTTCAAATGATTCATCTTCAAAAAATATTTTATCATCAACCTTTCCGGTAAACCTGTCAATCAGATAAACATTACCTTTAATGGATGATAAAATTATATGTCTGTTATTTTCGAGAATGGAATTAAAAAATTCATCTTTAAGATTAATGCTGAAATTTTTTCTGAATCCCTGATCAATGCCTTCCGGAAAATCCAAATCCGAATTGTGATAACTGCTTAAGTGTGAATCACCTTTATAAAAGGAATTTACCTTTGAATTTCGGATCTTCTCCTCATGGCCGGCTTCTATTTCTTCAACATCTATTTTCTTTTTTTCAACCTCGTCCTCGTTATCAAGATCTATAACAATTCTGTTTTCTTCAGAAGCAGTCTTTGCTTTTGGATTCTTTTCTTCATCACCAAAATCTATTACTATTCTTTCCGACATTTTAATTAATATTAAATGAAATTACTCATTACTCCCTTACTCATTACTCCCTTATTACTCATTACTCATTACTCATTACTCATTGTTCATTGTTCATTGTTCATTGTTCATTGTTCATTGTTCATTGTTCATTGTTCATTGTTCATTGTTCTTGCTCTTTCGAGTCTGTCATTAATTGCGATACCGATTCCTTTATTCTCAACTTTTTTATAAACGATAAAATCCAGCTTCTGCCTGTCAAGATCTCTTAAATCCGAAAATAAATGCACTGCAATCTCTTTATAGTCAGCATATTTGCTGAAATCAAGATAGCCGATCTTTTTATCTTTTATGTCTTTTACTTCATCAAAATTATTTACGCGGTACAACGGAGTCTTAGGAGCATAATGAACTTTCAATAACCCCGGAGATAGTATTTTCCCGGTTTTATCATCAGTCACTTTACCCGTAACTTTTTCGATGTCTTCCTTTGTAATAAACCCATGTCTTAAAATATTAACGTCACCATTCAGAAAGCTTATGATCGTAGATTCTATTCCTATCTCACACTTTCCGCCGTCCAGTATGTAATTTATCTTTCCCCTGAGCTCGCTCAAAACATCATCAGCAGATGTCGGCGAAATTTTCCCGGCTTTGTTGGCGGAAGGCGCTGCTATGGGTAAGCCTGTTTCTTTTAACACTTCCCGGAAAATGTTGTGTGAAGGAATTCTCAGCCCCACACTGTCATTGCCGGCTGTTACTATATCCTGAATAATATTATTCTTTTTTAATACGAATGTTACGGGTCCCGGAGAAAATTTATCAGCAAGTTTATAAACTTCATCGGGAATATCAATGGCATATTTTTCAAAATCTGCAACATCACGGACATGAACTATCACCGGATTAAACTTCGGACGGTCTTTGGTTTCATAAATTTTAATTACGGCATTTTCATTAAGAGCATTTGCTCCAAGCCCGTAAACAGTTTCTGTAGGCAGTCCTATTACATTACCTTCATGTATTTCTTTTACTGCTAAATCTATGTCTTTAATTATCTTTGTCAATTTGTTGATTTGGTTAATTTGTTGATTGGTTAATTTGTTGATTGGTTAATTGGTTGATTGGTTAATTGGTCAATTTGTTAATTTGTTGACTTATTAAGATAACTCAAAATACTTACATAGCTAATTAACCAATAACCAATTAACCAATCAACAAATCAACAAATCAACCAATCACAATGCTTTCCAGATGTCTCACTCTTTTTCTCAGATCATAGCTCCTGAACGAAAGATGAAAAACCAATGCAAAGCTTAAAAATATAAAAGAGAACAGGACAAATCCAATCCGGTAAATATAATTAAACATCGTGACCAGTGGATCATAAAATGCCTTTTCAAGCATTTCTCCTTTCTCTTTCTTATAGAGGCTTTCGTCAATTTTATCCGAAGAGAAAAAATTCTTAATTTTTTCTATCTGAAGCTCTATCTGTTTCGATCTGTAAACAAGTTCATCTATTTTATCATCTGCCGTTTGAAAGTAGCTTTTCTTAAAACCCGATATTTCCAGAGTCTTTCCGGAAATAGAATCAAAGAGCGGTTTTGTTAATGAATTACCCAGCAAGGCGGTCAGAAATATCAAACCGCTAATGAAATATAATGTTATATACGCAGTTTTCATTTTGTTTTATTGAAAATAGCTTTTAAATAAAAAATATAATATGGGATAATGGGTTCTTGGGATAAATATTTCTAACCATTAAGCAACACTCCCCTGTATTTTACCACTAAGGCACTGAGAACACAGAGCTGCACAGAGATTATTTTTGTAACATTTGATTGTGAGCGGATGTGAATTATATCTTTATTTTTTATGAAAAATAGAATTGTAAAAATTCTTTATATTGGTTAGTTTGCAAGTTCATTAACCGGAGTCGTAGTTCAGTTGGTTAGAACGCCTGACTGTCACTCAGGAGGTCGCGAGTTCGAGTCTCGTCGATTCCGCAATCAAGTAACCCTGTAGGTAAAGTACTTACAGGGTTTTTTATATTATGAAGGGATAACTTGTTAACTTTGGTTGGTTAGGGTAGGTTTTTTACCGTATGGGATATATCCGGGAAATAAACAAAAAATGTGCAGCTCATTAAGAACTGCACATCTTATCATCAACAACAACTAACACTAACTGTTGAAAGTTAACTCCAAGACCTACTCCCCGACTCCTTCTTTCAGGAAATCCTTATAATCCTTATAAAACTTCTGCACCTTTGGTGCTATTACAATAGAACAGTATGACTTTTCTTTATTGTTGTTGTAATAATCCTGATGATAATCTTCCGCAGGATAGAATGAATCGAACTTCGTAACTTCCGTCACTATCGGGTCACTCCATAATCCCGAACTCCCGATCTTTTTAATTACTTCTTCTGCAGTTTTCTTTTGCTCATCACTGTTGTAAAAAATTGCTGAACGGTATTGCGTTCCGATATCAGCTCCCTGTTTATTCAGTGTTGTTGGATTATGAATATGAAAGAATATTTCCAGAAGCTTTTCATAACTGATCACAGCCGGATCAAATGTTATCTGCACTGCTTCCGCAAATCCTGTGCTGCCTGAACTTACCTGTTCATAGGTGGGATTTTTTGTCTTTCCGCCTGAATACCCTGATACTACCTGATCCACACCTTTTAAATCGTCGAATATTGTTTCTATGCACCAGAAGCATCCTCCCGCCAGCGTTGCTGTTTCCATTTTACTTAGATCTCCTTTCGGTTCTGAATTAGTTTTTGATTTGTTTACTTTGACTTCACTGCTGTTTGTCATCTTGCAGCCGATCGCAATAAAACAGATTAATGCGATCGTAAAGATATATTTTAACATAATTTAATTTTTGTTTTTTTTCCGTGCATTAATTTGTTTGCACATCTATATAACGTAAAAATTATACGTATAGTTTTCTGTTTGCTGCTTCACTATCAACTAACGGTCAAACATTTGTCTGATTATCTGGAGGTAATAATAAATAAATAAAAATATCTCTGTGTAACTCTGTGTTCTCTGCTCCTCTGTGGTATTTTTTAAAACTTCAGTTCGGCTTCAATCCCGTAATGATCGGAAAGATTGATACTTTTGCTATCAAGAAATATCTTAGGTTTGCAGCTGATACAGGATACTTTCCGTAATATCTGGCTCTTCCAGTCAGAGCTCAGCACAGGGACTTTATCAAGCGCAAATATAAAATCGAGCCGCTGCTGATCTTTGTCATCTTTTGGAATAAATGAATTGTTTAATCCGTCCCAGGTATACCCGGCACCCTGAGGTTTTGTACCGGTGTATAAGTCTCTCGGATAGTTCATTAATTCAATTAACTTGTAATATTCAGAAAATACTTTCTTTTTTGAATTAGTATCTCCTTCAATATTCAGATCGCCAAGGAAAATTGAGGAAACGTTGCTGTTTCCTAAGGATGCAGGTATTTTATTATGTATATTGATCATCATTTCACGGATTTCCCTTAATTGCTTTCTTCTGATATCATCATTATCTTTATCTGCCTGTAAATGTGTATTAAAGGTGTACAATTGAACACCCGGGTATCCGGCGGCTTTCAAATCAATGGCAGCAAAAAGACAACCCTTTCGTGCAAAAGAATCTGTTCCTACATAATCCGTGAATTCTCTGTAATGTTTTTTTAAAAACGGTAATTTGCTTGCAATTGCAAGTCCGCTGTCTTCCGACATAAAATCTTTTCCGCCTTTTCTTATTACATAGGGAAAGACATTTTTTAAATTTGAAAAAATTATATCCCGTGCAGCTTCCTGAAAAACTTCCTGTAAAAAGATTATATCGTATTTCTCTTTCAATAATGCTTTTGACAATTTCTCAGCTCTTTTTAGTTTTCCCGGCTCTACTTTAAACGGAGGAACCTCAATCATCATAGCCGTATTCAAAGTCAATATTTTGATCGACATATTGTTTTAAATTTAATTACAATAATAAAAATTTTTGAAAACAGGTTTTGTGTTTGATTTGCTTTTACATTAATTGAGATGAAATGGATGCTCATTCAAAAAAATCATTATAATAAATCTTTGCTTCAATTGTTAGTAATTTTGAAAATACTGATTAAAATTTTTAAAATTAAAAGTATGGTATGAATATTTCAGAAACAATTACCTCACTTCATCAAGGTATTAACTATTTGTCATTTTTTACAGGATAAACAGATTACGAACCGGGGTAGAAGAACAATTAGCATGACATCAAATACAGAATTAAATATGTATTTTAATTCTTACATTAGTATTATTTTAAATAAACCACCTTCAATGGACGAAGCAGTAATCTTCTTATCGCGTCTCCAGTTTGCTTTAACAAACATATTCCACTATTTTTATCCTCCATTTTCAATCGGCCTCGGAGTATTCCTTGTAATATCGGAAGGTATCTACATGAAAACGAAGAAGTTGCTTTGGCTTCAGATCACACGATTTTGGATAAAAGTATTTGCTTTGACGTTTACAATCGGAGTTGCTACGGGTATTCCTATGGAGTTTCAGTTCGGGACCAACTGGGCTAACTACTCGCGTTATGTGGGTGATGTCTTTGGGAGTGCACTGGCTGCCGAAGGAATATTTGCTTTCTTTCTTGAATCCGGATTTCTTGCAATACTTGTTTTCGGCTCCGGGAAAGTTTCTCCGAGGTTTCATTACTTCAGCACGATAATGGTTTGTCTCGGGGCTCACTTCAGTGCAGTCTGGATAGTCATTGCGAATGCATGGATGCAGACGCCTGCAGGATTTGAAGTTGTAATGGGACCGAACGGAATGCGTGCGGAAATAGTTGACTTCTGGGCGATGGTGTTCAATCCTTCATCAATGATCAGATTAACTCACGTTATAATGGGCTGCTGGCTTGCCGGAGCTTTCTTTGTATTGAGTGTAAGCGCATGGTATATTTTAAAAAACAAATATACTGACTTTGCGAAGTCGTCAATGAAAGTTGCATTAATAATTGCTGTAGTAATTTCCTTATTGCAAATGTTTGTTTCAGGCGATAAGAGCGCGGAGATCGTTCACAAATATCAGCCGGCAAAATTTGCTGCAATGGAAGGTCATTGGAAGACAGGTGCAGCCGATATGACGATCATTGGATACATTGATGAAAGTGCCGGAGAAACTAAAGGGATCAAAATCCCAGGGCTCACAAGTTTTCTGATAGACTTCGATGCATCATTACCGGTCATCGGGCTCGATTCAATTCCTGTAAATGAAAGACCTCCTCTGCAGATAACTTTCCAGAGCTATCATATAATGATATCTACTGGTGTGACTTTGATATTGCTGTCACTGCTTGGCTGCTTTCTCTGGTGGAGGGGAAAGCTATATAGTGCGAGATATGTCTTATGGATGTTTGTATTTTCTGTTTTCCTTCCTGTGATCGCAAATACAGCCGGATGGATAACGGCGGAAGTCGGACGGCAGCCATGGATTGTTCAGGGTCTGATGAAAACTGCAGATGGAGTTTCACCGAATCTTTCGTCAGATCAGTTATACTTTTCCAATATATTGTTTTTCATTTTATATCTTATGCTGTTCATAGTTTTCATATATGTGCTTAACAATAAAATACAGCATGGTCCTGAACCTTTAGATGAAATTGATACAAAGAGTTCACTGATAAAGCTTCCTCAGAGAATAAGAGAAATTTTAGATTCAAAAAGAAGAAATAAATATTAATTTATGGATCTGAACACTATCTGGTTTATACTTATAATAGCGCTACTCACCGGGTATGCAATACTTGACGGTTTTGATTTCGGTGTCGGCATTTTGCATTTGTTTCACAAGACGGACGAAGAAAGAAGAATATCCATAAACAGCATCGGACCTCTTTGGGACGGTAATGAAGTATGGCTTGTAGTCGGAGGAGGAGCTTTGTTCGCAGCTTTCCCTGAAGTTTATGCAACAGTCTTTTCGGGATTTTATAATGCTTTCATACTTTTATTAATGATGCTGATATTCAGAGGTGTGGCGATTGAATTCAGAAGCAAAAGAGAAAGTCCAAAATGGAGAAAAGGCTGGGATATTTTTTTTAGCGCGGGAAGTCTTGGCGCTGCGTTATTGTTTGGAATAGCATTCGGAAATTTGGCGAGAGGTGTTCCTTTGGATGAAAAGAAAAATATTATCAGCGGATTCATTGATCTGCTTAACCCATATTCCATACTGGTCGGACTGACTGCTGTATCTTTGCTTACACTTCACGGAGCAATATTTCTGATTATGAAAACCCAAGGTGAAATGAGAGAGCGTATTAGCAGACAAATCAAAAAACTAATATTTGTTTTTATTTCGCTTTATGTCATCACAACTATTGCAACTTTCATTTACCAGCCGCATTTGCTGGAAGTCTTTAAAAATAATATCTGGCTGGGAATTATTCCAATCGCTACATTACTGCTTGTATTAAATCTTCCGAGAGAGATTCATTTCAAACGTGAGTTCAAAGCATTTCTTTCATCTTCAGGGACAATCGCATTACTGATCTCATTGGTAGCGATAGGACTTTTTCCCGATCTTGTTTACTCAAATCCTAATCCGCAAAACAGTTTAAATATATACAACTCAGCATCATCGAAAGGTACCCTTTCAATAATGCTGATCATTGCGTGCATCGGCGCTCCTCTTGTGATGAGTTATACAATTGCAGTTTACTGGATATTCAGAGGGAAGACAAAACTTGATAAGAATAGCTATTAGAAATTATCTGAAGCAGGAGTTTTTAACCATTGAGGAGGACACTAAGAGTGATTATTCATCCCATCTTCTCTTTCCCAAGCTCCAAAGACTTTGTGAAAACGAATTCATAGATTACCTCAAAGATTTGAAGACTCAAAGACTCTTTATTTGCAGAAATTTTTGACTCAGAGTCTGTTGAGACCCGGAGGTTTATCAATTGTTTTACTCAGCCTCCCCGGTTGGGAAAGTTGAAACATCTTAATTATTTCATAGTTAATTAATACAATTTGTGAAAGTTGTTTCATTCATATTTTTACATTTTATAAACCTTCCCGTATATTTATTTTCAATTTAAACAGGAATTTTTTGGAAGTCTGGAGAAAAAATCTATACAGCATTTGGGTAGCGCAGTTTGTTGCAATGGTAGGGATGAGCATGGTTATTCCCTTTCTTCCTTTTTTTATCCGGGAACTCGGCATTACAAATCACGATGAACTCGAGCACTGGAGCGGAATTGTTTTCAGCGGTCCGTTCATTCTTTCATTTTTGCTTACTCCGGTCTGGGGAATGCTCGGAGATAAGTTCGGTAAAAAGACAATGGTCCTTCGGGCGATATTCGGACTTACAGTTTCACAATTACTGATCGGATTCTCTGCTAATGTCGAACAATTATTTATTTTCAGAATGGTGCAGGGTGCAATTAGCGGTTTTATTGCTTCGTCACTCGCGTTGGTATCTTCAGGTACACCGAAAGAGAAATCAGGCTATGCAATAGGAGTATTGCAGACTTCGATTTCCTCCGGTACTGTCATTGGACCCTTCATCGGAGGTTTCATTGCGGATATGACTTCATACCGAACAGTATTCTTTGTTGCTTCTGCAATGTGTTTCATAAGCGGGATTTTAGTTTTGTTAAATGTAAATGAACCGTCTACGATATCCTTTAAAAGAGTGTATTCTGTTTTCGAAAATTTAAAATATGTATTTGCAAATTCACAAATACTCATTGCGATGATGTCAATAACATTCATTCAGATCTCCATAACCATCGCTCAGCCTGTATTCGCATTGTTCGTCGAATCCATTACAAAAGGAACTGAATACATCTCTACTTTGACCGGAGCAATATTCGGCACACTCGGAATATTCAGTGTAATATCTTCTCCCTGGTGGGGAAGAAGAAATGACACTAAAAGTTTTAAGAAAAGCATAATCGTCGCAATATGCGGAGCTGCGTTTGCTTACTGTCTCCATACATTCATTACCAATCCCTATTGGCTTTTTCCGGTAAGAGCTTTTTTGGGTTTATGCATAGGGGGAATAATTCCGGTTATTTATGCTTATATTAATAAAAACATTTCTGATGACAGAAAGGGAGGGGTCATGGGAATTGCATCGAGCTTTACTCTTTTCGGAAATCTTGTCGGTCCGCTGCTTTGTACTTTATTGCTATATGAAATTCAGCTGAAGTATATTTTTTTAATTGCCGGTATAATGCTCTTTGGCAATGCCGCTCTGATTTTCCATAAAGTAAAAGAAAATAAAAGAAATGTTATTACAAAAAATGATATAATTGCGGAAGACAATGTTGTAATGAACAATGAACAATGAGCAATGAACAATGAGCAATTAACAATGAATAATGAACAATGAGCAATTAACAATGAATACTCAATACTCAATACTCAATACTCAATACTTAATACTTAATACTTAAAACTTAATACTGTTTGAACCAGCCAAAGAAAATAAAAAGGACAGATAATAATACTCTTCAAATAACCTGGAATGAAGATGAAGTGACTGAAACTTCTTTAACAGATCTTCGGGATAATTGTCCGTGTGTTCATTGTAAAGGCGAGACTGTAATTTTCAGTTCATACATACCTATCAAATCACCGTTCAAAGCGGCCGGGTTTTATGAGATTGAAAAGATCGAGCCTGTAGGAAATTATGCAGTGCAGATAATCTGGAAAGACAAACATAATACGGGAATTTATTCGTGGGAATATCTGAAAGAAATTTCTGATCCGGATTTTAAGAATTCATCAGATTCTGATGAGTCTCAGGATTAATCAAACTCTTCAGTAATGTTCTTATTCAGTTTTTTTGAAAAGACTGTGAATTCATCCAATGCTAATGACTCATCCTCATCAAGTTTTATTAAGAGAAAATTCTTGAACCTCATTTGAGTTAACTTGCTGATGAATCCTTCTGTGAGATAATTTTTAATATAGGGATTTACTTTGAGAGTAATGCTCATGCCGTTATTACCTCCTTTATATCTTCTGATCCATCTTTCCATACGGTTCATGAATGTTGATTTCGATTGAACGTGTCCTGTGCCTCTGCACATCGGACAGATATCTGAAATGGTGTGAATGATATTCTGTCTTACTCTCTGACGTGTAATTTCAACGATTCCGAATTCACTCACCGGAAGTATGGTTGCTTTCGCCCTGTCATTCCTGAATTCCTTTTTAACTTCTTCGTAAAGCCGTCTCCTGTTTTTTTCATCATACAGGTCAATGAAATCTATGACGATTATCCCGCCGATGTCCCGCAGCCTTATCTGACGAACTATTTCTTTTGCGGATTCAAGATTTGTATTGAGTGAGTTAACTTCCTGATCGCGGTGTCTTGCATATTTCCCGCTATTCACATCGACGACTGTCATTGCTTCGGTTGCCTCAATGATTATGTATCCGCCGTTTTTCAGCCAGACTTTTCGCTGAAGTGATTCTTCGATCTGCTTTTCAATATTATATACATCAAATAAAGGCTGATCCGAATTATACATTTCAATCTTATCTGAAAATTCCGGTGAGGTCTCATCAACATAAAGTTTTATATCCCTGAATATCTTTTTCGAGTCAATAATTACTTTTGAAATATCTTCCTTAAACAGATCTCTTACTACTGATGAAGTAGTTGATACATCTTTATGTAGTATAAGCGGGGACTTTGAAGTTTTAAGCTTTGCCTGAATTTCATTCCAGGTTTTTATCAGAGTATTCAGGTCATCCGTAATTAAACTTTCATCCTGTCCTGCTGCAACGGTTCTAATGATGATCCCGAATCCCTTTGGCAGATTTGTCTTTACAATGCTTCTTAAACGTCTTTTCTCTTTTGGATTAAAGATTTTTTTAGAGAGTCCGATTTTTTTCTCAAAGGGAATTAAAACAAGATATCTTCCGGGGATTGAAACCTTGGATGTAACCCGGAATCCTTTATTTCCTACAGGTTCTTTAGTGATCTGGACTATTATGTCCTGACCTCTTTCCAGATTGGGATTTCTGTTATTGTCATTTTTGGAATAGCTTGGAACGGTTTCCTCTTCATCATCGTCGTCCTCTTCTATGTCCGAATCATCACCGATTATCGCTGAATATTCATCAAGAGAACTTCCGATATCCGAGAAATGGAGAAAGGCATCCTGTTGAAACCCGAGGTCAATAAAAGCGGCTCTTATTCCCGGAATTACCTTGCCTATTTTTCCAAGATAAATATCGCCGACATTTCGCTCTTTATCGGGTGTATCAAGAAAAAATTCGGCAAGCTTACCGTCTTCAGTAATTGCAATTCTTACATCTTCAGAAATAGAGTTGATTAGAATGACTTTTTTCATAGGGGCAATAGTATGATCAACAAGACCTTAAGAATTCATAGATGCTAAAAACTCCTTGTTCGATTTTGTTCCTTTCAGCTTGCCCAGCAAAAATTCCATTGCTTCTACAGGATTATAGTCTGAAAGAAGCTTTCTCAAAAGCCAGACCCGGTTCAGAGTTTCATTTGTCAGAAGCAGTTCTTCTTTTCTTGTTCCTGATTTATTCAGATCAATAGCGGGGAATACTCTTCTGTCGGAGATTCTTCTGTCGAGAACAATTTCCATATTTCCTGTCCCTTTAAATTCTTCGAATATGACTTCATCCATTCTGCTTCCTGTTTCAATTAAAGCAGTCGCAATAATCGTTAGACTTCCTCCCTCATCTATGTTTCTTGCAGCTCCGAAAAATCTCTTCGGCTTATGTAATGCATTTGCATCAACACCTCCGGATAAAATCTTTCCGCTATGCGGAATAACCGTATTATGAGCTCTTGCAAGACGGGTTATGCTGTCAAGCAGTATTACCACATCTTTTTTTGCTTCAATAAGACGCTTTGCTTTCTGCAAAACTATCTCGGAAACCTGTACGTGTCTTTCCGGCGGTTCATCAAAGGTAGAGCTGATAACCTCTGCATTAACATTCCTTTCCATATCAGTAACTTCTTCCGGCCGTTCGTCTATAAGAAGAACTATCAAGTGAACTTCTGGGTGATTTCTTGTGATACTATTGGCAAGTGTCTGTAGTAATATTGTCTTTCCGCTTTTGGGAGGTGAAACTATCAAACCTCTCTGACCTTTACCGACCGGAGTAAACATATCCATTATTCTCATTGAATATTCACCCGGAGCAGTTTCAAGATTTATTTTTTCCTGTGCATAAAGAGGTGTAAGATTATCGAATAATATTCTGTCGCGTATCGTGTCTGGGTTTTCAAAATTTACTGCTTCTACTTTCAGTAAAGCAAAAAATCTCTCTCCTTCTTTGGGCGGTCTTACCTGTCCGCTTACAGTATCCCCGGTCCTTAGTAAAAACTTTTTTAATCTGTGATGGTGAAACATATATGTCATCAGGTGACGGAAGATAATTGTAGTCCACTGAACGAAGGAATCCGTATCCATCCGGTAAAACTTCAAGTACTCCGACAGCAAAAGCAAATCCGTCCTTTTTTGTCTGAGCTTCTATTATTTTGAATATTAGTTCCTGCTTTTTAAGATCGCTGTATCCTGAAACATTCAGATCTTTCGCCAGTTCAATCAACTCTGAAACTTTTCGAGATTTCAAATCTGTAACATTTTTTGAATCTGAAAAAGAAGCAGCTTTGGTAGTGTTGTTCTTTGTATCCATTTTTTGATCCTTTCGTGATGGGATATAAACCGAGGGTAACTCTTTTGTTTGTTTAATTTATAAGATTGTTAATTAATAAATGTGATGAATTCAATAAGATTTAAATAATTTCCTTAGAAGTATTAAGGTGTGTTATTTGATGCCGTCAAAACTATTACATATAATAAAAAGTATCAAGTTATAAAGTTTAATTTCCTTAAAAATAAAAAATCAGATAATTCAGTGTTTTTAACGTAAGTATTCAGTAATTGTTATTAAGAAGGGATATGATCATCGTGTTGCCGGATAATGTACCGGGAAAAAGTCAGGGAATTAAAATAATAATCAAATTAAAATTGAATTTTCATCAGTAAATATTTATTTTATAAAATATGAAAAAATTAAAAGTTTCAGATAAGAAAAAGAGAACGAGCAGGGATGATTATACCAATTACAATTTTGAAAATCATTTCAAACCGAAAAAACCCTTCAGAATATTAATTTATGCACTTGTAATATTATTACCAGTTGTTCTGTCATATCTGTTTATCAGATCAGCCAAAATCGAAAACGGAGTCTTTAGTTTCCCTCTTGATGATCCGTGGATACATCTTACTTTTGCAAAAAACTTAGCTCAGTATTTCAGTTTTTCTTATTTTAAATCTGAAATGGTGACAGCCGGTTCGACTTCTCCCCTTTATACTTTTATACTCTCATTGTTTTTTTTTATATCGGGAAACGAAATGGAGATAAGTTATATTTTAGGAATGATATTTTTTGCGGCTGCATCTTTTGCATTTTATAAGCTTTGTAATCTTGAGTTTGATAATCAGATCATATTCGCACTGATTTGTTCGGGAATTTTCATTATGGACAAATGGATGAATTTCATAGCAGGCTCGGGGATGGAAACAACAATGTACATCTTAATACTTATTCTTTGCGCATATTTTTATAAGAAAAGAAGTGCGGTCCCGTTTGCTGTAATGCTGGGGCTGATTATGTGGACAAGACCTGACGGAGTAGCGTTCATAGCTGCCGTGATAGTCGATTACATTTTACTCTTAATTTATTCAAGAGGACAACTGAATCCGATCCTGTTTTCAGGCAGCGATCTTAAAAAGATAATCATAATATTTGCGGGTATACTGGGACTGTATTTTCTGATGAATTTTGCTTTATCAGGCTCTCTGTTACCGAATACTTACAATGCTAAGCTGACATATTACTCACCGGAATTCAGAAGCAGGCTTGATTTTTTGAAACTTGAAGTATGGGAGTACTTTAAAACAGGAGCTTACTATGTACTAATGATTGGGTTTCTGATGTCTGTTATAAGACTTATACACGACATTTATACTAAAAAGTATAATCCAAATACAATATACATCGTTTTTATTCTTGCACTGGTATTCATTTACTGGCTTAAGCTTCCGTATGCTCACAGATTCGGAAGATACATGATGCCTATAATTCCTTTCTTTATTTTATTGTCAGTGACCGGATTCAGGGATTTTGCAAAACTGTTAAATAAATTTTCCGGTAATCCGTTGTTTGCAAGAATCATTTTCTATATATGGACAGGTATTATATTCTTTATGGGAATGAAGGATTATGACGAATCAAAAGCTTTGTATGCAACTGAATGCAAATACATTTATCAAAGACAGGTCTCAGCTGCACTCTGGCTGAAAAAAAATACAACTGAAAAAGATGTCATTGCTACTCATGATGTGGGAGCCATAGGATATTACAGCGGAAGAAAAATTGTGGATGTTGCCGGTCTTGTCACACCTGAACTCATTAATAAAATCAATGATGCTGATTATGTTAAGTTCATGACAAAGTATTTAAAAGATAATAAAGTTACATATCTCGCTTTCCTCAGGGAATGGTACCGGGTTTCAAATCAAACACCGGTTTTTACGACAGTAAATACTCTTCCTCCGGAAGTAATGGAAGTTTATAAATTTAATCCGGATACACATATATTATCCAGAGAAGCAAATTCACTGCTTATGAATGCACAGTCTTTACTCAGACAAAAGGCATCTCCGCAGTTAAAATATGTGATGAACCGTGTACTGGAAATCGAACCAAACAGTTCACTTGCCTATTACTATTTAGCCTTCGCAGATTTTCTCGATAAGAATGATGTCAATTATGAAAAAAATATGCTCAAAGCAATTACATTGTTTCCTGATTTCCGGGATGCTCAGGTGAGATTAGGAATATTTTACAAAAACCTCAAGAGGTATAATGAAGCGATAACTCACCTTCAAAGGGCAATTGAGATTGAACCGGATAATGTCGAATATAAAAAATACTTAAAGGAAGTGCAGGATCTGATGAAATCAAACCAGGCTCCTCCTGCTAATTAAGTTTTTAAATTTAATATTGTTTCCAATGTCAGTACCGGTCATATTTTTTCACAACTGAAAACCATGTCTTGTCAGCCTTAGCCAATATAAAGAAATTTTATAAAGCACTTTTAATTATAAATTTCTTACTCATATGCTTTATAGTTTACCAGGTTTTTTATTCCAAATACTACTGGGAAGGAAGTGATGAGAAAAAGTTCAGTGTCCGGGCAGGACAGAACTTGGATGATATTATTTCCGAACTCCGGTCTGCTGATATAATTTCAAATTCATTTCTTTTTAAACTCTCAGTAAAACTTACCGGTAAGGAAAATCAGATAATTTCAAACAGCTATCTTTTCAAAAACGGGATGAGCAATTCGGATCTGATCGATATTCTCACTGACAAAAGCATAATGCAGCTGATCAGGATCACAATTCCTCCCGGATATTCTTTAAGACAAATCGCCAACCTTGCGGAGAAAAAGCTTTCCCTCTCTAAAGAAAAATTTTTAAAAGAAGCTTCAAATGATTCCCTCATAAGTCTCCTCGGACTTTCCGGTCAGATAAAAAATCTTGAAGGATTTCTTTACCCTGATACTTATGAAGTTTCTCCGGCGATCAATGAAAAAAACCTGGTCTCACTTTTGTTTAATGAATTTAGAAAGAAGATTCTTGATGATAATGATATACAATCCGATATTGCTGAACAACAAACGACTCTTTTGAAGACTCTGACACTCGCTTCAATCATTGAAGGAGAGACCCGGATAGAAGAAGAAAAACCGGTCATTGCCGGAGTGTATGTTAACCGGCTTAAAAAAGGAATGAGACTCGAAGCCGATCCGACTGTTCAGTATGTTTTACCCGGCGGTCCAAAACCGCGTTTATTATTCGAAGACCTTAAAATCAAATCCCCCTATAATACTTATCTGAATAAGGGACTTCCTCCGGGTCCGATAAATAATCCCGGGATATCCGCTGTCAGAGCAGCTTTAAATCCTGCTGTTCATGATTATATTTTCTTTGTTGCAACCGGAGAAGGAGGACATAAGTTCACCGAAAATTATGCACAGCATCAGCAGGCAGTGAAAGAATACAAAGCAAAATTGAAACAAAAAAAGCTTAACAACAAATAGAGGACACCTTGAACAGGGAAACAGTAATTTTATTTTCACTTTTTCAAAAACTCGATTACAGGGATAAAGAAAATTCTGCCAAGAAAAAACTCTTCGGAATTATTCTCGCTTACTTGTTTACCAATACCATTCTCTCATATAATTATTTTATTTCTTTTAATGAGCAAAGCTTTATAATACTTTCATTTACATCAAATCTGTTTCTGCTGGCTCTATTGGTTTTGACTGATTTTGATAATCTGTTCCTTGCATCACGAAGCGTTGAAATAATTAAGACTCTTCCTGTTGAAGGTTCATCTGTTTTTAAGGCGAAATTTTTTTCTGCAGTCATATTCTTGTTGCTTTTTATCCTTTCATCGGCTGTTCCCCAGGTGATCTTCTTTAATTTATTAAGCAGGGATTTGATAA
Organism: Ignavibacteria bacterium; assembly: GCA_016710985.1. Taxonomy (GTDB): domain Bacteria; phylum Bacteroidota; class Ignavibacteria; order Tepidaquicellales; family Tepidaquicellaceae; genus JAGPCH01. Next base: position 112,275 of record JADJTX010000007.1, read on the forward strand.
AAACTTTTGCGTTTGTAGTTTCGGATATTTTGTTTTGCTATTTTTCAGTTGGTGTTCTGATATTTATATATATTTTTGCACTGAAGTATTTTAAAACGCGGGCTACTCTTGTGCTGAATTTTCTGCAGATAATATTTTTTATATTCATATTTTATTCTTCCACATTATCATCAAAAGCTGTATCAGTTCCGAAAGAGCTGTTTGTCCGTGAGAATATTCTAAAATACGGTCCGGTCAATTATTTACCGCAGACTCTGTTTTCAAATGCAGTTTACAGTATTGTTTATTTCATGATAAGTGTATTGCTGGCATTCTCAGTTTTCTTTCTTCTTTATTTCCTGATCTCAAAAAACTATTACCAGCTTGGAGATAAAGTAAAATTACTTAATTCAAAACGAGGAAGTTCTAAGTCTGTGTTCAGTTTTGCTTTTATAAAAAATTTTACCGGTAAATATATTCTGTCAGATAATTATGAAATAGCTTCTTTTAATCTTGTGAAGAACCAGCTGCAGAATTCGAGATTTCTCAGGGTGAAATATGTACCTGTATTGTTTATGCCTGTACTGTTTGTTATAATCGGCATGATCTCTGATCTTCCGCATCTTCTTTTTTTTAATAAAAATTCTTCCGGCAATTCGTTTTTTAAAACCGTCATTCCGGTGATCAGCCCGTCCATTACTTTTACTCTGATGATGTGCACAAGACTGCTTGTTTCAAATACTAAAATACTTGATGACAGCTCTCTCGGAACTCAATGGATATATGATTCGCTGCCGGTAAAGAAAAAAGAACAGATAATAAAAGGCGCAAATAAATTCATCTATGCGGTATTCATTTTTCCGGTTATTATCCTGATAACGATCCTGTTAAGCTTTAAAGCTGAACCTGCAATTGTACTATGGAATATGTTATTCATATCGTCGGGTATGTATCTCATCAGTTCGGTGACTTTATTATTTGATAAGACTTATCCGTTTACGCTTGAAAGCACGAAATTCAATTCTGCTTCCAAATTCCTTGAGATCTTTCTTTCACTGGTTCTCGGATTGATTCTTTTTTTGATTCAGATTTTTGTGTTTCAAAACATTATATTTGTAATAATTTCAGCAATAGTTTTCATTATTGTATCACTGCTTTTAAACCGAAACTAAAATCATAATATGTCAAAGGAAAAAGCTTCAGCAATAATTCAGACAGAAATATCACCATTAATTAAAGATTATAACGGTGAGGGAAAGAATGTAATACTGGCGGTCACAGGGACAAGCGGCGCTGTTTACGGCTTAAGAATGCTGCGTGCATTGCTTATTAATGACTTTAATGTCGATCTCATACTTTCTGAATATGCCATTTATACAATGTATAAAGAATGCGGAATAGAGATCAAACAGTCAAACATAACTTCACTCTTTCCGGAAATTTTACTTCTGAAATCTACAATTACATTTCACAATAATCTCGATCTGAAATCCGAAATATTTACAAATAAATATGTATGCTCGGGGATGATAGTATCACCGTGTTCAATGGGAGTGCTGGCCGGAATTGCCAACGGGGAGTGTAAGAATCTGATAGAAAAATCTGCAGATTATGCTTTCTCGTATTCGAGACCGCTTATAATCGTTCCAAGAGAAACGCCTGTAAATAAAATTCATCTTGAAAACATGCTGAGAATACTGGATTCAGGTGGAAAGTTAGTTCCGGCTATGCCGAGCTTCGAGTATAACCCGAAAGACTTTAATGACCTCGCAGACCATATTGCGGGTAAAGTTCTGGACTTACTGAATAAGAGCAATAGTTCTCCGGCATAAATATTTTATAAACTCAGACCGGTTATTGATTAAATATCACCGGGTTGGCAGAGTAATATTTATTCTAAATTTAATCCGGTGAATTTGTGTCTCAGTTGTAAAACTAAAAGCATAAATAATTTCTCAAAAATCAAACCCGAAATAGAACTGCTGAAATATATCTCCCTGAATATGTGTAAAATTATTCTCAATTCTTTTACCAATATCATATCTTAAAACCACCAGACCTAAAGCGTTTAATCTGACTCCTACACCAAAGTCACCGTAAGTGATTCTTTCATTATAATTATAGTCCCAGGCTTTACCTGCATCAAAAAATACAGCGCCTCTTATGCCCGGGAAGTCAAAACCGATACCCAAAGGAAACCTAAGCGCAACTATATTCAGCAGAGGAAATCTGAATTCCACATTTGCCTGCCACATCTTGCTTCCTCTTATTGAGTTCATAGGCCATCCGCGCAAAGACCAGCTTCCGCCCATGAAAAATCTTCTCGGTTCTTTACCTTCATTCAGGAATAATTGTGTTCTCAGCGCGAGCGCTGAAGGAGTGCCTACACGAAGGTATTTTCTGTAATCAAAGAATATGGAATAATAATTAATGTTTGAATTTGAAATATCGGTTGTATATCCTAAAGTTAAATTCAGCCTCTCGCCGTCCAACGGACCGGTATATGCCCAGAGTGTATTGTCCCTGACGTAGCTTATCAGATTTGTAAGAAGAAGCGAACGGCTGTTGTCAAAATAATCATAGCTGCGTATAGACTGCGCCAGCGATGTTGTCAGTTCTATTCTCCTGAAAAATGACAGAGGGTATGCAAGGCTGAGATAACCACCGTATAATCTTTCATAGTATGAAGCGTTATAATCCTGAAGATCATATCTTCTTCCGGAAAGATGATATACTCCGTAGGAATAATTCATTCTTTTCTCAGTGGATATTTTTGAGATGGCAATATTAAAACTTTTCCAGAACTCAGCGTCTCCGTTTGAATTATTGAATATCAGAAAATAATATTTCTCATTGCCAAGCAGATCACTCAGTGAAATTATTCCTCCGGTATTTGCTCCGAATACGGGATCAACAGTCAGCGCGGTAGTGGCAACATCGAGAGAAAACTTTTTTTCATAAACAAGCGAATTCTTCTTCGGGATGCTGTTGATCTTATCTGCGCTCCAGTTTTCTCCTTTCTTGCTGAGATCTATCTTTACTACATTCTTACTGCTGTCATATCTCTCCTGTATGCTTCTTAACATTCTTATGTTAATGGATCCTTTTTCAAAAGTTGAGAAAACAATTTTATCCTTACCGCACCATTTCGGATCATAGGCGGCAGTAATAAAATTTGTGACCTGTCTCATTTCAAGATTATCATAATTTATTTTTGCATCTTTGGCAATGGAATTACTCCCTGATTTTATAGGCTCTGAAGTAAGCATTGAGCCGAGTTTTATCATCCATATATTCTGCTCCCCGCTCACAGTTGAAGTAAAAACAATTTTTTCACCGTCATTGGAGAAATGAGGTGCATAATCTATTTGCTTTCCGATTGTTAAATAATCTATGCTTCCTGTTTTGAGATTGTATAAGAAAAGATTGTAGCTCTTTTCATTTCCGTAGGTTGTTCTGTCAGACGAGAACACAATAAAATTTCCGTCCGGTGAAAAATCAGGATCACGGTCATCATAGTAATCGTTGGTTAACCTTTTCAGATCATTACTGGGAATATCAAGAATATACAGGTCGGTTCTCCCTCCATAATCCGATCCGGGAAAAACAATTTTATTATTATCAGAACTCCATGAAGGGGATCCGATGCTTACAATATCTTTAAAGGAATAGTCGGTTATTTTTTTGTTTGTCTTTGTATCATATATGTGAAGCGCATCCTGATCTCCCTGCTGGGTTATAAACATAAGCTGACCTGATTTTGAAACATCAAGACCTGTGCGGAAGAAATGAAACGATTCGAATTCATCGCTGGATTCACCTTCAATAATTAATTCCGGTCCTTCACGGGAATTTAATGCAATTTTATATATACTGGTAAATCCGGTTTTATTTCCTATGTAATAAATCTCTTTCTGACCATTTGCATTGGAATAGGTCGGCTTATGTGCGAACGACTCTGTATGAATATTATCGGTGACCTGAGAAGGATTATCAAGGTCTTTCAGTTGAGGATAGTAGAGCTTTTCGAGATAGTATAGAAATTCTTTATCAAATGAAGTATAGTCCTTGCCGATTGTCATCGCCATTATATTTGAAAAGCTTTCATCTTTCCAGAAATTTTCAATCAGCTGTAAAATTTTATCCTCACCGTATTTTTCTACAATGTATTCACAAACCCGCTGTCCCATTTTATACATCAGATATGTTCCGTAAATTCTTTCCCAGTTGCTTAATCCCGGCAGATAGCCGGTAAGAACCGCGTCTTTTAAGACCATGTCAGCCTGTGTGTCCCATTCAGTAGACCATAACTCAGCAAGACCCTCCGTAAACCATAGCGGAGGCGCCTGTCCGGGAGTCTTTCTGTGAGTAGTTAAAATATTATTTATTTTGCTTGTCATGAAGACGTGTGTAAGCTCATGTCTGATGACGTGCTGGAATTGTGATAAGGAACCTTCGAAAGGAATGACAACCCTTCCTTTAATGAATTCAAAAAATCCTCCGACACCGTCCGGAATGAATCCCGCAGTAGTGTTGGTTTGCTTGAAGTGTAAAGGTGAAGCATAAAAGATCATGGGGACTGTATCGATCAGAGAATGATTGAAATCCTGCTGCAGTTTCGTATAGCTTTCTTCGGCATAGTATGCGCCTATTTCTGCGAGCTCACGGGCTTCTTTATAATAGTAAATCTGGAAATGCTCTGTTTGCAGAATGTTCCATTCGAAATCCGTGTATTGAACCTTGTTTCTCCCAAAGTCAACAAATTGTGAATTTGAAACCGGAGTTATTAAAAAAACTAATATGAATGAAAATGAAAGTTTTAAAAATTTATCCATGACTTTGGAATTTACAGGATAATTGAATAATTGATTTATTTTTGGATCATTGGGTTGATTTAAGTAACAACGCCGGATGAATTTAAATTACAAATCGAATGATTTTTTTCGAGGGTTTTTATTTCTTTAACTTAAAATATGAAACTCAAAATTAAATTACCATAGCAAATGTGAAATGAGTTGATAATTGATAATTGATAATTGATAATTGGATGTCACATTGGTATTATAATTTAATAGTTCACATTTATTCATGTTCTAAAGCAGTCATCCACATTTACTAAATACAATCAAACATTAGAATTAACATTTTGTATTTAATATCATACTTTTAACTTATAACTTTCAACTTTCAACTTTCAACTTTTAACTTATATTTTATGACCGAATTTTCAAAGGAATGCATGCTTGAGGCAATTCGTTTTTCAAAGCAAAATGTTGATGACGGAAGCGGAGGACCTTTCGGGGCGGTTATTGCAAAGGATGGAAAAATAATTTCAGGGGCGTCTAACAAAGTGACCTCGACAAACGACCCTACCGCGCACGCTGAAATGGAAGCGATCCGTTCTGCCTGTAAAATACTGAACACATTTTCTCTTGCCGGTTGTGAAATATATACAAGCTGTGAACCGTGTCCAATGTGTTTATCTGCGATTCACTGGGCAAGGATTGAAAAAATCTATTATGCAAATACAAGAAAAGACGCGGCTGACATAAATTTTGATGATGACTTTATTTATAATGAAGTTTCAAAATCCGTTGATGACCGGGTCATTCCAATGGTGCAGATCATGAACAGAGAAGCAAAGAAAGTTTTCATTGACTGGAAAGAAAAAGAAGATAAGATCCACTACTAAGATTTGGAATTTGGAATTTGGGATTTACAGATCATGGTTTTAAGGCTTGATTTTAAAATCCGGTACAATTTCATCCTTAAGAATTCTTACCAGATAGCAATAATTTGTTTCATTTCCTTATCAAAAATTCCAAATCAGAAATCCCAATTTCCAATTTCCCTGAAACTACACTTCATAGTACAAATGAAACTCATACGGATGCGGTCTCAGCTGTACTTCCTTGATCTCTTTCTTCATTTTATAATCCACCCAGGTTTCGATCAGACTGTCATTGAACACTCCGCCCTGTTTTAAATATTCATTGTCTTCTTCAAGCTTGTGCAATGCAACTGTCAGGTCTTCAGGAGCGTGAGGGATTTTTTTCAGCTCTTTTTCGTCGAGATGGAAGATATCCTTATCCATTGGTTCACCCGGATTAATTTTATTAATTATTCCGTCTATTCCTGCAAGCAGAATTGCCGAGAATGCAAGATACGGATTCGCTGTTCCGTCAGGACATCTGAACTCAACTCTCTTTGCTTTTGGATTATCTGAATACATAGGAATACGTATTGCGGCACTGCGATTGCTCTTTGAATATGCAAGATTAACAGGCGCTTCATACCCCGGAACAAGACGTTTGTAAGAATTAGTTGTAGGATTTGTAAAAGCAAGAATAGAAGGTGCATGTTTAAGCAGTCCCCCGATAAAATGTAATGCTGTTTCACTCAGTCCTGCATAACCGTCACCCGCAAACAACGGTTGTCCGTCTTTCCATAAACTTACGTGCGTGTGCATTCCGCTTCCGTTATCACCGAACATAGGCTTCGGCATGAATGTAGCGGTCTTACCTACAGACTTCGCTGTATTTTTGACAATGTATTTAAACATCTGAAGCTGGTCTGCGCAATCAAGCATCGGGCAATATTTAAAATCAATTTCCGCCTGACCGCCGGTTGCAACTTCGTGATGATGCATCTCAACGTCTATTCCTACATTAATTAAATTTTCTACCATAAGACTTCTGAGATCATTTGTCGAATCTGAGGGAGGAACCGGAAAATATCCTTCCTTCAGTCTTATTTTATGTCCGAGGTTTAATTCTGTTTCACTGCCGGTATTCCAAAAGCCTTCAGTGGAATCAATTCTGTACCAGCTTGAATATTCGTTAATATTATAAGCAACGTGATCTAAGATAAAGAACTCAGCTTCCGGTCCAAAGAATGCTGTATCGGCAATTCCTGTTGACTTAAGATATTCAACAGCTTTCCTTGCAATGTTTCTCGGATCCATTCCATAAATTGTCTTCGACTCGGGTTCATAGATATTACAAATTAAACTCATTGTCTTTGTAGTCATGAACGGATCTATATTTGCAGTTGCCGGGTCCGGGATCGCAAGCATATCAGATTCGTTAATGTTTTTAAAGCCGCGTATAGACGAACCGTCAAATCCTATCCCTTCGTAAAACACTGATTCGTTCAGCTTGGAAACGGGAATTGTCAAATGCTGCCACTGACCCGGAAGGTCTGTGAATCTGAGGTCAATCATTTTTACTTCTTTTTCTTTTATAAGCTTAAAGACATCGTTTATCTTTTTAAGCTTTTCTTTCTGCTCTTCAATGGTTGTTTTCTCTGACATTATGTTTTATTTTAGATTATAAATTTTAGATTTTAGATTTTAAAAAATTACTTGTGACGACTTAAAGTTGACCATTCACAATGACTAATGGCAATTCACGATTAACGAATAACGATTTTCGATTAACGATTTTCAAACAGCGACTTTACATCAATTTCAGAAGTCTCTTTATGTGACGATAAAACAATATTCGTTTTAGTTGACTTAACGCCGTGCCACCCCTGTATCTTTGCAAGGAGCTTTTCCAAAGAACCCGTATTCTCAGTCCGGATCTTTAAGATATGTGAACCGTCACCTGTTATCGAATGACATTCAAGTATATCCTTGTTGCTGTTACAATGCTCGATAAATTGTTTATAGTATTTTGAAGATTCACTTACTACGAAGATGAAACACGTAATATCATGCTTAAGCTTTTTATGATTCAGAACAGCATTGTATGATATTATATAACCATGTGATTCAAGTTTTGAAATCCTTTCTATTGTCGACGGCAATGACAGACCAATGATCTCAGCAAGCTCATTTTTTTTTATCTGTGAATTTTTCTGAAGCTCAATAAGTATCTTTAAATCCAGCTGGTCTAATTTAAGATCTTCGGTATTTTTTATTTGAAGTGAAATGCCTTAATAAATTAGGTTAACTAATAAAAACGCCTTACAAAATAAGGCAATTAATAATTTATGTCAAGTTCATTACGGTAATACGAGGAATTTTTTAAAAGTGAATTGATATAAACTATATTACAAAATTAAATTATCTTTTAACTTTTAACTTTTAACTTTTAACTTTTAACTTTTAACTTTATGAATATATACAGAATAATGCTCGCCAATGCTTTTGTACTTATAGTATTGGGAGTTTACGGATACTTTTCATCAGGCAGTCCGACAGCTTTAATAGCTCCTGCAATCGGTGTCATTCTTGGAATCCTTGCATTTTCAGTAAAGAAGGAAAACAAAACATTGACTCATATTGCGGTTGGTCTTACTTTAGTTGCAACTATAATGTTTTTTTACACAGGATTTAAGAGAGATAATATGATTATAATTGTAATGGCGATATTCACGCTGTTTGCATTTGTAATGTATGTTATGGATTTTATGAGGAGGAAACAGGAACGGGAGAATGCTAAATCAAAAATTAACATTATCCTAACAGATCTTTTGGTTCTAAACGTTTAGTCGGGGTTCTGTCAAAATCCTTGTCAAAGCTTACTAATTTAAAATTGTATTTTCGGGTACAAGAAAGTTGATAAGCGTCATCGAAGTCGAGATTGTAGGATTTAATATTCTGTACCACACTCTGCATATCAATTGGATTCAAATTTATAAGTTTTAAATTTCCACGAATAAACAAATCATCAATAAATTTTAGAAATACATCCTCTTTTTTTGAGATTTAATTTCCTATAGAATAAAGAGTTAATTCAGATAAGTGAAGCAACCCTTCATTAGTATTATTCATAAATTTTTCAACTTCTTCTGCTCTATCTTGTTCCAGCAGAACTTCCAAAAGAATGTTAGTGTCAAGCAAATACATTAATCTAACTTACTCCAATCATTTAATATCTGATGTTGTAGTTCAACGGAACTTAAATTTTCATCTTTTAAAGCCCCTTTCCAGTCAAACTTTAATTTGTGTTTTGGTTTTTTATTTCTAGACATGATTTCATCTAACAAATTATCTACTTTGTCTAATTCCATTTGAGGAATTTCTCCTAACTTTTCTATAACTAATTCTAATTTTGTCATAAATATATTTTTTGCTAAAACAATATTAAGTAATATATTTAAAATAAAAAAGGACGTTTACGAAACGTCCATTTTAAACAAACAAAACCGGACAAGTGATTTAAACCTTCTCTATATCCTTCTTCCCGAATAATCCTGTAGGCTTAACAAGCAATATTAAGATCAGAATCGCAAAAGCGATCGCATCCCTGTATGTAGGTGATAAATATCCTACAGTAAAAGTTTCCACCAATCCTATTATTAAACCGCCGACTGCAGCTCCGGGAAAATTTCCAATTCCTCCGAGAACCGCCGCAATGAAAGCCTTCAATCCCGGAAGCATTCCCATCAAAGGGTCAATGCTGGGATAGTTTATGCTGTAAAGAATTCCCGCAGCTCCCGCAAGTGATGAACCGATCGCAAATGTAAATGAGATCACATTGTTAATGTTGATCCCCATCAGTGAAGCTGCAGTTAGATTATTTGAGACAGCTCTGATTGCAATTCCCATAATTGTATTCATAACAATGAATCTTAATGCAAGCATAAGAAGCAGAGCAGAAATGATAACTACGATCTGATTTGAACCGATAGTTGCTCCGAACACATTGAAGCTTACATTCTCAATTATCGTCGGAAATGATTTCGGATCAGCGCCGAAAACCAGCTGACCTGTATATTGCAGGAATAACGAAACACCTATCGCTGTGATCAGCACAGTTAGTTTAGATGAATTTCGAAGCGGTTTGTATGCAAGCTTTTCGATCGTCATTCCGATCACGGCTGTTGCAGCCATTGTTAAAAGTAAAATTACAAGAGCCATTGGTATGTCAGGTGAATTGACACCGAGTGACCTTGCAAGATAATATCCAAAGAAAGCGCCGAGCATGAATATTTCACCGTGAGCAAAGTTTATGAATTTAAGAATACCATATACCATTGTATATCCAAGCGCAATCAGAGCATAGATGCTTCCGAGTGATAAACCGTTGATTAATTGTTGTATAAATTCAGACAAGTTTTTTCAATACAAATTACAAATTACAAATTACAAATTACAAATATTCAAAAATTTCAACTTATAAGCGCTTAATATTAATAAACAAATTGTGAGATAGTAAAAGCCTTAACAATATGTAATTTGAAATTTGTAATTTGTAATTATATTATGGCGCTATCGTTTCTTTATAAACAAACTTTCCGTCTTTTATCTCAAGCACTACAGCCGGCTTTACTGCATTTCTTTGCTGATTAATTGTGATTATACCTGTGACTCCGGGAAAGTCTTTTGTTTTGGCAAGTTCATTTTTGATTTTTTCACCTTCGGTAGAATTTGCTTTCTTAATTGCATCGAACAGGATCATCCCTGCGTCATATGCAAGAAAGCTCATAGCATCGGGTTCTTTGTTATACTTGGATTTATACTTTTTTATATAATCCTGAATTTTAGGTGAAGGATCATCAGCTGAAACGTGTGTCGAAAAGAAACTTCCTTCGAGCGCATCTTTTGCTTTGCCCTCTGTGAGTTTTTCGGATTCCCAACCGTCACTTCCAAACAGCGGACACGTAAGCCCTATCTCTCTTGCCTGAATCGAGATCAAATTAACATCAGTATAATATCCGGGAATGAAGATCGCTTCCGGATTTGTTGCTTTTATTGCTGTAAGCTGTGCTTTAAAATCCTTGTCACCTGCAGAATATTTCTGTTCTTCTACTATCTGACCTCCCATGCTTGTATAGACCTGACGGAAATTATCCGCAAGGCCGGTTGAGTATGCATTCTTCTGATCGATCAATAATGCGATCTTTGTTACCTTCATTGAATTTATAGCAAACTTGCTCATCACTGTCGCCTGGAACGGATCAATAAAGCAAACTCTGAATATATAATCACCTATCGTAGTAACTTCCGGATTTGTCGAAGCCGGCGTGATCATCGGAATCTTTGCTGCCTGGCAGATCGGCGCTCCTGCTTTACTTCTTGATGAGGCGACCTCACCGATTATTGCAACTACTTTATCCCTGTTAATGAGTTTTTGCACAACAGTCTGAGTCTCCGACGGTTTTCCCTGGTTATCTTCTGTGATCAGATTTATTTGTTTTCCCAGCAATCCTCCGGAATTATTTACTTCCTCTACTGCGAGTACAAGCCCGTTATGAGAAGATTGCCCGAAAGTAGCTTCACTCCCCGTAAGTGATTCGTATTCCCCGATGTTTATTGTATCAGTTCCGGATTTATTACATGATGTGAAAATTATTCCAATGGAAAGTATAAAGCAGGCTATTGCTGAGACTTTATAAATATTTTTCATAAAATTGTTTTTAGGTTAAACGTAAAATTTAAAGTGGGATAAAATAATTTTATTAGTTTATAAAAACAATTTCATTCAAATACCAAAATTAAGGTTTACACATCCGTACAAAATAAACGTTTTACGGATGTGTATCGATTTTTAACAGTAAATTCAAAAATTCCATTTAATTAATGAACAATTATATTTAAATTGCAAACCTATGGCACGAATAAATATTACAATCGTTGATGCGACAGGTAACAAGGAACAACAGGCAACTCTCCCTGATGATGCATCCGTAAAAAGAATAATGGAAGTTCTCCTTCCGAAAATGAAAATGCCTGTGACCGGACCTGACGGTGAACCGCTTTCATATAAATTTCATCACAAAGCATCCGGTAAACAACTGACAGAATCACAAACGCTTTCAGAAGCCGGCGTCAAAGAAGGTGATGTGCTGAGACTGCATCCGGAAATCACTGCCGGTTAATTACTAATTACAAATTACCAATTACTAATTTATTAGTTTGACATTTTTCGAATTCTCCCCTTAAAACTTCATATCTCAATTCAATTTTTCAACAATTAATTTTTATATGTCATTTTGTTTATTTAATTTTCATATTAATTACAAAAAAATTCAATATTAATTAATACTCAATACTCAATACTCAATACTCAATCTTAAAATGCCTTTAGAAATAAACGACGACCGTTACTCACGCTTGGAGCTTATAAACTGGTGGGATCAGGATATTTTGAAAAATGCGAAGATACTTGTAGCCGGTTGCGGGGCATTGGGAAATGAGATCGTAAAGAATCTTGCAATGCTCGGAGTCGGAAATATTTGTGTCGTTGACATGGATAAAGTTGAGAAGAGCAATCTGTCGCGAAGCGTTTTATTCAGAAAGGACGATGAAGGTAAATCAAAAGCGCAGGTTATTTGCGAAAGGGCAAAGGAAGTCAACGATGAAATAAACATAAAATATTTTGACGGAAATATTTTTAATCTTGGTCTTGGAGTATTTAAAAGCTTTGATCTTATCATCGGAGGACTTGATAACAGAGAAGCAAGACTTTTTATAAATCAGTCGTGCTGGAAAATTAACAGACCGTGGATAGACGGCGCAATAGAGGTTCTGACAGGTGTTGCGCGTATGTTCATCCCGCCGGATAATGCCTGCTACGAGTGTACAATGTCGGAAATTGATTACAGATTAATTAACAAAAGAAAATCATGCATGCTTCTCGGGCTGGATGAGATCAACGAAGGGAAAATTCCGACGACTCCGACGATTGCATCTGTTATTGCAGGAGTTCAGGTTCAGGAAGCAGTTAAGTATTTACACAAGAGAGATGACCTGATTTTCCTGAACGGCAAAGGATTTGTTTTCAACGGAAATAATAATGATTCATACTTAGTTGAGTATCAGAAAAATGAAGACTGCCCGTCGCATTATACTTTTGACAATATTCAAAAGATGAATATAAAATTTGATGAAGTGAAGCTCGGTAATGTGATTGAGTTTGGTAAGGCACATTTTGCTGATGATAATTTTCAGATTGAGTTTAATAATGAAGTTGTATTTGAATTAGTAAATGAAAGTAAAAAGGAAGTAACAGAATTTTATGCAAATCAGAATCTTATGTCAGTAAAGGATGTGAAGCTTGAAGACGGGAATCTTTTAAAGATAAAATCTTTTCATAATCTGAATTCAAAATCAGCACCGGCAATAAAATTATCGGGTAAGAAATTAATTGAACTGAAAATTCCTTTTAATGATATTCTCGTATTGAGAAAAGGTGAAGAAGAGGTTCAGGTTGAATTTGATGCAGCGAAAGTGTTCATATAGTATTGGGTATTGGGTATTGGGTATTGGGTATTGGGATGGGTATGTTGGGTTTGTTGGGTATTGAGTATTGGGTATTGGGTATTAGGTATTTGATATCTATCCTCAGTACTCAATCTCAATACTCAGTTCTCAATACTCAGTATTCAATACTCAATACTCAGTACTCAATACTCAGTATTCAGCACTCAATACTCAGTACTCAATACTCAGTACTCAATACTCAGTACTCAATACTCAGTATTCAGCACTCAATACTCAGTAACTCAATACTCAGTACACAATACTCAATACTCAATACTTTGGATGATCCGGAAACAAAATATGATTTCATTAAAAATAAAACCTGCCCTTACTGCCAGTCTAAAATAAAACAGGGAGCTGACTTTATTGTCTGTTCCAATTGCGGTACGCCTCATCACAAAGAATGCTGGAATGAAAACCTCGGCTGCACGACTTACGGCTGTACCAATAATCCTCTTACAGAGAAGAAGGTCACGGTTGATTCTCAGGATGTAGGAAATGAAACTGTGGAATCTTTGAGAGCATCACTGCGAACTTCTCACACGCAGAATTTAATTGAATGCCAGAATTGTAAATCCAAAATTGAAGAGGGTTCCACATATTGTAAATACTGCGGTTTCAATGTCATTGAGAATAAAATTCCTGAAGACAGAAAAGCTGACGCTAAAAAGGAATTTGAAAAAGAGTTTAAGAAAAGATATAAAGATAAGATCAGCGTTACACGGAAAAGATTATTAATCACAGCCGGAAGCTTTACGTTTCTGATTGCAGTGATTGCATTCCTGTTTTATTTAACAGTAAACAAGCTCAACAGTTATTTTTCATCCGAGGATTACAAAATAGAAAACATTGTGTATAACTGGAAAGATGCGTGGGAAGATAAGGATTTGGAAAGATATAAAAGTTTTCTCACAGAAGATTATACATATTTCGGTAAAGACGGAAAGAAAATTGATTTAAAGGAAAAGCTGAAGAGGATTGAATTCACATTTAAGAATTACAAAAAAATCGAAATAGATATTTCCGATTTTAAGATGATAAACGATTCGACTACATCGGAAAGTGATAAGAAGGTTCAGTTCAGGGAAAATTATGTATCGGAGAAATTTAAGGAGAATGGCATTAAGACTTTGAGACTTTATAAAGGAGAAGAGACGGGTGGTGAATGGAAGATATACAGGGAAATATTTGAATAGGTACTGAGTATTGTATTGAGTATTGGGTATTGGTATTGGGTATTGGGTATTGAGTATTGAGTATTGAGTATTGGGTATTGGGTTGGGTATTGAGTATTGAGTATTAGTATTGAGTATTGAGTATTGAGTATTGAGTATTGGGTATTGAGTATTGGGTATTGAGTATTGAGTATTGAGTATTGAGTTGTTATATTTGTCTGAGAAATTTTTAAATATGTTTGGATCATGAATGAATACAAGAAGCTTAGAATTTGGCAGGAGTCTGTAAATTTAGTAAAAGAAATTTATTTGATTACAAAGAGTTTTCCATCTGAAGAAAAGTATGGATTAACAAACCAATTAAGGAGATCGGCGGTTTCGGTACCTTCAAATATTGCGGAAGGTGCAGGAAGAAACACCAAAGGAGAATTTAAAAATTTTCTTGGAAATGCGAATGGATCATTGTTTGAATTAGAAACTCAATTGATCATATCAAGAGACCTAAATTATATAGAAAAGAAATCATTAGAATTATTTCTCTCAAAAATTGAAGTCTTACAAAAAATGATATACAATTTGATAAAAACTCTGAGTAAATAATCCACTACTCAATACCCACTACCCAATACCCAATACCCAATACCACTCACACTCAAATAAAAAGAAATACGATATCAGCAGCCCTATCACAAGCGTCAGCCCGAACATCATATTCAGCTGCGCTGTCATCATGATATGCTTAGTTCCGTATTCAAATCTTGCATGAGCTTCTTCGGGAAAACCGTCCGACATTTTAACTATCTTCAATGCAAGCGGTAATGTCACCAACGCAAGCAGCGCAAACCACGGAAGCATTTTCAAAGCAACAAAAATTATCAGAGACAGATATGCTCCGAGAACCATTACATAAAACAATTTCACTGAAGCCTTTTCACCGACTAATATCGGCAATGTTTTCACACCGAACTTCCCGTCAAAATTTATGTCTCGAATATTATTAGAATGAAGAATTGCATCAATAAGTAAACCGATCGGGATCGAAAACAATAACGGCATCCATGAGAACTGATGAGTCTGAACAATATAAGCCCCGAGAGTCATTCCAAGACCGAATGAAATAAT
Organism: Ignavibacteria bacterium; assembly: GCA_016710985.1. Taxonomy (GTDB): domain Bacteria; phylum Bacteroidota; class Ignavibacteria; order Tepidaquicellales; family Tepidaquicellaceae; genus JAGPCH01. The sequence goes on from JADJTX010000007.1 coordinate 127,764, forward strand.
TACCTGCAGATCGCCGAGAGCTTTGTATTTTAATGCAAGAGGCTTTGCTGTATAAAAGATTGCAGACAGCAAGCCGAACAGGCTTAGATATAAAATCCAGGCTCCGGCTTGTGTAAACAGATACACTCCGATCAGGAATGCAACGAGTAAAGAAATGACAGCTGCTTTTTTCATTTGTTTAATGCTTACAAGACCCATAGATATCACCATTGAGCCGCCGTGCGGAATGCCGAGTTCTTTGTCTTCTTTATCAATGCCTTTATCATAATCATAAATATCGTTGATTATGTTCGTTCCGACCTGAACGAGTATGCATCCAATCAGACACAGAAAAAAATTCAGGAAATTAAATTGCAGTCCGGGATTAAGCAGTACAGCAAGAACGGATCCGAACAGAACCGGAATTATCGAAGCCGGGAAGGAATATGCGCGAGCAGCCATAAGCCAAAGAGCTAATCCCTTTGGTGGCGCTTGTGTATTATCTGACATATATTAATTTTAAATTTACGATTTGCAAAAATAGGTATAATAAGATTTGAAAAAAATATAAATAAAAAAACAAAAGAGGTCACATGCCATTGCTGTCCAAAATGTTTTTTAAAAATTAAATAAACATTAAAATTCAATCTGTTTCGATAACCTTTTTGGAGTAATATCGAATCTATTTAAATCAACCCCCTAATCAATCTTAATTTTATACTTATGCTGTTCAAAATAAATTTATGTTAATTCTATTTAAAAATTAGTGATAATAATTTTAATTCGTGATCATTCGTGAAATTCGTGGTAAGCTTTTTCTTTGTTTTGGACGGATGTGGTCACATGCAGCCGAAAAGCTTGCCGCGAATCGGTAATAGCTTCGATCATATCTATTCTGTCAGCAGTACGGAAGTCAACAAAAAAGGAGCAGAGTTTTCACTCTGCTCCCTTATTTTAAATAACCGGGAAGTTATACTCCGGGTTATGGTTCCGGTTTTAGTACTTTTTATTTACCAGTGATTTATATTCAGGAGAGCGCAGCCCGTATTTTCTTTTCACATGCAGCTTAGCTCTTCTTGACCGGTCATTCAGGCCGCCTTTCTTATCGAACAGATCGATCAGCCTGCTTCTGTCATTCGTAAACCTTGAGTCCTTTTCACCTAATTTTAAAAGTGAAGCTGATACTTCGGCGGCTTTTGCTTGAGTGCGTCAATTGAAAGCTGCGCATCGCTGGGATGATAGAAGTCATACGTTCTCAATAAAGCGATCAGAGATTTGAAGTTTCCCAGTCTGGATTTGAAATCAAGCTGCGCTACGGAAATGGGATCCGGTGCAGATTCGCCCTCTTTGAGACTCTTTCTGACCTTCCTTACGTTTTTTGTATGCTCCGAAATATTCTGGCCTGTTATCATTTTCACAATCGAATTAACATTCGCATACTCAGCTGACTGATCGCTTTTGATCTCGGCAATCTCTGAACGTACGCTTCTCGAAATTTCCGTCATGTTGTTGATCACTGACAGATTTCCCGATTGTGCTGTTGTTAATTCCGCATTAGAGTTTTTATAAGGGATCATCTGAGTCTCAACCAGCTCTATGAATTCATCATATTTGTCTGATTTGATATCTTCTGATGTAGGTGCATATTTTGATAATTGTTTAAGTGAAGTAACAAGATCTTTATTGTTCTTCAGGCGTGCTTCAAGTGAAGCGCTTTTATTTGCTGACATAATTGTTTTTAATTTTAGTTATTAAATAGTTATCCTGTTGGTTAACACCTCTCCTTTGAGAGTCGGTCTCAAAACTTAAATTTTACCACAGAGACTCAGAGAGCACAGAGTTTCACAGAGATATCTTAATCTAATTTAATTCTTACTTCTATTATAATTAAAACAAATTTTGAATATTTAACGGTTATTATAAACCTGATACCTGGAAAAATAATCTCCGTGTATCTCTGTATACTCTGTTTTTCTGTGGTAAAAATTTGCCAACTATTCAGGTAACTATGGCGGGACTCCGCAGTACCGCTCGATCATACCATCAAATGTTCTTCCCCGGCTGACGAGTTCAGGATAATCCGGATTCAGTTTTCTCCTGATCAAAAGCACTAAGAGTATTAATGCTATCGTTTTCATATTACCGCGAATTAAAAGGATCAGACTTGCAGCCTGAAGTCTGTTCTCAAGTCCGAATATTATATCGTTTGAATAATGGAGATAATCATCAGCATCCCGGTATGCGTTTCTAAACATTTCTGAATGCTTTCTTTTAAAAAACTTTTTAATACCCCTTACTTTCTCAAATTCACCTGAACCTGCAGTGTCCTTTTCTCTGTCAAATCCACTGTTTACTCCATCAAAGTCATTGTTTGCTCCGTCAAAGTCATTGTTTGCTCCGTCAAAGTCATTGTTTGCTCCGTCAAAGTCATTGTTTGCTCCGTCAAAGTCATTGTTTGCTCCATCAAAGTCATTGTTTGCAACGTCAAAGTCATAGTTTGCAACATCAAAGTCATTATTTACAACATCAAAGTCATTGTTTGCTCAGTCAAAGTGATTGTTTGCTCCGTCAAAGTGATTGTTTGCTCCGTCAAAGTCATTGTTTGCAGCTGAAGAGTCATTACTGACAATTGAGGATGCACTACTAACAGTTTTTGGAGCGGGTTTGTCACTGATTTGGGGATAACTGTGTGTCAATGTTTCATCACTTAGTCTGCTTTGCTCAAAGTTGTATGCAGAGAAGAATCTGTTTGCAAAAACTCTGTCCTTATTTGAAACGAAACTCTTTAGATGCAGGGCGATGCCGCGGAGATTGACATAAAAAGGAATGCCGGATAAGCTGAATGAGTAATTTCTTTCGCGATGTTTACGGAATGTAACTTCTGACTTTTTCAAAACTGATTATGATCTTTTAGTTAAAAAGAAAAATCAAATTACTTTAGTTTTTCAAAAAGTAGAAGTTGTGATAGGGAGTTTTTAATTTATAAAATTTAATAACTGCACAAACATTATTTTTTCTGAATTAAATGTCAAGGATTATTTCCGGGGACCAAAGGTACGCACTCCACCCACTCCATACACTCCATACACTCTACGCACTCCATACACTCTACCCACTCCATACACTCTACCCACTCCATACACTCTACCCACCCCACACACTCTACACACTCTACACACTCTACACACTCTACACTCTTAACTTGAATTCTACATAACGCCTCAATCAGTGCTTGGTTTTAGGAATATTATTGATTAAATTATTCCCTAAATTCCCTGATAAATGAACACACTAAAAGAAAATATTATTAAGACACTTCTTTACTATGATATATTCAAACATCCTCTCAGTTCATATGAAATATTTTCTTTGCTGCCGCAGAATTCAATCAGCAAATCGGATGTGATTAAAGCGCTTGAAGAAAATTTGAAAGATACTTCACAAATCTCATCGAAAGAGAATTTATATTACATAGGTCAGAATGAAAATTACATTGAGCTCAGAAAATTCAGAGAATCATTTTCAAAGAAAAGCTGGAAACTTGCAAGAGCTGTAACTCACATTATAAAAAGATTTCCGTTCGTCAGAGCTGTATTCGTAACGGGAAGTCTATCGAAGAACAGCTCAATGCCTGACAGTGATCTCGACTTCATGGTCGTCGCAGCTGATAAACGCCTGTGGATCTGCAGAACTTTTCTTATGCTTTTCAAAAAAATATTTCTTCTGAATAACTATAAATTCTTCTGTATAAATTATTTCATCTCCGAGATTTCACTGACGATTGAAGAGAGGAATATTTTTACAGCTACCGAGATCATTCATATCAAATCTACTTTCAACTCAGACATGATGAATAAATTTCTTGAATTAAACTCATGGGTAAAGAAGTATTTTCCGAATTATAAAATCGGAGATCCTTATTTTAATTCATCCGGAGTTAAAGTTAATGACAGGATAAGTTATCTCCAAAGAATTTTAGAAATCTTTTTTAAAGGAAAAGCCGGTGACAGACTCGATAAGTATTTTAGAGAAAAAACCGTTAAGCACTGGAAGAATAAGTATTCACATCTGGTTGAAAAAGACAGAGAGCTTATGTTCAAATCAACAATCAATGTTTCAACAGCTCATCCCGGGAATATGCAGAAGGTTATACTTAATAATTACAAAGAACGTTTGAATAAATTCAACATAGAGTATAATGAATAAAATACTTCTCGCGAGTTCATATTTTCTTAAACAGGATCCGAAAGAATTTAAAGCAATGAATCTCTATGCTCCTCTCGGGACCCTCTACGCCGCATCATATCTTAAGCAGAAAGGTTATACTGTTTCTCTTTTTGATACAATGCTTGCAGATTCGGAATTAGATTTGAAACAATCTCTGAATTATCACAAACCGGATATTTTTGTGATTTATGATGATGGTTTTAATTACCTGACGAAGATGTGCCTTACAAGAATGCGGGAAGCTGCATTTAAGATGAGTGAGATCGCTAAGGATTTTGGATGTAAAGTTATTATCTCAGGTTCGGATGCAACGGATCATCTCGGAAAATATTTTCTTCATAAAGCTGACTATATTATCTGCGGTGAAGGTGAAGTCACGCTCGGAGAGCTCTCGGATAAGCTTAACAATTTAACCGGTAAAGATCTTAATGAGATTGACGGTCTGGCTTTTATTAAAAACAATGAGACCGTAAAAACAAATAAGAGAAGTGTCATAAAAGATCCTGATTCTCTTCCGTTTCCGGACCGGAGTCTTATTGATGTTGAAAGATACAGACAGCTTTGGCTAAAACATCACGGATACTTTTCGATGAACATAGTGACAACAAGAGGATGTCCTTTTCACTGCAACTGGTGTGCGAAGCCGATCTACGGTCAGGTCTATAATTCCCGCAGTCCGGAAAATGTTGTTGCTGAAATGAAATATCTCAAAGAAAATTATTCACCCGATCACATATGGTTTTGCGATGATATATTCGGACTGAAGCCGAACTGGATCGTGAAATTTGATGAAGTTGTAAATGCAGAGGATGCTAAGACAAGTTTTAAATGTCTCTCAAGAGCAGACTTATTATTGAAGGAAGACAATATAAAACATCTTGCTTCGGCAGGATGTGATTCGGTATGGATAGGCGCTGAATCCGGCTCGCAGAAAATACTCGACGCGATGGATAAAGGGACAACGGTTGAACAGATCTATGAATCACGAAAGCTTCTGAAAAAAAATAATATCAAGACCGGATTCTTTCTGCAGTTAGGTTATACAGGTGAAACTAAATCTGACATTGACCTGACCTTAAAAATGGTGCGGGATCTGATGCCGGATGACATTGGAATTTCGGTTTCATATCCGCTGCCGGGAACAAAATTTTACGAAAGAGTTTTGTCTCAGATGAAGCTTAAACAAAACTGGGAGAAGTCTGATGATTTTGAAATGATGTTTGACGGTGAATACACAACCAAATACTACCGGATACTTCATAAGAGGATTCATAAGGAATTCCGTTCAAGGCAGATACTGAATGAACCGTTTAAAAGGTTCAGATCAATATGGAAGCTGCCGTATTATTTAGCCGGCTGGTGGCGGAATGCAATCAAGCTTAAGAAGACGGAACAAAAGGATCAGCAGCAGCTAAAATTAAAAAAAATTACCACAGAGAATCAGAGAGCACTGAGTTCACAGAGCTAAACTTAAGCATAATAACGAACATAACTAACTCAACTAACTCAACAAACTTAACAAACTTAACAAACTTAACAAACTTAACATACTTAAAGAACTTAACGAACTTAACAAACTTAACGAACTTAACGAACTTAACGAACTTGTGGAAGATTACTTAATTCATACTAAAGATTCATTCAACAGGATCGCAGATGCTTTTGATGAAGAAGATTCATCCAACGCAATTCTTCAATGGATGCGAAACACTGTTTATGAAATTTATCTTTCTAATTTTTCAAAAGGAGACAAGCTTCTTGAACTCAATGCCGGCACCGGTATTGACGCAGTGTATCTCGCTTCCAAAGGCATTAAAGTTCTCGCGACTGATATTTCAAATGAAATGATCGGCAAACTCGAATCAAAAATTGAAAGAAACAATCTTCAGGAAATGATCAGAACTGAAAACATTTCTTTCAATGAGTTGGATAATATCAGTGAGAACAGCTTTGACGGAGCGATCTCAAACTTTGGCGGATTGAACTGTATAAATGATTTTAATATTCTGTCTGATTCTTTAGCCGGTAAAATAAAACCCGGCGGGAAATTTATTGCGGCTGTAATGAATTCGTTTTGTCCGTGGGAAATTTTTTATTACATGTTAAAGCTTGATCCCGGAAACGCATTCAGAAGATTTCACAAAGAAGGCATAGATGCGAACTTAAGTGAGTTCAAAATTAAATCTTTTATTTTTCTCCGAAAGAATTTGCCCTGAGGTTTCAAAAGCATTTCGATATGGAAAAGGTATATTCGCTCGGATTATTTACTCCTTCACCTTATATGTATGGGATATATGACAAAGCAAAACCGCTTGTGAAATTTCTGATGAAGATTGATGACATTTCGAATAAACACTTTCCGTTTAACAGAGCCGGTGATCATTTTGTAATTGTACTGAAACGAAAGCAAATCTGAAGTTGATGGCGGAAATATTTAATAATAAATCCTATCAGATCATCATCTTTGTTCTTTTAAATATTCTGTTTTTTATATTTGTATTCTTCCCTTCCGTTAAAAAAGTCAACACCGATTTTCCGAATTACTATGTCAGCGCTAACATGCTGCTCGACGGAAAGGATCTGAAGCCTGCTTATGATAATGTTGAATTCAACAAACAGGTACTCCTTTACGGTATCAGTGATCAGTTTGTATCATTCGTTCCTTATCCTCCGGTCAATGCTCTGCTGATGATTCCTCTTGCACGGCTTGAACCACTGACGGCTAAACTGTTCTGGAACATTCTTAATTATATTTTCTTCCTGCTGTGCATTTTCTTTATTTCAAAAATATCAGGATTGAATTTTTTCCTTACGGGAATAATATTTTTCGTATCAGGTTATGCATTTGTAAATAATTTTTTTTTCGGTCAGGCATATGTGTTAGTCTTATTACTGTTTTCGGCATCACTTTATTTTTTGTCTAAAGATAAAGACATAGTTTCGGCTCTTTTCTTTTCTGTAAGCGTACTGTTAAAGTTTTATACAATATTTTTCCTGATATTATTTTTATGCCGAAAGAAGTTCAGGATGGTTCTTGCTTCGGTTTCATTTATCATCTTATTAAATCTTTTGTATTTTCAATTACCGGTTGGGATATAAACTTATTTTATTATTCGAATATAATGCCGCGGATCGGCGACGGCTGGGTTGGAACTGTCTATGCGCCGGAGTTTCAATCGGTGTTGTCTTTCCTTCACATATTGTTTTACAGCGAACCTTCACTCAACCCTGACCCTGTCATTGAAAGCCCGCAGTTGTACTTTATTTTCAAATATGTCTTCTATTTCGGAATACTGATAGCATCAGTGATGAGTGTTTTATATTTCAGAAATAAGAGTGTAAAAAATATTTTCAATCTTCAGATATCGTTATTCTGTTTTGTATGCATGCTGTTGCTTCCCGTAAATGCTTCCTACCAGTATGTTATTCTCATACCTGCCATTGCGATACTTGTTAATAACTATCTGTCCGAAAGAAAATACCTGATGATCTGGTTAACATTGATTTTATTTTTTATTATGAACAGCCCTTTCGCTGTCACTATTATTAACCTTACAAAGAATCAGCCATACTTTTTTCTCGGATATATAAAGCTGCTGATCTTACTTTTCTTCTGGATAAATAATATTTTTATTCTGAAAAGACTGAGTGAAGATAAAATTTCGAGGAACAACGTTTTAAGATTCTCATTCATTTATGTTTTTTTAATATTAGTAATGTCGAGAATGTCTCTTGCCGTGAATAACTATAAAGATGACGGAGCTGAGAATCTATTTGTTGATCCAAACTATATGATCTCTATGCCCTCTGTTTTTAATGAAAGAATTATTTTTACAGAATGTCAGAAAGAAAAATTCACACTGAATTCAAACTTTGGATTTAAGTATGACAAAGAAAATGTATTTGATCCGCGGTTTATGAATGAGAATGATATTATATATACAACTGTTGCGGATAAGAAAATTCATTTTAAAAAGCTGGTAATAAATACGATGAGTGAATCTGAGACGAACGTGCAGAATGATTTTTTTATTGATCAGCTCTCTAAAAACAAAACCCTGAAATGTTATTCTGAAAACGGTCAGATATATTTAACAGATATTCCGTCGGGTAAAACAGTTCAGTTAACATCAGGTAACTCATTCAATACAAGACCTGTTTTTTTTGATAATGATAATAAAATAATATTTTGCTCAGACAGAAAACGCGGTGTGGGTTTCACAACTTTGTATGAAATTAATTTAAACAAGTAGTATGTCGGTCACTTTAATGAAATTATTAGATGAATACGCCGGACGTGTGATAGTCTGTTTCATTTCTTTTTTTAAAAAGAAAAAAGTAGATTCCAATAACGACTGTAATTTAAAAAATATATTATTCATAAAATTCTGGGGGATCGGCAGCATTGTATTGACTGCACCCGCATTGAATAAAGTCAAAGCAGCTTATCCGGATTCAAAAGTATATTTCCTGACACTGGAGAGCAATCAGGAGATATGCAGTGAGATGAATACCATTGATGAAGTTATAACGATGGATATTTCAAACCCTGTAAAATTCATTTCGGATCTTTTTAAAAAAGTATCAGCTCTTAGAAAAATTAATTTCGATATGGTTTTTGATTTTGAATTCTACACATACTTTTCGGCGATCATTGTATCATTGCTGAAAATCAATTCAGGATTTGGCTTTGATAATTTAAAGAACAACAGAAAGATATTGTTTACAAAAACAATTCTGTTTAATAACAGCAAGCATACCAAAGATAACTTCCTTAATCTTGTTAATGCAGATGAAAGAGTTTGCATGATAAACGTAATGTCTCAGGGCTTTGCGAATATTAATTTGAATCAAAATAATAAAAATGGGGAACTAATAATTACAGTAAATCCGAATGCAAGCAGACTGGCTTATGAAAGAAGACTGCCTGAAGAAAATTTTATTGAGATCGTAAATCATCTTGCAAATAAATATAATTTTAAAGTTGTATTGATTGGTTCAAAGGACGAAATGAAATATGCAGGTGAAATTTACAGCCGGCTCAAGAATAAAAACTCTGTAAACAATTTATGCGGTAAGACATCAGTTAAAGAATTAATTACATTAATAAATTCTTCAGTCTGTCTTATAACAAATGACAGCGGACCATTACATATTGCCTCTGCATTTAATGTTCCTGTGATTGCATTCTTCGGACCGGAATCTCCGGAAAGATATGGTCCGCTGAGTGAAAAGAATTTAGTTTTTTACAAAGGTCTCGGATGCAGTCCGTGCATGAGTATCAGCAATTCAAAAACAGTGAACTGCATTTATGATTCACCCAGGTGTATGGAGCAGTTTGAAATGGGAGAGGTATTAAAGAAAATTGATTTGTTCATTAAAGCAATATTAGCGAAGCAGGAGCCTTATATGCAATTGCGTACCCATAAGGAGTTTGGGAACGAGCGGCTTTAAAATGTTTTTTCAATCTATTAATTGAGATGGTCAAAGAACATATAGCGAAAATATCGAAGGACACTTTGTTAGTTCTTGCATTCAACACGGTAAACTATCTCAGCTCTTTTTTACTGGCTGTTCTCATATCAAGATTTTTAGGAATTGAAACTTTCGGTGAATACAGTTTCATATTTGCGTTTGTATTAATACTGGGAATGATTTCAGACTTCGGACTTTCTACTTTACTTGTCAGGAAAGTAAATGAGAATAAATTCATAGCAAAAGAACTCATTCGTAATTACAATCTGATAAAAGTCTTGATGTCACTCGTGATAACTACACTTGTGAGTATAACCGTATTTATTTTTTTTAATAAATATTTTTACGCGGCATTTTTGATTGGGATAATGATAATATTGCCAAGATCAATTACATCAACTTATGAATCATCTTTAAGAAGTTTTCTAAATCAGAAATATCCGGTAGTTATTAAAAGTCTAAATTCCTTTTTACAGCTGTTTGTTTCGTACTTACTTTTAATAAACGGTTCCGGTCTGGCCGGAATATTTATATGTATATTGTTTCTTGATGCTCTAACTTCGATGATATTATATTTTGCCAACAATAAAGTAATACAAAGATTTTATAACGATAACAGTGAGACTGCCAACGAGCTTTCATCACACTTTTTTAGAAAAGAATTAATACCGACATTAAGTGAAAGCTCAGTATTCTTTTTTAATAATTTTCTTATGCTTTCAATAAAGAGTTTAAACGTGATCCTGCTTGGGTATTTTTCTACTGCGGCTTCAGTCGGTATTTATTCAGCCGGCTCAAGATTTGTAAACGGGGTGGGACTATTTTCCGGAGCATTGTTCAATTCATTTTATCCTGTGATTTCGAACATTAAAAATAATATGAAAGTAAAAGTAGATGTTACAAAGAAATTTATCTCATATGCGTTTACTTTCGGATTGATATTAACAGCCGGGGTATTTTTTTTATCGGAATATTTGATCGGACTGACATTTAAGACAGAAGAATCGGTAATTGTTTTGAAGATACTCTCATCTGCAATGCTTCCCGTTCTGATTTATACAGTCACCCAGTCATTCATGTTTTCAGCATACGGAGAAAAATATCTAACGAAGATTTTAGTTATTGCATGGAGTTTAAATATTATTATGAGCATTATTTTAATAACACTTTATGATTATACAGGCTGTGCGGTTGCATTAACATTAACGGAAATTTTCTTAATGTTCACACAGCTATACAAATTTAATTCTGATATAAAAATTAATTGAAAATCAAAAAGTAATTTTAACCTGATGATAATTCTTCTTAATCCAAAGAGCGCGAGGTTCGGATTCAGAGTGCCAAACAGTCTGCTGTATCTCGGTGCATTTCTTGAAAATAAATATGACTATGAAATAGTTGATGAAAATTTAAATGACGATGTTGAGAATACCCTGATCAAATTAATAAAAGAGAAAAACATAAAATATCTTGGGATCACGGTAATGCCCGGTCCGCAGCTTCACAGGGCAGTACCCATAAGCAAAAAGATAAAGTCTCTCTTTCCGGAAGTAAAAATTCTATGGGGGGGATACTTTCCCTCATTACACAGGAATACAGTTCTTAAAGCGGATTATGTTGACGTGTTGTTTCGCGGTCATGCTGAAATTTCCCTGCCGGAATATCTTGACTGCATGGAGAAGAAACCGGGAGCGAAAGCGCTCTATGAAATAAAAGGCATTTCATTTAAATCAGACGGTAAAATAATTAACAATCCTGACATAGATAGTATTGATCCTGACATGATCCCTTTACTTCCTTATCATAAAGTGGAAATGGAAAAATATTTGCAACTTGGAAAGACTTATTTAGGAAGAAGAACAATTGCATACATCTCAAGCATCGGATGTCCGTTTACCTGCGGCTTCTGCGCCATTGCCGGAATTTATAAAGGTAAGTGGAAAGGCAGAAGCGCTGAGCTGGTTGCTGATGATCTGAGATATCTCCGCGAGAAATATAAAATTGACGCAGTTGAATTTCATGATGACAATATGTTCGTATCAGAAAAAAGGATTTACTCGATTGCTGATAAGATAAAGGACATGAACCTCGGATGGTGGGGAGAAGCGCGTCCTGATACAATGCTGAAATATTCAGATGAGACTTTAGAACTGATGCAGAGGTCAGGAGTGAAGATGATCTTTTACGGGGCAGAGTCAAGTTCGGAAGAGACATTAAAGCTTATGAACAAAGGCGGTACGCAGACTCCGGATACGGTTATAAAATTAGCGGAACGCTTGAAGAAATATAAGATAATACCGGAATTTTCTTTTGTATTAGGCAGTCCATCAGATGATATGGATAAGAGCATTGACAACGATATTAAATACATAAAAAAAGTAAAGGAGGTGAATCGGGATTCTGAAATAATAATTTATATTTATTCTCCGGTTAATTATGAAGATTCAGAAATGTCACTTGCTTCGAAGCTGAAGGGATTCGAATATCCTGCAACTCTTGAGGAATGGACTTCGGAAAAATGGAAGAGCTTTGATCTCAGAAAGAAAACTATGACTCCATGGCTCAAGTCATATCACATTAACAAGATTCAAAATTTTGATAAAGTATTGAATGCTTTTTATCCGACCGTAAGCGATTTGAAGATCAGGGGCTGGAGGAAGAAGTTATTGAATGCGTTAGGCAGCTGGAGATATTCAGCATCTTTTTATCATGCTCCCTATGAAGTTCGTTTTGCAATGAAATTATTAAAATACCGTCAGCCGGAAGTTGAGGGGTTTTCCTTTCAGAGTTAGTGATTTTCTTTCTATAAACTATTTCTATAAAGAATGATTGATAAAATTTTGAACAAACTGCGAAACACCCCCCCCTCCCGCAGGCTTTCTTCTCCCGAGGCGTACAAACTATGGTCAGCATTTTATGATGATCAGCCGGATAATGTCGTTTTATATTTAGAGGAAAAATTATTTTCGGAAATGATATCACAGGTTAATTTTAAAGATAAGAAATTGCTGGACATAGGGTGCGGCACGGCAGACATTGGAAGGAAATTTTGGATCATAAACCATTGAAGCTGGCTGGTGTTGACAATTCAAAGGAAATGATTGAGAAATTAAAAATGAAATTTAATGATGCGGAAGTATTTGTTTCGGAAAACAATGCTTTAAAAAACTTTGAAGACTCTTCTTTTGATATTATTATTTCAACTTTGACAATCGGGCATATAAAGAATGCTGATGAATATTTCACAGAGTGGAACCGTGTTTTGAAACCAAAAGGTGAGATAGTAATCACGGATTTTCACCCGGAAGCTTTTTCCGCAGGTATGAAAAGAAGTTTTCTAATTAATAAAGAGGTTATTGAAGTTGAAAATTATTTATACACTTTGGATTATCTTACCGGAATGTTTACCGGACTGAACTGGAAAATAGTTTCAGTCAAAGAAAAAATAATTGATGATGATGTCAGGCATTTTTTTGTAAAGCAGAACTACATTAATGCATTTAATAAATACAAGGGAACTTCTCTGATTCTCGGATTACATATTGTTAAATAGTTTGATCGGTTAATTGGCTGATTGGTTAAATATCTTATAAAATGATTCTAAGAAATCTTAAACTAGTCGGGGGGATTGAAAAGGCTAAGGATATTAAAGTTGAGAATGGTTTCATTTCAGAAGTCAATTCTTCCGGTTCATTAACAGATGATGTTGAAATATATTTTGAAGACTGCATAGCTTTTCCCGGATTGATAAATTCACACGATCATCTTGAGTTTAATTTATATCCTCAGCTCGGGCATAAGATTTATGATGATTATATTGAATGGGGAATTGATATACATTCTAAGGATAAAGAAATTATTAAGTCAATTGAAGCAATTCCTGTTGATCTGAGAGTGCAATACGGTATAATCAAGAACCTTATTTGCGGAGTGACGACCGTTGCGCATCACGGAGCTTGCAATTCGTGTCCGGATGATTCACCGGTTGATATTATACAAAACACAACAAGCATTCATTCTGTCCGACTTGGAGGGAAATGGAAATTAAAATTAAATTGGATTAGGAATTTACAACCTTATGTCATTCACATCGGCGAAGGATTGACCAAAGAATCTTATGATGAGATCGATGAATTTATCCGATGGAATTTATTCAAAAGAAAAGTAATAGGCATACACGGCATTGCAATGACAGAAGAGCAAAGCAAAAATTTTGAAGCGCTGATATGGTGTCCCGTTTCAAATCAGTTTCTGTTTAACAAAACGGCAGACATAAGTTCTTTAAAGAAAACTACAAAAATATTATTTGGAACGGACTCAACCCTTACAGCAGGATGGAACATCTGGGATCATCTAAGAAAGGCAAGAGAGTTAGCTCTTTTAAGTGATGAAGAACTTTTTTCATCTGTTACAGATAAAGCAGCCGGAGTCTGGGGTTTAAAACACAAAGGAAAAATTTCAGAAGGTAAGATTGCTGATATGGTTATTGTAAAAAATAAATCAAATAATTTATTCAACTCATTTTATAAGACAGATCCGGAGGATATACTTTTAATTCTGAAAAACGGCCGGATAGTTTTATTTGATGAATCAGTAAAAGGGATATTGTCTTTTATTACAGATGAATTAGAAAGATTCGCAGAAGTGATGCTTAACGGAAAAGTAAAGTTTGTAAACTTTGATGTTACCGGGATCTTAAAAGAACTAAGAAAGCATGGTCTCAGGGTATTTCCCGGGTACGAGATGTTAGCCTGATAAAAACTAATAATTTTAGATTGATAGTAAATTATAAAAGAGGTAATTTGTTCAGGTTTCAAAAAAAAGCAGGACAGGTAGCTCAGTTGGTAGAGCAACGGCCTGAAAAGCCGTGTGTCGCCGGTTCAACTCCGGCCTGTCCACTGGAAATTAGCAAAGCAGCAAAATTTCTCAAAATTAAAAGCCCAATTTCATTGGGTTTTTTTATTAATAGTGTATGAGTAGTTTACTACTATTATATTTATATGACAGTTACTTACTACTACACACTATACTGCTCACTGATCTGAAAAGAAGGTTTATAATTCTGTTTTTGAAAGGCTATAATTAACATTTTTCATTAACTTAAATTAAACTACGATGTCATTTTTATTTAAAAGAAAAAATTTCGGATTCTGGTACATCGGCTATTATGATGAGTCCAAAAAATTAGTAAGGATCTCAACAAATGAAAAACTCAGAACACGCGCTGATATTGTTCACGACAATTTCAAAAAAAAGAAAAGTAAAAACATTGTACCCGACATTCTTTATTTTAAAGATGTTCAGGATATAATATTTAATTTCATAAAAAATAACTTCGCTCCGACGACTCTTCTTCTGTATAAGAATGCAATAAGAAATCTTGATTCGCTATTCGGATATAAACCCATTAAGTCAATCAGTCTGATTGACATCGAGGAGTATAAATCAAGAAGACTGAAGGCGATATCACCGGTTACTTTGAATATTGAGCTGAGGACCATAAGGGCATTTTTTAATTATTGTGTGGAGTTCAACCTGCTTTCTCATAATCAGCTCAGTAAGATATCACAGATTCGGATCCAGGAAAAGAAACTGCTAACTTTCAGCAGCAATGAAATTAATCTTATACTCGGCAACATCAAGCACACAAAGCTCCGTCAGATAGTAACCATAGGCGCTTACACTGGAATGAGATTAAATGAAATACTGACTTTAAAATATTCATGCATTAATCTAACGGAAAAGATCATTGAAATTATTAACACCGGCAAGTTTACGACTAAGACAAAGAAGAACAGGATCATCCCAGTACCTGACACTCTTTTAGATGAGTTGAGCGTTTTGTTCTTTGATAAAAGCAATTGCACTCCAATTCTGGTGGATCCCGAGTCTTATATTTTCTCTTCAGACGGAAAGACTCCATTTAACAAGTCATATGCAACAAGAAAATTTAAATCAGTGCTCCGGAAACTGAATCTTAACGAAGACCTGCACTTTCATTGTCTCAGACACACTTACTTTTCAAATCTTTCACGTCTGAACGTTCCAGTGAATTACATCAAAGAGCTTGCAGGACATTCTTCAATCAAGACGACGGAGATCTATCTGCATAACTTCCGTCAAGATCTGAATAACTTTGTGTCGGGATTTAAATATTGAATATTAAATGTTCGGTTTCAACTACTCACATGGAAAAAAATAATAAAACATAACGGCAATACATGTTACCACGCTTCGAAATACAGGGAAGAAAAGATATGTGAATAAAGCAAAAGAGAGCGATTCATCTGATATAGGAAAGAAAGTAGAATATAATTATATAGTAGCTCCGAAGTTTAAGAAAGGCACGGATTATATAGTCAGGGGTAAATTTATTTATATTTCAGAGGATGTTTTTAAGGAGAAATGAATTTGTTAAATTGATATTTGAAATAAGTTTATCAATATATTTTATTGTTGTAGAATTATTTCCGGGAATAAAAAGCTTCTTGAAAACTCTTAGCTAATACAAAATTATTCTTTGCTTTAAAATATGTTAAAATTAATATTCATAAATATTAACTCCTTTCAAAAATTAAACCGGGTAAAATTGTAAAAATACAGATTACACAAATCAATATAGCATAAATAAATATATCATCAATTTAAGAGTAAGCGTTTATTACAGTCTATGATTTCGCAAATTCAATAAGAAATTTATAATCTCCATCATCCGCTTTTTTCAAAGCATTGATATAGTCATTTCTATTACGCCCTTCATTTGTCAGATTTTCTGCCCCCAACTAAATTCGGGCAAGTTGTATAGTTTCGCGATAATAATATCAGCCATCAACCGGCTATGCCTCCCATTTCCATTAGGGAAACAGTGTATTGATACTAATCGGTGTTTAAATCTTAAAGCTGTTTCCTCTGGTGAAAATGTTTGTTGATCTACCCAATAGGTACTATCATTTAATAATTTGTTTAATTCAACGGCAATTTCATATTTATCAACTCCAATATTTTTATTTGTTTTTCTAAACTCGCCAGCCCAATTCCATACATTGCCATACATCCTTTTGTGAACTCTTTTTACAAAAGCTTCAGTAAATATTTCCTTTTGAGTAAACTTTTTTCCTGATATCCATACTATTGCATCTTCAATATTTTTTTGCTCAAATTCATCTAAATCAACCATAGTTGTAATTGTAGAAATTAGCAATCCCTCTCTTTCATTATCATCAATTGGAGTTTGTCCGTCGTTATATTTTAAATCTAATCCCATAGCATTTTAAGCTTATTATTTTTGATTTCATCTGCTCTTTCTCTGATGGCTTTCTTTATACGGCTATCCGAATTTCCCTGATTTTCTAGTTTCATAGTATTTGATGTTCGAAGAACAATACTTTTCGCCAGTTCTAAAGCTTGTTTATCTATCATTTTTTCCAACGAACCCTCATTCGGAATAAACCCATAAACTAGTTTCATGTCCAGAGCGTTGCCAATTTCTTTTAAAGATTTTATTGTTATAGATCCTTCCATTTCCTTTTTCTATGTCAAGAATACCTTGTTTCGAAATTGATAGTTTCTTACCCAATTGAAGCATGGACATTCCAATTGATTTCCGAATTGTTCTGATCCAACCAATGGAAGGTATAATAACATGTTTTATTTTTGAGAATTGAAGCAATTTCTTATCTAATTGCTGTAATTGTAAATAAATATTTTTCATTTCAAAGAGTTTTATGTTTGCTTTTAGACAATATAGTAAAGCTATTACTTGTCTTTATCAAGTTAATTGTAAAGGTATTACTTTACTATTGCATTATAACTGTAAAGTAATAGCTTGACGATCTTTTCTTTTGAATGTTTTTTTCTTTGATAAAGGTATCGACACTACAATTTTCGTGGATCCGGAAAGTTACATTTTCTCTTCAGACGGAAAGACTCCATTTAACAAGTCATATGCAACAAATCCGTGCTTCGGAAGCTCAATCTCAACGAAGACCTGCACTTTCATTGTCTAAGACACACATACTTCCCGAATCTGTCACGTCTGAATGTTCCTGTGAATTATATTAAAGAGCTAGCAGGTCATTCTTCAATCAAGACAACGGAGATCTATCTGCATAATTTCAGACAGGATCTTAATAATTTTGTGTCGGGATTTAAATATTGAATATATATTATTACAGATGAGAAGATTTCCCCTTTTTTTAATTGTCCATATATCGTATTATTGAGGTGTCAATAATTGACACTTGACTAATACCTAATATGAGCACTAAGAGTAATAACCATATTGATTTTATAGAAGTTACCCTGAAAAATGGCAGAAAAACTTTCTCCATGAAAGAATTGGTTAATTTTAAAGGAGAAAATGCAAATGCTGCTAAACAATATGTGAAATACTCAATTAGAAAAAAATTTATTAAAAATTTATCCGAAGGATTTTATGCAATTTATTCTCCATCTGAAAAAGATTCAGAAAACATATCTCCGGGTGATTTTATTAATCAATTAATGTCTTACAAAAAAATAAATTACTATACCGGTTTGTTATCCGCATCTGCTTTTTATGGAGCAGCTCATTACCGACCATTAGTTTATCAGGTAATTGTTGATAAACAGATACATACTCCTAAAAAGATTTTAGAAGGTATTTATTTCCATAAGAAAAAAAATTTCCCGGAATATTGCATAGTTAAGCAGAAAGGAAACTATGGATACATTAATTATTCCTCTCCTGCTCTAACTGCGTATGATTTATTTAAATATGAGAATGAGAGCGGAACAATTAGTAATATTATTCTTGTGATTTCTGATATTCTTTCGCAAATTAAAATTAGCGATATTAAAAATTTACTAAAAATAATCTGGAGGTTACTTATGTTCAACGTCTCGGTTTTGTTCTAGAACAACTCGAAGCTAATGAGCTTGCTGATCCGTTATATGAATATTCTAAAAAGCGACTGCATTATGTACCGCTTTCCAGATTAGGAAATAAATCCGGAAATAAAAATAGCAGATGGAAAATTATTGAAAACGTAAACTGGAAGGATTTCATTGCTGCCTAAAGCGTACATAGATCAATGGAAGCTATTTTCACCCTGGCAACAAGATGAATTTGTTGAACAGGATTTAATACTTTCGAGACTTCTAATTGAATTATATTCAAGTAAACTGATATCCGAAAACCTTGCATTTAGGGGAGGAACCGCATTACATAAATTATTTATTAAGACGCCATACAGATATTCAGAAGATTTAGATTTTGTGCAAATAAAGTTCGGGGATATCGGTCCAGTTTTAACGGAGATTAGAAAAATTGTTAAGCAAATAATACCCGCTACCCCGAGATATAAGAAATCAATTAGTAATAACACTTTGATTTATTCTTATAATGCTGAGAATCCGCCGAATCCTAAAATGAAAATCAAAATTGAAATTAACACACGTGAGCATTTTGCAGTTGATGGAATCAGAAATTTTAGTTTGGAATGCAAATCGGATTGGTTTACCGGTTCAGCTGAGATATCTACATTCTCAACCGAAGAATTACTTTCTACTAAGCTTCGCGCATTATATCAAAGAAAAAAAGGCAGAGATTTATTCGATCTTTGGACTGCTCGTGAATTAGATCCGGATTTCGAAAAAACTGTGAAAATATTTAAAGTCTATCTTAAAAATGAAAACTTGATAATTACTAAAAAGAATTTCTTGATAATTTGGCAGCTAAAATTGAAGACCTGGTTTTCAAAAGATATCAAACCGTTAATCCTGAATAGTTCTGATTATGATCCACGGAAGCGTTTGAATTTGTAAAAACTAATTATTTATCTTTCTTGTAAATTAATTTATAAATTTGCAAATAATTTCCATAAAATCCAAACATTCTCAGTGGAATGCAAAATATTTTCCACAAAACTCAGAAACAAAACAAATATTTTCCATAACTCAGCATGTTATCCTGTCATTTAGCTTCTTTTACATTTATACCCAAACGAGTATAAACCAATCACAAAAAGCATTTTTATACCCGATAAGATATAAACAACTCAAATTGGATTGAAAATATACCCGATAAGGTATATATTACAGTGAATTAAAAGGGCAATTCCAATGACACTTAGTAAATTTATAAAAGAAAAAAGGAAGTCCACAGGTCTTACCCAGCCGGAGCTTGCGGAAAAAGCCGGTGTAGGACTTCGGTTCATTAGGGATCTGGAACAAGGCAAAGAATCCCTTCGTCTGGATAAAGTAAACCAGGTATTGAAACTTTTTGGCTTTAAGGTCGGAGCAATACCTTTAATAAAAGATGAAAATGAGAAAAGCTGAAGTAAAAATAAATGATACTCTTGCGGGTTGGCTTACACAAGATGAAAACGGATATAATTTTACTTACGATAAAAAATATCTTGGAAGCAATAATCCTGAACCGGTAAGTCTGACTCTGTCATTGCAGGAAGATCCTTTTTTGTCAGTAAAGTTCTGTTTCCATTTTTTGATGGTTTGATACCTGAAGGATGGTTACTGCATATTGCGGAGAAAAACTGGAAGCTAAATACTCGTGACAGGATGGGTTTGCTGTTGGCTTGTTGCAGAGATTGCATTGGGGCAGTCAGTGTTCATCCTATAGAAGAGGAGGCTGAAGAATGAAAAGGTGTTTATACTGTTATCAGACACTTGGTGAAAATGAAATAGACTTTCATCCTACATGCAGTAAAAAAATATTTGGACAGTCAGGTCCACCTGAAATGCCATACACCGAAGCACAAATGGAAGAGCTGGCAAAGCAGGTTGTAAGAAGTCACATAACAGTACCTGGAGTTCAGCCTAAAATATCGTTAGACCTGTCACCATCGCAAAATAAAAATGAGCCAAAACGTTTTACGATTGTTGGTTTATCAGGAGGATATATTTTAAAACCGCCTACAAAAAATTATCCGCAATTACCTGAAGTGGAGGATCTGACAATGCATCTGGCGGAGATTGCAAAAATTAAAGTTGTTCCGCACAGTTTGATCCGGCTTCAGTCAGGAAGTCTTGCTTACATAACTAAGAGAATTGATCGCATTAAAAAAACTAAATTACACATGGAAGATATGTGCCAGCTCACAGAAAGTCTGACTGAGGAGAAGTACAATGGATCATACGAACAATTAGCTAAAACAATTTCAAAGTTTTCAATGAATCCGGGATTAGATGTTGTGAATTTCTTTGAACAATTAGTTTTTCATACCTCACAGGAAATGCCGATATGCATTTAAAAAAACTTCTCCCTGATAAAAGTACTAAATACGGATAGTTCAGGCTATGTTCTTTCACCGGCTTATGATATGGTAGCTACAGTGCTTGTCAATCCTGCTGATAAAGAAGAATTAGCATTAACACTCAACGGGAAAAAGAAGAAAATAAAACGCAGCGATTTTATTACTGCGTTTAGTACTTCAAACCTTGAAACGAAGACAGCAGGAAAATATTTTTAAGAAAATGGAAATTGCAAAAGATAAATGGATGGAATTTATTGAGATAAGTTTTTTGAGTAAAGAATTCAAAAAAGCATACAAAGATCTTATCCTGGAAAGGCTCTCAGGATTGAAAAATTAATTCATACTTGCAGGACATTCCTCTATAAAGACAACTGAGATCTATCTTCATAATTTCCGTCAGGATCTGAATAATTTTGTGTCAGGATTTAAATATTGAATATTAATAACTTTCGGTTTATACTATTAGTATGGAAAAAATAATAAAACATAACGGCAAGACATATTATCACGCCTCGAAATACCGGGAAGAAAAAATATTTCTTATCAGCAAATGAATAATTTACTTCATGGAAAAAGTACAAGAAAAGGTATGTGAAGAAAACGAAAGATGATGATACATCTAGTGAAGGGAAGAAAGTGGAATATAATTATATAGCTGCTCCGAAGTTTAAGAAAGGCACGGATTATATTGTCAGAGGTGGGTTTATTTATATTTCGGAGGAATTGTTTTCGAAAAAAAGTAATTTTTGTTATCACTAACTTTTCCACTAATGAGTTTACTAAATGAGTTTCAATAAAATGATAGAATCCTTGGTAGTATTCAATTTATTCAAATGATCTAGTATCATTTGAATATAGAGGTTTTTAAAGCATGAAAATAAGATGTTATTCATATTAATCAAATGATCGCATATCATTTGAAGATTGTTGTACTTAAAAATCCAATTTTGCTCAACCAGAATAATTGTTTTGAAATAATTTTAAAAGCGATTGTCTTTTAATTGC
This sequence comes from Ignavibacteria bacterium, assembly GCA_016710985.1. Taxonomy (GTDB): domain Bacteria; phylum Bacteroidota; class Ignavibacteria; order Tepidaquicellales; family Tepidaquicellaceae; genus JAGPCH01. The sequence goes on from JADJTX010000007.1 coordinate 149,702, forward strand.
CAAAGGCCTTTTCATTTTTTCTGTTAAATAAAAGAGATTTTGAAAAAAGATCTCACATCCATAAACTACCTTTACATGTCTTACTTTTGGATCTCCATTGAGCAAAAGAGGAAATAAAAAATGAAAGAGAAACTTTCAAAGAATAAAATAGAAAACTTTACATGATTCTTAAAAAAGAGCATTTCACTTGATTCTCCTACCACAAATCGAACCGAATTAAGAACATTTGTTCATCCAGTTGCGTCATAATTAAATGTTACCGTAGCAGTAGTAATCTTTTCTTTTCTTTTTTGCTACTTTTTTCTTTTCTTTTGTTAACATTGTTAGTAATGTTAATATCTTTAAATTAAATTTTAGTTTACAGACAATTTTAATATCAAACTTATTTTCTTTTCAATGGTTGATTGAAGCTTAAATGGATCTAAACTATTTAAAATTCTTAATAACTCTAATTTTTTATCATTATCAATTTCCTTTGATTCAAACAATCTTTGAAAAGGAGTTTTAGCTTTGTCATACTTCTTTTTGATTTTTGAACCCATTCTTTCTTTTGATATTAATTTCACAGACGGCAGAAAGTAATTTAAAAAATAATTTAATTCGTTTCGATAAAGATCATTTAACAACTCCAATTGTTCCGGATTGTTCAACCTGTCATAACCTATGTATTGCCTTACTACTGTCCAGTTCTTTTCTTCGATATGTGCATTATCATTTTTATTATATGCCCTTGATCTAGTGTAGTTTACCGGCATTTTTCTGTGTTTAAAATATTTTAATAATCTGTAATTCATAAACTCCTTTCCGTTGTCACTATCAATCCCAAGTATTTTAAATGGCAATGTTAGTTCTATTTCTCTTATTGCTTTAAAAGTATTAACTTCGCCTTTACCCCATACTGCCCTCTGTGATGTCCATCCAGTCGCTATATCCACTACATCCAGAGTGTTAATATATTCTCCTGCTACACTGGTTCCGCAATGAGCTACCAGATCCATTTCAATAAACCCAGGACGATTCTCATCCCATTGGTTTGTCTTTATTGGAATCAATTCCCGTATTATTGATCCCGGACGTGTTGTACATAACCCGCGCTTTGTATATTTACCTCTGAATTTTGAAAGTATTCTGTCTATAGTTGATGCTGATATTGCCCTTAGCAGATCTTCATCTTTTTTGCTTAATGCTAAAACATTTTTTTTATAACCTGTAAGCCAGATTGGTATCGCTGCTTTCAATCTATCCGAACATATCAGATTTGATTTTTTCCAAATGGTCTTTAAAAAACTTATTACTCCCGCCGTATGATATTTCTTTTTCCGACCAGGCCTTTTTACTTGCTTACTAATTTCAGGCAATGGAGATTGATTCAATAACTTGATTGCATACTTTCTATGATAACTGCATACAGAACAAAACTCATCTAATATCTTTATCTTCTCCTCTTTGCCTGCTTCGCTATATCTCCCACTAATCTCATGAAGATATTCTCTTTTTGATTTCTTACTCATAATTTTTACCGTTTTATACTATAAAACTACGGTAACATTAATTATGAGGCAACGACCTGTTTTTTAATAACCCAGGGTAACATTAATTGTGAGGCAATGCGTCATTACTAGAAATAACAACTTATAGCTTGTTATTTATTTTGAAAAGATTTAAGTTTCATAGTTAGAAGGAACAGATAGTGAAAACAAAAAGAACATTAGACTTTTTATCATTTCAGCCCCGTTGCATCTTAAGAATATTTATCATTTATCCTTTACCTTATATTAATTTTAATATAAAAATAAATTTCTTACAATTAACTTTTCAACTTTATCAGATGACAAATAATTTTTTTTTCTTACCTGGATACTGCTTTAAGAATAATTCATGTAAATGTTGAAATAAAAGAGGAGTCTGAAGCTATAGAGCAATACAAATTATTTATTAAAAATATTTCAACACATAGGGAAGTATATCAAAATTTCAACTCGATTTTTACATCAAAACAATTGGCTAAAGGTAATATTGACGTATTTCTTCATCATGAGATTCATCATTACTGGCAAACATTTTTTTTATCCATACTTATATTTTATTTCGTGGTGTGAATTACAAACTTTATTTGCATTTTTTATTGACCTCAAAAAAATGAAGCTCAAATTATTGAACTGAAAAATATTGCTTTAAAACCCCTTGCTCTAGACAATATTTTTTTACCAGTCGCAAATTCCATCTATTTTGGAAAGATGATTTGCTGGGAGTCTTAGCTCTCAAAGAAAATAATTATGTATCAACTAATGAATTATTCTGTTCAAATGATTTTATTGAAGATGCAACTTCAATTTTTCAGTATAAGGTATCTGATGAAAATCCTTCAGCTCAAGGGTATTTTGAATGGACTCAAAACCCCAAAATAAATCTTATAAAAGATTTTATCGTTTATTATCATCAAAAGTTGGAATCTTTGCTGCTTATAATTTCTTGCCAGCACTTGTACAGGCAGCTTTTTTAGTACAGAACCGGCGATTGCATTTCCGGGATTAGTCAATTTTCTGACCGATTCAATCTTTGGAATGAATAAGTAGACTACGAAATGTTTAGTTTATTAAAATCAATTTTAAAAGAAAATATAGGAATTAAAAAAATTTGAAATTACCAAGTTCAATTTCTAATCGTGAAATTCCATTTACATATATCGATGATGATTTTATAATGAAATAATTTTATTATCCGCGAATCAGAGATTACATTATCATATGTCATATCATGCCTCTAAATACTTAAATGAATTGAAGAATGATAAAGATATTGAATTGTCAATTTTAAGAGCAACTAAAATGGATTATAGTTATTTAGTGGAAAATTTTTATCCCATCGCGGTTTTTTACAATTTTTCTTAACATCAAGGCAAGAAACAATTTAATGATAATTAATCCCGAGTTTGCTGTAAAAACCTATAGCGTAGATGAATTCAAAATAGACTATGAGCAGCACATAAACGAATTCATGACACTAAACGAAACCGCTTTAAGCTTACTCACGCCGTTAAATAATTTTACTTCTAATTTTTGTCCTCATAATGATTGTCAATATTACAAATTAAATATTTGCAGAAAATGGATTCTATTCCTGAAATAAAGGAAGATTGTACATTCCCAGTTTGGTTTTCCACATACACTAAATTTCAAATAAATCCTTTGAATTTTACACTTGAACGTCTTTCCGATGATTTATGGAAAAAGAAAAAGAATTATACGATAAGAAAACAGAAGCTAATAGAGAAAAATTTAGATTTAAATATCTTGTAAAAGATTCAGTTGTTGAATTGTATCTTAGAATTGAAAATTTAGATCTTTTTAAAGAAAATGATTTTATTGAATTAATTGAAATTTTAAATAAGAAGCATGGATTTACTACAAAGAATTTATTTAATTCAATTGTAATTATTTTCGAGAATGATGTTAGTAAAGATGCTCGTGAGGTGTTTGAAATACCAGAAATAAGAACTTGGTTGTTAGAATTAAGAAATAAAATCCCACATATATTATATTTTCTTAAATTTGATAGTGAATACAAGCAATTCTATTACATTTTACCAATTTTGTTTGATAAATTGAAATTGATAGGCAGAAGACATATTCCATGCATTTTGTTTCAACAGAAGAATTGAAATTCATTTTAATTAATGAAGTAACTAACTGGAAAAAAGTTTTGGAAAAAAATAATCTTAGGTTTTCTCTTAGATCAATACTCTAAAATATTCATTATGAATATCTTAACCTTATTTAATCATAAATTTTAATAATTAAAACACATGAAAATAAACGAAATAAAATTTGAGTTGGATAATCCAGAAGAAACTAAATGACCTACATCATTCCTTTATAGAAAAGATCCTAATCTTTTAATTGATGAGAACACAGAATGACTCCTGGATTTAATAGAGAACCTATCGCAGTTGCCTTAATAATAGCTTTAGGAGGTCCTGTTATAATAGAGACCATTCAATTATTTATTAAAGAGTATTTTGAGACCAAAAGAACAGGACTGGAGTTATCCACTCAATCGAGTAAAAACGAACAAGTTCACAAAGAAAACCTTCTCAAGATAAGTTTAAGAAGTAAATCTGGATGGGAAACAAAGTCAGGTGAAGAATTCATTAAAATGGATTTAAAATAAATATGCTCGATCTTAACAACGTGAATCGTAACAATTCTTTGGTGTAGATAACCTTTCACTTCTAAGGATCAAGAATATATTTCCTAATATTAATAAATTAATGAATTTACCGTCGCTTTAAATCATTACTTTTAACATGTGAATAAATCATTGTGTTCGTGATTGATTTATGACCTGCAATTTCCTTAACAATATTCAAGGGGACATTATTTTTTTTTAATCTGTAATTGAACTATGACGGAGAATGAAATTTAAAATCATTACTCAAATATAATTTCTTTAGAATCCTTTTGTCGCTTCAATTTTAGTTTAGGTTGCAGCTTCTTACGGTCATTTTGTTAGTGAGTGGATTTACAAAATAGAGATAATACTTTTTATACTTGTTTGCGTTTGAGAGAAACATAATGAAACTCCTTCGATACCTCCAAGAAAGATCAATCGAAGGATTAGAAATTTCACTAATGAGTACACTAATGAGATCAATAAATCATTTGAAATTTGAGCAAAATCAAATAGAAACCAAATGACTCTTAATCATTAGTTCGCAGTTTGCTTATTCATCCAATTAGACAGAGTCCTTTCAAATTAAATTATCTATCCTGTCACGGGGACTGCAGATTAATATTTCATAATCTTTACGTCAAACTCACCTTAATTATAATCGAAGATTCCGGAAAAAATCTTACGATAATTTAGAGTGTATTGTATCCAATACTGTTTTCATTGGTAATTATGATCTAACATTGTCATCCAATAGTGTGTCCTTACATTGGTACCAGATACATAATATTTTTATCCTGACTTAGATATTGCCATTTTATATCAGATATGAATAATTCGACAAAACATTATAAGTATTCTCTCAAGTGACTGAGTAATAGTAATTGTATGGGAGCTGGAACAGCCATCGGAAGTAGCATTGGCTCTAACACGTGACTTCATTCGATCGATTAAGGCAGGTTCTTTTCATTCAGGGTATTAACATAAGTCAAGTAGTAACAAGTCATGTCCAGTCGTCTGGTCAATTCTCCTCCATATCGCTTTGCCATTTCTTTATAGTTTTATTTGATAGCTCATTATCTATTAGTCTCCCCAACTTTCATATGCTGCAAGATGTTTTTCAGCCCATTCATCAGCATTTTCTAAACCCTTTGTATGAAGTTCAGCTAATCTGTCAAATCCTCATCCTTACTATCCGGTAATCTTTCTTTAAGCAATTCAAGATATTCCGGATCTTTCAAATAAATTATACTACATTAACATGTTCTTCCTTCTTTTTATCCCAGTCTTCTTTAGTTTTCCGGTCTTCAAAATAAATGTTTATGCCGTAATTCTCATGTTAATAAGATATTTGCAATTATATCTTTAAGTTCTAAACCTTCTGTTTTCATCAGCCATTTCTTGAACTCGTTTTCACCATTTACTCCTGGTATTTCATAACAACCGTTCCTTAAACTCCTGAGAGTTCCAAACATAACGGTTAACGCTACATTGTCAGATACAATTTGACTAATGCCTGAGAACCAGTCATAGATTATATCCAAAGGCGTATTTGGTTTTTCCATTTTTTTTTTCTCGCAATATAACTTTCCAAAGTCGTTCTTTAAATTCAAAGTTTCATTTGTAATGTGTAAAAACGGACTCTTCTGCGTTCGGATGTTACATTGTCAACTCACGTAACATTGCAGGTGATGACCATACCGCCGGAGACAGTTACCCAAAGATCATTGGTAATTATGACTCAATATTTGTCAGCCAATGGTGTGGACTAACATTAGTAATGAGGACCTGACATTTTAC
>JADJTX010000008.1 GCA_016710985.1 Ignavibacteria bacterium
TTTCAAAATCTTATTTTTTTGTAATTTTCAAACTTTAGCTCTCTGCCATCTTTAAACAAAAAAGCCGGTAGGTATCAATGTAAACAAGAGCTACTCCATTTTTAAATTCTTCTGCAAATCCATATTGCGAGCTAAGATAACAATTACACCCTGTTCCATTGGTAAACCATACTGAGAATTTATCCTTGCAGCCGGAAGAGACCTGTAAAAACTCTGTTGCATTTGCAAAGACAGGCTCAATGATAATCTTTCCCGGTAGAATCTATAAACCCCGTATTTGTTATTTTGGAAAATGATGGACAATGATACTTGAGGATCATCTTTAGAGAATAATTGTTGAGTTAGTATTATTGAAAATAAAACGTTTAATGCTTTTTCTCAATTTTAGATGATAAGTTAATTGAGGATTATAATTATTACTGGACATGTTCTTTTTATATATGATCGTATGTTTAAGATAAATTTAAAAAATATTAATTGACAAACACGATACATTTATACTGAATCGCAACGTGATAAGAAAGAGATTACTAATTTAAAGAATTAATATTTGTTTATTCAGCTAAAAGAATTAAATTACTTCTTATTTTTCAAGGAGAATTTCAAAAAGATCAGAAAAATATTAAGGGAAAAGTATTAGAATTAGAAAAATGATTTTACCGGGAAACAAAAAAAATAAACAGTTTTTTGATAAGGAAGCTGATGTTTGTATATATCTTTCGGAGAGCCTGTTCACAGGAAGTCCTTGAAAACGGCTCGGATACATTATTAAGATATAACCCAAAACACGAAAATTACAGGAGTTTACATCTTAAATTTTTCGGATAAACCTAATAATTATAATTAATATAAATATTTCAACGAGCATAATCATTAGACCTGGAATAGAATTTTGAAGGTATTATTTTAAATGACATTCATGATTTATTAAAAGTGAAGTTATTGCACATAATGAGGAAATAATTGCGGATGAAAGTTTAGATTATGGAATAATAAAAGCACTAAAAAATGGCTGCAGACTTATAGCAGTTTATACTTAAAGCTACAAATCTTCAGCAATCAATCAAATTAGTTGTAATATACAATTTAATCCTATTTCAAAGCCCTGTAAAACCAAAAGCACCTGCACAAAATCAAATCAAAGGGATAAAAAACAGATTGCAAGTCATCGTAAATATTTCATCGCAGCACAAAACCAAAACATCGCATCATAAACCCCAAATCAAACAAGTTCGTATCAAAAACATTACGTCACGAGATCAGTTCAAACACTCCTGAATCAAAAAACATTCCCGCACAAAAGCCTCTGCAAAGTCATCCGTTGCAAAAACATTGCAACACGATGCAGTGCAAAGTAACCCGGGACAAAAAACATTAACGCACAAACCTTTTTCAAACACGCACGGAGATAAAACATTATTACGCAAAAGTAAGTTCGGACAAGCTGAAAGCAAAAACAATGAATCACAAAACCAAAACAAACACATCCGGATGAAAAACGTACTGCTTTTGAGGTTGTCTCAAAACACACATTATTAACCACAAAGTCACAAAGACACTAGGAAAATGTTTCCAAAATAGAAATGCTTTGTGCCTTTGTGGTTTAAAAATATTTCTAATTTTGAGACAGACTCTTTTTAAGAGGCTGTCTCAAAACATTTCTGTTACCACGAAGTCACGAAGACTCTAAGGAAAATGTTTCAAAAATACAATGCTTTTGTGCCTTGTGTCTTAGTGGTTTAAAAATATTTCTCGTTTTGAAACAGACTCTTTTTAAGAGGCAGTCTCAAAACATTGCAATTACCACGAAGTCACAAAGACACTAAGGGAAAATGTTTCAAAATAGAATGCTTTGTGCCTTTGTGCCTTTGTGGTTTAAAAAATATTTCTAGTTTTTTTGAGTCAGACTCTTTATTAAGGGTTTTATCAGTCAAAATCTGTTAACCGCAGGTAACTTTTCGTATACTTAGAAAATTACTTATCCTGAGTAAATTGAATTTAGTTTGCTGTAAATAAACTTTATATTGCACTAAATATTTCAACTCAAATAAAAAATTCTCAAACACTATATGATCAACTTTCAAAATCCTGATAAGTTTGTTAACAGGCATAACGGTCCTGATGAAAAAGAAATTAATGAGATGCTTGAAGTGATCGGCGCTTCTTCTCTAGATGAACTTATCTCAGAAACAATTCCACATCAAATTAAATGCAAGAACTTAAACTTGATGAACCGGTAAGCGAGTATAAATTTTTACAAAATTTAAAAAGACAGCTGCAAAGAATCAGGTTTTTCAAATCTTACATTGGAATGGGTTATTATCCAAGCATCACTCAGCATGTCATTCAAAGAAATATAATGGAGAATCCGGGTTGGTATACTCAGTACACTCCTTATCAGTCTGAGATCTCTCAGGTAATACTCGAAGCATTACTGAATTTTCAGACAATGGTCTTGGATCTGACTGCGATGGATATTGCAAATGCATCTTTACTTGATGAAGGTACGGCTGCTGCTGAAGCCATGCTTATGTTTTATCATTTGAGAAGCGCAGGTAAAGCATACTTTTTTGTTTCGGAAGAATGTTTTCCGCAGACAATTGAAGTAGTGAAAACAAGAGCTACACCTGTCGGAATTAATGTTTTAGTAGGTGATCATAACACCTTTGAACTAACGGATGATATCTTCGGAATACTTGTTCAGTATCCATCGGGAAGCGGAGAGATTTATGATTATAAGAATCTATTTGAAGAAGCGCATTCAAAAAATTTCACGATTACAGCTGCTGATATATTGAGTCTTACTTTGCTAAAACCTCCAGGAGAATTTGGTGCTGATGCAGTTGTCGGATCAACACAAAGATTCGGAATTCCAATGGGTTACGGCGGACCGCACGCAGCTTATTTTGCAGTCAAGGATAAATTCAAAAGACAGAATACCCGGAAGAATAATTGAGTGTCGGTCGATGTTCACGGAAACAAAGCTTACAGAATGGCTTTGCAAACCCGCGAGCAGCATATTAAAGAGAGAAAGCTACAAGCAATATCTGCACTGCACAGGTCTTCCTTGCAGTAATGGCGGGAATGTTTGCAGTCTATCACGGACCGGACGGTTTTAAGGCTATTGCTGAAAAAACATTAGGTCTTACAAGATTACTTGATGCTGCTTTAAAAACTCGGATATAAACAGGTTACGAAAAATTATTTTGATACGCTTGAGATCAAATCAGATAGAAAAATTTATCCAAATCAAAAAAGAAGCTGAAAAGAATAAAATAAATTTCAGATATTTTGATGACTCTATAGGCATTTCTTTAAGTGAAGTAACTGAATTGAAGACATTAAAGAAATAGTTAGTTTTTTTCAAAAGCTGCCGGAAAGAGACTCCGGATCTAAAGAAACTTTCGGAAGAGGTAGATCTGAATTATCCAAAAGAAGTTTCAAGAGAGCAATTACTTCTTGCATCCTGTTTTCAATACTTATCATTCGGAAACTGAGCTCTTAGTTCTCTGCAGCCGAACTCCGGTGCGCAGGGTGAATATGCAGGACTAATGGTGATCAGACAATATCATTTGAAAAGGGGAGACACGCATAGGAATATCTGTTTTATTCCGGCATCAGCACACGGAACAAACCCGGCAAGCGCTGTAATGGCAGGAATGAAAGTTGTAGTCGTAAACAGTGATGCAAACGGGAATATTGATGTTGAAGATCTGAAAAGAAAGCTGAACAATACAAAGATAATTTAGCAGCTCTGATGGTGACATATCCTTCAACACACGGAATTTATGAAGAGACAATTCAGGAAATATGCAAGATCATACATGACAACGGTGGGCAGGTTTATATGGACGGAGCGAACATGAATGCACAGGTCGGACTGACAAGCCCAATGATGATCGGCGCTGATGTCTGTCATTTGAATCTGCATAAGACATTCTGCATACCTCACGGCGGCGGACCCTGGAATGGGACCTATGGAGTAGCAGAACATTTAAAAGATTATTTACCCGGTCATCCCGTAATTAAGATCGGAGGGGAAGATTCAATTACGCTGTTTCAGCAGCTCCTGGGGAAGTCCAAGCATTCTTATAATTTCTTATGCTTACATTAAAATGATGGGAGCAAAGGTCTTACCGATGCAACTAAAGTTGCAATTCTTAATGCAAATTATCTTAAAGCGAAATGAAGTGAACATTACAAGACATTGTATTCGGGAAAGAACGGAAGAGTGGGACACGAATTAATATTTGATACACGTGAGTTTAAAATTACAGCAAAAGTTGAAGTAGAAGACATCGCAAAAAGGTTAATGGATTATAATTTCCATGCGCCGACTGTTTCGTTCCTGTTCCGGGAACACTGATGGTTGAGCCGACTGAAAGTGAAACTAAAGCCGAACTTGACAGATTCTGTGATGCGATGATCTCAATACGCGAAGAGATAAGAGAGATCGAGAAAGGTGAGTCGGATGTCACGGATAATGTTTTGAAAAATGCACCGCATACTGCACAAAGTATTGTTAAAGATGACTGGAATCATTCTTACTCAAGAGAGAAAGCGGCATTCCCGATTTCGTTTGGTTATATAAGTAAATTCTGGCCAAGCGTCGGTAGAATAGACAGCGCATATGGTGACAGGAATTTAGTCTGCAGCTGTAATCCGGTGAGTGATTATGCGGAAGCTGAACAATGAGTAATGAATAATGAGTAATGAATAATGAGTAATTATAGATTCTGAAAAGATATACAGTAATCCTTGTATGACTAAGCAGGGACATCAGAAATCTTTATTAACATGGATTAAAAACCCGTTGGGGTGATATTATTTTTTTGATTCTTCTAAACTAATTGAAGATCAATGTCATCCCTACGGGATGAATTATTTGTTGTATCAATTTCTATTAACATTTCATCCCTACGGGATTATGTTCTTAACATAAACTTGAAATTTGTTCAAGGTAGGAGACTCAACATGAATGGCGCAGCAAAGACGCAGCTTGGATTTGATGATAATTTGTTCTGAAAGTAATACCCAATACTCAATACTCAATACACTCAATACCTACTTAGCATCCACCCAACACATTTCGATTCTTTCTTTTCCTGTCCGCCTTTATCTTTGTTCGCTTTAATTATTTCCGGAATGAGTGTGCTTGCTTTTTCTCTGAATCTGAAGACATCCGCATCTCTTCGGTTATCAATTGTTTCCGGCATCCGGAAGTCTATTATATTCTTCTTAAAGCCATTTAACCCTTCTGTTAAAATAAAAATATTTTCATAGCCGAGTTCGGATGCAATATACGCAGCCTGTTTTTCAATATCCTCGTTGTCTCCGATAAGTACATAGTTTTTATTCTTTCCTGAAACATTTTTGCTCCGTCTTTTCCAAACAGATCATCTATTTTAAGATTAATTGAATTTGGAAAGTTCATTTTGTTTATAATCTTCAGGTGATCTGAGATCTATGATCTGCAATTTGTTGTCAGCATCTATTACTCTGAAAGCAAATTCATCTGCTGTCATTTTATCCGGAGAAAATTTATTGATGTTCTCAATGTTTGCTGATCGCTCGATAATGTCAGATTTTCTTCGGGCATCAGAAATGCCGTGAAGCTTATGATCACTGCAATCATGGCAATTCCATAATATAACAGGGCAGGCTGAAAGGATGTTTTGGATTTTCCATTTACTCTTTTTCAATTAAAGATGTCGCGATAAATGTAACGACTGCTGCAACTGTCAATAGCACTGCAAAAGCTGCCTGTGACATTCCGAGTGTTTCAAACATATGAGGATAACCCCAGAAACCTGATTTATAGAATTCTTCAAACAAAGGATATCCTTCTGCAAATAGAAATACTCCTAAGAATGAACCCGCGATGAATATCATTGCATCAATTTTTCCTATTGCCGCTGCGCATACGCTTGTGCCCGGACAGAAGCCCCCGATGACAAATCCTAAACCCATTATTATTCCGCCGATAACGGCTGACCATATGAAAGTCGGATTTACATAAATTAAATTCAGATCGAGAATTCCAAAATGTCCGAATGCAATTACACCGATCATTGCCGTAATTCCGGCAGTAAAAAATACTCTGAGTACAGTGAAGTCATATCCGTAGAATAAACCGACAAGTTTTTTCGATGTAGAGAATCCCGCCTGCTCGAGTATAAAACCAAATGCAATTCCGATGAACAGCGCGACTATAAGGTTAAGTTCATTACCGATAATATCCGGTACTAAAGGGAGCCATAATAATATTCCTTTCTTTATATCCAAAGTTTTCTGAAAAAATAAGCGAAGGCATAAGCTCCGCCGAATATTGCAATCATTGTAATTATACCGCCTGTGGACATCACAGCCATTCCGCTCAATGCCGCTCCGCTTGTGCAGCCGCGTCCAAGCTGTGAGCCGAAACCGAAAAGCAATCCTCCGAATATCGCTGATATGATTCTTATTCGTGATGTGACTGACGGTGAACGTTCGAGTTTAAAACCAAGCCGGTTTGAAATGAGTCCTGAAGCAAATGCACCGATGACCACTCCGATGACTTCGAATACAAGCCAGCTCTTCAACGGATTTTCTTTATGCTCTTCAAAAAATTCCGTATAGTAACGTGTATCAGCAACATGAGAGGGGAGTATCGAATTAACTGTAGCAATTACTCCGCTTTTAAAAGCGCCGCTTGCTCCTAATCCTCTGCCTGTAATAAAAATAGTTACAAGCAGCAGCAGCCCGAGAAAAAAGCCCGCGAGATAAGGATTCATGTATTCGTTTTTCTTCATGATAATATAAATTAAATTTTATTTTCAGTTGACTCTGTAACAGGAATATTCTGGCCTGTATTTTTTTCTTTGCCCGGATCTTTGTCATCTTCTATTTCTTCATAACCCGTCAGCATAGCTTTAAGATTTGATGTTAAAGTTGCGCCTGTAGTCATTAAATAAAGATGAACTACGATAAATGCTATGAGCAAAAAAGCCCTGCAGTATGAACAACGGCTATAGTTTCAAGTGAATCAACTTTTAATCCGACTTTACTATTTTGCTGCGGATATCTGTAGAACATATACAATAAACCGGAAACTACCATTACAGGAATGACAAGAATTTTTAATCCGAAATAAACTAACTTCTGCAGAGGGTTCAGCTTGCTTAAAACTGTTTTCTTTGTCGGATGCGGAGCATTTTTAAAAATACCAGTGAGATAATAATTTATTTCAGCTTTAATGTTTTTTAATGTCGGTACATATTGCTTCCACTCGCCGGTAGTAAGATGCCAGAATATTGCAAACAGAATGAGTATTATAAATGAGTAAGCTGCAATGTTGTGATACTTGACTGCATTGCTGTATCCGAAGAAGCTTAATGATCCGTGTATCTCAAAACCGGTAACAGCCAGAAAAAAAATAAGCAGAGCCTGCATCCAGTGCCAGAATCTTTCAAATGCTTTGTATATGTAAATAGTTTTTTTCATGAGACTTTGTCCTTTTTCTTACGGCTGGTTAATCTTATTAAACTATGTACTGCTATACCGAATATTGAAAAAATTATTATTCCAATGCCGGTATTGTCAACCACTGCATTATAATCTCTTCCGGCAGATAAAAATCTTTCAGATTTTAAGTCTGCTGTCATTTCTTGTGTGACATTGTATGCATTGTAGTGATTTATCAGAAGGGGAAACCATATGATTTACAGGCCAGTACATTTCAGTATCTATGAATTTAATGTTACCGCTGAAAGGCAGATCAACATCTTTCATTCCTACCTCAGAAGCTCTTACCCAATCGTAATCTTTCCAGAATGCGCCTTCTCCGGTCGTATCTGAAAACAGTTTCGGCTGAATAAGCATTTTTGTAACATCATCATAAGGCTGCCTCGCCTTATGAATTTTTACGGGAATAATTTTTGAATCTTTTTCTTTATATGATCCATTAAGAGTATTTAATATCAAAGGTTTTGAAATGTCTGACACAGTATCGCCAAGCAGATAATGATCAGCCGTTCCGTCAAACCATATATAATCAGGAACAAGATTCTTTCCCCATTTAAAAGAACCTTTTATAGACAGATAAGTATGATTTCCGAATTCATCATCCTCTTCAAAGGGCTTGCCGTCTTTAAGCTTTCCTGCGGTTGACCAGTCCCATTCAGTTTTAGTCGAGTTAACTTTTGCATAGACGGGAATATGGCATGTCTGACACGCAACTTTTAAAGTATGTTCATTCAGAATTTCTTCAGTGTGAGGAGTTTCAGTATGACATTGTTCGCATTCGGATCTGTCTCTGTTCATGGATGAAAGCGAATAAATTTTACCGAGCATATTATGGCTTTCAGTCACGTGACAGTCTGAACATCTCATATCCGTTCCGTCAGTTGCCATATGGACATCAATTTCCTTCGTGGGATTAAACATTGATTTTTCGAGATCACCGTGTTTGACATTATTACCCCCGCCTCCGAAAAAGTGACACACTCCGCAATTGGATCTTGTCGGCTTTCCCGCGCTTCTTGCAATTACACCGAGATCAATACCGGGCTTGGGAAATCCGCCGAGTTCATTTCCTTTTATATATGTATCTGAGTTATCATGACAAACCAAGCAGTCAATGTTAGTAGAATCCGTATAGCCGTTCATTTTATCCGTAACTCCAAAACCAATATGACATTTTGCGCAGCTCTTTTCGTTTCCCTCTACTCCAATGCAGAAATTATTAATTGCATTCTTTTTTCCGATAGATACAATACCGCGACCTTTAATATATTCTTCACGTTCCCAGTTCCAGTGATTTGACTTCATTACCTGTTTTGGGGCTTCTGTGTGACAACTAATACATGCAGCTGTGACTTCCTGAGGAGTCTGAAAATTTTTCTGTAGCTGTTCTAATTTGGAATGGTCTGTTGTAGGTTTGATTCTTTTACCGATCTTGGATTTAAGATCACTTAATTTTTCTGAATCAGTTTCGCCCGGTTTGATTATAAAAACGATACCGAGGATCAAAGAGAAAAGCAGGATTAGAGAAAATAATATTTTTCTCATTTTTAATTATTTAAAAAACCTTACGTAATTATTAGCTCTGTTGAAATGTGTACAATAAACATCCGTCGATAATTTATTTATACAAACTTAGTAATATTAATCAGTTAATTAAAGATACATCTCCATTCGGACAGCGCTAAATAGATAGGTATGTTCAACTATGGCAAATAGTGTGAAGACATTTATTATCTATCAACTTTATCTTACCTATTTTTGAAACAGATCAATTAATTAAACTTAATTAATCCGTAAACACGGAAAAGGGAGAACAAAAATGAAAGCGCTAAAACTTTTCACAGGGATACTGATTATGATGTCATTAGCTGTTTTATCATCGTGCAGTGACAGCATTACATCATCTTTAAATTCCGAATCAGATAAAACAAAATTATCAGAATCAATAAACAAAAAGGGAACCGATTCATTCTCCGGTTCATTCGATATAAAACCTGGCGAATCAGTACTCCTTGACAGGGAAATTACAGCATTGAAGTATATCACCGAATATTCAATTTCTAATTGCGCTGACAGAAAAAAGATACTGCATATTTCAGCTTCGAATATTGACGGGTTAAATAGTTTACCATGCGAAAGTGAAGATTATTTATTACATGATTTGCTGATTGAAAACATCAGTGATCAGGTGAGAACTGTTGAAGTAAAGTTTTCCGGTTTATCGGGAAAATGAGCTGAGCAGATAACCCGGACATTAAATCAAAAGCCGTTTGAGTAATCAGGCGGCTTTTTTATGTTACACCGATGTGGTGTGAAACCCCGAAGGGGTGATAGTATTGCAGAATATATCTCACATGAGTTATCAAACCCCGAAGGAGTGATATTCTTCTCTGAGGTTATATTTGTTCGTACAATACAGCGGTGGGTGGATAAACCATCACAGACCAAGGCAAATGTCTGAACCAGGATTTTCAGGATTGTAAAGATGACAGGATTTAAATTCAGTAATCAGTGTAATCAACGTCATCATCATAATCAGCGATCTGCGGTTTATTATTTCTAAAACATAGAACAAGTACTATCGGGATACTCTGTAGTAAAAATGTTTTGAGACAGACTCTATCGTTTTCAAAAGGGGAGGTCATGCCCCGAACAGTCCTAAATTTAGGAATTAATACATGTAATTCCATTTTTATTACAAAAAAATAACATTTTGTTAATACAAATAATATATTATTTCCTTTAGTTTACAAAACTTTACACATTATAATAAAGTCTTACTTACAAAATGCTTATTTGTAAATAACTTTGTATAAACATTTCCCAAAACATTTAATCTTTTTAAAAATGAATCTTACTACAAAAATTCTTTCTACTGTTTTTTCTGTATTTTTTGCCATTTCGAGTTCTTTTGCGACTCCGGTTCTGACTGAGCTTGTTGTTCCTCAGTTTATTGGCAGCAAGTCCGCTAACTCGACCAATAACACCAGAACCCCTTTTGCAGTTTGTCTGCAGATAACAGGATTAGCGCCAAATACCGTTTATGATGTACAGTTAGGTATTGGCCTTGTGACTGATGCGGCGACTGTTTATGGTGCCGGAAATGTTTGGAACAAAAACAGGAATTCATTTTCAGGGCAAAGGGATACAGCAACTTTTACAACTGATTCAAACGGAGACAGCGGTCCGTTTTGGTCTTTTCTTCAGCCGACCGGAAATGGTTCGAGATTCAATGCAGGTCAGGTTCATAATTTAAGAATAGGATTCGTTCCAAGCGGTGGTGCGTTTTTAAGCGATCCTGATTTTGTAGGAACAAAACAATTTACAGCTCTGGATATTCCGGTGACAGAAAGAACTCCTGCAACTCAGGATAACGGTGCTTTTATAAAAGGAGAAGGTTTGTCTGCTGAGAGCGGTAAGTATGTTTTGATATTTGATAATGTATCCGGAACAGGTAACCCTCTTTCTGCTTACCAGATCAGAACCGGTCACGCAACAAATACTTCACAATCTGAATTACCTGTTTTGATAAATGATGTTTATATGCAAAGCGGAACAAGTTCAACAGGAGATTTCGCGGCTGTCGTTCCGGTTGGAGCAAATAATCCGAATGGAGTCAGAAGAGTTGAATTAAGAAATTCAGATAATTCAGTTTCAAAATATTTTACTGATGATGACGGCATCTGGACAAACGGAATGAACACAACGACCATTGCAAGAAGAGATGTTGGTGTATTAAATTTTTTCAGATTAAATCTTTCACTTTCACTTGAAGCATCAACTGAATTGAATGAAAAAGCAGATATACTTATCAGGAGCGCAGTTGCACCATATACTGTCATTGATTCCGGAAGTGTAGTTCTTGATGAATCCGGTTACGGAGAAACTTCTTTCTCCCGGCTCACAAACTCAGTTAACTATTATCTCGAGGTTAAACACAGAAATTCAATATTTACATGGAGCAAGCCGGGTGGAGAGATTTTCACGGCAGGTTTATTGAATTATGATTTTACTTCATCGGCTTCGCAGGCATATGGAAATAATCTCGTATCTGTTAATGGTGAATACAGTATCTATACAGGAGACGTTGACAGGAATGAGATCGTTGATCTTTCGGATTTAATTCAGGTATTCAATGATGCTGGAGATTTTCTCACAGGCTACGTTGTGACAGATTTAAATAACGACCTTGCAGTTGACCTTACGGATGTTTTATATGACTTTAACAATACTTCAATTTTTATAGAGACAAAAAACCCCTGAATAGAAATTTTAAAAATTACAGAGACGCCCAAATTGATTTCGCTTCGGTATTTATGCTGCTTCAATTTGGGCGTCTCTACAGAACTGCTAAAACTGATCAATCCAATAATCCTCTAATCCTATTTGTCTGAATTAAGATTTATAGGATTAAAGGATTTTTAGATTATGTGTTGAAAATTTAACGATTATAAATTCTAAATCCAAATTTCCCTCTACCGTTTATCTTTATCGAAGTGCAGAAGGTGGGGTGGCTACAATTCTGATCATTCATTTCGCAGAGACGCCCAAATTGATTTCGCTTCGGTATTTATGCTGCTTCAATTTGGGCGTCTCTACAGAACTGATCAATCCAATCCAATAATCCTATAATCCTTTTTGTCTGAATTAGGATTTATAGGATTAAAGGATTTTTGGATTATGTGTTGAAAATTTATCGATTATAAATTCTAAATCCTAATTTCCCCCTACCATTTATCTTTTTAAATTTGAGCTGGGTTGGTACATCTGCATTATGGAAATGTACATCCGTGTGCCTGAGAAGTACATCCCTGCGTTAAATCAGCTTAATCAGCGTAGCGGTGCAAGCGTCTTCATCGCAGATTTCTTCACACGAAATTTATACAAATTTTAAAATCTATACGGCTAAGTGACTCTGCGCCATGGCAAAGTGAATCCGGAGGATTCAAACATTTATAGAAATTGATCCGGGCAATCGTAATACCCCTCTCAAACCAAAGTGATTGATCCCCAGGAAATCTAAATCAGCGACATCAACGTCATCAGCAAAATCAGCGATCTGCAATCTCAAAATCTAAAATCAAAATATACCTTACCATTTATGAATCTTTGTATTATATTTGTTCAAAACAATATTACTGTTTAATGGCGATAATTAAGAAAAAGATTTAAATTTATTCGAACAAACTTACATTCCGCAAATAATTAAAGGTCTTGGTTTGACATTTAAACAGATGTTCAGACCGAAATTTACAAGACAGTATCCCGAAGAGAAATGGATTCCGCCTGCATCATATCGCGGAAGACCTGTGCTTGTGCAGGAAGATGACGGAACCGAACGATGTGTTGCCTGCGCATTATGTTCGAGAGTGTGTCCGGCGCTGGCTATTGAAGTTCAGGCGGGTGAAACTGCAGGTGAAAAGGAAAGATATCCTGAAAAATTTGAGATAAACATGGTAAGATGCATATTTTGCGGATTCTGTGAAGAGGTTTGCCCCGAAGAGGCAATAGTGATGAGCGATGAATATGAGCTGGTTTTCAGCAGTCAGGAAGAAGCAATTTACGGTAAAGACAAACTGCTTGTTCCGAAAGAAAAATTAAAAAAGAGATTAGAGTTTTTACAGGAATACAGATAAGAGGAATTATGAAAACATTTTGTAAAGCAGCAATATTGATTCTGCTTGTATGCAGTTATTCAAGAGCAGAAGGTGATGATAAAATTTCGAATAAAATTGGTTCATTTGCAGCCAAAATAAAAGGCGGTGAAGTTGAGCTTAACTGGATAGTCATGAATCCGGGAAATCTGAATAAATTTAAAATTGAAAATAAAAAAGCCGGATCTGAATTATATATTTCTTTAACAGATGTAATATTTTCAAACTTCAGAAAAAAGGAAGATAATGATTCTGTTACTGCATACTACTATACTTATTCCGATAAGCCGCAGGAAAACGGAGTTTATTTTTATAAGCTTAGTGTATTTGATATTTTCAATAAAGTCGTGGCTTCTGAAGAAATAAAGATCGGAATTACAGAGGTTCCGGAATTTAACCTTCATCAAAATATTCCAAATCCGTTTAATCCTTCAACAGTAATTACATATCAGTTATTAATACCCACAAATGTAAAATTAAAGGTGTACAGTCTGACAGGTCAGGTAGTCGACATACTCGTTGATGCTTTTCAGACACCCGGATCATACAGTATTGATTTTAACACCGGTAAGTATGCTGAAATGTCAAGCGGAATATATTTCTATAAGCTGGAAACAAACTACACTTCAGATATAAAGAAAATGATATTTACAAAATAACATTTCTTGATAAATCACATCTCAATTCCATACTTAAATATTATTCAATCAGACGATTACCGTAAAGATTTTAAATTGAAGATAGTTGCTGAAATAATTATTTTGTTCATATAACATATGGAAGACTTTAAGTCTATATTTTTCGATCTTTTTCTTTTGCTTTTCTTTGTAACTTTGAATGCTCTGTTTGTAGCTGCGGAGTTTGCCCTTGTCAAAGTCAGAAAAACTCAGCTGCTGCCTGAGGAAATAAGTAAAGACAGAAAAGCAAAACTTGCGTTAAAACTCATTACGAATCTTGATCAGTATTTAGCAGCTACTCAATTCGGGATCACTATTTCTTCTTTAGGTCTTGGCTGGATAGGTGAACCTGTAACAGCAAGAATTCTTGATCCTGTTTTTTCAATGTTTGACATAAGTAATCCGAAAACCATTCACACAATTTCTTTGTCGGTTGGATTTGTTCTTATTACTTTTCTCCATATAATTCTGGGTGAACTTGCGCCGAAATCACTGGCTATAAGACATCCTAAAGAGACAACTTTGTTTATTGCTCTTCCATTGAATATTTTTTATCTGATATTCAAACCGGCGATCCTATTGCTGAATGGTACTGCGAACAGAATATTAATTTTGTTTGGTATCCAGCCTGTCAGCGAATCTGAGAGGTCTCATTCGGAAGAAGAGATAAGAATACTTATTGCTGAGGGGACTGAGTCAGGAGAGATAGATGAGACGGAACAGGCTATAATTCAGAAAGTATTCGGATTCAATGACAAGACAGCAAGCGATGCAATGATCCCGAGAAACAGTATGTTTGCAATTGACATAGATGAAAACCGGGATAAGATCATTGAGAAAATGATTGATGAAGGGTATTCGAGAGTTCCTGTTTATAAGGATAGCGTTGATAACATAATTGGTGTCATATATTCGAAAGACATCATTAGCGCTGCTGAGCATAAAGAGATAATTGTGTTGCAGGATATAATCCGCCCGGTTCATTTTATCCCTGAGACAAAACATATTGGTGAAATACTAAAGGACTTTCAAAAGAAACACATTCACCTGGGAATTGTAGTGAATGAACACGGAGGTGTCGAAGGATTAATTACACTTGAAGATATAATTGAAGAAATATTCGGCGAGATTGATGATGAGTATGATACTGAATCTGAAAATTCCGGTGATAGTGCAAAAGGTGACCGGAAAGGTGTATTCCTTGTAAATCCAAATATTCCGGTTGAAGATTTCAATAAAAAATTTAATACTGATATTCCTCTGGATAAGGATGAGTATAATACTTTGAGTGGTTTTCTTCAGACTGTGACAGGACACATTCCGGAAATTTACGAGCGGATTGATTACAAAGGGATTGTAATGACTATCATGAAAAAATCGGGAAATAAACTTCTTCAGGTTAAAGTTCAGAAATTGAAAAGTTATTAAGTGCCATTACTTAATCACTATATTTATAAATATATTAAATAAAAATACTTGATTTCATTTGTCGGCAGAAAGTTCATTCAGTTCTTTACAGAGTTAGGTGAATATTCAAAGTTAATGTTCGGTGTTATAAAGAACCTTCCCAGAGTATTTCGTGACAGAAAGTTAATTATTGAGCAAATGCTTCACGTAGGAGTGAATTCTCTTGCTTTAGTTACAATAATCGGAATTTTCACCGGAGCCGTTTCCTGCTGGCAGGCAGCTTATCAGATCAAAGGTTTGATCTCATACAGTTATCTTGGATCAGCAACTACAAAAGCAATTATCATAGAATTAGGACCGGTTCTAGCCGCTATCGTTTTAGCCGGAAGAGTAGGGGCTTCTATGGCTGCTGAGCTCGGAACAATGAAAGTCACGGAACAGATAGATGCACTGGAAGCCATGGCAATCAGTCCGGTCAGATATCTTGCAATGCCAAGAATAGTTGCAACTACCTGTATGCTTCCTGTTCTTGTTATTTATGCAAGCTCAATCGCCATTTTAGGTTCTTATACTGTGGCAACTGTTTTTCTTGGTGTACCTTCTGAAACATTTTTAGGCGCATTCAAGAAAGCTCTTGAAATTAAAGACATTTATGCCGGTACTATCAAAGCTCTTTTCTTTGGAGTTTCAATATCTTCGATCGGATGCTTTATCGGATTTCAAACAAAGGGCGGAGCGGAAGGTGTCGGACTTTCAACTATCAAAGCGTTCGTTATAGCAGCCGCATCAATACTTATGCTTGATTATGTACTTTGGAATTTCTTAATCGGAATGTAAACTAAAACAAAACTTTGAATTTTCCGGATCATCTCATAGGACTTCGTTACTTAACTAAACAAGATCTTGATAATATTTTTAAGCTGACTGAGTTTTATAAACAAAAGATTGTAAGCAGAAAGCCATTAGAGAGAATACTTAGTACTAAATCTGTAATTAATCTTTTCTTTGAAGATTCAACAAGGACAAGAACTTCCTTCGAACTTGCAGAGAAAAAGTTAGGCATGGATTCAGTTAATTTTTCTGCGACCGGTTCATCTTTAAGCAAAGGCGAAAGCCTTCTGGATACGATAAAGAACATTGAGGCGATGAAGTTTGACTATATCGTAGTCAGGCATTCTGTTCCCGGGATAGCAAATTATATGACTCAGCATACGACTTCTCGGATCATTAATGCAGGTGACGGAACGAATGAACACCCGACGCAGGGACTTCTCGACATTTATACGCTGAAGGAGAATTTCGGAAGTCTGAAGAATTTAAATGTATGCATAGTAGGAAACATATCTCACAGCCGTGTTGCTTTGTCTAATATTTTCGGTTTGAAAAAATTGGAGGCAAATGTGTCTGTATGCGGTCCGTTTTCATTTATTCCTAAGAACATTGAAGGTCTCGGAGTGAACGTTTATACTGATATTAATGAAGCAATTAAAAAGAACGATGTAATGAATATACTCAGGGTTCAGCTGGAACGTAATGCCGGCAGTCTGCTTCCGTCAGTAAATGAGTTCAATAAGTATTACGGAGTGACTAAAGACAGATTAAAATTAAATCCAAAGATAAAAATTTTACATCCGGGACCGATGAATATAAATGTTGAAATTGATTATCATACATCTGTTTCGGATAACTCTCTAATTTTTGAACAAGTAACAAACGGTGTTGCAGTAAAATGCGCTTTGTTTCATTTAATGAATGACAAAAAAATAAGCTGACTTGGATCTGTTATTAAAAGACATACATTTGATCTCGCCTGAGGATAATTTAAACGAAGTAACTGATGTATTAGTCATAGACGGTGTAATTGAAAAAATCGGTAAGATCAAAAGCATTAAAAAGACTGTAAGAGAATTAAATCTGAAAAAGAAAACCTGTGTCCCCGGATTTTATGATATGCATGTTCACTTTCGTGAACCCGGACAAACGCATAAGGAAGATCTGTTTACCGGTTCTGAAGCAGCGGCAAACGGAGGATTTACGGGTGTTCTTTGCATGCCTAATACGAATCCGCCTTTAGATTCACCCTATACTGATCAGGAATATATTAGATAAGACAAAAGATTTTTTAGTTAAAATAGATATAGCGGCATGTGCAACTCAGGGAAGAGCAGGGGAGAAACTATCGGCAATCCTTTCGCTTGGAGATGCCGGTGCAGTTGCTTTTACAGATGACGGAAGTCCTGTTGCAGATCCGGAATTAATGCGCAGAGTTCTTGAATACACTTCACAGATCAATTCCGTTGTCATTCAGCATTGTGAAGATATGAGTCTTTCAGATAAAGGAGTAATGAATGAAGGATATATATCAACTGTAATGGGAGTTAAAGGCATTCCGGAAATCAGTGAGACGGCGGTAATCGCAAGAGACATTCTTTTGACAGAGTTTGTACGGAATTCAAGATATCACATTCAGCACATCTCGTGCGGTAAGAGTGTTGAGCTGCTCAGAAGTGCAAAATCAATGAATTTAAATGTAACCGGAGAAGTTTGTCCTCATCATTTTATACTAACAGATAAAGATTGTCTTGAATATGATACAGATGCAAAGATGAATCCTCCTTTGAGAACCGAAGACGATATCGAAAAAATATTAACCGGGTTAAAGGATGATACAATAGAAGTTATCTGCACTGACCATGCTCCGCACACTGAATATGAAAAAAACCAGGGATTCTATGATTCGCCGTTTGGAATAGTAGGACTTGAAACAGCAATAGGATTAACATATACCTACTTGGTTAAAACAGGTGTGATTTCATTTGAGCAAATGATACAAAAAATGTCTGTTAATCCGAGAAGGATCTTGAATCTTCAGCAAGTAAATATCAGGGAAGGGGAGAGAGCGGTATTTACAATTCTTGATTTAAATGCGAAATGGAAAGTTGACAGGTCAAAGTTTAAATCTAAAAGTAATAATACTCCTTTCGATGGATATGAGGTTCAGTGTAAACCATATTGTGTGATAAATAAAGATCAAATTTATTTTTCTAAATTATAATAATGAGTAAAATCATATCAGTCTGCATACCGAAAGGCGGCGTGGGAAAAACTACTACGGCAGTTAATCTTGCTGCATCACTTGCTGTTGCAGAGAAAAAAACATTGCTCATAGATGTTGATCCATTCGGAGCTTCGGCAATTGCATTGGGCTTTACATCGGATAAGATCAATGCCAGCCTTGCAGAAGTATTTGCATTTACACATTCGCTGAAATCTGCAATTCACAGAACAGGACTTGAGTATCTTGACTTCGTTCCGTCGAATGTGTATTCAATTAATATGCATGATAAGTTCATCAAATATTCCGAGAACAGACTTATTTTAAAAAATGCAATCAGGGAAGTTGAAAGTTATTATGATTACATTATTCTTGACTGTCCGCCGGTGCTCAAGGGAATTTCTACAAATGCTCTTGTTGCTTCCGATTCGATTTTAATTCCCATAAAATCCGGCCATTTTTCTCTTGAAGCAGTTGACAGATTATTTAATTATTTTGAATGGATCAAAGAGATAGCCAACCCCGGTCTTAGCATTGAGGGAATAATTTTAACCATGTATGAGAAAGACTCAAAAGTAACTAAAATTTCCGAAAGGGAACTGAAGATCAAGTACAGTAAATATCTGCTTAACACTGTAATTCCAAATACTAACCTTCTGAACGAGTCAACCTTTTACGGGAAACCGCTGTGTTTATACAAGATTGATTCAGAGGGAGCCATTGCATACCTGAATCTTGCAAGTGAAATTTTAAAAAATAACATTAAATTAGAAAAAGAGTTAATATAATCTATGAGTGAATTTCCAAAAAATTATGATTACACGACTTCGGAGTTATTCTGGCAGAAGTTTTGGGAAGAGAATAAGATATACGAATCGCATCCGAATCCTGATAAACCGAAATATTCAATTGTAATTCCGCCTCCGAATGTAACAGGCATTTTACATTTTGGCCATATGCTGAATAACACCATTCAGGATATTTATTGCCGTTGGAAAAGAATGCAGGGATATGAAGTGTGCTGGGTTCCGGGCATGGATCACGCGAGTATTTCAACGGAGATGATGGTTGATAAGCAGCTTCGAAAGGAGGGGAAGTCAAAATTTGATCTCGGGAGACAGGAGTTTATTAAATTAGCGTGGAAATGGAAAGAGGAGAATGGCGGTATTATTTTAAAACAACTGCGAAAGCTCGGGGCATCACTTGACTGGTCCAAGGAAAGGTTTACACTTGATGAAGGATTATCTTTAAATGTCAGAAAAGTCTTTGTAGATCTTTACAAAAAAGGTTTGATCTATCGCGGGAACAGAATAGTTAACTGGGATCCGGTTGCACAAACAGCCGTGAGCGATGATGAGATTTTTTATGAAGAAAGAAATGACAAACTGTATTTCATTAAATATATGGTCGGGGACTCAGATGATTTCATTACGGTTGCCACTACACGTCCGGAAACGATGTTTGGCGACACAGCAGTCGCAGTAAATCCTAATGATAAAAGATACAGCGACTTTAAAAATAGGAAGGTTAGACTTCCTTTTGTAAATAAGTTAATACCGGTCATTGAGGATGATTATGTTGATATTGAATTCGGAACAGGAGCATTGAAAATTACGCCAGCTCACGATATAAATGACTTTGAGGTTGGACAGAGACATAATCTTGAAGCGATCTCTGTCATTACAAAGGACTCAAAACTGAATGAAAATGCGGGAGAATTTAAGGGTCTGGAAATTTTTGATGCCAGGAAAAAGATAGTAGCAAAGCTGGAAGAACTTGATCTGTTAGTTAAAGTTGAAGATCTGACACATAATATTGCAATATCAGATAAATCAAAAGCTGTTATTGAGCCATTTCTGTCCGAGCAATGGTTTGTGAAAATGAAGAAGCTGGCAGAGCCCGCAATTGAGGTTGTCAAAGAAGGTAAGATTAAATTTTATCCTGAAAGATATGAGAAGGTATATTACCACTGGATGAACAACATTCGTGACTGGTGCATTTCTAGGCAGTTGTGGTTCGGGCATCAGATTCCAATCTGGTATCATAAACAGACCGGAGAGATTTATTGTGAGGTTGAACCGCCAACAGATATAGAAAACTGGATACAGGATGAAGATATTCTTGATACCTGGTTTTCTTCATGGCTGTGGCCGCTGAGTGTATTCGGCTGGCAGAATGATGAAAGTGACGGCAACAATGAATATTTAAAATATTATTATCCGACAGATCTCTTATCGACAGGCCCGGATATAATATTTCTTTGGGTTGCGCGAATGATAATGGCAGGATTAGAGTACAGGAAAGAAATACCGTTTAGAGATGTTTATTTTCATTCGATTCTGAGAGACGGAAAAGGTCAGAAGATGTCAAAGACTTTGGGCAATTATTCGGATGCAATAGAATTAATGGATAAATACGGAACCGATGCTCTGCGCTTCACCATTGTATATTTAGCTCCGCTGGGAAATGATGTCCTGTTTGATGAAGATAAAACTAAAATAGGAAGAAATTTTGTGACCAAACTTTGGAATGCAGGAAGATTTTTAATGATGATGAAAGAAAAGATTGTCAGTTCTGATGTAAAACAAAACGAAAATTATGAAGAAGATCTGATTGACAGATGGATAGAGAGCCGGTTTAATTCAGCTTTAGCCGAGGCTGATAAATTTTTGAGGAGTTACAGGCTTAACGATTATACTAAAACCATATATAATTTTGTCTGGAGTGATTTTTGTGACTGGTACATTGAACTGATCAAGATTAAGACCGTTGAAAATCCCGGACAGGCGGTTATGATTATAAATGATGCAATAAGCTATTACGAAAGTATCCTCAAAATTTTACATCCTGTAATACCTTATGTAACCGAGGAGCTTTGGCATATTTTAGAAGATGGAAGATCCCAAAAGAGCATCTCTGTTGAGTTAATCTCTGAAATAAAGCATGAAAGCATAGATGAAAATTCTGAAAGCAGTTTTGAAAAAGTAAAAGAGATTGTAGCAGCAATAAGAAATTTGAGATTGCAGAACAACATACCTGCGGCTTTAAAGTCGGATGTATTTATTATACCTGTAAAAGGTTCTGAAAAGACAGTAAATGAATTTAACAGTTATATTAAGAAGCTGTGCAATCTGGAGAAGCTGGAAATAGTGAGCAGCATTGAGGGCAAGAATAATTATGCAAGCTCGGTAATAAATAATTATGAAATATATTTGTCTTTAGAAGGGATGTTAAATGTTGAATTGCAGAAAGAAAAAATGAATAAGGAAATTGATAATCTGAAAAAATATCTTTCAGGTTTAGATAAGAAACTTTCCAATGAAAATTTCCTGAACAAGGCATCAGCAGTAATTATTGATTCTGAAAAGAAGAAGCAAACAGAAGCCAGGGAGAAATTGGATAAACTAACGAAACTGATTTAATATTTTAATCATAAAGTGTTGTTTTACCTAAAGCAGATATGATCAGCTCAGTTGCCAGGAAAGCGGTTCTGTTTTTTGGTATCCAGTATCGGATTAACTTCCATTATTTCCAGAGAATTCATACATCCGCAGTCTGCAACCATTTCCATTAATAACTGGGACTCCCTGTAAGTAAGCCCACCCGGTATCGGAGTTCCGACACCTTCTGCAAAATCCGGGTCAATGCCATCCATGTCAAAACTTATGTGAATATGATCAACTCTGCTTTTAAAATCATTTAAGACCTTAGCTATAATCCTGTGAATTCCCATTTTATCAACTTCTGTCATTGTATAGACATTTAGTTTTTGCTCTTTTACCGTCTGAGCCTCAAGATAGTCAACATCCCTGATTCCAATCAATGCAACATTTTCAACTTTCACTTTTGGTGAATATCCGTTAATGTGCGTCAGCTTTTTATTTCCTAAACCGAGAGCAATCGCCAGGGGCATGCCATGTATGTTCCCCGATGGGGTTGTTTCTTCTGTATTCATATCAGCATGAGCGTCAATCCATATTATACCTAAGGTTTTATTTCTTTTTTTGCAAAAGTTTGAAATGCCCGCGATCGATCCGATTGCCGTGGCATGATCTCCTCCGATTATGAGAGGGAAGTAATGCTTATTAAGAAGTGTTTCAACTTTTTCCGCAAGAATTTTAGAAGTTTTAGCAATCTCCGGGAGATACTTTAACTTAGTATCTCGGATTTTCTGAGTTTCAGATATTTGAATGTCGATATCACCAAAATCAGTAACATTATAACCTAACTTTTCTAACTTATCTTCAAGATTAGCATAACGAATTGCGGACGGTCCCATATCCACGCCACGCCGGTCAGCGCCAAGGTCCATAGGAAATCCTACAATGGCAATCTTTTTTTTTAACTTTCTGTTTTTACTTATCATAGTTTAGCAATATACAAATCACAATTTTAAAATTTAAGTAAGTTAATCATTGTACAAGAGAAAAATAGAAAGCGGATCAAGCTGAAAAATAACGGATTTTTTATTTGATTGTAAAAACATTCAATTTGAATCTAACTTATTTATTGTATTTTTTAGATTTTGATTGTTTTAATTTGTCATAATTATTAGTAAATATCCGCAAAATCAATGTTATCCGTGTTCCCCAAAAATCATCGTCTACAAAGTAAGTTAATATAATCCAATGAATATAATTGAATATTATATCTCAAAGAGATATTTTCCATAAAAATAATATGTATACAATATTTTGAATTTAGAAGAGTTTAAACATAAGACTCAAATACGGGTCAGGACCTTTGAAGTTGATTCGCAGGGTATAGTTCACAATATAAATTATCTTAAATATTTCGAGATAGGCAGGGTTGAGTATAGGAGAGATATGGGATATGAAATCCTCCCGACGGGGATTTTTAATGACGGGCTTAAAGTTGTAGTTGTTCGTAATGAAATCGACTACAAATCTTTCGCTTTTCTCGATAACTTATTAAATATTTATACAAAAATATCCTGGATAAAAAATTCAAGCTTTTGCTTTGAACAAGTAATCACATATGATCCGGACAACAGGATTATTTGCAGCGGAAAGGGAATTTTAGTAAATATTAATGTGAACAGTGAGCCCGAGAAGTTAAGTAAAAAATTTATAGAAGAAATAAAATCTTTTGAACAAAACTTAAATATTCTAAAATAGAAATGTCTCAATTTATCAGCCGACTTAAATCTTTAATTTATACTTTTTTATCATTATCATTAGTATGTTCAATAATAGTGGTTTTTCAATCCTGTGAACAGGATTTTATAGCTCCTACCAATGGAACTCTGTATAGCGAAGTCCAGAAGATTTTTAAAACTCCTTATACATCAAGCAATATTACTTGTTCTACACCGTCATGTCATGCCAGTGAAAACAGTGCTGCGGGTTTAGATTTAACCAACTGGCAAAACATTTTAAACGGTTCAAACAGCGGGACTATGGTAATTCCTTACAACGGTTTCTGGTCCCACATGGTATCTTTTTTGAATTCCGACACCAATTTGGCTCCTGTGACTCTCGATTCATTATTTCCTCAATATCACAAAATAAATCAAAATGATGTAGTTACCATTTTCGATTGGATTAATGATGGAGCAAAAAATGAAATCGGACAGGTAGCTTTTTCTAATGTGCCCATAAATGAGAAAGGATTTATTACAAATCAGGCAGCTGATTTAGTAGCGGTAATTAAACCGGACACAAGACAGGTCATCAGACTTATACCGGTTGGCGGAATCGGCAGTGCATTAAATTCGCCACACTACATTAAATTAAGTCCGGATAATAATTATTTTTATGTAAGTTTGATTGGAGCAGGTTATGTTCAGAAATTTGATGCAAACACTCATAGTCAGATTGGAGTAAACATGCAGGCGGGTCAAAGTCCGGCTCACATTGAAATTTCGTCTGATGGATTATCCGGATATGTTACAAATTTCGAATCAAGCGGTTCAGTTAAAACAACACGTAAGTTTAATACGTCAACAATGACAATTACTGATGTTTTCTCCGAACCCAGAATGACTGGCCCTCACGGAATGGCTTTAACAAATGACGGAAATACTTTATATGTAACATCTGAAATAGGGGAGTATATATTTAAAATTAATACAAATAGTTTTTATGCAAGTGACACAACATACATAAAGGCTTCAATTGATCCGTCTGTTCCACCATCCGGAAATGGTACTGGCAATTTCAGACCGTATCAAATATTACTTTCACCTGACGAAAGTTTATTGTTTGTTTCTTGCAGAGGATCAAACGAAGTAAGGGTATATAATTCTTCTGATTTAACACAAGTGAATTCAATCCCGTTAGGATCAAATGCATTTCCATTACTTATGAAGTTTACAAATGACGGAAATTACTTATTTGTTTGTAACAGAAATAATAATACTGTTTCAGTAATCAACACAGCTTCCCAGACTGTGCAGACTACAATAACCGGTGTTGGAATTCAGCCTCATGGAGTTGATTTCACCGCTGACGGGCAATATGCTTTTATAGCCTGTGAAACGCAATCAGGTTTTGACGGACACCACCCTTCAGTTGGAAGCAAAAAAATAGGCGTTACAAGAGTTATACAGGTATCAAACTTTAGTTTATTACCAAATACAAAATTGGAAATGGGTTCGTTTCCTGCTGGTATTGAATTTGTAAAATAAATAATATTAAAGATTATAAAATAAAAAAGTCCGTCAAAACTAAATTTGACGGACTTTTTTATTGAAGAAAAAAATTATTTAGTCAGAAGCATTTTTCTTACTTCCGTTTTTTCAGGAGTTTTTATTCTGTAAAAGTAAATTCCGCTTGGAAATTCACTGGCATCAAAATCTACTGAATGATCACCTGCCTCCTGCGTTTGATCCACTAACGAGGCTATTTGCCTTCCTAACCTGTCATAAACGCTGACAGATACATACGTTGCCTGTGGCAGAGTATATGAGATAGTTGTAACAGGATTAAATGGATTAGGATAATTTTTGATCCCAAAATAAGATTCTTTGTTTGAAGAATTTCCTGCGTCATATTCAGAAAATACTTCTTTGTTCGGAATTTCAGAGACCAACGCTATTCCAGATTCGAATATAGATTCTTTATAATTTTTCCCGGCTGTGAACTCCAACTGAATACCATACACATTTTCTTCAGTTACTTCAAAATTATCCTGTGTCTTTGTTGATATTTTAAAATTTTCTTCATCAAGCTTGAATTTTATCTCTTTCCATCCGTCAAAATCCAGGGATACCGGATTAGAGATCAACATTAAATCAGTGTTAGCATCATAGAAAGTATTTTTGTCAATATCATAGATTAATTGAATTACAACATCTACATCATTATCTATACCTTTAAGCATGACATTTACATAATTTCCTGCAGTGAACAAATGAGATCTTTTTAATAATATTTTGCCGATATACTCACCGGGTTTTACAGGATTTTTTGATAGTATATCGGAATACCCGTTTTCTTTATTGTCTTCAGAATGTGAATATTTCATTTCCACTCCGCCCCATATCCAGTCAGGAAGAGATTTTTTAGAAAAATCATCTATTATTTCACCTTGGGAAAAACTATTATTATAAAACAGAATAGATATAATAATAAAAACAAAAAACTTATTGTTTTCATCTACTAGCTAAGTTAATTAGAATAAATAAATTCTTACTTAATAAGAGTCATTCGTTTTAAAGATGTAAAATTATTAACTTGAAGCTTATACAGGTAAAATCCGGCAGATAAATCTGAAGCATCAAATTGCTTACTGAATGTGCCTGATTCCTGATATTCACTTACGAGTGTTCTAACTACCTGTCCAACTAAATTGTAAACCTTTAAAGTAACGAATCCACTTTGGTTGATTTTGTAGCTTATTATTGTGGCTGGGTTAAAAGGATTTGGAAAATTCTGATATAATTTATAATCATCAGAAATGTTATTGCTAAGACTATTTATTCCAATTCCTTCTTGATTAAAGAAGTTTTTAGTACCAGCAACACTAAAATTATTGCTAAAACTAAAAACCACTAAAATCAATAATATTTTTATATATAATTTACCCATATTGGCTTTACAAAAATAAACATTATGAATTTAATATGCAATATTTTAAATTAGTTTTTTTAGAGAATGTTTTCTTAAAATATAGATCCGGGAAAATCCGATTTCCCGGACCAATAAATGTGTTACTTAATTTCTACAGCAATTAATCTTACCACTCCCTGCGGACTTTTTACTTTTAAAAGAAGAACATCTCCTTGATTTTTGTTGTTAATAATTGAATTGAGTTGATCAAGGCTTTCAATTTTCTCTTTGTCCGCTTCCAGTATGACTAAACCTTCTGACAAACCACGGTCAAATCCTTCTGAGAATCGTTTAACTGAAGTTATAATTAATCCCTGAGTTACATCGTATTTTTCTTTTAATGAACTTGTCAAAGTTGAAACTGTGATCCCTATAGATTCAAAGCTTTTTGAAGCAATATCGGAAGAATTATCTTTCGGAACGCTATTTTCCGCAGTCTGTGTTGCTTTCTCATCCTTAGGTTTTAACGTTACCACTTTGTCAATGGTTTTACCATCTCTGTAAATATTTAAGGTCACAGCATCACCGGGATGATGTGAGCCTATGATTGTCTGTAATTCATTTGCAGCATTTACTTCTTTTCCATCAACCGTAAAAATAACATCTCCTGATTTCAAACCGGCTTCATCACCTGCTCCTCCGGCTATCACATCCTGTACCAAAACGCCTTTTGCTTTTTCCAAACCCAATCCTTTTGCTTCTTTTATATCAACATCTTTTATAGTTACACCTATATAACCTCGTGATATTTTTCCATTTTTCATCAGTTCTGAAGCAACGGTTTTTGCAAGGTTAATCGGAATTGCAAATCCATAACCCTGATAATAACCATTTGTTGTTTTTATTGCTGTATTTATTCCAACTAAATTTCCATTTATATCTACTAAAGCACCTCCGCTATTTCCCGGATTTATTGCAGCATCAGTCTGTATAAAATTACTTATCGAATAGCTGTCTCCGCCTAATTGAATATTTCTTCCAAGAGCTGATACAATTCCTGCTGTTACAGTACTGTTTAGTCCCAGAGGATTTCCGATAGCAACAACCCACTGACCTACCTGAACATTATCTGAATTTCCGATAGTTGCCACAGGCAGCCCTTTTGCATCAACTTTTATTACTGCAACATCAGTATTCGGATCAACCCCAATTAATTTTGCAACATATTCTGTCTTGTCAGTAAGTACTACTTTTATGCCATTGTCTGATGCATTTTTTACAACATGATTATTTGTCATTATATATCCGTCTTCACTGATTATAATACCGGAACCACTGCCTCTTCCGGGAGATTCATCAGGCATTCTAAATTCAGGAGGTAAATTGAACGGAAGTTGATTTTGATCATTATCCAATCTGTTATTATCGTCGTTACCGGTAGTTACTTCAATATAGGCAACTGTTGGTGTAACTGTTTTTGCAATTTCAACAAAAGCATCATTCAATCCCTGAAGCTGAGGATTTGCATTTTCTATTGGTGGTGCAGTTTTAAAATCCATCTGAGGTCCAGCAACAATCGGTTTAACATTTCCAAAATTAGCAATAAGTAAACCTCCAAATGATAAAGCTACCACTAATAAAAGCCCTGCAAATATAATTGATTTTTTTGACATTTAATTTTCTCCTTAATTTATTTTTTTGATAAAAAATGAATTAACTATATATATTTTAAATTTAATTTTAAATATTATTTTTAAAGGTTATAATTTAAATCCCGAAATACTTTTGAAGACTTGTAAAACTTTAGTCCATGAGTATGAAATGCTAAATATTTCTCATAGCTGCTAATCAATTTTACAAGAACAAATTTATCGATTTCCAAATTAGATAAGTTTTCTACCTCTTTTTCTGCAATTGATATCAACGAACTGATCATTGAGTCGTTTAAGTGAAATTCATTAATATTAAAAAAAGTTTCATTTACAGAAAGTTTATCTGAGATGTCCGGACTCAATCCTAAAATTTTAGTAAGCTGAATTTGAAAATACAAAACATATACATAATAATTTTTCTCTGCCAGGTTCAATACTGTAAAGGTTTTCATTAATATTTCAAAAAAGTAACTTATTTGAGTAGTGTTCGATTAATGATTTATTCATTATTTCAATGATTTGATATGCTACCTCCAGCTTATCAAAATCAGCAATAATGTTTGAATATGATTTTTTGTATTCTGCACTCGAAATAAGCTGAAGATCACGATTATCTTTTAAATATATTACAGCATTTATATGATTCATACTTTCCAGGGTACCGCAAAGCTTTGATTTGAAATTTCTTGCACCTTTGACTATGGCATTCATTTTACCAAAATCTTTTGTAAATAATGTTACAATCTTGCTTGTCTCTCCGTACCTGAAACTTTTCAATACGAATGCTTCGGTTTTTACGATTGACATATTAAATTGGAATTACGTTTTGCCTGTTTCATTAGTTTCATATAATCTACAAATTAGCTTCTTCAAAATAAGTTAACTTCTTAAATTCATTGAATCTGTTCATTATTTTTTCATTGCTTAAATTCCTGATACCATCGAGGGAAAATTTCTCTACCGCCAAAGAAGCCATTGCACTGCCGTAAATAACCGCAAGTTTTAAATTTTTTTCTGACAGGTCATTTGTTTTTGCAATCCATCCCATTAAACCGCCGGCAAAAGTATCGCCTGCTCCGGTAGGATCAAACACCTTTTCAAGAGGGAATGCAGGTGCTGAAAAAATTGTGTTATTTACAAATAACAAAGCACCATGTTCTCCTTTTTTAATTATGAGAATTTTAGGACCCAATTCCATAATTTTTTGGCAGCAGATACAAGATTGAACTCTTTAGATAATTCTCTTGCCTCACTGTCATTTATTACTAGTAAATTAACAAGTTTTAATGTCTTCAGCAAATCTTCTTTCGCACCTTCTATCCAGAAATTCATTGTATCACACATTATCAGTTTAGGGTTTGAAATTTGTTTTAAAACTTTCATTTGAATCGCCGGATGAAGATTTCCAAGACAAACATATTCACTGTCTTTGAAATTATCGGATATTACCGGATCAAATGTTTCGAAAACGTTTAATTCTGTTACCAGTGTTTCACGGGTATTTAAATCAAAATCATATTTTCCGTGCCAGTGAAAGGTTTTCCCGGTTTGTGAAATTTCCAGACCGGAAATATCTACTTTCTTCGATTTAAGAAATTCAATTTCCTCTTCAGGAAAATCATATCCGACTATTCCTACTAATCTGACCTGATTTGTAAAGTAACTCGCAGATGTGGAAATGAAAGTTGCAGATCCTCCAAGCGTTCTTTCTGCTTTTCCAAATGGTGTTTCAATTGTATCTAATGCTAAGGAACCAATGACTAATAGACTCATTCAGTTTATTTTATAATTTAATTAATAAAAATAATTATTTGAAGAAGTTAATACAAGATTATAATTATAACAAAAATGAATATGGATTAATATGGATGGTTGTAATAAAAGTACACAATCAACGATACTGCTTATTTTTGTTTACACATACAAACTGAGAATTAATATCTCTTTAACTGATATTTGAGATAAACGCTAAATTCCTGTTCGGAAGTGAATACTGCGATTTTGAATACATTCGTTTTGCTGAAAATAAAATATTATACTTTGCAATTTCGAAATTATTAAATTATTTTAATACAACAAAAACTAAAATGAAAATGAATAACAATAACAACAGTGACGGTACTTTACCGCAACAACAAATCAATATTGAACTTGGTGAAAAGGAAGCAGAAGGTATATATTCTAATCTTGCAATAATTTCACATTCTCCGGCTGAATTTATTATTGATTTTACCAGAATTTTTCCCGGAATCCCTAAAGCAAAGGTCCATTCAAGAATAATCATGACACCTCAGCATGCAAAACTATTCCTGAATGCATTAAAAGAAAACATTAACCGGTATGAAAATCAATATGGTGAAATAGTGATTCAGAATGACCCGAACAACGGAGGAATGGGATTTCAAATACCTGTAAATCCTAAAGATGAAAAAATCAATTAAATCTATTTCCAAAAAATATTTTTTCGCATTATATTGATAACTGCAATCGAAAAGAACAGTATGTTCGCCATCCATGCCGTAAGAATGGGATTAATCTCACCATTGTAACCTAATGTCTGTGATACTTTTATGAAACCAAGGTAGACGAAGGCAATTAAGATACTTATTCCAAATTGTAATGCAGCGCCGCTTTTTCTCTTATTTGAACTAATGGATAAGCCAAATAATATTATTATTATATTTGCAAATGGAAAAGAGATTTTTGAATAATAATCTACTTTAGTCCTGGAAACATTTTGACCGCTTTCTTCCATTGAAGTTATTAATTCTTTTTGTTCACTTAATAAAAGTTCATCCGGCTTCAATTGCTTTTTCAATATTTGAGAAGGGGAGAGGTAGATCTTTTTTATTTCCGGAATCTGTGATACATAAATTGTATCTTTAAATGTATAATTTTCTGTTAATGAAGAATCAAATTCTCTCTTAGAGACATTTATCAGTTTCCATTCATTTTTATCGGAGTCCAATTTCATAGTTTTAATGTCAAAGCGGTAATTGAGCTTTGACTGATCTTTGTCATTAAAAATTTGTATAGATGAATTTGAACCTGTTTTATCCGGTTCATTGTAGCTTCCAATAGATAAAATTGTGTTTTCAGAGTCCTGAATGTGAAGATTTTGAATTAAACCCGCAATTTTATTTTTATCAAGATATTGTCTTTCAAAATTAAATTTTGCAGAGTTTGATTTTGGTGTAATCCAGCCATTAAAATAAATTGAAAATAGAGTTATCAAAAAGCCGAATACAATAAGTGGTAATGAAATTCTTGATAAACTTATTCCTGCTGCGTTAATTGCTGTCATTTCTGAATAGTTTGCAAGTTTGCTCATAGTAAATAAAGTTGCCAGAAGCATTCCAACAGGTGTAATTAACTTAAGTATCTCAGGGATAAAGTATAAATAATACTGCAGGATAGAGCCTGCATTTAAATTTTTATCTATAAACTTATCAAGATTCTCAAATAGGTCTACCAGAATGAACACCAATATGAAGCACAGCAAACCGAATAAAAAATTTTTTATGAATTGCTTTAAAATGTATTTGTCTAAAATTTTCAAATTTAATATAATTCTATGAATAAACTTTCAAATGATATAATTTCGTTGGCTGAAATTGCTTCAAGTATAGCTATGGATGACCTTCAGCATGTTGAAAAAAAAATAAAAAAATATAAAATTAATAAATATTCTCCTTTAAAACTGTATGAAGGTATTTTACAAAGTTATTTATTTTGTGGGTTTCCTGCAGCTATAGAATCTTTAAAAATATTCAGAAAATATTTTAAAGAATTTAACATTACAGGGACTAAATATAACGTTACTGAATTTCGTCAAAAAGGTAACTTTAATTGCAAGTTAATCTATAAAAAGAATTATAAAAAGTTAATTGAAAATATGAACAGCTTCAGCCCGGATCTGAAAAATTGGATGATTATCGAAGGCTACGGCAAGGTCATGGGAAGAAAAGGACTATCATTGCTTGAAAGAGAATTTATGAATATTTCCATACTTTGTACAAAATATTACGAAAATCAACTTCATTCACATTTAAAAGGCTGTTTATATCTTGGCGCTTCTAAAGATGATCTAAATTACTTATTTAATAGAATCAGAGTCTCGAAAAATAAGTTGAATATTAATAAAGGTATAAATCTAATGTCGAGAATTGTGTAAACAATTTATTCCTAAGTTTATATATATGTTATATAATGTATATTATGTAAAGTTATATTTTTGCATAGAAGCTTTCAGGTCTCTTATAGTCGTTTCTTAGCAGCCAATTAAGTACTTCCCTTTTTCGTGAATTGTGATTTCACAATATTTTTTGCTATAAATTATTCTGGTAAATCTATAAAATATCTGTTACGACTATTCTGAAATTTTATGCAAGGAATACCGATCTTTTTTAATTTGCAGTTTATTATGTTTTATTTAAGTATTTAAATATTTATTTTTGCACTATTATGATTGAAATTAATTATTATTTAATAGTAAGTGCTTTACTTTTTTGCACTGTTGTCATCGGAGTATTGGTCAGAAGGAATGCAATTATAATCTTTATGTGTATTGAGCTTATGCTGAATGCCATAAATCTTACTCTGGTTGCTTTTTCTTCATATCTGGGAAATATTAACGGTCAGATATTTGTATTTATTGTAATGACCGTTGCTGCAGCTGAGGCTGCTGTAGGTCTTGCAATTGTGATCTCACTGTTCAGAAATAAAGAATCAGTAAATATAGATGAAATTAACATTCTGAAATGGTAAATTTATATCTCTTAACTTTAAACAGTAAATGATCAATTCATTTTATCTTGTCACACTGTTACCATTAGCAGGTTTTTTGATAAATGGTCTTTTCGGGAAAAAACTCAAAAATGAAAAATTAATCGGCGCAATTTCTACACTTGCAGTATTTATCCCCTTTCTGATCGGAGTTTCAGCATTGTTTGAACTTCTGTCAATGCCGCCTGAAACCAGAAATATTACTATAAACTACTATAACTGGATAACAGCAGGGAGCTTCACAGTTAATTATGCTTATCTTATAGATCCCCTCTCTGTTTCATTAGTTCTGGTTGTTACAGGCATCGGGGCGTTGATTCATCTTTATTCAATCGGCTATATGCACGGTGACCCTGGGTTTGCAAAGTTTTTTGCTTACATGAATCTTTTTATTTTTGCAATGCTTAATCTGATTCTGGCCGATAATTTCTTACTGATCTTTCTTGGCTGGGAAGGTGTTGGTTTATGTTCTTACTTTTTGATAGGTTTTTGGTATGAAAAGAAATTTACCGGAGATGCTGCAAAGAAAGCTTTCATAATAAACAGAATTGGTGATTTTGGATTCATGCTTGCCATGTTTTTTATATTTACTAATTTCAATACGCTGGAAGTTTCGAGTTTTCTCAATCAGATAGGAGGAATTCCGGTTGGAGATACGCTGCTTTTAACAATAGCCCTGCTTTTATTCCTTGGAGCTACAGGAAAGTCTGCTCAAATACCGTTGTTTGTCTGGCTGCCTGATGCGATGGCAGGTCCTACACCGGTTTCTGCTCTCATACACGCAGCAACAATGGTAACAGCGGGAGTATATTTGGTTGCAAGAACTTCCCTGCTCTACGCGCTATCCCCTCTTGCAATGCAGATTTTGTTATATGTAGGATTTTTAACTGCTATATTAGCTGCTACAATTGCGCT
Organism: Ignavibacteria bacterium; assembly: GCA_016710985.1. Taxonomy (GTDB): domain Bacteria; phylum Bacteroidota; class Ignavibacteria; order Tepidaquicellales; family Tepidaquicellaceae; genus JAGPCH01. Next base: position 33,661 of record JADJTX010000008.1, read on the forward strand.
TAAACAAAATGACATAAAGAAAATTTTAGCATATTCAACTGTATCACAACTAGGATTTATGTTTATTGCTCTTGGCACAGGTGCTTACTGGGTCGCTATATTTCATTTAATTACACACGCCTTTTTCAAAGGACTATTATTCCTGGGAAGCGGTTCTGTTATTCACGGAATGCATGAGGAACAGGATATTTTAAAAATGGGCGGCTTGAAAAATAAAATGAAAATTACTTTCATTACATTCTTCATAGGATCACTTGCAATTGCCGGTATTCCGCCTTTATCCGGATTCTTCAGTAAAGATGCTATTATTTTTGAAACATACAAAGAATTCGGAATTCCATTCATGATTGCAGCATTGATCACTGCGGGTATAACTGCTTTTTATATGTTCAGGTTAGTAACGCTGACATTTTTCGGAAAGCCAAGATATGATGTAAAACATGTTCATCCTCATGAATCCCCTTCTACCATGACTATTCCTTTGATCATACTTGCTGTTCTTTCTGTCATCGGCGGATTTATAGGAATGCCCGGCATTTACGGAATGCCAACCTATCTTAAAGACTGGCTTGAACCCGTTTTTGCAAAATCTACAGCTGTACTGGAAATTATTCATCCTGTTCAGGAACCTTCGCATACGATCGAATTCATTCTTGTTGGCTTAGCTATCTTAGCTTCAGTCATTGGTATTTTATTTGCATACAAAAAGTACTCTACAAAGGAAACGTTCGAGCCGGAAACAGGATTCGGAAAAGTTCTGGAAAACAAGTATTATGTTGACGAAGCTTACGATAAAGTAATTGTAGAACCTATTGAAAAAGTTTCAGAAGGATTTTTATGGAAGATCTTTGACATAAAAATAATTGATGGAGCAGTAAACGGAATTGCAAGGTATATTTCAAATATTAGCTTTGACTGGAGAAAACTTCAGACAGGAATTATTCAGGATTATTCTACTATTTCAGTAGCAGGTGTAGTGTTGATTATTTTGTATTTACTTTATATGTAAATAAAATTGGTTTGATAAAAAAGAGGAACCACTTAAAGTGATTCCTCTTTTTTTTTGATAAAATTTTATTTCCCGCTCTTCTTCATAATGAATGCAGAAATATCTGCAATATCCTGATCTGTTAATGCCGGATTATGAAAAAAAGGCATTGGACCATCACCAAGACGTACATTATAAGTTATTGATTTAACATTACCTTCAAAATCTTCGAGGATGGACGGAACTTTCTTTACAATTGAATTTTCTCCGTGACAGGTCCCGCAGGCATTAGTAAAGGTTGTTTCACCTTTTACTGCATCTCCTTTTAATTCCATTACGGATTTCTGAACTTCTTTCAATTTTGTCTTATCTCTCGTAGGCAAAGCAATGGTTTCATATTTAATTTCAACCGGCGAATTTGCTGCCGCAACTGATGCATAATAATCATTCAGTGCTTTTATCTGGTCTTCAGTCAGAGGTGTTTTTTTTCTCTCATAAAATTCCCAGCATATTGTTGCTCCGCCTGCATTTTTAACAACTTCCTCTCCTGTAAATTTTCCGTGGTAGGTGGAAGTTCTCTTGTTTGCCCCTTGTATATTGGAGAAATATTTCGTCATTGGGTTTGCTGAATTACTTCCGTCACTGTGGCAGTCAGCGCAGGCAATGTTGTTTACGTCCGATTTCATATAAAACAATTCTTTTCCTGCAGCACTATTTCCAGTGGCAGTTACTGATCCTCTTCCGGAAGTATCTGCTGTTTGTTTCTTATCTTTTACCTCTGTTTTCTTTTCTTCCTTGCCGCAGCTTATCAATAAGGATGTAATAAAAAAAACTATAACAAGATAACCTGTGGCTTGAATAAATAATTTTCGATTCATTAAATTATAATTTAGATTAAAAAAATTTACACAATATAATTATTATTTTTTAGATTTTCCCAATACAATGTTTAGTCCAATGTTAATTCCCCACCAGTTTACATTTTTTGTTGCTCCATTTGTCAAAACCGGGGCTGAATCCGGATTGGACAAGTTGGAATAAAATGTACCCTCTTCATCATTTATCGGTATGCTTTCCTGTAAAATTCGATCCTGTCGGCATAGCTGTCGCTCTGACTTCTGAAAAATAAATTACTCATATGATAGCTTCCGCTTAAAATGACAGAATATTCCTGATCGATCCTGAAATTTATTCCGGCGTTTGTGAGAAGTCCCATTCTGAAAGCATCATTAAATATTACGCTTGTAAAATCATTCCTTGATAATGATAAGCTTAAAATGTTCAAAGAGAGATTTGCATTAATGTAAGGAGATATCTTTGAACCGGAAACCGGAGCTGCTTCTAATCCGAAAGCGAATGTCGAAGTAGAAAATCTGTTGTCAAATGATACAGGGACTTCAATGTTATTTTCTATTGTGGTGCCGAGTATACTTCTGCGGAATGCGTTAAAAAAAGTATATGAACCAATTAATACTCCGCTTATGATCCCTGAATTTATCAGAGGAAATGTTAAAGCTCCCGTAATTGTAGCGCCTGTTGAAGTTCCGTAATTACTTTCGATGAATTCACTGCTGATATTCGTGATTCCCGAATCACTCACTGTCACTAAGTCACCTCCGAATTCTTTACCGGGAAAAGCCAGTCCTCCGGTTATATGCAAGGTCGGTCTTGACTGAGAATTAATGTCTGACAAAGAAATAAGTGACATCAGAACAACGAAAATGATTTTTAGATCTTTCAAATAGTAGAATTCATTAATTGAAATTAAATATATAATTTGTTCCTTTTGTACACGTTGATTTTGGGGAACACGGATAACACTGATTTTGCGGATATTCGCTGATAATTATGAGAAATAAAAAAATCAAATCTAAAAATTACAATAATAAGATAGATTCAAATTGAATATTTTTACAATCAAATAAAAAATCCGTTATTCAGCTCAATCCGCGTTATCTGCGTTCTATAATTCTCGTGTACAATATTTACTACTACAAAAAACACCGGTTATTTGGGACTTTGTGTTTTCGGTTTTTTTGTTTTTGGCTGGTTAAAGCCAATGTTTACAGCCAGATAAATTGTTCCCCAGTTAATCTCCTTTACATTAGACTGAACCTCCCTTCTGACCGACGTCAGCACAGGACCGTAAATGCTCGAATAGAATCGTCCTTCTTCATCATTCATGGATGCATTTGATTTACCGTATTCAATAGCATCCGCTATTCCGCTGTTGGTATTTTTTAAAAATAAATTCCCGAGATCATATTTTACTCCGAGTGCCAGTCCAAAATTACTGTTGACCTTTGCTTCTATACCCGCATCAAAAGTTACTCCCATCCTGAAATCTGAAAAAGACATAGCCACAGTATCTACGCGGTTTTCCGTTCTTGATAATTCACCGCTCATGAAATTAAAATTAAATGATCCTCCGAAATAAGGGCTGACAAGATTTGTAAATGATGTCGGAGCAATTTCAAGCCCCAATCCTAATCCGAAATTATTGAATGTATAATTATTGCTTACACTGGTAATAACAGTGTCCAGTTCATTATTAATGTTAATTACCTGCACACCGATATTTCCGTTTTTACTGGATTCAAAAGTATTGAATGTATTGAAATTCAAATTCAGAATTCCCCTTACGGTTGAGTATTTATCAAAATTAATTTTCCCCTTTCCGAAAAAATCCAGTCCTGTTTTACCTCCGTAATTTTTAGTCATGAAATCCGGATTTACAGTCTGTACATAAAAGTCACCAAGGATCTCATCTGAATAGTATGTTCCTTTTAAATCATCATAAGGCTCACTGACTCCAATTCCTAACTGGATCTGCGGTTTGTCAAACTGAGCCTGTATTGCAGGTGCAAGTATGAAAACAAATAAAAGCAGTGTTAGAATTTTCTTTTTCATAATAGTTTAGGTTTTGAGATTATGTCAAAAATGGAAACAATTGCGGCGGTTTCAGCCCTCAATTTTCTTTCCCCGAGAGACTTAACCTGCCAGTTATTTTCCTTTAAAAGTGATATTTCATTTTCACTGAACCCTCCTTCCGGACCTATCAAAACCGATAGACCTTCCGTTTCATTGTTTGGTTTAATACCTGATCTGTCATCGGAAAATTCGTACATCACAATTTTATTCTTCAGATCTTTTGTATTTGAAATCATATCACTGAACGTAACAGTATCATAAAGAACCGGAAGAAAACACCTCTGTGACTGGCTCATTGCACTTATAATAATTTTCTTCAGCCTGTCAGATTTTGATCTGCCGGGAATATTCTTATTTACAGTATAATCAGTTATTACAGGGTGAATCGAGTAAATTCCAAGTTCAACAGCTTTCTCAATGGCAAACTCAAACCTTGCGGCATTTCTTAAAGGGGAAATGTAAAGTGAAACGTTAACTTTTGGCTCGAATAAATTAAAATCCGTGCCTGTTATCTCACAATGTATTTTATCTTTGCCAATAATTTTTATTATGCAATGATAAATATTACACTCACCATCTGTAATGGTTATTTCCTCACCCGGCTGTTTCCTTAAGACTTTAACAAGATGCTTAAATTCAAAATCATCAACAACCAGCTGTTTTTTTTCCGGATCAACATTTTCTTTCTTAGTATAGTAGTATTCCATTTAAATTTCTGTTTAAAAAGATGCGTCAAGATCAAATATTATCTGCGGTATAAATTTCTTCTGTTCCTTTCTGAATGCAAAATCCGTCCTGCCGACAAACCCGAACGGTAAGATAAAATTCAGCCCTGCGCCGAATCCGTTTATGAACTGTGTCTTAAAAAATTATCGGTCTTATTCCAGACTCCGCCAATATCAAAAAAACAAAGTTGTATAAAGCCCGAATTTGTAATTCAGATTCTTTAGCATTGAAATATTCTCAACCAGCGGAAGCTCTTTACCCTGATAATAAAAAGGATTTATTACCGGAATCCTGAATTCATTAAATAATCCCAACTGATTCTCACCTTCATATACTAATTTTTTATAACCGCGAATGATCTTGCCGTAACCGTAATACTCATCAAGATAGTATGGTATAGTACCTCCGAATGATATTACTCCGATAGACCTTGTAGCAAATGTAACTGAATAATTATTGCCTAACTTTATTGGAATGAACTTTCTTGTCTCAAAATTCACCCTGTTAAAATCAAATAATTTTCCGAATCCGTATTTTCTGTATTCCAAAGCATAGTAAGAACCCGCCAGTGTATATTCCAGTGAATTTCTTGTATCGAATTTTCCAAGTAAGGCAAACGTAAGGAAATTATCTTTTCCATCCGGAGAAACAGTTCTTCCCGGCTCATATGGATTGGTCTCAATTAAATTATAGCCTAACGATGTTGCTAAAGAAAAATTCTTTGTATAATATTTTCCCAGTGTATATGAAGCTTTAAAATTAAGAATGGCAAAATTATCATCACTGGATGGTATTGTATTTGAAGTTGTATCATTCAATGCTGCAAGACTCTGATTATAATCCTTAGAATAGCCGACTGATGCTGAGGAAAAATAATGTGCATTCTCCCCTATCCATGGTACAGAATAACTCAGATTTACAAAAGGTTCATACCCGACACCAAAACTCAATATGGCTGTTTCATTTCTTCCCCGGAAATTACTCCATGCTATTCTTGCGCCGCCCCAGAATTTTGTGAATTGGCCGTCTTTAAAACCTCCCTGTGGCATTGGAATAATGTAAAATCTTTCTTCAACAAGAAACATTAAATTCACTTTATTCAAAGTATCTGTCGGAACAGGATAAACATCCACCTTATTAAATAATCCCAGCCGGTAGATCCGTTCAATGTCTTCCCGCAAAACAACGGTATCGAGTATTGAATATTCCTTTGTATAAATCTCTCGTTTTATGATATCAATATCCGTAACATCATTTCCCACAATAAGTATCTTGGCAATATAAATATCGGGCAGCGGCTGTCTGCTTTCTGTCAATACAGTATCAGTTCCGCTTTCAGCAAATGCAAGATTAAGTGAAAGAATGCTTATGATATTTAATAAAATAAATTTCAATTATTTATTACTCTCGTTTTCATTTGGAATAGTTCTGAGCTGCTTGATCTTACCCAGCATTTGTTTTGCATCCGGAGAATTCGGCTTAACTTCAACTGCCTTGTTCAGCAGTTTCTCCGCTTCGTCAAATTTTGTATGATTCATCAGATAGTTTGCCCTGTTAAGATATGCATTATAATATGCGTTCATTAAAAAAGTATGATGGTAATCATTTTTATCTGTTATTGTAAATTCTAATTCCGGACCGGTATAATCAATATATCCTTTTTCTTTTGAATATAAAAAAGCATACCTTCAGGAACTCTTGCATAATCTTTACCGAATCTTTCATTCTTATCCTGCTCTACCTCATAAGTAGTATAAAATTTCCTGTCATTGTAATTCTTATCAACAAGACTGTTGAGAAGACTAATGAACGTACTCTGTATTCTCATAAGATCCTGTCTGTCGGTTTCTGAAGCCGGTTTTGTATACCTGTCCGGATTCTTTTCAAACTTCTTAAGTTCAGTCAAATAAGCTTCAAACTCAGGTCTGCTTTTTTCATAAACATCAGGATAATGCTTTTCTATGTGATTCATATACCATGTCTTTCTCAGAAGCTCTTTATCAATTACTACTATATCAGGACGTATATTCTTTACATACTGCTGATAGAAAGATGATGAAAGCCAGAAATCCCATTGTGTCGAAAATATTATTGAATTTTCAGCAGCTGAATTAAAGACATTCATCGTATAGTCCTTTACAAAATAATTTTTGCTCTCATCTACTTTAGAGAAATTCTGACTCAGCGGAATTAAAAAGATCAGCAGGAAAACATAGCTTAAAGCTTTACTGTGTTCGGCAAATTTTTACTGATATACACCAGTCCGAATCCGAACCATATTGCAGTAACGATGAATGCGAGCAGAAAGTATGAATCAATGTCATATATGTCATAGTTGATCGCATACAAAATGCAGAAGCCGAAAAGCAGTACAGTAAAGTAAAACAGCTTCCGGCTTTTCCTGAAAATTTCAATTAAGCCGGGAATTGCTATGAGTAAAGGAATGTAAAAAAATTCAAGAGGATAGTTGCCTGTAAAATATGAAAATTGCTTACTGGCATTTTCAAACGAACTAAACATCCAGATGCTGAACTGTTTCCCGGTAAAATGCCGCCAGAAGTTATCGAAGTTGTACGGATGTCCCCAGCTAAGGACATTGTTATCTGCGCGTATGAAAAATAAATATATACAGAAAAACCTAAGAGGAACGGAATTACCAAAATTAAAATCCGCTTAAATGAATTTTTATTAAATCCGTTTACCGCAAAATATAAATAAATGCTGCCTACCGAAAGGAATATTGTTGACAGATGATTGGTGAAGCTCAGACCTAACACAAAAGCATACAGCAGCCAGTATCTTTCCTTTTTAATCATTGATGATTCGTCTTTAGGATTATAGCTGCACGCCTTAAGAATTAAGTATATGTTCGTAACTAAGAAAAATGAATGCAGGGAATATACCTCGATCGCATTTGCAGTTTCCCAGAAGGTCTTTGAAAATGCAAGAACTAATGCAGCCGCAAGGGAAATGTTATACACAATATCATCTGAGATATTCCTTGTTTCATTGTTGTCTATATCAGTCAGGTTTTTATTTTTGATTAAAAAAACCATGAGATTGAAGAACATTAAAATAGCTGCGGAGGAAATGACAGCGCACATCAGATTAAGCCTGTAAACCTCTTCATTTACCGGAATGAATGTAAATATTCTTCCGAGAATTGTAAATAAAGGATATCCGGTCGGATGCGCCACACCAAGCTTCGATGCAACTGCCGCAAGCTCTCCCGAGTCTATGAATGTAACTGTCGGCGCCAGTGTAATAAGATATACACAAAACGGAATTAAGAATGCGAGGATTTGGTAGATTATTTTATTTTTGTTAGTAGTCAATATAATATCAGTAGTTTAAATTTTTAGTTTTCAGATGATTTAAGTTTCTCAAGCAGCTGCTTTGCCTCCTGTGAATCAGGCTTTACTTCCAGCGCTTTATTTATAAGTTCTTCAACTTCCGTAAATTCCGACCGGTCAATAAGATAATTTGCCTCATTAATTCTTGATTTGTAATACATATTCATCACATAACTTTTAAAATAATCCTTATCATATGAGACATCATATTTTAAATCAACTTTCCTGTGATCAGCCGGTTTGTTTTCCTTTGTCAGCTTAAGCAATATTCCATTCGGAATTTTATTATATCCTTCGGCAAACTTTTCATCATTTACTTCATCTATTTCAGGTGTTGAATAGACATCTTTTTCTTTGTAATTATTTTCTATAATGCTGTTGAGCAGATCACGCAGCGTTTTCTGAAATTTTAAGATCGCCTGATTATCCGCGTTTGTTTCAGGCGACAGATATTTTGATTTATTACTGTGAAGCTTATCCAGTTCAGTTGAATAAATATCGAATTCAGATTTGCTTTTACTGTATATTTCCGGATATGCAGATATAATGGAATTCAAATACCATTTGTTGTATAAATAATCCCTGTTTATGAAAATAATATCCGGTCTGACTTTTTCAACATACTGAAAATAGTAAGTTGGATTGTAATTAGAAATAATAATTGAATTTTCAGAAGCTGAATTAAAGAGGTTGAATGCATAATCCCTGACTATGTAATCTTTGCTTTTATCAGATTCAGCAAAATTAACCGAAAGAGGAATTAAAAAAATAAGTATGAAAACATAACTTAGTGCTGAAGAAGAATTTTTAACTTTCTCCATTATAAAAAACAATCCGAACCCGATCCATATTGCCGTGATGACAGACGTCAGCAGGAAGTAAGAATATATGTCATAAATATTATAATTGGAAGCAAATACTATACTGGATATAAAGAGTATCAGTGTAAAATAAAATAATCTTCTGCTGTTTCTGTATAACAGGATCAAACCCGGAATTATTAAAAGTAAGTTTATATAGACAAACTCTTTGGGATACTCATCTATGAAACGAAGGAATTGAACTTTTAAATCTCCGGCAGAACGAAACATGGCGGTATTGTACTGTCTGCCTGTAATGTGTGCAATAAAATTTTCAAAGTTAAAAGTATGTCCCCAGCTTAGGACGGAATCATCAGCTCTTACAAATAAATAAACATAAAAAGTTAATCCTGCAATAAACGGAATTGATAAATACAGAATATGCTTTAATGAAGCTTTGTTAAATCCGTAATTCGAAAAATACAAATAAAGAAATCCTGCCGATAGAAATACTGTAGTCAGGTGATTTGCAAAACTTAACCCCAGCACAAAGGCAAAGAGAAGCAGGTACTTTTCATTTTTAAAAGGATGCTTATCATCAGCACTATATGAGCAGTTCGCTTTTAAAAAAAGAAAGATAAGTAAAATTAAAAAAAATGAATGAATGGAATATACTTCTATTACGTTTGCATTCTCCCAGAAGGTTTTTGAAAAAGCAAGTATCAAAGCAGAAGTTAAGGAAACATTATAAATAACAGATGAGGATAAGTTCTTAGAAATTAATTTGTCCGTTTTTATTAACTTAAATTCTGTAAACAGAAATACCATCAAATTAAAAAAAGAGAAACAGCTGCTGAAGAAATTACAGCTGACATAATATTCAGCATGTAAACCTTATCACCGAAAGGAATAAGTGTAAATATTTTTCCGAGGACTGTAAACAAAGGATATCCCGTAGGATGCGCAATGCGGAGTAATGAAGAGGCAGTTGAAAGTTCATCCGAATCAATCCATGAAACCGTCGGGGCTAAAGTATACAGATAAACAGCGAAAGGAATTATAAATGAGAGGGAAGTATATAATATTTTTTTATTCAGCATTAAAACAATCCGGTCTTAAATTTTATTATGTTCAACCATTATACATTTATTCTCAATGTAAACGATTCCTCTGCTCACAGCCAGCTCTTTAGCTTCGTTGCTTATGACACCGATCTGAGTCCAGATAACCTTAGGTTTATAATCCAATTCAAGAATTTCGTTTACAAGATCAAAGACAAATTCTGATCTCCTGAAAATATTTACAATGTCAATCTGTTCCGGTACATTCTTAAGAGACGAATGACAGACTATGTCATCGATCTCATCATTATCAAATCTTGGATTTACCCCGAAGACTTTATAGCCGTTTCCGTGAAGGTATCTTGCAATGCGGTTACTTGGTCTTTCACGGTTATTGGAAAACCCGACAACAGCTATGATCTTATCAGTGGATAAAATTTCTTCAATCTCTTTTTTATTCATAATATAAAAAACAAGGGAACAATCCTTTCGGAATTATTCCCCTTTAAGTTTAAAACATTTTTATTATTAATTCACACAATAATTTTTATATACGCCATCTAAGAAATTCCACATCAGTGAAGATGATTCATCCACTGTATTTATGAGTCTCTTCTGATCTTCAAGAGATCTGTTAGTGTTGTTCATTATTTCCATTTCGTCTCTGGAGTGGTATATGTCAGCTTCTTCGTGAACTTTGAAAAACTCAATTGCCTTTTCAGAATCAATTCCGTAAAAATTCTTCAAGCCCGCAATTTTAGTTTTGGAAATTTCAGGAACCTGTGATTCGTAAGCATACAAGGCAGACAGTCCAAGTGTGAATTCAGGCGAGCGTGTAAGTTCATACATACCGTCTACAAGATCTTCAACTTCTCTCAGCGGTTCCGCGCCTTTAACTTCAGCTTCAGTCAATCCCAGACTTTCAGCAAAATTGATCCAGAGTCTCGGATGATCAGCAATACCTGTTTTATATCCCTCTTCATCGGCTAAGTTTTCAAGTAAGATCTGTCTTGTATTAACATCATCACAATTAGAATGAACACAGCTTACAAACCTCGGAAAATGTTTAACAAAATGATAATACTGTTTTGCATACTCTCTGAGTTCTTCTATTGTAAGTTTTCCTTCATTCCATTTCTGATAGAAAGGATGATTGAGTAAACTTTGCTTTTCTATTGTTGAGTTTACTTCTTCAATGAATTTTTCTTTTGATAGCATAGGTATATTTTAATTTATGAATTTTAAATTTGGCTGTAAATTAAACATTATTTGAATAATTTAAAATAGTATTATAAAGTCAAACTTTAATAAGTTTTCATATCCGTCCAAAATAAAGAAAAAGCTTGCCACGAATTTCACGAATGATCACGAATTAAAAAATATTATCACTAATTTTTAAATAGAATTAGCATAAATTTATTTTGGACAGCATAATAATGTAAAAATTAATCAGGAGGTTGATTTAAAAAGACTCAAGATTATTCAAAGAATAATATCAAAATAGAATAAATTTTTTGCTATTTTAAATTTTGAAAAAATTTTGGACAGCAATGATAAGCTTTAATAAGATTCCAAAGCTATCCCAAAACTAATCAAATTATTTTAACACTGAGACAGAGACACAGAGAAGTTAATTTCTATTCTTCTGTGCTTCTCTGCCATGTGTTGATAAATAGTTTGAGACCTCTCTGTTCCTCGGTATCTCCGTGTTGACAGATAGTTTTAAACCTCTGTGTCTCCTATATAACTCTCTGTGTCTCTGTGTTGAAAAAAGTTTTGAAACTCTATCCGGTAAGAAGCTATTTCTTCATTGTTACTTATTTTCATACGGGCTATTTTGACACATAAAATTAAAGGAGTTAATTATGTCAAAAAAAACATTACCAAAATCTAAGTTTGTTTTTTCAATAATATTCCTTCTTACCCTTAACATTTCTCAGGCTCAATGGCAGCCTGACTTCCGTCTTACAATTGATCCCGGTTCCTCCAATACATCCGACAATAATGCAAGATGCATCGCATCCTACGGAGACGCTGTGCATATTGTATGGGCTGACACCCGCGACGGGAATTATGAAATATATTATAGCCGGTCAATAGACGGCGGAATCACCTGGGGTGATGCAACACGGCAGACAAACAATAATGCGAATTCAATACTTCCCTCTTTGACTGTCGATGGTTCTGTCATACACATTGTATTTCAGGATGACCGTGACGGGAATTATGAAATATATTATAAGCGCTCAACAGATGCAGGGATTAGCTGGAGTGAAGACATGAGATTAACTGACAACTATGGTAGTTCACGAAATCCTACGATTACTTCATTTGAATCAAATATCCATGTGACCTGGAGAGACAGCCGCGACGGGAATTATGAAATATACTATAAGCGCTCTACAGATCTGGGATTAACATGGGAATCTGATGTAAGGCTGACAAATGACCCCGATGATTCATATAACCCTTCAATTTCATTATCAGGATTACTTATTCATATTGCGTGGCAGGACAGCCGTGTATTTAATAATGAAATATTTTATAAACGCTCGCAGGATAATGGTGTTACTTGGACAGAAGATACACGGCTGACATTTAACCCCGGTATTTCATACAATCCTGTCATTACAGCTTCACCGGCAGCGCTTCACGTTTTATTCAGAGACAGCCGGTATGGCGAGTATGATATATTTTATCTTCGGTCAACTGACGAAGGCCTGACCTGGGAAGCAGAGAAAATGCTTACGCATAACATAGCTGATTCTTTAGTATTTACGGTAGCAGTTTCCGGTCCCGCAATTCATCTGGTCTGGGAAGATAACCGCCACGGAAATTATGAGATATACTACAAGCGCTCGCTTGATGCAGGTGTGACGTGGGATGATGACATGCGGCTTACTAATGATCCCGGTTTTTCCTTCTATGCCTTTGTAGCTGTTGCGGATTCTGCTGTACATGTCTTATGGTATGATAATCGTAATGGAAACAATGAGATATATTACAAACGAAATATGAAAGGCAACAGTCCTATAACGGGTCAGAATATAAGCTCAACAAAACCTGATGAATTTTCCTTATTGCAGAATTATCCCAATCCATTTAATCCCAATACAGTGATCAGCTATTCGGTAACAGAAAATCGATTGGTCACATTAAAAGTATATGATGCATACGGAAGAGAAATACGGACGCTTGTAAATGAGAAACAAAACCCGGGAACATATGAAGTGGAATTTACCGGAAATAATTTATCGAGCGGTGTATATTTCTATAAATTAACTTCAGGAGATTTTCAAACTGTCAGGAGAATGGTGCTTCTTAAATAATATTAGGGTACCTGATATCAGGTATTAAGAAATTTGCTCATCAAAAACCACTGAAGAATAATATTCAATCCGACCAATAGCGATTTAAATTTCCCTCCGGCGAAGTTTCCCTGATTTTTGGGAGCTCCGCCGATGGAAATTCGTACCCATAATTTTAGCTGAATCATAAATTGTTTTGGACGGATGTAACTGACTATGGATAATGGACGAAAATAGACATAAAAAAGCCGCCTGATCATTCAAGCGGCTTTTCCTAAAACCTAATACTTAATACCTAATACTTATTTGACCAGCATCATTCTTTTTGTATCCATGAAATTATCAGTTCTGATTGTGTAATAGTAAATTCCGGAAGACAGATCTGAACCGTTGAAGTTAATGTTGTATTGCCCAACTGCGAGCTTTTCATTATTCAATAGATCTGCTACTTCATTTCCGAGAATGTCATACACTTTTAAGCTGACATTTCCCTGTGTTGGAATCGAAAAATTAATATTGGTTGTCGGGTTAAATGGATTCGGATAATTCTGACTCAGACTATATGATTCTGCAAGAGAAGAAATGTTACTTATTCCTACAGAATTAACAACTAAATCAAAATTCCTTTCAACATACTGATTAGGATCATCTTCCCTGTACATTCTGATCACAACATGTGAAGTCCCGAGAGTCGGAGATTCATAGGTTATATCCATTGTGTCCTGTTCGCCTGGCTGCAAAGTAAGAGCCGGATCTCCCTCTAACGGGACGAGATCAATAAACGGCGCGTAACACAATTCAACGCAAATTGAACTTGACCAGGCCGGGTCAGGAAGATTATTGACAGTTCTTTTGAATCTGACTTCGACCGGGGTAGTTCCTGTATTCTTAAAATATGCATAAGCATAATTAGCACCGGTAGAGCCGTATGTTATTTCTCCGCCGATCCTTACGAACTCGAGTTGCGCTGATACATTACTGCTGATTGATATTGAGATTAGTATTAAAAAAGTAAGAATTATTGTCTTCATGTTTATTTTTTATTATTTAATTTTCTGAACTTATATTAATTAAGTAAGCCTTGTAATTTATTAAAGTACTGCTTTGCAAGCATGTAATCCGGAGCAAGCTCTTTCGCTGCGCGGAATTCTTCAAGCGCTTCAAACCATAATCCTTTTGCCTCAAGTACTCTTCCGATGTTCAAATGCGCAAACTGCGGGTTGTCATAACGTTTTGCTTTTAATGCCAGTTCAAGCCAGGTAATGGCTTCATCCGGCTGTCCTTTCTGAATAAGATAAGCCCCAATGTCATTGTAAGGATTCCCGAAATCAGGATCTATTGCAATTGCATTCTTGCATTCTTCGATGGCTTTATCCATGTCTCCCAGAAAACTGTATGTCCAGCCCAGAAATGTATGCGCTTCAGTTGTGGGATATATATCAATTGATTTTTTATAATTAAGAATGGCTTCTTCGAACTGACCTTTCATTTGGAGTGTATATGCTTTATTCAAATACTCTTTGGATTTCTCTAACGGACTCTGAATTTTATCTGTGCTCATTTTTTAGTAATATTAATTTTTTCTCTTACTAACGTCAAAATATAGTCTAAAAGTTTCTTTACAATAAAATACCTTATGTGATTAATTTTTTTCAAGGGGATTGTGTAAATTGATGATATAAGATTCATAAGATTCATAAGATTCATAAGATTATAAGATTTAGATTTATAAGATTCTTGGGATTCATAAGATTTATGGTATTTGTAAAGTTTATTAGATTATTAAAGAATATTTGAAAACAAAAACGGGAATAATCTTAGGTTCGGGATTGAATAAATTTGCGGAAGAATTAGCTTCTCCGGAATTACTTTACGAGGATAACAGCAGTTTTCACAAGCTGAAGGTCATTTCCGGTAAAATAAATGATGAGAATGTAGTGCTGTTCTCCGGAAGAAGGCATTTTTATGAAGGATATTCTAATGATAAAATTTTAGAAAATGTGAACTTTGCAAAAGACCTCGGAGTGAACCGCCTTATAATTACAAATGCTGCCGGAGGAATCAATAAAAATTTTAAAGTATCAGATCTGATGCTGATCACGTCACATTATAATTTCCTTTCCTTTAATGTTAATTCAAGTGTACCGTCCCTGTATTCAAAAGATACGATAAGCAGTATAAGAGATTTAGCTATGGAAGAAAAAATTTCTCTTAAATACGGAAGTTACTGCTGCTTATCCGGTCCCTCGTATGAATCAAAATCCGAGATAAGATTCCTGAATAAAATAGGCGTAGATGCAGTTGGCATGTCAACTGTTCCTGAGATACTCTATGCCAATAAACTCGGGATCAAAACGATAGCAATTTCCTGCATTACAAATATGCTGTCCGAACAGGCAAGACACATTACGAATCACGAGGAAGTGATCGAAGCCGGAATAAAGTCATACGCTAATTTTTCCGGACTGCTGAAAAAAATAATTTTAAAAACTTTTTAATCAATACTTTGATAACAGATACCCACGCTCATTTATATTTTCCCGAATGCATTTCAATCATAGATGAAATTCTTTCGAGAGCAAGGGATTCGGGTATCAGGAGAATAATAGTTCCGGCTGTTGATCTTGAAACATCTAAGGTAGCAATTGAATTGTCAGAAAAATATGAGATGATCTACTGCGCCGTGGGAATACATCCGGGAGATGTGAACAAAGCTGAAATTAATGTTATAGATGAACTGAATAAACTGCTTGAGCGTGAGAAGGTTGTGGCTGTCGGTGAAACCGGTCTTGACTATTACTGGGACACATCTAATATTGAAAAGCAAAAGTCTTTCTTTAAGATTCAGATAGAGCTTGCAAAATCACATAAGCTTCCTGTCATTATACACACAAGAAATTCCGTAGATGATGCAGTGGAAATGATCAAAGAAAATTATGATAAAGACCTGAGAGGTCAGTTTCATTGTTTCAGCGGAAATAAGATTCAGCTGAATGCAATATTGTCAATGGATAATTTCTATGTTTCATACTGCGGAAACATTACATACAAAAATTATGCTGATATAGATGTTATAAAAAAAACTCCTCAGGAAAGATTGCTGTCAGAAACTGACTCCCCTTTTCTTCCGCCTGTTCCTTACAGAGGAAAGAAAAATGAACCATCGTATATAATTCATACTTTAGACAAAATTTCTGAAATAAAGGGAGCAAATACTGATGAGTTATTGAAAAGCATAAACAAAAATGTAGAATCGTTATTCTTTGATTTTCTACCGACAAAAAGGAATACGGATAACGCGGATTGAGCTGAAAAAGAACGGATTTTTTATTTGTTTTAAAAACATTCAATATGAATCTAACTTATTACTGTTATTTTTGAGATTTTGATTTTTTAATTTCCCAATAAACTATCAGCGAATATCGGTAAAATCAGTATCATCCGTGTTCCAAAACAATCATCGTGCACAGAATTAGATTTTTAAATTTTAATTTAAGTGTTTATATTTTATAACTAAAAAATTATATTGCTGAAATTTAATTTTAAACTTAAAAAGCCATGAGAGATTATTCATTATTTCATTCAGATTCCGGAAGCGGTAATTATCCTCCCCCACCTCCGCCGCCAAGTTTTAATCCACCGCCACCGCCTGTTTCTCCAAACCCGGTAAATTCCGGCGGAAGCGCAAGTTCAAATGCAATAATAGCATTGGTACTTGGAATATTGTCATACATAGCCTGCGGACTTTTTGCAGCAATACCGGCTTGGATCATTGGCAAAAAAGAAATTAATGAAATAAATGCAGGCAGGTCACCTGAAGCCGGGCTTACATTAGCTAAGATCGGCATGTGGCTTGGTATTGTAAATGTGATTCTTTCTATATTAGGTATAATTGTTGTCTCAATATTGTTTGCGCTTGGTATGTTAGGCAGTTTATTCAATCAGTAGTTAATGTTGAAATATTGTTCTCCTGACTAAAGCATTCAGAAATTAATGATGTTATTGATACCAATACAATAAACTTTTTTTCAAAGGTGGCTTAAAAATAAGTTGCCTTTTTTTATTCAATTCTTTTTGGAAATTACTTTTAAAAAATACAACCGTGAACTCCCGGTTGTCATCCCCGAGTACAAAACAGAAGGTTCAGCAGGACTTGATCTTTGTTCATCTTCCGAAGAACTTATCACGATCAAACATTTAGAAACAGGTTTGATACCTACAAATTTAATTTTAGAAATTTCTCCCGGATATGAAGGTCAGATAAGACCAAGAAGCGGACTTGCTTTGAAAAAGAGTGTTACTGTTTTGAATTCACCCGGAACAATTGATTCTGACTACAGAGGTGAAGTAAAAGTTCTGCTCATAAATTACGGCAAAGAAGATTTTGAAATTAACTTCGGCGACCGGATTGCACAACTGGTAATTGCTAAGTATGAAAAAGCTGTTTTGAACGAATCCGATCTGCTGTCTGATACAGTAAGGGGCGAAGGCGGATATGGAAGCACTGGTGTTAATTAATAATTTCAAATTACAAATTTCGAATTACAGATTACAAATAATGGTTGGTAACATTAAATGCATTTAAAATTTAATAATGTACGACTCTGTTTTCAACTTAACAAACTCAACGAACATAAAGAACTTATAGAACTCAACGAACTTAATGAATCTTACGAACTCAAATTGACCGGCACACTCAACATCGTATCTACACCGATCGGAAATTATTCTGACATGACTCTGCGAGCTTTAAGGACGCTCAGTGAATCGGACTATATAATCTGTGAAGAATATAAAGAAGCTTCAAGGCTGCTTAAATTTTTTGAGATTAATAAAGATTTGAAATCACTAAACGAGCATAATGAATCCGAGGAGAGTGAAGACATATTCCTGGATTTAGTTCAGGGAAAAAATATTTCTCTGATCTCTGATTGCGGTACTCCTGTGTTTTCTGATCCCGGAAGCATACTTTTAAAAAAGTGCATTCAGTCAAATATTAAACTTGAATTCATAAGCGGAGCAAATTCAGTACTGGCGTCAGTTGTGTTGTCCGGATTTGACATAAGCAGATTCTATTACTTTGGGTTCCTTTCACCAAAAGCAGATGTCCGTAAGACGGAATTATCAAAGTTAAAAATCTTAGATAAGGTAATTGTCTTAATGGATGCTCCTTACAGGCTTAAAGCATTACTTAAAGACATTGCAGACGCATTCGATTCAAGAAGAATATTTGTTGCTTTCAACATTACAATGCCTGATGAGCAAAAATTCAGGGGAACTGCTTCCGGAATTCTTGATCAGATCGGCGAGGAAAATCTGAAAGGTGAATTTGTAATCATAATAGATAAATCAAATGGTTAACATTGTTAAATACAGTCAGGAAATAGGAATACAATACATTACCCCAGAGGAATTGCAAAAATGGGATTATGAATGTAAGGAAAATCTATGGATAGATATGTATGACGCTTCGAAAGAAGAAAGTGAAAGAATCCTGATAGGAGCATTTGATTTTCACCCGCTTGCTGTAGAAGATTCCTTAAAATATTTAAAAGATGACGGCGTTCATCATCCTAAAATTGATGACTTTGATAAATACCTTTTTATTGTATTCAATGGCCTTAAGGAAGAGGAAAAAACTTTTAAATATAATTTGTATTCACTCAGCTGCTTTCTCGGACATAATTTTCTTATTACCATTCACAATGAATCTCCAAAAAACACGATCACTAATAATCTCAATGCAATTCTGAATGTGCGTTCTTTCAGTAAAGGTCCCGATTATATTCTTAATCTGATATTAGACGAGATCGTTGACAGGTATTATCCTATTCTTGACAGTTTCGAAACCGAAATAGATGATGTAGAGCAGGATCTTTTTTGAAGGCACCCCGGGAAACACTACGTTACAGAGGATATTGAATCTGAAAAAAGAACTTATAAAGCTCAGAAGAATTTCATCTTATCAGAAAGAAGTACTGTTTAAGCTGACCAGAGGAGACTCCGAAATTATTTCACTGGAAGAATCAGTTTATTACAGAAATGTCTACGACCATCTTGTAAGAGTTGCAGATACTACGGAATCGTACAGGGACTATGTCGCCGGAATGCTTGATTCTTATTTATCAATTGTAAATAATAAGATGAACGAAGTAATGAAGTTTCTGACAATCATTGCAACCATCATACTTCCCATGACACTGATATCAGGAATATTCGGAATGAATTTTCTTTACATTCCCTTCCTTCACAGTGATTTCGGATTTTGGGTAGCAATGATTTCCATGTTTATCATCGCATTAGTCATGCTTTCATGGTTCAGACATAAGAAATGGATCTGATTCAATTTGCAATTATCAATTATCAATGTTCAATGATCAATTAAACCCAAATTGTTCAATAGAATTTTAAAAAGTATTTAAACGCAAAGTACGCAAAGATCGCTAAGAATTTTTTTCTTACAACCCTGATTTTTTATAAAACCTTTGTGTCTTAGTTCATTGAGGTAAAAAAATGTTTTTAAATGAACAATCTGGCAAAGGTGTTATTTTCAAAATGGATAATACAGGTAAAGATTACAAAGTAGTTTATAATTTTGAAGATGGAGCTGATAACGGTTTAGGAAAAGAATCTCACCATGATGCTATGCTTTATTATAATAATTCTCTTTACGGTGCGGCATTATTCGGAGGAATAAAAAACAGCGGGGTCATATTTAAAATAAATCCGGACGGGACAGGATACTCGCCTATTCATATTTTTAAAGAAGGACCGGACGACGGTTCACAGCCGCACAGCGGAGTCATCGCTGTTGATAATGTTTTCTACGGCATGACTGCAGAAGGCGGAAGCGGAGGGAAAGGAACATTATACAGAATGAATACAGACGGTTCGGATTTTGCAGTCCTGTATTCTTTTTTAAAAGAAACCGGCCATAACGGACACGGAAGACTGACTTTAGGAAGCAGCGGAAAAACTCTTTTCGGAATCACGAAGTCAGGAGGTGCCGATGACCTTGGCGTCATATTCAGTTATGACCTGCCCGACTCAACCTACAAAGTATTACATACATTTCAGAAAGGATCTGACAACGGGAATACAACTGAGCATGGGTTTTTAACAAGAGAAGGCGGTACATTATTCGGAATGACAAAATCCGGAGGCGCAAAAGGATAAAGGTATAATTTATTCTATAAATGAAGACGGTTCAAATTTTAAGATCCTGCATTCATTTGATACAACACCTAAAGACGGCAAATCCCCTTTCGGTTCACTTCAGCTTTCAAACGGGTCGCTTTATGGTACAACTCAGGACGGCGGCGAATTTGATCAGGGAACAATTTTCAAAATAAAAACAGACGGGTCTCAATATGAGATCATACATTCGTATGATACAGAAACCTCAGGTAAGAGTCCGATTGATAATGTAATAATCAGCGCAGACGGTACTGAGCTTTACTCGTACGGACAGGAAGGCGGAGAACATGATGAAACAGGAAAAAAAGAATACGGGACAATAATTAAAATAAGCACCACGGGTTCTTCGAAGAAATGATCTGATGGATACGTATTATCGTTATCATATTAAAATTAATAATCCCCTATACATTGCATGAACAAACATTTACTTAAATTCCTGAAAGCCATTTCGCTGTGTTTCTGTTTCATCCTTTTTGTAAGTCTTCAGTCCTGCAAGGCGCAGAAGGAGAAAGAGAAAGACAAGGATAAACATCACGATAGTGATAAAGACAAAGCAACTACTCTTCATTCATTCAACGGCACTGACGGAGATACTCCGAAAGGCACACTTACCCTGGTGAATGATGTCCTGTACGGATTTACTTCTGCAGGAGGTGCAAATAATAAAGGAGTCATACTAAGAATTGACAACACCGGAAATAATTTCAGTGTGATGTATAATTTCACGGACGGCGAGCAGAATGGTCTGGGAAATGAACCTCATCACGACGCTATGTTTTATTATGATAATGTTCTTTACGGAGTTGCTTGCTACGGAGGGAAAGATAACAATGGAGTTATATTTAAGATCAATCCTGACGGAACAGGATACTCGCCTGTGCATATTTTTACCGGAGGAACAGATGACGGTGCGCATCCGAGAAGCTGTGTAATTGTTAAAGATAATGTATTCTACGGAGCTACTCCCGAAGGAGGAAAGGAAGGAAGAGGAGTAATTTACAAAATGAATCCCGACGGATCGGGATTCAAGGTTCTCTATTCATTCGCCAAATCTTCAGGCCATAATCCACATTGCAGGCTAGTACTCGGAAGTGACGGACAGACTGTATATGGTATGACCAAATCCGGCGGTACCGGAGGAGTTGGCGTTGTATTTGGATTTAATATTACAAATTCAGCTTACAGTGTAGTTCATAATTTTCAGAAAGGCAATGACAACAGTTACACTCCCGAACACGGATTTATAACACGCAATAATAACACACTCTATGGATTGACACACTATGGAGGAGCTAATGATAAAGGCACTATATTTTCTGTAAATGAAGACAGTTCAGGTTACAGGATACTTCATCCATTCGGCTCAGATCCCGGGGACGGATATTCTCCCTACGGATCATTGCAATTATCAAACAGCTTTTTGTACGGAACGACACAGGAAGGCGGTAAAAATAACCGCGGGACAATTTTTAAGATCGGAACGGATGGTAATAATTATGAAACAATATTCTCTTTTGATAAGCCGACAACCGGTGAATACCCTATTGATAATGTAACTATCAGCGCTGACGGAAATACTCTTTACTGTTTCGGGCAGGAAGGCGGTGCAAATGCACAGACGGGTGCAAAAAAATTCGGAACGATCATAAAGCTGGATTTAACCGGAATTAAATAGTTAACTTAAGCAATAGTTCCCTTTAAGACTGAGACAAAGAGTTACCGAAGATATCAGCTGACGAAAGAGCGTGCTGACAATTTCGGAAGAATTTGAAGAGCAACAATTTGTAAGAAATATTAATCAATAATAATTCCTGTATGGGCAGATTTAAGAAGTATTTTATGTTTTGGACTGATGACAAGGGAGTATTGTTTTTATTGATCTCTATAACAATCCTCATTTTCATTGTATATCCTCTCATAGGCAACAGTGAGCTAAGCTCTTTCATAACAAATTTTTTTGTGATAGTAATATTGGTTTCCGGATTAATGTCAGTTGACATGAAACCGGCTTCCAAAAAAATATTGATTTTTTCCATTGTGCTGATCGTGATTGTTAGCAAATTAGGTGAGATGTATGAGCAAAATTTCATTACACATCTTCACATATTTACACGAATCTCATTTTTGTGGATCATCATTGTATTAATTTTCATTAAAGTTTTCAGCAACACACCAAAAACCTTCTTTTACAGAATTGCCGGCTCATTGACTATATATCTTTTGATCGGATTCATATGGGCAAACATGTATTATATTTTTTACCTGATCAGCCCTGATTCATTTCATTTTGAAGTTCCGATAGACCCGGATGTCAATGTATTATATAATTTTATTTATTTCAGCTTTGTAAGTTTAACAACTTTAGGACTGGGAGACATCATTCCGTTGCATCCGATGTTAAAATCACTTGTTATAATGGAATCGACCATCGGTCCGCTTTATCTGGCAGTCCTTATCGGAAGACTTGTCTCAAAACGTACTACACCTCAGAATTAATTTTCATTATTCAGACTGGTTAAAATTTAATTTACCACAAAAAAATATTTTTTAACACAAAAATCTCTGAGTTGTAACCGTCAAGCTGCCATTCAAAACTAACTACCGGACATTTTTTAGTGTCAATCTTCAAATCTTAAATCTTATGAATCTTATAAATCTTATGAATCTTACAAATCTTATGAATCTTATAAATCTCAGAAAACCTCTCCTTCAGTCTCCGTCAGTTTCTTAAACTTATCATGCATTCTGCTGAGAACTTTTGAATTGCTTTTATTCTCAATCAGACGGCCGTCTATCTCTGTCACCGGTGTCAGCTCTCCCATCGTTCCTGTCGTAAATACTTCATCAGCATTATAAAATTCAGATACAGAAATATTTCTTTCCTTACAATTAATTTTTAACTCCTTTGCAATATTAATCACAATCGCTCTTGTAATCCTGGCAAACATGAATCAGCATTTGGTGTCAACAGCTCACTTTTCTTTACCATAAATATATTGGTCGCATTTGTTTCAGAAACAAAACCATTCCCGTCCAGCATTAAGGCATCATCGGCATTACAAAGATTTGCTTCGATCTTAGCAAGTATGTTATTTATTAAATTATTGTGATGGATCTTTGAATCAAGATTTTGAGGAGAGTTACGTCTTATGTGTGAAGTAATTAATTTACTTCCCGATTGATTGTCATAGACAGGTTTCTTCCATTCGGCAAGTACAATAAGGCACGAACCTTTCTGATTCAACCGCGGGTTCATTCCGGACGTGATCTTCTCCCCTCTCGTCAGAGTAAGACGAATATGAGATTCATCACGCATTCCGTTAGCGTTGAGTGTTTGTACAACTGCATCGCGGATGTATTCTTTTGACGGTATGTCAGCAAACATCAGAGTCTTTGCGGATTCCTGAAGACGGTTTACGTGCTGATCAAAACAGAATATTCTCCCGTTATAAATTCTTAATCCTTCCCACACCGCATCACCACCCTGCACTGAGCTGTCGAATACGGAGACCTTTGCTTCATCGCGGTGATAAAGTTTCCCGCCAATGAAAACTTTAATGTCTGTGTTTCTTTCATCAAATGTTTGCTGCATAGTATTATTTTTTAGAAGTGCTAAAGTGAAGTTTATTTATTTAATTTTCAATTGAATAATTTTCATTTGACGGTTTAGATCCCATAGCTGTCCAAAGTAAATTAATTTTATTTAAAATTCTTTAAAAGAGTTTCTAATTAAACAAAAATGATTCAGCTGAAAAATAACCCTTTGTGATTGAGTATGTCTCATTTTATTACCACTAAGTCACCAAGACACGAAGGAATACATTTGATAATAAGATTTTCTTTGTGTCTTTGAGTCTTAGTGGTAAAAATGAATTTTCATAATAAACTTTTTGGACGGATGTGTTTAGCTGCTTTTGCTATACAAAAAAGGAGACATGCTTTCAAAAATAAATGCATGCTACTAAAAAAATAATGTTGTTTTTTGCAACTTTTAACCATTATTTACGCCAGCCCAGAGGAATTATTTTCTTATTTTTTTCTGTCTGGCTCTGTGTTTAGAATTAAATTTTGTTTGTAGCTGAGGGCTACGATGTGTAACTCTGTGTCTCTGCTCCTCTGTGGTATATTTTAAATTCGAGATAGTGAACTGTTCTAAATTTATTTTAATTAAAGTTTGAATTAATTATGTTAAGACTAAAATTATTGGCTCACATTAAATATGAATGGTATGAAAAATATTATCATTACTTTATATTTTATCTTTCCGGCAATTTTGCTTTCCCAATGGGATACACAGATCACAGGTACAACAGAAAATCTCAGAACCATTTATTTCGTTAATCCTGTGACCGGTTATGCAGCAGGCGAGAACGGCAAAATGCTCAGAACAGCAAACGGAGGGAATATCTGGAGCAGTGTAAACACCGGCATTACTCAAAACATTAATTCAATTTATTTCTTCAATGCATCTTCGGGTATTGCATGCGCTGATGATGGTATCATAATTGCTACTACAAATTCAGGAGCAAACTGGAGCACAATACCAAGCGGTGTAACTGACAACCTTTATTCAATTTCCTTTGCAAACTCACGTGGAGTATGCGCGGGTTCAGGTGGTACGCTTTTGTATTCTACAAATTCAGGACTTAACTGGACCATATCTGAGAACGGATTTATTTCCACATATTACGGAGCTGATATGTTCTCTGAAAGTTTTTCTTTTGCAGTAGGTGTAAATACAATTTTTCAGCCGCTGACAGCTAAATCAACAAATGGCGGAGCAAACTGGACGTTCGGTGTTTTTTATCTTAACGGCAATGAAGGCAATCTGTCTGATGTAAGTTTTATATCCGAAAGTGCTGGTTTTGCGACTTCAAGAGTATTTGACGGGCAGGGAGGAATTTCGAGGACTACCAACAGCGGTGCAGACTGGACGACGCAATTGTTTCCGCAGCAACTGCACAGCGTTGATTTTGTCACATCGAACATCGGCTATTGTGTCGGAGAAAACGGTTTGATATTAAAGACTACGACAGAAGGGTTCGGATGGGATAATCAGCCTGGATCATCGGTAACTTTAAGAAGCGTTCACTTCACGGACAGTATAAACGGATATGCAGCCGGTGACATGGGAAAAATTATTAAGACCACTAACGGAGGACTTTCCGCAATCGGAGATCCGGTCGGGATCACACCTGATACATTTTTATTATATCAAAACTATCCAAACCCTTTCAATCCCGTGACAGTCATTCGTTATTCAATACCGTCAAAAGTCAGAGGTCAGACATCAGACGTAAAGCTTGTGATTTATGACAATTTAGGGAAAGAAGTTGCAACATTAGTTAATGAAAAACAAAATGCCGGCGACTATTTAGTAACATTTGACGGAAGCAATTTATCGGGCGGGATCTATTATTACAAGATTAATGCAGGAGATTTTTCGGAAGTAAGGAAGATGTTGTTGCTGAAATAGTGACATTTGGCACTATAGTTCAAAGTTAAATGTGATACTTACGCCTGTTCACAAATATTTCCGTTTTGATGATCCGTGACTTCAGATGTTTCTTTAGCACATCCGGAAACATCATTTATTTTTGTAAAGAGATCTGTTAAAACTAAAGAATCGCGGACAATTATTGCAGAATTATGAGTTAAAACTGCAGATTAATCTATGAAAATTGGAGAATGGTGTATTAAGACTGCAGAATGGTTTGTGAAGACTGCAGAATGAACTATTGAAATTGTAGAATGAATTATCAAGATTGCAGTTTGAATTATTAAGATTGCAGTTTGAATTATTAAGATTGCAGTTTGAATTATTAAGATTGCAGTTTGAATTATTAAGATTGCAAAATGAATTATTAAGATTGCAAAATGAATTATTGAAATTGCTGAATGAATTATCAAGATTGCAGTTTGAATTATTAAGATTGCAAAATGAATTATTGAAATTGCTGAATGAATTATCAAGATTGCAAAATGAATTATTGAAATTGCAAAATGAATTATTGAAATTGCAGAATGAATTATTGAAATTGCTTAATGAATTATCAAGATTGCAGAATGAACTATTGAAACCGCAGAATGATTGTTATTTTAAAGTTTTATCATTGTTCCAAAAATCCGCTATTTTTCCGTTTAATCAGTGTTATCCGTGTTCCTTTTTTTTTCGTGCACAGAGAGATAAAAAAATTAGTCACAGATTATTCTATTAATCATCTGCATAAATTTTATTATTTTGCACACATGAAATTAAACGAAAAGATCCGCAATAAGAAAAGCGGTATATTAACCTATGGTTTTACGCCGCCAAAAGAAAACAATACACCTGAAAAGATCAATGAGATCGCTCAGAGTCACTTAAGCCGATTAGGTGATATTGAATCTATCATAGATGCAATAGTTTTGTATGACATTCAGGATGAAAAGGAAAGGATAACCGAGGAACGAACGTTTCCTTTTTTACCAACACTTGATCCGCAGTTTTACAGCGACACTTATCTTGATTCCATTGATAAGCCGAAAATAGTTTACTGGTGTGTGGGAAATTATACAACCGAACAGTTTACTGAATTAGTTAAGCAGAATCAAAATGACGGCAGTGACAGGTATTATGTCTTCGTAGGCTCAGCTTCCGATATTCCAAATGATCTGCTAAAACTTTCAGAAGCCTATGAACTTTTTAATAAGCATCAGGTAAATTCAATGCTCGGAGGTGTAGTAATTCCCGAGAGACATAAAGTGCTGAATGATGAACAGCATAGAATCGCTGACAAAGCAAAGAACGGATGCAGTTTCTTTGTTTCACAGGCAGTTTACAATTTAGAGAATGCAAAGGATTTTCTTTCCGATTATTACTATCACTGTATGGAAAATAAAACAGAGATCTCCCCTATCATTTTTACACTAACTCCCTGCGGCTCTGAGAAGACAATGCATTTCATGAAATGGCTCGGCATCAGTATTCCCAAGTGGCTGGAGAATGATCTCAAAAATTCCGAATCAATGCTTAATGATTCAATTGAAATATGCCTCGATATATTTGACAACTTATATAATTTTGCCCTGAAGAAAAATATTCCGGTTGGCTTTAACATAGAAAGTGTTTCAATCCGGAAGAAAGAGATCGATGCTTCAATTGAACTTACAAAAGAGATCAGTAAACGAATGAAGAAATAATAATTAGATATATTTAAAAGCTCAGATAAATTGTTATTTACTTTTAGGAAATTTGTCCAATAGCTTCAACAGATAAATCTGACAGTTACACCTTCTCGTAAACTCAGAGTTGTTGTTTAGTGGTCAAACCTAAAATCCCGTAGGGATATTATATTGGTAACAAATATTCAAACAAAATTCCAATCCCGTAGGGATGGAATATGATCAACCGTTATTTCGTCCCTACGGGACTTGTGATGTGTTTCATTTACTGCTACCAATATTTCATCCCTCCGGGATGTTGTTCAAGTTTTAAATTTCAAACAATAAATTTATCCCAAGACTATTTTGATAGGACAAATGTCCTTATTTTATCAGGATCATTCTTTTTATTTCCATAAACTCTTCCGTTTCTATCCTGTAAAAATAAATTCCGCTCGGCAAATCTGCAGCATCAAATTCAACTGAATAATATCCCGGATTCTGCTTAAAACTTAAAAAGCTCAATGATCTTAACGAACTTAAAGAACTCAACGAACTTAAAGGACTTAAAGATCTAAACGAACTTAACGAACTTAACGAACTTAAAGAACTTAAAGAACTTAACGAACTTAAAGAACTTAAAGAACTTAAAGAACTTAAAGAACTTAAAGAACTTAAAGAACTTAAAGAACTTAACAAACTTAACAAACTTAACGAACTTAAAGAACTTAACGAACTTAAAGACTTAAAGAACTTACACGAACTCAAAGAACTCAAAGAACTCAAAGAACACAAAGAACACAAAGAACTCAAAGAACTCAAAGAACTCAAAGAACTCAAAGAACTCAACGAACTTAACGAACTTAAAGAACTTAAAGAACTCTAGTAATCAATCATCCTCAGCAGCCTGTTATAGATCTTTCCCGCATCCGGATCCAGCTTATGTCTCTTAAAAGATTTACAGAAAGAATTAACATCCTTTAAAAGTATTTCCTTTGCGGCGGTATTGCTGTTGAGTCCTACTACCTGCGGAAAATCAATTGCGATAGCTTTTCCGTTATGCCACAGAATGTTATAGGTTGAGAAATCTCCGTGAACTCTTCCGGATGAGACTATTGCTTCGAATATTTTTAATGACTGCCGGAATGCTTCTTCAGCTTCATCCTTCTCTAGAGAAAGATCTGAAAGCCTTTCTGCGGCAATCCCGTCCTCTCCGATGAATTCCATCATTACTACAAGCCCGGAGCACGCAACAGGTTTCGGTACGGGTATGCCGGCTTCATACAGGAAATTCATCTGCCTGAATTCTTCCTGAACCCAGAGTATCTGATGTGCATCGACTCCGAAAGCTGATCCCTGATCAATTGCTTTCTTAACACGCGCCTCACCAATGAATCTTCCCTGCCTGTAAATATCATCTTTTCTGAATGAACGCACTCTCAGATCTGTATATATCTTTACAGCAAACAGATCTTCGGCGCATCGTCCAAGATAGACGGAGGCTTCTTTTCCGCTTTTGATAATACTGATCAGTTCATCCAGTATTCCCCTGCCTCGGAGTTCTTCAAGGTCAGATGAATTGAAAGATCTGTCAGAGCTCTCATCAGCAGTCAGCTTTCTTACGTTCTGACTGCCGGGTGATAATTTTTTTCTTTTTGATTTGAATTTTTCGAAGGTAGTAATTCCTTCTTCTGTTTCTTCGATGTTGTTTAATGTAATTTTCAATTTTTTTAGTTTAATTTTAAAAATGCATATAAAAAAAGCTGCGGTGCAAGTTCAGCATCCGCAGCTTAAAAATTCTGCTTATAATTGAAATATTACTTTAAGTGTAAAGGAATAGGCGGCGGATGTCCGAACTGATATTTCTTATGTTGTTTATTCTCATAATGACATCCCCCCTTTCGGAGTAAGTTTAAAAAAGCTTTGCAAATATAAGTGTGATAATTTAAAATTGCAAGTTAGAGTTTATGTTTTTAAATTAGGTTGACTGATTTAAAATTGGAAGTAAAAGATAGCCACGAATTTCACTAATTAGCACGAATTAACAAAATGAATTATTAAAACAATAAGTGCGAATTCGTGTAGTTCGTGGCGGGAAAAAAAATCCAAAATTAAAGCAGCCAACTTGTATTTATTATAAACTTTAATCAGTGCCGTTCAAATAATTTTTAAAAACTTAAAAGTATTGTTAATATTATCTCATTCAATTTTAAACTCATACTTCGAAATCATTTGACTTGAGAAACCATCCCAAATTCCAAATCCAGCCCTATCCCATCACTTCATAAATATTCACCGGTATGGTTTTATTTTTCAGACTGACTTCTCCGACTTTTTGGCAGTTAAAAGATTCTTTGACTTTATCATAAGCATTTTTGCTGATCAGTATCTGATCCGGTTCGGCTACAGACTGTAGGCGCTGAGCTGTATTCACAGTATCACCGATCACTGTATAATCAAGTCTGCGCAAACTTGCAGAACCTATATTTCCTGAGATCATTTCACCGCAGTTAAGACCGATCGCCACTTTTGGCTTATATGACATATCTGATGATTCAGGAATACTGTTTACATGTGTTCTGACTGACAGACAGGCGTCAATAGCTCTGTCTATATGATAATCACCTCTGAAGACAGCCATGATCGCGTCACCGATGAATTTATCAACATATCCTCCCTGAGCAATGATCTCTTTCACGATCACATCAAAGTAACTGTTAAGCATACTGACAACTTTATCGGGAGCTTCATTTTCACTTATTGAAGTAAAGCCGCAGATATCTATAAATGCAACTGTAGCTTCTATATTTTCACTGACCATTAAAGAGGATTCATACTCGTGTCCGCTCATGAAGTTGATCACTGTTTCATCTACATAAAGCTTGAGAATATTATTTTCTTTTATTGCCTTCAGAGTTTCCCTGATCTGCAAAACATATTTTAATGTTTTTTCTATTGTTAGTGCAAGGTCTTCAAAATTTATCGGCTTGGTTATAAAGTCGAATGCTCCGCGGTTCATTGCAGTACGTATGTTTTCCATGTCGCCGTAAGCGGAAACGATCACCGATTTTATCAAAGGACTCGATTCACTCATTTTACCGAGTAATGTTAAACCGTCCATCTCAGGCATGTTGATGTCACTAAGCAGAATGTCAATGTCGCTGTGCTGCTGAATTTTATCGAGCGCGTCATTTCCGTTCACGGCAAAAACAAATTCATATTCCTTCTCTCTTATTTTCTGACGGAATTTCTGCCGGATGAGCATCTCAAGATCCGGCTCGTCATCGGCTACTAATATTTTTGCCATTATTTATTAATATTTAATTTTTCTTTTAAAAGTGTGAAATCAACCGGTTTGGTTAAAAAATCATCTGCGCCGAGTTCCTGCGCAATTCTGAAATTCTCCCGTCTCCGTAAGCAGTTATCATCATCACAACCGGCGGCGGCTTGTGATATTTTTGTTTTATCCTTTCTAACAGCTCAAGTCCGTTCATTCCCGGCATGTTTATATCGGATAAGATCAAAATCGCTTCCTGTTCGTGAGCGTGATTGCTAAGATAATCAAGCGCATCTTCTCCGGAAAATGCAAAAACAAACTCAACAATCTTTTCTTTTATCTCTTTTCTGAAACGCTGTTCAAACAATGTTTGAATGTCTCTTTCGTCGTCAACAACTAATATTTTCATTTGGTAAAATTATTGTTTTTATAATGGTAATTTAATGACAAACTCTGAACCCTCTCCTTCCTTTGTTTCCACCTTCAGCTCCCCGCTATGCGCTTTTACAATGTCATAGCTCAATGACAATCCCAGACCCGTTCCCTGTCCAGTCGGCTTCGTAGTAAAAAACGGCTGAAAGATTTTATCCAGAGATTTTTGCGGAATACCGTTACCGTTGTCTTTTACTTTTACTTCAACTTTAGCACCAATTTTTTTGGTGGTTACAGAGACAGTCGGTTCGTATCCTTTGGGTTCTGTTTCTTTTCTCATCAACCACATAAAACGCATTCGTAATCAAATTCAAAATCACTCTTCCAATATCCTGCGGTACAACATTAATATTTCCTATGCTTTCTTCAAAGTCAGTTTTCATTGTCGCATTAAATGATTTATCTTTTGCCCGAAGTCCGTGATATGCTAATCTTAAGTATTCATCCGCCAAAGCATTTATGTCTGTCGGCTCTTTTACACCGCTGCTCTTGCGGCTGTGCTGAAGCATCCCTTTTACAATTGCATCAGCGCGCTTTCCGTGATGATTTATTTTCTGCTCGTTTGCTTCTATATCATTTGCTATATTTTTTACTTCATCTATATTTCCTTTGTCAATTTCATCTTTCATTTCTGAGATAAGCTCAGTATTTACTTCCGAAAAATTATTTACAAAATTCAGCGGATTCTGAATTTCATGCGCAATGCCGGCTGTGAGCTCTCCGAGTGAAGCCATTTTTTCGGATTGTATTAGCTGGGATTGTGCGGATTTTAAATTCTCCAATGTTGTTCTGATCTCTGCTGTCTGACGGCTGACTTCTTCTTCAAGGATTTTTTGCTGGTTCAATGCCTGCTCTTTCTTTTCTTCAGACATTTTTACAACCTGCTCTGAATTTTCACGGACTTCATTTATTATTTCTTTAAACCGGAGAGCAACATAAACAAGCAGGGATATTGGAAATGTCAGATAAATTCCGGTAAGCATTAACTGAAATAAAGTATTGCTCATTCCCGGATACAATGCAAATAAGATAAACAATGAGAAAACCAACACAAGTGTAACTATCAGTCCGGTTACAACAGCCCACTGAGCACCCTTTAGCGTTTTCCATGAAGAAATAATATAGTAAGAACAAATAAGGATCACAGAAAATGTTACAATAATTGATACAATATTATTTGGAAAATACATAGAAATAAACCCTGTAAGGATAATTAATCCCAGAAATAATTTCAGGGCTTTGGATATTCTGATATTAAACAACCTAACAAGTAAGACAGGTATCATTACAAGAATAATATTCATGAAACTCCAGAAAACAATTTTACTCAGTTTATAAATATTAAAAGATATCTCGGGACTGTGGTCAAAAGTCTGTGAAATTGTTAACACAGTATAAATTGTAGAAAATACTGCGATTAGTCTGAGGTTTTTTTCGCCGGGATTCTGAAAAAACAAGAGCCAGAATAAAATACACAATATGGTGGAAACCGTTATCCAGACCGATCTGAAAGAAGGTTCTTCATATATATGTTTAGACAATTCTGAATCGTACCCCGGACCGGTAAGCATGATAAATCTATCCATGCCTCGAGATTTTGATTTTAATCTGGGAGGAGGTATTTTTGAAACAAAGTCAACGACATGAATAGCAATTATATATTCTTTTCCCGGCTGAACATCTAACGGAAAAGAAAATTTATGTATTGGATTATATTCTTCAAATTGCTTGCCGTCAGAACCTGTATTACCTAATGATTTAATTATATTACCATTTAAGAATATATCGGCTGCTGCCCATCCTTCTAAACTCAAACCAAGGGGAATTGAACTGATAGAATTATCCGGTTTGATTCTGATTCTGAACCAACCTTCTACTCTTCCGTTTTTATCCGCGTGTTCTTCAGACAGTTCTGATGGTTTAAGTTTTATCCAGTCATCCACATCGATATACTCTTTACTCCAATTTTCGTTATTTCCTTCCTTAAACAACCATCCGTTTAATGTACCTATGAATATCTCATCAGATCCGGAAAACATTTCCTTTGTTATTGTTACGGTACTGTCCTGAGAGTAAGTGAATACAGGCAGTAACATAATTAAGAATATTTTTATAACCGGCTTCATTTTGATGATTTATTTAAAGGTAAAAGAATAGTAAACTCAGCCCCCTCACCTTCCTCCGTCTCCACTTTCAGCTCCCCGCCATGCGATTTCACAATATCATAGCTCAATGACAATCCAAGACCCGTTCCTTGTCCTGTCGGCTTTGTTGTAAAAAACGGCTGAAAGATCTTCTCCATAACTTTCTGCGGAATGCCGTTGCCGTTATCCTTTACTTTCACTTCTATTTTATCACTGATCTTTTTTGTGCTGACGGTGACTGTTGGCTCATATCCATTTTGCTGATGTTTCTTTTTCTCGTCTACAACATAAAACGCATTCATTATCAAATTCAAAATGACTCTACCCATATCCTGCGGTACAACATTAATATTTCCAATGCTTTCATCAAAATCAGTTTTCATTGTCGCATTAAAAGATTTATCTTTTGCTCTCAAACCGTGATATGCTAGTCTTAAATATTCATCAGCTAAAGCATTGATATCAGTCGGTTCTTTTAGACCGCTGCTCGTGCGGCTGTGCTGTAACATTCCTTTTACAATCGAGTCTGCTCGCTTTCCGTGATGATTTATTTTCTGCTCGTTTACTTCAATATCATTTGCAATCGCTTTTACTTCTTCAATATTTCCTTTTTCAATCTCATCTTTCATTTCAGCTATCAGCTCTGTATTAACTTCAGAAAAATTATTTACAAAATTTAAAGGGTTTTGAATCTCGTGAGCAATGCCCGCTGTAAGCTCTCCGAGCGAAGCCATCTTTTCGGATTGAATAAGCTGCGCCTGCGTTGCTTTTAATTCAGTATAAGCTTTCTCAATTTCCTTTGCCTGGGCCAGTTCTTTTCGCTGCGTTCTTTCCCTTTCTCTTTTTACGATATAATACTTCTGGTATTTGTAGATCAGGTAACCTGCAACTATTACGAAAATTGCATACAGGCAATATGCCCACCATGTTTTCCACCACGGTGGTGTAATGGTAATATCCATACTTTTTTCGGAAACAGAACCATAGTTGTTGACAGCTTTTATATACAATATATATTTCCCGGATGGCAGATTAAAAAAAGTAGCTTTATGTTCGGTTCCAATATCCCGCCATTCGTTATCATAGTTTTCCAGTTTGTACAGGTATTTTATATCTCCCTGACTTTTATAATCAATTGCCTGAAACTCAAATGAAATGGTGTTATCCCGGTAGCTCAGTTCTATACTATTGGTTTCCCATATCGGCGCTGTTAATACATTTCCTTCACCAACTTCAATTTCCTGGCTCCCAATTTTAAAATTGGTGAAGTTCAATAAGGGCTCTGCTCTATCGTCTATCAGTTCATCGGGTTTAAATGAGTAATAACCCTTTGACCCTCCCAGGAACAAACGGCCATCTTTTGACCTGAAATTTTTTAACCATATTCCAGTCATAGGTTGTACTCCCTGAGTCGCATTGAATATTTTTACGGCATTCCGTTCCTTGTTTATTTTGATAATGTTTTCGCTGGTGCTTAACCACAAATTTCCCTTGTCATCTTCAACCATTCCCCAAATGTTTTCTATTCCTTCCGGAAAAACCTGTGTTGTAAATTTTTTAAACTCATTCTTTTGCTTATCTAAATAATAAAGTCCTGCAACTCCTGAAGCCCAGATTTTACCGGTTTTATCTACACATATATTCAATATTTGTCCGGTGCCAATAGGATATCGCTGAAACTTACCTGTTTTGATATCCAATGCATATATATCAACATCGGTACCTATCCATATAATATCATTTTTATCCTGCGCAATACTGTTAATATGTCCTTTGGCTAAGCTAAGACTGTCATTGGGGTCATTGATGTAATTGGTGCAAATTCCGGTTTTTGTATCCATCCGTGATAAGCCGTTGTGTGTACCGATCCATAAATAATGCTGCCGGTCAAAAAACAAAACATGTGTTGAATCGTTTACAAGGCTGGCAGAGTTGTTTGTATCGTACCGAATATTCGTAAACTGTTCCGTATTAATATTAAATTTATCTAATCCTTGAAAGTGGTTAGCCATCCAGATATTTCCTTCGTTATCAGCCAGCATATTAAACACATTCATGCTAACCAGACTGTTTGAATTCTGCGGATCATGCTTAAATACTTTTTGCTGGTTGTTCAGTAAATTTTTCCGGATGATTCCGATGTCTGATAGTATCCACAATGTATTTTTATCTTCTTCGTAATAAAAATTGCCCGCAGACGCATCTAAGGAAACAAAAGGAATGGTTGTACCCGAAAAATCAACGTTATAAACATTACCGTTTTCACTGACTATCCAAAGCAAACCATCTTTGGAAGTAAAGACCCGGATAGCAGAGCTATCTGCAAAACCGCTTAATGTATCATTTGCAAACTGATCTGTTTTATCATTGCTCACATTGCCAAAATGTGTTGTCTTTTTCAGCAATGGATCATACATATTTATGCCTCCGGATATAGAACCAATCCATAATCTCCCTTTTGCATCTTCTGAAATAAAAGTTACAAAATCGAATTCACTTCCTCTATAAGGAGGACTGCTTATGATTTCAGGGTGAGCCGGATCAAAATAATCATAATGTGTAAAATTTCCCGTAGCCCTGTCTAAAGTCTGTAATCCATTTCCTTTAGTGCTGACCCAAAGATTATTTTTACTGTCTTCATAAATGCCAAACACATTATTATCTGAAAGACTATTGGGGTTATCAGAGTCATGCTTATACACTATAAATTTTCCGGTGGTTTTGTCGAGACGCGCTAATCCGCCAATGCCGTCTTTCGTTCCTGTCCCTGGGTTGCCCCATCCTATCCATAAATCACCATTCCTGTCTTCAAGTATCGCATTAATAGAAACGATGGTATTTTCGGTGTTCACATTATTGAAAAGTTCATCTATTATATAATGAGTAAACTTTCCTGTTGTAGGGTTAAAATTATCAAGGGTCCGGGTTGTTCCGATCCAAATAGTTCCGGAACGGTCTGTTGTAATTGCAAAAATAGTATCACTGCCAAGGCTTGCCGGATCATTGGGGTCGTGCCGGAAATGTGTGAATTTTTTTGTTTCAGGATCAAAGCGGTCAAGTCCTAAACCTATTGTACCAACCCAGATATGTCCCGATGAATCAACTGTAACAGCAACAGCCAAATTACTTGCCAGGGAATTGGGATTATCATTATTGTGGCTATAAGTTATGACCTTTTTCCCGTCATAACGCAGTAATCCTTTTTGGTAAGTAGTAAACCAGATAAAACCTTTTTGGTCCTGTACAATATTATTAATATATCCATTTTTCTCACCATCCAGCACTTTGTTAAATTTCATTTGTTGTGAAAAAGCAATTCCTGTTGAAATAAGAGAACATACAGAAAAGAGCAGTAGTAAATATTTTTTCATTAACTGGTTTTAAGTTATAGGTAAAAAAATGGTAAACGTTGTTCCTTCATTTTCTTTTGTTGCAACTTCTATTTCACCTCCATGCGCCCTCACAATATCATAACTCAGCGATAAACCCAATCCTGTTCCCTGTCCTGTTGGTTTGGTGGTAAAGAAGGGCTGAAATATTTTATCTAATACTTTCTGAGGAATGCCGTTGCCGTTATCTTTTACTCTTACTTCAACCTTATCATCAATCTTCTTTGTACTAACAGAAACAGTCGGTTCGTATCCTTCAGGTGTCTGTTTCTTTTTCTCATCCACAGCATAAAATGCATTCGTAATTAAATTCAATATCACTCTCCCGATATCCTGAGGTATGACATTTATTTTTTCAATGCTTTCATCAAAATCAGTTCCCATCTTTGCGTTAAAAGTCTTATCCTTTGCTCTTAGTCCGTGATAGGCAAGCCGCAAATATTCATCAGCTAATGCATTAATGTTCACCGGCTCTTTTACACCGCTGCTCGTGCGGCTGTGCTGAAGCATTCCTTTTACAATGCCTTCGGCTCTCTTTCCGTGATGCTTTATCTTCTCCTCATTATCTTTAATGTCTTTTGCAATTAAAACCGCTTCATCAAAATTTCCTTTCTCTATTTCCTGATTCAGTTCATCTATTAATTCAGTATTCACTTCCGAAAAATTATTTACAAAGTTCAGAGGATTCTGTATCTCATGAGCAATGCCCGCTGTGAGTTCACCAAGAGAAGCCATCTTTTCTGATTGTATAAGCTGAGCCTGAGTTGCACGAAGTTCTGTCAGCGCATCTTCAGCGCGTTTCTTTTCAGTCTGAAGTTTTATAAGATCTATATGCGCCTGTTCAGAATTGTGCTCTGCTACTTTTAAATCATTGAAACGAGCATAAGTGAGATTGAATACTGCAGCAAATCGTTCGAGTAAGAAAGTTGTTTCTTCAGACAGTGGTTCCGGAGAAGCAATTCCGATAAATCCATGTGAGAAATAAGCTATGCTCTGAACTCTGCGTTTCTGTGAAAGTCCCTGTTTAAAAGGTACATGAAGTTCTTCACTCAGATGATGAAAATATTCTTCAAGTTCCTTTCCCTGCATATCTATGGAAATTGATTTCTGATTTGATTTCCATCCGTCATACATTTTTTGAATTGAAACGTTTCTGTTTTTATTTCCTGAGAACTGATTGCTGACCCTGGAACCGTCTTCATCTGTGATCCAGAATTCCATTTCCCCGCTTTCATCTTTAATAATTCCGATATACAATCGGTTTGGCTCAATGCCAAGGCTGATAAGTTGTTTAAATACCACTGCTGCAGTTTCTGCAAGTTCCTCACTTTTCTGCATGGCAAGTGTACGGCTTCGAACTCTTTCTAACGCTGCTTCAATCTGTGCTTCACGCGCCTGCGCCTCTGCCTGTTCGATGTCAATGTATCTTCTGTAAGCAAGCTCAAATACATTACGGAAGCGTTTGAAAATGTTTATTTGATCTTCATTCAAAGGAACATAAGCTGAAATTCCCAATGCACCCGGACCAATGGAAAAAAAATAATAATGAACGGAACTTGCTGCGTCTAACTTTGCATCCGGAATCTGATTTGTTTTATTTCTGTATTCTCTCCATTCCTGTAATTCCTTTCCCTCAAAGCTTGTCGAAAAAAAAGCATCGCTTGATTTTTTGATCTCGTTTACAAACTCCGTTACTTTAGGATGAAGGTTGTAATCAATTTCACTGAAAGTCTTTTCATTGTAGTCCGGGAAATATTCATAATTCTGATAAGTTTCTTTACCTTCGTTTAAGATAACAGTTTGAGTATTTCTGATCTCGTTTACTTTTAAAAGCTTCAGCTGTTCAGAAATGACTTTGCAAACGTCAAACATATCTTCCGGCTTTCTCATTATCAAAGCGCTTGCTCTCACTCTTTCCAGTGTAGCTTCGATCTGTGCTTCCCTTGCCTGAGCTTCCGCCTGCTTCAGGTCATTAAAACGCGTGTAAGTAAAATTAATAACATCCGCAAAACGCTTTATTATAATTTTTGCTTCATCCGGAAATTCTGATTCACGGAAAGCAAATAACCCGCCTGCCTGAAATACAGCTACATAATAATACTGCTTAAGTTCTTCAGTTCCTGATAACATTAACCGGGAATCCGGCAATTCAAAGTTACTTTCAATTTGTATTTCATAATATTTTTTTAAGTCATCACCCTGCAATAAGTAAGAAAAATCTTCCTGTTTCAGCCATGCATCAAAAGCGCCTTTAAGAAGCGGATGTGTGTCCATTGATTCATCTCCTGACACCTGAACAGTCTTCCTCCCGTCGGACATTGCAGTTGCCCAGACTTCAACGCTTTTCTTTGTCTTATCAATTATCCCGATTCCGCATCTAAAAGTACCGAGATCCAGCTTATCTAATTCTTCAAAAATAGTTGCTACCGCAACACCTAAATCATCACTCGTCTGCATTGCCATTGCTTTTGAACGAACCCTTTCGAGTGATGCTTCGATCTGTGATT
Source organism: Ignavibacteria bacterium (assembly GCA_016710985.1). GTDB lineage: Bacteria > Bacteroidota > Ignavibacteria > Tepidaquicellales > Tepidaquicellaceae > JAGPCH01. Next base: position 72,920 of record JADJTX010000008.1, read on the forward strand.
CTCTCGACTGCGCTTCTGCTTTTTGTAAATCGAGGTATCTTCTGTATGTCTGACCAAAAACCCCGGCAAAGCGTTTTAAAGTTGATTCATCCTCTGCAGATAAATTTTTCAAAGTGAAAACAAATAATGTTCCTTCTCTGAAATAATAATCATGATGAAAAATCTCTCCGGGTAATGAATCAAAATCATATTTCACAGGATATTTTTCATGCTTATTGATCGCATTGAAGTAATCAAGTAAATCTTTACCTTTCAGGTGATAATAATAAGAATCTTTTTTATTCTTCCAGTTTTCAAATGCTCCCTTAAGCAGAGGATGCATGCTCATATTAAGATATCCGATAATGAGCTCGACTTTTCCTTTGTCATCCGGTTTAGCAGTCCATACTTCCATTTCTTTTGTTTCATACAGGATCCCGATACCGCATCGGTATGTTTCTATTCCGAGTTTCACGAGTTCATCAAACATAACAGATACTGTTTCTCCAACATCAATGCTGTTATGCATTGCCATTGTTTTAGATCTTACTCTTTCAAGTGATGCTTCAATCTGCGCCTCCCTTGTCTGAGCTTCAGCTTTCTGCAGATCGAGAAAGCGTGTATATGCACGCTCAAATTCAATAGCAAAACGAAGAAGAAGCTTTTTCTCTTCATCTGTAAGAGGTCTTCTGATATCAACTCCGAAACAACCATATTTTATATATGCCTCTGTATAATAAATTCCTTCTTTAAAAAATTCAGGTTTCAAATGCTTTGCTCCGCTAAGGAGTTCAGACCATGCAGCAAAAAATTATTTATTTCTTCCGGAGATACAAAATATTCATGAATTGGATCATTGCTTTCCCATGCTTTAAAACATTCAGCTGTATACCGTTCTGTTTTGTCTAATGGATAAGTAACGGATTTACTTTGAACAATAACCGAACCGTTTTTATTTTCAGACCATGCTGCCCAGAATAAATGATCCCTGTTCTCTTCATCAGGCAGCCATACAAAAGAGAATTCCGAATCAATGCCAAGCAATTGAAGTTGTTCATGAAAAATCTGTGATGTTATATTCAGCTCATTGGAATGCTTCATAAGCATGCTCTGAGTTCGTGCGCGTTCGAGAGCTGCTTCGATCCTTGCTTCTCTTGCCTGTGCTTCAGCTTTTTGCAGATCAAGATATCTTCTGATAGTCAGATCAAGTATCCCTTTAAATCTGTCAAGTATATTTATTTCTTTTTCTGAATAAGGCTCATCACTCCAGGTAAAAAGGAATCCTTCTTTAAACGGAAGGAAAGTACCAAACTGCTTTTTGTTTTTAGTGAGGAAATTTTTATAAGAAACAGAAAGTCCTTTGGCAAGAATTTTATAATATGATTTTAAAATATCTCCCTCCAGAACCGGGAAATAATTTTCCTTCCTTTGCCATGATTCATATTGTTTTTCATAAACAGGATGTCCGGTAAATTCAAATTCACCTGTAAAAGAAATTGTGTTCTTGTTGTCAAATGAAGTTGCAGGATAAAGTTTTGCTTTGCGGGATTCCTTTGTAAGCAAAACAAAACCGCTGCGGATTGGTTTAATGCCGAGATTATTTAATTCAGTAAATACCTGTCCCGCTGCATCTGTAAGGTCGTTGCTGTTATGCATTGCCATCGCCTTGCCTCTTACTTTTTCCAGTGCTGCTTCGATCTGCGCTTCTCTTGCCTGCGCTTCTGCTTTTTGCAGATCAAGGAAACGAACATAAGCTTGCTCGAATACTTTTGAAAAACGTTTGAGTATATCAATCTCCTGTTCTGAAAGTGATTTGCCGGAATAGTCGTTAATAAATATGGACGTGTTTGTCTGGAAGGCAATTGAAGTGGCATATGTTTCAGCAGCAAGGCAATAGTCCTTTATCGGTTGTGGTGTATGTTTAAAATCGCTGTGTTCAAAAATATGGTTTAAGAAAGATTTGTTCTCTTCCTTGGTATATCGCTCCATTATAAATTCTTTTCCTTCATTCTTTGCCTTCCACAGGTTTGCAAGTACAGGATGTTCAAAATAAGGAACATGAAATTTAAGAGCCGAAGGAAACCCCGGGTTTGCCATCCACTCCAACAGATCTTTTGAATCTTCGGAATAAGTGATAAGGGCAACTCCATCACTCACTGAAAAATCCAGCTCTTTTAATTTGTCGACAACAACAGTAATCACTTCACCCAATTCATCTGCCTTATGCATGGCAAGCGAACGGCTTCTTACTTTTTCCAATGCAGATTCAACCTGTGCTTCCCTTGCCTGAGCTTCTGCTTTTTGAAGATCGAGGAATCGGGTATAGGTCTGTTCAAAAACTTTTGCAAATCGCGGAAGAATGTCTGCATTACTAAAAGGCTGAAGTGCCGACACCAACAGATACCCATGCCTGAATGATGCTCCATAATCTATTTCCCAGTTTGGGGTTTCGGGCATCGCGATATTTTTTGCTGCAAAATCGTCCAGTACAGCCTTTACTGTTGGCAGGCTGAACATCGCCTCAAAGTGCTGCGCAATAAAATCTCCGGGTATTTCAACAGAAAACAATTCAACGCCTTTCTTCCATTGGTCATACCGGTATTGATGAATATAGTCCAAATCAACGGGTACAATAAAAGGAGATAACATGCCCGCCTCCGGTACACTGTGCCACTGTTCCACATGATGCTTATGTTTATCACAAAACACTATTCCGGTAGCATATAATTCGCCTCCCAGCATTCTCAACTGCTCGAACATTGCCGTAGTAACATTGCTCAAATCTTTACTGGTTTGCATTCCCATAGATTGAGAACGTACCCTCTCCAATGCCGTTTCTATCTTCGCTTCCCTTGCCTGCGCTTCTGCCTTTTGCAGATCAAGAAAACGGGTACAGGTTTGCTGAAATACTTTTCCAAAACGCATCAGCGTGGCATTCTCTTCATTTGAATAAGGAGTACCCGAAAAATTTTCTATATACAGTGAAACATTATCCAGCAATACAGTCGAAGCAGCAAGTCCGGGGCAATTAAAATAAAATTCCTTTGCTTCCTCCGGTAATCCGGGTATATACATAAAAAGCTTTTTATAAAATTTATTTTTTTCTCTGAAATTCAGATTGGTGGCAAAGAAATCCATTCCTTTTTCTTTTGCTTCATTAAATTGATTGTAATACACGGAGTCAAAATATGGAATTGTTATCTGAGAAGGAACACCGAGAGGGTCAGCTACCCAAATATTGTAATCATGTCTTGCTTTATAATCCATAACAAATCCTGCATGCTCAGCATTGATATTTAAGTGAACGAATTGCTCTAAAACAACCTGAATAACTTCTTTGAGCTCTTCGCTTTTCTGCATGCCCATTGTTCTGCTTCTCACTCTTTCCAAAGCCGCTTCTATTTTCGCTTCTGCTGCCTGCGCTTCTGCTAATTTCAAATCATTAAAACGTGTATATGTGAGATCGAAAACTTTGCCAAAGCGGCTGAGTATGTCTATATTAGCCTCTGATAATGGCTCATCTCCAACAGTTTGTAATCCGCCAAAATTGCTAAAGGAGAAAGTAACAACATATTTTTCCATTGCCCTCGATACTGTCTGTGCCGCCGCAGGCACCCTTCTGAATTCTGTGTCATTAAACAAATAGTCATCGTAAACTTTCTTTTCCAGTCCTCCAAGTACATAAACAGCTTTAGCTTTTCTTTCCTTCCATCCTTTCATCATTGCATGGTGAAAAGGATAATCTTCAAAAAACATATGATAAGACTCAGGTGCTTTATTGATATCCGGATTGGCTGCCCAAACGGTATTAGACATGGAGCTTTCATCAATGATATTAATGATGCACCATGTTAATGCAAAATCAAGTTTTGTCAGTTCTTTAAAAACGGTATCAACCAATTCTGATAATTCATCGGATTTTTGCATTGCCATAGCCCTTGTTCTTACTCTTTCCAATCCTAATTCTATCTGCGCTTCTCTTGCCTGAGCTTCGGCTTTTTGCAAATCCCTATAACGCCGGAAAGTCTGGGAGAATACAGCTGTAAATCTTTTCATTACCTTTTGAACCTGATCATCATGAGGCCGCATAGAGAAAGTCCAAATAGCGCCTTCTTTAAAATGATAGGATTGGAAATCCATATCCGGGGGGTCAATTATTGGCTGTGATAAATAGTTGGGGGCATTGTTAAGTATTTTTATATAATCGCGCTTTTCTTTACCCGAAAGGTAGTAATGAAGAAACAAGGAATTTTTTTTCCAGGAATCATAAAAAATCTTCCATAGCTTATGTGCATTCATATCAAATGAACCTGCTGCCTTTACTGTTTTTCCATCGTCCACATTTGTCACAGACCAGACATCCATATTTTTATTATTCTTTATGATAGCAATTCCGCATCGCAGGTTTTCAATACCAAGCTTCTCCAGTTCCGTAAACAGAGTTACTATTGCTGAGCTTACGTCATCACTGCTGTGCATTGCCATTGATTTTGCCCTTACTCTCTCAAGACCTGCTTCTATCTGCGCTTCTCTTGCCTGCGCTTCAGCTTTTTGCAAATCAAGAAATCTTGTATAAGTCTGTTCGAATACATTCGCGAAACGTCTGAAAATATCATGAGCATCGGGTAACTGCTCATGTGTATGAAATGATAAATAACCCTGTTTGAAAAATGCAGTGTTATACACAATTGTTTCCGGAAATTTATATCGGGCTTTTCTTAACTGTTTAATTTTTTCACCTATACCCGGAACTGTTGTCAAATAATCAAAATGTTTTTTTAGTTCAGATCCTCTGACTTCTTTTACAAAAAATTCTTTTCCTTCTTCCTTTGCTGAATATATTTCCTTATATATTTTACTTTTCGTGTGAGGTAATCTAAACGATTCCTGAAAGCCTCCTTCAGCAGAACTCATCCAGACTGTGGCATCTTTATTTTCATTTTCCCAGATTACATAACCGCAGCTGCCAGTGTCCACACCGAGTTCTTTTATCTGCTGAAACAATAAAATAGCTGCTTCCTGAAGTTCATCACTGCTGTGCATTGCCATAGTTCTGCTCCGGACTCTTTCTAAAGCAACTTCAATCTGAGCTTCCTTTGTCTGCGCTTCGGATGTCTGCAGATCAAGAAAACGTCTGTAAGTGAGATCGAATACTCCGGCAAATCGTTCAAGTACATTTATTGATTCCACCGGTAGTTCATTATTAGATAAAACACCGATGAGTCCTTTTGAAAAGTATGCAATAGTTTGTAATCTCCGGCTCAGAGTTTTCCTGTTTCTGATCGGATAATTCATTATTTCTTTCAGATAATAAAGATGCTCTGTTAATTCTTTTCCCTTTGGATCAACTATGGTTGACTTCTGCTTTTCTTTCCATCCGATATACATCTTTCTGAAAGTAGTCGAACCGTATAAGTTTGCTTTATATTTTGAACTGATCTGACTGCCCCCATAGTCAGTTGTCCAGAATTCGATCTCATCTCTTTTCTCGTCAATAATACCTATATACAAACGCAAAGCATCTATACCCAGTCCGCACAATTGCTGAAAAAGTACTGCAGCCGTCTCGGCAAGTTCTTCGCTTTTATGCATTGCCATTGTTCTGCTTCTGACCCGCTCAAGAGCAACTTCTATTAATGCTTCTCTTGCCTGTTCTTCTGCTTTTTGAAGATCCAGGAATCTTGTGTAAGTCAGATCGAACACACCGGCAAATCTTTCAAGTAACTGTATGCTTTCCCTTGGCAGCAGTTCAGGTGTGGTTATAGAAATAATTCCTTTTGAAAAGAATGCAACATAAACAATCATACGGTCTTTTAAAAATTCACCAATACCCTGATCATTGCCAAAACTTTTTCTGTATGTTATATAATCTCTTAGTTCTTTTCCTTTAATATCAATTAATATTGATTTTTTTTGTTTCTTCCATGCAGTATAAATTTTGTGTATTACGTTTGGTTCATCAATAGAAACTCTAACCATTCGATTCTGAAATCCTTCAACTGTAACCCAGAGTTCAATCTCTCTTTCAGGTTCATTTATAGTTCCAATTGTAATGCGATCCGGATGTTCACCCAGTTCTTTGAACTGCTGAAAAAGTATCTGAGATGTTTCCTCCAGTTCATCACTTCTCTGCATTGCCATGGTTCTTGCACGAACTCTTTCAAGTGCCAGTTCAATCTGAGCTTCCCTTGCCTGTGCTTCCGCTTTTTGCAGATCAAGAAAACGCCTGTAGATCATTCCGAATACTTTCGCAAATCTTAACATAATACTGCATTCGGATTAAATTCTTTTTTCTCCGGATAAGAAAGAACCGAAGACATTACCTTGTAATATTTTTTTACTTCCTTGCCTGCTATTTCATAAAAATAGTACGGCTCTTTTCTTTTCCATGCTTTATAATTCAATTCAAAAAAAGGATGCGCTTTAAAAGGAACAACTCCCAGAATTTTATTCCTTTTTTCTTCTATCAGTTGTGATGACCAGATCTCAACCGCTTTTTTTGATTCATCAAAAATTGCAACTCCTGTTCTTATGGATTCAATGCCAAGCGATTTTAATTCATTAAACAAAACTATGGAAGCATCAACAAGCTCATCGCTGGTGTGCATTGCCATCGATCTTGCCCGGACTCTTTCAAGTGACAGTTCAACCTTTGCTTCTTTCGTCTGTGCTTCTGCTAATTTTAAATCAAGGAATCTTGTATAAGTCAAATCGAATACACCTGCAAATCTCTCAAGCAGCTGTATTGTTTCTTTTGAGCGGGGATCATTAGTGGAAATGGTGATCATTCCTTTTGAAAAAAAGGCAGCCTGTATAAAACGGCGGTCATATACATGATCATTCTTTGTCTTTACTCCTGTTAATCTGATCCTGTAATCAATATAATCATGTAATTCCTCGCCTTTAATTTCAATAGCAAGTGATTTTTTTTGTTGTTTCCATGCTGCATATATTTTACGCATCAGGTTTGTTTCTATAATGGGAAATTTAACCATCTGCTCCACTTGATTTCCTTCCATAGTAGTCCAGAATTCGATCACTTTTTCCTCTTCATTTACAATTCCTATTGTGATCTGGTCGGGGGCTTCTCCAAGTTCTATGAATTGTTGAAAAAGCATGAATGTTGTCTCGGAAAGTTCATCGCTCTTCTGCATAGCCATCGTCCTGCTTCGAACTCTCTCCAAAGCAATCTCAATCTTCGCTTCATTCGCCTGCGCTTCAGCCAGTTTCAGATCAAGGAATCTTGTATATGTGAGATCAAACACGCCGGCAAATCTTTCAAGTAACTGATGTTTCCTTGGTAAAACCCATTTGGTGTAATAGATATCATTCCTCTTGAAAAGAAAGCAACATAACTAATCATGCGGTCTTTCACGGAATCTGAACTACCATGGGTATTACCAAAGCTTTTTCTGAACTTTAAATAGTCTTTTAGTGGCTTTCCTGAGAGCTCAACTAACATTGTCTTCCTTTGTTCCTTCCAGCCGGTATATATTTTGCGAGACACTATTGGTTCATCGAGTGGAACTTTTACCGTTCGGTTCTTATCTCCTTTAACGGTTACCCATAATTCAATATGTCTTTCACGTTCATTTATAATACCAATACTGATGCGTTCCGGTAGTTCACCCAATTCATTAAACTGCTGAAAAAGTATCTCTGATGTATCGGAAAGCTCTTCACTCCTCTGCATAGCCATGGTTCTGCTGCGGATTCTCTCGAGTGCAATTTCAATCTTTACTTCTCTTGCCTGCGCTTCGGCTTGCGCCACATCCATATATCTCCGGTATGCAAGGTCAAAAACATTTCTGAAACGCTTCAGCAATTCAAGTTTTTCTTTTACTATAGAACCGAACGTTGAAATTCCTATTGAACCTGTTCCTATTGAATAAAATAATAGTACAGCGCTTTGGTGTTTTTAATCCGCGGATCATCCGGCTCACCTCTTTTTTTCCTGAACCTCTTCCATTCTTTCAGTTCATCACCTTTAAAAGATGTCTCTGAAAAAGCATCTCTGCCTTTTCTGATCTGCTTTATCTGCTTAGCAATTACAGGGTTAATATCGTAGTATAAAGGAGTAATATTTTTACCCAGTGTATCTGAATAATCATAATTCAGAAAAGTTCTGTCTTCATCATTATGAATATTTATCATGGCGTTTCTGAGCTCGTCAAATCCAAGTTTCTGAAGTTCCGAGAACAATGTTTCACAAATGTCCAGAAGATCATCAGACTTTCTCATGCTCAAAGCTATTGCCCGGACACGTTCAAGAGATGATTCAATCTCAAGCTCACGGTTTTTAATCAGTAGGTCTGTTGTTTTCTCGTCAACTAATTTCTGCAGCTCTTCGTTTTTCCTCTTCCATTCATCAATATGCCATGTGTCAGTTTCTCCTTTTGTGTCATCGGGTTTAGAAGTGTGGAAATGAACTACTGTCCATTTATTATCAGAATATTCCAAAATTGTAGTAAACCTTAAAAAAAGCCGATGTGTATCTATGCCGGTCTGAATATTCATTTTCATCTCATCAACAAATGTAGCCGAATCCTCTTCAGGTGAAATTCTTCTGAAACCCGGAATGATCTCACGCTTGAATTTCAATCCGGAAGACTGTTCCTTCTGATTGTCAACAAGTTCATGGCAATCCGCTAGAGACTGAATTTTCTCGTCAATGGCCGTCCCGTATGCCATTATATTCTTATCAACAATAACATCCAGCATATCCGCCGGAAGTTTGTTCATACTTACCTTTAGAAACTTTTTATATGTCTCGTTCAGTAATTTTTCTTTCTTAGAATTCAATTCAGGTAGCTTTTATTATTAATATTAATGAAAATGTCTGACATTTATTGTTTAATATAATGCTCTTTTGATTTTCATTTCAGGGACAACCAATATAATTAAACTTTTTCTTAAGAAAAGTTAAAATAATTTTGTGTATATGGAGTATGATGAGATATGATGAGTATTACATCCGCCTAAAATAAAGAAAAAGCTTGCCACGAATTACACAAAGGATCACGAATTTAAAATATTATCACTAATTATTTAATAGAATTAACATAAATATATTTGCACAGCTGAGTATCCTTGGGCATCCTATCCGTTCATAAGGGTTAAATATTATGCTATTTTGTTTGGACAGCTAAGGATAATATGATGATACGGGATGAGTTATTCTGAGGACTTAGACTGTAACTTGTTGCAGAAGTTAGATGAAAAATACTCTTTGAAACTCAGTCCAATATTCGTGATCATTAGTGAAAATTCGTGGCAGGCTTTTGTATAAATCTGATCTCAAAACAAATCCCAAATCCGACATTCCAAATTCCTAATCCTTAACAAGCCTTACCATGCATTTTACATCGGTTGGATTAAAATACCATTCCACGCAATATCCTTCAGGGTCAATGTCAGGATTTGTTATAAGTTTTCGGAATGTCTCACCAATAGCAGGAATATCTTTCATGAAATCATTTATCGTCTGACAAATGTAAGTCCCCTTTTTTATTATCATCTTATCACAGTTTAACTTTCCGGCTTCTCCATCAACAATTTCTTCAGCGGCTGCTTTATAAACTATGACACCGTTTTCCGGACGTGATATGCCGAAGATCTTTCTGCCGGATAAAGAGATGACTTCACCAAGCTTTTTATACGCATCCGTAATTCCCTCAGGAAATGATTCTGCTGTGATGTAAAATACTTTGATGTCGTTTTCGAGAATAATTGTTTCCATGATGAAGTTGAAAGTTAAAAGTTAAATGTTTGAAAGTTTGAAGTTTAGTAAGTTATGTGATTTTGATTTATTACAAAAATAATAAAAGTGATTTAAAATGTGCAGTCCTGAATGCGACAAATTAGAGGTGTGATTGTGAAAATAATAAATATCATGATTTATAAATTAACTAATTTGATCTTTCTTTTGAATTTTTGCCTTAACTGCCTTTGACTTTTTGCTGTCTGATTTCGCGATGTTTTCCTTTACTCTGAATTTTACAATTTTGCTCATAAGACTTAAAGGAAGAGGTTTGTCTAAAGGAAATTGCACTGCGCCTTTTGAATTTTTATACGCCGACAGTTCTTTTTTGAATGCTTTTATTCCTGACGGAGCCGGATAAAAACCAATATGATTTTTGTAAGCGGCAAAATGTACAAGGTTTCCGTTTAAAGTGAAAGTAGGTATGGAATACTTTATAGTCTCCTCTGCTTCCGGCGCTGCTTTCTTAATGACATCTCTGATCTTTGCAAGAATGAGCTGAACATCTTTTGGATATTCCTTTATGTATCCGTCAATGTCTTCAGTTTTAGTATTATTGATTTTCATAAATAGTTAGTAAATAAATTATACTTTTTGATACATCATTTAGAATATTCTTCCTTTCAGATTTCCATGTGTTAGTGACATTCAGTTGTCTCGTTCATCATTCTTTCAATTGTATCAGTGATAAATGAAACTCTTTCGTCAACAGAGACAAACGGGACAACCAATGTTTCATATCCCAGACTCTGATAGATCCTCATTATGTTTTCACCAAAGTTTGCTGCAAGTTCGAAACTCATCTTTCTTTCATCGTCTGTTGCATAAATATCTTTCCATCCCTTAAATACAAATACGTGTTTGTTATATCTGAATTCCTTTGAAGCAATGACCGGTGTATCCATTTCCGAATTTAACAGTTCATTATAACCGATGATGTCAGGAATTCCCTGTCAAAAATTATAATCTCATTTTTATCAGAATTAATGTTGTATTGACGGATCATACGCTGAAGCATAAGATTATTAAACTCCTTCGGATTCTTTTCAGGAACTCCTTCTCCGTTTATCCTTCTTTGCTCTTTTAAAATTTCTCTTGCAGGTTCTTCAATACAGGAGATTCCTTTTTCACGAATCTTATTCAGGACAGTTGATTTGCCTGCGCCCATTGCGCCTGTAAGAATAAAGAAATTATTTTTTATCAAAGTAATTATTCCGGGTTCATTGATCGAAGTTATATTCAATTATTCGTTTTATTCCTGCACTTTTAAAATACAGGAAACAAACTTATGCAAACTACAAGTAATATGAAATTCAGTTATAGAAAGTTTTGCTAAAAGTTTTGTATACGATGATTTTTTTTGAACACGGATGACACTGATTTTGCGGATATTCGCTGATAATTATGAGAATTAAAAAAAATCAAAGTCTAAGAAATTACAAAAATAAGTTAGATTCAATTGAGTATTTTTACAATCAAATAAAAAATCCGTTCCTTTTCAGATCAATCAGCGTTATCCGCGTTCTATTCTTCTCGTTTACAATGCTAAATGTTGTACAGTTAATGTTTACTTTTAATATAGTTCATTGGATTTTAAAAACATCCTTTATTAATTTTAAAGGTAAGGTACGAAGTGGTTAAACCTCGTACCTTATCTTTTGAAAAAACTTTAGCAACTCAATGAACTTCTCAATGAACTCAATGAACTCAATGAACTTAATGAACTTAATGAACTCAATGAACTCAATGACAATGACTCAAAACTCAATGAACTAATGAACTTAATGAACTCAATGAACTCAATGAACTCAATGAACTCAATGAACTCAATGAACTCAATGAACCCAATGAACTCAATGAACTCAATGAACTTAATGAACTTAATGAACTCAATGAACTGATCACGGCTTTTTCACGCTCACAAAAATCACAGAATTGTTGTATGCAATTGTAAGATCAGTAAGATCAACTATATCATCCCCGTTCAGATCAGTGCTGACATAGCCTGTCAAAAAGCTGTTGGCATCAAAATAGACAGTAATAACATCCGTCAGATCTATGAATCCATTTTGTGTTACATCTCCGCTGTACATTCCGTAATAATTATTAGTTGACGGATCGGTTCCGAGATACTTTTCATTTGAGCCGTAAGCTTCAGAGGAGTTATAGATAAAATCTTTGTAGTAAAAATTGCCTCCGAAAAAATTGATGGGATCCGAACTCCATGTTTCAATCGTATTTCTCTGATTGATCACAACATAGTAGTTGGTGTTCTTATCTATTTGTGAGAAATTTACAATTGTATTTCCGTATTGATTCATGACTGCTTTCCTTGATTCGGCTATGTTAAATGGAGATACTGCTTGTCTGAGAGTAACTGTTACTGTATCATTCCTTGTCATTATATAATCATCAGGATTGTAATACCCTTCTACATAAACGTTTACAAACAATGAGCTCACATCTACCGGAGAACCTGAACATCCTGCCGAAGCGTGGACATTTGAATTAACATATTCAGACCACACTACAAAGCAGCTGTCTGCATAGCCTAATCTGATACCCGGACGGGGACCCGCAAATGTCGAAGCGTCATAATTATTCATCGGAGAATTCTGAAATCCCCACTGATCGTTAATTGCAGTTGAATAAAAAACAGTGTTATATGTATTGCTGTTATTGGCATGAGCAGAATAAAAATTGCCGGGTACATTTCTAAGACCAACTATATCGGCTCTGCTGTCATCATCACCGGTGTATGCAACAAATCCGTCACTCCAGGTATCTCCGGCATCAACAGTTGAAAAATACTGAACATCATGATCTGTCGGAAGGTATTCACTCAAATTAACGATCATAAGATTCTGATACAGTCCGTTTGATGCAACATAAGCCGAAGACTTCGGTACAAAATCCGGATCAAGATAACCTTCATAAGTCGGAAGACCAAGCCAGCCGACATCAGGAGTTTCATAAAGATAAATTGCGGTATTAAAAAAAGCTCCTGACTCAACTAATATCACAGATCCGCCGCCGTTACCCGGATCATCAAACCATGCTATATCGCAATTACCCTGAAATGCAGGAATGATGGAATAATACCAGAAGGCATCGGGCTTATATTCAATCACGGGGTTTGGATCGAAAGGGCTGGTTATGATAGCGACTTTTTCACTGAACAAATTATCAACTTCGTCAGAGCTGTCCTGACACGCAGCTATATAAAGATAAGGAGCTCCGGTCCAGAATGCATTATCTGTAGTGATTCTCGGCTTGAAATAATTAACGTCATAAGTAAAGTAATCGAATCCCGGCCATTCAAGTCTCTGAACGCTTCCTGTTACAGTTCCGCTGATTGTCAGAACGATCAGGTTGCATATATACTTATCTCCCGAGTTTGTTATTGCTCCGTAGGAAACATATAAATATTTAGTTCCGGTGAAGTCTTCAATTATCTCTGCGTCAATGGCATCGGCAGCAGCAGATTCATAAGGATTGTATGCATAAGCATAATCGATCCAGTTTATTCCACCGTCATCAGAATAAAAGAATCTGGTTTCAGAAGTTGTTCCTGATGCGCCTGTTTTTGCAGGACTGCTGTTGTATGAAAAAATGGTCCAGATTCTTCCGGCATTGTTTCCCCTTTGTTCCGTGACAGTCGTAATTGCCTGAATGTTTGAGCCGTAAAATACAGGTGAGACAGAGATATTAACATCTCCGCGCAACGTGTTACCGGTACCTTTCCTGACATAACCAACAGGCTCGCCTCTTTTTGAGACAACTCCCTGCAGAGCATTCAGTTGTTTTCTGTAATCTGACATTTCGGTCAGATTACCTGCTTCACGTGAAGACTTAATTTTTTGCATTAAAGTCTTTTCTTCACCGGAAATGATTTTATTACCCTGGATATTTCCGGGATGAGGCTCAGTCTTGTTGTTCTTATAATTTGTGTGATGAGGTTTATCCGGTTTTTCCTATGATATTGGGTTTAAGGGTTGAGGAATAATTTTGTACAAATTATAAAAAATATTCTGCATATGAAATTAAATTCACGAAGTCTTCATAGTTTCTTTACACATCCGTCCAAAACGATGAGACATGATTAAGAAACTGAAATTGTAAAGATTGGCTCTCACAGATTACACAGATCAACACAGATTAGACCTGGATTATTTTTCATTATTTTGAATCAACACAGAAAGAGCTATTAAAATGTGTCTGTGGAAATCTGTGAATTCTGTGAGAGCAAAGCTAAAAAGTGATCCTGTGTATTCTGTCTGTTATATTAAAACTGTGTGATCTGAGTGATAAGTTTTTTGGATTTTACAACTTAAATTACTAAAATGAGTATACACACTTACATAAAAAAGGTGCATACCCCTATTCATATGCTAAAACATAATTACTAATTTTGTAAAGTATATTTTAAAACCTTAAATCTTAAAGATGTGGACATAAATGCTGAAGCCGGATTGATCGGATTAATACCTCCCCTGACAGCGGTATTTACTGATTACGGCGAAGAATCCCCGGGATTTCTTCCTGCGATAAACCCGAACAAAAACGGGCTTAATATTTCTGAACGGGACGGAAAATATTATGGCGAAGGAAGTAATCCTCTGATTATCACAATGAGAAAGTCTGAAATGTTGATTTAGGTCAGGTGTGACTATTTGAATTCCGGAATTCAAAGCGTCACACACGGCGGGGTAAAAAAAATAAATCATTTACAACTTATGAAACACAGGCCACAGAGATTATTCTTAATCAGGATTCATAAAGCTCTTATCTATTCAGGTAATTGAATTTATTTTAATCAGATAGGGCATAATAACCACTCCCAGACTTTAAAACTTAATCAAAGAGGACATACTTATAGCTTAAACAAAACAGACAATCCCAAGTGGGCGAAATTTCATACCTTCGAATTTGATTGATCTTCCTTAAATAATTACAAAAATAACTCCGGACTTAAAAATATATTTGTATCATTAATAAACAAAAAAGATATCTAAATTCGGTGCGATCGGATTCGTATTGCTTATAAAGACCCTGAAGAGGAATCTTATCCAAAAAATGTTTAGGTAGATTAAAACTAAAAATCATTTTTTCTCTGTGACCGGCTCTGTGTTAAAGATTCATTTTGTTATAGAAACAAATCACACAATACTCTCCATCAGCAGTCTGTATGACTTTTTCCTGTCTTCAAAATCCGAAGTGATTGTAACTATCGTTAGCTCGTGAAGCGCATATTTTTTAACAAGCTCCTTTAATTTTTCCGCAACTGTATCCGCGTCACCTATTACTGCAGATCTCCTTCTGTATTCAATTATCATTTTCTCTTCAGCTGAAAAATTATAGTTCATCACTGTTTCCTCATCCGGGAACGGCATGTTCTTCCCTTTCAAAAATGTCTGTACAAGCCAGTACTCCGTACACTTCGCCATTCTGACTGCATCTTCATTAGTATTTCCGCTGATTGAAAACAATGCAAGGTTCAGATACGGCTCTTTTAAGAATGTGGATGGCTTGAAATTCTGATAATAAGTCTGAAAACACTGAAGCATATGCTCGTCATTTATGAAGCTTCCGAATGTATATCTCAGCCCGTTCTCAGCAGCAAACAGCGCGCTGTCAGGACTTGTCCCGAGTATCCATACTTCAGGCATCCCTGAGCCTTCAGGAACCGCCGCAACTGAATTATGCAGTTTAAATTCAGATGAGCTTTTTAAATAACTGATGAGCTCTTTGGTTTTAATGAATGCATCCTCACCGGGAGTCCTGAGCGCTTTTATTATGTGTGAATCCCCTCCCGGAGCTCTGCCTATCCCAAGATCGATCCTACCGGGATAGAGCGTTTCAAGCATATTGAACTGTTCCGCAATTTTCAAAGGACTGTAATGGCTTATGAGGACACCACCCGAACCAAATCTAATATTTTTTGTATTAGACGCTAGAGCTGTCATGAGTATTTCCGGGCTGGCTGAAGCAAATGATCTTGTGTTGTGATGTTCCGCGAACCAGTATCTGTGATATCCGAGCTTATCAGCAAGTTCTGCAAGTTCAATGGTCTGACGAATGGCATCTCCGGGAGACATTCCTTTTGTTACCGGAGACTGATCAAGAATGTTAAGTTTTATCATTTGTTAAAATAACTTAATCTGATTTCTGTTGAAATGTAATTTCTTTCGTAACTTCCTGACATGAGTACATCTGCCCAAAATAAAGGAAAAAGGCCGCCACGAATTTCACGAATGATCACGAATTAAAAAAATATTATCATTAATTTTTTAAATAGAATTAATATAGCTTTGATTAAAAAAGATATGAGGTGTTATTCGATTAATTCATAAAACTATGTAAATTCTTTGCTTTTTTACTTATCTTCTTTAATATATGTAGGTTAAGGCAACTAAAATAGTTTAAACATACTATTAATCTATACTTGCATCTGATTCCTTAATCATCTCCCTGAATACAATAGACAGTTTGTCAAATGCAACTCTTACCTCTCGAGATGCAATTGTCTCCTTCGCAGATGTAATTGCCGTTACTCAGGATGCAATTATCACTACTCCGGGTGCAATTGTTCCCTCTTCAGATTCAATTGTTCCCTCCCCAGATTCAATTGTCGCTACTTCAGATGCAATTGTTCCCTCTTCAGATGCAATTGTCGCTACTTCAGATGCAATTGTCGCTCTTCAGATGCAATTGTCGCTACTTCAGATGCAATTGCCGCTACTTCAGATGCAATTGCCGCTACTTCAGATGCAATTGTCACTACCCCGGATGCAATTGTTCCCTCTCCAGACGCAATTGTTCATACTCCGGATGCAATTATTACAATAAATTTTTAAACTTCGTATTTTTTCGGGAACAAATCCGAAAAGTCAGGGTATAAATATATAGAGGAACATTACAAAGTCATTAAACCAATTGCAAAGATTTTTATCTAAGACTTCAGGATGCAGACCGGAATGAAAAATTTAAGCAGTATAAGACATTAAATAAACAAAATTTAAAATTTCATTAGAGATATGTTAAAAGCGGTTAAATACAGAATCAGTTCAGCTCTGTTTGATCATAATCCCCGGAATGTAAAGTCCGGCATTAACATTAATAAGAGCAAGAACAATATAACTGAGCTGATAAAAAATGCTGATGCATATCTTCATTACTCAAATGACATTCTTTTCAACATAGCCAACACATCTTCAATCGTATTTCTCATCCTATTAAAATTAAGCAGCAGCATATTCGCAACGTGGGTTCTTACTTTCATCTTACATAACCCCGGAGTGAAAATCCATTACGACGGATCTGTTACGACCGGAAAAATATTTGACGGTGTGATAGAGCGCTACTGCGGCGTCCCTCCATAAGTTAAGTTTATAAGTTAGTAAGTTCATGAGTTTATAAGTTAATAGTTGTATGAGTTTATAAGTTCATAATACTTAACAATTAATAATTAGCAATTTGTAATTAGTAATTAAATAACA
Source organism: Ignavibacteria bacterium (assembly GCA_016710985.1). Taxonomy (GTDB): domain Bacteria; phylum Bacteroidota; class Ignavibacteria; order Tepidaquicellales; family Tepidaquicellaceae; genus JAGPCH01. Next base: position 90,158 of record JADJTX010000008.1, read on the forward strand.
ATTTTACTTAACTTTAAATTTTAAATAATATGTCAGCAAATAAATCCGCTTCTTTGGAAGCAAGAATAAAGAACAGCAGGGACCTGGTCGTAGCTGTCAGCGGGTATGCATTATACAACCCTACAAATGAAAAAATAAAATCACAAACATTCGGAACCTATGTTGATGATGTGGAATCAAAGATGACTGAATTCAGGGATGCCAACGGAGCATTGACAAATGCATCAAAGGACAACAGTAACATTTTCAGCAGACTTCGGAAATTGTCAAGAGATGTCCGTTTCGAAGTCGGAGAATTGAAAGGAACAAACTCGGCGGAATATTCCCAGGTAAACTCCGTTGTCCGTCTGATCACCGGAGAAAACAATGCTGATCATACAAGGATGAAAAAGAAAATCCTATCCGCTGTGAAAGACGGTGATCCGAAGCCTGATTTTTCATCAGTATCTGCGCTTGATTACAAGTCACAGCTTGGAAATTTCAAAGCGCTCATAGGACTCGTGAAGAACTATGATTTCTACGCACCTGAAGAAAACTCTATTACAATTAAATCGCTTGAGGCATTTGGGACTGAAGTTTCCAACTCACTTCTGAACATTGCATTAAAGGAAACCACACTGACGAATGCAAGAAGCTCTATAATACATTTGTTTGAAGATGAGCACGGACTCAAAGACCGCGCAAGAAAAGCAAAGATGCACGTAAAAAGAAAGTATGGTATTGGTTCGCCTGAATACAAGGCATTAGTAAACAAGATTTACTAAGATGCTGCGTGAAGTGCTGTTATAAAAGAAGCGGGGTGCAAAGCCCCGCTTTTTTTGTTGCACGCCTCAAAGCCTCTAAGTTTCGTCGTCGTCACAAAGTCTGAACTCGAATTAAGCGAATTAAAGAATTAACGAATTAAATTATTGAAAACAAATTCTGTAAATTCGATAAATTCTAAGAATTCGGGTTCAGATAGGTTTTTTCGTCGTCTGCCCAGAGTCACTTCGCTTTTAAATACTTTGAGGTAAGAATAAGTTTTGTGCGAAGGACTTTGCGGGAGGAGAATTATTTTAACCACATAGTATCCCGATAGGTCAAGCCCTATGTTTTAAAAGAAATAACTCATTTTTACCCCAATTTTGCATTTAATAAAATGAGTTATATAGGAGGTACATAGAAACCTAGGAGTTATAATTTTGCCGTCCCCGCTGAGTCTGAACTCGAATTAAGCGAATTAAAGAATTAACGAATTAAATTATTGAAATCAAATTCTGTAAATTCGATAAATTCAAAGAATTCGGGTTCAGACAGGTTTTTCCCGCTCTGCTTTTTTTTTGCCGACAGTCACTTAACACTACATTTAAAATTTTATCCTTTATAATTTAACTTACAAATTCTATTGTTGCATTCTCACAGATCAGAAATTGAAATACTGATTTAAATAATTTTAAAAAACAGATGTCCGAAACATTAATAGCGCAGATAAGCAAATCGCTTTCCATAAACAATAAACAGGTTCAAGCTACAGTAGAATTACTTGAAGAAGGCGCAACCATTCCTTTCATATCAAGATACAGGAAAGAAGTAACATGCAGTCTTGATGAAATGCAGGTTGCGGATATTCAGTCTGAACTGAAAAGACTCAATGAACTCATACGTCGTCGGGAGTATATATTGAAAAGCATTTCTGATCAGGATAAGCTTACTGACGAACTAGCGGCAAAGATAAATAACTGCTGGGAGCTGAATACGCTCGAAGATCTTTATCTTCCGTTTAAACCAAAAAGAAAGACACGCGCTACAGCTGCACGTGACAAAGGTCTTGAACCACTGGCGGTTCTTATTATGGCTCAGGAGAATATTAATGTGAATGAAGCTGCGCTGAAATTTCTCAATGAGGAAGTTACAAGCGCTGAAGATGCAATTGCCGGAGCAAGGGATATAATTGCTGAGTGGATCAGTGAGGATACTTCGGCAAGAAATTCATTAAGAGAATTATTCGCGCAGTCCGCTGTATTGAGCTCAAAAGTTGTTGCAAAGAAAAAGGAAGAAGGTCAGAAGTATCTTGACTACTTTGAATATTCGGAAGAGCTTAAAAATGTCCGGGACACAGACTTCTTGCAATACTGCGTGCTGAACAGGAGGGTATCCTGCGTGTTTCAATATCAGTCGATGACGATCTCGCTGTAAAGATCCTTGAGAAGATATTTATTAAAAATAAAAATATTACTGAGACAACAGAGCAGGTCTCTCTTGCTGTTTCAGATTCCTATAAGAGACTGCTTTCACCTTCGATTGAAACTGAATTCTTTAACAGTTCAAAAGATAAAGCGGATAAAGAAGCCATTCTGGTATTTTCAGAAAATCTCAGACAACTGTTACTTGCATCACCTTTAGGTCAGGAAGTTACAATGGCAATAGACCCGGGTTTCAGAACAGGCTGCAAGGTAGTTTGCCTCGATGAACAAGGAAGCCTGCTTAACAATGTTACAATTTATCCTCACGAACCTCAGAATCAAATTAAAGAATCATCTGAAATTATTAGTAAACTCATTAAACAGTATAAGATCAAAGCGATCGCAATAGGCAATGGAACTGCAGGAAGGGAAACCGAAACATTCATAAAGACATTACTGGATAAGAAGTCCGGTATTGAAGTTTATATGGTAAATGAATCCGGAGCTTCTATCTATTCAGCATCTGAAGTTGCAAGAGAGGAATTTCCTGACCTTGATCTTACCGTCCGCGGAGCGATATCAATCGGCAGACGTCTCATGGACCCGCTTGCTGAACTTGTCAAGATCGATGCAAAGTCAATAGGAGTAGGACAGTATCAGCACGATGTTGATCAGGAGCTTTTAAGGGAAAGTCTTGATCAGGTTGTAAGCTTTGCAGTTAACAATGTCGGAGTCAATCTGAATACTTCAAGCAGACATTTGCTCCGGTATGTTTCCGGAATAGGACCGAAGATCGCAACTGCAATTACAAAGTACCGTCAGGACAACGGACCGTTTAAATCAAGAAAAGAGCTCATGAAAGTAACCGGTCTGGGAAACAAAGTGTTTGAACAGGCTGCGGGATTTCTTAGAATACCGGGAGCAAAGAATCCACTTGATAACAGCGCAGTTCATCCTGAGAGTTATCCGATCGTTGACAAAATGGCAAAGGATCTGTCAAAGCCGGTAAAGGAGCTCATTGACTCAGATGAAGTCCGTAAACAGATTGACATAAAGAAATATGTAAATGCCAAAGTCGGTCTTCCGACACTTGAGGACATACTGAATGAACTTAACAAGCCCGGTCTTGATCCGAGAGGAAAGGCTGAAGCGTTTTCATTTGCAGATAACATTAAAGACATTACAGACCTGAAAGTGGAGATGCGCTTGCCGGGTATTATTACAAACATTACCAAGTTCGGAGCATTTGTAAACATCGGCACAAAGGAAAACGGCCTGCTGCATATATCACAGATCACAAATAAATTCATCAAAGACCCCGCCGAAGTTTTGAAATTAGATCAGAAGGTAATGGTTAGAATTACAGGCATTGATATAGAGAGAAAGAGAATTCAGCTGTCGATGAAAGAGGGTTAGTTCTGGTATTGAGTATTGGGTATTGAGTATTGGGTATTGAGTTTTGAGTATTGTGTTTTGAGTATTGAGTTTTGAGTATTGTGTATTGAGTATTGAGTTTTGAGTATTGTGTATTGAAATAACTCTAACTATATACTCAATACTCAATACCCAATACAATACCCAATACCTACTTCTCCGTCCAGAATTTTATCAAAAAAAATATTCCTGTCAGGGCAATGGCAATATGAGTAAATGCAATTGCTTTCGGAAATTTCTTTCCCTGAATACTCATTACAAACATTCCGCCGCCGAAGAAAAATGCCAGCACAAAAAGGAGGATGCTGATGTAAGGTGTATCCCCTGTAAGAAATGAAGTGTATATGATAAGGAATGAAATTCCCAGTAAACCTAATACTCCGTGTATTACTCCAATCACAGTTTTGTGTGGTTTATTAGTGAGGAATTTTGTCAGAAGATAAACACCTATTGATGCTACGACAAAGTAAAGTATAATAATGAATATCAGCACGAATAATTTTTTATCAAATTAATTAATTAATATTAATAAAAGTATTAATTAATAAAACTTTATTTGAGATTAAATAGCTATCAAATTTTTCAACACAGAGACACAGAGACACAGAGAAGTTACTATTAATCATTTTCTCTCCTCTGTGCCTGTGGTAAATAAAAAATCCTCCCGATACATGTCTAAAATACCGGGAGGGTAATTGATATGAAAACCGAAATTTTTATTTTACCAGAGTCATTTTTCTGACTTCAGTATAGTCTCCTACTTCGAGCTTATAAAAATAAATCCCGCTTGTTAATTTACTGCCGTCAAAATCCGTCTCATAATTTCCAACGTTAAGATTTTCATTCAGCAGCAAAGCTACAGACCGGCCGAGTATGTCATGCACTGTCAATTTCACAAGACCCGACTCTTTAATATTGAATCTGATTTTTGTTGTCGGGTTAAACGGGTTTGGATAATTCTGACTGAGTGAATGTTTTTCCGGAGTTAAAAGATTGGAATAATTAATTCCAACCACATTACCTGCCGTCGTTGTTCTGATCACTGTAGCCGTATCCCCGACAAGATACCACGTGTTAGCGGTCGGCATTGCAACTCCGGTCAGATCATTATTAGTGATACTTGCCTGCTGTGTCCATGCCGCACCGGAATTGGTTGATAAAAATATTGTTCCGGAATTGCCCGATATTACTCCTGATGTATTTAAAAAATTAATCGAATTTAAGTCAGTTGTAACACCTGTTGTTATTGTAGTCCAGGTTGAACCGGCATTAGTTGTTCTTAACAAAATACCGCTGTTCCCGACAATAAATCCGTTATTTGCATTAACAAATTTCACATCTTTCAGATTAGAAGTTGTACCGGAAGTCAGATCAACCCAGTCGTCGCCTCCGTTTATAGTCTTGATCACAGTTCCAGCATCTCCGACCGCAATAGCGATCTGATCCGTGATCATATCAATATCTCTCAGCGCCTGAGCGGTCCCGCTGGTTCTTACGAGCCAGTTTGTGCCGCCGTTCGTAGTCCGCAGTACGCTTCCCGTGCTTCCGACCGTGATACCTACAGAAGCATCTATAAATGAAACTCCGTAATAATGATTTGTACCGATGGTCTGGCTTGTCCAGGTGGATCCGCCATTACTTGATATACCAATTTTGCCGCTTTGGCCGACTGCACATCCTCTCGATCCGTTTATTGTCACAGCATTAACGGTACTGACTCCTTCATAAGTCCAGTTATATCCTGAATTGGTTGTTGAATACAAATTAGCATCAGCTATTATAAACCCGCTGTTATCTGATGTAAATATTGTAGAAGAAAAATGGCTTGATGGCAGATTTTGTCTTGTCAGTTCTTTCCAGGTGGTTCCCCCATTTGTAGAAGCAGAAAATCCTCTGTTGAAATAATTACCGACGGCATAATAATTATTCCCCGATTCAGGGAATATAATTTCATACGTATAAATAAACATATTCACAGCAGTCCATGTAGCGCCTCCGTTGATTGTACGGTACTGACTTGAATTACCGCCGCAATATCCTTCTGTAGGATTTTTAAATTTAACTGACTTTAAATTTCCGCTGACACCGGCTACAATTCCCCAGTTTAATCCTCCATCTGTCGAGTATAGCATTGTGCTGGTTTCGCCGACTGCGAATGCATTAGCATTATCACTGAATGCAACGCTGTTCAGAATTACACTTGTACCTGATGCTCTTAAGGTCCAGTTTGTTCCCCCGTTAGTTGTTCTCACTATGGTTCCGTTATTTCCCACAGCGACTCCGGTATTTGCATCTATGAAGTGAACTGAATTTAAACTCTGGGCGACAGGAGCTGTTTGAGTAACCCACGATGTTCCTTCGTTAGTTGATTTCAAGATTAAGCTGTTGGACGAGGCAGTTCCTCCTACAGCATAAATAGTACTTGCTCCGACACGGAAAGCTCCTCTGATTGGCTGAGTTGTACCGCTTGTCTGCGCTGTCCAGTTAAATCCGCCGTTTGTAGATTTCAGAATTGTTCCGTTAGCACCGAATACAAAACCGGTAGTACTGTTTGAGAAAAGAATTTTATAAAGAGTTGCTGTTACAGAACTCGGTATGTTGTTCCAGATCTGTCCGCCGTCTGTAGTTCTGTAAATAAAACCTCTCTGACCAACAACAAAGCCTTTATCATCATTAAAAAAATGTCCGCTGTACAGGAAATCATAATTAGTATACGGTGCAGGTGACGGGTTGACAAAATGCCAACCGGGAGTCGTAGTCTGAGAAAATACCTTGCTGATGAAAAACGAGAAAAAGATCATTATCAGAAAAAATGATTTTATCCCATTGTAAGATTTTGTTCTTTTTGTTTTCATAATTTAATTTATTTTATTTGTTAGTTTTTTGGGTAATGATTTTAATTATTTGATTGCAACTGTTATGTTTGTTCTTAGAATTTTATTGACTATACAAAATTATGAAGATTATCCGGAAGTTAGAATAAGTACAAACACTTAGTAAACACGTTAAAAACGCACAGAGAACACTTATGAATCTTATGCAAATCCGTCCAAAATAAAGAAAAAGCTTGCCACGAATTTCACGAATGATCACGAATCAAAATATTTTCACTAATTTATAAATTGAATTAACATAAAAATAATTTGGACAGGAGAGATATAACATTAAGATGTATTAGAGGTTGATTTAAAATGAACCCTGTATTACTCCAAAAAGGTTATCAAAAAAGATTGGTTTATAATGTTATTTAATTTTATAAAAACATTTTTTGGAAAAGCAATAAATCTTAAGAATCTTATAAATCTTATGAATCTAACCAATCTTAATTAACTTTCACATTTAACATTAAAAATTTATTTTGTGCAAATGTTAATACAAAAGCCAAAAGGTACATACGACTTACTTCCTGAGAAAGCATTTCAAAGAACCTTTATAGAAAATAAACTTCGTGATATTTTTTCAAAATATAATTACAGCGAAATACGAACGCCTACATTTGAAAAAACCGCTTTGTTTAAAAGAGGTATTGGAGAAGAGACTGATATAGTTTCTAAAGAAATGTACACATTTAATGAAGACGAGTTTACGCTTAAACCTGAAATGACAGCTTCAGTCGTCCGTTCCTATCTGGAAAACAGTTTGTATAACGAGTCCCCTGTTCAGAAATTATTTTACATTTCTAACATGTTCAGGCGCGAACGTCCGCAGGCAGGAAGATTCAGGGAGTTCTCACAATTCGGGGCTGAGGTCATTGGAAGCTCTGATTATCTGATCGACGTTGAAATGATAATGCTCGGTGATCATATTTTAAAAGCATTTGGAATTAACAACTCAGTTGTAAAGATCAACACCATCGGAACTTTGGATGAAAGACAGGCTTATCTTATTGAATTTAAAAATTATCTGTCAAAATATTTAAATGATCTTTCAAAGGACAGCCGGATAAGATTTGATAAAAATCCTCTTAGAATTCTTGATACAAAGGATAAAGGTGACATTGAAATATTAAGAGACGCACCGGTACTTTACAGTTATCTTAGAGACGAAACTAAAATATTATTCGAAAACGTATTAACTTCTTTGAAGTCTTTAAACATTAATTATGAAGTTGATTACAAATTAGTGCGGGGACTGGATTATTACACTCATACTACATTTGAATTCATTGCTGAAGGACTGGGATCGCAAAACACTGTTATTGGCGGCGGAAGATATGATGTGCTTGTAGAGCAGCTCGGAGGGAAACCCGCTCCGGCAATTGGCTTTGCAGCCGGGACTGAAAGACTGATGATGGTACTCGAAGCAAACAAATATGAATATCCTGAGGAAGAAGGAATAAAATTATACATAGCAACCATTGGTGAGGATTCAAAATTTTATGCCATAAAACTTTTAAATAAATTAAGAGCATCAGGTATCAAAAGTGAAACTGATTTTTTGAACCGGAGCATTAAGTCACAGATGAGGGAAGCAAATAAACTAAATGCTGAATATGTAATTGTTATTGGCGAAGAAGAGATGAAGAACAAATCAGGGAAATTGAAAAGAATGGCTGATGGTAATGAGATTGAAATTGCTGATATTGAAAGTCTATCGGTACATTTGTTAATTTGATAATGTAAGCGCTTAACCACAGAGGCACAGAGACACAGAGCTTCACAGAGAAAATTTTAAGTGAATCTATATTTAATTCTTTTATCAACAAACAAATTATGAATATTGTAATAATACTTAATAAAACTTTGTATAGAGAAATAATCTCTGTGCTCTATGTGGTAAATCTTATGTGAATTTATTTTTAATTTTTTATCCAAAAACAAATTATGAATATTGTAATAATACTTAATAGAATTTCGTATAGGAAAATAATCTCTGTGTAACTCTGTGCTCTCTGTGCCTCTGTGGTAAAATGGTTTTGAGACATACCATGCATGAGGGGATAACAGTAAGAAGTTTTCAGATTTAACTAATTAACTAATTAACTAATTAACCGATAATCAAAAATGCGAACCCGAGCTGTACGTCCGGAAAATTAGATGTTGAATATGAGATGAACATCTCAAAAGGACATGATGAGATATTAAAAAAGGATTTTATTTTATTTGAATTCAGGACAAAAAAAGTATTTGAGAACTATGCATACAGGATAAACATAATTCCTAAGATTGATCTGGAGAAGAAAGAGATTCAGTTTAACATAGAAGGTTTATCAGCTCCTCTTCTTGATATCTCAAAGGAATCTCACGCGATCTTCGAGTATAGGCTTTTTGATTTTAAGAATACTGAATACAATTTAAAGCTAATGAAATATGCAAAAGGAAAGATATTGTTGAAATTTAAAGTTTCTGCTAAGGGCATAAAGCTGACATTAGATCCACAGAAAAAATTCATTAACGTATTTACGGAAGGAAATTAATGTACCCCAAATTATTTGAGATAGGTCCTGTGCCTGTGTATAGCTACGGTTTAATGCTCGGCATTACTTTTCTGGTAGCCAGTGCGCTCTTTACCCGCGAACTCAGGCGAAACGGCATGGATGAAAACATAGGAGTCACGGTAACCTTTTTATGTCTTATCGGCGGCATAGTCGGAGCAAAACTTTTTTACATAATTGAAGAATGGAATTTTGGAAGCGGAATGCCATTGTCATCATTTTTTACAAAAGATATTATTTTCTCGCCTTCAGGACTTACTTTTTACGGAGGATTAATTCTCGCTGTGATCCTGATGTTAATATACTGCAGGGTAAAGGGGTTATCTGTTTTGAAAATGTTTGACTTAATGTGTCCGGGAGCTGCACTTGGATACGGACTTCCTGATACTCTCAGGGATTGAAAGATTCTTAATAGAACTGATAAGAATAAATCCCAGAATTGCATTTGGTCTCAGCCAGGCGCAGGCTATATCTATCATTATGATAATAGCCGGAGCAATAATTTTGTATTCGAGATTAAACATAGAAAAGAAAACTTTACCTCAGTCTGCCTGACGATTTGACCGAACTCATATTATATACAAAATCCGGATGTCATCTTTGTGATGTAATGGAAGAGACTGTTCTTAAATTTAAAAATGAGTTTGATTTTGATTTCAGAATCACAGACATTGAAAGAGATGATGAGCTAAATAAGATGTACAAGGAAAAAATTCCTGTTCTGCTTGTAAACGGTAAGATGTTTTCTAAATACGCTGTAGATGAAAGTAAGCTTAGAAAAAAACTTCAGGCATGTAAGTTAGTTTAACTTTCTAACAATCAATGCAGCCAAAGAGATATTTATCTTTAAATAGATCAATATTAAACTTATTTTAAGAAAATTTTTTTTAACCAATCAATTTTAACTATGAAAAAAATATTAGCATTAATTTATATTTTTATCGTAAGTATTACACTATCATTTGCTTCAGAAACAAATAATGATTTAAAATTATCCTTAAACGACAATTCACCTGCAGCAAAAACTCCAATGAAAAGATTTTATGTAGGCGGAGATATCGGAGCAACTTTCGGAGACTATACACAGATAAGTTTATCGCCTTACATTGGTTACAGGATATCAAATGAGGTTTCCACCGGACTGCAGTTTATTTACAATCATTCCTGGCAGTATACCAATAAAGACCAGGAGAATCAGACAACACTTCAGTCAAACACATACGGCGGAAATTATTTCTTGCAATACAATCCTGTGCCCAGTTTTTATCTCAAGGGAGAATTTGAATATGATACATATACAAACTATACTACAACGCAGGGAACAAATATTACTCAAGGTGTCCCTTTCATATTTTTGGGAGCCGGATACAGTAAGGCAATTTCCCGCTCAGCTACCTTCAATGCAGGCATAAAAGTTGATGTACTCAATAATGTGAATTCTCCGTATGAAGATTTTACTCCTTTCTTATATGCCGGAGTGAATGTAGGGATATAAGGATTGTAAAGTTTAACACTTATTTTTATTACTTACCACTAAGACACGAAGACACAAAAGGACTTTTTTAAATGTAAACTTTGTGCCTTTGTGACTTAGTGACTTAGTGGTGGTAACTTTGGACTTATTTAATTGTAAAGATTAAATTTGTTCACCATATACTATATTTTCAATAATTTGAAGATTCAATTTGGTGAAATGAATTCCTTGTAATTGTAAGCTATCATTGGTATTTTTGCATAATTCAATAATAAATTAAGAAATGAAAAGAACATATCAACCAAGCAACAGAAAAAGAAAAAATAAACACGGTTTCAGTGAAAGAATGGCTACCAAGAACGGACGAAAGGTATTAGCCAGGAGAAGAGCCAAAGGCAGAAAAAAACTGACCGTGAGCGATGAATTTGTAAGACATCCGTAGAAATGTGATTTTCTGAATGGATAATAGTGAGAATCAATCTAACGATGACTTTAGATTAAGTAAAGATGAGATCATAAGAGGGCATGATTCATATTCAAAGATTCTTCAAAGTTCGTTTATAGTTTCAACAGATTTTTTAAAAGCTTTTGTTAACAGGCAAAATGTAGAAGCAAAAACAACTGATTTCACTAAAAAGCCCGCTTTTAACTTCAAATGTAAAAGTGGGCTTTATTATTGCAAAGAAGAAAATAAGGAAGTCTTATTTCAGAAACAGGATCAGAAGATTACTTAAAGAGTCATACAGGCTGAACAGGCAGCAGACAGGATTTTTCTCACTTAAATTAAATATAATTTTTTCACTTACAGAAAAGGGTTATGAACATTTCAGAAATAACCCGAAGACAAAATTCAATTTTGTAGATTCTGAAATGAAATTGTTACAGGAAAAAATACAGAAAAAATAAAGAGTAAACTGACAACCAAATGAGTTTCATAGCCATAGCAATTATTAAAATTTATCAAAGGCTCTTATCTCCGTTGCTGCATGGTTCCTGCAGGCATTATCCCACTTGTTCAAATTATGGCATAGAAGCATTCAGGGTACATGGTTTCTTTACGGGATTTTATTTAACCATAAAAAGAATCATAAAATGTAATCCTTTTTTTGAAGGAGGATTTGATCCGGTCCCGGAGAAGAAAAACTGTTCACATCATTTAAAACCAATAAATTAATTTTAAGACCGGAAAAATAATAAATGGATAAAAGATCAATATTAGGATTTATATTAATCGGAATAGTGCTGATGGTATGGCTGTACTGGAATTCGGCGAATCAGCAAAAGCTTGTTCAGAATAATAAACAAAAAATAGATACAGTAAGAATACCTGAACAAACGAAAGCAGATACTAAAGACAGTCTTAAACAGACGGAAACATCTGCTGTAATTTCTGCAGACTCTTTAAAGAATGATTCTCTGGTTTTAAAATTCGGAAATATATTTGCTGCCGATGCAATTGGCAGCAGTAAAGTACCTGCTGAAAAAGTTATAATTCTTGAGAATGAAAAAGTGCAGATGGAATTCAGCAACTACGGAGGCGGATTAAGAAAATACACTATAAAGAATTATGAGACATGGGATAATCATCCGCTGCAGCTGGTTGAATGGAAAAACGGCAAAGAGCTTCATTTGCTTTTTACTTCAAAAGAAGGAAAATTAATTAATACAAAGGATCTTGTTTTTGAATCAGGCTATACAGAGTGGCAGAAAGTAGATTTAAATACGGACAGCAGTTATAAATTAACCTATACCTTATTTCTTTCCCCTGACAGTTCAGATAAAATTTCAAAGACATACAGTTTTCATAAAGACATGTATGAGTTTGACGTTGCATATGAATTCAGCAACCCTTCTAAATTTATTGCAGACAACAAATATCAGGTTGTATGGGAATCATCTCTAAACCTCACACAGTACCGAAGTGATGAGGAGGCAACCTTTGCAGAGGCATTTGCATACATGGGAGGTGAGCTTGAAACGCTTGATGCAACTAACATCGGTGAAGAATACAAAGGAGATTTTAACGGGAACACTGAATATGTAAGCTTAAGAAACAAGTATTTCGGAATATTCATCATACCGGAGGAGCGCAAAGGTGACGGAGCATACATGAGCGGGTTCCGCGAGAGTCTGAAAGATAACGGTGCACGGGAACATTATTCCATAGCAATAAAGATGGACATTAAGAATGGTAAAGCTGAGAGATCAGCTTTTAAGATCTTAATAACACCATTAGATTACAAAATTCTCAAATCCTATGAAAAAGATCTTGAGAAGACATTACGCTTTTCACTCGATTTCATAGTAAGACCTATTGCACAATACATGATACTGCCGGTTTTCCTGTTTCTGCACAGCTTCATTCCCAGCTGGGGAATAGTAATAATACTATTTGCTTTACTGATGAAGATTGTATTGAATCCACTCACGAAGACACAGATGAATTCCATGAAGAAGATGTCTGCGCTTAATCCTAAGATAACATCAATAAGGGAAAAGTATAAAGATGATCCCGTAAAAGCAAATCAGCAGATCATGAAATTGTATAAGGAAGAAAAAATAAATCCCGCCGGAGGATGTCTTCCGATGCTGCTTCAGCTGCCTATACTTTATGCATTGTTCGGAGTTTTTAATTCGACAATTGAACTAAGGAATGAAAGCTTCTTATGGATAAAAGACCTGTCCTCCCCTGATGTGATTCTTAATCTTCCTTTTAAGATACCTTTATTCGGGATCAGCCAGATCTCAGGCCTCGCGCTTGCAATGGGAGTCACCATGTTCATTCAGCAAAAGATGACGATTACAGATCCGAAGCAAAAAGCCATGGTATATATAATGCCTGTGATGCTTACGCTGCTGTTTTTCAGTTTCCCGGCAGGATTAAACCTTTATTATTTCATGTTTAATTTATTCTCGATAACACAGCAATGGTGGACAAACAGAAAGAATCCAAAGCCTGTAACTGAAGTCATAACAACTAACGATAATTCAAACGGAAAGAACAATTCCCTGAAAAAGAATTTACCCGCTAAAGTAAAAAAATAACAGCACATTGGATTTACAAAATCCAAAAGCAATTCTTATAGTTCAGATCGGAAAAATAGGGGATATGATTCTTACAACTCCCCTCTTTTCGGAGATCAGGGAAATTTATCCTGATTCAAAGCTGACAGTTCTGGCCAGCTCACTGAATAAGGACATCCCTCTGAATCACAGATCAGTTGATGAAGTTATTGTCTATAAAAAAAGTCTTCGTGGAGGCATGTTACTTCTCAGTTCATCCTTAAGGAGTATAGATCTTTGGATCGATACTAAGGATAATTTTTCCGGTACTTCCGCACTTCTCATTAAAATATTCAAGCCGAAAATATCTTTAGGATTTAATTTTGAGAAAAAAATATTTGATGTCTCATTAAGCGAATATCAGACAGGAAAGCATGCTGTAGATATTAATCTTAGTCCTGTAAATTATTTAAGAAATACAAAGGAAAAATTCAATTTAAGACCATCGTTTGAGATCCCGGAAATCATACAGAAACAAACTGAATCAGTGATGCAGGTTAATCCATTTCTAAAAAAAGTACTGATCAATGTTTCAGCCGGATCCAAAAGCAGATACCTTCAGAAGGAAAAATGGAATACTGTTATAAACAGGATCCATCAGACAAATTTTTACTGTTTTAATTTAATTGGACTGGAAGAAGACATGGAGATCATCGATCATATACTTAATGAGGCAATGGGAATGCATGTTCAGTATATTCATACTAGCAGCATAATTGAAACAGCAGAGATTGTAAAAAGAAACGATTTCGTCATCTCAGCAGATACTTCCATTGTACATCTGTGTTCAGCATTTAACAAACCTATAGTGGCTCTTTATCCGTATGTAAAATGGAACCTTGAAAAATTTGCTCCTCTCTCAGATATTCAGGAAATTATTATTTCAGGAAAAGATAATTCAATTGAAGATATAAAAGCAGATGAAATAGTAGACAGATTTAAAAAACTTGTGAATAAAATTTAATAGTGGAAATGCCGAGAGTCGAACTCGGGTCCGAAAAGAAGACCATTAAAACGTCTACATATGTAGTCTGTACTTTAAGATTTCACAATTACCCGGTTGACAGACTAACCAAAGTAACTGCTATTCCGATTTAGTTTCATTCAAAGAACTCAGACGATTCTCTGAACTATCTTATCTGATTTGACGCTTTTAACAATTCCGATAAGCGGGATCTGTCAAAGCGAGGTTGCTTATTTTATTAAGCAGCCATAGCGTAGTTATTTTCTACGTTGTTGTTTTTTATTGTTTTCTACCTTTTTAAAGTGCTGGCAGGAACACTATATGCAGTTCTAACCATCTTTCTTCCCGTCGAAACCGTTGCATTCCCGGGATTTTTCAAAGAACAAAATAACTTATGCTGTTTTTATATTTGAAGATTTTGCAGCAACATTTGTTTTAACTTCAGATTTGACTTCCTTAATTTCTTCAACAACATTTTGATTAACACCTTTGTCTGTATATAAAATTCCGACAGGCACTACCACACAATATCCAAATATGAGTAAAATAGGCGCTACGACTGTAGGCAGAAAGCCATCAACAGAGTTTTCCGACATTAATAAATAGCCTATTATTATTATTGCTATCCCAATACCGATAATAATATAATTTTTAGATGTCATTGCAAAATGCAGATGACTCATTTCTCTTTTTTGTTTCTTGGTTTTTAAAGACTGAATAGTTTGCTGTTTCGATTTTGCCATATATAATTACTTTTTAATTTTTGATAATTCATTATAATAATGTGATATGCTTAAAATACCTCTGTGGAAGTTACTTAAATTAAAATGCTCATCGGGTGAATGAATATTATCATCAGGCAATCCAAATCCTATCAAAATTGTCGGAGCATTGAGCTTGGATTGGAATGTGCTTACTACAGGTATTGAACCGCCTTCTCTTGTAAACAGAGGTTCTTTGCCGAATCCTTTTTTCAGTGCTTCAACTGCTGCATCCATCGCAGGAGAGTCAATAGGAGTTATTGCTCCCTTACCTCCGTGTAAAGATTTTACTACAACCTTTACAGATTCCGGGGTGATTTTTTTTACATAATCTGTAAATAATTTTTCAATCTTTTCAGGCTCCTGATTCGGAACTAATCTCATTGAAATCTTTGCTGCTGCTTTTGATGGTAGAACCGTTTTAGCACCTTCTCCCTGAAATCCGCCCCATATCCCGTTACAATCTAATGTAGGTCTGGCAGATGCTCTTTCCAACGTAGAATAACCTTCTTCTCCAAATAACTCATTTACATCAAGAGTAGTTTTATATTGTTTTTCGTCGAATGGTAATTTCAGATACTCAGCTCTTTCTTTATCTGTTAAATCAAGCACATCATCATAAAATCCGTCTATTAATATTTTTCCGTTTTCGTTCTTAAGCTTGCAAATAATATGAGCCAAAGCATTAATTGGATTATCAACAGCACCTCCAAAAGCTCCGGAATGCAGGTCCCTGTTAGGTCCTGTTACCTCAACCTGCATATAAGCTAGACCTCTCAGCCCATAGCAAATGGACGGAACATCTTTAGCAAACATACCTGTGTCCTATATTACAACGTAATCACATTTAAGTAAATCCTTGTTATCTTCAATAAAAGTATCGAGATTAACACTTCCAATCTCCTCTTCGCCTTCTATTAATACTTTTAAATTTACCGGTAGCTTTTTATTATTAATTAAATGAGACTGAATACTCTTAAAATGAATGAAAACCTGACCCTTGTCGTCTGCGGCACCTCTTGCAAAAATATTCTCCCCTTTCACAGTTGGGCTAAACGGAGGATCAGTCCATAAGTCAATAGGATCAACAGGCTGTACATCATAATGACCGTAAACTAAGATCGTTGGCTTTTCATTACCTGCATTCAGCCATTCCCCGTAAACAATAGGATGCCCCGGAGTTTCATTTATTTTAACGTTTTCCAGTCCAATTGATTTCATTTCATTCTCAACATATTCAGCACATTTCCTTACATCTTTTTTGTTTTCAGGATTTGTACTGACTGAAGGAATTTTTAAAAAATCTTTTAACTCTTCTACAAATTTTTCTTTATTACTTGATATATAATTTACAATATTTTCCATTCAGTGATAAATAAAAATGCGATTCCTGTAAAATCGCATTAAATTACAAATTTTAAATTTAGTTTATTGTTTCTCTTCAAGTCTTTTTAAATCATCCTGTGCGCTTGTATTACCCGGATCAATTTCAAGAGCCTTTTTGTAACTTGCTATTGCATCTTCGGTTTTATTCAGTGCTTCTTCAGATCTCGCCTTCCATAACCATGACTGAAAATATGAATTGTCAATGTTATTAACTGTATTAAAAACGTTTATTGCATCTTCGTATTGAGCAAGGGAATATAAACTAAGCCCTTTATACACATACGCTGCAAGCTGCCTGCTGCCCATTGCAATTGATTTATCAAAATTTTTAATTGCTTCAGGATACTTTTTTTCATTAAACTGTGCAACGCCTATTTCATAAAAAATTACGTCATCAGTACTGTCTGCTACAATTGCAAGATTAAAATTCTTATAAGCATTATCAAAATCTTTCTTGTTAACATATATCTGTGCAAGTTTTATGTAATCTTCAGTATCGAAAATATTTTGAGGTACTTTACTGAAATATTCGAGTGCTTTATCATATTCTTCCTTAGCTATATACACATATGCCATATACTTGTATGCAGATGAAAGATCCTCATTTGGATTATTTTGAATTATAGCTTCAAGTTTCGTAAGAGCTTCATCATACTTTCTTTGACCATACAAAACCTTTGCAATATATGTTTCGCCTTCTACAGAACCGGGTTGCAGACTCGCATATTTTTCAAATGCTTTTAATGCATCATCATAATTTTCGTTAAAATATAATAGTCTGCCCATTTCAAGATAGGCATCTGCAAAATTCGGATTGACCTGAACAGCTTTTTTTTATTCAGCCAAAGCATCATTATATTTTTTTTCCTTAAAATTTCCCTGTCCTAATCCAAAATGCGAGTTAGCATTATTAGGCTGTATTTTCAATGCCGTATTATAATTATCTACAGAAGGCTTGTATGCTCTCCTGTAATAATATGCATCGCCTAATCCGACGTATACTTTCGGATCTTCTTTTGCTATGGTTTTTGCAAAAGTCAAAACTGCTATAGCCTCATCTATTTTGCCGGCGACTGTAAAACTCTTTGCCTGAGCTAACAGAACGTCAACATTCTCCGGTTCAATTTTTAAAGCTTTTTTGTAATAGGTATTTGCTTTGTCATATTCCTTTTTTTTTGTGTACAGATTTCCAAGTGTCATTAATGCACCTACACCTTCATCGTCTTTTGACAGCGCTTTCAGCAGATTAGCTTCAGCGTCTTTTATAGATCCGGTATTTAACAAAGCAAGTCCATAGTAATAATATCCATCGTAACTGTCGTCAGCTTTTACCGAGTTCTTCAATAAACTTATTGCTTTTACATAATCACCTTTTTTAGCGGCATTAATTCCATCATCAATACCATCTTTTGAAAATGCATATGCTGACACAAGTACAAATACTATAATGGTAAAAATGTTTTTTAAAGTAATGTTCATCTTTTTATATTTATTAATAATTTTTTTTAAATTAAATTTTTACTTAATTAATTTAACTGAATTGTTCTTACAGGAGTCCTTACCGGAACCAGACTATTCTTAAGTACGATTTTCTGTCCGTCGGTATTTAATAGAAATGTAATAAACCCTGTTGAAAGCTGAATACCTTGCTCGGTACAAAATACATATACTGTCCTTCTGTATGGATACTTTTCGTTAAACAACAATCCCTGATGAAATTCTGCAAAATCTTCCTGGATGCCGTTTTCCCGGACTTTTGAAACTCTCAAAGTTGCAACTGTAGTATCTATTGTATCTTGCTCTCCTTTAGATAGCCAGTTCATTGATATGATCCCGATTGCATTTTCATTTTCTCTTACGGAATTTAACATCTGCACAGATGTTGAACAAACAATTGCTGAATTACTGTATTCAAGATTTTTTAATACACTGTCCTGAAAATATTTATTGGTAGCTGAATTTTTTCTCTGAATGAAAATTTTAATGTTGTTTAAAGGTCCTTTGAAAAATTTCTTAGCTTCGGAATTCTGCTCTTCATTTTGCGATTTAATATCGGTCCATAACTTATTTTCACCGGAAAAAATGTTTTTCAGATCCACTGAGGTAACTCTTGTAACTGGATTTTTCACATTTACAATAAATCCAATTCCGTCTACAGCCAGAGGATATTCTTTCAGCTCGAGCTTATTCTTCAGCAAAGCCGCTTTCTCATCTTCCGTAAAATTTCGTGTAACAACAATTAATTTCGTATCTCCGTTTATCAGGTCAGCAAAAGCATTTGCAGTCGGAGTACTTTTCATGTTAATTTTCGCTTCCGGATTCAGTCTTTCGAATTCAGTTATTTCAGCTTTCATCAAAGGTTCAATATTCTCATCAACATCAATAGACATTGAGCCTGTTGTAGCTATTGATTTGATTTCATCAAATTTACATCCTGATACTAGTAAAGAATAAAAACAGATAATATAAAAAATTATTGTACTTTTCATTTCTGATTTAATAACTTTTCCCGCTCTTCGTTCAATCTTACCCTCTCTTCTTCCATCTTTGCCTGTTTAACTTTCGAAAATGAATTAATGAATCTGTATATGCCATAGATCATTAACACTATTGCAAACATTAATTTAGCAGAGTCCATTTTGCCCGGATATATGACTCCGGTGATTAGAAGTAAACCAAAAACAAAAGTTAAGGCAGCTGTTCCGAAATTTATTATAAGTGAAATGTTCAATTTATTTGATCCTTTCTCATCTTATTCACTTCAAATCTGTTAGCTCTTTTCAACTGTAAATATCAATAATGACGTCAAGAGCTCTAATTATATTAACAATCCTGATATGGATAATATCTGTTATTCTTCTTCACCTTCCCCTTCATCATCAGCTTTCTTTTTATCTTTTGCGCTTAGAGTAAAGCTGAAAGGAACACTTACCCAGCATTTTACCGGCTGACCGTTTTGCAGAGCAGGTGTAAACTGTAGGTTCATAACTTTATCTGATACTTCATCACGGAATACTTCAGGACCGCTTATTCCTCCGACTTTAATTACCGAACCATCTGTCCCAACTAAAACTTTTGCAACAACTCTTCCTTCCATTCCGGATTGACGCGCTATCTCAGGATATCTCATTGAACCTTTTACCGAACCAAGGTTTACAGCAACAGGTGCTTTTTCAACCTCAAATTGCTGGAATATATCCTTTTTCTTTTCTTCTTTCTTTTCTACTTTTTCTTCAACCTTTTTCTGTTCTACTTTACCTGAAAATTCTGTAGCAGTAACTTTTGACGGGTCGTCAGTTCCCTCAGATGCCACAGGTAATTTTACTTCCTCAAGCTCCTTCTGATTCTTTAATTTCACTTCCTCAGTTATCAATTTTTTTGGGACCGGTTCAGGGGCTAAGGCAGATAAATCCTTCAAAGCCACTTCTTTAGGAATTTCTATTGGAATATCTTCAATAGGCGGCGGGATATCGAGGTCTGCCAATGTAATTTCCCGGTTTTGAAGTTCACGTTCCCTGTCTTCTTTTTCTTTCGCCCAAAGTATATAAGCAAGACTTGAAACAGACAGAATGGTTGCTAATATTACTGCAACAATTAGTCCTCTTGTTACAAATTTCTGATAAAGAAGTTTTAACTCAGGCGCTCCGTATTTCATCTTCTTACTTATTTGTGAGAAGACTTCATTACTGTTGTCTATTGTGTTGGACATTTCAACCTCCGGTTTTTAAGGATTTTTAAAATTGTTTTTTATCTAACTATTATGACAAAAATTAGTTCCGTAAAATTTTTTAATAACTTAAAATAAAAATTGAATAAATAAAAGTTATTTAAAATAATTTAAAAATGAGCAATTGAACACTATGATTTTTGGGGAACACTGATAACAATGATTTTGCATATTCGCTGATAATTGTGAGAAATTAAAAAAATTAAAATCTAAAAATTAAAATAATAAGTTAGATTAAAATTGAATATTTTTACAATCAAATAAAAAATCTGTTATTTTTCAGCTCAATCCGCGTTATCCGCGTTCTATTTTTCTCGTGTACAATGAAAATGAGCACGGAGTTTATCATTTAGGTCCGAAATATGGCAGCACTCCGATAGGATTGTTAAAATATTTCTTAACTAAATCACCGGTTGAACTGATAACAGTTTTAGATGACTGATCATTGTTTACTTCAGGCATTTCACTTCCAACTAATTTTATGAATTCTTCCGAACTTTCGTCTTTTAGTATTTCCTTCTTATCTTTTAAATACAATTTATCTGTGCTTTCATAAAATGTAATGTAACTTCTTGGTATGACCTGTTTATCTGGAATTTGTACATCATAGCTGGTATAGACTCCGGACACAGGTATTACTTTTGGATCAACTATGAACCTGTTTTTCTCTTCTAAATAATATTTCCCCTGAATCAGATTATAGAGATTAGAAGCAAGCATCACTTTATATTCATCTTTGGAGTATTCTCTTTCATTTTTAAAATCTTCCGGCGCAAACGCTACTGTCCTTGCAGAATATCCTTTGGTTGCAAGCACTAATGTACCTAATGGACATTCTCCGAATAACTTTTTAGCGTCATCATGTTTCATCCTTATACAACCGTGGGAAGAAGGTCTGACTCCAAGATGAGCATAATATCCTGTTCCATCAATGGAATGGAAACCAATCCCCTGATTGAAAGGCATAAAGTGGTACATATTTGATGCATTGAATTGAGAGGATTGATGATGCTCAACTTTCAGAAATATAGTAAACAAACCCGGCCGGGATTCCAAAGCTTCCGGATCTCCTCCTTTGTTATTACCTGATGAAATCGGATACTTAACTGTTCTTCCGTCTCTCCAGTGTTGATAAAGTGTCTGCTCATTTATTTTTAGTTCAAGCCAGCATTCTTTATCGGTGTATACTGTGTCTTTTATTTTGCCGGAAAGGTCTTCAGATGAAAGAATGTTGTATTTTCCAGCATTCTTAACTTCTTTACCTTTTATTTCAAAATGAGTTCTGCCGGTTTCCTGGGATTCATCAAAGTAATTGCCGCTTAATATTCCGTAAACAGAAAATGCAAGAACCAAAAGAGGAAGAATTATAAAATAATAATCCCTGTTCACAGGTATTTTCCCGTCAATTTCCGGTATGCTAAAATCAGCTTGATTGATTTTGTCTTTTGAAATATCCATATTCTAAAAAATATCAAATTTTTAATTAATTTAAAACGTAATTAAGATTAATTTTTTTATCTTTCTCTTGCTATGCACAAAATTTTTAGAACGCTGATAACGCTGATTTAACAGATATTCGCAGATTATTTTTTAAAATAGTATTTCATAAATTTTTGAATTCCTACTATAATAATTGGGTGTTGTAACACTCTTTTTCAGCAAATAATAAATCCGCTATTTTTTGTTTAAATCAGTATGATCCGCATTCTCTTTTGTCGAATACATAGAAAGTTAATTAAGACTTGTTAATACTTTTGAAGACTCATGAATTCCGTTTAATAGTTGTAACCTTTTTTAGTAACAATAGCAGTTTTTTCTAAAAAGTTTAGACAATATAATATCAATGTTGATGTTGCCATTGTAAATTTTATAAATTTTAACTTTTGTGTTTTGAATTTTGCTGAAATGAAACTGAATGATCAAATCATTTATTTAACCAAATTTCCCTGTAACATATTCTTCGGTGAGTTTTTCCTTGGGGTTTGTAAACATTCTTCTTGTTTTAGAGAATTCTATCAGATTTCCTAAATAAAAGAATGCTGTCTGATCACTTACTCTTGCAGCCTGCTGCATATTATGAGTGACTATAACAATTGTATAATCTGATTTTAAATTAAAAATGAGCTCTTCAATTTTAGAAGTTGAAATTGGATCTAACGCACTTGTCGGTTCATCCATCAGAATTATTTCAGGATTTACTGAAATTGTCCTTGCAATGCAAAGCCGTTGTTGTTGTCCTCCGGATAAGCTGACTGCGGGACTCTTTAATCTGTCTTTTACTTCTTCCCATAATCCGGAGTGTTTTAAATTCTTTTCTACTATTTCATCTAAAATTGATTTTTTCGTCATGCCATTAAGTTTTAAGCCGGCAATCACATTGTCATAAACAGACATTGTCGGAAACGGATTTGGTTTTTGAAATACCATTCCAACTTTCTTTCTCATATCCACAGAATTGTAATTGGTTATATTCTCTCCATGAATGAATATTTCACCAAAAACTCTTGCCTTTGGTGTCATGTCATGCATCAGATTTAATGATCTTAAAAAAGTGGATTTGCCGCATCCGGAAGGTCCTATTATTGCAGTTACCCTGTTCTTCCTTACTTTCATATTTATATTTTCAATTCCCTTTCTTTCATCAAAATATACCGAAAGATCAATTGTCTGAATTGCAATTTTAGATTCTTTATCAGACTCTTCTGAAATTTCTATTTCTTCTTTATCTTCAATTTCTTCCGTCTCTTCTGTCATAATTCCCATTATAGATTTCCTGAAAATTTATTTCTTGTAACAAACCTTACTAATAAATTTACTATAAATACAAGAAAAATTAAAACGAATGCTCCCGCCCACGCCTGCCTGTGCCAGTCATCAAAAGGAGAAATTGCGTAAGTAAATATCTGTAATGGAAGAGCTGCCATTGGTTCGTCTATGTTAGTTTGCCAGTACACATTTCCAAAAGATGTAAACAGCAGCGGAGCTGTCTCACCTGCTGCCCGTGCTATTGCCAGGAGTATTCCTGTTACAATTCCCGAAGAAGCAGTTGTCAAAACTACCCTGAGTGTTGTTTTCCATCTTGAAACTCCTAAAGCAAGCGAAGCTTCTCTTAATGATTGAGGAACCAACCGTAGCATCTCTTCAGTGATTTTGGCAACTGTAGGTATCATTAATATTCCAAGAGCAAAGCCTCCGGCTAATGCAGAAAATCTTTGCATCGGTATCACAATTACACCGTAAGCAAAGATCCCTATAATTATTGAAGGAACGCCGCTTAATATATCTGTTATGAATTTTACTATAGTTGATAATACATTTTTTGAATATTCGGAAATATATATTCCGGAAAGAACTCCGACAGGTATCCCGATTATCCCGCCAATAGTTATTAATATTAAACTTCCGACAATAGCATTCGCCATTCCGCCGCCTTCTTCGCCAACCGGTTTTGGAAGCTGTGTAAAAAAGTCCAGGTTCAAAGAAGAAATTCCTGATTGTGTCGTATAGAAGAAAATATATATCAGCGGTACTATTGTAATAAAACCTGCGGCTATGCAAAGAGATATCATGACCGAATTCATGATCTTTCTTCGCTTCAGATTCTTTGGACTTTTTAAAACAGATTCTGCTGTCATTATGCTTTTCTCGTCACACTGTAAATTAATAATCTTGCCAGTGAATTTATTATAAATGTAACACCAAATAAAATAAAGCCAACTTCTATCAGAGAACTTACATGAAGACTTCCGGACGCTTCGGCAAATTCATTTGCTATTACTGAGGCCATGGAATATGCCGGTTCAAATAATGATGCCATTATCTGAGCCTTATTTCCAATCACCATTGTTACAGCCATTGTCTCCCCTATCGCTCTGCCTAATCCTAACACAGCTCCTCCAAGTATCCCGCTCCGTGCATTCAGTAAAGCCATTTTAATTGCTTCCCATTTTGTCGCTCCAAGTGCATATGCTGCTTCACGCTGAGATACAGGTATTGCTTTTAAAACATCTCTAGTAATTGCGGAAATAATTGGCGTGATCATTATTGCAAGGATTATTCCGGCTGTTAGGAGTCCGGTTCCGTACATTGTACCTTTAAAAAAAGGGAGAAATCCCAGGGTCGATTGAAGTATAGGCTGTACTGTATTTCGCATGAAAGGCGCAAATACAAATATCCCCCAGAAACCATAAATTATGCTTGGTATTGCCGCAAGGATTTCTATGAGAAAACTAATTGGAGTGCGTACCGACTTGTGAACTATTTCTGAAAGGAATACTGCTGCTCCAATGCTGACAGGTAAAGATATCAGTAAGGCAAGTAATGATGAAACGATAGTTCCGAATATAAAAGGTAATGCTCCGAACTCTTCTTTCACCGGATCCCAGTTGGAAGAGAATATAAAACCGAGTCCAAATCTCTCCCGGCTCTCTGCTGAGTCAATATACATTTCAATAGAAATGAACACAACCAAACCTACAATCATAAGTGCAAAAATAAGTGTGAGATTCTCAAAAAGAATATCTCCTAACTTTTTCTTACTCTTTATCTCTATTCTGCTTTCTTCCATGGATTTATTTGATTCGAAAGATTCGAAAGATTCATAAGATTCATAAGACTATGATTAGTTTAGATTCAAAATTTTTGGGTAATGTGATAAGATATACTAAGTTTTATGATTTTTATCATACTATAAACTTATATTTTATTTAACTTAAAATTCCAATTATGATTGTATAGGATCATTTTAAATATAAAGTAAATAGAAAATTTTGAATCTTACAAATCTTATAAATCTTATGAATCTTATGAATCTTATGAATCTTATGAATCTCAATAATTAATCTTATTAACCTTTTCCAGTGATTTGGTAATTACAGTCGGCGGTAATGGTGCATACCCCAGATCCGTCGCAAACTTTTCTCCGTCATTCATTGACCATACTAAAAATTCCTTTAAGGTTTTTCCTTTGTTTGCATCTTTTTGCTTTTCATAAATCAAAAGGTAAGTGTAGCTCGAGATCGGATATGATTCCGGTCCTTTTGCATTTGTGATTGACTGCCTCAGATCATCAGGCATCTCGTTTATTGACTGCTCTGCGGCTTTCGTTAAAGATTGTAAATTTGGTGCAATATATTGTCCGTCCTGATTTTTCACATTCGCATATCTTAATTTATTTTGCAGAGCGTATATAAGTTCAACATATCCGATCGAATACTCCAGTTGCTTTACCAGTCCTGTCACGCCTTCGTTTCCTTTACCGCCCTGACCTATGGGAAATTTTACGTCCTTTGCAACTCCTACGTTTGCTTTCCAGTCCGGGCTTACTTTACCAAGATAATCAGTAAACACAAATGTCGTACCGCTTCCGTCTGTTCTGTAACAGACTATGATCTCTTTATCCGGTAATTTCACGTCCGGATTTTCTTTTTGAATCAGGGGATCATTCCATTTTTTGATCTTTCCAAGATAAATTCCTGAAATTGCTTCAGGAGTTAAATTAATATTTTTATCTACACCGGGAATATTATATGTCAATACAACTGAACCAATGACTGTAGGTATATGAATAATATTATTATTGTTCTTTTCATTGGCTTTCTTAATTTCTTCATCGCTCATCGGGCTGTCTGAAGCGCCAAAGTCTACTGTCCCTTCAGTAATTTGTTTTATTCCACCGCCGCTGCCTATTGACTGATAGTTGATCTTTGCATCTTTGTTGATCTTTGCATATTCATTGAACCATTTTGAGTAAATCGGATACGGAAAGTTGCGCCGGCTCCGTTGATCTGACCTCCGGGCTTACTGACTGTTACATCTTTTTTATCACCGCAGGAGATTAGTGTAATGGAAAGTAATATTACTGATATGATTTTTAACATTTTCGTTTAATTAGATTTATTTAGTTCAAAAATACTTAAATTAAGCATTAACTAATGTTAAGAAATTGTAAAGTAAGGATCTAAATTTGTTTATCATTCTTAACTGTCAATTGTCTTATGGAAGCCAAGTGACATAAAACAACCACCGGCACTATAAACCCGGGCAGCAACACAAATGGAAAATACAGTACGGCAACATTCGGCTGATCAAATGCAAACTTCTGAAACGGGAACGGCGCAGAGAGAACTGCATTTATTACTATGTTTAATACCAGTCCGAGACAGATAATATTCCAGATCAAAATTACTTTTCTGCTGATCACTTTTTTTGTGAATCCAAAATATGCAACAAATGGCGCAGTCAGTCCGGCAAGTATGTCAAAATTCCTCCCTTCGAATGTCATCAGCTCCGGAATGTATCCGCTTTGGAAAAGCATGTATAAAGTTATCTCCACAGGAAGTCTTACCGTTTGTAAATATGTCATCATCTTCAGATCAAGACTGTCCGTAAATTCTCTTCCCTTTTTAGTAATGAAAAGCATTACAATTAATATAAGCGGCGGCAATACCAGTAATGTAAATCTCGGAGGCATTGAGTTTGTAACCGTGTAATATTCCGAATGTCCGACAGCGCTCTGAATGAATAGCCATATGAACATAATGAATACAGGAATGTATGAATTGCCGGATGCTTTAAAGAATAAGTAAGCGGTAAGGAAAGTTGTAAGAATGAATATGTTGACTATGCTGTTTGGTAAATTCTCTATCATGTTTAATAATGCTGAATAAAAAATTATTAGTGAATCATTGATATTATTAAGAGACTTCTGATAAAATGCTGAGTCTGTCTCAAAAAATTTTATCACGGAGGCACTGAGAGCACACACAAACAAAATTAATATTCCTAAACAGAGTCACAGAGACACAGAGAAAAATAAAGAAAATAATTGATTCCCTGAGTCTCTGAGCCTCTGTGTTAAAAAAATATGGTTTAAAAGTTTGCAAAAAAAACAACATTATTTTATTTAGTAGCACAGAGTTACACAGAGATTATTTTTTCCATCAACAGTTATATTAAGTATTGATAAATCCATAACTTGTTTAATTTAAAAAGAGTTAAAATTAATAAACTTAAAGATTTCTCCGTGAAACTCTGTGTTCTCTGTGTCTCTGTGTTGATTTTTAGATCTGAGACAAACTTCAAGAGCTGTTGGGGTAGTAATCCTCCTTCCTTTACAAATATTCCTGAACCTTCAGCTAGAAATACCGACAAAGGTTCTTCATTTTTCAGAAATTCGAATTCCATTCCGTAAACTTTCCTGAAATCTACATTTACATCATAACTCAGAACTTCATACATGTTCCAGCGCGGATGCTCCACTCCGTATTCTGACGTACCGGTTTCATTCAGCTTTGTGTATCCCCAGTAATGCTCGGTGATGAACTCAGCTTCACTTCCGCTTTCAATTTTTCTGTCATCGGATCGCGCAACAACTTTCATAGAATTCCATTCATCCTTTTTCCAGCTGTATTTTATTTCAAGATTGCCTTCGGAAATTTTCCATTCGTGCTCCATTTTCATTGTTTCATAATTCTCTTTATAAATTGTATTTGCGACAAACGTTATCGCGGGTTTCGGAACTATCTCCTTTAATGAAAACAACTCCCCTCTTCCATTCATTTGTATTTTTATCTTTGTGTCTGACGTAAAATCTAAGATTAACTTCTTCGAAATTTGTGTGAAATGGTATTTTGATCCCTTTAATTTTTACATTCAAAAACATAAACCCGACAAGACTTACATAACACACATCATTCCAAAGATCTATTTCAGTATTACAGGGAAGATATTTTTTCAGTATCCCGGGATCAACTTTATAATTGATCATTACCAGTTTTTTCCATTCCGCTGATAAGAATGTTTTACTTTGGCCTCTCACTGCCCCTCCTTAAGAGTATGTCTCAAAACCAACAAAATTCTTTTAACAAAGAGACACTGAGACACAGAGAAGTTAATTTTTATTTCTTCTCTCCTCTGTGCCTCTGTGTCTCTGTGTTGATTAAATAATTTTGAGACACTCTTCTTGAAAAGGATGTGTTTAGGAGGTGGTTTTGAATCGTTAATTCTATCTTTCATATTTCAGTATTTAAATTAACGCTTGCGTTCAAGAAACTCAACTCTGTTACCAAACGGGTCATAAAAGGAAAATCTATTCACTCCGGGAATCCTGATCTCTTCTTTAATTATCACTTTATTATCTTCAAGATATTTTCTTGCTTCTTCTAAGTTTTCTATTTCAAATGCAGGATGACTTTTTGATTTGATCTTTACATCCTCGGTTCCGATGTGAAGCTGAATACCTGCTATCTCGTACCATAATCCCCCGTTAGGGATCAGCTCCGCAGGTTTCGGAATTTCCTTAAGACCTAATATGTCCGTATAAAAGCTTCTTGCTTTATCCTCTTCACCGGAAGGAATGCAGATCTGAATGTGATCTAAACTAGTGATTTTTATTTCTTTCATAAAATAATTTCACAAATATACTTAATAAAATTTCTTTCGTTAATTCATAAAAAAAGAAGCAGAGAAAACGCTCTGCCTCTTTTCATTAATTGTCAATTGTGATATTGTCAGCCGTGAGGATGAATGAAAAGTTACTACGTTGTCACCGCTGAGTCTCTTTCCTCCCGCCGTTGTTGGTGTTCCAAAAAGTTTGCAAATTCTGATTTATAAAATTTATAACACACATTGTGCAAACTTTTTGGTCACCAACAACAAAAAACTCTTCACCAACGAAGCGCTCTGAATACATTCTACTCATTCAAAACATCCATGTAATTTTCCAAAAAACCAAACTCATCTTTCCCTGTATGGTAAAATCAGGGTTCATAAGAGTTGTCCCCATAGTCTCTGCCTTGTTATATTTTTAAAAGTAATTTGTGGACTCAGAGTTGTCTCCCGCTGAGTCCCCGCATCATTATTTATCTGTCATTAAAAATTTTTCAATGCGGGAGACTCAGCAGGGACGATTAACGTGCTCACTCTAGGTCTCAACGTGCTCCCCAGAGTCTCATTAATCTAAACTCAGAGTCTCATTAATCTAACTCAGAGTCTCATTAATCTCAACTCAGAGTCTCATTAAACCTCTCACTCAGAGTCTCATTAATCTAACCTCAGAGTCTCATTAATCTAACTCGGAGTCTCTTTAATCTAACTCAGAGTCTCTTTAATCTAACTCAGAGTCTCATTAATCTAACTCAGAGTCTCTTTAATCTAACTCAGAGTCTCTTTAATCTAACTCAGAGTCTCTTTAATCTAACTCAGAGTCTCTTTAATCTAACTCTGAGTCTCATTAATCTCACTCATCTCAATCACCTCACTCGGAGTCTCAGATAAGACGGCATACATAAAATTAACGGTTTGATTTTTCACAAATTGTTTTATTTTTTGCACTATAAAAACTATTTTATTAATCAAACCTGATTAAAATGAAAACTAAAATTTTTATTCTCGGCATGACTTTAGTATCATGCATTTTCATTTTTTCACAATGTACGGAAATCGGTACAGACAAACAGAATAATCCAAAACCAAGTTTCGGCGGTTATGAAAGCCAGATAAAGTGGGGTGAACATCTTGTAACTGTAGGAGGCTGCGCTGACTGCCATACCCCAAAAAAATGACACCGAAGGGTCCGGTAGTAGATAATTCTCTTGCGTTCTCGGGTCATCCTGCAAACGTTCCGCCGCCTGACATAGACCGGAAGGAAGTAGAAAGCAAAGGTCTTGTTGTTACAACTCCGGATCTGACAGCCTGGGTTGGTCCGTGGGGAATATCTTATGCAGCAAATATTTCTCCCGATGCGACGGGAATCGGTAACTGGCAGGAAAGTAATTTCATTACTGCATTAAGAGAAGGTAAATATAAGGGAATGCCGGGCGGACGATCACTACTGCCGCCAATGCCGTGGGAGTTCTTTAAGTCAATGAGTGATGACGAGATTAAAGCCATATTCGCTTATTTGAAATCACTTAAACCAATTAGTAATCTGGTTCCCCAGCCGTCACCGCCTGTATTAGCCGGACAGCCGCCACCGGATGCAGGAAAGAAATAAATCTGTAACAAATCAATTATTCAGATTTCAAAAACAGGTCTCAAATATTTACCACGGAGACACATAGATCACAGAGTTACACTGAGAATATTCCTACCCGAAGCTTTATTAAGTATTGAAATATTATTACGTAACTAAACAAAAAAAACCATACTGACAAGTATGGTTTTTCTATTAAAACTTTTTACCTAACACTCAATAATACTCAATAATACTCAATACACAATACACAATACCCACTACTATTTAATCATCATCATTTTCTTAGCATCCCTGAATTCACCGGATTTAATTTCATAATAATATATGCCGCTGCTCAATGTTGCTCCGTCAAAAGATACTTCATAGTTTCCGGCGTTTTGTCTTTTATCAACCAATGTTGAAACCTCTTTACCGAGTTCATTATAAACTTTTAAAGTAACATTGTTATCAGCAGGAAGATAATATCTGATCTTAGTTGAAGGATTGAACGGATTGGGAAAATTCTGTTCAAGTGAATAATGTTCCGGTATGAAGCTTCCGGTATTATTATTTGTTCCTGTCATTGGAAAATTTGTTTTCAGTACATAAAGTCCGGTCTGCCTGTCGGAAGCGATTATTTTTCCGGAAGGAAACATGTAAACTCCCCAGCAGCCGTTATAGCTTTCATTATTATTTGAAGGATATGTATCATACCATGCGACCTCAACAGGTACATCCGGATTTGAAATGTCTATGACTCTTACGCCTGCACTGTAATGCGCTATTATTCCATAGTTTCCGTAAATTTCTATATTATGAACTATCGAAGCGGTAATGCCGGTGGGCTGCCAGTTTGTGACATAAGTGATTGCAGACATGTTCTCTATGTTCCATATCTTTAAAAGATGAGGTGCTGTTCCAATCTCATCCGTTACAAATAATCTTTTTCTGTTGTCAGTAAGAGCAGTGTTATGCGGTCCTGCTCCGGGAAGATTTACAAATGAAGTAACAGTCGAAAGAGCCGCCTTATTCGTTGCATTGATAATTGAAACCTTGCCGTCGCTAATGTTTGCAGCGTAAATTGTATCATTGACTACTCTGCAGTCGTGAACATACATTGTTGACCATTGTCCCATCTTCACGGGATTTTCCGGATCTAACACATCGAGTACAGTTATGCCCCGTTAGGAGTGGCATTACCTCCGTTAAGATATAAATAATGACCGGCCTGTGAAATGGAATGAGTATTAGTGTATCCGGTATAATTCCATACTTTTACAAGGTGAACCGAATCCGGAAGATACTGAAGATCTACTATCTGCAGTCTGCTGTTGTTTCCCTCGGATACAATATAGGCATAATGAGAATAAGTCTTCATTTCTCTCCATGAAGAAGTAACTCCGGTTAAATAATCAACTTCAATAATGTTAGCAGAATCTGTAACATCAACAAAAGCAGTTCCGGTCGGGCATCCGAGTATTGCGTATTCCCTTCCGTTATCAGCTTTATAGCCCCACACCGCGGCATAAAGCGTACTTGTATAATGCTGATTTAGATTTTTAAGAAGATACATGTTCTGATTTGGGAGCTGTGAGAATGAATCATTTACTTTTATAACTGAAAGGAAAATAACAAGTGTTATTATTACTTTTTTCATACTTTTGTATTTTGGGGTAATATTATTTTATTAAAAACATTTTTTTTGTATCGGTAAAATTACCATTGTCACTGTTAATCTGAATCTTATAGAAATAAGTTCCGCTGCTGAGACCGAAATTATTAGCATCAACGGAAACTTCATAATTCCCTCCGTCTCTTCTGTCATTGATCACATTGGCAACGATCCTTCCCTGCAGATCATAAATTTTTAAACTGACAAAGGAATTGTCCTTTAAAGAAAAACTGATCTTTGTTGAAGGGTTGAACGGATTAGGATAATTCTGACTTAATGTATAATCATCAGGTGAAATGTTATTATTACCTGCAATACCTGTCAAAGGAAAGGTAGTTTTAATTACAAAGAGACCGCTGCTCATATCCGAACCGATAATTTTCCCTGATGCAAATTTATAAACTCCCCAGCATCCTGAATAGCTTGCACTGTTGCTGGAGGGATATGTATCATACCATGCAACTTCAATTGGATTTGAAGGATCGCTTATATTCAATATCCTTATACCTGCTCTGTAATGAGCTATTACTGCAAAGTCTCCGTATGTTTCAATATTATGAACAATTGCTGTGGTTATCCGTAGGCATCCACTCTTATAAATGTAATGTTATTTATGTCTTCAATATTCCAGACATTTAATTTGCCGTTCGGAGTGCTGATCTCATTTGTGGTATAAAGATAATTCCTGTCCGGCGAAAAAGCAGAATTATGTGTAGATACTTCTGAAGTCGGAAAAGAGCGCCAGGTTCTGACAAATTCAAGTGTACTTTTATTAGTTGCATTAATAATTGAAGTTTCTCCTGTATATATATTTGAAGCCCAGATCGTATCGTTTAAAACCCTGCAGTCATGAACATACAGCGTGCCCCACTGTCCAAGCTTAACAGGATTTTCCGGATCTTGTACATCTACCACTGTAACACCTCCGTTTGCTGTTGCATTACCGCCGTTCAGATAGAGATAATGTCCTGACTGTTGAATTGAATGTGTCTTAGTATAGCCGGCATAACTCCAGGTTTTGACAAGCCTTACCGAATCCGGTAAATATTGAAGATCGACTATCTGCAAACCGCTGTTAGTAGCTTCACTTACTATGTAAGCATAATGCGAATATGTTTTCATTTCTCTCCATCCGCTATTAAGTCCTTTAACGGAATCAACTTCTCTTATATTTGCTGAGTCAGTTATGTCAATAAATGAAGTTCCTACCTGAGTACCGAGTATAGCATATTCCCTGCCGTTTGGAGCTGTGTAACCCCAGAGAGCTGAATAAGCTGAGTACTGATCAAGATTCTTTAAAAGATAGGTGTTTTGATTTGCTAATTGGGAATATAAATTTGAATATGAAACTGCACATATGAAAAGAACGATGAATAATTTTTTCATTTTTAGGTTTTCTGTTAACAGTTAAAAATTAATTTGATAAAAATAAACAATTTGAAATTTAAAAACTAACTACATTTTTGAATTGTATACTAAAAATTCGTTATTGGTTGATTGGTTCAATAATTCCCGACGGCTGACATTTTAGACTGGACATAAATAAAAAAGCCGGAAGAAATTCTCCTTCCGGCTTTTATTTAAATAATCAAATTTTTAATGATCGCTATAAAATTAACCAATTAACCAGTTACTAATTAACTAATCAACCAATCAACTATTTCAGAAGCATCATCTTCTTAACGCTCGAGAAATTTCCTGACGTTATTTTATAGAAATAAACTCCGCTTGAAAGTGAGGCAGCATTGAAGTTTATTGCATAATATCCCGCGGCTTTAAATTCATTTACTAATGAGGCGACTTCTTTTCCTGCGTTATCAAATACAGAAATATTTACGCTGCCGTCATTTGGCAATTGATATTCAATTTTAGTTGTCGGGTTAAACGGATTCGGATAATTTTGAGATAATTCAAAATTAGCCGGAACACCGATATTAACTTCATTGCTTAAATTGAAATATTCGAAGTTTCCGTTGAAGTCTATTTGTTTTAATCTGTAACTATAATTACCTGTGCTTAAATTTCTGTCAGTGAAAGAATAATTATTAACTGAAGTTGTTGTTCCGTTTCCGGTTACGTTTCCGACTTTTGACCATTGACCATTGACTGCAGATCTTTCAATGTCAAATCCGGAATTATTGGTTTCAGTTGCTGTTGACCAGTTTAAAGTAACGCTGTTGTTTGAAACAGATGAAACAAAACTTGACAGTTCAACAGGTAATACACCGTCTCCTTCAACTTCCAGAGCGTCAATTCCTATATAATCACTGTTATCACCAAAAGGTCCGCCATCAACCACTTTATATCTGATTGCAAATCTTGCAGCAAATCCGGGTGAAGGTGCAATAAATGATTTTAATTCCCAAACACCATCTGTACTGGCTTCAAACTTACCAAGATCAACCCATCCGGCACTTTCAGGAGTTGTCCCGCCTGAAGCATTGTATGAAACAGTTACAGAATCCGGAAACGTTGAGCCTAGCGGTCCACGGCAACGGAATCTCATAACATCACCTGTTACTACTGTCAAATCAGGCAGAACTAACCAGCTGTCTATATTATTGACGGCAGTTACAACCTGATAATTTGCAGCAGCATAGCTGTTTGCCGCACCATTAAATGCTGAAAAGACAACTGGATTTCCCTGAAACCAGGTTGCTGCAACTCCCTGCGGACCGGTTCCTCTGTAATAAACGAGATAACCTCTTGCTTTAAGACCGGTTGTATCATTTGAAGAATCAAAATTATCCGAATAATAAATTGATGCATCTGTCTCAGCCGGATTGCTGATTGGCTGATAGGTTTCTCCCTTAATTGGAGGACCTGAATAATCATGCGACATTTTCTTTGGATTGTCACTATTTGAGAATCCCAGAAAAATTCCTAAAGCTAAAACTGTTAAAACTGTTAAGTAAATCTTTCTCATTTTTTTAGTCCTTTTCATTTAAGGTTTTTAAAATAGTTTTTTAAAAATGTAGCTTTAAAAGTAACCTCCTATCCTGTTGGGGTAAATTATTAGAAATACTTT
This sequence comes from Ignavibacteria bacterium, assembly GCA_016710985.1. Lineage (GTDB taxonomy): Bacteria > Bacteroidota > Ignavibacteria > Tepidaquicellales > Tepidaquicellaceae > JAGPCH01. Next base: position 125,218 of record JADJTX010000008.1, read on the forward strand.
TTTTTATAAAAATATTTGAAACTATGGAAAAATGATTATATACAAATGTAATTTTTATTCTAACAAAATCCTAACAAATCGGTTAATTGGTTGATTGGCATTTGAGACTAAACATAAATAAAAAAGCCGGAAGAAATTCTCCTTTCCGGCTTTTATTTAATGATCAAACTTTCAATGATCGCTTTCAAATTTAACCAATTAACGATTTACTAATTAACTGATCTAACCAGTTAACTAATCAACCAATTAACCAGTCAACTATTTCAGAAGCATCATCTTCTTAACGCTCGAGAAATTTCCTGACGATATTTTATAGAAATAAACTCCGCTTGATAGTGAAGCAGCATTGAAGTTTATTGCATAATATCCCGCAGACTTAAATTCATTTACTAATGTAGCAACTTCTTTTCCTGCGTTATCAAATACAGAAATATTTACGCTGCCGTCATTTGGCAATTGATATTTAATCTTAGTTGTAGGATTAAAGGGGTTCGGATAATTTTGTGATAATTCAAAATTAGCCGGTACACCAACATTAACTTCATTGCTTAAATTGAAATATTCAAAGTTACCGTTGAAGTCTATTTGTTTCAATCTGTAGTTATAATTTCCTGAGCTTAAATTTTTGTCAGTGAAAGTATAGCTGTGACCTACTGTTGATGTTCCTTTTCCTGTCACATTACCTACTTTAATCCATTCGTTTGACGTTTGACCTCTGACATTTGACCGCTCTATTTCAAATCCTGAATTGTTGGTCTCGGTTGCAGTTGACCAGTTTAAAGTAATATTGTTTGTATTTACCAATGAAATGAATGATGTTAGTTCTATAGGAAGTACAGGATCTTCATAAGCTAATCCTCTTACTTTGTAGGGAGTTGAGCTTTCAAAATCAACTACACCTGCAGAGGAAATTGTAAAAGCAGATGTCCCTCCCTGAAAAACAAGATCTGTTGAAGCAAATATTCCTCCGCCAAGATAAACTGCCCCGCATATCTCTGAATGTACATCACCGGTCTGTGCTACCGGTGTTGCAACAAAAGTAACCGGATCAATTTTTTCCATGTTAGCGGCCGGGGCTTCTCCGGACCAGTGGTAAATCATGTTGTCTGTGTAGTTATAAGCGATCACTTCGCCAAATGTACCAACAGGATAAGGTCCTGCAAGAAATGTAGTTGCAGCAGTATTTATATCTACACTGAACAGACATTGAGCAACACCAACCGGTCCGCCTGAACCTCCCATTGTGTATAATATTCCTGAAGTGGAATTATATGTAAGCGTTGAAAAGGAAGTACTGCTCATTAATCCGATGTGAGTGCAAACTCCGGTTAAAGGGTTGACTGTGGCTAAATGCCGGGCGTTGCCAGCTACTTTTATAATTGCATAGTATAACAGGTTATCTGAATTCCATGTAACCGACTGAGCTCCTGTTACTGTAAATCCTGACATTGTCAAAGTTGCTGATGAAACAGACGTCCAGTTAGCCTGATTGAAAACTTCTATTTTCGGTGAATCCGGATCAACACCTATAACGTCAGCGCTTATTTGCTTTGGAAAAACCACTGTAAAGAAGAGAATGAATAAAACCAGTAATCCTGAACATTTATTTATTAATGAATTACTTTTTTGAACTGTAATCATTTTCATTTAAGTTTAATTTTATTTTAACAAAAACTTTAAATTAAGAGAACTGCATTTTACTGAAATTTTAAAAACTCCTGTTTTACAAAAGACTTAAATATTGGCACTGTCCCTTTTTAACAAAGTGTTAATAAAAAACCGGAAGCTGTTGCTTCCGGTTTTTTGCTTTGAATGAAAAATAATTTAAAACCTTTTATTTTACAAGTACCATTTTCTTTACTGCGCTGAAATCACCTGTCTTGATATAATAGAAATAAACTCCGCTTGATAGTGAAGCAGCATTGAAGTTTACTGAATAATATCCCGCAGACTTAAATTCATTTACTAATGAGGCAACTTCTTTTCCTGCGTTATCAAATACAGAAATATTTACGCTGCCGTCATTTGGCAATTGATATTCAATTTTAGTTGTAGGGTTAAACGGATTCGGATAATTTTGAGATAATTCAAAATTAGCCGGTACACCAACATTAACTTCATTGCTTAAATTGAAATATTCGAAGTTACCGTTGAAGTCTATTTGTTTTAGTCTATAACTATAATTACCTGTGCTTAAATTTCTGTCAGTGAAAGAATAGCTGTGACCAACTGTTGAAGTTCCGTTACCTGTAACATTTCCAACTTTTGACCATTGACCATTGACTGATGATCTTTCAACGTCAAAACCTGAATTGTTGGTTTCAGTTGCTGTTGACCAGTTTAAGGTAACATTGTTATTTGAAACAGCTGAAACAAAGCTTGACAACTCGACCGGTAATACACCGTCTCCTTCAACTTCCAGAGCGTCAATTCCTATATAATCACTGTTATCACCAAAAGGTCCGCCATCAACCACTTTATATCTGATAGCAAATCTTGCAGCAAATCCGGGTGAAGGTGCAATAAATGATTTTAATTCCCAAACACCATCTATACTGGCGTCAAACTTACCAAGATCAACCCATCCGGCACTTTCAGGAGTTGTCCCGCCTGAAGCATTGTATGAAACAGTTACAGAATCCGGAAACGTTGAGCCTAGCGGTCCACGGCAACGGAATCTCATAACATCACCTGTTACTACTGTCAAATCAGGCAATACTAACCAGCTGTCTATATCATTGACAGCAGTTACAACCTGATAGTTTGCAGCAGCATAGCTGTTTGCCGCACCATTAAATGCTGAAAAGACAGTTGTATTTCCCTGAAACCAGGTTGCTGCAACTCCCTGCGGACCGGTTCCTCTGTAATAAACGAGATAACCTCTTGCTTTAAGACCGGTTGTATCATTTGAAGAATCAAAATTATCCGAATAATAAATTGCTGCATCTGTCTCAGCCGGATTGCTGATTGGCTGATAGGTTTCTCCCTTAATTGGAGGACCTGAATAATCATGCGACATTTTATTCTTAGGATTGTCACTGTTGTTAAATCCTAAAAAAAGACCAAAAGTTAAAACTGTTAGAACTACAGCGTAGATTTTTTTCATTTTTTTCTGGTTTTAAGTTAATGAATTAGTTTGTTGTTGGAAAATAAATATCATGAAACTTTATAGTTTTATGGATTTATAACTTTGAGTTTTTAAATTTGTATACAAAAATAATTTTATTTATTATAAAATCCTAACAATTTATTGTTGCTTGTTTTAAATTTTTTCGAGAGTGACTTTTTTATTTTCATTATTCACAATTTCTTCTTCACATCTCTTTTTGTATTTAATATAATTTAATATACTTATAATGTTGAATTCAAAATATATTACAAGTGGGTTTCCGTGCATCAGTGTTTTTAAAGTTAAAGTAAAATAATATATAGGTATCTTTGTATAAAATTAATATAACATGAAAATAGTCTGGATATTTTTAGCTTTAATTGTAGTCATGATTGCAGTAGTCATATTCGTTCTGTCGAAACCCTGATCAGCAAGCTTAGAAACTCTCTGAGAGATTGTACAATTTAACTGCAGATCTGTCAGGCGACGGAATTGCTTAATTGTCTATATGAAGAAGCATGGATACGGAGTTATGCTATCGGCAATAAATTTTGTAATGAAAGTGTTAATATAATAAATTATTTTGTAACAAAGAATTAGAATATATTAGTAATTAGTAATTAGTAATTAGTAATTAGTAATTGAATACGCCTCTGTGGTGTAATGGATAGCACAATGGTCTTCGGAACCATTAGTCAGGGTTCAAGTCCTTGCAGGGGTACAAGTTTAGTTAAAAGTTAAAAGTTAAAAGTTAAAAGTTAAAAGTTTGTAAAGTTAAAAGTTTGTAAAGTTGCAGTTCTGAAGTACAAATCAAAATGTAAATCCAGAATCTAAAATTATAAAAGGTTGACCGCATCCACATCTACTATCACATTCACTTTCTGCGGAATGTTTTTTGCAGCATAATTTTTAACCTTTCTTAAAATCTCATTCAGATACTTTCCGGAAATGTCTTTCTCTTTATTTGATTTTATCAGCAGATGATATCTGTATTTATCTTTTAATTTTGAAAATAGAGGCGGATTTGGCGGGAGGATGTCGAGCTTGTTTGATATGTCCAGCTGCTTTGCCAGATTATATAGCTCCTTAATTTTTGATTCTGCAAGTAACTTGTCTTCTGATTTGGTCTCGATTATTGTTATTCTGCTGAAAGGAGGATAATTCAGCTGCTTCCTGATGTTTAATTCATTTTCATAAAAGTTTTTATAGTTGTGATTCTTTACATCACTAAAAACATAAAAGTCAGAGTGATTCGTCTGTATCAGAACTTCACCTTCATTCTCACTCCTTCCGCTCCTGCCGGCAACCTGCGTAAGGATCTGGAAAGTTTTTTCTGTTGCGCGGAAATCAGGATTGAGAAGTCCTATGTCTGCATTCACTACGCCAACCAGTGTCACATTCGGAAAATCCAGACCTTTTGAAATTACCTGTGTTCCAGTAAGTATATCGATCTTCCTGTCATAAAAATCCTTTAATATGTTATGGTAAATTTTCTTAGAAGTAAGAGTGTCAGAATCCAGCCTTTTAATGACTGCTAAAGGAAATATCTTTTGCAGTTCCTCTTCCACCCGTTCCGTACCGGCGCCTTTGGGAATTACATTCGGTGAGTTGCACGCTGTACAGATCTTATTGAACTTTCTTGAATAACCGCAATAATGACATTTCAAAAGATCAAATGCCTTATGGTAAGTCAATGCAACATTACACCTGACACACATTTCTACATTTGAGCAATTAATGCATTCAAGATATGAATGATATCCCCGTCTGTTCTGCAGTATCATTATGCTCTCTTTTTTTAAAAGCCGCTCTCCGATCTCATAGATAAGTTCTTTGGATAAAAATCTGATGCGAACTTTATCAATGCTGTCAAAGAAATCCTTTTTGTCTTCATCTGCTTCTGATTTTTCTCTCTTTAAAAGATCAATTATTCTGATTTCAGGTAAATTTACATTCATAACTCTGGATGGTAATGATATTAATTCATATTTCCCTGTATCAGTATTATAGTACGATTCAATTGATGGCGTCGCTGAACCTAAAACTACAACTGCATTATTCAGCATTGCCCTGTATATGGCTGCGTCCCTGCCGTTATATCTTGGCGAGTTTTCCTGCTTGTAGGATGTGTCATGCTCTTCATCAACTATTATTATCCCGATATTTTTAACCGGCGCAAATAATGCAGATCTTGCTCCGATTATTATTTTAAATGTTCCGTTCAATATTCTGTCGTAAGTATCCAGCTTTTCACCATCGGATAATTTGCTATGAATCACTCCGACTATCTTTCCAAACACCTTTTTAAATCTGTGAATTAACTGCGGTGTGAGAGAAATTTCAGGAACTAATACAATTGCAGTCTTACCCTGCTCAAGTGAAGTTTTAATTGCGTTAATGTAAACCTCGGTTTTACCGCTGCCTGTGATACCATATAAAAGGTAAGCCTTAAATATGTTTTCCCTGATACTTTCATTCAGTCTGCTTAAAGCATTTAATTGATCACTATTTAAATTAATTTCCTTAAAGTCTTCGGAATATATTTCTTCTGAATCCCTGTGCTTTCTTACTTCAGTAATTTTAATTAAGTTTTTTTTGAGTAATGAATTTACTGCAGATGAAGAGATGTTTAATTCCTTACAAAGCTGATTCAGATCAAATTTTTCTGTCTCACTTAGTTTCGTTAAGAAAAGAATCTGCTTTTGAGATTTTAGTTTAAGTTCTTTAATTAAAAGAGATATATCCGTATAATTAAAGTTTTTTGAAACTATTTTGATGATCTTTTCAGGTGTTGGCTTTGAGTAATAATTTTCAGATGAAATAATGCCGGATTCGTATAGTTTGTTCAGAAATTTAGAAAGATCATTGTACTTTAACTTCTTTTCAATTTGTTTCTTCGTGAATCCTGTATTCAGATTCTTTTCAAATATCCGGATTATTTCAACAAGTATTTCATCATCGGATTTAATGCTGTCCAGTTTATCTTTGTAACCTTCCTTAATAAAATAATAGACTTCAGATTTAATGTTAAATTTTCGCGGAATCGCTGAAAACAGCACCTCCCCAATCGGCGCGAGATAATACTCTGAAACCCACCGGCAAAACCGTATCAGTTCATCCGAAATTATCCGGGTTTCGTCCAATATAGATTTTATTTCACTGACTTTTTTCAGTGATGTATGATCTGTGACATCAACTATTATTCCTGTCAGTGCTCTTTTTCCGAAGTTCACGAGAACCCTTTTACCGGTTTCAGCTGAATCTATTAAGTAATGCGGGACACGGTAAGTAAATAATGTATCAAGCGGTAAGTTTATTGCAATGTTCACATATTGATTAATCATAACATAATTTAGTCAATGAACTGTCAAATTTATATTGAACAATAAATCAACAAACGCACTTATATAAAAAAAGTCCATTTACATTCATAGAACGTAAATAGACTTTAAAGCCTTAATGTTACTGTTACAGTTTTTTATTTTTTATTGTATATTATTGAAGCTACCTGTTCGGGCATTTCTTTACCATTAGCATCCTTCATTTTAAATGAAACATTTTGAATCATCACACCATCCTGCATTTTAATGTTTCTTATTTCCGAACCCCAGCTGCTTGTGCCTGCAAGATAAACTGCATTGTCTGCCCAGGTACCTGTGTAAGTTGTAATTGCATTTTTCCCGAATATATCGTAGGACCATCCTGTGATTGTGCCGTCGGCGCTAGGCGCCATCATAATAATGGCTTCATAAACAAAACCAGCAGACGATTTGGCTTTTACATCAATCTTCAGGAACTGACCGTTGAGTACCATGCTTTGTGTACATTCATCAGTCATTGTAGAGCCCATCATTTCATAAGGATTAGAAACCCAGGTGCCTGCCATTGACTCCAGAACAGGTGAAGAAATTGGCTTTGGAGGCATCATATCCTGTGCAAATAAGTTTGCAGAAAAAAATACCGTGAAAACGATTAAAAGAAGTTTTAGCTTTTTCATTTTGATTCCCTTTTTTGATTAATGAATAATTGTTTGGTTGGATTAGGTTTGTAAACTTAGCAAAATTAAACTGAAAATAAAATAACTTTAGTTAACGGGAAGATATTTAATACTGTAACGAAAATATTCTCACAGATTACACAGACTTTGACAGATTAAATCTGTGAACATCTGTGTGATCTGTGCGAGAACAAATTATGCTATCCGGAATAATCAAATATTCCTTCTCCTGACAGATGTAAATTAATCTATAAGATCAGTTATTTTTTTTGTTAAAAGTAATTGCGAGAGTTGTTTCAGGAATTGCTTTACCATTATCATCTACCATTTTATATATTACGTTATGAATCATTACATCTCCGTTAACATTTATGACTCTTGATTCTGTCCCCCAGGCTGACTTTCCGTACAAATAGATCATTTTATCCTGCCATGTGCCGGTATAAGTTGTGATACCGTCTTTTCCGAACACATCATATGCCCATCCTGTAAGTGTTCCGTCTTTCGAAGGCGATATTATCACCATTCCTTCGTAAATAAAACCGCTTGTAGCAACACCTCTGATATCAGCTTCCATGAATTGACTGTTAAATACCATTTTCATATTCACTTCATCAGTCATTGTTGATCCCATCATCTGATACGGCTCTGATACCCATGTACCTGTCATGGAATTAAAGAGCGGTGATTCAAACGGAGGCGGAGGAGTCATACTCTGCGCAAATATTTTGCCGGACAGAATAAACAGGAATACGATTAGAAGCAGATTTAATTTTTTCATTTTATTGTTCCCTTTAGTATTTTGTTAAGAAATGATTTTTGTTTTGCTAACTTAGTAAAATTTATCTGAAAATAAAATAACTTTTGGGATAAGCGAATTTAATTTGAACCACTCCTGTCCAAATAAATATATTTAAATTCTATTTATAATTTAGTTACAATATTTTTTAATTCGTGAGCATTTCGTGATATCCGTGGCAGGCTTTTTTTTCTATTTTGGTAAGGATGTGGATTTGAACTTTAAATTAAATGATGATAACAGTGATTACAGGATCCGGATGAATATTTAATTCACTTTACTGCCGGTTCAATTCTGACCGTACTTATTGTTTCATTTCCTTTTTCAGATTCTCTTTTAATTAACCATAACCCGATGAAAGTAATGAGACCGTTCAGCAACAATATTTCAAATCCGAATTTATATCCGTTAAGCCATTTAACGGAATTTGAATCAAGCAAATAAGATAAAACCGGAGCAATCAAACATACTACAGGAACAAATTTGTCTTTCACGGGAAGCTTAGTATAAAGTCCGAATGCGAATAAGCCAAGCAACGGACCATAGGTATATCCGGCCACTTTGAATACAGTATTGATCACCGCGTCATTATTTATTTCTCTGAACGCAATGATTATGAGCAGCAGCAATACCGCAAAAGAAATGTGAACAATATGCCTTGTCCTTTTCTCTTTAACGCTTTCCTTGTTACTGTTCACTTTAAGAAAATCTATGCAGAAGGAGGTTGTGAGAGTCGTCAGTACCGAATCCGCACTTGAAAAGGTTGCAGCAGTAATTCCCAATATGAAAACAACCGCAGCAAATGATCCGAGATGGTTCAATGCAAGAAGCGGGAACAGCTCATCTGTCTTAGCAGGTATTCCAATTCCTTTTGCATCAGCATAAATGTAAAGTAATGCGCCAAGCACTACGAAAAACAAATTCACTATGATAGAAATAGAACTGTAAACATATATGTTTTTCTGTGCATCAGGCAAAGACTTGCAGCTTAAATTTTTCTGCATCATGTTCTGATCAAGTCCTGTCATCACTATTGCTATAAAAACTCCGCTGAGAAACTGCTTAAAGAAGAAATTCTTTTCCTGCCAGTCCCAGAAGAATACCTGTGAATATTTTGAATCTCTTATTGTTGAAAAAATATCAGTGAGACCTAAATCCAATGTATTGATGATCACAATAATGGAAAAAATTACACCGGTCAGCAAGAACAAAGACTGGACCGAGTCAGTCCATACTAAAGTTTTTATCCCTCCGCGATATGTATACAGCAGTATCAGCCCGATCACAATTGTAGAAGTAACAGCAAACGGTATATTCCATTGATCAAATATAAAGATCTGAAGAACTGCCGCTGAAATGTACAGTCTGAAAGCTGCACCAATTAACCTTGAAAGAAGAAAGAAAAATGAACCGGTTTTTTCAGACGACACTCCTAATCTCTGACCTAAATAAGAATAAATTGAAGTCAGGTTCAGTCTGTAATACAGAGGCAGCAGAACTCTTGCAATCACAAAGTAACCTACAAGATATCCCAGTACGATCTGCATATACGAAAACTGATCCTTAGCAACAGCGCCCGGAATTGATATGAATGTAACCCCCGACAGTGAATCCCCAATCAATCCGAATGCAACAAGAAACCAGGGAGACTGTTTATTTCCAAGATAATAAGACTGACTGGTAGCATTCCGTCCTGTATACCATGAGATTGTAAGCAGTATTGAGAAATAAAGAAGAATAAAAACAATTATAAATAGAGGTGACATGAATGATTTTTGTGATTCAGTTTAAATTAAATCTTTCCTTTACAAAATATCCCTTCTCGTTCAATCCTATTTTCGCGCATTCATTGTGCGGATCGTGTTCAAAAAATATTGTCCAGTTGTTATCTGATATCTCTTTGAGATATTTATGCTTCTCTTCTAATGTTGTCAGAGGAAACAGATCATAGCCCATTACATATGGCGCGGGTACATGCCCTGCGGTAGGAACAAGATCAGCAGCATAAAAAACCGTATTCTTTTCGTCGGAGATCTTTATTAACTGCATATTGCTTGTATGACCGTTTACGGTATGTAAAGAAATAAAATCATCAAACTTAATTTCACCATCTATCAGATTCAGTACTTTATTATCTTCAAGAGGCTTATAGTTAACAGGAAAAAAACTTGCACGGTCTCTCTCTGTTGGATTCAGTGCCCACTCATATTGTTTCTTCTGAACATGATAAACTGCATTTGGAAATGACGGTTTCAGATTTCTGTTCTCATCATAAAAAGTACTTCCTCCTGTGTGATCAAAGTGAAGATGTGTCAGTATCACGTCAGTAATGTCGTCCTTCTTTAGGTTCAGGTTTTCGAGTCCTTTCTCAAGCGTAAACTCAGAGAAATCAACATCATAAATTTTATTTACCTTCTCCGAAAGTTTGTATCCGATTCCCGTATCGACCAGAATTTTTCTCTTTCCGCTATCCATCAGTAAAGCACGGGTGCACATGTCAATCCTGTTCTGTTCATCTGCCGGGTTTGTCTTCTGCCATAAGTTTTTCGGCACTACACCGAACATAGCTCCACCGTCAAGCTTGAACAGTCCTGTTTGAACCGACTTAAGTTTATAATCTCCTATCTGCATTTTTTTTTATTGAAGTGCAATAATATGAATTATCATTATAAATTCATATGTAAAAGATTAAAGTTGCCCGGTACATTTTCACATCCGTCCAAAATAAAGAAAAAGCTTTGCCACGAATTTCACGAATGATCACGAATTAAAAAATATTATTATTAATTTTTAAATAGAATTATATGAATGTTTTTGCACTTAAACAACATCCGCATCAACCGTCCTTACAGTGAAATAATATAATCTCAATTGCAGAATGATAGACATAGAAAAGCAAATAGCTAAACTTGAATCAACTGATACAAAAATAATAAATCTCCGTGTATCTCCGTGTTCTCTGTGCCTCAGTGGTAAAACAAGGTTCGTGGTGGTACCAATGACAGATTAATTTTGAGTTTGTTTTATAAAACCAATATTTTTAATTTCGATTAACCAAATAATTTTACATTACATAATGAAAAAACTTTTCTCGATTCTGTTCATTGTTCTTTTTTCCGGTTTAAGTTATTCACAAAACGCCTCCACCTTTTTTCCTTCAGCTCCGGGTTACAGATGGTTTTATAAAAATACTCCTCTTGATTCTCTGAATAATCCCGTCCCGTCTGATGCAACTTTTCAGATTGATTCATTTGCAGTAAATCAAGATTATAACGGACTCCCTGCGAGTCTTGTTCTGTCTAAGACTGGTTTAACAAGTATAAATCAAAATCTTCCGTTTACGGACACAAGCTATTTTAATTTTCAGTCAACTAACGGATATTATTACTTAAATTTATTAAGCTTCATAGGTTCAATCCCAATTATTGATTCGCTTGCTTTTGTAAATTTTCTGAGATCATTCGAGGACTGGTACAGCACATACAGGTTTGCACAAGCTGTAAATTCAAACTATACAATTTTTACCAGAGACACTACAATTACATTTGATACACTTACATTACCCTTACGATTGTCATTAACAGGAAGAAGATTAAATGATCAGACTGTCTCTACAGTTAATGGAAATTATTTAGCAAAAAAGTTTTTGCTTACTTTCGCATTGAGTTACGGACTGCTGCCGCCGTTTATCTACATACCAATCGTCACTCAGCCTGACACATCCTACATAGCCGAAAATGTCTGGGTTGTAAAAGAATGCAGGCCTTCGATCAGCGTTGATCTTACATCATTAGGCTTTCCGGTATCCTTTACCATACCCGGCTCAGTAAAGGAATTAACTTCAGGCGCGACAGGAGTTATAAGTCAGACAAGTCTGACAGCCGATGACTACCGGCTTTATCAGAATTATCCGAACCCGTTCAATCCAAGCACCGTTATTCGTTATTCGTTAATCGAAAATGGATTAGTAACATTGAAAGTATATGATGTGCTTGGAAATGAAATTGCAACATTGGTTAATGAAAACCAAAACAGCGGAACATATAATTATCAATTATCAACTGTCAATTATCAACTATCCAGCGGTGTTTATTTTTATAAATTAGAAGCAGGTGATTTCAGTGAAGTGAAGAGGATGATCCTGTTGAAATAAATAAAATTCTTCCCCTTTTTCGAATCTGTATCAAAACTAAAGAACTCAACACAGAGGCACAAAGGAATATAGACTATATTTAGTCTCTGTGCCTCTGTGTCTCTGCGTTAAATATAAATAGAAAGTTTAGTACACATTCTTTTCAAGGGAAGAACAAGGTGGTTTATATGAAATGTTTTGTATAAAATTCAAAACGTTTTAGTTGCATTATACAGGCTTATTCAAATTCTCTTTACTGACACTTAACTCTTTTGAAATAATATCTAAACTGTTTAGCTTTATATTTCCTGTTCCGTCGGCTTTCCATTTTTCAGTCAGCAGCAGTTCATCACGGATATCATAATACTCTGCCTTCAGTTCCGTTCCGTTTATATTCATCATTACATATCCGTTATATCCAATCTCAACATCCTTAATTTCAATGTTCTTTCTCGCATCATGAAGTATCAGACTGCATTCCTTCACTTTTTCAGGTTTCAATTTTGCCTTAAACTCAACAGGCATTCCGCCGTGACCAATGCATCTTCCGTAAGCAGTGATCCCTTTATCTCTTTTGAATTTTCCGTAAACAGCAAGACGGTGCTCGTGTCCCCAGTACCACAGAACTTCTCGATCTTCACCAATAACTGATGCGAGCTGTTCAGCAGGTTTACTGTACTCTTCTTCAAATGCCGAGCAATACTGATGGTGTGTCATAAAACCAGTCCCCTCTTATCATTTTTTAAATTTAAAGTATCAGTCAGCCATTTCATAATGTCATCAGGAAATCCGCATTTCGGCTTGAAAATATATTCTATTAGCGGAATGCCGACTGACTCGTAACCCGTATCAAGCGATATGATCCTCCAGTGTTCATTCTCCAGACAAAAGTAGCTTGCTTTCTGTCCGAGATATTTCTTCTGCTCTTTTGAATAAATGCCGAGTGTCGGCAACAGATCCCTGAAGTATGAGATCCCGCGCGAATACATTTCGTGATTTCCCATTAATGAAAAGCTTCCTGACTTTCCTCTGTACCATGAACAGCGGTCAGAAAAAGTTTGCCGCCATCTCGTCTTTTATACCGACAAAATAAGTATCACCCAGATGTATAGAATAATCCGGCCTCTGTTTTCTATCAGCACGCCTATCCTGTCCGACTCACTTGTATCAGTTGCCCAGTCTGAAACTAAAGCTATATCAATCCCCGGTTTGCTTTGCGTAGATGATTTTTCCAGTTTGTATATCCCGTTATCACTGACTTCCGAAAGGTAATTCTGAAACTTATGCTTTGGTCCGAAACGGCTTTTGATGTAATGATGAAAAAAAGAGAACCACTTTGAATCAAAAAAATTTGAGATCTTATTTGCAGCTGTCTGCTCTCTTACTACTTTTACTTCAGCTTTGGTATCCTCAGTCCTGTAATGATTCTGCGCTTCGCTTCTTGTAAGTTCGAGGTAATCTTCTTTGTCTCTTTTGACGACTTCCTTCACCTCTCCGACTTCGAGTTTTACATCTTCTTTTTTATTTTCTTCCATTAAGAATTCTCCAGTATTTTTTTTGATGCCATCGAACTCATTGCCATGATTGTCCATTGTGGATTCAGTCTCATGCTTTCCGGAAATACGGATGCATCGGCAACGTAAACATTATCAAATCCTTCTACCTGATATTTAGAATTTAAAACTCTCATGCTCTTATGTTTTGATTTATCACCAATCAGTATGTTTCCTCCCTGAGGATGAGCGGTTCCTATTAAAAGATCATCCATTCTTAAAGGGTAGTCGTTAAGACTCTTTTCAAACTTGCTTATATTTTCAATACTCAGATCAATTTCAATTCCCGGTTTCATTGCTAAAATTCCTTTCTTCGCTCCCGAGTAATATCCGAGCTTTAATAAAGTTGTCAGCGCATATCTGATGTTGTCCCTGTCAATGTCATCAAGCTCCCAGGCAAATGCCTGTCCGTTTATTATATCCGTCTTCTTTTGAATGATGCCGTTAGGCTCCGAGCCGACAAGCGCTCCGATATTCAACAGCTTATTATAATTCTTCATCATCTCTTCCCTTCTGCTGAAATAAAACGGAACGGATGCAAGCGCAAAAGAAGCCGGAGGATTAAAATATGTTTCAAAGATAGCGCGGTTCTTTTCGTCAAGCGCTCCGAGTGTGATCTGATTTCCGTCGAATGCGTTAATTTTATCCTCATACTGAAATGCAACCGGGAAAGCAAAGTTGCAGCTCATTGAGTTTCCGACATTGCCTGTAAGTCCGCTGCGCATCAGGAAATGACTGCTCGAGATCACGCCTCCCGCAACTATTATTGCTTTATTAACTTTAACCTTCTTCATGTCACCGTTATCCATTCTCAGCAAAACTGTATTAGCCTTTTTCCCGTCAGCAAAGAATTTCATTCCGGTCGTATTCGAAATTATTTTTACTCCTCTTGCTTCGCTCCACGGCAGATAGGTCTCAAGCATTGTTCGTTTTGTCAGTCTCTTATTGCCGAGATTCCAGTTCTCATCCCCAATAATATTTCTGTAATTTGCTTTTAGCGGATAAATGGTTTTTAGCTTTTCATATGAGCTTGAGTTAAATCCTTCAACTCCTTTTTTAAATTTTTCACTTACAATCTTATTTATTCCGCTTTCTCCTAATTCTTTTATTTCAATTTCATCAGCTATTTTTTTATATTCACTGTCTAAAGCAGAAAGATCAATGTCATATTCATTCTGCCATTTATTTCTGATCTCATCAGCCATTTCAATACAGATGGCATTATTCATCACAGTCGTTCCACCGACACATTCTCCCTGCAGTACGGACATTGTAAATTTCTTTGTCTGCTGAAGGCCGCCTTCTTTATAAAGCTTTCTCATCATTTCCATTTCATAGTCATTAAAATCCTGTATCGGCTGATAACGGTTGCCTCTTTCCACTACTAAAATTTTTGACGGATCTTTTACTTCGCAGGCAAGCCTGTAGCTCATTACCGAACCTCCTGCACCGGAGCCGAGAATTACATAGTCAGCTTCATCAGGTATTTCCGGTTCATTTATCTGAGTTGAAACTCTCGGCGCAACAAATGGTTTTTCAGAAGCCGGTGAAACAGGTCTGTCATTCAAAGCATCATCAGGATCTTTCGGAAGATGAGCCGGCTCATTAAACGGCGCTCCGGATAAAGGCGTGCTGCCCTGAAATCTGTCACGCGCATTCAGCGGAATATAACCGATCTCTTTCCTTGTATTCAGATTGGAATAATTAGCAAACATTATCATTGCATTTTCCGCAAGCCCGATCTGAAATCCGAATTCAGCAAGCATGGGAACGAAAGACTTTCTGCACTCAGCCGGAGAACGCAATAGATACTTTTTCAAAAACCATCTCCGCTCCTCACGGCTCATTGAAGAAAAATTCGGATGCAGGCCAAACTTAAAACTCAATATTTCCTCTATCAGCCAGAAAGGAAAATTCAGCAGTCCCCTCTTTCTCCCTCTGATACCGCCTATGTACTGATCAATTGAAATCAATATCGAAGCGTGCTTTTTTGAATCGCCTCCGTAGAAAGCGTCGGCAAGAGCCATGATGTTCTTTGCGCCGGAAGGATTGATCGAAGAAACTGAATAGTCTATGTCGAATGACATTTTTCTCACAGCGATCAAGAGCGCAAACACTAAAACATTAAATACAATGAAGACAACAAAATACCAGTCAACCAATGCCGGTGCTCATGACCTTGTCTGAATTGCAATCTCAGAAAAAACATCCTTAATAATAAATATTGCAACAGCTGCAACCGCTCCTACCGAAAAAGGAAGTACCAAAACACTGAAAAGATAGTGCCGAAGTCTTTCGCTGACTGCCAGCATAAAAGATACAAATGCTACCGTAACGTAAAGAGTAAGTGTATTGCCGAATGAGGGGTCAGGATAACAGTAAACTGCGCCGAGACCTGATTGACCGTCCGTAAAAAGTCTGCAGTACAAAGCGACACCTGTCAGCAAAAGCGAAACCACTGCAACCAGTATATAAGTAATTTTCGACAGCTGAGCAGGGACAGAGAAAAATTTTGTGAGACCTTTTCAGGATTTAATTCAAATGTATATTTTTTAGATTTTATTAAAATAAAAATAAATAAAACTATTATTACACCGTCAACTATCGCAGAGGTAAGCAGAAAATTTTTTATACCCGGAACATTCTCTGCGAAAAAATAAAAACCTAAAGAACTCAGAGTCGAAACAAGATGACCAACTATCAGTCCCCAGCAGCAATAATATCTTACATTTATGTTGTAAGCCCCGATGAAAGTAAACAGTATCATCATACCGATTTTACTATAGGTATTGATTGCAAGCGCCGGGTTATCATAGGTCATTTTTATAAGATCACCAATCTCAGGCGGCCACGGTGTATGTCCTAGAATTCCGATTATCAGAACGGAAAGGTACGCTAAATAAGAAAATCCAAGCATCCTTAATATCCAGAAACCCGGATCGCGCTTTGGCTTGTCTGTTTTTTCTGCCGACCATTCATCTTTAAATAAATTATTATACTGTTCATTAGACGGTTGTTCGGGTGCTTTCCTGTTTTTGTAAATGATCAATGCAAGTATTCTTGTGATCCAAATGCACAATGGTCCGAAGATCAAAGCATCAAAAGACAATGTCATCAGAAATCTGAGGGGAAGTATTTTTACATCGTCAATGAAAGTTTCGGGCAGATAACTCCATAAAGCTACTGCACCTTTGTCTCTCACATTTGCCTGCAGGTAAATATCAAAAATAAACAGCGGTAAAAAAATGACAAGCATTAAAACAAGCGAGCTTGATTTTCTTAACATCACGATCAGAGGCGCAGCTATAAAGGTAAACACAATCACTTCCATTACTTTCACTCCGAAAGTCCTGAATTCAAGAAGTTTGAATACATCCGTGATAGCATATACAAGTACTACCGAAGCTATCATTGTCACGATCATCATTAACAAATACTGCATCAGTACCGGAGCTTTATCCAGCGGATCCTTTGCTGTGTAACCTTTAATGTTAATAATGGGAGGCATAGGAATGAGTTTTAATTTTTAGTTTAAAGAGGACCTGGTACTACAAGTTTTACTGTTTGGACAGCCTAAAGAACTACACAAGCATCTTACATAATTTTGCGAGCATCTCCTGATTCTGATTTATCATATCTTCCCCTTTTATTTTCAAAGCCCGGAGATTTGTAGCAGTTACATCATCCATGTTGTCGCTTCCAATATCCAGAGAAGTCTGAAATCTGAAATAATTTTTAAATTAGTGTCGTCACTTAGTAATTGTTTAAGCTGATAATCTACCGTTGCGCTGACCCCGTCAAAGACAACACTAAGCAAAGGTCTCGCCCATTCGAGTACACCCCAGTCTTTCGATTCATCATATGTTATCTGCCTTGTAAGCTGACCTGTTCCAATTGATACAAGAATAATTTCTTCGTCATTCCCGAAAACTTTTTTAGCTTCAGAATAAGCGCACATGGCAGGATTATTTGCAAAAACCCCACCGTCAATCAGTGCAAAATAATCAACAGGAGGAGTAACTTTTAATTTTAAAGATTGAAAGTATGTCGGAGCTGCGCTTGTAGCGCGTGCGACATCCTTCATCTTAAAATCATAATCAGGATTCTCTTTTGCTTTTCGTGATTTGAAAAAGAAAGGCATACGCTGTTCTATTTCATAACTTGGTATGATAATGCTTGTAAGAGCTTCGGATAATTTAGCCTGTCCGAGATAATTATCCAGAACCTCTTCTATGCCGAAAATGGGAAACTTCGCATCTATTAAATTTCCCAGCGATATGGTGGTTTTCCACGCTGACTTATTAAAAATCTTTTTCCCTTCATCTTCATAAAGCTTTAAAACATCAAGAGCTTTGTATTTCGGCTTGCCGTTTTTATCAGGCATGCTCAGGCACAAAGCAAGAATTCCCCCCGTAGATGTGCCGGCAATTAGGTCAAATATTTCCGATACAGGCTTCTTAACTGTCTTTTCTATTTCATGAAGAAGTCTTGCGGGAAGCATTCCGCGTATTCCGCCTCCGTCTATTGCGAGAACTTTTTCATAAGTAAGTGTAATATTAATTTTTGTAATATATGAATCTCAATTGTTAAATTCTAAATATATTTTTAAGAAAGAATATTAAGTTTGACATCAGCGTTCAGGATGATTTGAGATAATAATAAATATTATTAAATCCTTAGCCTTATTGTAAGTTCTGTATTTATGAATTTATATAATTATCTCTCACAGATAACACAGATTTCCTCTAATCAAAAGCTTTAACATTTTCCTGATGCATCAAAATTATTTAATTGCACAAGTTGACTGCTTTTATCCCGGAATCTCTTTTTTGCCACGAATTACACGAATTTGCACTAATTATTTTAACCGGATTTTTCATTAGAAATTTTTTTATCACTACGGCACGAAGGACACAAAAGATTTTAGTGAAAATTAATTTGTCAGGAAAAATTCTTAGCTAACTTTGCTGCCCGATATTTACTTATACAAATAATACACTTACAGGCGGGCGTAAGTACTTTGTGTACTTTGCGTTTAAATACTTTTTAAATTTCTATTGAACAATTTGGGTTTAATAAATTCATTTTTGTTAATTCGCGCTAATTAGTGAAATTCGTGGCTGTCTTTTACTTCCAATTTTAAATCAGTCAACTGAGTTAATTATTAACCACTGATATATGTGTGAACATCAGTATAATCTTTGAGAGATAAAACATTGTTGTTCATAAAAAAGGAAAATTATAAATTACGGAACGTGTTGCTTTTGGACTACACAGGGGAAAATTTTTATAACACTGAAATTTCCTGAGTTTGCTCGGGGGTTTAAAATTATTTTTCAGAAGTACCTGTGAGTTGAACACGGAAATATCTGTTAGACACAGAAGTTTCCTGAGTTGCTCTTTAAAATATTTTATATCTAAGAAATTTCCCGAATGATGACGAGGAATATCTGTAGGATGCAGAAGTTCCCTCAGACTACACGAGGGAATATCTTTATGATGCAGTTGTTTCCCGTGGTTATACGGAGAAATATTTGTAAGACGCAGAAGTTCCCCCGGGTTATACGAGGGAATGTCTGTAAGACTCAGAAGTTCCCCTGAGTTGTCCGGGGAAATATCTGTAGTACACAGACTTTCCCCCGGGTTATGCGAGGGAATGTCTGTAAGACTCAGAAGTTTCCCTGAGTTGTCCGGGGGAATATCTGTAGTACACAGACTTTCCCCCGGGTTATACGAGGGAATGTCTATAAGTCCCGGAAGTTCCCCTGAGTTGTCCGGGGAAATATCTGTAGTACGCAGACTTTCCCCCGGGTTATACGAGGGAATGTCTATAAGACTCAGAAGTTCCCCTGAGTTGTCCGGGAAATATCTGTAGTACACAGACTTTCCCCCGGGTTATATGAGGGAATGTCTGTAAGTCCCGGAAGTTCCCCTGAGTTGTCCGGCGGAATATCTGTAGCACACGGAATTTCCCCCGGGTTATACGAAAGAATATCTGCACATAGCATAATTGAAAAATTATGAATATTTCAATGTTTAATAACTTCAAATAGAATAAATGATCTCTGTGTGTAACTCTGTGTTTTCTGTGACTCTGCGGTAAATCGTTTTAACACTTACTCAGCTTATGAGATGACTGTTGTGTTTTTCAAAGTTTCTAGTTTAATAAATATTTTCTCTGTCAAATAACTTTTTTTTTAAAAGAAAGGATGACCCCGGCTCAAAGCCGGAGTCACTCTGAAATGTAAGCTCGGAAGTCGTCTCGAATTGCAAAACTTGTAGTCGTTAGATTTGTCATGAGTTAGTATGTTTTAATTTACTGATACAAAAATATGGAGAATGCTCCGAAGTTATAATAGAGGGTTATACACTTTATGTGTAGGGGTTAACACTTAATTACTAATTACTAATTACTAATTACTAATTACTAATTACTAATTAATTATTACCGATTACGACTGACGAATTAATTATGACTCAATGCGACAACATATCTGTCAAAAAAAAAGAAAAAGCTTGCCACGAATTTCACGAATGATCACGAATTAAAAAATATTATCACTAATTTTTAAATAATATTAACATAAATTTATTTTGGACAGCATAATTAGGATGTAAAGATGGATCAGGAGTTTGATTTAAAAAGACTCAATATTATTCAAAGAATAATATCGAAACAGATTAAATTTTGTGCTATTTTAAATTTTTAAAAAACGTTTTGTACAGCAATAATGCGACAAACACTTAAATATCATTTTCTAATTAGCTAATTATATTTTAATTAATTAAATTTGCACTTTAGGAAAACCCCAATCTCAGTGTAATCACTGTATTTCCTGCTAAGATTATTACAGTCCCCAATATATTTACCCCAAATAACGATTTTAAAAAAAGGTAGTGTAAACCCTTTTAAGCATTTTCCATACATCTGAATTAGCATTAGTAGAACATCATTTAAAACTTTAAAAAAGGAGAATACCTGATTTTAAAAAAAGCAATTTAATTTAATTGTGTCAAACACTTCAGCAAATTTTTATTACCGAATTAAAGAAAATTTTTTAATTTCACTAAAACAACTCATTGGTGAAAAAATTTTAAAACAAAACAATATGAAAAACAATAAACTTCTGTTTGCATTACTTATTTTCATCTCAGCATTAAGTATTAATAATTATTCAAATGGTTCACCTGTTTTTTATAAACCTGAATATAATCAGGCTGACTCCGAATCAGGATTTAGCAGTGGTTTGTCAGGCCAAAGTCTTACAGTAAATGTATGGGGTCCTTTCGGTCATCATAAAGGACATTATTGTCTGATTCAAAGGATGATTTGCTGGCATAATTTAAGTACAGAATTTTCACCACTTCCGGATTACGGAATGGCTGGACAAGCGTTGAATATAATACTTCCGAATTGCTGTTGGAATAAATTTCAAATTTTTCAATGACCCTCAGCCAATCAACGGACATCTGCTTGTTGATACTATAACTCCGATTAGTTCAGGAATAGCAAATGCATTGGGTTTTCAAAGTATAATTTTGCATGAGGGAAATTATTTAGTTGATACAACAATGCTTCAGTACGGAGAAGTAACTGTTCCAGCTGATTTTGTCGGATTAAATGAAGTAAGTGTCTGGGGTCCGTTCGGGAAGCATGGTCCAAGAGGTAACAGATATTGCCTTCTACCCGGAGGAATTTGCTGGCACAGATTAGGTGTAGATGACTTAGGTGAAACTGATTTTGGGATGGGTGCTGCAAGCATTATAAGCAACCCTGCAGGAACCGGTTTAGAAATTCATTTCAGATTTTTTAATGATGCACAGCCAATTAATGGACATATTCCCGTTGATTCTAATACATTGTTAAACAATCAAATTTCAAATGCACTTGGATTTAAAGAAGTTCTTCTGCGTGGGGGCAATTATCCTGTGGATTATTCTAATTATCAATATGGGGAAATTTCAGTTCCCGTTGCAGTTGTAAATTACGGAGAGACAGCAGCAGGCAGTCCATTTGGCCGTCATAAATGTACTTGGGAAGCTCATTACTGTCTGTGCAGAGGTGGCATTTGCTGGAAAGACATATTCCATCTTTCAGAGGAAACTGTTCTTCTTAATGAATATGGCTGGTATGCTATGAGTGAATTCACAAACACAGTAGGTGCAGGCAGCTCAATAAAATTAAGATTCCTAAATGATCCGCAGCCTGATAGCTTAGGATATCTAAGTGTTGATTCAGTAAAACTTAATCAGGATCTTTCAAATGAATTAGGATATGGAGGTGTAACTTTACTTGGAGGCGATTACTTTGTGGATTATTCAAATTATCAATACGGAGAGATTACAGTAGGAGCCTATACTGGATGGACCGGTCAAAACACTTAATCTAAAAGTTATTCCTGAAGGATACCTGACAAACTCAGCCATATCAAATATGAAAGATATTTCTTTGATCTATTTACGCTCACATTTATCACCATATTCCATTGTGGATAGTGCTTCAGTTTTAATTGATTCTGTTAGTCTTTCAGGTACCTGCTATTTTTCCGCTCAATCAGGAAATTATTATATAGCTGTTAAACACCGAAACAGCATTGAAACATGGTCAGCAAATCCGGTTGCAATTTCATTTACTACTACAAATTATGATTTCACTATAGGGTCTTCACAGGCTTTTGCAAATAATGTGGTTTTTAAATTCGGAAAGTGGTGTACTTACAGTGGTGATGTAAATCAGGACGCAAGCATTAATCTCAACGATGTTATATTAGTTTACAATAATGCAAATAATTTTGTGACGGGATATTCAGCAACTGACGTAACCGGTAATAATATTACCGACTTATCTGATCTTTTGATTACTTTTAACAACGCTAATAGCTTTGTGGTTAAGATTACTCCCTGAATGAATTGATTTGATGCGTGAGCTGATTTTGAATTTTTAATTATTAAACATTTATCTGATAATGCCGTTGTGCTGTTAAACAACGGCATTTTTATTTTTAAATTGATCATGGACATTTTACATGACAAAAAAGGAACACGGATAACACTGATTAAACGGAAATAGCAGATTTTTGACATAATAATAAAACTTTTAAATACCTAAGTAAAAAACTCATCGTCCAAAATAAACAAAAGCCTGCCACGAATTTCACGAAATGATCACGAATTAAAAATATTATCACTAATTTGTTAAATAGATGGGTTGGTTTAGAAAGACACGATATTGTGCAAAAATACTATCAAAACAGATTGAATATTAATATTTGATTTTTGAAAAACATTTTGGACAGCACTAAGTAAAAAATATTTTTCTAATTTAATACAAAATAATTGCCCTATTATTTTGTTAAACTATCCGCGAAAATCAGCTTCACGTTTCACGATTTCGGATTTTTAATATTCTTTCCGCTTCTGTTACCTAATCCGTCATAGGCGGCGTATTTGTAAAGATCATGAAATGTCGGATAGTTGAAAACAGTTGCAATGACATCGTCAAGAGTCTTTCGGTCCTGAACGAGAGTCATTCCGTAATGGATCAGTTCTGTTGCAATTCTTCCAATGATATGAACGCCAAGAATTATCTTTGTATCATTTTCAAATATCAGTTTTAGAAATCCGTCATCAGCCGAGCCCTGTATCTTTCCGCGGGCTGTGTCGCAAACCCTGCTTATGCCGTGTATTATGAAATGCCTTTTGCCTGCGCTTCCACCTCAGTTATCCCTACCATCGAAATTTCAGGTACCGTATAAATTCCGTAAGGAAACACCTTATGCACTGAATCAAGATCGTTAGTATCATACATATGTGTAATTGCTACTCTTCCCTGATCCATGCTTGTACTTGCAAGTGCAGGAAATCCTATTACATCACCGACAGCATAAATATGCGGAATGTTTGTTCTGTATTTTTCATTAACTTTAATTGTTTCACGCTCGCCGATTTCTATTCCCGTATTTCCGCAGTTCAGTGCTGCAATGCTTCCGTTTCTGCCCGCTGCATAAAGCACCATGTCCGTCTCCAGTGCTTCACCGTTTCTGAGTGTAAGCAGGAAGTTTTCAGATTTTTTCTTTGGCTTAACATATTTTATGATTGAAGTATTGAAGAGAATCTCTATTCCCTGCTTTTTCATCTGTGTGACAAGCGCACCTGCAATTTCAGAATCAAGAAAGGGCAGGATCTTATCCCTGTTATTAATAAGATAAACCTTGACACCCATAGCTGCATATATTGTTGCATACTCACAGCCAATTACTCCCGCACCAATGACACAAAGTGATTTCGGAAAACGCTTGATCTTCAGGATTGTATCAGAATCAAGAATTCTCTTTCCGTCGAAAGGAATATCGGGAGGATTTACGGGATATGATCCCGTCGCAATAAGTATGTTCTCTCCTCTGATAATGATTTCTTCTTCACTGCTGATCTTAATATTGTGATCATCGACGAATGACGCTGTTCCCCTGTAAACATCAACTTTATGCCTGATAAAATTCTTATCAACCTCTTCCTGCATATCATTTCTTGCAACGTCACGTCTGTAAGTAAACTGTTCATGCTTGGTTTTATGTAACACATTAACAGACTGCTCAAAGATCTGTTTTTCATATACACGGGAAAAATATAGAGCTGTTTCTTTTAATGTCTTTGACGGAAGTGTGCCTGTTTGTACGCCAGCTCCGCCTGAATCAGGGGATTTTTCTATCAGAGCAACATTCTTTCCGAAATATGCAGCCTTGACTGCCGCTTTCTCACCTGCCGGTCCGGAACCTATTACAACGAGATCGTAAGATTTACTGGTTTGCATTAGTATGGGGAAAAGCTGTTTAGTAATTGTATTTCAAAATATATATTTCAATCTGAACTATAAATGTTCTTTATAATATGTTCACTCCACATCCGTCGTAAATCTTTGATTTGAAAAACCTTTCTTGCCACTAAGTCTCGCTTACGCTTTCTGAGTCTTTTTTTCAAAACCTAAAACATTGTTTAACACAGAGACTCAGAGACACAGAGATTTTAATTCTTGCTATTTCCCTCTGTGTCTCTGTGACTCTGTGTTGATTCTCATGTGGCGGGAATGCGCTGGTGCTGTTAGTTAAAAATCGTTAGCAATTCCACAGTTTTTCATATAGAACCGAAAAATTATTTTTAAAAAAAATTCCTTTGTGCCTTTGAGTCTTATTGGTATTTCAACAACCAACATAAAACTACGGCTTTACAACATTTACAAATGCAACAGAATTATTGTAAGCAAACAATAAATCATCAAGGTCAGCAAGATTGTCTCCTGTGAGATCTGAAACAATGTATCCTGATGAAAAATCATTTGCTGCATTATAAACTTCCAGTACATCATTAAGATCTACATTCCCGTTTTGATTTACATCACCACTGTAAATACCGAATTTTACAGGTGCTGTACCAACCTGTTTCATGTTGCTGCCATAAGCTTTGTTACCGGCGTTGGTAAAGTCATAATTAAGAGCATTTGATACAAAGTTCTGAGCTGAACTGCTCCATGTTTCTATGGAGTTTCTGTGTTTTAAAACAATATAGTATGGAGTTGAATTATATATGTTTGAAAAATTAACTGCCGCGAAAGAGTTTATGTCAACGACAGATTTCGATGAATCAATTATTGAATAAGGAGAACTGCCTGATCTGACATAGATCATCACTGTATCCGAAACCATCTGATCGGAGACAGCATCATAGAACCCTTCAATGAGAGCATGCAGATTTAATACACCTGCTGTATTTACTGTGTTAGCTTTGAGAAGTAATTTGCTAAGGTTTAATCGACCGTTAGAAACAGTAACACCGTTCATAGAAGGGATCGTATCGACTGTAGATAATATAAATTGCTTAAACAGCTCCGCTGCCGAGTCCGGGTCATTTTTCATAAGCTGCATATAATAGCTGTGGGCTCCTGCGTGAAGCAAAGCGATTGCTCCGGCTACCTGCGGAGTTGCCATTGAAGTGCCTGTCAGAGAACCATAGTTATTTGTCGGAACAGTTGACAAAATACTTGTACCGGGAGCTCCGAGATCCATGTTGATAGAACCGTATCCTGCGCCGCTGTTCCTTGCATCAGTTCTTGTTGTATTTGTAACTGCGATCATATATTTACTCGGACAAGTAGTAGGTATATCACCCTGTGTATCAATATTAATATTAAGATTGGGTCCTGCACCTGCGCTTAATATTCCTGCATTGCCAAGAGAATCATAAAATGCGCACCATAAGGGATAATTAACAGGTCTGCCATAGTCTATTCCGAATGAAGAATTTGTCGAAACAACAAATGCACCCTGAGCTCCGTTAGTCTGGTTATAAATTTTTCTTTGTTTTAAAGCATAACCGTATGCCTTGATCACATTTGATTCTGTAGCCGAGCCATAGACAATGGGCATCGTCTTGACCTTCCAGTTAACTCCTGCAACGCCAAGGCTATTGTTCCCTTTTGCTCCGACTATTCCTGCACAGTGTGTCCCGTGCTGATTTGAAGGAATCGTACCATTATTACTTCCTGCATTCCATCCGTTTATGTCATCAATGTAACCGTTACCGTCATCATCTATTCCATTGCCTGCCGTCTCTCCCCTGTTTCTCCAGGTGTCAAGATCCGTATGAGTAACCTGCTGACCGCCGTCAACAATCGCAACTACAATTGTATCTCCGTATGCAGTTACACCGCCTGTTGAAATATTCCAGGCTTCAGGAGCATCAATGTCAGCATCAACCGTACCTCCGCTCTGTCCTGTGTTGTTCTTATCCCATTGCTCGGCGAATCTTGTGTCATTTGGAACGACACGTTCTCTGAAACGGTGATTGAACTGTGCAATCGATACATTACTATTTCTCATTACAGACAACAGGGCATCAACGGGCTGGCTTCTTGTATTATCATATTGAAACAGATAGATGTTCATCTCAGGAACAAGCACTTCCTTTAAACTTAAACCTATGTCATCATATTCTGCCATAAAGGAATTTGCATCAATATTATTTTTAAACACAACAATAATTTCACCATCTATGTAATTGTTGTCTTCATAAAAATGCGAGAGATCATTTTGACTGGTAGTAGAATTTTGTACTAAAGTAATAATAGCAATTACAAAAACCGCGGATAAGAGCATTGATAAGAATTTCATTTTTATAATTTGAATTTATTTGTCGGAATGACATAAAATAAGAATTATAACATTGTGTAAAAAAGTAAGAAGCAGTTAATAGTTGATAGTTGATAGTTGATAGTTGATAGTTGATAGTTAGCAAAATATGATCTTCATACGTTTCACGTCTCACGTTTCACGTCTCGCGTCTCGCGTCTCACATCTTACGTCTCGCGCTTCACACCTTGTTTTTATAAAGTCTCCACCATGATGTCTTCGGGGATTCGTGATGTTCGTAGTGATAGCCGAAAAAGTAGCATGACAGCATTGCGAGTAAATGATTTTTCTTCTGTGTGCGTGAATTGTGCGGAAGCATTTCATGTGAATGAGGTGTCCGGTGCGGAAGATAAGTTCCGAAATAAAAAAGCTGAAACGTACTCAGAATAACCGGCAGCACAAAAAATATCCAGACCGATATTTCCCCGGTGATCAGTTTTAATAAATTAAAAACTATCGCCATGAATAATATCTGTGTCAGAGAAATATATCTTTTCAAAAAAGTCACCCACCATATGAAGAAGTTGCCGGAGTAACTGCAATAGTCAGGATCTTTGTCAGTCCGGGATACGAATGATGCATGAAATGATTTTTCCTTAATTTCTTATATGACAAGCCTGCAAACAATATTGAGCAGATGTATCCAATCACATAATTTACTTTACTGCGCTTCGAAATGCTTCCGTGCATTGAATCGTGAGCTGTTATGAAAAGTCCTGTATATAAATACGCCTGTACAATTACACCCAAATAAAGAAATATATTACTCAAAGATACACTTACGTTTGTAAGACAATACAAAAGATGTAAAGACCAAAGAATAATAATTGTAATTGCCAGGACTATTCCCATTTTAAAAAATATTTAAGATAAATTTAGAATCAAGAAAAATATAAGCAGTGAGAAATAATAACTGATACAAATGAATTTATTGAACTTTAAATTTAAATACATCAGAAATGCTGTCACCGCTATTGAAATTATAAACCATGCAGCGTAATTCTGAAATGGTATAATATCGTTTTCCCAGTTCCAGAATCCAAGCTTTACCGCAACAGGCTCCATCAGCAGATCCATAATGACTGCCAAAACCGGAGAGATGATCAGCCGTAATGATTTATTAACTGTAATCGCAGATGCAAGCGCAAATGATGAAAGTATGATCAGAAGCCAGTTAAATCCAATGATCAAAGGGACTCCGAATACTTTAAAACCCAAAACGTTTCCGTAATAATAACTTCCGAATATTAAGCCTGTTGCCGCTCCGATAATTTCAATTGTTAAAATTACTGTATAAGTTATGATAAACCAGTATATGAAATGCCTGTCTTTATAAATATCTGAAGCTGCGAATGTCAGAATTCCTGTACCAAGCAAAACATACGGAGTCAATGCGTCAAAGAGCTCATTCGGTCCGTTCAGAAAATATCCAGCAGCACCTACCATAAAAAATATAAACAGCACCAGTGAGCTTTTTATGTTTAAAGATTCCTTTCTTTCCACTGAAGATTCTTGTTTTTAAAATTTACGTATGATCTTATGCCAATATAAAGCATCACTATTATCTGAACCGGATACATAATGATTTCAAACAATGCGTTACCGCCTGACATATAAGATACAGTCAGCCTTTGCATTAAAATCAGAATCAGCAGGAATAGATAAAAAATACTATGCTTAATAAATATCAAAGGCAGCAGGTATGAGACTGATAATACAATTAATGATGCAAAAAACAATACCGAAGAATCATTAGTTGACGGGTATGCATTCTTTGTAAATCCGTTGACAGCTTCACGAAATGAGCCGTACATCCTGCATGAAATTAATTCCCCGCCTCTGAGAAGATTAATCCTGTATCCTTTACCTTTCAGATATTTTCCGAGCTCAATGTCTTCAACGATCTTATCTTTTACTGAATGATGTCCGCCTGAATTGATGTACACATCTTTTTTCCAAAGCATATATTGTCCGACACCTGCAGTAATATATTTGCTTTTACTTTTGTAAACTTTTGCAATAGGGAGAAAAGAATATACTATCCAGTTCAAAGCTCCGACACATATTTTCTCCCCTGCAGTGATCATTTTCTGAAGAGGATAAACTGTAAGTACGTCTGATTTTGATTTGATCATTTCATACAATGAAGACTCAACTGCATTCCTTTCAAGCCTGACATCTGCGTCAATAAAAAGAAAGTAATCGCCTTTAGCAATTTCAGACAATTGACAACAAGCCCAGTTTTTTCCAAGCCATCCCGATGGCAGCTCTTTTCCTTTGACCGGTCTTACTCTTGTATCTGTTTCAGAAAATTTCCGGCAGACAGAATAGGTATTGTCATTTGACATGTCATCAAGTATTATGATCTCTGTATTTTCATATGACTGAGCAAGCAGGCACTTAATGATTTTGCCAATGTTGCTTTCTTCATTACGCGCGGGAATTAAAATTGAAACCAGTGAATTCCTGTTCCCGATATTTGCTTCTTTCAGCTTCTGAGATGTAAATAAATTATATACTGAAACGATAAGATTATACACCGGCAAAGCTGCCGTGATCAGAAGTAATGTCATAATGTGAATAAGTCAATGCCCTTTTTATAAAATAAATCAGAATCTGTAAGACGGATGTTTTCAATGAAAGATCTCTTATATGATTCATAGTCTGATTTTAATTGTTCAGAAGAAAATCTTTCTCCGAAGCGGCAGCATACAGAGGGCTTTTTGCTTTCGTTATAAAATATTTTAAACGACACAATTAGAACATCAAATTCGGATTTACGCGAAAGATGTTCCAGACCATTCTTTAAGCTTACATGATCAGTTTCATAAAACTGAATTTCTCCCTGAGGATAAAATATTAAATAATTATCTTTTGAATTTAAAATTTCCTTTGAATATCCGAGACTTTCCAGTACAGATGCCGGGGATGTTGGTTCAATGGAGAAAGCGCCTGCATATCTGAAGAACCGGTATTTTTTCAGTTGCCTTTCAAGCATCATGACGTAAGGAATTCTTTTTGTAAATCTTTTCATCAGATACTCTGCAAAGAATCCGTCCCACCAGCTGAAATGATTTGGGGTTACGATAAGTCCCCTGCTGCTTTCGCGTCCCGGAAATTCATTTAAAAGCACAAACCTGTTAAATTCATGCTTCAGCAATAATGAAACCGACTTATTGTAAATCGCTCTTGCCGGTATGTTATGCTTTGCTTTGATCACTTAATTTTTTCAGTAATTTTTCGTGAATGCCTTTCTTTGCAAATGCATATACAAACAGGCACATTGGAATTAACGATAATGAGTAGAGAAAATCTTCAACAGGTATTGTTGTGAATCTTATTCCGGTGATTGCGTCCGGATTATAAATTACAACCGGCAATGAAGTTAATATATAATTTACTATCAGAAAAGGGATTATTGAAATTGATAATGTAATTAATGCTGCTTTGCTGAGTAATATTTTTGAACCGAAAAAAAAGATCATGGCAAATATCAGTCCGCCGATTAACAATACGGTTGAAGTATAATAAGTCCCGATGAATAATATCCCTGCTGAAAAAATTATGATTGAAAAAATCAGAAGCATGATCCTGTAATTACTAAAGTCTTTATTTTTCAAATAGTAATTTATGCATTCATACACAAAAAGTATAGAGTAAGGAACTGTGATAAAAAATAGAATTTCTTCAACAGGAAGACCGAGTATTTTAAAACTGTTTACATACTGCGGGTTAAAACTCCAGTCACCTCTTCTTGTTGCATCAATGTCCCAGCTGATGAACAATGCAGAAGTAGCAAGAATTGAAATTAATACAGGAATGATATTTCTTGTGAATTTAATTTTCTTTTCAAAGCTCAGTGCCAGAGGGACAAGTATGATCAGTAAGTTTATTATTAAGTAGGTATTATTCATTCAAATACCCTGATGACCTTATGCCTGATCACTGAAGTAAACAGAACTCCTATCTTTGTAAGATTGGATATCCGCACTCTCTTTGACATGAGCTTTTCAATTTGCATTTTCTTAATTTTCCTGAAAAGCAAAAGATAATAAAGATACGCCGAATAGACCCCGAGTTTAGAATTGTGAGGAAGCCTCTTAATTCGGACAGAGCTGTCTTGAATTCCCTTTTATTTCATCCTCCAGTATTGCTTTATTCTGATTGTTAACAGAATTTTCACTACCTCCATTTCTGAGATATATCCTTCCTCTTTCACTCATATCGCTTTTTATGTCCCGCAGAAATTTACTTTCTGAAAAGCTGAACCCAAAGCTCTTGCAGAATCCGAAAGTTCATTAAAGAGCTTATCGTCTTCATGACAGAATATCTTCAGGCACATCAGTCCGACTGCTTCAGCAGAACCGTAAAACATATTTGTCATAATCAGCACCTTCATAATGATCATTGGTAAGATCCATTTCCATGCTGTCAAGAAAATCATTAATAAGATATAGCGGTATTTTATATTTTTCAACAGTAAGATGGAAACTGTGAATTACGGGATTCAGGGAAATTTTATTTCTCCCTGCCTTTGTAACATCATTCCTTATTTCATCCATCAATTCCTTCTTATTGAAATCATGAAAGCTGTCTGCAATTTCATCGGCGAGTCTTACGAAGCCGTATACTGATGTAATCGCTTCCTTAGTCTCCCTGTCAAATACTTTTATTGCAAGACTGAATGAAGTACTGTAAGTTTTTGTAACTAATCCGCTGATATCAAATGATACCTGCTTATAAAGATTATAGCTCATCTATCATCCTTTCGGTTACAAGTTTTGAACTGATTAATACCATTGGCAGGCCGGTTCCCGGTATTGTTGAAGCTCAGACATAATAAAGATTCGGAAAGATCTCATCTTTATTTGATGGCCTGAAAGCTCCAACCTGAAGCATGTCATGAGACAGCCCGAGTCCGGATCCCTGATATAAATTGAACTTATTCTGCCAGTCTACCGGAGAGTAAATTTCCTTTACTTCAATATGGCTTTTTATGTCACAGTTAATTCTTTCAGACATATCACTGATAATGCTGTCTGCGATCTCATTCTTGTCGTTCCAGTCTTTTTTATATCTTAAATCCGGTGAAGGACACAAAATGAAAATATTTTCGCATCCCGGAGGAGCAGTTGATTCATCATAATAAGAAGGCATATTCACGTAGTAGTAAGGTTTTGAAGGAAGTGTATCCGATGTAAATAATGTACCCGCGTACTCCGTAAAATTATTGCCAAGAAAATAATTGTGATAATACAGATTTGGAATCTTTTTATTTACACCGAGATAAATTGTGAATGGAGCCAGAGACCATTTCATCCTGTCCAATTTAACCCTGCTGAATTTTTTTCTGTTTAAAATTAAACCTCTGAATGAAGCAGCATCAGAATTGATTATGAATCTGTCAGCTTTCCATTCTTTACCTTTACTATCTGTGAGTGAATTTAAAACTCCGTTTGAATTTGCGACGCCGGTTATTTCAGTATTGTAAATTATTTCAACATCAAATTTTTTCAGCAGTGTTAATATCTCTTCAACAATTGTGTACATACCGCCATTTATATGCCAATATCCGTCATGCCTGAATTCAGTAAAATTAAGAAGAGAATAAATTGACGGAGTCTTAAATGGAGTTGAGCCAAGGAAAAATGACACAAGTGAGAATATGACTTTCACTTCATCAGATTCAAATGTTTCTTCAAGCAATGTCCATAGATTTTTTTTCAGATAAGGCAGATGTTTAAAAGGTACATGAGATATCTTCTGAAGGTAATCCAGCAGGTTACGGAAATTCTTTTTTACAACCAGCTTCTCCGTATCAAAGTAAAAATCTCCTGCTCTGTCTAAGTACGTATTTGCTTTGTTAAAAAATCCGGTTCAATATCTGCAAAGACTTCTGCAAGCTTGTTCATGTCTTTCCAGATGTCATAAACTTTTCCGTTGCTTCCGTAAAATACCCTGTATAATAGATCAAGTTCCTTGGGTTTCAGCGGATTCTCCAGTTTGCAGTCACGGAACAATTCGTCAAATTCATAAGTCATGCACATGAATGAAGGACCTGTATCAAAAGTATATCCGTTCTTTGTAAACCTGTTTAATCTCCCTCCGGCAGTTGAATGCTTTTCAATTATTTTCACACTATAACCTTTTGATGCAAGTCTCAAAGCTGCAGATAATCCGCCCAATCCGCTGCCTACAACCAGTACGTCATTATTTTTTTTCATATTCTTTTATTTATTTTTCTTAGCATTGCCTCTATACTGTCACAGTAAACTTCACCTGAAAGTCTGTTTGTATTTGATCTACTTCCTCCGATGAACAGAGAAAAATTCTTTTTCTTTGATAACTCTTCAAGCTTTTTAAACTGTTTCTGAATTAACTTATTTTCATCCTGAGTTGAATTTGATATACAGACTATCTCCGGTTTATTCTCATTTATTAGACTTAGTAAATTCTCTAAAGGAAGATTTGCTCCCGGAAAGATGCAGTCATAACCTGAATATAGCAATGATATTTTAAGACAAAGAAGTCCGATTCCATGAAATTCATTTTCAAGTGAACAGCAGACGACTTTCTTATCATTATTTTTTTGAGGAATTATTGATTTTTCAAGCTGTGATAATGCAGAAATCATGGTATTGGAAGCAATGTGTTCATCTTCAATCCCCAGGCTCTTCATTTTATACTTTTCAGAAATACTTTCGAAGGATTTTTTTATTATCTGATCAGATATAATCGAAGGATGAATTTTTTTTAAGAAAAGTGAAAAGAGTATATCATAAACTGCTTTGGTATCTCCGGAAATCAGATTTCTTTCAATTTTTCTTATGAAAGGTTTAAAGTTCTGTGCTTGAAGATTGGATTTTGATTCAAGTGAGTTAAGCTTTTGAGTAAGGCCTGAATTTCCATTTTGATACCGGTTAGCATAATTCCGGATCTCCTCAATTGTAAATTTTCTGTGCCCCCCGGCAGTTCTTACACATTTCAGAATATTGCTGTCTGCCCACCTTTTAATGGTAGATTCATTCACATTTAAAATGGCAGCTGCGGTTTTTGAACTTATTGTGTCATTCATGTATTAAGCGTTATGAGCGTTTTGAACGTTGTTTTAGGTATTATAAAATTCAATCTTAGAAAGAAAGTTAAATATTAATTAATAATTAACAATTAATAACTGAAGTTACGCAAACCAGAATTAGCTTATTTCTAGATTCCAATTTAAGTTTTTTGAATGATGCAATCAAAAAGAACCAATCCAATTTTTGTAAATAGTAAAATTTTTTTTTGATTCTAAAATTCTTCAAGCTGACAAAACGCAAATAGAACAAGATAGATGTGATTGACTTCAGCTACTTCTTAGATCTGTAGATGGACAACCTTCAATCCTAAGTTCTGATTTTAAAATTTGAAGAATTCTTCAATTATTTGACGCTTTTTAGCAACTTTTCTAATAATATCAGAATCTCTAACTCAACATCACTAGTTGCCTGTGCAGAAATTATCATTTGCTTCAGGCTTTAACTTTAACTCTAATTTTTTCTGATAAAATGACCACTTTTACTTCCGTATCTGTAATTAAAGATGTCCTTAACTTGTACGCCATTTATCAGACGGTTTGATTTTATTTTTGAGATCCAGTGCCATCTGAATTTACGAATTTGTTTTAGTAATTTTGCAGCCGGATAAAAAGAATCCATTAAGACATAACTCGGATTTACTTTATAAAAAGTTTTAGCTTCTTTCAAAATATCCATGGCAAGATCAATGCGGATTTTTTGTTCTCTTTATTCAACAGGCGAAAACCTATTGGGAAACGGAGTTACCGTCAGTCCAGATTACAAAACTGCATTTAGGCCAAGTAGAGATTTTTTATCGCTAGTGAATAAACCCAAGTTAATAATTCAAGTTCTTTGCTAAACGGCTTGGCAAGTATAGTATCGTCAATGATTAAGAACGTTTTTTTTCTTTTTGATTTATTGCAATTTAAATCAAATTTCTTGCTGATCAGATGACCATATTTTTGCTTTAAATATAAATTCCATTTCTGCTCCAACTGCAATAAACGTTGCAGCTTATCGTGTGAGATACAAGAGCATTTGGAATCAACAACTTATATTGTTATTAAATATAAGTAGATTTAATTTCTTTTCAAAGCTCAGTGCCAAAGGGACAAGTATGGTGCGGGAAGTTTATTATTAAGTGGTAATTATTCATTCAGTCCCCTGATGACCCCATGCCTGATCACTGAGTACAGAACTCCTATCTTTTACAGATTGGATATCACTCTCTTTGACACGGCTTTTCAATTCTGCATTTCTAATGGTCCGCAAAGCAAAAGATAATAAAGATACGCCAGCCAGACCCCGAGTTTGGATTGTGGAGCCTCTTAATTCGGACCAACGGCTATCTTCAATTTCCCTACTTCATCCTCCAGTATTGCTTGTCTGATTTGTTCAGAATTTTCTTCACCTCCATTTCGGAGGCCTATATCTTCCTCACCCCTCATATAGCTTTTTATGTCCCGCAGGAAAATTTACTTTCTGGCTGAACAGCTCTTGCAGAATCGAAAGTTCATTAAAGAGCTTATCGTCTTCATGACGAATATCTTCAGCACACATAAAGTCCGACTGCTTCAGCAGAACCGTAAATATTTGCCGAATAACCACTAATGATCATTGGTAAGATCCATTTCCATGCTGTCGAAAATCATTATAAAGATAAGCGGTATTTTATTTTCCCAACAGTAAGATGGAAATGAATACGGATTCAGAAATTTTATTTCTCCCTGCCTTTGTAACACATTCCTTATTTCATCCATCAATTCTTCTATTGAAATGCGAAAGCTGTCTGAATCGGCGAGTCTTACGGCCGTACTGATGTAATGTCTCCCTGTCAAATACTTTTATTGCAAGACTGAATGAAGTACTGAGTTTTTAACTAATCCGCTGATATCAAATGATACCTGCTTATAAAGATTATAGCTATCTATCATCTCGGTTACAAGTTTTGAACCTGATTAATACCATTGTCGGCGGGGGATTCCGGTATTGTTGAGGCTTACTAATAAAGATTCGGAAAGATCTCATCTTTATTTGATGGTCAACTCAACCGGCATGTCGGACAGCCCGAGTCCGGATCTGTTATAGATTAACTTATTCTGGTCCATTAATTTCCTTTACTTCAATATGGCTTTTATGTCACAGTTAATTCTTTCGATCACGATAACTAGGATCTATTCTTGTCGTTTAGTCTTCTATACAAACGTTGAAGGGACACAAAATAAAATATTTTTTCGGAGGAGCAGTCGATTCATAGAAGGGGAGAAATGTATGGATTGAAGAAAGTGTATCCAAAATTGCCTCCAAGAAAATAATTGTGATAAGCCCTATACAGATGATGGAGCCAGAGACACTCTGTCATTTACCTGCTGAATTTTCTGTTTAAATTAAACCTGAATGGCATCAAACATTAGAATCTGTCATTTCATTCTTTCCTTTGCTATCTGTGGTGAATTTAAAACTCCGTTTGAATTCGACGCAGGTATTTGCCATCAAATTTTTCAGCGGTGTTAATACTCTTCAACAATTGTGTACATACCGCCATTTATATGCCGGTATCCGTCTGCCTAATTCGTAAAATTAAGAGAATAAATTGACGGAGTCTTAAATGGAGTTGAGCCAAGGAAAAATAACAAGTGAGAATATGACTTTCACTATCAGATTCAAATGTTTCCTAATGTCCCAGTTTTTCAGGGAGGCAGATGTTTAAAGGCATGAGATCTTCGCGGGTAATCCAAGTTACGAAGTTCTTTTACAACCAGCTTCTTCTTACAAGTAAAAATCTCCCGCGCGGTCTAAGTAGTATTGGCTTGTTTAAAATCCGGTTCAAATCTCCAAAGACTTCTGCAAGCTGTTATGTCTTTCCAGATGTCAGAAACTTTTCCGTGCTTCCATATAATAGATCAAGTTCCCTGGGTTTCGCCGGATTCTCGGTTTGCAGTCATGGAACAATTGTCAAATTCATAAGTCATGCATGAATGAAGGACCTGTATCAAAGTATATCCGTTCTTTTAAACCTGTTTAATCTCCCCTCCGGCAGTTGAATGCTTTTAATTATTTTCACCTATAACCTTTTGAAGCAAGTCTAGCTGCAGATAATCCGCCCAACCCGCTGCCTCCCGTCGTCATTATTTTTTTCATATTCTTTTATTTATTTTTCTTAGCATTGCCTCTAACTGTCTGGTAAACTTCACCTGAAAGTCTGTTTGTATTTGATTTACTTCCTCCGATGAACAGAGAAAATTCTTTTCTTTGATAACTCTTCAAGCTTTTAAACTGTTTCTGGATTCTTATTTTCATCCTGAGGTGGTTTGATATGCAGACTATCTCCGGTTATTCTCTTATTAAACTTATTAAATTCTCTAGAAGATTTGCTCCCGGAAAGATGCAGTCATAACCGAAATAGCATTGATATTTTAAGAAAAGAAGTCGATTCCAGAATTCATTCTCATGGGACAGCAGACTTTCTTATCATTATTTTTGAGGAATTATTGTTTTTCAAACTGTGATAATGAAATCGGTCTTGGAAGCAATGTGTTCATCTTCAATCCCAGGCTCTTCATTTTATACTTTTCAGAAATACTTTCGAAGGATTTTTATGATCTGATCAGATATACTCAAGGGATTAATTTTTTTAAGAAAAGTGAAAAGAGTATATCATAAACTGCTTTGGTATCTCGGAAATCGATTTCTTTCAATTTTTCTTATGAAAGGTTTAAAGTTCTGTGTTTGAAGATTGGATTTTGATTCAAGTGAGTTAAGCTTTTAATAAGGCCGGAATTTCCATTTTGATGCCGGTTAGCATAATTCCGGATCTCCTCAATAAATTTTCTGCGCCAGCAGTTCTTACACATTTCAGAATATTGCTGTCGCCACCTTTTAATGGTAGATTCATTCACATTTAAAATGGCAGCTGCGGTTTTTGAACTTATTGTGTCATTCATGTATTAAGCGTTATGAGCGTTTTGAACGTTTTAGGTATTATAAAAATTCCATCTTAGAAATGAAAGTTAAATATTAATTAATAATTGACAATTAATAGTTAATAATTGAAGTTACGCTCTTTGTCATTCTGAACGAACGGAGCGAAGCGGAGTGAAGAATCCAGTCATAGAATAGAATAGAAGCATTTGGATTCTTCGCTTCGCTCAGAAATTAAGATTTAGAAATTAAGAATTAAGAATTGAGAATTAGGAATTAGGAATTGGGAATTAAGTACCATGTATTACAATCTGATAATAATCAGTCAATAAACTGAACAAGTAAGCCTTCTACCGGAACAAGTAAATCATCTTCTGTTACAGGTAAGCCATGTTCTGTTACAGGTAAGCCATGTTCAGTTGGTTAAGCCAGGTAAGCCATCTTCAGTTACAGGTAAGCCATCTTCAGTTACAGGGAAGCCATCTTCAGTTACAGGAAGCCATGTTCTGTTACAGGTAAGCCATCTTCAGTTACAGAGAAGCCATCTTCAGTTACAGAGAAGCCATCTTCAGTTACAGAGAAGCCATCTTCAGTTACAGAGAAGCCATCTTCAGTTACAGAGAAGCCATCTTCAGTTACAGAGAAGCCATCTTCAGTTACAGAGAAGAGAAGCCATTTTCAATTACAGGGAAGCAATTTTCAGTTATTGGTAAGACATTTTCAGTTACAGGCAAGTCATCTTCAGGAACAAAAGTCATCCTCATTAACAAATATGACTTCTTCGAGAATAAATATGAAAAGCAGGTAATTAAGAACGGGAACTGCGGATTAGTGATCGGCAAAGATTCAGAATAATATATTTACTCATTGGTCATTGCTCATTGCTCATTGTTAATTGTTAATGCGGCAGTTTCTCTCTGAATTTTCCGTATATCCACGTTCCGGTAATTGCGGAAATGATGGTTACAATGACTACAGTGAAACCGCTTCCAAGCTGAGCAAAAAGCGGTCCGGGACATGCTCCGGTAATTGCCCAACCAATACCGAATATCAGAGCACCGTAAATTTGTCCTTTATTTAATTTTTTGTCCTCAAAGGTAATTGTCTCGCCGTAAATACTTTTTAATCCGAGTTTTTTAACTGTAAAAACTGATATTGCTCCGACAACTACGGCAGTTCCGATTACTCCGTACATAAAAAAGGAAGTCAGCTGAAACATCTCCTGAATCCTGAACCAGCTGATGATCTCAGCCTTCACAAATACTATTCCGAATATTATTCCCACTAACGTATATTTTAAATTATACCACCACAGGGATGAAACAAGCTTTGATTCGTTGGTGCATAAAGTATCTTCGTGACGTATCCTGATTTCCTCAGCAGTTTCTACATGATCGTTGAATGACATTATTGTATTAGTTTAAAGATTAACGGAATAAGTATATTGGCAGAGATAAATCCTCCCGCCATAAAAAATATTGTTGCTACAAGTGATGCTTTCTGAAGATTTGCAAGTCCCATTATTGAATGACCTGATGTACATCCTCCGGCGTATCGTGTCCCAAAACCGATCAGCAGACCTCCGATGACAAAAAAGATAAGACCTTTTAAAGTAAAGAGATTTCCCCAGTTAAAAAGATCAGCAGGCAAAAGACTTGTGAAATCTTTTATACCATACCCTTTTAATGTCTCAACAGTCTCCGGTGCTACCTGTATCAATTCGCCCGGGTTTGACAGGAAATTAGCTGCGATGAAACCACCGATGACTATGCCACCAACAAAGAACCAGTTCCATACTTCCTTCTTCCAGTCATATTTAAAGAATTTTATATCACCCGGGAAACATGCCGCGCATATATGACGGAATGAAGATGATATTCCGAATTTTTTATTTCCCAGTATCAGCAGCAAAGGTACGATCAGTCCAATCAGGGTTCCGCTCACCGCCCAGTGCCATGGTTGTTTTATGAATTCAAGCATATATTATATTGATTTAATTTCAAGATTATTAAAATTTTTTCTCTTTCACAAACCTGAGGGCTAGTGTGAAAAAAAGAAAAGAGTACAAACCACTAAGTCACAAAGAACAAAAATAATATAATTGTATGTCTTAATGTCTTAGTGACTTTGTGGTTTGACTAAGTTATTACAATGTATCCACGGCTTGAGAAAAAGTTATCATTTAATTGACCGTGCAATCAGTTTAATTTTTCTGAGCTGTTGAGGCACACACAAAATCAGTTCTGGGAATGCCGGTTTCCTTGATCTTATCAAAACCGCCTTCGACCTCACTGAAATTACTCCAGCCTCTTGATTTTAATATAGATGCTGCTGTCATGCTTCTGTATCCGCCCCCGCAATGAATAATAAAATCTTTATCTTTCGGGAATTCAGCGAGACTTTCATTAAGGTAGTCCAGAGGAATATTTTTAGCTCCTTCAATGTGCGCAGCATCATATTCTCCGGGTTTTCTGACATCTATTACTAATGTTCTGTTCTTATCAAATATTTTTTCAAATTCAGAAACTGATATCCTGTTGATCGTATCAAATTCTTTTCCCGAATTTTTCCAGGAATCAAATCCTCCTTTCAGATAACCTATGACCTTATCATATCCTACTCTTGCAAGCCGCATGATCGTTTCTTCTTCTCTTCCCGGTTCTGCAATAATAAGCAGCTGCTGATTTACGTCCGGTATTAAAGCGCCAACCCATGGAGCGAATTGTCCGTCAAGTGAAATGTTAATAGAGTTGGGAATAAATCCTTTAGCGAAGACATTATCAACACGGGTATCAAGCATTACAGCATCTGTTTCATTTGCCGCTGCTTCAAATTCTTCAACATTGAATTCGCGAAGTCCGCGTTCCATAACTACATCAATGTTTTCATATCCTGACTTATTCATTGCTACGTTCATCGGGAAATAGCTCGGCGGAGGAAGCAGTCCGTCTGTCACTTCTTTTACAAACTCAGCTTCCGTCATATTTTCCCTTAGCGCATAATTCGTTTTCTTCTGCGCACCGATAGTTGAAATTGTTTCCTTGCTCATATTCTTTCCGCAGGCGCTTCCAGCTCCATGCGCAGGATAGACAATTACATCATCAGCCAGTGTCATTACTTTATCCCTTAGAGAGTGAAACAGAGTTGCAGCAAGCTGTTCCTGTGTCATATGCGCAGCCTTCTGCGCAAGATCCGGTCTTCCGACATCTCCAATAAAGAGTGTGTCCCCTGAGAAAAGAGCAGTGTCTTTTCCTTTTTCATCTTTTAACAGGAATGAAGAACTTTCCATAGTGTGACCGGGTGTATGTAAAACCTTTATCGTTATATCCCCTACTTTAAACTCCTCTCCGTCTTTTGCAACAATGCATTCGAATTCAGGCTGAGCTGTAGGACCATATATAATTTTAGCGCCGGTCGCTTTTGCAAGATCAACATGTCCGCTTACAAAGTCAGCGTGAAAGTGTGTTTCAAAAATGTATTTGATTTTTACGCCGTCTTTTTTTGCTCTTTCAAGATACGGTTTTATTTCTCTGAGAGGGTCAACAATTGCCGCTTCTCCTTTGCTTGTTATGTAGTATGCTCCCTGAGCAAGACATCCTGTGTAGATCTGTTCAATTTTCATTTTAGTTTTTATTTATTTATAAAATTTTTTAATCTTTTTTATTTCCCCGGTATATTTGCTGATGCCGCCGGAGAGATTGTGTAACTTTGAGAATCCTTTACTGCTCATTACTTCACAAGCTTTACTGCTTCGGTTACCGCTTCTGCAGTAGATCACATAATTTTTTGTTTTGTCCA
Source organism: Ignavibacteria bacterium (assembly GCA_016710985.1). GTDB lineage: Bacteria > Bacteroidota > Ignavibacteria > Tepidaquicellales > Tepidaquicellaceae > JAGPCH01. Next base: position 166,766 of record JADJTX010000008.1, read on the forward strand.
GTCCCTGTATCTGATCTTCAAAATCCTGTGAATTAAAATCTATGAATTTATCAGTTCCGTGTATATAACCCGTCTTCCATTCACCCGGAGTTCTTACATCTATGATAACATATTCCGTATCTTCCAGCATTGTTATCATTTCCTCAGTATTGATATTACTGTAACTCTTTGAAGAATCCCCTCCGAATATTTTACTCATAAAACCCGGCTTGGAGGTCGATCCGGCAAAAGTTGAAAGTAACAGAGATCCAAGCAAAGCTCCGTAAATTACGGATATGTATTTATTTGATGTAATAGGACAAGTTCCTGATGCGCAGCCGATGAATTTCCAATAAAGAAATCCTGCTATTCCCCCCGCAATTATTCCTATGTATGACATGATTGATTTTAATTTTAAGTTTAAAAAAAATTGTTTCCACGAAGTGTTCATTATTTTAATATAGTTTCCCTTATTAAAATATATATTCCCATTACAAGTACAAACCATCCGAATGCAGGTTTTAGCTTATCTCCGTGTATCTTCTTTGCAAGCGTGCTCCCGACAAATATTCCGAATATGGTGAAAACTGATATTATGGCAAGGAACATCCAGTCTATATTCACACCAGCGCTCAGGTCTCCCGTAAATCCGATAAGAGACTTTATTGCAATGATAAGCAGTGAAGTTCCGACTGCTTCTTTCATAGGCAGACCTGCAAGAAGTACCAATGCAGGGATTATGAGGAATCCTCCACCTGCGCCGACGAATCCAGTCAGGACACCAACAACAATGCCTTCAAGAAAAATTAACGTGTAATGGTGACCGGGTTTCATTTTTGACGGATCAGGAGTTTTGCTTTTTCTGATCATTGAAAAAGATGCAGCTATCATTAATACTGCAAATACAGTCATAATAAAGATCGGCTTTGTAAACTGAAAGCTGCCGGCTGAAAAGATAACATCAGGTAAAGAAGGCATGATGAATTTTCTTGTCAGAAAAACCGAAATCAGCGACGGGACAGAAAATACCACTACTGCCTTCAGATTTACAAGCTTGTTCCTGTAATAATTGTAAGAACCCGCAAGAGCAGTCAAACCTACTATGAACAATGAGTATGATGTTGATATCTCAGGACCCAGTCCGAATACATATACAAGTATTGGTACAGTAAGTATTGATCCGCCGCCGCCAATAAGCCCGAGTGACATTCCTATAACTATCGAAAGTAAATAGCCAATTATCTCATTCATGCGCGGCTGTCTTTATTATTGTTAAACAAACTGCAGGATTGCATGCACTCAAATATTTTAAGTATATTTCTGTCTTCAAGCCGGTATAAGACATTCATTCCCTGTTTTTCACATTTGAGAATTCCCCTGTCTTTGAGTTTTATAAGGTGATGGGAAAGCAATGATTGTTCCGTGTCAGATTCTATTCTTTCCTGTATCTCCGAAACCGTGAGAGGTTCCTTTTCCTGGAGTGCTTCGAGTATCTGTAATCTTACCGTATGACCGATGGTCTTTAGTATCTCGGCTACCCGGATTACCTGTTCTGAACTTAAATGATTTTTTGTTTTTGGCATCTGATTTATTTAACTATACAAATATATGAACATTTCTTCATATAGTCAATACCAATTATCAATTATCATAAATTCAGCTTTAATTTTTAAAGGAGACTACACCTATGAACGTGTATTTAAAGACGGGATCTGGTGCATATATGTCTGTGACGGAGATTTACTGATTGAATTCTATCCGGAATAATCAGGCTGAGGAGTTGTTTGTAAGTAACCGTGCTAATCAACCGGCACATATGAGAAATGCCTGCAAAGGAAGGAATTGCAGGCATTTCCATTGACTTGATATTTCCGGGGCATGTTATGACGGACTTATATCGGCCGGTATTAACTGTTCACATCATCCTGTTCCCTCCATGAAATGTTAATTGGGTTAACATTGCAGGCGAAGAACATTCTGATGTCTTTCATATTTGTAAAATTTTATTTGTTTAAAAAATATTATTCAATTATACTTTAATATTTGATTTCAATGAGTAATTATGAATAAGTTTGGGGCACGCAAATACAAATGGGTCCGGGAACGAGCAAGTAATAATTTTCAGATACCTTTTCAAAAAATTTGTTTTAATAATCAGGGGAATCATCAAATCAGTTAGTTCAGTGTTTAAAAAGAATCTGTTGTAACTTACACAGAATAAACATATGCTACAAAGAAACTTTTACCTGATAAGTTGCCCCGGTGCAGTGGGTCATTTGAAGATATTTATATAAAAAGCTTAAAATATTGAATAGAATTCAATATTTTACCATAAAATTTTTCTATACAAAGGTTCCCCCGTCAAAACTTAAATCAATTGAAATACAAGATCATTGTAGCGGAGTGAAGTGAAGAATCCAAAAATAAAATAGAATTGAAGCATTTGGATCTTCGCTAGCACAGAATGATAAAAAAGAGTGACTGAGTAACTTCAACTGCTAACTGTTAATTGAAAAGCGGGGTTCTCCTTCCAAACAACCCCGCAGTTCATTTTAGTTTTTAATGCTATTCAGGAAATACAGCAATCAAAACCCCGCCATCATAAACATATATCCACCAGATGCCGTCTTTAAAAACACGTTCATATGTATAGTCACCTTTAAAAGATGATTTGGTCAGTTCGTAATTTGTTTGCCCTGCATTGCTTAAAGCAGCTGTTGAATTTCCCGGAAGGAAGGAAACGGTTAGCAGAAAAAATAGAACTGTCAGAATAAAAGTTTGGGCTTTCATTTTGTTCTCCTTTCATTAATTTTTTTACCCGTACAAAGATCGGAAGTATGAGGCAGAATTATAATAGGTGAGACTCTTTTTAGTATATGAGGGGAACCACCTTTTTGTATAGAGGTGAGTTTTCTTTTAATTACTAATTACTAACTCAAGTTGACCACTTCAACGAAATGAACTATGAAAATAATTAGTGTAAATTCGTGAAATATGTGGTGAAAAATAGCTTCTGATTTCAAGCAGTCAACTTGAGTTTCTAATTACTAAACTCGCGGAGGGATAAATATCAGGTTTTTAATTGAAAAAACTTGAAAAACAAAATTTATTTCAATATTTTACCATATAATTTTTTTAATATAAAGGTTTCCTAACAATAACTCATATCAATGAAATATAAGATCATTGAGATTCTGAAAACCTTTTCGCCGCAGGAGATCAAAAGCTTTGAACGGTTTCTGGACTCACCTTACTTCAATGAAAGCCTGAAGATCCGAAAATTCTATAAAATTCTTGAAAGATATCATCCGCATTTTGATTCGCCGGATCTGACAGAAGAAGATCTGAGCAGAGAATTAAACCCTGATCTTAAATTTAATAAGGCAACCTTTAAGAGCCTGTTTTTTGAGATAGGTGCTCTTGCAGAAAAATTTTTAACAATTGAGAATTTAAAAGGAAAGGAATTTTTAGCCAATGATTTTCTGAGAGATGAGTTTTTTAAAAGAAAACTCCCGAAATTTTTCAAGCAAAATATTGATAAGACGGAACAGGTACTATTTGAAAGTAAGGATTACAATTCAATTTACTTTCTCGATCTTTGCTTTCTATACACTGATAAAAGAAACTACTTATTAACATTTGTACCCAGATCCAATAAAGATCATAATTCTCAAATGATCTCAGTATCATCTGACAGGGCTAAAGCGTTGAGTATGTTTTTCCTGGAAGCTCTAAGGTATCAGTACGATGATCTTGTTTCCATAAACTTCTCTTTTGAAATTGATAAGGAAAAAAACTTTGTATTTCAGTTATTTAAGGTCATTGACTATGAAAAGCTGATGAAATTCATGATCTCTTCAGGGGAAAATAAAAACTATTCTGTCGTGCTCGAATTAAATCTTTATTTTTTCAGGCTTATTAATGACTTTTCAAATGAAGTGAACTATGCTAAATGTAAGAGATTGCTTATAAAGAATGCTCATCTTCTTAGAGTAGAGGAAACCTACATTAGGTTTATAAAACTCATTACTTACTGCAAGATGAAAGAATCTGAAAAAAATACAAAATTAGATTTTGAAAATGAACTGTTCAGCATTTATAAGTACATTCTGCTAAAGGAATATTATAAAAATTTATATGATAGTTATTTGCCGGTCGAGCTTTACAGGGTGACAATCAAGCAGGGACTTCAGCTGAAGAAATATAAATGGACCCTGAACTTCATAAAGAATTATCACTCCAAACTCAATCCGGACTGGAAGATGAATATGTTACATTACAGCATGGCGGAATATTATTTTCACAGGAAAAAATTTGATAATGCTTTGAGGAGCTTTCAGAAAGTTGAGATGAGCCACTTCCTTCTGAAGGTTGACATTAAGAGTTTAATGTTAATGACTTATTACGAACTCGGGCTTTATGAAAATGCATTATCAATAATCGATACATTCAAACATTTCCTTTCAAACACCGAAGTTCTGTCTGACACACTGAAACAAAGATATAAAGCTTTCATCCTTACAGTTCAGAAAATGATCACAGTCAAGACCTCAGTAAAGCCCAATCCAATGACAAAGTATCTTATCAAAAAAAACATTGACACCGATATTTCTTACAAACAATGGCTAAAAGAGAAATTCAGTGAACTTGATGAGGAAATAAAAAGAACAGCTTAGTAATGAGTAATGATAATGGCAATTTGCACACAATTAACATTTCACATCCGGTATTTGACAATTCACGTTCGTGTCTTAAGGTTTCGCAACACTTACAAAACCAACAGAATTATTATATACTAATGTAAGATCACTAAGATCTGTTATTTTATTTCCGGTTAAATCAGTGATTACATATCCTGTTTTAAAATTATTTGCATCATTATAAACCAATGTTACATCAGTAAGATCTACATTACCATTTTGATTCACATCACCGCCGAAAATACAGTATCGTGTTCCTGTCAATTTCATGTTTCCGCCGAAAGCCTGTGTCAAAGCGCTTGTAAAATCATAGTTTTTCAATACTCCTCGTATCATGCTCTCCCCGCCTGCTTTGCTCCAGGTTTCTATCGAATTCCTGTGAACAACCTGTATGTAATAAGTCCCTGAAGATGCATTCCTGAAATTAAAATTTCCTGTGAACGATACTGAATCCAAAACTGAAACAGCAGAATCAATTTTACTAAACGGAACTGTAACGTTTCTCAGGTAAGCTTTTACTGTGTCTCTCATGTTCAGTTTATCTGAAGCGGAATTATAGAATCCTTCGGGCATTACTTTAATACTAAACTGAGTATAGGTTCTTGTTGTAAGTAATTTGATGCTGTCGATATACAGATTGTTTCCATATCCACTGACACCTCTGAATTTTATTCTGTTTGTTCCTGCAGGAACAGCATAAGATTTTGAAAGCCATTGATTCGAAGAAGGAATAAAATCGTCAAATCCTGTTCCTGTGCTGTTCAAAGGTCCGCCGTCAGAATTTCCCCATAACTTCCGTGCTGATATATAACTTGTTCCGCCGTTTGTCGATGTCTCAATGATCAAAGAGTCTGTATAAATATTATTGTTGTAAGGAGAGTAGGCATGATCGAATCTTATGCTGTCTCCGGCTGCAGATGGCTGGAATACCGGTGTTATCACTGACTGTTCAGTTCCGGGATTGTAATTCCAGTTATCATATTTTAAGGATCCGTTACCGGTTCCGTAACTGCTGGCAGAACTTCTTGAAATATAATTAAATCCTGTTGCTTCTATATTCCATCCGGCAGGAGGGAACACCGGTGAGAAAAATCCCTCGTTTACTAATGTTATATATTCACCGAGATTCGGAGTGATGGTTCCTTTAAGTATATTATTCAAAGTGTTCAAATCACCGGCAATGTAAACTGAATCCTGAATAGTATAAACAGTTCCGGGGGAAAATGTCCATTGAAAAAAAGTAACATCCGCCGCTGCACCGGATGCAAGGCTTGATACAGTTTTTGTACTTGAATATCCTCCCGGATTAATTTTCCGTGTAACCATAAATGTGACTGCAGCAGGTGAATTATTTCTTACTTTACCTGTAGGAATAACTGTTGATGACGAAAACAATTGCAGCCCGGTTACACCGAGTGACAATGACTGAACATCAACAACAGTTGAGTTGATCTGAATTTCAAATACACCTCTCCCGTGAGTCCCTGCTCTAAGTTTATTTGCGGTCTGATGATAATCAAGGTGCATTACTACGGTATTCGGAAGACCGTTTGCTAATTCTATCCAGCTTTGTCCGTTATTATTTGTTACAAAAACACCCACATCATTAGCCAGATAATAAGTTGGTGTTGAGATTCCCGGATAATAAAACAAAGCGTCATTGGCGGGAGCATCAGGAAGATTACCTGTAATGTTAATCCAGCCTGCACCTCCGTCTGTTGTCTTAAATATTTTTCCTTCTCCGAATCCGGAAAATGTAATGATAGCAACCTGAGAAGAATCGGGATGAATGTTAAAGCTTGTAATTCCTCTGTCCGGTAAACCGGTTGTCACATCCGCAAATGTGTATCCTCTGTTTGTTGATTTAAAAATAAACCTTCCCAGAGTTGCATACATAATGTCAGATGAAGTTCTGCTGATTGCCATTTCGTTAATGATACCTGAGGTTCCCGATGAAATTGCAAACCAGCTCATCCCCCAGTCAGTTGTTTTAAAAACCTGTTCTCTTGCAGTATAAAATATTCCGTTTGAGTCAGGATGAGAAATTAACGGTCCAATCCATGCACCATTTCCGCTTAAACCGTCCTGAGCAGAGTACCAGCTTAATCCGCCGTCAGAAGACCGGACGACACCGTTATTCTGGGTTTCTCCGAGAATATAGTTGTTATTCTTTTTATGGAAACAGACTTCTCCTCCGTCTCCTCCGAAGGCAGCAGCCCAGTTCAGAGTTCCTGTGGTTCTCTGAGTCCCGTTATCCTGTGTTCCTCCGATTATGTGATTTGCATTTGACGGATCTGAAGCTATTCTGTAAAACTGTGTCAAAGTAAGATTCGTGTTTAAATTTGTCCAGTTGCTTCCTTTGTTAGTTGATTTCCAGATTCCTCCGTCGTTTACACATATCATTTGATTTGCATCAACAGGGTGGAAGTCAAGATTATGCTGATCAACGTGAACATTTCCTCCGCTGTATCCATTGGTGAGATTTATGAAATTTGTGCCGCCGTTAGTTGTTCGCCAGATATCGATTGATCCGACATAAGCAGTATTCGGATCAAATGGATTCACGTGCATATAGAAATCATACCATCCCTGAACACCGCTGAAATCCTGACCGTTTGCAATCTGAGTAAAGTTCGCTCCTGCATTTGTTGATTTGAAAACTGTAATGTTCCCGGAATTGTAAATTGAAGCAAACATTATTGCCGGATAGGATCTGCATAAAGCGATATGATTTCTTTCACCGGGGATAAGCGACGTATTATCATAAAAATTAACACCTCCGTCAGTTGAGACTTTATATCCTGTTCCGCTTCCGATTACATATACAGTGTCTCCTGCCGGAGAGAATAAAACATCATCACATCTACCTGATAAAATTTTTGTCCAGTTGTTTCCTGAGTTTGTGCTTTTGTATAATCCATCATAACTCATAGCTGCAAGAAGCTGCGATGGATTACCAGGTCTTATAGCTATGCGGGAAGTATAGGACATTAAAGGTAAATCGGAGCTGATGTTAGTCCATGTACTACCGGCATTTGCAGATTTCAGAAGTCCCCTGCCGTAATAGGAAACACCGCTGTATGTTGCTTCTCCGGTTCCGTAATAAATGATATTAGTATTTGAAGGATCAATGGCTATCGAGCCGGAGGACAAAGAGACTTCATAATCAGATTTAGCTGTCCACGTTGCGCCTCCGTTAACTGACTTCCAGATCCCTCCGCAAGCTGCGCCGATGTAAATTATATCCGGATTAAGGGGATCATATTTTACTGTTGCCATTCTCGAAGTAATATTCGAATTACCAAAATAAAATCCGGGAGAAGGACCAACGCTTGCCCATGTATCAAAAGGGCTCATTAATAAATAACCTGATTGTTTTCTAAGATTTTCTTTTTGTGCATACGCTTTTTCATATGCATCTTTTGGAATAAAATTATCCGGATACATTCTCTGTTCGTAAAACCATTTTTCCCTTTGAAATGCTTTTCTTGATCTTGTGATCTTATCCGCTTTTTCATAAGGGTTATTGCTGATCTTAAAGTCCTGTGAGAAAATTATTCCGTTTGTAAATAGTAATAAGAAGATAATGAAGGTTTTCATAGTGGTGGGAGTTAATTATTGTATACAAAATTAACAGGCAGAAATGAATTAATAATGACAAAAAGATTTCACTAAAGGAAGTTTTTTGTTCACGATGATTTTTTGAGAACACGGATAACATTGATTTTGCGGATATTGAGTATTGAGTATTGAGTATTGAGTATTGAGTATTGAGTATTGAGTATTGAGTATTGAGTATTGAGTATTGAGTATTGAAAAAAAGCTGTGAGCAATGAATAATTAATCTTTTGACGTCGCACGTCTCACGTCTCATATCTCATATCTCATATCTCACATCTCATATCTCACATCTCACCTGGCTGAATATTTATCCGGCAAAGAATACTTTTCAACTTTGTTGCTAACCGGTTTTTGAGTCATTAAAAAATCATACACTGCACCAAGGTCATCATCATTAGCTTCAGCATAAAATGTCCATGGCATTACAGTATTGAATTCATTTTGATTTACAGTGATGTTATAAGTGTCGGGATTTTTAAATGATTTAAATCTCTGAATGAACTGTTCTTTAGTCCAGCTGCCAATCCCTGTTTCTTTGTCCGGAGAAATGTTTGCGGATCTGACTGTCCCTCCTTTTGGCGCAGGAAATTCCACACCGCCGGCAAACATTTTGTCTTTTATAAATTCACCTTTGTCCATCGGGCTGTGACAAGCCATACAGCCTCCGGAATAGTATTCGCCGATTGCCGTTTTATTGTTCTGATCAGGAAATTTTCTGAAATCCGGTGTAGTAGGAATGGTTCGGAAGATTAAATTTACAGGGAAATTGAAGCTGTGAGGTTTTACTTCATTCTTAATGGGACTGAGAGTTCTGATATATGCTATGATTGACTTCACATCTTCTTCATCCATGTTTCTGTAATACATGTAAGGCATCATTGGTCCCAAGGGTTCACCGTTTTTATCAACTCCCATGGTTATCGCTCTGAATATCTCCCCGTCAGTCCAGCTTCCCATTCCTGTTTCCATATCCGGAGTAATATTTCTTGCCGGAATATAACCCGCCGTCTCTCCAAAATCTTCTCCTCCTTTTCCTTCAGTACCCGGAAGGAGAGGACCGCCGAATTTACTCCAATCCCGTCCGGAATGACAATCCATACATGAAGCAAAAGTATTTGCAAGATACTTTCCCCTTTCGAGCATCTGTGGCGTTGCCGATATTTTCATGTCAGGTGCAGGAGGAACTTTGGGGTATTGATACATTATATAAATATAACCTGCTGCTATAAGGAGAAGAACAACAGCAAAAACAATTCCTGTAACTTTAAAAAATTTTCTCATAATAAAATCAATTTAAGTTTAACAGTTGGTATTAAGGATTTTGCAAATTATTCAAAAATAATAAAAATATTTTCAAAATTCATAAATAATATTTTTCTAATTTAAAGCTCTTGTACAAGATGATTTTTTGGGAACACGGATGACATAGATTTTACTGATATTCGCTGATAGTTAATGAGAAATTAAAAAATCATAATTTTAAAATTACAATAATAAGTTAAATTTATATTGTATATTTTTAAAACAAATAAAAAATCCGTTATTTTTCAGCTCAATCCGGGTATCCGCGTTCTATTTTTCTGGTATACATAGTGTAACGCCGGACAGTAAAACAGATACTGAAATTTTACAAGGGGGAATTTTGGAGATAAATACTGATCTCAAATTGCGGTAAGTAAAAATAGTTACACATGTTTCTTATTTCACAAGATCATTATCATTAAATTCAGGCTTTGGAATGAAAAACATAATGAATAAAAATATGATCAGACTCATTATCCCTGACAGGAAGAAAGTTAAACCGGCACCGTAAAAATTCCAGATCAAACCTGCTAAAGCGCTGGCAAGCATTAGTGAAATGCTCTGAAGGGCTACAAATAATCCGACTGCCGTTCCTGTTTCTTCTTTCATTGCCATGTTTGTGATCCATGCTTTTGAAATGCCTTCTGTGGCTGCCATGTAAATACCATATATTCCGAATATGATGTAAAAAGCGATACCCGATTCAGCTTTAGCCATACCAAAATATGTTACAGAAAAAAGTATCAGCCCGAATGAAAATATACTTTTCATATTGAACCGGTCAGCCAGTATTCCCATCGGAAAAGAAGCGAGAGCATAAACTATATTGAAAAAGATATAAACCATCAGTGTTGTATTATCACTTCCGGTAACTTCTTTAACATTAAAAAGAAGAAGCATATCTGAACTGTTAAATAATGCAAACAACAAAAGAGGTATGAGAAGTTTTCGGTATCCCGGAGAAGCGATTTTCCAATAACTGAAAAATGATAAGAAACCGGGAGTGCTTTTCTTCACTTTGGGAATAAATGGTTTCTCTTTAATAAAGTAAGTGAACAATACAGCAATGATCCCCGGTATGAAAGCAATATAAAACAGTGTTGAAAGTTCTCCCGGATAAAAATGTAAAAACAATAATGCTATGACCGGACCGAAGACTGCACCTAATGTATCCCATCCGCGGTGAAAACTGAATACCCGGGCTTTTGTTTCGGGAGTCGCCTCCGCTGAGAGCAAAGCATCGCGTGGAGCAGTGCGCAGTCCCTTACCTATACGGTCAGTAGTTCTTGAGAAAAAAATCCAAACCGGATTAATGATCATTGCCATCATCGGCTTTGAGACCGCACTCAAAAAATATCCCAGTCTGATAAAAGGCAATCTTCTGCCGGCTTTATCTGACCAGTTTCCGAAGTAACCTTTACTTAGACCTGCAGTCGCTTCAGCAACTCCCTCGAGTATTCCTATTAATAAAACAGAAAATCCTATGTTCTTTAAATAAACCGGAATTACCGGATACAGCATTTCACTTGCAATATCCGCTACCATGCTCACTAGGGATAGAATCCAGACAGTTCGGGAAATGTATTTCAATTTAAGCTTTATGTTTATATGGAATGATCATAGTTGTTTGTCAAAGTATAATATTTTAAGTTAGGTTTAAATTCAATGTGCAGTGAATATATAATTTATAGTTTATAATAATTTACTATGAACTATTAAAATTATTATTAATATCGTTTTTCAATTTATACGCTTTATAACTTTGCTTTATTAAATAACTTCATTTAACACAAATTGAAAAAATAAAAATTTAAAAAGTATTTAAACGCAAAGTGAGCAAAGTACTTACGCCTGTAAGTGTATTGACAGTATAAGTAAATATCGGGCAGGCAAAATCACTAAGAATTTTTTCTTACAAATCAATTTTCTCCAAAACCCTTTGTGTCCATCGTGCCTTAGTGGTAAAATAATTTCTAATGTAAAATTCAGGTTTTAAAAAAACCGGATAATTATTATCCGGTTTCTTTTGTAAATTTCGATTTACATCATTCTGATCAGTGCACCGTATGAAATGTTCTTTGCTCAGACTTTGATACAAACCTTCCCGACCTGCCGGGGTAAGTAAATAAATATTCATTCAGATCTTTGATCTCACCGTGCTTCTCAACCGTCCATCGGAATTCAGAATCATTAATAAATCCTATCTCAAACTTAGATATTTCTGAAAACTGAAATGATTTTTCAGTCGTGATTACGGAACAGTAGTAGTCACCTTTAGTAAATCTCGTAACATATAGCCCGGTCCCGTCCCCGTCTGTATATGATATCAGTGAATTTAAACTAACACCTGTCGTGTTTTGCGCTGGTGATGTCAGTTCAGGCGGAAGCTTTGCCGGAAAGACAGCATTGTTTGAGTTTTCCGGAAATCTAAAAGTTTCAATTCCCGATTTTCTGTTATCTGAACTGATCATTGAATTATTAATAAGTATGGAAAACTGAGATGGCAGATCAACGGGCACAATGATACTAAAATTATTACCGTCAATAGAAGAAAATTTTTGCATTGGAACATTCAAAGGTGTACCCGATGCAAAGTTAAGAAAAAATACTGTTCGGCGGAAGTATAACCGGCAGGAATATTGATCATACCTGACACAGTTCTTTCTTCAGGATTAAAACCAAGCTGCTGTGAATCAAGATAGAAATGGATAAGCTGATCCGGGACTATAAGTAAATCCGAGCTTTCAAAATAATTTTCATACGAAAGAATATTTCCTTCACTATCAGTTTTGTATATTAAGACAATCATTTTACCATAAATGAATTTATCTTCCCTTATCCTGACCTGTAGTGAGGTATTTTGACCTGCAATTTCCTTACTGAATGTTTTGTCACATCCATCCGTAAATATTAATTTTCCTTTCTTACCGGATTGTATTAACTCAGCAGGAAGTGTTATGCTAAGATCAGCGCTGGCATCAGTATTATTGTATGAAAAGAAATCCGGGATCTTTATGTACGGGACATTTACAGATTTAATAAGCAGCTGTGATTTTGTAGGATCATCAATTATTACAATATCATACGGAAGCTGAATGCCGCTAAGTTTGTAAAATCCGTGGTCATCAGTATGAGTCGTCTTGTCTCCTATCTTAACTTTAACTCCCGGAAGCAGCTTACCCGAAGTATCTGTAACTATTCCTCCTACAAATGATTCTGCAGGTGAGGTTATATCATCAGAACAGCTTTGAAATAAAACGATGGAAATGAAAATGAAGATTACCCGTGCAGAGATTTTTCTGTAATGCATTTTACCCTCCTTGGTTAATTAATTATTAAATAATTATTTATTTTGACCTGAAGCAGGTAAAATGATTTTATCTTATGTTATTTTGATTTTTAATTATTTGAAAACTACTGAGGGATAGTTTATACTGTAGAAATTATATTCGAAGAGTTATTTTTATTTAAACAAAAATATGCATACTGATTTTAAATGTCAATAAGTTTGTTAAGTTTGTTAAGTTTGTTAAGTTGTTGAGTTTATTGAGTTTTGTAAAGTTAGACAACCAACCAATCAACCGATTAACCAATCAACCAATCAACAAAAATCATTTCAAAAGCATCATTCTTTTCGTCGCAGTAAATTCACCGGCATTAAGTCTGTAAAAATACACACCACCCGGATAGTCGTTAGCATCAAACTCAACTTCATAACTTCCGGCAGAAAGTTTCTCATTCACTAAAGCAGCAACTTCCTTACCCAGCACATCAAATACAATCAATCTCACATCTTGTGCATCATCTCTTTCATCCGGCGTTACATCAAATCTGATCTTAGTAGAAGGATTAAACGGATTAGGATAATTTTGTAAAAGATCAAAAGCTGCCGGAGCATTGCTTGCCAATGACACAACATTTGTTAACAAAGAAAACTTAATTACTGAAAAATCCATAGCAGTAGCAGCGCCTGTAATAAATCCGCTAACAATAATATTGCCAAATGCGTCCAGTGAAATATTATTTGCAACATCATTCCTGTTCGCCGGCGAATTATATCTGTTGACCCAGGTTTCATTTCCGACAGAATCATATTTGACGATCACAATATCATCCATAGTTCCCGTGCCTGCGCTGAGACCGGTTACATAAACATTTCCATTATTATCGGCAGCAACACTTCGCGCTTCGTCAAAATTATTTGTACCGGGACCGTTATAATTCTTAGCCCACATTAAATCTCCGGTTGAAGAATATTTTACAGTCATATAATCATAAGAAGATGAAAATCCTGTACTGGTGCCGGTTATGTAAATGTTTCCTTTATTGTCGCTGGTTATGGACTTTGCTTCTTCAGGATTAATGGTCTGTGTGGTAAGTCTTCTCTGCCAGATCTCATCACCTGAGGGAGAATATTTTATTGTTGCAATATCAAGTGAGGTACCTGTGCCGACACTAGTACCGGTTATAATTGCATTACCCGAGAGATCAATTGTTAATGAAGTCGGAAAATCATTTCCATTTACAGGTCCGTTATATGTTCTAAACCATAATTCATTACCGTCACTGCTGTATTTAATTATTAAAAAATCATTGATTGTTCCTGCGCCAATTGTACTGCCGCATACATAAATATTTCCCGTTTGATCAATCCCCATACCGTCTGCAAACTCATTCCCGTTTGCGGGACCATTGAATTGTTTTATCCATTGGACAGCACCATCGCTGTTGTATTTGATTGTCAGGACATCAGACAACGTTCCTGCTTCCCAGGTGTTCCCTGTGATGATAGAATTGCCTGCATTATCCGTTACAACTTTAGCAGGAATTTCAGCACTGTTGCTGCTGCCGCTATATCTGCGGGTCCATTGCTCTTCACCCTGGCTATTATATTTGATCAGTACATAATCTCTTTCAGTATTGTTACCAACACTTTCCCCTGCAACAAGAATGTTTCCGGAATTATCAAGAGATATTGAATGAGCAATATCATTACCATTAGCCGGACCATTATAAATTTTTCCCACAAGGTATTTCCGGACGGACTATACTTAACTGTATAAATATCGAACCCCGAAGCTGCACCGCTAATCTTTCCCGCAGCGTAAACATTTCCTGCATTGTCACTTACATGTGTCAATGACTCGTCATTGCTGTTCATAGATCCGTTATAGCTCCTGACCCACTCCTGATTCAGCTGAGATCTGACTGAATTGTAATTTAAAATTAAAATTAAAAAGATGAATGCTTTCATATCAGTTAGATTTAATTTATCAGAGAAATAATAAAGCTAATGAACTTCAGAAGAATTTATACAAAACTAAGTAAACAATTTAGTTTATTCAAAACTAAATTATCACTTAATGTAGCTTTCTGATTTTCTGAATTTAGTGGGATAGAGAAAGGAAAAGTAGTGATTGAAAAATAGCAAGGGTAGATACTAGCATAAAGAACTCAACTAGCATAAAGAACTCAACGAACTTAAAGAACTTAACGAACTTAACGAACTTAACGAACTTAACGAACTTAACGAACTTAACGAACTATTCTACCGTCACGCTTTTCGCCAGATTTCTCGGCTGGTCTACATTACAATTTCTCGCAGTGGCAATATAATAAGACAGAAACTGCAACGGAATACTGTTTAATATTGGAGAGAATATAGGTAAAGTATTCGGAACTCTTAGTATGTAATCCGAATAATTATTAATTTCAGTATCATCATCTGTTGCAATTGTAATGATCTTGCCTTTGCGTGCTTTTATTTCTTCAATGTTTGAAATGATCTTATCATATGTCTTATCTTTTGTAGCAATAAAAACAACCGGCATGTTTTCATCTATCAGAGCGATCGGTCCGTGTTTCATTTCAGCTGCCGGATATCCTTCAGCGTGAATATAAGATATCTCTTTCAGTTTTAATGCGCCTTCCAGTGCTACAGGGAAGTTGAATCCCCTTCCGAGATATAAAAAGTTTTTTGAATCTTTAAATTCTTCAGCAACGAATTTATAGTCGTTTCTTTTTTCAATTATCTGCTTGATCTTTTCCGGAAGAGCTTTTAATTCTTTTGCAATCTCTTTTAATTCACTCTCGGAAATAGTTCCTTTATGCTTCCCTATCATTAATGTAATTAATATAAGAGACATCAGCTGGCTTGTAAAAGCCTTCGTTGATGCAACTCCTATTTCCGGACCGGCGTGAATATATGTTCCGCAGTCTACTTCCCTCGCAATTGTACTTCCGACAACATTTACAATTCCGATAGCTGTTGCCCCGAGCCTTTGAGCTTCTTTCATAGCTGCTCTCGTGTCGGCTGTCTCACCGCTTTGACTTATGAATAATACGATATCATCCTTACTAATGACCGGATTTCTGTAACGGAATTCAGAAGCATATTCTACTTCAGTGGGAATTCTGCAGAATTGTTCTATTATATACTCACCTACCAGTCCTGCATGCCATGCCGTTCCGCAGCCGGTAATAATAATTCTTTTCGCATTAATTAATTTTTCCTTTACACTGTCCAGACCGCCGAGTTTTACTTCCCCTGTTTCAAAATTTATACGTCCTCTGTAAGTATTCTGAATTGATTCCGGCTGCTCACAAATTTCCTTCAGCATAAAATGTTCAAAGCCGCCTTTTTCAATCTCTTCAAGATCGTACTCAATCTGCTGTACTTCTCTTTGTATATCTTCATCATCAATTGTTTTTATCTGAAAGCTGTCTCTCTTAAGAACAGCCATTTCACCGTCTTCAAGGTAAATCACGTTTTTTGTATGATTAACAATTGCAGCAGCATCAGAAGAAACTATGATTTCATCTTTCCCAAGTCCGAACATCAGAGGGCTTCCCATTCTTGCTATGATTATTTTATCCGGTTCCGATTTACACATACATGCAATTCCATAGGTCCCTTCGACTTCACTTAATGCGAGCCTTACAGCAATTTCGAAATTATTTTTACTTTTATAGTAATACTCGATCAGATTAGCCAGTACTTCCGTATCGGTATCAGTACTGAAAGTATATCCCTCCTGAGTAAGCTTTTTCTTTAGAGTTTTGAAATTTTCTATAATGCCGTTATGAACAATTGTGATATTTTTGTTCATGTCGAAATGCGGATGTGCATTATTATCATTAGGCTCACCATGAGTCGCCCAGCGTGTGTGTCCTATTCCGATCTTTCCTTCTAATACTTCACCATTAAATTCATTTTCCAGTTCTTTTACTTTCCCTGCCTTTTTAAAATAATTTATTTCGTTCTTCTCATTTATCACAGCTACGCCTGCAGAGTCATATCCTCTGTATTCTAATCTCTTTAGTCCGTCAAATATTATGTTTAAGGAATTTCTTTTCCCGATATAACCTACGATGCCACACATTTTAGCTCCTTTTTTGTATTAAGTATTAAGTATTGAGTATTGAATATTGAGTATTGAGTATTGAGTATTGAGTATTGAACAATGACGTTTGACGTTTGACATTCAATTTGTGCCGAAAAAGGGAGTCGAACCCTTACGAGGTTTGAGCCTCGCTGGATTTTGAGTCCAGTGCGTCTACCAGTTCCGCCATTTCGGCTAGCTATATGAAAAAATAATGCTGTATGCTAACATCGGTAGCTAAATTAAGAATCATAATGAGTTTATTCAACTCATTAATGAAAAAATATTTACTTCTGCCTTTACGGTAATGGCTTTTAGCGGCTGAGTTAAATTCCGGAGGTATTCAAAATCCAAAGAAACATAAAAATGCTCACTACAACATTGATAATATTGAAGCGAGCATTGATTCTGAATGTTAAAAGATTAAATGTTTACTGCCGGATATAAACTATTCAGGAAAAGCATTTATCAGCTTTCCTGAATCAAAAACAAGAATCCACCAGACTCCGTCTATCAGTACTCTTTGAAAAATAACAGATCTGACGTGACTGTTTAATACTTTACCGGAGCTTAATGAATTATTTTTTGCAGCAATTGCTGCGGGATTTGCAGTTGATCTGTCAGGTGAAATAAAAGATAAAAACAGGACAATTAGAACTGCAAAAAACAAGGTTTCGCCTTTCATATTATGTTCTCCTTTAATTTAAGTTGTCTAAAAAAAATACAACTTTGTTGCATGTTGCTTTTTTCATATTTTGTTCCTCAATTAATTAAGTAATTAAGATCACTTAATTTACATTACAAAATTATATATAATCAAATGGTATTCAAAAGAAAGTTTTTCGCTCCAGGTTGCTTCAAAATCCTTTAGTTCTGTAAAGATTAAATCATAAATCATTGCAATATTAACAAAAAACCAATATTTTAGATAAAAATTTTTTAAAAAAGGTTCCCCTTGCAAATATTTCAAAAAAATGAAATATAAAATAGTAGAGATTCTTAAGACATTTTCTGAAAAGGAAATAAAACAATTTGAAAGTTTCCTTTCATCACCTTTCTTTAATGAAAGTCAGAAGTTAAGAAAACTCTATACTGCACTTCTAAAGTATTATCCGGATTTCAATCCTGAAATAATGAGCGAAGAAAAGCTAAGCATGGAAATAAATCCAAATCTCCCATACAATAAATCTACAATTAAAACTTTGTTTTTTGAACTCGCGAATTCTGCTGAAGAATTTATGAAGATATCTGTATTCAGAACTAAAAAGGCTGAAGCTGAAGATATGCTGCGTGAAGATTACAACAGAAGGAAGCTTTTCAAATATGTTTATCAGAATGCAAATAAAACTCTTCTGGAAATAGATTCTGAAAACGAATATACTTCCGATTACTTCTATAACCGGCACCGAATACTTACTGACATATGCAATTTTCATCAGGTTAATAATAAAAATTCAAATGCAGATTTTATCAACAATCACGGGAATTTTCTTTGTGAACGGGCAAAATGTCTTACTTACCTTTTTACCAATGAGATTTTGCTCCAGTATAACAATTTTCACACGGTTAAAAAAACTTTTCACCTGTCAGTAGAGAATAATTTTATATTTAAGCTTTTTAAAAAAATTAACTTTATTGAACTGCTGGAATGTATTATTTCAGAAACTGATAACGCAGCATATTCATTAATATTTGAATTACAGTTAGCTAATTACAGAGCATTTTCGGATTTTGAAAACGAAACATATTATTTTGAATACAAAAAATTACTGGTAAAAAACATTAATCTTTAAATAAAGAAGATATACACGATAATTTCATTATGCTGATAAGATATTGCATTATGAAGCCATCAATAAGCAAGTCAGGTTTTGATTTCAGAAAAGAATTGTTCAGCATCTATAAATATATTTTATCCAAAAAGTACTATATAATAGGTACACACGATCACATCCCCGTTGAGCTTTACAGAATCGCATTAAAACTGGGGCTTGAGCTGAAAAAATTTAAATGGACCATTGAGTTTATAAAAGAATTTAATCCCAAATTAAAATCTGATATAAGAGATAATATTTATAGTTACAGTCTTGCAGAATATTATTTTCACAAGAAAAGATTTGATAAGGCAATGAGATATTTTCATAAAATAGAATTAAATCATTTCATGCTGCGGGTAGATCTGAGAAATCTCATGCTCATGACCTATTACGAGCTCGACCTTTTTGAAAACGCAATATCACTTATTGATTCATATAAACATTTTTTATCCAATACTAAAGTTCTGTCGGATACAGAAAAAAGGAAATGTAAGAATTTTGTTCTGACTGTTCAAAACATGATCAGATATAAAACTTCATCAAAACCGGTTTCGAAATTTTTAATCAGAAAAAATCTTTCGAATGACATGCATAATAAAAGCTGGGCTGCGGAAAGGTTCGCAGAGCTGGAGGAAAAATTAATAAAATCAGCTTAAAGTGATATTCCTCTTCGAAAATTATTGTCGTGCAAGGAGTTTACTTAAAATATTCTTATACTTGGTTGTAATTAGGAATTCTTTTAATTATTTTTGTAATCAAAATTGTCTGCGCGATTGGCGGAACTGGCAGACGCACTAGACTTAGGATCTAGCGAGGCAACTCGTGGGGGTTCGACTCCCTTATCGCGCACTTTGTAATGAACAATGTACATTTAACAATTAACAATGAGCAATAGAATAAATTAGACAATAATCATCACAATACTTAATACTCAGTACTCAGTACTCAATACTCAATACTAAACAGATGAATTCCAAATCCACTACAAAAAATAACAATGCAAGATGCTCCTTCTGCGGAAGAAATGCAGATAAGGTAACAAACATGATAAAAGGACCTTCCGACCATAATGGAAGAGAAGTTTTTATATGTGAGATTTGTGTTGGGAATGCGATGCAGATAATTAAGAAGAATACAATTTTCAGTTCTACCAAATCAATTAACAAAGTTCGATCAAACCTTACGCCTCTTTCAATTAAAAAATTTTTAGATGAATTTGTAATTGGTCAGGACAGAGCCAAGAAGTCACTGGCTGTTGCTGTTTATAATCATTATAACAGAATCGATTTACTTGATATCAATTATATAGACGATCTTGCAGTAGATAAAGGTGGAATATTCGTAATTGGTCCTACGGGAACAGGCAAAACATTTCTTGCTCAGACACTTGCAAGACTTCTTGATGTACCATTTGCAATAGCAGATGCCACAACTTTAACAGAAGCAGGCTATGTAGGTGATGATGTCGAATCCATTTTAGTTCATCTTCTGCAGAATTCTAACTTTGATCTGAATAAGGCAGAAAGAGGAATCATTTATCTTGATGAGATCGATAAGATCTCCAGAAAAAGTGACAGTACTTCTATTACAAGGGATGTATCGGGCGAAGGAGTTCAGCAGGCATTACTGAAGCTGCTTGAAGGAACTGTTGCCGGTGTTCCGCCAAAAGGGGGAAGGAAGCATCCCGAACAGGCGCTTATAAACATTAATACCAAGAATATTTTATTCATATGCGGAGGAGCGTTTGACGGGCTTGATAAAGTAATTGAAAGAAGAATTGCCAAGAGTTCAATAGGATTTGGTTCGGAAATTTACTCAAAGAATGATGTAGATAACGATGAAGTCATGTCACAGGTAGAACCTGATGATCTAATTCACTACGGTTTGATCCCGGAATTAATAGGAAGACTTCCCGTAATCACTACTCTCAGCTCTTTAGATAAGAAGACAATGCTTTCTATTCTTACTGAACCAAAGAATGCAATTACAAAACAGTATCAGAAACTTTTCAGAATGGAAGGTGTCGATCTGGAATTTTCTGAAGATGCACTCGAGGCAGTTGTTGAAAAAGCAATGTCCCGAAAAACCGGAGCCCGGGCATTGAGATCTATACTCGAAAATATAATGCTCGACATAATGTATAAAATCCCCTCTAAGGAAAATATTTCCAATTGCATAATTACAAAGGAAGTGATTAATGATAAGAAGGAACCGGTGTATCTTAGCGAGAACAGAAAAATAATTGCATGATAGTTAATTGGTTAATTATTTAATTGGTTAATAGTTAGTAGTTAATATTGCTCATACATTTCATATACAATTTCCGATACCAAAATACCTATTACCAAATACCAAATACCTAATACTCATTACACAAGTATGTCAAAGTTAAAATCAGTTTTAAAGAAAGATAACATTTTTAATTTAAGAGAAGATCACAATAAAAATCTCATTAGGAAATTAAAATCCATCAGGGAACAGATATTGCATGGAGGAGGAGAAAAAGCCATTGAGAAACTTCATTTAAAAAATAAGCTGCATTGCCGGGAAAGGATTGATTTACTGATCGATAAAGATTCATACTTTATGGAACTGGGCTTATTTGCAGGTTATGGAATGTATGAAGAGTTTGGCGGAGCTCCTTCTTCAGGAACAGTTTTCGGTATTGGTAAAATTCACAGAAGAGATTGTGTGATAGTTGCCAATGATGCTACAGTGAAAGCCGGCGCCTGGTTTCCGATTACATGCAAAAAGAATTTAAGAGCGCAGGAAATTTCCATAGAAAATAAATTACCCATTATATATTTGGTTGATTCAGCAGGTGTGTTTCTTCCTCTGCAGGATGAAATTTTTCCGGACAAGGAACACTTCGGAAGAATTTTCAGAAACAATGCGGTAATGAGTTCACTTGGTATTCCACAGATAGCTGCAATAATGGGACCGTGTGTTGCAGGCGGCGCATACCTTCCTATCATGAGTGATGAAGCATTAATAGTTGAAGGAACCGGAAGTATATTTCTTGCAGGTTCACATCTTGTAAAAGCTGCCATTGGTGAAAAGATTGACAATGAAACACTTGGAGGAGCAGTTGTTACAACTGAGATCTCGGGAATCACTGATGAGAAAATGGAAAGCGATGAAGAATGTATTCTTAAGATAAGGGAATTAGTTAGTAAGTTTGGACATAACGACAGAGCCGGCTTCAACAGACAGGAAAGCAAAGATACTAAATACGGCGAATCTGAAATTTACGGTGTAATTCCTGAAGACAGTTCAAAGCAATACGATACATACGAGTTAATAACCAGAATAATTGATGACGGTGATTTTGATGAATATAAACCTGCCTACGGAAAAACAATCATTACAGGGTTTGCAAGGATCGAGGGATGGGCA
>JADJTX010000009.1 GCA_016710985.1 Ignavibacteria bacterium
AAATTCTACTTTTGCTGCTTCTGTATAACCATAATTAGGAGCTAACCAGGAGTACCTTCTCTTAATAATTCTAAAGCCATTAATTTTATCAGCAAATACTCTATGATCTTTGATTCCAACATCCGTCCAGCCCAATTTTTCACTTTTAATTTTAGATTTGAGGATACAAATAAGCACCAACTCCTATAAATTCTTCTTCAAATCCAATATGTCCATATTTCTTGTTGTTCCTAATTGTTTTAATTGCACGCAATGGAATCCATACAGAATTATTATAATCTTTTTCCGATACTCTTTCATTTCAGACATTCTTGATTCATTACTCTAAATGATAAGTTTTAAGTGATTGAATTATTAATAAGTCATAACAGATTTGAATATTTGTGGTCAGAATAAATTTCAATTTAGTTTTAATAATATCAAACAACATCACCAGTTTTAATTAATTTATCTTGGTACACTTTTAAAGACTCAATCGAAGGATTCCAATCAAATAATTCATAAATTTTTGCAAACTTCAAGCGGACTCTTTGATAATTTACCAATATTTCTTCTTTTGTAAGCTCATTTGAATAAACAAATCATCATATGATTTTTTACTCCTTCTAGACAAGAAATTGATTATTGAGTGAAGATAAATTTCTATTTTGAGTTTAAAAATATTTATATTTAATGTTATCCCTTCATCATACAATCCTACTTGCCAAAGTGTATAGAAATTTAAATATATGTGTTATTGGGGACAATACTCCAAAAACAAGATTTAGATCAACTAAAGGAGGTCTTTTAATCATGTAGTCTCTTTTTTGAAAAAGATCAAATTCCCACCCAGTCATCCCAAATACTCCAAATATTGAATAAACTGAGGACTTTCATATGTTCTCCAAAACTCCTTGGCGAGGTCCAAAATTAGTAAGTGATTGCGTAAATTTATTTCAGGCTGAATTTCCTGAAAAGTATCATCGTGAGTCGGATAATGGGGATAATCCACCTACATAATCCACAATGTTTTTTTTTAACAATTTCTTTTCTTATATCATTTGAAATTAGTACATCCTTACATAACTTTCGGTTGAAAGTTTATCCTCACTATATCCTCTGCTTTTAATTAAATCAAGAATTTTCATTTTCGTCCATTCACAAACCTTTCAATTCTTCATTAAGTTTAACTAGATCCTCATTTACAATTTTTCACTCTAATTCATTAAAATTAATGATAATCTTTTCATTTTCTTAATTGCTGCTAATTCTAAAGGTCTCTTAAATCAGAGGAATTTGAAATTGGTGAGCTTTCAGGTCGTCGATTAGTATTTCTATAATATAAAATTCCTTGTTTAGTCTCATTGCTATCTTTTTTAAATCACAGGGATTACTTCAAATTCAAAAACTTTTATCACGATAAGATTCTTTTCCATCTATATCAGTTATAGTCGATACATTAAAATCCACTTTTGGATCTGCAAATGAATTTAGTTGATCTTTCATGGTTTCAATTTTGTAAGTTTCTTTGATTTCCTCTGAAACGCCAATTCTTTTTAAGTCATCATCAAATCCTATAATTATTGAACCTCCATCCTTGAGATTAGCCATTGATAATATTGCTTTTGCAAAATTCTTGATATTCCACGGTATTGAGGTCTTGAATTCATGTTTTTGCGTCTCTATTCCACCACTTAAAATTGATTCTAACTCTTCGGATGTCATTTGCTATTTAGATTGATGATTTATAATTCATAAATAAATAAAACTACTTTAGTATTTTAACTATCTCTGTAAACCCTCTTTCCTCCGCAATCTTCAAAGCCGATTTTCCGTTTTTATCTTTTGCAATAATTCTAAGTAGAACTTAATAATCACCTTCATCAACAGGTAAAGTCATTAATCTTTTAACTTCATCTACATTATTATTTTTAACTGCTTCAATAATTTTCCATCCAGTCATTTCTCCAAGTCTGAACTTATTTGCTTCTTCCATTCCATCATAAAATTCATCCTCTTCCTCTTTTGTCATTTTCCCACCTCCAATATTTTCAAACTCTCAATCCCCAAATCATCCACAATCTTCACAGCGATCCTCTGATACTTCCTGCCTCAAACGGCAATGAAATCGTCCTTTATGGCGGCTTCGATCAGCTCTTCATCTATTTCTGCTTTCAGATTCTTTGCGAGCTTTGCCGTCCTTCTTTTTCTCTGCCATCCAGGAAGAATACCTGACGCGAAATAAACTCATTCCGTCGTAGTCCGTATCAAGCATCCACATTGCAATTCTGTCTTTGCCCGGATTCTATGTTGCCGGTCTTTGTGTTGAAGTAATCAAATCCTAAAACTTCTACTTCATATAATGTTTCTTTGTCTTTCTCTTTTTGTTTTCATTTTTAACTTTTCTTACAATGACATCCAGTGATCCTATAAGCCAAAAACTTTCATTTGATGATCGCTTCTTCTTCAGATCATCGGTCATCATATCGGGATTCATCTGAACTTTAAGCAATGTCACTCCAGGCCAGTTCATTTCGTCAATGTCCTTTGCGGCTTCGGGATCGAACTGGAATGATGCAAATACTACTATCTTCGGTCTCGGAACTAATGTCTGCGCTTCCTCGATCAGCGCAACCTGTCTCTGCTCCAATGGCGAATGTTCCGGTCGAATGAAGTCGCAACTCTTTCGGCTGAAGGCAAACCGGATTTATTTTTGTCGCTTACCTTATCTGCGCCAAGGTCATTTGATTTTGTTTCTGCATCTGCGTGAAGCCACCTTGTTCCGGGTAGCGGTTCGACTCTCGAAAATAAAATATACTGTCCGTTCTTTCCTCTTATTCCGGATTTTAATAATTCATTTCTCCATTCGGATTGTCTTAATGTTTCTCCCGAACGAACAATGGAATTATCCGCCTCGAAAACTCCCTCTCCTTGCAAAGGAGGGGTCAGGGAGGAATCTCAAGTAATTGACCTTACAGTCGGCGACGGAACCGCCTCAACTGTAAACGGTCCGGTTACTCTTGTTTTTTTATTGTCTAAAATTGGCTGGTCATAAAGTGTTTCTGTTCCTGGAGGTTCATTGTTAGCAATTGATTTTAAAGTAATATGAGGAACTGTCTTATATTTGAAACCGCTTCCGACTCCCTCGTTCGAATGAGCAAGTTCATAATAATCATAGACTGCTGTCATTAGTCTTTGCTTTGAAAGTGATAAGGTACTACTCACGAGGTATCACAGGTTATCCATCTTCTTCCCCAATCTTCTGCAACAAAAGCTGTTGTTCCACTACCACATGTAATATCCAATACTAAATCACCCGGGTCGGTTGTCATATGCATGCATCTCTCTATCACCTTTGAATATGTTTGAACAACATAAACTTTATTTGCAGCAAAAGTACTTTCTTGAGTATCATTCCAAAAATTTGATATTCTAACAAATGGAAAGTCATCTTCAAATCTCACATAAGCTAAAGTATTTTTAACACCTATTAATCTGTTAGCTTTTTCTAAATTATCAAATCCTGATTTATTGGGCTTCCAAAATTTCCCAGATCGAGGTCTATATTCCACACCGTTTAATTCAAATGGGAAGCTGAATTTTCTCCACCACTTTGAGATGTAATTGGCGCAGATATAAATCTTTTTCCACTTGGGATATCTACAATTCCTTGAATTTCTTGATTGTTCAGTCTTCTTCTTTCCCCATCTTTCGTTTCTATCCAAGTGTAACCTTGGTCTAAAGATAAGATAAATAGAATGAATCCCAAGTTCCACGTATCACGAAATGCTTTAATAGTTTCCGGTTCACCGATAGGATCATCATCTTTTCGTCTTTCACATCACGTTTATTACGAATGGCTGGAAGTTGCTTCCCGTATTTTATTCCGTAAGGCGGGTCGAAAATGAATCATCTGCACCTGTCCTGCAAAGTCCTTCTTTTTCTAGAAATTCATCACAAGCAGGCTGTCACCGGCGATTAATCTATTCGACCAGTTGTTTGGTGCTTAGAAAAATTCTATCGCATCTTTAAAGAGGAACCTCTTCTTTAAATGAGGACTCCTGTTCGAATTACTTCCGTTTTTCCTCACAGCTTCTTGATCGAGCGCGGATCAATTCCTCCGTGCACAGGCAGCGAAACTGTATCACACACTTCAAGCGACAATCTTTCCGCTTTCCCCGCCCGTTGAGGCTGCGGATCAGATAGGATCATAGCTGTATTTTTCTTACCGAGATCTTTATCTGATTCAGGAGTGACAAGCCCGACGGGTGGATTATTTACACGTTCTTTGTCTTTGTGATCGTATTGTTCTATGGGACGTTTTGAGGAAGCAGTAGATTTTCGTTTTGCCATTAAATATTCTTTAATTAAATTTAAGTGCTATTCGGGGTTTAATTTTGTTAGGAGGTATCTTCACATCTGCTTTCCTGTTCAATCAATTAGAATCTGACAAAATAAAGAAATTGTTATCACTATTACAAACAACTATTCAATGTTCAAGAATTCTTCTTTGCCGGTCACATCATGTAGAGATGCCCAATTTGTTTGCGTTTCTTGATTCAAGATATATATTCAACAATAAATATAATTACACTAACTCTCTGATTAATTTTCCCAATTTAAGAGTTTTTTCTTCTGTAAATTTTTTCAAAGAAACATTTCCATAAAAGTTATCTTTTATAGTTGTTATATCGCATTTCATTTCATTTTCAATACAATCAATCAATTTTTCTACACCAATTAATCTATTTGGCAAATATAGTTTATAATAATTTGCTGATCTAAAGACAGATTAAATCTAATCCTCCCCTTCTGTTTAGAATTGAAAAGGGTTTATTAGTTTTTCGTGAATAAACTCGTAACGAAAAACCTTCTGGCTTCAACGTATTCATTAAGACCTCACCTTGTAAAACTTTGTTTATGCTGGATGTTGTTATATCAGAAAGTGAATCTATAAGTATTTTAAAAAATGTGTGTTCAGAGACTTTTCACTTATTTTGTTCCTGGTATTGGTTTAAATCCATAAATATAAGTTTCAATTAAGTTTTACTAAGTATTTAATGGATAGAATTTGCTGTTGATTTAATTTAGCATTATTAATTTCTTTCAAATAATCTTTGATCTCTTCAAGCGAAAGATCTCCATTATGTTTTGCTAAGCCCACAAATTATATACACTTTTTCATAATGTGATGAATATATTTGAGTCTGTGGAATATTCTCCGAACCTAGCTCTATATTTATTCTATTCTCAGGTTTAGAAATATCTTCTCTTACAAATAAGTCCTCCATGTTAAGGTATTTATTTATTAATTCATTCAAGTTTGATAATAGAAAATTTCATGTTTCAATTATCTATTTTCACATTGAAGATTTTTATTTGATCCGCTAAAATATGCCATATTTCTTATAGAAATTGAATCCTTGCAATTTTCTCAATACAATTTAATTCCTAAATATCTATCCTTTAGTTCTTTAGTCCAATCTTTATTATGTATGGTTCTTAACGTTAGGATGAAGTCATCCAAATATCTCGGATAAAATCCGGTTTGTACTTCATTTTCAGTAATCAGATACTTTTTATATTCATTTACCCCATTTTGGCAATCTGTATTTGCTTTGGGGAATAAAAAAACAAAAAACCCTGAGGCATAATCTTTCTGATGAGCAATGGAAAGCATATGGTCACGCCATATTTGAGATAGCGGAACTTTCCTTAAAATTTCAATAGCATTTTGCTTAAAAATGTTATTTTTTGTTAATCGTGTATATTCCTTCTGATGCTTTAAATAATTTCTTTCTGCAACTTCATTTGATTCTTCTCTAAATTCTCCGAATACTTAACTTCAATTCCTATAAAACCTTTCTTCTCATTTCTTACAAACTCTACAAATACATCAAATGCTGAATGATCTCCGGAATATTCTTTGCTTCCTCTTCCGGCCAGAATATTCAAATTTGATTGATGTTACGGAGTCTAATACATCTGGAAATATTTCGTTGAAAAATTTTGTTGCTAATTGCAGATCATAATGAAGTTCGCCGAATAAATTGAAGCATAAAGGTTGCGATGAGAGCAAATTACTCCAGATTCTTTTACATCATACATTGCCCTGGTTATTTTCGCATTCTCTATTTCAAAGACACAAGCTGTTTAGTTTTTCTCTGTAAGAAAATTTGATTTTGTTGTAATCGCAAAATCATCTTCCAAATAATTACCATATTTTCCCATCGGGAATCGTTTTTCATGACGCCATTTGCTTTGTAAAGCCTCGCAAGAAGCAACAAAATCATTGTCCCTAAAATATTTGGCGTTATATTTAATTAATTCGTCTAATGGGGTTTTTTTAGCATATTTATATTGCAATCTTAAAAATATTCATTTTTGAACCATTGATTACATTCAAATTTACTCTAAGATTAGTATGATCTTTCTTATTAAAAATCGCATAAACTTCCTCAATGAACTATTTTGTCTTATTCATCTGCAATTGGTGGTGATAACCAATAATATACCCCTACAAAAAACTTCCTGCAATGTGGGTCATTAACTGATTGTCTCACAGATTTTACTAATTTTGAGATTTCTAAATTATCTTTATCACCAAAAGCAGCTGTTGCAATAAAACATTTAGTTGAATTTTTACTCTAATCAAAAATTCAAATCTCTCAGGCTTTGACCATAAATAATGTTTACAATAATCAATTTGACCTTCAAATTCATAAATACTTCCTTTTTCTAATTGATAATATTCTAGATTGGAGATACTTTTTATTGTGTTTTGATAATACTCTTTTTCTGCTTTTTCGTTTCCTTTATTTCCGGAATATCTAAATTTAGGTATATTTCTAGGTTCATATTTAATAAGAATATTATCATCAATGCTAAGATGAATTGGAAATTCCCCATTTGATAATATCAATATAGAACCTATTCCTTTAATATTTAAAGAAGGGGGAAGTTGTATTTTGAAAACTATTATTTGTATATTATATTCGTTAAAAAAAAAAGTAATATTAGTTATTGCAATTCCCTTTTTCCAAAGTTGATCTTGGATTTTCATTTCGAAAGCAGTTTTTGAACACTTGTAGAGAGTTTTTCCAATCTTAACTTCTGAAATTTTTATTATATTCCTTTAATTCGGTTGCTACATTTTTTTATATCTAAAATAATTTTTTTACTTTGAAATTTCATAATAGTTGATAAATCAAAATATTTAAACTGTATATACTTAGAAATTTAAAATAATTTTTCATAAAACCTTTTTAATAACTATTAGTTTCCATTCTATTTTATTTATTAACCTGATCGATTTTAATGAATTCTATCAATTTAATCCAAGTTCCACACTATCGAAAAAAAATCACACTCTTCATCCTCTGGCAAATCCTTACCAGCCTGAAATCTGCAGATAACATCTACTTCATCATTACTTTTTATCTGGTTTCCGCCATCTCGCCAGAGAAACTCCGGATCAAACTGCCTGCGGGAATTGTATATATGGACTTTCCCGATCACCTACAATTATTTTAGCCTTATCTTTCCAAGATCCATACGTTCAAAAAATTCAATTTAGATTGATAGTTACTAGCGAACATTATTTTGATAAATAGTTCTGTTCATCTTTGCTCTATTTAAACATTAATCTTGTTTTATTCAATCTTGATTTAAAATACTTTTCCGTTTCCATATCTACAAAATAAACATAACATCCTTTCATTCCTCTTGTAAACAGAATTCTATATATATTTCTTACCAGTTTATTTAATTCCTCAGGTTTATATTTTAATCGTTGTTTACCTTTTATATCCTTATATTCTTTCCAGTCAGTGAAAAAGATTTTTGTTAAAGGATGTATCTGGAGATCTTTTCCTACTATTATACCAACATAATCAAATTCAAGTCCTTGTGAAGTATGAACACAACCAATTTGGTTTACACCATCTTCATTTATTGCCCACGTACTGCCTTCATTGCGGGAATTCATGGCATTGAAAAATTGTGTTCAGGGATACTTCCATCATTACCCGAGAATTGGAATTTCCTTTTTCGCGCAGTCCATTCCATGCATACCCTGCTAATAACCTGGCATTCATTCCAATATCATTTTCAAATATAGCGTTACGAAGATAATTCGGATTGTAAAATCTTAAATTCAAAATCTCCTATTTTCCCATCCGTCAAATTTGCTGTATTATCTAATTGTAATACATCATCAACCCAGTTTATGAAACCTCTGCACCGGAACATCTGAACTGAGCTTTAAGGTCAACTAGTTGAATTTTGCTCGAATTTTTCCACTACTCTATAAACTTCAACTAATGACCCAATATCATCCGGTCGGATCATTTGTTTTTCATCAATGAATAGTATGGTGACTTTTGACGCATTAACAATATCCTCAATCTGATTTTCGCCTTTATACATATATGCATTCCCATTTTTTGAACGATGAGCTTCATCCACTACAGTACATCAAACAATTTTACTTGCTCCATAAAACGATGATGAGCCTTTGGTAAATGCCTTACGATTTCCCAAATCCTTTTATTAATTTATCCAGCATAACTTCTCTGAAAGAAGCATTGGGTGCAACAAAAAAACATTCTTATTTTTTTAATAATCCAAGTAATTCATTGAAACTACAGATTTTCCCGTACCAGGTCCCCATTAATAACTACAACTGTTTTTCTTTTGCGATTTAAAGCAATTTCTTTAGCAATTTCAAAAGCAACCTTCGTTCATCCATCAATCGAATTCGAATTACATTCAAATAAGCCACAGACATGATCTATCAATTTTTTACTTGGCTTAATATTACTGCTTTCTATCTGGTACAGTATATCTTCACCATTTCCTTTTCCAACAAACATTCTCAAAAATTCTTCAAGCTGAAAGTCTTTTAAATACAGTTTGTATGAATATGCCTGATAAGAAGGATGAAGTATGTTTCCAAAATAGTCAGTATATACCAATCCATCCTTTTTGTACTTTCTGCTTTTTTCCATTGCTTAAATTCTATAATGATAAATCCGGGTCTGCCGGATTCATCAGTACCTGAGATTATGAAGTCCACTCTTTTTGAAGTAGAAGGCAAATTATATTCTACTAGAACCCAACAATCATCTGCAATTCTGGCTCTGTCCACAACATTTCCCATAAATTGCATTGAATTGATCCATGACGTCTCCTCATTAGCCCTTTTATTACTCCACTTGAATTTTTCTAATACTAAGTCCCTAATTTTTTGTGATATCGTGTTTGATCGTACATCGTCAATAAACCCTTTACTAGAATTTTTATAAACGATCATTTAATGTAGTTGATTATATTTTTTAGAACTCCCCTTCACTTTACCCATGGATATTTTTACTATTAGAATTAATTTTCTCAAAGATAATTTCCTTCAAATCAAATCCATACTTTTCGGAAATAAGCATTGAATAAATCATTACATCCGCGATCTCTTCTTTCCTTTTTCCTTATCCGCTTCATCTGCATTCTTCCATAAAGAATTCGAGCAATTCTCCGGCTTCAATATTGATAGCTGGCGAGATCTTTCGGATTATGAAACTGTTCCCAGTCTCTCTCATCTCTGAATTTGATTATTTCATCTAGAATCTCTTTTATCTCACTCATCTTTATCTTCTTAAAAAGTTTTTCTGCAAGTTCATACTCATTATCATAAGGCAATTTTAACTCATCAAGCATATCAGGTAACAGCTATCTTCCAGCTTACATAATAAAATGCTAGTATATGATATCCTGAAAATTCCTTTCCTGATATTGAATTTAACTTATATCCTTTTTCTCCGGATGAGAATCCCTGCGTGCCTAAGAAGTGCAATCTCAAATGCGATTTCTTTATTTCTTCCTTATCCATACTCTCAAAAAACGTTAAGGCATCAACCATATACATCACTATCGCCATGTTTGTACCAATTTCTTTTTGAGACTTGAGAAATTTTTCTGTCGCTTTTG
Organism: Ignavibacteria bacterium; assembly: GCA_016710985.1. GTDB lineage: Bacteria > Bacteroidota > Ignavibacteria > Tepidaquicellales > Tepidaquicellaceae > JAGPCH01. Next base: position 9,961 of record JADJTX010000009.1, read on the forward strand.
CTTTCTCAGGACTTATGTTATTAACGTCAAATGGATCTTTCTCGATGGACTCCAGCACTTTATCAATATTGGTTCTTTTTCTGTAATCAATTTCTGAAACCAGTTCGAAGTTATTGCTGAATTTAATTCATCAGCCCATTCCTGGACAAGCTCATATTCTTCACCAGGTCTTCTGCTGTCTTTCTTCTGAACAAAATCATTGTAAAATTTTTGCAAACTCCATCTCCTGAATTATTTGCTTTGAATTCGGATATTAATTTATTCCATATAGGTCCTTGAACTGCAAAGCTGATACAATATTATAAATTTTACTTTTTGAGAGAACTTCTTTGGGAGATAGATCAACTATTTTCTTATTTGTTACTGCTTCTATTCCTTCGCGGATGAGATTATTTAAGGAAATGAATTGATAAGGTCTTAACTCAGGATAGTTATTATATATAAAATTCTCTATGAAAAGATCGACCGGAGCATTGAATATCTGCCTGTTAATGCCATTGAATAGACCTGAACAGTAATTTGAAATTGATTTCTCGTCATATCCTGATCCTTTAATCTTTTTATGGTAGGTTCCAAGACTTCTTATGAAAGATTCCTTTCTGTTGCTGAGTCATAATGAGCAATTTATTCTTATCATACTTTCTTGCTTCATTTACCAGGATCCAGATGAACTAATTCGTGCATCTGAAGGTGTTCAACCGCAGGATGGTCGGGTTTATAAAGAAGCCTGTGTTTATTCCTGTTATAATTTTCAGCAAATTCAAATTTTGCAGCGGTCTCTATATTCTCATCAGCATTAACTTCTACTTCGACTCCTCCTTCTTCTTCAAGTTTTAAGAGATATTTTCAATTGTTGCTTTGATATTATCTGAAGAAATTATTTTCTTGGCAATTGAAACTGCTTGATCAAGCGAATGTTTTTAAAATTTCATTCTTTGCTTTAATATTTTCAGTGCTAAAATAGCTTCATCAAATGATCCTTTCAGGTCATTTTCCTTTTCAGCTATTATCGACAGAGCATAATGTGTATTTGGGTATTCATTATTTATCTTCACGGCCTGCAGAAAGAATTTCTTTGATTCTTCAGATTTACCAAGCTGCATTAGCGTTGCTCCAATATTGTTCAATGTTATATTATCTTCTGGACTTGATTTTAGTGCCTGTTCATAATACTTCATTGAAGTATCAAAATCATTTTTGAATTTACCGAATATATTTCCCATCATAAGTAAGCGTAAGTATTTTTCGGATCCCATCTTAATGCATCAATCAATGAATCAATTGCTTCTTCTTGTTTCCCTTCATCTGAAAGTATCTGTCCGTAAATTCTGTGATATTCTGATATTGCAGGATTTTTTCTATCAATACATCCAGTTGTTTTTTCGCTTCACCGTATTTCCCTCTTTCACACATTGACACGACTTTTCTGAGATCTCCTTCCAGAGATTCAATTTTATCAGTATCGATATCAATGAAGACAATTCCATCCTCAATTTTTATATTTGGCTTATAACTTCCATAGGAATAGAATTCTGCAAAATAATTTTCAGTTCTTAGGGTTAACTTTTATTTTTTTGTTCGGGGAAAATTTCGAATAAAAAATCGTCAACGTGTATAATTAACATTTAAAATTTATTTATATATCAATATTATGATTCGTGGATTTTTTTCAAACCACTTGAAATTCCATTTAATGAAAACCGGTCTTAATTATTCGAAGATTATTAAGTTGTTAGTGTTCAATCATTTCTTCTTTTATGCAGAGGATTAAATGTTAAGTGAAACTAAGTATAAAAAACGGAAGACTTAGATTTTCCTACTTTATTACGCTATTTTTCATTTTTACGATTACGAATTATGCTTTTGGAACAAAGGTAAGAAAAAAGGTTGATATTAATATACACTATAATTTCTAAAGTGTTCAACATTTTTAACTAAACTTTTTACCTTTTTTCCATTACTTTAATTCTGATTCATTTTCCCCGGTGACCATCGAAATAAACTATTCATAAACTTTCTTCCAGTTTTACCTTTTTTCCAAATAAATTAACCAATTAAAATAAAAAATCCATCTCGGTTTTCTCTGAATATACCTTAGTCCTTTATATTTTGCGTGGGACTTTAACCACTTCGTAAAAGTATTTTTGTCTCAGATTATCATAATCCGGATAGGGTTTTCTGAAAATCATTGAACAGATCTTTCTTGTTATGTTCTTTAGAAAAATCTATTTCATTTACAAATTCTACAAATTCATTTCCGGTTTTTGCCTCCTTTTTTAGATCTAGAATTTTTATAATTTGCTCTAATTAATCCATCGCTTAAATACAACTAGGAACACAGCTTAACATGAAATTATAAAAACTATTCCACTCCTTATCATTCCACTCAGTAAGAATCTTTTACCAAATTCATCCATTGACTTGAATTTATGCTGTAATGATCTGAGTTCAATTTTCAAATTTACGATCTGCAGTACTGTCTCATCTTCCTTTATCACAAAATTTGTTGATAATAATATCTTTGGACTTTCATCGAATGGAATTGAGAAAGCATTTTTATTTTTCTCTACACTCATATTATCCGTTATCATTGCAAATAATCTATTAAAGTCAAATGCTTTGCTCGTCATTAAAAAATATACTTGAGTATCAAGAGATATTCTCTGAAATGCAAAATTAGATTTCATTGAAAAGTTCCTACCATCTTCCTCAACTAAATTTTTTAATTTCCGATTGCTTTTCAACCAATGACTTCCCGCATCTTCCATTGCTCCCATCTCCCATACGCTCATCACAAAATATAATTGCCTTTGCATTTGAACTGTCTTTATATGAATGCAATAAATATCCTATTGCACTTTTCAAACTGACTATTCGCTCTATATCATTTCTCCCAATATTGTTAATGAACAATTCGAAATCGGATTTTTCTGTAGTTAAAAAGAAGTCCTTATTCATTCTTTGCTTGTTCCAGATCATTCCGTCAAGTTCAGAATAATTATGAGTAGTGATTTTATTTGGAAAGACCATTGTGAAGCAATTTTTAAAATAGAAATACGCAATATCGACGGTATCTCTTTTTACATTTGGATAGATGGTTTGTATGCTGCTTAACAATTTCTCACTGAAATAAATATTACAACCTCTTAATAATAGTTCAGTTAATCCTTTAACATTTATATCCTTAGAATATTCAGTTATAAGTGCTTATTCTGGTTTACATCAAATTCAAAATTACATTATCAACTATTCTAATGAAAACATAATTTTTCCATAATACATTTTTCCAACCCATTTGCCTGCAAGAATTTTAAAAATACTCTCTTGATATGTATATTTTCTTTCTTTATCAAAATACCAAAATTCAACATTTATGGTTAGATTTGAGAATGTTTCCGGTATATTTCCTCTTATAAATTTCTTTGTGTTAAATTGATGAGGATAAGTTGAATACACCTATCTACAATATCCTCAAAATCTCTACTACTTACAAACTCAGTATTGGATCTTGACAGATAGCCTGTTATGAGTTTTTCTTTAAATATTCTTTATCGACTCCAAACCTATTACAGGCTCCGACAATGGTAATTAAGTAATTATACTTACACCCATCAGTATATTTTATCCCCTTTTTGTTTTCAACCCACTCTACAATTCCTTGGAATATAGCATCATTATCACTTAAATTTCACTTTCCTTGTAATTTTTTGTCGTGTCCATTAAATAAATAAATATCCTTAATTTCAACTTCAGTAGATAAAGGAACAGCATTGTCATTAAGTATAATTCCGGATCATAGCTAAGAAACATGCTCTGCTTACATCTTTGCAGCTTGGATCAAGTGCAACTTTGTATTTGTTTTTAAATTCACTCTACTGTAATACATATACAGCTTATTGATGCTCCGAATCTGTTATCGGTTTATCAAGTTTAAACATCACTTTTAAACCTTTTCCAGAGGGCGATATAAAAATTGTGTAAACACTATTACAATTTTTAATAGTTCTATTAGACTAGATAAGCTAATTCAGATTCAATTAATTGAATTTCATCTACATCAAATAGAATTAATTCTGTTGGATCAAAATCAACAATCTTTCTTTGTCAAAGTATATTATCCGATTATAACCTTTCCGAAATCTTCTTTTTCCTCGCGATATTTCATCAACAGAAGATATTTCCCTAAATCCCTTCTTCTTTAAATAGTATGCGAGTTTGTTATTTGTCTGAAATTTAAACATGTCAGCCCCCGGTTTAACTTTTCTTAGAAAGATAATCATTTGCCATTTCCTCAAGTTCTGACTCCGGCTTAATTCTATTTTCAAAAGCCATTTGTTTAATTCAGCTTTTTCAAAGAAGATTTTTACCGTTTGGTTTGTAATAAGGGATTTTGTTTTTGATGTTAATTTGTAAAGAAAACTTTTAGAAGGCTTAGATATTTAGGCACTTTCAAAGTCCATTGGCTCTGCATTTTGGAAATTTAGGATTTCTTCTATCCGGTTTTAGTTGTGTTGTTAAGTTTTGAGGTTTCATTTTTTTGTAAGGATTATTTAATTAATAAAATCATTACAAAATTAAACAAGAAAGGGAAAAGAAGATGAAATATTTACTCTATGTAGAGCAACTATAGAGTAAAATCTTATTTATCTTCACCTTGTTTCTTCTGAAAGGCTTTCAATTTTTGAATGGCTTCTTTTATCTCAGGGGAAGGATTAAAATAAAAAAATGTTGTGATAGAAGTTCATTAGGTCGCATATTTTCTTGTATGAATCGGAATTTATTAACTCTTCAAACAAAAAACTAAATCTTTTTTATTTTTTTCCAAATGATTTTTCGAAGCTGCTCTTTCTATTCATTTCAGATTCATTATTTTGATTAAAAATTGTTCCTTTTTTTTCTTCATTTTCAATTGAAGGATCTAATTCCTTTTGTTCTGCATTCTCTTATTATATTTTGATTTAAACTGATTCATATCTTCATAGTTTAATTCTTCCAAATTGTTTTCGATAAAAGGTAATATGTTTTGGATAACAATTCATTAAATGTTATCTTCCTGTACCGTTTACTTTACCCTTTTCATTGTAATGGCAATCCTTTTCTAATTTATATTTCTTAATCATTTGAATTTGGTTTGAATACGAATAAAAGAGCATCTCTTCAAACTCTTTTTTTAAAAATGTTAAATAAAGTATCTGATCTCTTTCATTTTCTATACTTCTCAAAGTCCTTTTTATTTCTAAAATATTAAAGGTGAGTTTAAATTCTTTTGTTTTGCATCATTATATTTTTTTTTTCATACTCCGCGAGATTTTTTTAAAACTTTTGAGTAACTTTTTTCCAATAACTACATTCTCTCCGACTTTCTTTAAAAAGTTCAATCCTTTTTTAGTTTATTTTTATATAAAATTCTGTTTCAGTGAAAATCTGATGATCAGATTTTATTTTTCACCTACGGTTTTGGAGGATATCGTAGGGATTGTTGAAATTTTTTAACTAGATGATCATAATACCTTCTTAATAGAGTTTCTAAATATTTAATCTTTCCGGTTATTAAGCCATTCGAATAATCTAAGACTTTATCACTCCTAAACTGAAAATCAGGATTTTCTCTATCATCACCAGCAGCTTTAAAGTTTAAATCCAATTCACTATTGAAAGAATATGGAAGTGAGAGCTTTTCTATTATTTCTTTTATTTGTGTTAAAGTAATATTATGGAACATATTTTGATCCTTGATTAGAATTTTTACCTCGGCATCAACTTCTTGTTCTAATAATTCTTCATTTTTATTTATTAAATTTGTAATCTCTGTTTGACATCGCTTTAGAAACAGGATTTTTATTTTTAATAGAGTTTTACTTTATTGCACTTTATTGCAACTTCATCGAACAATTAAGCAATTCCCAATTAATATTAGACTTCAAAATCAATTTAAATTTATTTCAGGAATCATATTTATTGCTTCTCTTTCTTAGTATCTACAATCTTAGCATAAATTTGAGTGTTAACCAAATTCTTATGTCCAAGCAACTTTGAAACTGTATATATATCGGCTCCATTGTTTAAAAAGCATTACAGCAAATGTATGTCTGGAAGTGTGAAAATTTTCTTAATTCATCCCTGATTGAATAGCCCATTTCTGTAATTTATAATAAGCATCTGTAGTATATTTCAATCCGGCAAATATCTTTAAATCTTGATCCTTAGATGGATCACCAAGCAAAGCATAGGCTTGATTACTCAGTTGAAAGTATTCTAAATCCTTAGTTTTCTTTTGTCTAAATATAATCTTATATCCGGTTTCATCTTTCTCAATATCTTTCATTTAAGATTTGATACATCACTCCATCTAAGCCCTGTCAAACACGCAAATAAAAAAGCTCTCTTAAATTTTTCATTATCACATTCAGTAGATGCAAGGTTTTGAAGTTCCTCAAATGTCAAATACTCTCTTTTACTTTCCTGTTTCTTTATACCGGAAACATTTCTGCCAATATTCTCTCTTAAAATCCCATCTTTAAAAGCCTTCTTTATTCCTTCTCTGAATGTTTCAAAATATCCGGATGCAGTATTGTTATGAACTCCAGACTTATTAATTAAATAATCCTTAAAGCCTTCAATGAATGATTCGTGCTTGTCTGAATGTGGTAAGCTCGGATCACAATAATTTTTAAATGTAATATTGTGTAACAGTGCCTTTTGATTGAGTAACTTGAATTTTTTGAATCCTATTTTTTTTCAAAATACTCTATGAGATTTGTAAAATTTTTAGGTTATCAAATATCTCTAATTTATCCTCATTTATTTCACTCTGCTTTTTGTGAGGATCATATTAGCATATTTTAAAGCCTCTTTGTTATCATCTCTTTGGATTTGATTCTTTGGCTTTTCATAAATGTTCAGATTCAGATTTTCCTGTTTCCTCTTATGCTTTATTTTACCATCTGATTCTTTGGTATAGCCTAAATAATATTCTAAATACAGGCTCATCATTCCATCATTGAGCTTTCTTTTTTAATAAATACTTTCATAATTTTTACACTTTTTTACACTTATGGGTTTTAGGTGTAAATTAAGTGTAAAAAGTAAATAAAGGTTAAAAATGGGTTGATGAAAGGCAGATTAGAAAGTAGAATTTGTTGAAATTTTGTGTGTTATTCGACCCTTTTTTAAACTTTGACTTCCTTGATTATTCATTCGAGATTATATTCCCTTATCTTTTTATACAGCGTTTTGCGGTCGATTCCGAGGATATGAGACGCTTTGAGTTTATTCCAGTTGTTTTCTTCGAGTATCTTTTTGATATATGAAATTTCAACTTCCTTCAGCTTTTCCATTCCGTTAAAGTTATTAAATGAACTTCCGGTACTCTCAGGTACATTTAAAAATTTAAAATCATTTTTATCAATCTCTTCTGATGTTGTTGAGATCACTGCCCTTTCAATTACGTTTTCAAGTTCTCTGACATTTCCTTTCCAGTCATTATTGATAAGCAATTCAAGTCCGGATGCATTTATTGACAGGTTTTCGCTCTAGTTTAACTGACAGCTTTTTCAGAATGTGATTTGTAATTAATGGTATGTCTTCTCTTTTTCATTAAGTGACGGAAGTGAGATAGTAACGGTAGAAATTCGTAATACAGATCTTCCTGAATTTCTTCTGTGAAATTAATTCCTGTAAATTTTTGATTTGTAGCTGAAACTAATCTGACATCAACTTTTTACTTTATCACTTCCTATTGGTTTTATTTCCCAGTTCTCAATTACCCTTAATAATTTTGACTGCAGATTAAACGGCATTTCAACGATCTCATCAAGAAAGAGGTTCCTCCGTTAGCCTGTTCAAATACTCCTTTCTGAAAATCAGAAGCGCCTGTAAAAGCTCCTTTGGTATGTCCGAAAAGTTCACTTTCCAGAAGAGTTTCCGGTATTGCGCTGCAGTTGATGGCAACAAAAGGGCAGCTCTTTCTGACACTGTTATTATGAATGGCCCGGGCAACAAGTTCTTTTCCTGTTCCGCTTTTTCCTTCAAGTAAGGCATTAACTTTAGTCTTTGCAACATTTTTAATCAGTTCAAATACACGTTCCATCTTCTTGCTTTTCCCGACAATACCGCTGAATGAATAATCTTCCTCAATCTGATCTCTTAATCTGCTCAGCTGTTTTGTAAGACGAATCTTGTCAATTGCTTTTTCAAATTTTATGGAGAGTTCTTCAAGATGAAATGGTTTGCTTATATAATCAAATGCTCCGTTTTTCATTGATTCTACAGCAGAATCAATTGATCCGAATCCCGTTATCATTATGAATAACGAGCTGTCAGGCTTGCATTTTAACAGATCTGCACCGGTGACTTCAGGCATCTGAAGATCGGATATTATGATATCATATTCACCCTGTTCAATCATTTCCTTAGCCGCCTTGCTGTTATTCATCTCATCAACTTTATACCCTCTCCTGCCTAATACTTTAGCAATTAATTTGGTTGAATTGGGCTCATCATCTACTGCTAAAATTTTGATTGTGTCGGTCATATTTATGTTTTTTTCCTGAAAAATCTATTTCAGAGATGCTTTCAAATTTTGATTCCGGGTTGAATTTAATTTAGGATAATTATAAAATTATAAATACATAAAAATACCTGCCTCAGATGAACGAGGCAGGTATTCTTAATTTAAAGGAGGTAACAATTTTACTAATTAAATCTTTATTACTTCACAAGTATCATTTTTTTAGTTTCAACGAAAGAACCTGCAACTATCCTGTAAAAATATACTCCGCTGGAAACATTCGCGCCGGCATTATCAACTGAGTTCCAGTCTACTTTATACTTCCCTGCATTCATTTTTTCATTTACCAGCGTTTTTATCTCTCTTCCGTTTATGTCATAAATCTTAATAACTACATTCGTAAGCTTTGGTACTGAGAAATCAAATTTTGTCGTTGGATTAAACGGATTCGGATAATTTTGTGACATTTCAAATTTAGATGGAACTTGTGTTCCGGCAACAGGGAATATTCCTGTTAACACCTGTTTTGACCTTATCAATACATCTACCGAATATTTCGGATTATGCATTCCGCGTTCACTTCCCTGATCAACTATCAGGTAATTCCAGTAAGCCTGTCTTAATGTTACATTATTTGAATCTGCAGCTACGAGCTGCCATGCAACAGAATCTACGCCAACCGGCGGCAATGCCATTCTAAGATTTCTTAAACATCCGTCAACTTCAGTGACCCATGGTTCAATCGTTCCGTCACCATCATAGTCATAAGGAGCAATGAATTGATCAAATCTCGTCTTGCCAAAGTGGCATGACTGACATGCAGCAAGATAATCAAAGTCATTTTCATCATTATGAATACTCATGGTATGTCCCCCGACTTTATCTCTGTTTACCAAAGTAGTATCAGTTGGCGGCATATGACATTTTACACATGAGTTAACAAGAAATTCCTTATGTGCAGTACTTTGATATGGAGCGCCACCGAATGTAGCTGCATTTTCAGCCTGATAAATATCAGCCTGACCTGAATGGTGAGGTCCCCAGTTACTTGAATTTACTCTCGTTAATGTATAAGTATTAACATTTCTTCTTGCTTTATGGCAATTCATACAGACTTCCCCTTTTCCGACATTTGAATAGCGATAACCATTAGCAAGAGTATCTCCTGCAACAGGTCCTTTTCTCAATTGGTTTTCAGGACCGCCGTGAGGATCATGACATACGGCGCATGTAACGTTTACCTGTTTTGCTACAGTAAATCCGTTTGTGTTAGTTCCCTCTTGCTTTGTATAATTAACATAACCCGTTCCGTCATGGCATCTTATGCAGTTATTCAAATCATTTGAACCGTTGTTGTTTTGAGCAAATGAACTACTCCAGATTACTTCAGAGTGTAGTGAATGTTCCCATTGCTGGAAGATCGGAGCTTCAGGCGGCTCATCATGACACTTTCCGCAGGCTCCTGCTTCTAAGCTTTTTGCAATTTTATCATCATCACCACCACTTATGACGTGTTCGCTTCCAGGTCCGTGACAGCTTTCACATCCGACTCCTGCAAAAGCAACTAAAGATGGAAATCTGTTCTTCAAAGAATCCCAGTTCGATGGCTTCGGTGGGGAATAATTACTCCATACCCAGCCAAGTTGTCTTGCTTTATCATCAAAGCCATTGTTCTCAGCAACGATATTCTGATCATATCCGGTTGTGTGGCATTTAAAACAACTCGTTCCGAAGAACGGACTGCCGGTTGTGATGTTTTTCTTAAAGTTTGTTGCGTGATCTGACACCTTCCATTTATCAAATATTTCCTGAAACTGAGGTGTGGATCCGTGACAGCTCATACAATTCGGATACTGTGCAAAAACATTATCAAATCCTCCTGTTCCTACATATTTTGAACTGTATATCTCAGTTATTGTATCCCTTGTTCCGGTTGATGTAGTAATCGAAACATTAATTTCATAAGTTCCTGTCGAATCCGCTTTAAATTTTGACCACCAGCTTAATCCCGTAACCGGAATTAATGTTGCAGACGATCCAGCGGGTTTTGAAATAAATGTCCAGGTAGCATTTGCTATTGCAGATGTATCGCCAAAGTTCCATGCTCTTAAATAAACATAAGTTCCTTGTGCTACTGTATTTAATCCGCTTGCAACCGTAGAATCAGCAAAGAATGCTGAATTCGTAGCAAGCATTTCCGGTGTTACATACGAAGTTACAATTTTTACTCTTGGCACTCCAAAAACAAAACCGGAACTAAGGATAAGAATTAATAATGTAAATAACCTTTTCATTTTGTTGCCTCCATTGTTATTATTTTTTGAGAATTTCATTTTCTTATAATTTACTTATAGTTACTCAATTGATATGCCAATTTTTTCTTTGATTTCTTTCTGTATTTTGATGTTTATTTATAATTTTTGTGGATTAAATCTACATACCTGTTCAAAATTTGAATATTGCTGAAAGAATTCATTTGGCTTTGAGTGAATAAACTTAATGGGATAAATCAATGGTATGGTAAATGAGTGCAAATAGTCATTAACTAATATAAAAAAAAATCACAATGAATACTTTTAAAAACAAAATTTTCATAGCTTCACTTCTTTTAATTTTCTTTTCCGCAAGCATTGTTCTGTATGGTGATCCGGACGGCAGAACAGGAAGGACACTTAAATCATCAGCTAATGGCTGCGGCGGATGTCATGGCTCCTCAGCTTTGACTGATGTCTCTGTATTGCTGAGCGGACCGGATACAGTTACAGCAGGAACTACCAGACAATTTACAATCACTATTTCAAAACCTTCTAAATTAGGTGCAGGTTTAGACATTGCAACCCGAAACGGAGTCTTAGCTCCTGTTTCTTCAAACATTCATCTTACTAACGGTGAGCTCACACATAATAATGATATTCCTATGACATCCGGTTCGGTTACTGTTCAGTTTAATTACACCGCTCCCGCTGTTCCAGTATTTGATACTCTGTGGGCAACCGGGCTTGCTACAAATAGTAACGGCGGCTCAAGCGGAGACGACTGGAACTGGGCAATAAGCAAGCGTATTACTGTAAAACTTCCAACCGGAATAATATCAGGCAGCCTGAATGTAAATGATTTTAATTTAAGTCAGAATTATCCTAATCCTTTTAATCCGGTAACAAGAATTTTTTATTCAATACCTTTGTCAGATTTCGTTTCAATTAAGGTTTATAACTCAAACGGAAATGAGGTTGCTTCTTTAGTGAATGAAAAGCAAAATGCGGGAAGTTATGACATTGAATTTAACGCTGTGAATCTGGCCAGCGGAATTTATTACTACGAAATGAATGCAGGGGAATTTAAACAGGTCAGAAAAATGATCTTAATAAAATAAGAGACCTGCTTTTAAATTGAACTGGGGCTGTCCTAAAAGCATAAATTTTTTAACCACATTGGTACTTAGGTTAAAATTCTTTAGGGACAGTCTCTATTTTATGTCCGTTTCTTAAAAAAGTTGCTGTAGAAAAAATCCTCTCAATCGCTTTCAAAGGTGATTAACTCCACACTACAGGGTTAATATTTAATTATTCCAACTCAAAAACAGAAGAAATACAATTGAATTTAAAAATTTCTATAAAGGTTATTTTTTAACTGCTGATTGGAAATATAATTCTGAATTTGGTCCCTTTTCCAACTTTCGATTCAACATTAATTTCTCCATTATGCTCATTAATTACACGTTTTGCTATAGCCAGCCCGAGTCCGGTTCCTTTACCATATTCTTTAGACGAATAAAACGGAAGAAATATTTTTGCAAGATTTTCTTTTGATATCCCGTTACCTGTATCCGAAATTTCCACAATTACATTATTATCTTCACTGCATGTCTTTATGTTAATTTCTCCTTTCTGAGGAATTGCCTGAATGGCGTTTGTAACAATGTTTGATATGACTTCTTCCAGCTGTGAACTGTCAAATTTGAATAATGGTAAATCCTTTTGAAGACTTTTTTTAATTTTAATGTCCTTGTTTTCCGGAATGAATTTAAAGCCTGTGGCAACTTTCAGAATAGCCTCGTTCATGCTGTGATCCTTTTTTTCCGTATGCAGCGGCCTGGAAAAATTAAGTAAATGCCTGATCGATTTTGTAATTCTTGTCGCTTCGTCAAGAATGGTCTTGAGCTCTTCATATTCCTTATCAGTTTCCTGCTTATCCAGTAAAAGATAATCTGCATTTCCCGATATTATGTTCAAAGGATTCGAAAGGCTATGGGCTATGCTTGAAACAACTTCTCCTATTAATGCAAGATTTTCCTTCTCGCGTAATTCTTTTTCAAGCTCTTTTAAATGTGTGACATCACGGATGATTCCTACCGATCCTATCACTTGATTTTCTTCATTGTGAATTGCAAAACGTGATAAACTTACGTTTCTTATTTCACCGTTTTTTGTTATTCTTTCCGATTCATAGTTTGCAAGAAATCCTTTTTTTTCTACTTCACTGATCAGAAATTCTTTTTCTCCCTTTTCAAGAAGATAGTCGGGTATTAAAACCGAGAAATCCTTTCCTGTAATTTCCGATTTCGAATATCCGAATATATTTTCTGCGCCTTTATTCCATAGAAATATTTTATAGTCATTGTCAAAGCCAACTATCGCGTCTATCGAATTTAATATTATGTCTGAGAAAAATTTCTCGTGAGCGGATTTGCCTTCTCTCACAAGGTTTACCATAAGGTGAATTACCTTTTCTATTTCGGATATTATTTTATCGATCTCATTATCGGGGAGATTATATTTTTCCTTAAAACTGTTCCGAAGAAATTCTTCCTGCTTCCGTAATTCTGATGTTACCATACTTTCCATATTCTGTGATCTGTATGCTTATTTTGTGTTAATTTAAAAAACAATTAATGATTCAAAAAATGCGTATTTGTAATGAGTAATTTAATTAATATTATAAATCAGGCATTAAAAAGAAATATTAAATAAAAGCAATCGTTTACACCGGCAAAACTTTTTTAGAACACTGATTTAACGGATAATCACTGATTTTCTAAAAAATTTAATTGTTAAATTTCCCGGATTCTCTGCTATAATCTGGAAGTATTGTGACCGCTTTTCAACTAACAATAAAATCCGCTATGTTTTCCGCATAAATCCGTATGATCCGTGTTCTTTTTTTGTGTACAGAAGTGTAACTCATAATTAGGAACGTATAACACCTCTATGAAGGCTTTAACAATTTATGTTCATTACTTTCCCGGCAGTCTCATAATCAAATCCTTTCGATATCAGATATCGGTAACATTTATTCTTCTTTTCAGCAATATCCTTATATTTTTACTCTTTTCTCAAACTTCTCAAGTAGTTTTGATGCAAGCTCAATTTCCCTGTCATCTGAATACCCTTCACTGACAGTAGATTCTATCAGTTCCTTATCAATTCCTTTTTCAGATAACTTCAGCTTTGCCAGTCTTTTGCCGACGGGCTTACTACTGAGCTTGTTCTCAAGATAATTCTTAGCATATGATCTGTCATCCAGGTATTTCTGTTTTTCGAGAAGATCAATTATCTTATCAATGCTTTTATCCGAAATCTTCTTCTGCTTTAATTTTTTTGTCAGCTCTTTTTTACTTCTCTGCTTATAGGCAAGAAATGAATACGCAACCTTTTTCCCGAAGCCGAACTCATCAAACTCCTTCATTTCGCTCACTTTATTCTCATCTATCTCATCTTCTGTTCTTAATCCGTATTTCAAAACAGAGTCTTCATATAATCCGAAAGCAAACTCTCCGTCGAGAAAAATATTATAACGGTGCCTGTCTTTTTTCTGTTTTTCTATCTTTGTTATTTTCATAAACCCATAAATTAAGTAAAAACCACTCTGTAAAAAAGAAAAACACAGAGACACAAAGGCACAGAGGATTTGTTCAAATCTTTTTGCCTCTGTGTCTCTGTGCCTCTGCGTTAAAAAAATGATATGATTAAGTATTTATTTCTTCTTAGCTAAGACTTCTTCCTTTTTAGAATCGTCTTTCTTAACTTCTTTTCCGTTAGTTGAATTTTCAGGAAGATCTGTCATTCCAATGGATGCCCTAACCTCAGTGTAGAGTTTTTTCAATGCTTCCCTGTCTTCCTGTAAAAACTTCTTCACACCGTCACGTCCCTGCATCCTGTTTTCTCCGTACTGGAACCATGCGCCGGATTTTTTAATGATCTCTTTGTTCACAGCAAGATCTACAAGGTCTCCGAGCTTTGAAATTCCTTCATTATAAATTATGTCAAACTCAACTTCTTTAAACGGCGGGGCAACTTTATTCTTGACGATCTTCACTTTTGTCCTGTTGCCGATCACATCCGTTCCATCCTTTATCGCAGCGATCCTTCTTATGTCCATTCTTATTGATGCATAAAATTTCAGAGCCTTACCGCCCGTTGTAGTTTCCGGACTTCCGAACATCACGCCGATCTTTTCTCTTAACTGGTTTGTAAAGATCAAAACAACATTTGACTTCGAAACTGCTGCTGTTAATTTTCTTAACGCCTGTGACATCAGTCTCGCCTGCATTCCCATTACCGAATCACCCATCTCGCCTTCTATTTCAGCTCTCGGTGTCAATGCCGCAACTGGAGTCCACTACAATTACATCAAGTGAATTACTTCTTACGAGTGTTTCACATATTTCGAGCGCCTGTTCGCCGTATTCCGGCTGAGATATGAGAAGATTATTTACATCCACTCCGAGCTTTTGCGCATAACCTGTGTCAAGAGCATGCTCCGTATCTATGAACGCTGCAAGTCCTCCGGTTTTCTGTGCTTCAGCAATTATATGCAGGCATATAGTTGTCTTCCCGGAAGATTCCGGCCCGTAGATTTCCATTATTCTTCCTCTCGGGACGCCGCCAATGCCGAGCGCTGCATCCAGAGAAATTGAACCGGTAGAAATAGAAGCAATTTTTTGGATTGGCTTGTCTCCAAGTTTCATTATCGCGCCTTTGCCATGATCTTTCTGAATCTGCTCAAGTGCCATCTCGAGCGATTTCATTTTTGATTCTCTGTCTTCTGCCATTATATTTTAAAAGTTTAAGGTTAGTAATTTGAAGTGATTCAATATATTGAATTACTATCAAACTTTAAATGTGATTTTGAATTCAAATGAATTCCATTACAAGTTATGATTAGTATTTCGATTTGTCAAATGGTAAAAAATGGGGTTTGTGAAAATGAAACTTTTCCTTTTCAGGTAACAAGTTTATTCAAACTATAAAATGTCATTAACTATAATAAATAATTGTAAGCAGAAGAAGCTGTTGTTTCTTCTGTTTACATTATTAAAAATTAAAACTCCACTTGCCGGCTAATTCTTAATTCCTAACTTCAGTTCTTAATTTAAATCTGAATACTACAATATTCTTTATTCTGATTTTCAATTCATCATTAATTACAATATCTTTGTATACAAAATTATGAGCAAAACTATACTTCTTTTTGTCTGTGATTTTCATAATTTGTTTTTCTTTCAATTAACCAATTATTACTTTTTTACAGAATTATAAGATTATAAATATATTCTGAATTCCGTTATTTTAAAATGATCCGAAACAAGTTCCTTCAAATAGTTACATTGGTCTATCTTACATCTTCTTTGCTGACAGGCTGTTCAATAGATGAACCCTCCGCTCCAAGCTGGGATGTCGGACTCAATCTTCCCTTTACAAACAAAACCTACAATATCTTTGACATTATAAAACGAAGCAGCAATGTTGGCTTTGACTCGACGAATAATGATCTCGTATTTCTTTACGGAGAAACGAATTATAAAAGAAGTTTCGGTGAAGACATAAAGTTCGATGGTATCAACACTACAGAAGTAACTTACCCGAGCGCTCTCAGATTAGATACTTTCATTGTAGTAGATGATTCGTCATTTGTAAACAGGATGGAATTCCTCAACGGAGTTCTGAATTTTACTTTTTTTAATAAGACCGGAGAAAGCTTTACCGTCAATGCTGCACTGCGAAACCTCTTCAGAGTATCTGATAATGATACCGCAAGACTTACCGGAACTGTCACTCCCGGCGAATCTAAATCGATCGACCTGAGCCTTTCTGAATATTACATAAAAAATGAAACCCCTGATAACTCATTGAAGCTGCGGCTGGAATTTACCGCGCCTGACCCGGTTCCGGTCAGATTTAATTATACACTGTCATCATATTCCATAAAAAACATTACAGGCCGGCTGAAGCCGTTGAGCACGGGAATTACAAATGATGAAGTACTCGATCCGTTTGGCTCTGATGTGCCCGAAGGTGAGATCGACTTCGCATCCGTTTCCCCTAATAAGAATTTCTTTGTGACAAAAAAATTTTCCAATATCTATCAGGTTGATTTTACTCATTTATCAATAGTCGGTATAAATAAAAACGGACACAGGGTGAGATTGAAATATCTGAGAAACGGAAGACCGGGAGATCCAATAGATTCAGTATTTTCACTTACTCTTCCGTCAGACAGAGATTCGACATCATTTCCGATAAATGAAGACAACAGCAACATTCTTGAATTCATAAATAACATTCCGAAAAAGATCGAAGTCACAAGAAATGACTTTCTTAACCTTTCATATAAAGAAGGAATGGTTAATGCTTCAGACAGTATTTCTTTGAAACTGATAATACAGGTGCCTCTTGACATCAGCATCTCCGAACCGATAGTTTTCAGCGATACGGTAGATGCAGGAATTGATGATGAAGACCAGAGAAGAAATCTTGATGATGCAAAAAATCTTTTGTTTACATTCCGATCCGTTAACGGTTTCCCTCTGAAAGGCACTGCAAAAATTTTGTTGCTTGACTCGTTCTTTACCCCGCTTCTCGCTATATCAAGGATCGTCGGTAATGAAACGGATTCATCCGTTTCTGTCAATGCAACACCGGTAGGCGCTGACGGATATGTTATTTCCAGTACAACTACAACCTTTGAATCCGAACTCGACAGCAATCATATTAAACTGCTGAAACATGTCGGGAAGGTCATATACGAATATAAGCTTTACACAGATCCGGACAATATTCCGCCTCCGCTTACAACTGTTAAAATCAGAGGGACTGATATTGTGAGAGCGTTGAGCTTTGGTAAAGTAACTTACAGAATTAACAGTGGTAATTGAAAAACTTCAGATGAAACCTGTTTTCTTTCCGGTGACTATATTGTTTTTTATATTCAGCTGCAGCAATCTTTTCTCTCAGAATGTATTTGATGTAAGAAGCATGTCAATGGGAAATACTTCAGTATCAAACTCTTATGATATTGATGCATTTAATCAGAACCCGGCTAACATTCTCAACCAGAGACTTAATAAAAATTCTTTAATATATTTCAATCTGTTTACAAACGCCGGGCTTTTCACAAGCAGTGATTACCTGTCTCTGGATTTTTATGATGATTATTTTACAAAAGATGATAACGGCAATACCCGATATCTTAACGATAATGATAAAGCGAACATTTTAAATGAAGCAAGCAATCAGCAGTCAAACTATCTCGCCTCGGCAAAAATTTTATCTTTCATTCTTAACACAAAAAATTCAGGCTCATTCGGATTGTCAATTTATGAAAGTACCAACGGCAACTTTATCCCGGGCAGGGATTTCCTTGAGCTAGTACTTAACGGAAATGAAGCGAATACAACTTACAACCTTTCGTAAAACGAAGTGAATGCTTACTGGATAAGAGAGATCAATGTTTCCTACGCCCGGAAGCTTAAACTCAAAAGCAATAATTCATTTGATTATATTTCTTTCGGGGTCTCGGTAAAACCTCAGTTCGGACTTTATTATCTTAACACTCAGCAGAATGATCTGACGATTTCTACGAATGACACAAATGCGGTTCAGAGTTCGGGCAGAGTCGAATTCTTATACTCCGGTCTGACAGACAACAATGATTTTAAATATTCCCTTGGAAATGCAGGGTTCGGATTCGGATTTGATATAGGTGTGAATGCAAGATTAAAGAATGTTTCGAAGAGCGGATATGTCAACATCGGTCTGAGCGTAACAGATCTTGGTTATATAAGATGGAATAAAAATACAAACTCATATTATAATGACGGCTCATTCATCATTACTGATATTACACAACAATCACAGATAGATTCGCTTAAAGATATTATTAAAGGTACAAAGACTCCCGTTCCGGCTTTTACTTCTTCCCTGTCCCCGACTTTAAGACTCGGCATTTCATATAAAATAATTGACAGGCTAAAGAATGATTCATTAAATAATGAGCGGGCGACAATTGCCGTTGATTATGTTCAGGGATTGAATGATGATGTCGGCGGCACAACAAAACCTATCATAGGCATTGGCGGCGAATATAATTTTTCAAAAGTACTCTCGCCGAGACTCGGTTTTGCTTTCGGAGGTCTCCAGAGCTTTGCGATGAGCATCGGGCTCGGCATAAATGCGGGACCTGTGATCATAGATATTGGGACTTATAATATTGCCAGCATTTTCGAACCAAACGGAACAACAAAATTATCGATGGGGATGGGGATAAAGTTTAAAGTTAATTAAGTTCGTTAAGTTTGTTAAGTTTGTAAAGTGTCTTATTAAATTAAATTCAGCTGGTCCGAAAAAAAAATTTTTTACAAGAAGTATCTGAAGGGAGCCGGTTTGAGGGTGCGGGCCTGCCGGGCCGTGAATTGTGGGGAAAGGGGGGGCCCGAAAAGATGAAGTTTTTATTTTTGTATTATGATGAAAACCTCCAATAGGACCACTTTTTGAACTCCTGGGGTTACAATATAAATCCAACTCAGAAAAAAGGTTGGTAAAAAAAGCTCTCCGTCACTTTCCCTTTCCCCCTCCGGAAAAAAAGGGTGTTGACATCGAACTGGGAAGTTCTATGATGATTTTTTTATAGTTTGCTTCGTTCAGAATGGGTTAAATAAATTTAAAAATCGAAAAACTTTCATATTTTTATCTGATGTATTTTATATTTATTTGTAATTTCGTAAATTTAAATAAATATTAATTTATGAAAACTTTAAATGTTAAAATAAAAAAGATTAAATTGATTTTGAAAATTGGATTGTCAAAAGAGTTTTGTTGAGAAGTGCGATAATAAGTTTTTGGTATTGGGTTGCGACGAAGATTTGATTGAAACAAATGATTTTACTATCAAGGAAATTGGAACAACTAAATCTTGCAAGTTGGAATACTCCCGAATAAAACATAACTAATGGAAAGAATGAGCGGAGATCCTGTGTTCAGAGGGACAAGAGTTACTGTACAGACATTGTTTGATTCTAAGTCATAAATTAGTATTGATGGTTTAACTTTTTATGGAAATCATTAATGAATCCATTTAGAACTTTATTTATAAAACAATTTCATTCATAATTTTCTGAACTCTAATATCTTCGAAACTAACAATGGAAACAAACTCTGTTTCAAAGTCTTCTCAAACTTTAAGATTTGGTAAAATAAAACCTATATGCTATTTTTTGCTTTCCATTTTTTAAGAATGTAAATAATAATACTTAGAAATAATTAATTCTGTTAATTTTGAAAATTCAGATTCAAAAACCCACTTTAACTTCTCCATAAAAATTACTCGTCGCAGCAGGTATCCAGTACGGTACACCATAACTTATATTTCCAGTAGTCTCATACAAAACGTCAAATATATTATTCGCTTTTAAATTCAGCTCCAGACTTTTAAATAAATTTTGCTTAATCATTGAAGCAAGGTTGAATGACAAGCCCGCATTAACAACAGTGTATGGCTCAATGATTTTGTCTACGTAACCGGGATCGCTTCTTAATTCAGGATTCTTTCTTTCATTCTCTGAATTGTCGAGATACTGCTGACCGATTGACTGCAACGAAATGTATGCATTCACTCCAAAGTTGTTCATATAGTTCAATTGAATATTTCCGATGAAGTTTGGTGTGAGAATGATCTGATTGTCGGAATAATCATTTCCGTAAATAATATTACCGAGTGAATCCGCTCCTACTATCTCAACAAAATCAGTGAAATAATTTTGTGAAAGATTCAGATTTCCTGATAAAGAAAAATCTCTTAAAACTTTTTGATCAAATGGTTTTAAATTAATTCCAAGTTCAATGCCCTGATGAATTGATGTACCGGCATTTCCGACAATCGGCTGTCCGACGTTATCAAGCTGACCGTTATTCACTATCTCATTATCAAAATCCATTAAATATAAATTCAGCTCAGCTTTGAATTTAGGATCAGTGTATCCAAATCCAAGTTCATAATCAAACATCTCTTCCGGCTGAATAAGCGGATCCTCATAAATTCCGGCTTCTGCATTCACGATCCTGAAAGTAGGAACGGAGTACGGATTCTCGGCATCATAAATATCCTTAAGCCGCGGCTCACGCTTCGCGATCGAAAAATTTCCGTATGCGCTGAACTTATTTGTAAAATTATAATTCACTCCGAGACGTGGTGTAAAAAAATTATAATCTACATCGAAGTCATATGGTTTGAATTTATCATTGGATAAATTATACCTGTGATAAACATACTGAAGTCCGAGCATTGCGTTCATTCTATTTGTCACACTGTAAAGCTCATTTGCATAAATTGAGTACGTATTCTTTCCGCCTTCATAATAATAGTATTCATAATTCGGAGGCGTCCCCTGCGGAAGCGCTTCGGCAAAGATCACGTTTCCGTAATGTTCCGATTCGTGATATCTTATCTCACCGCCGATAACAAGCGTTCCCTTTTCGTCATTATGTTTTATCTGAGCCTTCGGAAACCAGCCGTATGTATTGTTATCGACAGTGAGCTTTGTAACAAAATCACTCCTTACAATTTCATATCCTTTCCCTTTTTCAAAATAAAATGTACCGTCATCATTTCTTTTATAATATGCCGGATTAAAAGTTGTCGTGTCTGAAACATAAAACGGACTCAGCCGGAAGTAATCAAAATCATACCCGTAAGAAACCGGAAACGACGTATTGAAATAACCGTCGCCTCTGATGTAGCTCAGTGTATTAGAAATGAAAGTGTTTTTGGATGCCTGAATGTTATAAACAAGTTCGTAGTGCGGCTGAAAATAATTATCCGTCTCGTCAGAGTAAGTCAGGTAATTATATTTTCTGTCGTTGTAAATATCTCCCGTAACTTCCCCGTCAAGATATGGTTTATCCACGCCGATATACGCAAGATGATTTTGTACCGGGCTTCCGTAAAAATTTAATTTTAAAGTTTGGTTCTTTCCGATGATCTTTCCTGCGCTCAGAAAGTAAGACCAGTTTTTTGACCATGAAAGATCCCTGTAGCCGTCAGTGTTTATATTTGTAAACTTCCCGTAAAAACCCAAGCCATTTTGTACAACTCCTGAAGAATATTCAAGTGAATACCTTTGAGAGTTATAATTCCCGAATCCCGCTGAAACATTTAAGAATTTATTTTTGAACATATCGATCGTCCGGACATTTACAACACCGCCGATAGAAGACGAGCCGTAAAGAGCAGTTCCAATCCCTCTCTGAATCTGTATCTCTTCAGCCGAAGCAGTAAGATCAGAAATATCCACCCAGTAAACCTGATGATCCTCAGGGTCATTCTGCGGAATGCCATTCACTAAAATAGAAATCCTTCTTTGATCAAAACCTCTTATCGAAAAGTAAGAGTATCCTACTGATCCACCTGATTCTGAATAAGCGTTTATGCTTGTGTTGCCGTTAAGAAACATCGGCAGGTCCTGCATCCAGTATTTCTCTTCGATCTCTTCCCGCTTTATATTTTCAAAAGTGATCGGAGTTGATCTCTCGATACCTTTCAATGCATCGACGTCAATGGTTTCGGTTTTGTATGTAAGACTGTCATCCGGTTTTTTATCCTGTGCTGATACTGTGACTGACAAAGTGCAGAATAAAAATAAAATACAATATCTCAGCATACTCTGCATTAACCACAAAGACACCAAGACACCAAGTTTGTTAATAGTAAAATCCTTAGTGCCTTTGTGCCTTTGTGGTTTAAAAAAAAGTTTAATACGTGACTTCGAAGACTCAAAGTCTCTAAGAACATTTACCTTTGAGCCTTTGAGCCTTTGAGGTTTAATGGCATTTGTGAAAAAATATCTAAATTCAGAAAACGTAATTCGTAATTCGTAACTCGTAACTCGTAATTTCTGAATTAGTAAAAAAAAGCCGGATAGTTTCATTATAGTTTATAGAATAAAAAAACGCTTAACTCTTTTTTGAACCTTTATAAAAAAGAATTAAGCGTTAAAAAATTGTTTAATTTCCTTCGCCGGTATTATCCGTGGCAGGTTCTGTGGGTTTGATCTCAGCACTCAGTGAAAATGAAAGCACCCCAATTAATATATTTATTTATAAGAACTGATTTTTTTTGCAGTACAAATATAATTAAAACAAAAATGACAACCCACCTAAAAATGATAGGTGTGTCATGTCGGAATTCTCTATAGGGATCTCATCATCATTTATATGGTATTCTTTATAATTCAATTCCCCTCTCAAAGCAATTTTCTTATTCACTAAAAATTTCAGTCCTAAAGCAGAGTTAAATACACCGATATCAAATTTATCTGAATGGTAATAATAAACATATTCAGGATAGCCTGTTCCCGTGACAGAATTGCTGAGTCCGTAACCTGCTTTTAGATAAGGAGCAAAACCTGAATTTTCAATTCTGAATGTGTATGAGAGATTACCAATAAAGTTAAATTTGGGTTCAATGTTTTCAGTCACATTTATATCAAATTGCGGTTCAATGCTGAATCCTTTCTCTATATAGTAGGCGGGAAGAATATTCAAATTGAAGAAAACGTTGTTACCGGGCGAAGAGAAGCCGCCGTTTATAAGTATGCCGGCTTCCCAGCTGTTTTTAGTGAATTGGGAATAGCCTGTATTATTTGAAATAACTAAAAACACGAATGTTAAAAAAAGAATCTTTTTCATAATTGAATATTTTTTAATTTTAGTAAGCTAAAACAGAAATGACAACCCGCCTAAAAATGAGAGCTGCGTAATACTGAAAGATCTGTCTATCTCGGTCACTGAAAGAACGTCTTCCATATTCATATCATATACTATGCAGTTCAATTCGCCACGCAGCGCAATTTTTTTATTAACTAAATACTTGAGCCCTAAAGCAGAATTAAATACTCCAATATCAAATTTATCAGAATAGTAATTATTGTTGCTGACAGCATTAGAGATGCCATAACCTGCTTTGAAGTATGGGGCGAAACCTGAATTCCTGATGCCAAAAGTATATGAAAGATTTCCGATGAAATTAAATTCGGGCTCGTTGCCTTCTGTTACACTTGCATTAAATTGCGGTTCAATGCTAAACCTGTTAAATATATAATATGCGGGAAGGATGTTAATACTAAAATATGCATCATCATCCTGATTTGAATAACTTGAATTTGACACAAGTCCGCCGTTTAATAAAACACCGGCTTCCCAGCTGTTTTTAGTGAACTGTGAATAACTTGTGTTGAAAACTAAAAATAAGAATGTTAAGAAAACGAGCTTTTTCATTTTTGATTATTTTAAATTAAATAAGAAGTTTATTTAATTCTCTTATATCAAAATGAAAAAATTTTCTTTAGATTATTATTTAGTTTTGAGATGTGATTTTGGGCTAAATTAATAAAAGGACAATTACAATAAAAGGTATTTTATTTCTTCTCGATATTTTTATTCACTTCATTCAATCTCTACCTTCCCAAACCGAGGATTGGAAAGTTCGGGGGTCCGGTAAAATTAAATTCATAGACTATAAAAAATAATGATGTAATATTAAATCAAAATAATTATTACTTAAGAACAATCAGGTTATAACCGGCTCATTTATTCTAAATATTAACTTTCCTTTGAACACTGATAATCCCATTGTAAGCATTGTCATCCCAACCAAAAACCGGGCTGAGCTTTTGAAAAAATCCATTGAGAGTGTGTTGGTTCAGACCTTTCAGAAATGGGAGATCATCGTTGTCGATGACAGCTCGACTGACAATACCGGTGATGTGATGACTGAATATATGAAGTCTGATCCGAGAATAAAATATTTCAGAATTCCAAAGAGCAGCACCGAAGGCATTTCTGAATATCTGAATTTTGGAATTACACAATCGAAGGGAAAGTATATTGCAAGACTAGATGATGATGATATCTGGTGCAGCGGAGTTAAACTCCAAATGCAGGTGGATTTTTTTGATTCAAACAAAGAATATGTTCTTACAGGCGGCGGAGTCATAATGGTTGATCAAAACGGAACTGAGTTATTCAGATTCTTTAAGAATGAAACAGATGAAAATATCAGACGAAAAGCTTTGCTTGCCTGTCCGATGGAACATACTACGGTTATGTTCAGAAAGGATGCGGCTGTCAAGACAGGATGTTACGGGAATTACAAAGTTGCTGAAGACTGGGATTTATTTTTAAGATTAGGGCAGGTCGGAAAGCTTTATAACTTTCAGGAATATTTTACATTCTACCTGCAGGGTGAACAGAATTTATCGCTGAAAGATCAGGGCGAAGTGGCATTAACAGAAATTAATATTATCAAAGAATTCCGCAAAGATTATCCTTTGTTTATTCTGGGGTTCATAGTTCACTTTGTTCAGTATCTGTATTCTTTTTTCCCTGAGTTTGTAAAAGAAAGATTTCAGTTCTTGCTGAGATACATAAAAAGAAATTATCTGTGAATTTTTTCAATATCTGCTGCAACATGTTTTTTTACAACTGACAATTTCCCGTTTTGATGTTTTGCGGTACTGAGGTCATTCAGAATGGAAGGAATTGTTTTAAGAATAATTTTGAGATCAAGTAATAGAGAAATATTATTCAGGTAATATTTATCCAAAGCAACTTTAGAAGCTGATGTTATTTTAGTTCTGCCGTTGATCTGCGCATAGCCTGTAAGACCGGGTTTTACTGAATAGATTTTATTTTCCTCCCTCAGATCAATAAGATCCTTCTGATCAAAAAGAGTCGGTCTTGGTCCTACAAAACTCATTTCTCCTTTCAGAATATTCAGAAGCTGAGGTAATTCATCAAAGCCTGTTTCTCTCAGAACTTTTCCAAACCGGACATAAAACGTTTCTGGTTTCTTTAATGATTCAAATGATCTTACAGGAGCACTCCCGTTCATTGTTCTTATCTTCAGCATTACAAACGGTATTTCATCTTTGCCGACCCTGTATGCTTTATGAAAAAATGTTCCTTTTGAAGAAGATCTGATGATGATGCCGATAAATATAACCAGGATGAAGAAGACTGCTATACCTATCGCTGAAAAAAATATATCAAATATTCTCTTTAGAGTAATATATTTAAAAATATTCTTCCTCATAATTTTAATCTTTCATAGATCAGTTCCGGCCATAGCTGCGGCTGTATAAGCAGACTTGTGGAAAGGAAACATTCCTGTGTGCAGATGCAATGATTATCCTGTATCCAGTTTCTAATTTCGACAGCGGTTTTCGAATTCCATAACTTTGCAAGATCGAAATCAAAATCTCTCAGGTTTCCGAATGACTTTCCCAGCATTTCACAGGGATATACCGAACCGTCAGCATAGATCACACCCGCAATTGCACCGGCAGAGCAGGCGCCGCCTTCTTTTTTATTTTCAACTATATCACTTATTACTTTTCTTCTTACAGAATTCTTTGCACTCAGCCATTTCGCTGAAAGATGTCCGCTGTGTCCTTTATAACTTCCGTCTTTGATCCTGTTATTGATAATGTCCTGCGCTTTATTGTAATTTTTCAGATCCACATCTGCAGCATCAGAGTCGCGAGTTTCTCCTCTTACTAAGTTGACCATCCATTCACCGTCAGAATGCACTTCTTTGATGATCTCAGAGATCTCTTCTACTATATGCTGATTAAAACTTGAAATGGTAGTTATCACTCCAACATCAAAATATGAAAATTTCTTCTTAAGCTTATTAAGCTCTTTTATCGTTTCAACAGCACCTTTATAACTGCCTTTAAGATTTCTTATCTTATCATGGATCTCTTCATTTCCATCCAGTGAAACATCAACTCTGAACGGGATGCCGGGATTCTGAATAAGTATTGTTTCCGTTTTTGAAATTATCTGTGATGTCAAATATCCTGAAGTCGGGATCTGATATCTGCTTGTCTTTCCTTTGCCGGTAAAGAGCTTTACAACTGCTTCGATATCATTTCTTCCGAACGCTTCTCCTCCCGTTATGCTGAGGAATAACATCTTATTAACTGACCGGGATAATTTATCCAATTCATCAAACGAAAGAGATTCTTCTTTTAAATTGTCGCATTTCCACTCTTCACTGAACCAGCAGTGTTTGCACTTCATCCAGCACTGGTTGCTTACAAAAAGTATTAAATATTTTGGAGTCTGAAAAAACCGGGAAACTGAATTTGTCAGGGTTTTGTAAAACAGGTCTTTCAATCTGAGCTCCTTTCAAGAAAATTAATGTATTGTGAACTGTTCATAGCGTAAACTGAATCGAAAGACAGCATATACCTGATCAGACTTAGGTTCAATTCATACCTTCGCTTTATATCATTAATATAAAAATTATGAAGAAAAGAATTATTGTGATTTTTCAGTTCCGATCCGTTCAGTTGAACATCGGAAGTAAATTCGTATGAATGAAATAAATATACAATGGGTTTTTTTATAGCAAGAGATTCTTTTAATAAAAATCTGAAGAATGCTATCATAAAATTCAGACCGAAAATATACAGCATTGATGATATGAACGGAAATCCAATACAGCTCAACGGAACTACCCATAAAGACAGTTCACCGGCTTTATAAGGAGATGCCTCCGAAGGATGATAGGGCAGTCTCGGGGAAAAAAGCCATCTTATGTTTCCTCCTCGTGAATTCATAAAATCCATTCTCTGCGAACATACTGAAAAATCAGATCTGATATTTTTTCTATTAAAACTTTTTGAGTCAGAGACGATGTAGACATATATGGACCTCTGAAAGTTTCAGGAATTCTGTTCAGTCTGTTTCTTATATTATTGAAAACATGTTCGATATTTTTTCTGATCTCTTCTTCACCAAGTAAACTGTAATTCTCATTTATGCTGTGATCAAATCCGTGTATGCCGAATTCATTAGTTGGTGTATTCAACTTTTGTATCCCTTCATTAAAACGATCAAGGGAATCTGAAGTAAGAAATATTGTGAGCGGAAGGTTAAGTTTACAGAAATCGGAATTGATCGTTTTCAGAATGGCATTTTGCTCTTCAATATTGTGATCGCGGGCTGTTTCAAGATCCATAGTTATCAGTAATGGTACCATCAGCTATTGTTTTTTTTGTAACAGAATATTTCCCATTGACCAGGCAGCTGCTATTGTATTTCTGTGGAACATTCTGAACGGTTCTTTTAAGAATCTGTAAAGCCATTCGAGTCGTAAATTTCTCAAAAACAACGGTGCTCTGGGTTTGAGTCCTGATACTATATCAAATAATCCCCCAAGATTCCAGATCAGTGAAACATTGAGCTTACTTTTATTTTTGAAAACAAATTTTTCCTGTAAAGGAAATCCCATGCTTACCAGCAGAATATCTGCCCCGCTATTGTTAATATCTTCCACTATTCTTTCCTCATCTTCAATTGCAAAATATCCGTTATGATATCCT
Organism: Ignavibacteria bacterium; assembly: GCA_016710985.1. Lineage (GTDB taxonomy): Bacteria > Bacteroidota > Ignavibacteria > Tepidaquicellales > Tepidaquicellaceae > JAGPCH01. Next base: position 38,133 of record JADJTX010000009.1, read on the forward strand.
GCTATTATAATCTTATTATAATTATTTTTTATGTGTACAATTGTTCCTTCCATCGCCTCCTCTGAACCGCCTAATAAATAAATTTTATGATCAGTTCCTTCCAGTTTACTCATGAACAATGGAAACAGGTCAGTTCCGTTCAGATCATTAAGATTTCCAATACCTTTCAAAGCCATACAGGACTTCAGACCTATACCTTCAAACACGGCTATTGAATTTTCTTTTATGTTGTCATACAAAGTTCTGTCTTTGTTCATAAAATAATAATTCCTGAGATTGATATGAACAATTATACTCTGCTTCTCTCTGCACTTTATGAGTTCAAACATATGATCCGTAAAGTCCTGAAGATCTGCATAATGCAGATACAGATCACGGATCCGTATCTTTTGAATATTCATGACTGCTTTAAACTATTTTTTTTTGACCTGTATAATATATCCATTAATACTTTTGAAGGTATAAGTTTTACAAGGAAAGCATTAAGTTTATTTCTGAATCCCGGGATGGTAACAATTTCATTTCTCTCCAGTGCTTTCATTCCGGCTATTGCAATATCTTCAGGGTCTGACATTTTTTCATAATCTATGAACTGCAATTCAATGTGAGTAGATTCTTTCAGTAATTTCGTATTAACAGGTCCCGGACAAAGAACAGTCAGACTTACTCCTGTATCTTTTATCTCACGGGCAACCGCTACAGAAAAAGAAAGGACATATGCCTTTGAAGCATAATATACAGCCATCAGAGGACCGGGTTTGAATGCTGCAGTGGATGCAACATTTAGAATCTTTCCTTTTCCTCTGCGAAGCATCTTCTTCAGAATTATCTTGGTAATATATGACAAAGCTACAACATTGACATTTATCAAGGAAAGTTCTTTTGTGAAATCAGTATCTTTAAATTCACCGTAAACTCCTGTTCCTGCATTGTTTATTAATATATCAATACCGGTATCAAAGGAGTCAACATAATCAGAAAGTTTTAATACTTCTTCTGTATTTGATAAGTCAGCCTTTACAGTATCAACTTTTATAAAGAATTTTCCCTCTAATTCTGATTTCAGAGAATTCAGTTTGCCCGGGTCTTTTCCAATAGCTATAATATTGTAATTCAACCCTGCACAAACTTTCGCAAACTCCAGACCTATTCCGCTTGTAGCCCCGGTTATTAATACTGTTTTGACCTGAGCTGTTTCATTCATAAATTTAATTGAGATTGGTTACTTATTAAATTATTAATCAATAAACATCGGTTCACTTATTCATTTTCTGCAAATATTTTTGACGGCTTGTATGGCTTTTTAACCAGTTTATATTTATCAACAGCATTCTTCTGAATGTGCTCAATAGCTTCTTCTACAGAATCAGTCACAATAAACAATTTCAGATCTTCCGCACTTATTGTTTTCTGAGCGACGAAATCATCCAATAATTCAATAAGATTTTTCCAGTACTCACGGCCGATTATTACAACCGGGAAGTCGGAAATTTTTTTTGTCTGAATTAAAGTCAGCGCTTCGAACAATTCATCCATCGTTCCCGCACCGCCCGGCATTACAACAAACGCATATGAATATTTCATCAGTATGGTTTTTCTCACAAAAAAATATTTAAATGTTACCCATTTGTCCATGTAAGGATTCGGATCCTGTTCAAATGCAAGCTCAATATTGCATCCGACAGATTTCCCGCCCGCATCTTTAGCGCCTTTATTTGCTGCCTCCATTATTCCCGGACCTCCGCCTGTCATAACAGTGAAACCAATATGACTTAGCCGCTTTCCTAGATCATATGCGAGTTCATAATATTTATGCTGATTAGGAGTTCTTGCTGAACCGAATACAGTTACACAAGGTCCGACAAAATGAAATGCACGGAATCCTTTTATGAATTCGAGAACTACTTCAATTGTAAATTTAAATTCTTCCCATCTTGATCTTGGTCCTTCGAGAAAATATCTTTCCTGCTCGGATGGCGGAATCTTCTTTGCTTCTGAAGCGAGTTCTAGTTTTTTTTCGAGAGTGGTTTCCTTATCGGGTGAGTCCATTAAGTTTGTTTAGTTTGTTAAGTTCTTTGAGTTCTTTGAGTTTTTTAAGTTCGTTAAGTTCTTTAAGTTCTTTAAGTTCGTTAAGTTGAAATATTAGTTTAAAAGTTGAAAGTCAAAAGTTGGAATAATAGAATTGATTAGAATTGAGATGATGAAAAGCGGAAGGATAAATAGTGAATTTATAAGCTTGCATTGTAAACTTATAAATTTATAAACTTATGAAATTTTGAACCTATAAACTTAATAAACTTATGAACTTAATAAACTCAATGAACTTAATGAACTTATAAACTTAATGAACTTATGAACTTATCTGCTCTTTCAATTAATTAATTTATATAATATTTTAAAAAAAATACTTTCAACATGACAGAATCAAAAAACACTATTTCAATTTCAAACTCAGATGGTTTTAAAACTGAAATAATTTCAAGAGGTCACAGCTTAATTTCAGATGAACCGATAGAATCGAACGGAAGAGATGAAGGAATGACTCCCTATGAACTTCTGCTTTCTGCCCTTGGCGCTTGCAAAGCCATTACTGTCCGTATGTATGCTCAGAAAAAAGATATTCCGCTGAAAAACATTTTGATAAATCTCTCCCATAAAAAGATTCATTCAGATGATTGTCTGGACTATGAAAATAAAGAATGTAAAATTGATGATATTGAAGTTGAGATTGAACTGACCGGAGATTTAAATGATGAGCAAAGAAAACGTCTTATTGAAATTTCCGAGATGTGTCCGGTACATAAAACATTGACATCCGTAACAAAAATCAATTCAAGCTTAACAGGCTGAAAGACTAAACTATTTAATTTTCGTTTAAACTATCAGTGACAGTGCCTGCAATATGCATTTACGGAACAACAATCAGAAGGATTATACAGCAGCGCTGTCAGAAATGACTCTTATGAATTTTGTGAGAGCCTTTCATCCGAGCCTGCGCTCCATTCCATTATCTGCTCCTCCATTTCATCCTGTGAATTAAACCTTGAAAGATCATAACATCCGAGCGGTGACAGAGGTGTTCTTGCGGGACAGCGGTTGCAATGTGTGCATGGCTTATCCGGTAAGTTTTTTCCCTGTCTGAAAATATCAACTAAGTTTACATTTGCCAGCAGAGGTCTTGCCATTGCAACCATATCGGCTTTTCCCGACTGCAGTGTCTGTTCAATAAAATCTCTTTCCTGAAAACCGCCATTAGCAATTACAGGTAATCCGGTTTCTTCTTTAAAGAGCTTTGAATAATCAGCAGAAATTCCCGGAACATACTTCCATCCGATATTCATAATGGGATTTAAAATAAACTCGGGAATGATATTTAATAGAGAAGCCCGTATCCATGCTTTACCGGAAAGATGCCTGTTAGAATTATAAAACATTTTCATTTCATGCAAAGGAAAATCTCCCGGATTACCTTTCGGATTTATGAAACCGTATCCCATGTCAATGTGAAGATAATCAATTCCCAGTGCCTTTAACTTCTTTGCGTAATAAAGATACTCTTTGATGGTATTTCCAAAGTACCAGCCTTTTAAAGGAAAGCGGATAGGCAGCCTAATATTCAATGGTAAGTAATTATAATCAGCGGAAGATAGTCTAATACCGATTGGAAAATCATTCCCGACTTTCTTCTTTGTTTCCAAAATTATATCCTCGAGAAACTGAAACCGTTTATCAACTGAACCTCCGTATTTGTCTTTTCTTGCGTTCACGCCCGGATTTAAAAACTGATGAATGATATAACCTTTTGAAGCTGTGATCTCAAGGCCGTCAGCTCCGGCTTCACGGACACGCCTTCCGGCTTCTGCAAAATTATTTATTGTCTCTTCTATTTCTTCCAGTGTCATCTCATGTGTTCGCGTGTGATATCCGTAAGCAAAATCAAAAAAATTCGAACATGCCATCGAATCTTCCTTTTGTTTGAACAAACTCGTATGCGTTATGCCGCCTGTATCACCGATTTGAATTATGTATCTGCAGTCATAAGTATGAACGGCTTTTATTGCTTCGGATAATGGTTTCACAAACCTGTCATCGCTTAGCTTCGGATATTCCATGGGAGATGTGCGCTTATCATGAACGCTGATTGTTGCGGAGATTATGCCGGCAACATCATTCTGAGCAAAACGTTTTTCAAAATTTTTGAAAGCTGAACTGACAGTACCGTCATAGTAAGAAGTTCGTCCTCCTATAGATGAACGAAGAATCCGGTTCTTAAAATTTAAGTTTTTGATTTTAAAAGGTTCGAAGATCATGATAATTGATAATTGATAATTGATAATTCAGAATTGATAGTTGATAATTCATAATTGATAATTGATAATTCAGAATTCAGAATTGATAGTTGATAATTCATAATCTGTTTGATTATACAGTTATTAACTGTCAACTACTAACTGTTAACTGTCAACTATCAATTATCAATTATCAACTGAGAAAAATTTCATCGCACGCTCATTCACCATATCAGGTTTCTCATCAACAATAAAATGCCCGGCATCTTCTACACGCTCTACTATTATACTATCAGCATTTTTTTCATAGCCTCTGAGAAAAGCTGTTGAGACCTGCTTATCTTTTACGCCGAACAAACAATAAGTCGGAGTCTTCAGATGATATTTTTTATACTTACCTAAACCCAGGGGAATGTATTCTTTCAACAGAAAATCTCTGTAAAGCTTAGAAGCGGCTTTAGCGCGTGAAATGTCTTTGAATCTGTCGCTGAAAACATTCATCTCTTCCTCAGTCCATCCTTCTTTGCGTGTTTTGCCGCGTTTGAAAATTAAATGAGGATAGAAACCGCTCTTCTGAATCCGCGGACCGAAATACGGCGTTGCGATCGGTATCATGTAAGTAAGTTTTATAGTTGCGGGAACAAGCTTCAGATCAAGCTTTGGCCATATTGGCGGAATGTTGCAGGCGAAATGTTGTGTGATCAGTCCGGGATTTTTTGCAGCAGTAATAAATCCGACCCAGCCGCCCCAGTCATGACTTAACAGGCGGACATTATTGTATCCGAGTTTATGAATGAGTTTAACAAGATCATCCGCAAGTTCGTCTTTCATGTAACCTTTCGGTGGAGCGTCACTCCAGCCGAAACCGCGCATGTCAACAGCGATAACTTTAAATTTTTTTGCAAAGACCGGTATCTGTTTTTTCCACATGTACCAGTGTTGCGGCCAGCCGTGAATCATTATGAGGGGCTCGCCTTCGCCCGCTTCAGCAATGTGAATTTTAATGTCTCCTGTATCTATAAAACGATGTGTAACTTCAATGCCTTCTACGGCGGGGAAATTTTGATCTGTTTCGGAATTCATTCTTCCGGTAATAGTTTATTTTAAAAAAACATATTTCAAATTTAAATAACGAAACAAATTTGTAAATGGATTTCAAAAACTTCCTGTAATATTACCGCAATTAAAATATATAATTGAACAATAAATATGAAGTCAACTTACAACAAAGTTCTTAGTATTTAGAAACTATTAACTTATTAACATAATGAACTTAACGAACTTAACGAACTTAATGAACTTAATGAACTTAATGAACTTTTCTCCATCTCAAAAATGTATTACAATTAAAACTTAATACTTTTATATTTACCGATTAAATTATTTATGATAAAATTAAGCGATGTAAAGCTCGATTGCAGGCATTTCAGAGGTCATATTCCATGCAAGCCCAATAAACTTTACGGTGTGATGTGCGATGACTGTAAGTATTATGATAAGATAAAAAATAAGATTCTTATCATAAAATTAGGTGCCGCAGGCGATGTCATCCGGACAACTCCTCTATTATATCCGATCCGAAAAGAATATCCGGATTCCAAAATTTACTGGCTTACATATTCGCCCGATCTTGTCCCGGTAAATACCGATCCGAAAGTTGATGAAGTTTTAAAATATAATTTGCAGAACGTTTCATACCTGATTGCAACAGAGTTCGATATTGTAGTAAATCTCGATAAAGATTATGAGGCAATAAGCCTAATGAATGATATCTCTTCTAAGAAAAAGATCGGGTATACGATTAAGGACGGTTACTGCTATCCTGCCGGAAAATCCGCAGAGCATAAATATCTCACAGGCATATTCGATAACATTTCAAAAGAGAATAAGCAGAATTATATGGAAGAAATATTTGATATATGCGGATACAAATTTAATGGTGAAAAATATTTACTCGAAAGAAATAAAGAATTTGATAAAGACTGGTCCATAAATTTTAATAAAAAAGTGATCGGTCTGAATACCGGCGCAGGCGAAAGATGGACTTCGAGACTCTGGAAAGATGAACACTGGATACAGCTGATAAGTAAGTTAACGGGAGACGGGTTTGAGGTCATATTGCTCGGCGGACCTTCTGAACACGAAAAGAATACTCTTTTAAATGAAGTTACGAATGCAAAATATTACGGAGTATTTGATCTGAAGACTTTTATTAACCTTGCAGATAAATGTGATGTAATAGTAACACAGGTCACTATGAGCATGCACATTGCTATCGCGCTCGGGAAGAAGCTTGTGCTTATGAATAATATTTTCAACCCGAATGAATTTGAGCTTTACGGAAACGGTGAGATCATAAAACCGCGGAAAGAATGTAAATGTTTTTTTCAGCCGAAGTGCATTAATAAGGAATATGAGTGCATGGATTTTATGATGCCGGAAGATATTTATGAAGCTTGTCTCAGGCAGGTATCATTATTAGCAGAGAAAGGTAAATGAAGATCGTTATAGTAGGAACTGCTTACCCAATGCGCGGAGGCATTGCGCAGTTTAATTCACTGCTTTATAAATATCTTTCTGCGGATAATGATGTGAAGATGTTTTCATTCAGGAGGCAGTACCCGGAAATTTTATTTCCGGGCAAGACACAATTCGAGCAGGGTGAGCCGGCTTACAAAATCCCGGATGACAGGAATGTGATTTGCGTGGACTCTGTGAATCCGTATAACTGGATAAGCACCGGAATTAAAATTGCTCAGGAAAAACCGGACTTGATAATTTTCAAATACTGGCTGCCGTTTTTTGCCCCGTGCTTCGCAGTTATTTCATACATGGCTAAAAAGTATTCCAATACGAAAGTTCTTTTTATTTGTGACAATGTAATTCCGCACGAGAAAAGATTTGGCGATAACTTTTTTACTAAGCTCGCGTTCGGACAGGTTGATTATTTTGTTGTAATGTCAAGAACAGTTGAAGAAGATCTGAAAAAATTTAATCAGGGTAAGCCGTATAAATTAATTCAGCATCCTGTCTATAATATGTTCGGAGATAAGGTTTCAAAGGAAGAAGCTAAAGAATTTATTTTTAAAGAATACAGCATCGATGTCAGGAATGAAAATGTAATTCTGTTTTTCGGTTTCATCCGGAAATACAAAGGTTTGAATTACCTTATAGAGGCCATGCCCGGTATTCTGAAAAAAGTAAATTTGAAATTACTTGTTGTCGGTGAATTTTATGACGACAGTAATAAATACATGGAACAGATAAAGAATTTAAAGCTTGATGAAAGCATCAGTGTAGTTTCCGATTTTGTACCGGATTCAAACGTAAAATATTTTTTCTCGGCTTGTGATGTTGTTGTGCTTCCTTACTCAGATGCTACTCAAAGCGGAATAATACAGATCGCATATCATTACGATAAGCCTGTGATCGCTACAGATGTCGGCGGACTTGCTGAAGTAGTAAGAAATAATGAAACAGGATTTCTTATCAAACCGAAGGATGCAAATGCAATTTCGGATGCAGTAATAAAGTTTTATGAAGAAAAGCTTGAAGATAAATTTTCAAATAATGCAAAAGAAGAAAAGAAGAAATTTTCATGGGAAGAGTTTACTTCGAAAATTTTAAGTTTGGTCGGACAAAAATAAACTAATAACTATTAACTACTAACTATCAACTGAATGAAGTATGATCCGATAAAAAAAGTATTCGGCAACGCTGTAGCAGACAATTCTTTCCTGAGAAAGATTTTCTACGGGCTGCTTGATCTTATGTTCCTCCGATCATGGCATGTGAGAAAGAAAGTACGAGAGCTTTATCCTAAAGATTCGAAGATGGAAATTTTCGATGCAGGAATGGGCTTCGGACAATATACTTACTTTATGGCTAAGAGATTTCCTGAGTCAAATATTCTCGCTGTCGATGTAAAGGACGAACAGGTAGAAGATTGCCGCAAGTTCTTTACAAAATGCGGATACAAAAATGTTAAGTTTGAAATTGCCGATCTTACAAAAATAAATTATGATAACAAATTCGATTTTATTTTGTGTGTGGATGTAATGGAGCATATAGTTGAAGATGAACTCGTTTTTAAGAATTTCTATAGTGCACTGAAAAAAGGCGGGAAGGTGCTTGTCAATACTCCTTCCAATCTCGGTGGAAGTGATGCTCACGAAGATGATGATGAAAGCTTTATCGAAGAGCACGCGCGAGTCGGATATTCGAAAGAAGATATTACAGAAAAACTGAACAGAGCCGGACTGAAAGTTACAAGCTTTGATTACTCCTACGGGAAATTCGGAACCATCTCATGGAGATTCGGGATAAAGTATCCGATCCTGATGGCCGGTGCTTCAAAATTTTTTATACTGCTGCTTCCAATATATTACCTTTTCACACTTTGGTTTGTGCTCATACTAATGTGGCTGGACGTTCATACTGATAATAAAGAAGGAACCGGCGTTTTAGTTGTAGCGGAAAAAAATTAATTTTATGTATACTCCGAAACATTTTGAAATGACTGACCGGGATGAAATTTTTGATTTCATCCGCAATAACAGTTTTGCAATTCTGATTTCCACAAACAGCGGTAAGCTTAACGCAACTCATCTTCCGGTTTTATTAAAGAGTGATGAAGGTGAAAACGGTTATCTTTATGCACACGTTGCAAAGGCAAATCATCAGATGAAAGATATTAGTGAAGAAGTTCTCGTAATTTTCCCCGGTGCTCATAAATATATTTCACCGGCATGGTATGAAACGAATCAGACTGTTCCGACATGGAACTATATTTCAGTTCACGTCTACGGAATAATAAAAATTCTGGAAGACCGTGAAAGTAAAATGGAGATCATTAAAGATGTCGTAAAATATTTTGAAGGTGATGAAAGCAAATATAAAGTTGAAGATCTTAAGGAAAGTTATTTCGAAGGACAGCTGAGAGGGATTACCGCATTTAAAATTGAAATAACCAAAATCGAAGGCAAGAAGAAGATCTCACAGAATCATCCTGAGGAGAGACAGCAAAGAGTCATTGAAAAGCTTCTGAGCTTTGATGATGAAAATTCCAATGATATCGCGGAACATATGAGGAAAAATTTCGATTCGAAAAGTTAATTTAAAGATCAATGAAACAAAGTTCTTTAGATTTCAGCAAAAATGAAAAGACAATTCTGGTACTTATCCTTTCTGTTTCATTCCTAATAAAAATATTACTGGCATTTTTTCTGCAGGCTCCTTTCAGGTCCGACAGCGTGGACTATTCTACATTAGCATTAAGCATTTTAAACGGTGAATATTCTCTTGGAGGTAAACCAACAGCATACGTAGGCTGCGGATACCCTTTATTCCTATCATTGATTTTTTTTATTTTCGGTGAAGGTCAGTTTTATGTCAGGATAATACAGTCCTTGCTTGAGCTCGGAACGTGTTATTTTTTCTACAAAGTCAGCCTGAATTTTTTTACTGTTAAATATTCTTTGCTCTCACTTTTCATTCTTTCATTTTTCCCTTCAAACATAATTTTCTCACAGGCTGTATTATCCGAAAGCCTGTTCGGATTCTTCTCAATGGTAATTCTGTATCTGCTATTAAGAAATGATTTCCCCGGAAAATTATATATGATCTTCGTAACAGGAATCTTATTCGGATATGCGGTATTGATCAGAACGGCTTTTCTCCCTGCTGCAATACTAATTCCGTTATATTTTTTTTATTTCCGAAAAGATCTGTTCCCGTTAAAGATGCCGTCCGGCGTTATTAAATATTCATTGATATTTTTATTTGGCCTGATCCTTGTAGTAGCGCCCTGGAGCATCAGGAATAAATTAAGCGTTGGCACATACAGTCTCGGAACGACTGCCGGCGTGAACTTCTGGGCCGGGAGTAATCCCGATGCAACAGGTACGTACTATTCTGACATGAACGACAATCTTCCGATAGATTTTTCCAATGAATCTGAACGGGATAAAGAATATTTTAAGCTTGGATTGAAATACGCCTCAGAAAATCCGTTGAAATTTCTTATACTCGGGGTAAAAAAGATCGGTTATTTATTTTCCAGCGAAAGGATGGCAATACTATATTTTATTGATCATGAGCCGGGACAAACTTCAACAGAGGTTTACCGATCCGTAAACCCTTTAATAATAATGTTAGTGAACATACCGTATTTTATTATAATATTCACCGGGACATGGGGTTTACTTGCATTAAAAGAAAAACGATTTTTTATTTACGGATTTATTCTGATGTGGGTATTGACAGTGTTCATGTTTGTAGCACTGGCACGATACCATTATGTATTAATTCCATTTTTTATTTTAGGTACGGTGAATGTCATTGTGCAGGAGAAGTATATTTTCGGACAGATCTCATTTCAAAAAAAGATCATAGGAATGGGATTTAGTTTATTTTTAATAGCTGTATGGATCACTGAATTTTATCTCATGATAAATTGAAAAAATTATTAGTCATAACATATTACTGGCCCCCGAGCGGAGGAGTCGGCGTTCAGAGAATTCTAAAGTTTGTGAAGTATCTTCCGCAGTTTGGAATTTTACCGTATGTCATAACTGTCCGGGAAGATAAGGCAAGCTATCCCAGTCTTGACCGGACTTTAATTAAAGAGATACCTGACATTGTCAAAGTTTACAGAACCGATACTACTGAGCCGTTTGGAATTTATTCAAAGCTTCTTGGTAAGAAAAGCATCCCGACAGGATTTTCAAATGAAGGTAACCCGGGTAATTTTCAGAAGTTCTCAAGATTTATAAGAGGAAATTTATTTATCCCCGATGCAAGAAAAGGATGGGTTAGGCATGCTTTTGAAAAAGCTAAAGAGCTGATTGAAAAAGAAAACATAGATACTGTACTGACCACAAGTCCGCCGCATTCATCACAACTGATCGGACTTAAGTTAAAAAAAGAATACCGTATAAACTGGATTGCCGATCTTCGTGACCCCTGGACTGACATACATTATTATAATGAATTCAGGCATATGGGTTATGCCAAGAATTTAGACCTGAACTATGAAAGATCAGTTTTTGAGAATGCAGATAAAATAATTACAGTGAGTAACTCCTTCAAAGAACTATTTGTAAAGAAGTCAGATAAAATTGACCCGTCAAAAATATTTGTAATTACAAACGGCTTTGACTCTGAAGATTTTACGGGTACAGGAGAATCGTCCGGAAATGAATTTATCATAACTGTTACAGGGACAATGCCGGAAAATTATAATCCTTATGCATTCATAGATTCACTGAAAGAAATCACTGATGAGTATAAGGATGTAAGTTTTAAATTAAGAATAGTCGGCAGCGCTGCGTCATCTGTAACCGACTATATTTCAAAAATCGGCCTTGATAAAAATTTTGAATTAATTCAGACAGTCACACACGACAAAGCAGTAGAATACCTTCTGAAAAGCACAATACTCTTTCTTGTAATTCCTCAGTTTAAAAATGAAAAGGGACTGATACCGGCTAAGCTGTTTGAATATCTTGCTGCGAGGAAAACAATCGTCTGTCTCGGACCCCTTGACTGTGAAGCTGCAGCGATAATTGATGAATGTAACGCCGGTAAAACATTTGACCGGAACATGAAAACCCGACTGACAGATTATCTCAGGCAGTTGGTGAATCAATGGAAAGTAAGTAAAAACCTTGATGTAAAGAATAATTTATTCGAAAAACATTCGCGTTATAATCAGGCAAAAGAATTAGCCGGGATAATTTTAAATCGAGTTTCATAAGAGGCTGCGAATTTATTTAATTACAAATTGTCTTCAGTCAAACGCGGCGACTTAATACACCGAAAAGAATCTTAATGAAAACAATCCCTTCAGGAAATATTACATTTCTCTTTACCGACATTGAAGGCAGCACAAAGCTTTCACAGAAATTTCCTGAGACAATTCAAAATGAACTGGAGAAACATCATTCTATTTTAAAAAAAACAGTTGAAAGTAATAGAGGATTCATATTCGAAATAGTAGGCGATGCATTTTGCTGTGCCTTCGAAAATGCAGAGAATGCCGTAATGGCTGCAGTAGCTGCACAATTAGAACTTGCATGTGAAAAATGGAATGATGTAAAAATAAAAGTAAGAATGGGAATTCATTCAGGTGATGTTGAATGGAACGGCAATAACTATATAGGTTACATTACACTTGCAAGTACAGCCAGAATAACCTCGGCAGCATACGGGGAACAGATTTTAATATCCGGTAGTGTTTTTAATCTTTTAAACCGGGATAACACATTCAGAAAAAAAATATCTTTTCGTGATTTAGGGGAGAGAAGATTAAAAGATCTTATAAACCCGCTCAGGATCTATCAGGTATTATCTGATGGACTCCGCAAAGATTTCCCGCCGTTAAAGACACCCGATGCAAGACCTAATAACCTGCCGGTTCAGCTTACGGATTTTATCGGACGTAAAGAAGAACTGGAACAAATTAAGAATTTACTGCGCGTATCTCATCTTATAACGATCACTGGCATGGGTGGTACAGGAAAAACACGCCTTGCGCTGCAGGCAGGATTTGATGTAATTGATGATTTTGAAAATGGAGTATGGCTTGCAGAACTTGCTGCCTTATCCGAAACTTCATTGTTAGCCGAGACAATCATAAAAATATTCGGATTAATGGAAGGACCAAACAAAAGTCAGGAAGATACTTTGTGTGACTTCTTAAAAAATAAAGAATTGTTACTTATACTTGACAACTGCGAACATCTTGTACAAAACTGTGCCGACCTGGCAGAAAAATTATTAATCAGCTGTCCGCGTCTCAGAATTATCACGACAAGCCGTGAAGCGTTAAAATGCAGAGGAGAACAGTTATTTCCTGTCCTGGGAATGAGAGTTCCTCCAAATGCAGAAATGACGCCTGAAAAAATAATAGAATATGAATCCGTAAAATTATTTATAGAAAGAGCAACATCCGTCAATCCCAAATTCAGTATTTGCAAAGACAATATAGTTGTTTTAGCAGGCATATGCAGTCAGCTTGACGGAATCCCGCTTGCAATAGAGCTTGCAGCTGCAAAGATCAAGTTTTTATCTGTTGAAAAAATTTACGAAAGATTAGATGACCGGTTTAATTTACTGACAAAAGGTAACAGGACTTCGTTACCCAGACAACAAACATTAAGAGCTTTGATTGACTGGAGCCATGATCTTCTTTCCGAGCAGGAGAGAATATTATGGAGAAGGACATCTGTGTTTACGGGCGGTTGGACATTGGATGCAGCTGAAGTCATTTGTCCGGATGAAACATTAGCAAAAAAAAACGTTCTTGATCTGCTCAGTCAGCTCATAGAAAAATCAATTGTCATTTTTGACGAGGACAACGAAAGATACAAAATGCCTGAAACGATCCGTCAATATGGAGTGGAAAAATTTACAAAAAGTGAAAATCGGGAAATCACTGAGAAAAAATATTTGAAATATTATATGGAGCTTGCAGAAACTGCAGAGCCAAAGTTGAAGAGCAGTGAAATGGAAATCTGGATGCGAAAACTTGATTCTGAAAATGGAAATTTAAAAAATCATTACACATCTCGCTGGAATACGGTGAATATGAAAGTGGAATGAGACTTGTGGCTGCATTGGTAAACTTTTGGACTGTTCAGGGGTTGTTCTCATCAGGAGTACACTGGCTAAATATTTTTTTAGAAAAAGCAACCGGAATTCCGGATTCTTTACGGGCAAAAGCTTTGTATATTTCAGGTATGCTGTTAATGTTGCACGGTGAATTTGAAAAATCCCGTAAACATACTGAAGGCAGTCTTAAAATATACAGGAGGACTGAAGATAAGAAAGGAATTGCTTTGTGTCTTAACATTCTGGCTTCCGATGCGAGTGAACAGGGACGATACGATGATGCTACACGGCTTTATGAGGAAAGCCTTATGATACGCCGCGAATCAGGAGATGAACGTGGTGTAATATTAACACTCAATAATCTTGGCAATGTCAAATTTAATCAGGGAGAATTCAGGACAGCAAAAAAATTTATTGAGGAAAGTCTTGAATATTACAGGAATGCCGGAGACAAGCGGATCATTGCCAATACAATTGCTAACCTCGCAAACGTTCTGTTTGGTTTAGAGGAAAATGAAAATGCCACAAAGCTTATTGAAGAAGCTCTTCAAATGCAGCGCGAAACAGGTGACAAAAAAGCAGTAGCCAATTCCCTGTTAAACCTCGGTGATCTTTCTCTTTATAGAGGAGAATATGAAAATGCCCACAAATACTTTGAAGAAAGTCTTACTATTTTTGAAGAGATTGAGGACAGAGCGGGAATCGCATTTTCACTTTGTGAACTTGGATGTGCTGGAATTGCAAAAGGAGATTTTGAAAAGTCATTGGAATATATAGAAAAAAGTCTTTCGATAAGAATTGATATTGGAGATAAGCGCGGTTCAGCTGATTGTTATGAAAACCTTGGAAAATTGCATGCCGCTGTAAAAAAATTTAATGAAGCCGCTGATTTTTATGAAAAAAATCTCATACTAAGATATGAAATCGGAAATAATGAATTTATTGCAAAAGCACTTGCATTGATGGGTGGTACGATGCTGCAACTTCATGATAGTGAGAAGGCTAAAAAGCATTACCTTGAGAGTATCGGCATCAGTCTTGAATCTGATAATAAGAGACAAACAATAAATACCATTTTTGAGGCAACGGAAATTATTTTATCATTTGATAATTATAAGCGTGCGGTTATGCTGATAGGAAGTATTGAGCAATTATATAGCGCGTTTAAGACTGAATCAAAGAGCAGGGAAAGTATAAAATTTGAAAAAATAAATTCAGAACTAAAAGAAAAACTTAGTAATGAGGAATATTTGAAATATTTCAGTGAAGGTACTAAGATGACTGTCAGTGAAGCTTTGAAGAGAGCGCTTTCGGAGTAGCAGCCGGCATGCAGCAGTTAAATATTTACACTAAAAAAAACCCCGCACAAAAAACATGCGGGGTTAAATTAAAGGAAGAACAAATATGAAAGAACGATTGCCGGCTGGCGCCGACTGTTACAAATATAATACTATTATTTAAAAAAACAATTAATAATTGTATACAATTTTAAAATATTTTTGGGTGATTACAAACATACACTGCTCATTTTATTACCTGAAAAGTGTTTTTCATATTTCCGGCACGGGGCTTTTATTAATTAAATTAATGATATAGTTTAATTATCTTATCTGTATATCCGATATGACAAAGTCCGAAACAAAATACTCAATTTCATACAAGAATCTGCTTGAAAAATTTCAGCAGGGAAAAGTGTCTAACAATATCCTTTTGTCAATCCGGGAGAAAGTTTTGCTTGATGATCTCATAAACGTCATTTGCAAAAATTTTGTAGGAAGAAATTTTGATGCCGGTAATAATCTGATCTCTTTCAGTGCGGAAGACAAGCAGATGGATAATGTTCTTAATGAATGCAGTAACATTGGGCTTTTCTCAGAAAAAAAAGTTGTTGTTTTAAAAAATGTTAAGAAGGTTCTTAAAGATGCCAAAGATGTCTCTTCTTGACTATCTCAGAAGGTCAAACCCTGACACCTGTCTTGTTATGGTTTCATCGGATGAGGAATTTGAAGTGGATAAAATATTTCTGTACGACTCGAAAGGCGGTTCAGAATCTTCAAAGGAAAATAAAGAAACAATTGAAAAGAATGTGAAAATATTTCACATAGGTGAATTTGCTGAAACCGAAATGGTCAATTGGACAGAGGAAAAATTTGAAGGATATAAAATCAGCAAAGAAACAATAAAACATTTTTTGCAGTTTACTAACTATTCTTTCGATGAAATTTTATCAGAGGCAGAGAAACTTAAGACATACTGTTACTTTACAAAGGAAATAACAGCGGATGCAGTAAATCTCTGCAACGGAATTGCGAAGGATTTTAATGAAACGGATTTTATAAGGGCTATTACTGAACGAAAGCCGGAAAATGCGCTCAGGATTTATGACCACATATCTCTGAAAAAGGATTCGGAAGTTTATCTTATATTTCTTATGAATACTGCATTCATGTCAATCAATAAACTAATGGATCCAAACTCTGTGAAGCTTAAAGAATGGGATTTGAAGAGGGAGCTGAAGCTTTGGTTTCCGGATCAGGAAAAACTTATTCCTTACTACAGGAGTTTCGGGAAATCAATTCAGCAGGATCAGATCCGGTCTGCCTTTGAATATATTTATGCAACTGATAAATTGTTAAAGACTTCCGGAGGTGACAGGAAAACCGTGATGGTTTCGTTAATAAACAATATATGCAGTCTGTAGAATTTTTACGGAACAAAACAAAATTTAATCAGTTAACATAAACAGCATACAGAACAGATGCCGGGTAAACTCAATCCTGATCTCAATTATAAAAATTTAACAGATGAAGAGCTTATATTGGAATTTCAGAAAGAAGACGTTAATGCTTTCAATGAAATTGTTTACAGGTATAAGGACAGGATCATAAATTTTTTGTACAGGTATACCAGCAGCCGGGAAGAATCAGAAGATATTGCGCAGGAAGCATTTCTCAGATTATACAAGTCCAAACATTTATACAGGGAGATCGGCAAGTTTTCCACATGGTTTTATACAATAGCTATCAATCTCGCAAAGACACATTTAAGGCATAAAAAAAATTACAGAACCATCTCCATTAATAATTATGATGAAAACGAGGAAAAGGATTACGAACTCACTGCGAATGTTATAGCTCCGGATGAAAGCGCAAATGCAAGCAATGAAAATTACTATATACAGAAGGCAATAAATGCTCTTAATGTTAAATTCAAAGAAGTAGTTATTTTGCGTGACATACAGGAGCTTGATTATGAAGAGATCTCAAAGATTACAAAACTGCCGCTCGGAACTGTGAAATCCCGCATAAACCGCGGGCGGGAATGTTTAAAAGAAATGCTTGAACAAATTTATAAACCCAAACAAATTTAGTATTCCAAAGAATTATACATAATTGGATAACGAGGAAAAATATTTAGATATAAGCCGGAAGCTTAAGAATCTTGAACCAGTAAAAGCGAGCGACAATTTTGTTCATAATCTTCACAGCAAAATTGTAGAGATCGAAGCAGAGAAGAGACTTGAGCACGAAAAAAAATTTGACGGAGACCGCGGCGGATTTCTAAAGAACCTATTCGGGAATATGCAGTATCCGTGGCTTGTTCCGGCTGCCGGATTTACAGTCTTAATCTTCTTTGTTTTTTACATTACATTCCTGAATAAAAATGCTTCGGAGAATAATCAACCCCTTTTATCCGATCAAAAAACTGATATCAGCAAACAAAGTAATCCTCCGGCTGAACAGAATAAAACATCTGAAACGGGGAATGATAAAACATTAACAGGAAAAGAAAACTTGCCGGGTAAAGATATTGCAGGAGATTTGAAAACCGAAAAGAATGAACGCAACCCATCAATTACCGAAGAAAAGAAACAGTATACAGATCGGGAAGAAACGGGATATAACAAAATGGAATTAAAAGCTGCTCAACCCGAGAAGAATAAAGACCGGTCTGATGCTAAGAATGATGAAATAAAGGATTTTGCAAAAAAAGAAAATGAGCCGGATATAATTGAAAACAACGGCATGATTGCTACAGAGCCGCAAACTGGAGAATCATCAGTTTCAACAGAATCAGTAACTTCAAATGAGCCTGAAGTAAAATTAAAAAGTAAAGGTCCGGAGAACGATTCTCTTAAGAAAAAACTTGATGATAAACTCCGTAGGATTAATAAATCAAATCTTGAAAAGATCCGGGAAGAAATTTTGAAGTAATTACTGATTTAATTAAAATTTTTTAAAAATATAAAAATATTAAATTTGTTCACTGCAAAAATTAACATCTCTTTAAGAAAAACAATATTGGACCCGCAGGGAAAGGCGGTTGAGCATTCACTTAAGTCTTTAGGGTTTGGTTCGATTGTAGATACAAGAATTGGAAAATACATTGAGCTTAAGATTAATGCGGAAACGAAGCAAGAAGCTGAGAAAATTTCCGAAGAAGCCTGCAGGAAGCTTCTCGCAAATCCGGTAATGGAAGATTATTCATTTGAAGTTTTTAAAAACGGAGATATAATATAATGTCATTAGCACGGGCAGGAGTAATTGTATTTCCGGGGTCAAATTGTGATCACGATGTTTACAATGTTTTAAAGAATGTTATGGGTGCAGACACTAAATTTCTGTGGCATAAGGAAGGAAGTATTGGTGACAGGAATCTGATAATATTACCCGGAGGATTTTCATACGGTGATTATTTAAGGTGCGGGGCAATCGCAAAGTTTTCCCCGATTATGAGTGATGTGATTAAGTTTGCTAAAGCAGGAGGAGTTGTTATAGGAATATGCAACGGATTTCAGGTATTATGTGAAACAGGTCTTTTACCCGGAGTTCTTTTGAGAAATGAAGATCTTAAATTCGTTTGCAGAACAGTTACATTGAAAGTAGAAAATAATAAGAGTATTTTTACCGGCGAATATAAAATCAAAGAAGAAATAGGCATTCCGGTTGCACACGGTGAGGGAAATTATTACTGTGATGAAAATACACTTACAGACCTGATCAGCAATAATCAGATCTTATTCAGATATACTGATAATCCAAACGGATCGATTGACAATATTGCAGGAATACAAAATTTACAGAGGAATGTTTTTGGAATGATGCCTCATCCGGAAAGAGTTTCAGACAGAATACTCGGCAGTACGGACGGACAAAGATTTTTCAAAAGTGTCGTAGAAAGTTTTTCATAATAATTTATCCGAAATTAATCCTGCCACAGCGGGAAAAGGAGTAATAAAAAAATGTTTGGATTAGGAACACCTGAAATAATATTAATAGCAATTGTAATTTTAGTTTTATTCGGAGCAAAGAAAATTCCCGAATTAATGCAGGGACTCGGCAAAGGCATAAAGGAATTTAAAAAAGCATCTTCCGATATAGAGAAAGATATAACAACTGCTGCTGATGATAAGGAAAAAACGAAATAGTGTGGAGTGTGTTGAGTGTGTGGAGTGTGTGGAGTGTGTGGAGTGTATGGAGTGTGTGGAGTAATTAAGTTATTTATCTTCAACTAACCTAAACTAACAAAACTAAACGAACTAAATAAACAAAACGAACTAAATAACTAAACGAACTAAATAACTAGCACCTATACACTCTATACACTCTATACACTCTATACACTCTATACACTCTATACACTCTATACACTCTATACACTCACTTAGCACTCAATGAACTCAATGAACTCTATTCCAAAAAGTCTTAAAGAAATCAAATCGCTGCTCGAATCCGGCCAGCTTACCTGCGTTGAGCTTGTCAATTCTTATTTGGAAAATATTAACGAACAAAAAGATCTGAATGTCTTCATAACTTTATTTGACAAAGAAGCTTTACAAAGAGCAAAAGAGATTGATGAGAAAATAAAGAACAAAACTGCGGGCAAACTTGCAGGAACTGTATTTTCTATAAAAGATGTAATTTCGGTTAAAGATAAACTGCTCACATGCG
The DNA here is from genome assembly GCA_016710985.1 of Ignavibacteria bacterium. GTDB lineage: Bacteria > Bacteroidota > Ignavibacteria > Tepidaquicellales > Tepidaquicellaceae > JAGPCH01. Next base: position 57,985 of record JADJTX010000009.1, read on the forward strand.
GTTCTAAAATATTAAGCAACTTTGATGCAATTTATGATGCAACTGTAATTGAAAGGTTAAAAGAAGAAGATGCGATCATAATTGGTAAAGTGAACTGCGACGAGTTTGCAATGGGCTCATCGAATGAAAATTCATTCTTTGGTCCGGTGAAAAACCCTGTTGATAAAACAAGAGTGCCGGGAGGTTCATCCGGAGCAAGCGCTGTATCAGTTGCATCCAATATGTGTCTTCTTTCACTCGGATCCGAGACAGGCGGCTCAATAAGGCAGCCGTCTTCATTCTGCGGCATAACGGGATTAAAAGTTACCTACGGAAGGATTTCCAGATTCGGCCTGGTTGCATTCGCATCATCATTTGACACAATTGGAATTTTCGGAAACAACAATTATGATATCGGCATTGCTCTTGAAGTCATAGCAGGATTTGACGAAAGAGACAGCACTTCCTCTGATATTAAAGTTGACAATTATACGGAAGAGACAGAGACAAAATTTGATCCGGAAAAAATTAAGATCGGCTATGCGAAAGAATATTTTGAAGAAGGACTTGATGAGGAAATTAAAAAAGGAATTCTTGATAAAATAGAATTCCTGAAACAGAAAGGTTTTGCAGTAAAAGAAATTTCGCTTCCCTACTCTAAGTATGTAATTCAGACATATTATATTCTTACATGTGCGGAAGCTTCAAGTAATCTTTCAAGATACGACGGAGTCAGATACGGTTACAGAGCCGGGGATTCTCCTGTGCTTGAAGACATGTATGTAAATACAAGATCAGAGGGATTCGGTGATGAGGTGAAGAGAAGAATTATGCTCGGGACATATGTTTTATCAGCGGGCTATTATGATGCTTATTACCGAAAGGGTCAGAAGGTAAGAAGACTGATCATGAAAGATTTTGAAGATGCATTTAATGAAGTTGATTTTATAATTTCTCCCACCACTCCCACAACTGCTTTTAAGATCGGAGAAAAAGTCGAAGACCCTCTCGCAATGTATCTTAACGATATCTATACTGTATCGGCAAATCTAGCAGGAATACCGGCAATCTCAATTCCGGTTGGTTTTGATAAAAACAATCTTCCTTACGGATTGCAAATCATGGGAAAGAAATTTGATGAGCTTGGATTGCTGAGAATGTGGAATGAGATTTAGTGTATTGAGTGTATTGAGTATGTAGAGTGTGTAGAGTAGTATGGAGTGTGGAACTCTTCATAATCTAGAATTCCACACTCAATAAACTCCAAAACACTTAACAAACTCCAAACACTCATCAGTCTATCTCTTCAGACTAAACTCAAACTTAGTCCCCTTGCTTTCTTCACTTTCAACTTTTATCTGGCTCGAATGAGCTTCCAGAATATGCTTAACTATTGACAGTCCGAGACCGCTTCCACCAATGTCACGTGAACGTGTTTTATCAACTCTGTAAAATCTTTCAAATATTCTCGGCAGATCTTTCTTAGGGATCCCGATTCCGTTGTCTTCGATATTTACAATAACTTCTTTTTCTTTAACATCGAGTGTAACTCTTACGAATCCCTCCTTAGAAGTATATTTTATTGCATTATCAATTAAGTTTACCAATACCTGCTGCAGCCTTTCTTCGTCACCAAAGACACTCACTCCGTTTGCAACCGAAGAATCAAACTCTATGGATATATTTTTATTTTTTGCCAGAGCATTCAGTTCATCGATAGTTTTATGAATAGTATTTGAAATTCCAAAATATCGTTTGCTCATCTTTACTCCGGTTTCAAATTTTGAAATGCTGATCAGATCATCAACGAGTGATTTCAGTCTTTTAGTTTGATTAAAAGCTCTGGACAGAAAATCTACATTTACTTTTTCATCATTGATAGCTCCGTCAAGCAGCGTTTCCAGCGAGAGCTGAATGGCAAATATGGGAGTTCGAAGTTCGTGAGCAACGTTCCCCATAAACTCATTCCTGTTCACTTTGAATATTTTGGCTGTTTCCAGTTCATGCAAAGTCCTTTGAGAAATAGAATAAAGTTCTTCTATGATCTCAAATATTTCCTTATTCAGCACGGAGCCCGATTTTAATTTATTCAGCTCCTCTATTAATTCATTAAGCTCAGTAATTTTTATGCCGAAATGATCTAACTCATCTGAGTTTTCTTTAAGCTTTGAGCTTTCCTGATAAGTTAAATATTTTTCTTAAAGGTGAGTTTACTTCTTTGTAAATAAATATGGCACTGAAAACATAAGCCAGTATCAATGATATAGCTGAAGCAAGAAGGGATTCATTCGAAACATCGATCACTTTTAACAGGAATATAAGAAGAACGAGAAGAAGTGTGAAAAAACAGATCGAATATTTTGTAAGAAGATTAATTCTTTTCATTCAAGGAACAATAGTGAAGAAATCATTTCGTATCTTTGAATCTGTACCCAAGCCCTTTTATAGTTTCAATATAATCGGAATATTCGCCAAGCTTTTCACGTACTTTAGCAACATGAACATCTACAGTCCTGTCAACGACATAAATATTTTCACCCCAGATCTGATTCAGCAGTATTTCACGCGAATAAACTTTACCTCTGTTAGACAACAGGAAATGTAAAAGCTGAAATTCCTTTTTCGGAAAGAATACTTCTCTTTCATTAATACGGACACTATGGCTTGAGCTCTCTATTTCAAGATTTCTGAATTTAATATTGTCTTCAAACTTGAGAGGTTTTTCATAATCCCCGGAACTTCTGCGGATGACTGATTTAATTCGCGCAAGCACTTTACGTGGTGAGATAGGCTTGCTTATATAATCGTCCGCTCCAATCTCCAGACCTAATACTTCATCAATTTCATTTTCCTTTGCAGTTAAGAATATCACAGGTATCTTTGAAGTAGCAGGATTGCTTTTCAGCTGTTTACAAACTTCAAATCCGTTTACCTCAGGCATCATAATATCAAGCAGTATCAGATCGGGAATTGCCTCTGCAAGCTCAAGGGCTTCTTTACCGTCTTTAGCTGTCAGAACTTCAAATTCATTTTCTCTTTCAAGATTATACTTTAAAATGTCAACGATATCTTTTTCATCGTCAACTACCAAAACCTTCTTTTTCATTTTTTGTTTTTTCATAATCTATAGTTCCTATGTTAAGAAATCATAAACTTATCATTTAAAAATTATTTCCCTGCCTGCCTTAGCCGATTTGTAAATTGCATCAACAATTTCAATGACCTTCAGCGCATCGTCTCCGTTAGATATAATGTTATGATGACCTGCCACAGCACCTACAAAATGCTGTAGTTCATATTCATAGCTTTTCTTAAATACATTTGAAGGAGTTAAAATTTTCTTAGGGGTAATGTTATAAAGCTCTCCTGCCATTCTTTTATAGATAGTAAAAGGATTTATTGATGAACTGCCTTCTTTTCCATAAACATTACAATAGAATAACTCACCTTCTCTCAATAAGCTCCAGCTTACTTCTATCGTCAGAGTCGCCTTGTTTTTGAATTTTATCATGGCAATACTGGAATCTTCAACAGATTTTGTATTATGATAGTAATTAGATGCTGTTACACTTTTGACTTCAGGAAATCCAAGTATCCACAATCCTAAATCCAGCATCGCAATTCCGTTATCAAGAAAAACACCGCCGCCGGACTTATCTTTTTCAAGCATCCATTTTTGATTTGAGCTTTGAGGCTTTACCCATCCCGCCTTGACATAAAATATTTCACCGAGTTCTTTTGCCTTTGTAAAAGTCCTCTGCATCATCATATCATTCCTGAATCTGTTATTCATCGCAACCATGATTTTCCTTTTGTAAGTTTTCGCCGCGTTTACAATGTCTTTTGCTTCCTTATAATTTCTTGCTATAGGCTTTTCCACGAGTATGTCTTTTTCTGCCTGCAGACACTGTATTGCGATCTCTTTATGGGCATTAGTCTGTGCGGCTATTATGACTGCGGATATTTCCGGATTTTCATCAAGCATTCTTTGAACATCCTTGTAATATTTTCCTACATTATATCTCGAAGCGATATTTTTACATTTTGACAGGTCACTGTCACATACAGCCGTAATCTCGACATCATCCATCTTAGAAAGTATAGGCATATGAATGATCTGGGCTATTCCTCCGAGACCGACTATTGCAAGTTTTATTTTACTCATAAGAAATGAAATCAGTTTAGATAAAAAAATGTCAAGACACCCAAATCACATATAAAGGATACTTACCGTTGCTTTCTTCCGAACCTGGCGGAGTTGGGTAACTTTATATTGTTCGGGGCTTGACAATATACTTGTAGTAAAGTAAATCAATATACTCAAGAAGATTTAAACATTAAATACAATCCGAAGCATCCGATAATTATATTTGCAATCCACATTCCGATAAAAGGACTGACAATTGCCCTGTCTGCAAGCTTCTCTCCTCCAATAAGACACGCCCAGTACAAGAGAAAAAATAAAAGTGAAAAACCTGCCGCGATTCCGAATCCCCCTTTTTTGACCCTGTAACCTAAAGGCGCTCCGACGAGCATAAATACTATGCATGCAAAAGGAATTGAATATTTCTTGTAAATCTCGACATCATATGAATCTATCTGCTTTCCAAGCTGCTTATATGCCAGGTTCGTATTTACAATCTCATTCTTCTTAGTAATGAACAGCCTTATATAGTTATTTAAAGTATCGAAAGAAGTTACGGATCTTGTGTTCTTCAATTCTGTACCTGGTTTGTTTTCACCTACCGGAGTAATGACCTTCTCCTTTAAATAGACAGTATCGATGAAATTTATTTTCTGAAGTTTTCTTAGATCTTTATTTAAATTCTCAAGGAATCTTTCTTCCAGATTTCTTTGAGTGATAATTAAACTGTCAACTACCAGTATCATAGCATCTGCGGATAATTCCCTCTCACCGCGTGAAAATATATTTGCATCAGAGCTCTTGAATCCAAATCCTTCAGCATCAAAAGTAAGCCGGTGCTTTTCAAATTTTATTTTTCTGTAATCCTGATCCCCTGCTTTAATGTTAAGCTGATGTATCTCTCCGTCACGCAAATTCATAATTACTTTTTTAAAATCACCTGAGAAACTTATGTCACCGCTTTTTGCTGTCAGTAAATCCTTTGAATCAGGATTTGAATAATTATAAATGTAAACTCCTTCAATGTTATTGCTGTTAGGAAATGTTTTTTTTACAAGTATCTGAACTCCCTGCAGGTCATTGGAAAATTTCCCTTCCTCTAAAATAAATGTAGGCTTGGTTTTTGTAATATCATAAAGTAATACACGTGCCTGGTGATTAGCTTCCGGTAAAACGTCATTGTTGAATCTTATCATCAGATATGTCATAATCATAGAAAAAAATATCACAGGGATCATCAGTCTTATCAGACTTATCCCGCTTGCCTTAAAAATTGTTATCTCATTGCTTGACGACATTGATCCGAATGTCATAAGAGATGAAACAAGCATAGCCATTGGAACTGCCAGCGTCACCATCCATGCAAGATTCAATGAGATCAATTGTATAATGACCCACACACTCAATCCCTTGCCTACAAACTGGTCAAGGGATTTGACTAAAAACTGAAACAGGAATACAAATATCACTGTCATCAGTGCAAAGATAAAAGGACCGATCAGTGATTTTAATATGTATCTGTCTATCAGCATCTTATATTTTTATAATTGAAGCTAAAATAATATATTGAATTATCATTCACGATTATCCGGGATTTAAAGTAATTTGTTATCTTTGTTTCTTACTGTTCCTCCAATTACAAGGGCAGCTGAAATTATAAGAAGATTCTTAATAATGTACTGACCTTCTATTGTCGGCGCATATGGAATCATTCCAGGCTGAAAAGTAATGCCGGGCAGCAGTACAAGAGGCATAAATGTTCCGACCATCTGCATTGCTAAAAGAGCGATTGCAATTCTTATTGTTTTTTTAAAAAGGAAACAGACTCCAATCAACATTTCCCAACCGCCTATGATCTTAACCCATTCATCCGTATTAAAGAACGGCATCCAGGTAACCGTAGCCTTAACCAGTTGAGCTGCAGGAGAAATACCAAGAATTTTTAGAAACCCGAACCAGATGAAAATAATTGTAAGTGAAATTTGAAGCGCTTTCACACCATGACGGTTCATGAATCCTGAAATGCTCCGGTCAATTCTATCAGCGTCTAATCTCAAATTTCAAAAATTTTAATCGTCAGTAATGTATTATCTATTTTAACAGAAAGTAAAATCATAATTAGATTTTCCTTACATGAAATGAATTAAACAAAATCACTTTTGTAAAACACCAAGCTCTTTTCCAACCTTGATAAACGCGTTTATGCATTTATCAAGATCCGCTTCCGAATGACCCGCCGACAACTGAACCCTGATCCTCGCCTTATCTTTTGCTACTACCGGATAGAAAAATCCGATGACATAAATTCTCTCTTCAAGTAATCTTGCCGCCATATCCTGTGAGAGCTTTGCATCATAAAGCATTATCGGAACTATCGGATGGATACCCGGCTTTATGTCAAATCCTGCATCAGTCATTTTCTGTCTGAAGTATTTAGTGTTTTCTTCAAGCTTATCTCTCAATTCAGTTGTCTCGCTTAAAATTTCAAATACTTTTATTGATGCTCCCACTATTGCAGGCGCTAATGAATTAGAAAATAAATATGGTCTGCTTCTTTGCCTTAACATTTCAATAATTTCCTTTCTGCCGCTTGTGAATCCACCCATCGCGCCACCGAGAGCTTTGCCGAGTGTTCCCGTAATTATATCAACTCTTCCGATTACATCATTGACCTCTATAGATCCTCTTCCTGTCTTTCCTAAAAAACCTGTGCAGTGACATTCATCCGTCATTACCATTCCCTGATATTTATCTGCAAGATCGCAGATCCCCTTCAAATTTGCAATTACACCGTCCATCGAAAAAGCACCGTCAGTGCAGATTAAGATCTGTTCTGCTCCTTTTTCTCTCGCTTCTTTCAATTTTTCTTCAAGGTCATTCATATCATTATTCTTATAACGAAATCTCATAGCCTTACAAAGACGCACACCGTCAATGATACTCGCGTGATTTAACTCATCAGAAATAATTGCGTCATTTTCACCAAGCAGCGGTTCAAATACACCGCCGTTTGCATCAAAGCATGCAGCGTAGAGTATAGTATCTTCAGTTCCGAGAAACTTACTGATTTTATCTTCAAGAGTTTTATGAATTGTCTGAGTTCCGCAAATGAATCGTACGGACGACATGCCGTATCCCCATTTGTCCAGTGTTTCGTGCGCAGCTTTTATTACTTCAGGATTTGATGAAAGCCCGAGATAGTTGTTTGCACAGAAGTTGAGGACTTCTTCTCCATTTACTTTTATTTTTGCTGCCTGAGGAGTTTCAATTATTCTTTCTGTTTTAAAGAGTCCCTGATCTTTTATAGAGTCCAGATCTTTTTGGAGTTTAGGTTGAAATTGTGAGAACATGATTAAGTAAGTTAAAAGTTATATATTTATAAAGTGTTTGAGGCAAAATAGGATTTTTTAGAGAAGGGTTTAAGACAAAATTATATATATTTCTAATGGAAAGTTCTGTTACCCTCTGAAGAGTATTTCATAAGGTCGGAATAGGTTGGATAAATTACTCAACCAAAAGAATCATCTGAATTCAGAATGAATTGCCTAAAGCCGAACAATCGATTTCCAAATTGCTGCTACTCCGAATCAGATCACCGCAAAAGAAAATGAAGAAATTAAAATAATAACGAGATTAAAATTAATTTTCTCATAACATTTTTTTTAAAAGAAATTTTTGATAAATAAATATCAATGGAACAAAGGTATAATCATACATTAAAATCTTTCAACTTTTAACTTACAACACTCCTTCGTCATAAGCCACTTCACCATGCAGAGCTTCGTCCAGTCCCGCATCTTCTTCCTGCTCTGCTACACGGACTCTCGTAAATACATTAATAACTTTGAGCATGATATAAGTAAAAACAAAAGCATAAACTGCGGCACCGAGAGTAGCAAGAACCTGCGTGATGAAAAATCCGGTTCCGCCAAATAACAATCCATCTGCTCCTGCGGGATTTACTTCTTTAGAAGCAAAAACTCCCAGCAAAATTGTCCCTAGCACACCTCCGACTCCGTGCACTCCCCAGACATCAAGTGCATCATCCCATTCCATTTTATTTTTTAAATTCACAGCAAGGTAACAAACTATACCCGAAGCAATTCCTATTATTACCGCAGAAGGCAATGACACATATCCGGCAGCAGGAGTTATTGTTGCAAGTCCGGCAACTGCACCGGTTAGCAGACCTACAAACTTTGGTTTCCTTGCTCTGTTCCATTCGATGACCAGCCATGTAATTGCAGCAAAAGAAGCAGCAACATCTGTATTCAGAAAAGCCAATCCTGTGATTGCATTTACATCAAGCGCACTGCCTGCATTAAAACCATACCAACCGAACCATAGAAGACCTGTGCCGAGTGCAATTAATGGAATGCTGTTAGGTTTGTTTTCGAGGTTCCTTCTTTTTCCAATATAAAAAACGGAAGCAAGTGCTGCAAAACCGGCAATTGCATGAACAACTATTCCGCCGGCAAAATCAAGAACTCCCAACTTTGCAAGAAGACCTCCGCCCCAAACCATGTGAACAAAAGGATAATAAACAAATATCTGCCACATTATTAGAAAGATCAGGTACGCCTTGAAAGTTACACGATTCATAAAAGCGCCTGTGATAAGAGCAGGTGTTATAATAGCAAACATCATTTGATAAGCCATGAAAACAAACTCAGGTAATTTCGGATTGCCTGAATAAGCTGAATTGAGAGTAACTCCGCTCATCATAATTTTATCGAGATTGCCGATGACTCCTCCTTCGCCTCCGCTAAAGCAAAGTGAATATCCGACAAAAAACCAGAGTATGGTTGTTATTCCCATAGAGACAAAACTCTGAATCATAATTCCAAGTATATTTCTTTTGCCTGCTAATCCTCCATAGAAAAATGCAAGTCCCGGAGTCATTAACATGACGAGACTTGTGGCAAGCAGCATAAAACCTGTTATTCCCGGATCGAAGTTCATTGATTTCTCCTTTTAAACATTATTTAAAGAATTATTTTTTATGGATAAGTTAGTCCCATATTGATCATGCATTCAAGACGGTTATTTTTATTTTCATCATCCCATCTGAAAATCTTTTGTTCACCGGCAGTAGTCAGACTTCTGCCTTCAAGACGGATATATGAATTTTCGGTCGGCTTAAACTGTACACCAAGTGTAATTCCCCATAATTTTAAACCTGTTGTATCATCATTTTGAGTTACGAAAACTCCGGATAAAATTCCATTGGGGTCATTATAAACTTCTCCCCTTCCGTATACATTAAACTTTTTTGCTGCCTGATAACTGATTGCAAAGATACCACTTTCCATCCAGGCAGATTCGCTTAAATTGTCCAAACTGGAGTTTTGCTGTGAGCCGAAATCAACTCCGGTAACAATTTTAATTTTATCTTTTTGAAAATTAAGATATATGTTATTAACAAATTTGAAGTGAGGAATGCTGTCACCTTCAGGTGAATCATCACCGAAATAATTACAATAAGCAAGGCTTACATTTTCATTAAATGAATATGATCCAAGAAAGCCACCGGATTTTTTATTGTTATTGTCTTGAAACAGATTATACCCGTTTAAGATGAAAAGATTTAGAGCTAATTTTTCGTTGGGAATATAATTTAATTTAAACCCTGCTTCATAGTATGGTTCGTAAAAAGTTGGCACCGAAATAGAACTGGTTATATTTTCTTTAGGCAATAGACCTTCACAACCGATATGAGAGCGAAAAAATCCACCATCCAGCCAAAGTCCTTTAGATAGACGAACCCCGGCGTTTGCTTCCTGAATATTATTATAGGTGCTTGACCACGAGCTCAGCGGAATGTCTCCATACTGGATTGTAATAACTCCACGAACTCTATCAGCTAAATATTTTGCCGTGAGCATCGCTATGTTAAGTCCCATTTCTTCCGAACGAGGAGAAACGGTAGGAAACTTTTTGATAGTTATTAATCCCTACGGAATCAGTATAATATGCACCATAGGCATCGATGTAACCTGAAAAGGAAAAAGGAGAACTTTGTGTCGAATCCTGAGCGAAAATTGTTTTGGAAAAAAGATAAGATAAGATAAATACGAAAAAAAACCTGGTAAAAATTTTTAACATAAAAATTTTTAATTTTAATTCGGTATTACTATTTGGGGAAACGACTCAAACTATACAATTATGTTTAAGAAATCAAGTAAGATGATTTTATTGTAGAAAATACTGAAAGATACATACAATTTTAATCTTAACTTTCAAATTATGAATTAATTAAATATTTTATTGTAGAAAATCTTTTATGGCTGATATAAAATTTGCAAAAGAAATTATTAAACGTCTTTCACAACAATATCCTGATGCAAAATGCCATCTCGATTTTAAATCACCTTTTGAATTAATTGTCTCTACAGTCCTTGCTGCTCAATGTACCGATGTCCGCGTCAACATGGTCATGACTCCATTGTATAAATCAAAATATAAATCTCCGGCGGATATATTAAATGACGGTGAAAGTAAGTTTAGAGATAGTATTAAATCAATAAACTTCTTCAACAATAAAGCAAAAGCAATTTTATCTCTTTGTAAAACAGTTGTTGAGAAATTTAAAGGAAAGATTCCGAATACTATGGAAGGACTGACATCACTATCCGGTGTCGGAAGGAAGTCTGCAAGTGTAGTGCTTGGTAATTGTTTCGGAAAGACTGATGTGATAATAGTTGATACACACTTGAAAAGAGTTTGTGCTCGTCTCGGACTGATCGAAAGTGATAATCCGGATAAGATAGAAATTGAATTAAAAGAAATAATACCGGCAAAAGAACAGTTTTTCTTTTCAATGAGAATCGGTGAGCTCGGAAGACAGATCTGTAAAGCAAGAAATCCGAATTGCACTGAATGTTTTTTGAATGATGTCTGTCCGAGTGCGTTTAAAGTTTAGTTGAGCGGTTGATTGGTTAATCGGTTAATCGGTTGATTGGCTGATTTTTGATTGTTATACTGACTTGTTTACAATGTAAATCATAAAAACTTTTAGAATTTCATAATTAACACAATTAACACAATTAACATAATTAACAAAATTAACATAATTAACAGATTAACCGATCAACCAATCAACTAATTAACCAATTAACCAAATTGAAAAAGAAAACAAAAAAAGATCTGGCTAAAATAGAATTTCTGTTAATGGATCTTGACGGATGTCTTACCACAGGACATATCATTTATTCAAGCAACGGCGAGGATACAAAAATTTTCCACACAAACGACGGGTATGGAATTGTGAGAGGTCGAGAGTTAGGAGTAAAGTATGCAGTTATCAGCGGTATGAGTTCAAAGGTGAACCGGATGCGAGTTGACCGTTTAAAGATTCATCACATATATGAGAACATTGATGACAAATTAATTCCGTATGAAGAATTAAAACTGAAATACAATCTTAAGAAAGAAAACTTTGCATATATCGGCGATGATGAATTTGACATTCCTTTATTAAAGCAGGTTGGATTTTCGTGTTCTCCGAAGAGTGGTATTGACGAAGTGAAGAAGCATGTTGATTATGTCTGTAAAAAGAACGGCGGTGAAGGAGCTGTGAGGGAGATCATTGATATGATATTGAAAGCGAAAAAGTTAATATAGAAATTTTTTTCTTCCGATCAGTTCCACTACAACAGGTGAAAAGAAAATCGTATCCGGCTTATTTCTGTGATCTAACCAGTCTTCCAAAAATGAATCCGCTTCTTTTTGTGAAATGACCTTTTTATCAGCCATCAGCTGAAGATGAACCATAAAAAATCTGTGTGCCCATTCTATGACACCGCTGTCCCTATCACCTGCTAAACTGACTGGTTTAAATTCAACCAGCTCAACACTATTTTTCCTGAATATAGAAGGAATCTTTACAGTGAAATAAGGATCGCCGCCGCCGGCTCTCCAGTAAGCTCTCACAGCATCCGCAATATTATCGAAAGCTCCGCCTTTCGGAAATAATGCAATACCTTCGTAAGCATAATCCTGAATTGCTATCACTCCGCCTTTCTTTAATGCAGAGAGGAGTTTCAGTAAAAAATTTTCCGGTTCGGGGACAAAGTCAATTACCCAGCGAAGATAGATCATATCATAATATTCATTTTCTAAGCTTATGTCTTCCAGATTCCCCTGAAGGAACTTTACATTTTGCCAGTTATTTTTATCACTGATTTCTTTAAAATGATTTAAATAAAGTTCAGACGGTTCGAGTGCGGTTACTTCACCTTCATCCCCCGCAAGCTTTCTTAAATCCACAGAAACAAACCCCGGACCTGCGCCGACATCAAGACATTTCCATCCCTTTTGAATTTGTATTCTGTCTAAAAAATTATCCGTTACATCTTTCCAGACTAAATGCTGAAATTCCAGGCGTTCGAGTTCAGTCTGATTTATACCGAGTATGTATTCCATTTTTTAAAATTAAATTAGATTAAATTATAAGCTGCCACGAATTACACTAATTAGCACTAATTATTTATAACACAAATTCACTGGGATAAAAAACTAATTCGTGATAATTTGTGTAATTCGTGACAGAAAAGTTTCAAGGATGACAGCTCCTGACTATTAAAAATTACTTATAATGTATTTACCCTTCAACCGAAAATCTGACATTTATTTTACTTCGTCTTAATCAAATATTTTATTAATTCTTTTTAAGCTAATTATGATTAATGCAATTGACAAACCAATGAATGCGCCTGCAGTTACATCAATTGGATAATGCACTCCTATTACTACTCGTGATATGGCAACAAGTATAGCCCATGCAAGCGGAATAAGAACATAATATTTTTTTGAATGCGTTTTAATAATTACAAATGCGAGTATCGTTCCGAGGAAGAAGGATGTCTCGGCGTGACCTGAAGGAAATGAATAACCTGACTCATAAACCCAGCTGTTTAGTATAGGAGGATAAATATCATTAAACCCGGTCTCGTTATCATCAATTGTTTTCCTCATGAACCGGCTTTTTTCTTCAAGCGGCATAGAGAAAAATTCTGCGCCTCCTTTCTGTATAGATCCCTTTTCTACTAAGTAAAGTTGTGAAGGTCTTGGATTCCGGAAAATATCTTTGAAATAAAAAAGAGTCGAACCCGCTATCAGCGCCTGCACAATGAAAATAACGGTAACAAATAAAAAACATTTTCCTCTTTCTTGCAGTTCTTGTAAAATGAGTAAACAGATATATAGTCAGCGATATAAATATTACAGAAGCTCCGTAAACTGCGCCGGTATTTGTGATCACGTACCATACCGGCGCTAAAGTATCTGTATTCCTGTAAGAGCTGAAACCGATTGGAAATAAAAAAACTATTGCAGTAAGTATTATAAAGCTTATAATCGAGCTGAGATAAACAAATGAATTTCCGGAAAATATTAATTTACGATTTTTCAAATTAAAAAATAATTTTACCTACAAAGAGCAAAAGTTTAAACCGACTGACCGCTGTTTCAGAGTAAAATTAACTACCGGATATAAAAAGCGGTCTGAATGTTACATTTACAAATAATATTTTCAGAACAAAGTCGTTTGAATTACTTCCGCAACCGGGCTGAAAAGATATGCTTTCTTTGGATGAAGGTCTGTGAATTTAAATCTTTTTCTTATCCTGTCTCCTTTTATGAATTCTCTTCCGTTTCTTAATCTGAAAATACTTCTGAGCGGAATTTCCTCCAGATGAATGTAAACAGAATTTTCATCATACTTTTTCAGCACCTTGACCAGATGCAGATCCGTGCAGCTCGAAGCTTTCGGATTCAGAGAATAATTACTTAAACATTTCAAAACATCTTCAGGAAAAATATTAAGTGTAAAAAAAGGGAGTAATAATGTTCTGAATTCTTCCTTCCATTCTTTACCGTGAGGTAATATTTTATTACGGTATTTATTCCATGCTGTAAGGTGCGCAACTTCATGTGTAAGCGTGATAAGAAAAGAATACTTGTTTAAATTATGATTTACGGTTATTCTGTGCGGATTTTCCCGGTGAGCAGGTCTGTAATCGCCAAGTTTACTGGTCCTTGATTTGGTTATCTTAAAATGAAATTTAAATTCTTCCAGCCAAGATAAAGCAACCGGAACAGATTCTTCGGGAAGATAATTTTTTAGAATTGTATAGTTGTGTGTGCTGATATTATTTTAAATTTTTATTTTTATTCCAGCCGGCTTTTCTGATAAGCATGAACATTTGTCCTCTGTGATGGGCTTCATGCTCTATTATATGATATATGATCCACTTCTTTTTAAATTTTCTGTCTCCTGAATTTCTTTTCATTATTACTTCTTTTTCAAGTTCACTATCATCCATTTTAGAAATATGGTCAAGAAAATTCTTTCGCGTTTCTGTCATTGTTTCGAGGTATTCCCTGACTTCCAAAGCTTCTTTCGGCGGTTCAGGATCAGGAACATCAAACCATTTATCAAAGTATGATCTCTTTTTTAAATCTGCCGGCTGCTCAATTCCCGAAAGTATTTCAAGCCAGCTGATATCACATTCTGCAAAGTGCATGAGATATGAACCAATTGAAGATTCACCTTCTAACGGCGCCTGAAACAGCTGCTCTTTAGTAAGATGATTTACTCCTGCCAGCGTTTCCATTCTGACATCTTCAAGCATCCATCTCAGTAATTGTATCTGATCATTCATTTCATTTATTTTAAAATTATCACTAAAAAACTAAGTTCACTAAAAAACATACATGAACTTTTTTTACAACAGTTACAAATTTGTGATACGATATTAATTAATTAATTTAAGTTTTTCAAAAATATTACTTGGCCTTCTAAGTACCTGAGTGGTAAGAAATAAGAGTCATGATAACTTAGAAAGTGCTTCCCTGAAATTATTCATTATTTCGTGAATCTGTTTTACCGTGCAGGTTCCGACAGAAACTCTGTACCAGGTAGAATCGGGTGATGAACCGAAAGAAGCGAACGGTACAAGCGCTATCTGAGCATCCTCAATTAAAAAATCAGTGATGTCTTTTGTCGTTTTTATAACACTTCCGTCTTGTTTCTTTAGTCCTATCAGATCAATTTTGACAGTTAAAAAAATGGATGCCTGCGGAGCAATTACATCTACATTAAATCCTTCATTTTTCAGCTCTGTAAATCTTTCATAAAATGCATTAACTCTCTGATAAAGTTCATCCTTAAAATAATCCAAATATTCCTCAACCGCCTTTTCATTGGAAAGGAATTTTGCAACTGCAACCTGTTCCGCTTTCGGAGCCCAGGCGCCCATATGGGAAGTTATTGATTTCATTTTATTAATAATTCTCTTAGGACCGTATCCCCAGCCGACCCTTACACCGGTTGCCGCAAACACCTTACTTATTCCGTCAACGAAAATTGTGTAATCTCTCATTGCAGGATTTATTACAACCGGATTATAATGCTGAGTATCACCTAATGTGAGCTGCCAGTAAATCTGATCAAACAAAACATACAAAGGTTTTTCATTTTCACCTCTTCGGATGTTTTCATCCACAACCATATCACATATATTTCTGATTTCGCTTTCAGTAAAACAAGTACCTGTCGGATTCAAAGGGGAACAGAGTGATATCAGAGTTGCTTTTTTAATATGAGGCTTGAGCTCTTTTGCTGTCGGCATAAAATTATTTTCAGGACTTGTCTCAATAGTAATTACTCTTGACCTTGTGAGATGACAGTAGTGATTATTATTCCATGACGGAACCGGAAAGATCACAATGTCATCCAGATCCACTAAAGTATTATATGCCGCAAATATTATAGGACGCGCACCGCTTGTTACTAAAATTTCTTCAGGACTATAATCAAGATTTCCTTTTTTGTGAATGTATTCGGAAACAACTTTTCTAAGCCCCATTGTGCCTTCAGCCGGGGGATAATTTGTCTGGTGGTCATCATAAGCTTTTTTAATTTCTTCAGTTAGTAATTCAGGGATCGGGAAAATAGACGGATCGAAATCACCTATGGTGAGATTAAAGATCTTTTGTCCCCTGGCTATTTTTTCATTTATCTGCCAAGCTAATAGTATGATTTCAGAGCCGATAAGATTTTCAGCCATGGATGAGACTATCAGACTTTTTTCTTTTATATCCAATAATTCTGTGCTCATAGGGAATGTATTAAAGGTTATTGTGTATGCAAATATACTTATTACAATTCAGAAATTTGATAGAATAATTTAGACCGCTGATTAAATTGATTTCGCTGATTTCACTGATTATTATATTTGAAAAATATTATTTTTCTAATTATTGAAGCGAATTCCAAACATAAAAAAATATGAAAACTTCCTCAGAGCAAAATAAAAAGAATGCCATTAGCTTCTATGATCTGATGTTCAATCAATGCAAACCGGAAGAAGCGGTTGAAAAATATACCGGAGATATTTATATACAGCATAATCCGGAAGTTGGTGACGGCAAGGAAGCATTTATTGAATATTTCAAGAAGATGGCAGAAGAATATCCGGGAAAGAAAGTAATTTTTAAAAGAGCAATAGCCGAAGGAGAATATGTAGTGCTGCATTGTCAGCAGATATGGCCGGGGCTAAAAGATTATGCGGGAATTGATATTTTTCGTTTTGATGATAATGGGAAGATCATCGAGCACTGGGATGTGCTGCAGACTGTACCGGAGAATTCGGCTAACGGAAATACGATGTTTTGAAATAATTATTTTCATAAATTGAGCTGCATCAACTAAAATAATTTTATATCATTGAATAAAATAATTAATCTGAAATCTTTGACAGCAAGGTTTTTTTTCACAGCTTTATTTTCAACAATATTAATTGCTGCCTGCGGAAATAACTATTTTAAAGAAAAACATGACATATCATCAGCAGGAAAATTTGACAGTATTACAAAAAACGTTCCTGCAAAACTTTTAAAACTTGTAAGGGTATATCCCGACTTCCTTGATTCTGCCGATGAAAATAACCTTTACTGGAAAGACGGAACGGTTATGATATATGATGACGGTCAAATTAAATCTCATGATGAAATGCTTGATGACCCTGATATCGAAGACATGCTTTCACAGGATTATGTAAAAGGTGAAAACCGGGAAAATCCCCCGCCTGAAGATTATGAGCCGGGAAGAATTCGATATGAACCTTTTTTTCTAAAAATGTACGGCAGTAATGCTTCCGAAGTCAGAAACAATTTAGAGAGTATCGAATGGGTTGACGGATCAACAATATTATTCACCACTGTAAATGGTGCTGCCGATAAACTTAAATTGGTGATTGAAGAACTTAATCAGTTACCGCAGGAATTTAATAAATATTTAGTCAGACCGGGCGGAACATTTAACTGGAGAAACATTGCAGGTACAGATCGCCTAAGCAATCATTCATTCGGTTCCGCAATTGATATCAACACAAAGTATACAGATTACTGGCAATGGAATAAAAATCTTACTTATCAGAATCATATCCCATTTGAAATAGTGGAGATCTTTGAAAAGCATGGTTTCATATGGGGAGGAAAATGGTATCATTATGATACAATGCACTTTGAGTTCAGACCGGAATTGATGTATTGAACATTGATCATACAAAATTTTTTATATTTCACCACTAAGGCACTGAGAACACTAAGATTCTTTTAAAAATCAACTCTTAGTGCTCTTAGTGCCTTAGTGGTAAAAATAACACTGAATTTGCAGACAACCTCCGGAGCACGGTAGTTTTCACTAACCTCTCAAAAGGAACCCAAAATGAATTCGGAAACCAGTAGTCATTCAGACCTAATTCTTCATTGCATATTACACATTGCTCATTGCACATTGATAATTGAATTACTTCCTTTATTTTTAAAACAAATAAGACTAATTTAGTCCACATTAAAAACATACCTTAATAAAAGTTTAATCTTATGGGAAACGAAGTTGATATTCTCGAAAAAGTAACTTCGAGTGATTATAAATATGGCTTTACGACTGATGTCGAAATGGATCTGGCTCCGAAAGGTCTGAGTGAAGAGACCATTAAGATGATTTCGAAAAAGAAACATGAACCGGAATCCATGCTCGAATGGCGACTAAAAGCCTATAAACTTTGGCTTGATATGAAAGAGCCGGGATGGGCTAACATTCATTACCCGCCGATTGATTATCAGGATATTATATATTACGCTGCGCCGAAAAAAAAGAATGTACTCAATAGTCTTGATGATCTTGATCCGGAAATTAAAAGGACTTATGAGAAACTGGGAATTCCTCTTGTTGAACAAATGATGCTTGCGGGAGTAGCCGTAGATGCAGTGATGGACAGTGTTTCCGTGGCTACGACTTATAAAGAAAAACTCGGAGAGCTCGGAATAATTTTTTGTTCAATGAGCGAAGCGATTGAAAATCATAAGGATCTTGTTATGAAATATCTCGGATCGGTAGTTCCTCAGTCGGATAATTTTTTTGCAGCGCTTAATTCGGCGGTATTCACAGACGGTTCGTTTGTTTACATTCCAAAAGGAGTACGATGTCCAATGGAGCTATCTACTTATTTCAGAATTAATGCTGAAAACACAGGTCAGTTTGAGAGGACTTTGATAATTGCAGATGAGGGAAGCTATGTAAGTTATCTTGAAGGATGTACTGCTCCGATGCGCGATGAAAATCAGCTTCATGCAGCGGTAGTTGAACTTATTGCATTGAAAGATGCTGAGATAAAATACTCTACCGTTCAGAACTGGTATCCGGGTGATAAAGAAGGTAAAGGCGGGATTTATAATTTTGTAACGAAACGGGGAATTTGTTTCGGTGATAATTCAAAGATCTCCTGGACACAGGTTGAAACAGGCTCATCTATAACATGGAAATATCCGAGTGTGATTTTGAAAGGAGATAATTCGATCGGTGAATTTTATTCGGTTGCACTGACAAATAATTATCAGCAGGCGGACACCGGGACAAAGATGCTGCATCTGGGAAAGAATACAAAGAGCAGGATTGTGTCAAAAGGGATTTCAGCGGGAAAGAGCAATAACAGCTACAGAGGATTGGTGCAGGTGAGCAAACGTGCAGACAATGCGCGAAATTTTTCACAGTGTGATTCATTGCTCATGGGTGATAAATGCGGAGCTCATACTTTTCCTTACTTTGAAATTAAAAATACATCAGCACATGTAGAACACGAAGCGACTACATCTAAGATAGGCGAAGATATTATGTTTTACTGCAATCAAAGAGGAATCTCACAGGAAGATGCAGTTGCGCTTATTGTCAACGGATATGCAAAGGAAGTTTTAAATCAGCTTCCAATGGAGTTTGCGGTAGAGGCTCAGAAGCTGCTGGCAATATCGCTTGAAGGTAGTGTCGGGTAAATTATCAATAATTAAGATAATTAAAAATTACAATAATCGTTTTGACAGATTTAGATAAATGGAAACACTTATTTTTAAAAGGTGAATATCCGGAAAGAGATAAAGTTTTAAAAGGACTGAAGCTGGAGGATATAACAAAGAAGCCGGATAACATGAATAATTCTATTTATGATGAACTCTGGCATATGGCAATCTGGCAGAATAAAATTGTATTAAACGATGATGATGATTTGGGTGATAAAGAATTTAAGGAATGGGATGGCGACCTGACACTGAGGTTCCCAAAATCCGAACCAAAGTCGCAACAAGAGTGGGATGAGCTGGTTGAGTCATTTTTGAATGGCCTGGAAAAAGCTTTGAAATGGTGCGAGTCAAAAGATAAATTAGAAGAAGGCGATGGATTTACGGTAAAAGATTCACTCTATTCTCTGTCGATTCATAATGCTTATCACTTCGGAAAGATTGTGGCTTTAAGACAAATGCTTGGATTATGGCCACCGAAGGAATTATAAATTTCAGATTATGAATCCTAAAATTTGCGCTGTTCAGATAAATGTTTCAGAGATGGATAAAGCGCTTGATTTCTACTGCAATAAGATCGGCTTTAAGGTCAAGACAAGAGAACTTTATCCGCAATTTGTAAGTCTGGAAAACGAAGGTGTTTCTTTCATACTTAGTAAAGTTGAAGATCCTTCAAAAATGGTTTATCCATCGGAATCCTGTACAATAATAAATATTCAGGTCGAAAACCTGGTGGAATCTATGAGTCATTTAAAATCTAAAGGAGTAGAACTTATGCATGATGAGCCGAAGGATTGTCCGGTAGGACAATTCGCAGCAATCAGGGATCCTTCAGGAAATATTCTGGAGCTTCTGGAATTTTCAGAGAATAAATAAATTAAATTAATCTATAAACTCTGTGAACTGGAACCATTTTCAGCACAGGACAAAAACACAAAATGTTAACGATAAAAAATTTAAAAGCAAAAGTAGAGACCGACGAGGGCGGGAAAGAAATTTTAAAGGGATTGAACTTACAGGTCAACGCCGGTGAAGTTCACGCGATCATGGGACCGAATGGTTCGGGAAAGAGTACATTAGCTTCTGTCGTTACGGGACGTGAAGGATATGAAGTTCAGAGCGGTGAGGTTTTATTTGAAGGAAAAGATCTTCTTGAGCTTTCACCCGAGGACAGAGCTCGACAGGGAATTTTTCTCGCGTTTCAATATCCTGTAGAAATTCCCGGAGTGTCGAATACAAATTTTTTGAAAACTGCTGTCAACGAGATCCGAAAATCAAAAGGCGAAGAGCCGATGAGCTCGGTTGAGTTTTTAAAAATGATTAAGGAAAAGGCAAAGCTTGTTAACATAGAGCCTGAGATGCTGAGCCGCTATGTCAATGTTGGATTTTCCGGTGGTGAAAAAAAGCGCAACGAGATTTTTCAGCTTGCAATGCTGAACCCAAAACTTTCCATACTTGACGAAACTGATTCGGGATTGGATATAGATGCTCTCAGAACAGTTGCAGAAGGCGTAAACAAATTAAGATCAAAAGAGAATGCATTCATAGTCATTACACACTATCAGAGATTGCTTGATTACATCGTTCCTGATTTCGTTCATGTGATGTATGACGGTAAGATTGTAAAATCGGGCGGGAAAGAATTAGCTCTGCATCTTGAGGAACACGGGTATGACTGGATAACGGAAAGTATGTTGAGTGTGTAGTGTGAGTAGAGTGTGTAGAGTGTGTAGAGTGTGTGGAGTGTGTGGAGTTTGTAGAGTGTGTGGAGTGCAGAGTGTATGGTTTTTTATAATTTAATTTAGCTAGTTTAATAAATGGATAAAATATCAACAGAAAATATTGATCTGAAAGTAAAACTCCTTGAAGACTTCAGAGAATTTGAGTCCGGCTTA
This sequence comes from Ignavibacteria bacterium, assembly GCA_016710985.1. Taxonomy (GTDB): domain Bacteria; phylum Bacteroidota; class Ignavibacteria; order Tepidaquicellales; family Tepidaquicellaceae; genus JAGPCH01. The sequence continues at coordinate 79,360 of JADJTX010000009.1, forward strand.
AATGGAGAGACGAAAAATTATTTTCACAAAATACGGCAGGATGCCATAGGCACTTTTAATGAGCTTGGCTTTCCTGTAAAGAAACTGGAAGAGTGGAAATACACTAATATCAATCCGATATTAAAACATGATTTCAAAACAACTCAACATTTTGCTGATTCAAAATTAAGTGCAGATGACATTAAAGATTTTTTATTTCAGGAAAATGGTGTTAACCTTCTGGTGTTTGTCAACGGACAGTTTGATGAAAAGCTTTCTAAAATTATTACAAAGAATGATGGTGTGTTTATTGGAAGTCTCCTCAAAGGAAGAGTTATTCTTGGAGAAGTTGTCGAACAGCATTTCTCAAAATATGCAAATTATAAAAACCAGAGTCTGACTGCTTTAAACACTGCGTTTGCAAAGGATGGCGCTTTTATTTATGTGAAGAGAAATGCTGCTGTAGATGAGCCTGTTCATATTCTGAATATTTCAGATTCGAGAGATGAGAGTTATTTGTCTCAGCCGAGAAATTTATACATAGCCGAAGAAGGAGCGAGCGTAAAGATAGTTGAAGATTATTATTCAATTGGAGGTAAGCATAGTTTTACAAATGCAGTAACAGAAATTTACTGCGGTCCGAATTCAAATCTCGAGAGATACAAAATTCAGAGTGAAGGTGAGTATGCATACAATATTAACACGACGCAGGTAATGCAGGAGAAAGACAGTCTATTTTCTGATACTACAATTTCATGGGGCGGAGCTATCACAAGAAATAATTTGTGCGCTGTTTTCAATGGAACAAATACTGAATGTCATTTTTATGGATTGTATTTACTGAACGGAAAGCAGCATGTAGACAATCACACGCTTGCTGATCACGCAATGCCGAATTGTTACAGTAATGAACTTTACAAAGGAATTATCGATGATAAAGCCACAGGTGTGTTCAACGGAAAGATAATGGTGCGTGAAGATGCGCAGAAGACAAATGCATACCAGTCTAACGGAAACATACTTTTGTCAGAAGACGCAACAATTTATTCAAAACCGCAGCTTGAGATCTTTGCTGATGATGTAAAGTGCAGTCACGGCGCGACTACAGGTCAGCTTAATAATGAAGAAATGTTTTATCTTCGCGCACGTGGAATTGGGAAGGAAGAAGCGAGGATACTATTGCTGAATGCATTTGCGGGTGATGTGATAGATTCGGTAAAGATAGACAGCCTGAAAAAAAAGCTGAGAAATACTTTGTCGAAAAAATTAACAAAGGAAAATTGATAATGCAATCAGATGTTATAGAAAATATTGCTAAAAGAAAATCACAAACCGGGTTCGATGTCTATAAACTCCGTGATGAGTTTCCCATTCTCAATCAGAAAGTTCACGGAAATCCTGTAGTTTATCTTGACAATGCTGCGACGAATCAGAAGCCGCTGTCTGTTATAAACTCGATCTCAGATTATTATAAAACCATTAACAGCAATGTTCACCGCGGTGTGCATTCATTAAGCGAAAAAGCAACGGAAGCTTATGAAGCAGCGAGAGAGAAAGTGCGAGAATTTGTTAATGCAGATTCAATCAAGGAAATAATCTTTACAAGCGGAACTACTGAAGGCGTAAACTTAGTCGCATATTCATTCGGTGAGAGTATTCTGAATGAAGGAGATGAAGTCATTGTTTCTCAAATGGAACATCACTCTAATCTTGTTCCGTGGCAGATCCTTTGTGAAAAGAAGAATGCTGTGTTGAAATATATTCCCGTAAATGACGCCGGTGAACTGATAATGAATGAGTTTGAAAAGATGATCAATGACAAAGTAAAAATGATCTCGGTTGTTTATGTTTCCAATTCACTCGGCACAATCAATCCGGTCAAAGAAATTATAGAGATTGCTCACAAACATAACATTCCTGTAATGCTCGATGCAGCTCAGGCTGCGCCGCATTTGAAAATAGATGTGAAATATTCAGACTGTGACTTCCTGGCATTTTCAGGACATAAGGTTTTTGGTCCGACAGGCATTGGCATTCTTTACGCTAAGGAAAAATTCCTTGAAAAGATGCTGCCGTATAAGAGCGGAGGCGAGATGATAAAGTCCGTGACTTATAATGAGACCGTCTTTAATGATCTGCCGTACAAGTTCGAAGCCGGAACACCGAACATAGAAGGAGCAATTGGACTCGGAGCTGCAATTGATTTTATTAAACGGATCGGTTATGAAAATATTTCAGCTCAAGAAAATGAGCTGTTAGATTATGCAAATGAAAAATTAGGAGAAGCCGGCGGAATACGTTTTATAGGAACGGCAAAAAACAAAGCAAGTGTTGTTTCATTTCTAATCGAAGGTGTGCATCCATATGATGCAGGAACAATTTTAGATCAAATGGGAATTGCAGTCAGAACAGGCTTTCATTGCACACAACCTTTGATAGAGCAAAGATATAAATTAACCGGAACGATCAGAGCTTCTTTTTCAATTTATAATACAAAAGAGGAAATTGACAGACTGGCTGAAGGGATTTTGAAGGTTAAGAAAATGCTGGTTTAGTTAATTGGTTAATTGGTTGATTGGTTAACTGGTTGATTTGATTAATTTGCTTTTGTTTGTAATTAACTGAAGTCATTTAATAACTAATTAACAGATTAACAAAATAACCGATTAACCGATTAACTGATTAACCAATACAAAAGAAATGCAAACAATAGCGGAGATAGAAGATCAAATTGCAGAAGAGTTCAGCTTATTCGATGACTGGATGGATAAATATGAATATATAATAGAGCTTGGAAAAAATCTGCCGTTGATTGATGAGAAATACAAAACCGATGAATACAAAGTAAAGGGTTGTCAGTCGCAGGTCTGGCTGAATGCAGAGATGAAAGAAGGAAAGCTGATTTACAAAGCCGACAGTGATGCGATTATTACAAAAGGATTGATTGCTTTATTGATTCGAGTTCTGTCGAATCAAAAACCGGAAGACATTGCAAATGCAAAACTGGAATTCATAAACAAAATAGGAATGAAAGAACACCTGTCACCAAACCGTTCAAACGGTTTGATGTCAATGATAAATTACATGAAAAATTACGCTTTAACTTATTCAGGAGAAAATGTTAGATAAACTAAAAAATTATTTTTCGAAAGAAAACAAAGAGGAAAGATCAGATTCATTAAATGGATCTGATTCAAATAATATGACAGAAGAAAAAGTTTTAGAAAAAGAAGTTGACAATGCTGAATCTCCAAAAATTGATACCGAACCGGTTCTTGAGGGATCCGCCCCTAAAGATGAAATTAAGAAAGAGCATTCGGTTGAAGAAATTAAAGAGGAAGTAACAAAAGTACTAAAGACCTGTTATGACCCTGAAATTCCGGTTGACGTGTGGGAGCTTGGTTTGATCTACGAAATCAATGTTGCAACAAACGGAGACGTACTGATCGTGATGACTTTGACTTCGCCTTCATGTCCGGTCGCAGGAATTTTACCGGGTGAGATCGAGCAAAAAGTTAAGGAACATCCGATGGTCAACGACTGTAAAGTCCAGCTGACATTCGATCCGCCTTGGAGCCAGAGGAACATGTCTGAAGTTGCGAAGCTCGAACTGGGATTCCTGTGATCGCTGATTTTATGAATTGGATGTTACTTTATATTCAATTAACCTCATTACCCATAATTCACCAATTGACTAATTAACAAATAAACCAATCAACAAATTAATCATAGTGCAGAAACATAATACATGTCAATAAAACAATACCCTCTCAAAGTTAAGAAAATACATAAACTCACCAAAGACGCGGTCTCTATCTACTTCGATATTCCGGATGAACTGAAAGATACTTTTAAATATACTCAGGGTCAGTTTCTTTCAATTCAGGTAAATATTAATAACGATTTATTCAGGAGAGAATATTCTTTATGCAGTAGTCCCTACACTGAAAAGGAGCACATCATTGCCTCAAAAATAATCGGTAACGGAATAGTATCTAATTATTTGTATCATCAATTAAAAGAAGGTGATGTTCTGGATGTTTATCCTCCGCAGGGAAAATTTTTTACTGAATTAAATCCGGCTAACGAGAAAGAATATGTTCTGATCGGAGGTGGCAGCGGCATAACACCATTGTTTTCAATTTTAAAATCAGTACTGGCAGCTGAGACGAAAAGTAAAGTCTTACTTTATTACGGCAGTGCGTCTGAGGAAAGCATTATTTTTAAGAATGAATTACTTGAACTTCAGAGGAAATACAGTGACAGGTTTAAAATATATTTTACTCTAAACGAATGCAGTGACGAATGGACAGGTCTCAGGGGAATAATAAATACTAATGATCTTCTGAAAATAATTAAGGATGATTTAGGAAGTAAAATTAACCAAGCGGAATATTTTATTTGCGGACCTGTAGAAATGATGGAGTTAGTAAAACAAACTTTAACCGGCGAAAATGTTCCGGCAACCAAAATCCATATTGAATATTTTACCGCGCCTGTTCATCATGAAGAGTATATTCCCGAAGGTGAAGAGTCTGATGTTGTTAAAGAAAGACAGATTGAAATAATTTTAGAAGGCAATGAATACAAAATTGATGTTCCGCCGGAAATGAATATTCTCGACGCGGCAATCAAAGCCGACCTTGATCCTCCTTATTCCTGCAAAGCCGGGATCTGTACGACCTGCCGTGCAAAGCTTTATTCGGGTAAAGTCAAGATGGATGAGCGTGAAGGCTTGTCTGATGCTGAGATTGAAGAAGGTTTTATACTTACGTGCCAGTCGCATCCGCTGACGGATAATGTGAAGATTGAGTATATGTGAATAACCTGTTATTTAATCTGTAATCGACAGAGAACTTTTCTAAATTCAATTAGAATATTTTTACAAACTCGATTGTTCTTGTTGATTAATTTAAGAATTTCTTCTTTAACATGATTTTCAGTTTTATCTTCAAAACGTGAAGTAGAATTTTTATCTCCTGCTCTTTTTTCATTTTATTTCTTATACTCATAAAACAGGTTACCATTTAAGTTTATCCGAACATTTTTCAAGCGGTTCTTTCCTTCCACTTATTAAGGATTCCAACATACCCGGAATAGACAGCAGATAAAGAGTTTCCTGAATTGAATTCCAATCGTCTTCAGATATCAAAACCGCATTTACACTTTTTCCGGTGATCTTAATTGGTTTACCTTCAAACGAAGTTTCATCAATCAACTTATTTATATTATTTCCCGCTTTTGCAGATGTTATTGTTTTCATGTTTTTTTAATTTTTCACAAGTAAAACATCAGGTTTATAGAATACGATTTTAAATTATTCTCCCCTTCATCATAATCCTCAAACAGTTTTAAAGAATTTAACATGAATGACCATCTTAATTCAATTCCAAGTACCGGCAGAAAATTATTTTTAGGTCCTTCTTTTCTTATCAGATCAGCACCGGCAGAAATTAAAACTCCATAAAGAATTTGATCAAGAAAACTAAAATTATTTACTCTGATTACATCATTGTTTCCGTCTTTGCTTATAACAATTCCTTTATCGGATGAAGCAAAACTAAAAGGAGTGGATATTGAAAAACCTGTTTTCAAAAACGGCAGCACAGGTGTTTCATTTTGCATATGATACTTTAGATTTACCCCTATGCCTATTTTTTCAAAACCGAGATTACCAACATTAACCGGATCCTGAGTTACCGGATCAAAATAAATATTTCTTTCAGCGTTAAAATTTGGAGATGTCATAAGCAAACTCAGATCCTGATTGATATTCATGTGATCAGCGGAGACTTCAACTTCCATTCCCAATTCATTTGTAATGCCTTTGTTCATCGAATAGCTTAAATTGAATCCATTCGTTTCTGTAATGCCGGGAATGTTTAAATTATATAACCGTGAAAAATTTATTCCTCCTTTGATTGTTGTATTATTCAGAGAGAGTTTATTAACAGGCTCAGTATACTTAATCTCTCTGAACTCTGACCAGCTCACCGGCTTTTTTAACAGCTGCCATTTTTCATCTTCAGGAAAATGATTAGTAATAAATATTTCCGGATCAGTAAACAGGTAAGAGGTTGAATACTGAAAAATAAAAGTGTTGCCTGAGGAATATCCCGCATCCCATGTAACATCTAATAAATACCATCTGCCGTAGATCAATACAGCGCTCCACTGATGATTTGGACCTGTGAATTTCTCCGGCAGCTTTTCTTCCTTATCATTTGGTGTTTTAACAAAACCAATAATTGAAGCGCATTCAATGTTCGCATAGCCGCACATCCTGGTAAATAAGTTACAATAACCTGTGCAGATCGCTTTCTTTTTCCTGAGTACATCATATGTTTTGCGAACCATATCTGAGTTCCTCAGGTAAATTTCGGTATCGTATGTTATTTCTGTTGCAATCCAGTCATGAATGATCTTAACTTTTTCAAATTCATTTGTGACACCGTAGATCAGAGTCTGAGTCAGTACCGGTAAAAACTTTTCCGGATTTACGCGGGTGCTGTCTCTTAAACTTTGAGTAATGTTCAATAACCGTCTGTCCGGCTCTTTGTTGAATACCTGACCGAAAGTTAAATTAACTGTAAGAAAATATACAGTTAAACAAATGACAATTCTATAAGTTATTTTATCCATGATTACTTAATCATGCCTGTTTATGAAATGTTTACAGCGGGAAAGTCTGTTTAAAAATTTATTTAAAAAAACTTCAGAAGCAAAAAATATGTGAATGACTTTCAATTCACATGAGGGATTTTTAGTATGCCTGTTTTTTGATGAGCCGGAATAATTATTAATCTTATCGGAGTTTTTACAACCGACAATTTATTCTATTACTTCTATCTCTGTCTTTCCGTAATACTTCTCATCATTACCTTCAAGATCCGCATCGCTCCATCCCACCGGAAGAGCATAAATTCTGTACTTTCCCGGAACAGTATAAAACAATTGTTCTTCCAGCGCATATCTTCTGTACAATGAATTTACTGTCATGGTCTTTTCTCCATAAAGATACTCTTCCTTTCCGTCAGCATCTAACTGGTAAACTTTCCAGTCTATAAAGAATTGCTGCGGTTCTGTTTCGTTATTTATTTTGTATTTATCTTTAAAAGCCAGTTGATAAACCACTCCTTCACCTACTTTAACGGTTGTCTTTGGATTTATCGGATTTACTCCGTCATCAGTATTCTCACAGACTGTAACGGTCGCTTTCTGAAGTGATTTCTGTGAGTAAACATTACCTGTGGTAATTACAAACAAAGAGATAAACAGAATAAAGAGGTTTAAAGATTTCATATTTGTATTAATTAATTTTTATAACCTAAATCATAAACTTTTTCTTTCAAGTCAGATGATGGATTATCTGCCCGGGAATTGTTTGCTTTCATAATCCAGCTGATGGTCGATAACTGTTTGTATTCAACATCAAATCCGCTTTCCTCCAGTATCTTTCTGAAGCTATCAATATTGGTAAAATTTTCATCCTCCATTTCTTTGATCATATCGGCTCTGCCTCCGTGCTGAAATTTCTCAATCAGATCTTTCTTTCGGCTCTCATTCAAATACATAAAATCACCAATCACAATTCTTCCTTTATTCTTCAGGACTCTTTTCATTTCTAAAACAGAATCTTCTTTTTCTTTATCGCTCAGATGGTGAAAGGCAAAACAGCTTACGATACTATTGAATCGCTTGTCTTCATAAGGGATCTTATTGAACGAGCCTTTACTTAACTCAACTTTCAGATTTTTTTGCTTAATTTTTTCCATCATCTTTTCCGAAATGTCAATTCCGTAAACATTTATTTCTTCACTGATCATTTCTTCAAGCAGACCTGTACCAATTCCTATATCCAGTAAATTTTCCCCGGCTTTCAGATCAGCCATTCTTAGAACTTCCTTATGTACATCAAAATATTTTTCTCTTATGAAATTATTTGGCTTCTTACAGTCTTTAATTACTCTTTCATCATAGTCTTCCGCCTGATCATTATGACATGAAATAATTTTTGTCTTAACCTGATCCTTATCCATCCCATTCCTTTCTAAGCAAAGTGAACAGAATTAAATCCTCAAACTTTCCATTGATAACAGTATCATCTCTCAAAAGACCTTCCTTTCTAAAGTTCAGTCTTTCCGGAATTCCAATACTCGCTTTATTTCCGGTAGCGCAGCGTATCAGTATTTTATTCAGATTTAAATTATTGAAACAATATTCAACCAATGCTTTGCAGCTTTTCGTCATTATTCCCTTCCCTGTATGCCTGGAACTAAGCCAGTAGCCTATTTCAGTCTTTTTGGTTTGGTTGTCTGTTGATACAAGACCAACCATTCCGCAAATTTTGTTCTTAGATTTAATTGTAAACTGAAGTCCTTTTTTAGATCTTTGCTGCTTTTTGGAAGACTTTATAAATTTTTCTGTGTCAGTGACCGTCCGGGTACCGTCTACCCAGGGCAACCATTTTCGTAGATACTTTCTGTTTTTATCTGTTAATGCAAATAACTCTTTAGCATGTGACTCGTTCAGTAATTCAAGGTAAAGATCTTTTCAAGAGAAATTTTCATAATGTTTTGTTGAGGTTTTTTAAATACTCTTTGAATTCTTTTCTGCTCCTGAATATGATCAGATTATTTTTTATCATAATTAATTTCTTCAAGTGCCGAATACATTCTCGGTCTTACAAGTTTATTGTACGTCCAGACAAACTTTGTAAACTCCCGGTCAATGATCCATGGCTCGTAACATCCGTCAGCCATGTCAGTCCTGTTCTCAAGTTTCAGTTTGGATTTGATGACTCTTTTATAAATTCTGTAAAGGCACAATATCGAAGAGTAATCATAAAAGAAAATATGATCGGATCTTAAAGCTCTTACCTTAAATGTTCGTGTGTAGTTGCCTTCGATAATCCATTTATCTTTTGATATCATATCTTTGATAACTTCATCCCATTCTTCATTCAATGTCGGTTCCCAGCCCGCTTTCCAGAAGAACTTATCTAAATGAATTAATGGCAGATTCAGTTTTTTACTCAATAGTTTTCCAAAGGTACTTTTACCGGAGCCGCTGTTCCCTACAATTAATATTCTTTCCTTATTTTGAATCATGAAAAAATTAAACTCTCTGTTTTTTTGTTATCCTTCCTGTTTATCATAATTTCTTTTTATCATGGCGGAATGTTTTTTAAATCCGAATTTCGTATAAAAAGTCTGCCTGTTTTCATCACAAACTATATCAATCATGTAATATTCCTTCAGCTTATCCATCATCCTTTTAACGAGTTCGCTTCCTATCCCCTCACCCTGATATTCAGGCAGCACTTCAAGTAAAGGAATATATGCGGATAAGACCTTATCACTGACCGCACTAATGAAGCCGGCGACTTTCTTATTCTCTTCGTCCACGGCAAGTATTTTATACTCACTGTTCTTCAGCAGATCAAGAAGTTTTTCCGGGGAAGGATGTTTATCCCATCCCTTAAAAAACCCTGAAGCATTTCTGCTTTGATATTGTCGGTGTTATCTTTGTATTGTATCATTTCAGGTTTTTTAAATTTTCTGTTTTACTTATTAGTTTCCGTAGCTTTTACAATTCCGGTGCCTCCAATAAATTAAAACTGTCCGGGATGTTTTTCTTTGTAAAAATAATGAGAATAATTATAAAATTCAGAGAAAACATTTGAACGAGCCATTGATTTTATGGGATTATTATCAGGAATGAGTAATAAAAACTGTATCAAATATTCTTCAGCTTAAAAATTTTTATGTTTTTAAAAATTCAGCTAAAGTATATTTTAATGAAGCCCTGATACAAATAAATCTATTATGATACATTCATACAAAGTAACAGGCATGACCTGTGAAAGCTGCGTCAGAACAGTTAAAAATGCACTGCAGAAAATACCTGCAGTAATCTCTGTCGGAATAGATCTCGATGCGGGAAAGGCTGAGATCGAAATGAAAAACACATCAGTATTCAGGATCTGCAGAGTGCCTTAGCTCCGTTTGAACAATTTAAAATCTCCGAAGACACCGGTGATTATTCTCATTCAATGATGGCCGAGGAAAATAAAAACCTGATTGAAACATATAAGCCTCTTATAATAATTTTTATTTTCATTACGGGAATATCCCTTCTTACTTCAGCGGCAAACAGTGTTTTCGACCTGCATAAATTCATGAACAATTTCATGGCAGGATTTTTTCTTACATTTTCATTTTTCAAGCTTCTTGATCTGAAGGGCTTTGCCGAAAGCTATTCTACTTATGATCTGCTGGCTAAAAAAGTAAATGTTTACGGATATGTTTATCCTTTCATAGAGCTTGCACTCGGGATTGCTTATTTAACATCATTTAATCCTTTCATAACGAATCTGACAACTGTAATTGTAATGGGATTCAGCAGTATAGGAGTGATACAAAGTGTAATAGATAAAAAAAAGATCAAATGCGCCTGTCTCGGTTCAATATTTAATTTACCGATGAGTACAATTACAATAACCGAAGATCTGCTGATGGTGGCAATGGCAATTGTGATGTTAACTGCATTCAGTTAATTTGCAGGAATTTTCAGGTCTTAATAAAACTTGTTTTTAGTTTCATTTATTTTTGTTATGTTACATCTCTGCTTAAAATAAAGTTAGAGCGAAAGGAATGTCATTGAATAAATAAAACTACTTTTTCTTAAACAAAAATTCCATAATGATGAAAAAGAAAACAGTAGCTTTATCCCTTATTGTAATAACATTTTTTATAAGTTCAACAAATCTCTTCCTTCATCTCATCAGCCGGTTAATTCAATTCTCGGAGACAAAAGTTTTCTCTCTAAATTCGGATACAATCCTGATTATTTCACAGGTGAAAATCTAAGATTAAAAACACATCTCGAATATGTTTATGAGCTACTTATAAATAAGTATATTTCAGATCAGCTGCCTGAACTTATTGAAAAAGAACTTACTTGTTAATATTGCTTCAGGAATATACTGAAGCGGGGGTTTTTCCTCATAACTACGATCTGAAAGATCAGCGTGTACCGTGTTTCATTGACAGAGAAGGACGAATTTGTGCAGTCGGGTATTTGATTGAAAAAACTTCCGGAAGGCAAACTGCTGAACAAATTAACAGTGAACATAAGTATGAGCTAATTATGGAGATGAATGATGAGACTGTTGACGACTGGATCAAAAGCAGCGGACTTACAAAAGAGGAATGCGCAATGATCCAGCCTTCATATGGCTATGAATATGAGTATGCAGTATCATCCTCTGACATTGCAATTTCATCAACCCTTACAGCAGCAAACCTGACATTAAATACACTGAATGCCGTGAGTATTTCAAAAGGCGGTCTTAATAATGCAGTGCCTTTAGTTGGTTTCATTACAGGCACGGCTCAGGTCATTTTCGGAGCAGTATCTTTACCGGATAAAAAGTCTTATGACTATGTAAATAAGGACGGCGCAAAGGTGCTCTCAGCTGCAAATATAGGGATCGGGGCATCAACCATCATTTTAAGCATAGTCGGTCTTTTTACAGATGAAGAGAAAAATGAAAGGAAAGATGCCGCGAAAAATGACAGGCAGAAGACACGCTGGAGCATCTATTCCCTTCCTGTTAAGGATGAAATGGGAGTGGGGTTTCATTTATACATAAGTTTTAATCACGGGTTCGGTACTCTCAACAAAAAAAAGACCTCACCTGTGTAAAGCAGAGATGTAAGCGACTCTGCCCGGGGACTTCAAAAAACTTTGTAACAAAGATCATTTTTTCAGATTTGCAATTATACTGATGGTGAGGGCAACAATGATTGCATTAAATACAAAAAGATCAATCCGTGAACTAAGACTAATCTTCTTAGTGTGCGTGAGGTCACGCGTACATCTGAAACCTGGAAGGTCATGCCGATGATAAATGAGAAGTAAGCGAAATCAATGTAATCCGGTTCTTCTTCTTTCGGAAAATCCAGTCCGCCTGTATGAATTTCACTTTTCTTATCCTTAGGTTCATAATACATATGTGCATATCTTATTGTGAAAACGGTATGAAGCAACAGCCACGAAAAGGCTACTCCAAGCAGTGAGACTACCGAACTTACTTCCTTATCAATAAAGTTTATTTCTTTGTTAACTAACAATATCATTGTACCTAACAAACTGAAGCATACAGAAACCACTATAATGCTGAAAATTACAGGGAGACTTTCATCCTGATCTTTTGCGAGAAGGTGAAGTTGTGATCTTGAAGTATTAAAAAAAATGATCCAGCTTATTGTGATCATTGAAAGACAAAAGAAATCCCAGCTAAACAGAATGCCTGTTACTATATCTGTATTAAAAATAAGTAATATTATAAAGAAACAAACTGAGAGTGCTAAGCAAAACAAAAGCTTCTGGGTACCGCTTGACCGATTGAGCAAGGAAAAATTATTTTTGTTTTTTCAACCTGTGCTTTTTAGCAATTACTAAATATTAATAAATTTAAGTAGTAATTAGTTTTAAGAATCAAATCCTGTGATCGCGATCACAGCCGGTCTCGGAATATCATTTCCGAAATTCGGCCAGCGGCTCGTTGCTGATTCCTGTGTAAGTGAACCTTCACCCGGATGCTGAACTGAAACAAACAGCGTTGATTCATCCGGAGTAAAATTTCCACCGCACATTTCGCATTCAACAGGTCCCGCGGCAAATCTAAATGCTTTGCCTTTGTTATCACCCACAGTCGGGATCATGAACAAAGAATTATTTTTGAAAGAACTGTATCTGTCTTTGTTTAGCTTTGAAGTCGATACATCGCAAAGAACCCATAGATTTCCTTTGCTGTCGAAACAAAGATTATCCGGACTTGAAAATCCTGAATCTACACCGCCTGTTGCAAAAACTTCCCATTCAAATTCAAGACTTTCCGGATCATTATTCTTTTCAATTATTCTTACAATGCTTCCGTCATAATCTTTTTCTTTGAATTATTTGTGAATGCAATGAACACTGACTTATCTAAAGGATTTATTTCAATGTCTTCCGGCCGGTTGCATTCCGTGCCGCCGACAAGCTTGGATGACTTGTCACAATTTATCAAAACATCGCCTGTGAAGTGAATGCGGATTTTAATTCTTCTCTTTTATCATAATCCAGCAGCTGCCATTTGTTATTTGTAAAATCTGCAACGTAAAGTTCACCTTCATCCAGTATGTCCATGTTTGCTGTACGATCTGTTTCATTATAACTTTCTTACTGCTGATGAATTTATACACACACTCGTTTGCTTTATCGTCACCCATGTAAGCCACAGCTTTTTATTGGAAATTCGATTGCAACATTCTCGTGTCTGAATCTTCCCAGAGATGTTCGTTTCTTCGGAACTGAATTTTTTATCAGAAAGGATCAACTTCAACTACCCATCCGTATGTTCTATGACAGCATCTTTACAACATCATTCCATCTGTATTCCACACATTTTCCGATACAAAGTAATCCTGAAAATTTTCTTCGCTGCTGAGATACGTTCCCCACGGAGTAAATCCCCCGCTGCAGTTGGCGAGGGTCCTGTTACATATTCTCCTAATGTATTTTTGCAGCCCCGCAGATTTTAATTTGTGTATTAGCATCGATCATTCTGTTATAACTTTCATCTTCGGTAAAATTCCATTCACCGTTAACTCTCTTTACCCTGAATATTGAGATACCAACACTTCTTTTTCCGCTTCAACTTCTTCTATAGTCTTGATCCTTCCGTTTCGGAAATCCTCATCAGTATAATTATTTATAAAAGCGGTAGGGGATATTCGTGATTCACAATGAGCAATCCGTCACTTGAATTATTTCCTCCTTCCAAAAGATCGATCGGCAGGTAACCGACGAAATCATTGTTGTATCCGAAATATTCATTATCATTAATCTTATCACCCCACATCCTGATTATTTTATAATTATATCCTTCCGGTAAAAAACAAAACTGTCTTCACTTGACGCATCTATGGGCTTAAATGGAATTTCACTAAAGGATTAGTTTTCATACTCTTTAAAAAAGCTGAAGTTCAAAAAACTCTTTCGGAAGAATGGCTCCTAAAGTCAGAAACGCAGAGGCTTTGCCGGTTTCTTAAGTAAATTTCTGCGTGAGATCTTTTGGTGTATGAGGTTTTCTAAGTTCATTTGTATTTAGTATTGGGTATTGTGTATTGGGTATTGTGTATTGAGTATTGAGTATTGAGTATTGAGTATTGAGTATTGAGTATTGAGTATTGGTATTCTTGGAGTATTGGTAGTATTGAGTATTAGTATGTATGTTATTGAGTATTGAGTATTGTGTAATGAGTATGAGTATGAGTATTGAGTATAAATTTTTTTTGAATTTAATTTAGATTACTGTAAAAATAAGTAAACAGAATTTAAAATTCCTTTCATTGTAATTAAGAAATCATAAAATAAAAATAGCCGGAAATCTGTACTCCCGGCATAATCCATTTTAAACTCAACTTACTTAACTTCTCAACACACTACACACACTCCACACACTCCACACACTCTACACACTCTACACACTCTACACACTCTACACACTCTACACACTCTACACACTCTACACACTCTACACACTCCACACACTCTACACCTATTTCCATTGGATTATCAAAAAGAACGAGATACCTGCGTAGAACTGAAAGTAAGTAATGTTCCTTGTTCCTGACCGCCTTCTCCGTCATCGTTAAGATAAACGTGTGTTGAATCTTCATTATAATCTTCTCCTCCTTTACCAATGAGATTCGCCAGATTATACTTGACTCCATCCGCCGATATATTTACTAAAAGCGAAATCAACGCTCCGCCTAACTGCAGCCCGAATCTTGTTTCGGCTTTCAGCTGAGATCTTTGAAAATTACTGCTTGGGTTTGTCTGATATGAACCGCTGAAAAAAAGTTTGTCGTAAAATCAAGTCCGGCAAAAGGATTAATCGCGGCTTTGGGCATAAAGCTGTATTCGCCTCCGAGTGAAAGCGCCAGTATTGCTACCTTTGGAAGGAACTCCAGCCAGTATCAGTGTCATAGTTGCCGGTATTTGAGTTGTATTCCGTAACTGCAAGATCTCCCCAGTTTTTAAAGCCATTATAATTCAATCCCAAAACAAGTTTTAAGTTTGGTAAATTTTTTTCATGGTCATCTTTCCGGTAACACCAATATTATAACCACTCCTCATTAAATATGGCCAGGAGTCAGGAACTGTGTCATGTAATGAAATTCCATTATTAAATCCTCCGACCGGCTGTGAGTAACCTGCGTTTGCATAACGTGTATACTTAGGCTGGGAGAAGGATTTACCATTAAAATAGTTATTAAACAATAATAAGCAGAGCTGTGTATATTTTATTCTATTACTTATTTTCCCTTTTAGGTTATGTTATTGAATTTTATCAAATCTGTTCTGAAGTATATAAAATATTCAATCTGATATTAAATAGAAATTTTATTTATTATGCTTAAATAAAAAATGGGGAACATGCAAAACACTTATAGCGAGATTTATGTCTGTCTCAAAACCATTAAAGGGTTTTTAACACACGAAGTCCGCAAGCACCCTAAAGACTTCTGTTTTTAAATTTATTTCTTTGTGTCTTCGTGACTTCTCGTGATTAAAATATTGTTTTGACAGTCTCTGAAAAGGGGTTAGGAGGTTGTTCCGGACGGAATGTAGTTTACTATAGTTCACCGTAATTAAAGAATTTCTTATTCTATCCGCATTAGTTATATTTTAACAAGAGGAGGATATATGTTTGGACTTAATAAAACTAAATTAAGTATTCTGTTTTTGTACTTTGTTTTTAATCTCGTCAGCTGTTTCACAGGTTTGGATTAATCATACAACGCCTCCGGTAAGTATCAATACACCTTCAACCTCAGCAATCTCCGTAAATTTTAACAGAGCAATATTACAATCTTTGATCAATTGCATTTGTGTAATTGACAGAGTACCTGTATACGGTTTTATTGTTTAATGTTCAGAGGATGATGGAATTGTCAAATTTTCTGTTATGGATACGAAAAAGAATGGAAGATATTTTTACTATGTAATATCGGTTCTATTTCTACTAATCGGTTTATCAGGTATAAACAGACTAATAATTAAAGCCGACCTGCCATTTAGTTATTCCTTCCGAAACGGTTACATTTTTTCAAAAGAGCATTTTGACGAAATCAGTCCCGGGATACAATTCTTTCGCTGGAGGAATTAAACCACAGAGTCTATATCAGCTCGAAACTATTCTTGATGAAAGGTCAGTAGGTCAGGATACAGATCTGGAAGTAGTTTCAGATAACAACATAAAATTCACGCAGCATGCTCATCTGGCGCGGTACTACAGAAGTTATGATTTCATAATAATAAGCCTTATTGTCGGACTTTCTTTCTGGGTCACATCAGTATTTTTGATTTCAAAAAAATAGTGTGCAAGGAGTGTTACGGTTTTATTCTGGGTGCTTATGCTTTTTTCTATAACAACCATGACCTCACCCGGAAAGTACTTTCCCGGGACTGACTGGATTGCATATCTGATAAGAGCATTTCATGTTTCATCATATTTCCTTGGTGCTGTTACATTTGTGCACTTTACATTTATTTTTCCCCGGATAAGAATTAAAAGCTTCAATCCATTTAATAAAATTCTGTATTCTGTTTCATTCCTGTTCTGCGCAGTTCTTATCTTTGTTCAATTAAAATCAATTTCAAATAATGCTTCAGGCTGGGTTTTACAATGGAGAAGCTCTGGGGAAATAACGGAAGTTATATTACTCATCTCAATGATCTCCGGAGCTGTAAATTTGTATTTATATTACAGAAAAATAATTGACAGGACTGAAAGAAAAAAAATTGAATGGATATTCTGGGGAATAGCAGCCGGAGCCTGTCCTTTCCTGCTGTTATGGCTTCTGCCAAGACTGCTTGGTATAAAGGAGTTTATACCGGAAGAATTTCTTCTTGTATTTCTGGTACTAGTTCCGGCTTTCTTTGCAATGGCGGTTGTGAGATATCATGTATTTGAAATTGACGTCTTTGTTAAGAAGAGCATTTTATATTCTTCATTAACTTTCATTACAATAATTTTATATTTCGGCATAGTTACAGTCATTACATTTTTTGCTAATGAACTGATGAAAGAGTACGGCAATTTAGTATCAATTTTTTTAATACTGCTGATAGCTGTAATATTTAATCCTCTGCAGATCAGATTAAGAAGTTTTATTGACAGAATCTTTTACAGGGAAAGTTATAATTTTGAAAAAACAGTAAGCGACTTTTCAGCAGGTATTAAGAATCAAAACACTATTACAGGACTGAGCAAGTTTGTCATTGCTGAAATTGAAAAAATAATCCCGGTGAAAAAAATTGCACTGATTGCTGTTACACAGCCTGAAAACAAGATCAGGATACTTTCCCGGAATAATTTTGATGATCTCCCTGAATTCATATCAACATTAGAGTAAGACATTTATTGTCATCCGATCCTGCGAAAATAATCTCTCTGAAAGAAAAAGTTGAGCCGGGTATATTTGAGGATAACTTAATGACAGAAGTCCTGAAAAAATGGAAAATAAACCTTGTCATTCCTTTTGTGCCTGAACCCAAAGACACTGCAGGCGCAGTTTTGCTTGGTGATAAGTTGTCAGAAATCGTTACTCGAAACAGGATATTGAAATCCTGAATGTACTTATATCAAACATAGCGCTGGCGTTCAAAAAGCTGCAGCTTCAAAGAAAACTTGTACTTGAAGAACTGGAAATTTCAAGACTTGAAGAAATAAATAAACTTATGACATATTATGTATCAAGTGTTTCCCATGATCTGAAAACTCCGCTCACATCAATTAAAATGTTTACGGAAATATTAAAAGAGCAGGAGCATTTTAATGGCGGGAAAGCAAATGAATATCTGAACATAATTGAAGGCGAAAGTGAAAGACTGTCAAGACTGATAAATAATGTTCTGAACTATACCAAAATAGAAAACGGGATAAAGGATTATTCGTTCGGTAACATTAATCTCAATGACTGCATTGAAGAAGTTTTGAAAATAATGGAATATCAGTTCATGATGGACAATTTCAGAATTGAGAAGTCTCCGGGCTTAAATGTCTTCATTAATGCAGATAGGACGCAGTAAAAGAAGCTTTGATCAACTTACTTTCTAATGCAATAAAATATTCTCCGGAGAAAAAGATCATACGCGTTTCATCAATGATTGAAAATGAATATGCCATCGTTAAAATAGAGGATGAAGGGATCGGGATTTCGCAGGAGGATATTAAAAAGCATTTTCAAGCCTTTTGTCAGGATGAAGAATTCTAAGATCAAACATACCGGCGGAGCAGGGATCGGACTGAGTGTTGTAAAGGATATAATGGATATACACATAGGCAAAATACAGGTTGAGAGCTGTCCGGGAAAAGGAAGTTCTTTCAGTTTGTATTTCTGTTTGAGTAAAGGGGATTTGTGAATTGGTTGATTGGTTGATTGGTGATTGGTTGATTGGTTGATTGGTGATTGGTTGATGTTGGTTGATGTAAACAGCTAAAATGTTTTCAACATTGAATTTTAAATGGAAAAAATTTTAATAATATAATCATGAACAATATATTAATAATTGAAGATGATCCTGCTGTATCCAAAGGACTTGCGATCAGCCTGGAAAAGGAACATTATGAAACACTTGTTGAACCTGACGGAGAAAAGGGTTATCATACGGCTTTAAGAATCAAACCTTGTCTAATACTGCTTGACATAATGCTTCCGAATAAAAACGGTTTTGACATATGTAAAGACCTGCGGCTCAGCGGTCATAATTTTCCGATAATCATGCTTTCAGCCAAAGCCGAAGAATCAGATAAGGTGATCGGCTTTGAGCTTGGAGCTGATGATTATGTTACAAAACCGTTCAGTGTAAAAGAGCTTATGGCAAGGATCAAAGCGGTGCTGAGAAGAAGGACAGTAATAATAAATGAATTTGATAAATATGAATTTGATGATGTGTCACTTGATTTTGCAAAACTTGAAGCAACAAAAGACAATAAAAAAATCGACATGTCATTAAAGGAATATGAAATTTTAAAGTATTTCATAAATCAGGAAGGCAATATTGTCACACGAAATGACATTCTCGATCATGTCTGGGGATATGAAAGCTTTCCTACAACTCGCACTGTGGATAACTACATTCTCATTCTCCGTAAAAAATTGAATCTAATCCATCAAGACCTAAGCATTTGCTTACATTCCATTCGGCAGGGTACAAGTTTGTTAAGATGAATTTGTCATTAGCTATTCTATACACAACCACTGACCGGTCTCAGGTCAAACATTTACGATTGATTCTAACATTTCTAACAAACTTTTTAACCTTTTATGAACGATATATAATCTACTGCCAAAAACCTTTTCTCTCAGATTCCACAGATTTTCTCAGATACAATCTTAAATATTTAAGAAGGTTTTTCAAAATTTTTGAAAGAATGTTTCAAGATTTAAATCAGTGACATCTGTGTAATCTGTGAGAGACCAGATTATCGCCGGCCAAAAAAAGTTTTTAAAACAAGAATTAATTGTTTTGGACAGATACATGACAAAACCATGACAATTGAAAATATTATTATTAATATTTTTGAATCAGATAAAGTGAAATTTCTTTGAACGATAAGTTCATAAAACTTACCGGCAAATATTAATAATTAAAATTATCCGCAACGCGGAAAGGAGAATTAAAATGAAAAGAGTAAAAATAATACTATCCATAATTATGATGATCATATTTTCTGCTGCTAATCTTACCTATGCACAGGGAACATCAATAACAATTCTGCATACCAATGACAGTCACTCTCATCTCGACGCCACGGGACCAAAGAGCTGCAATCTTGAAGGAACGATCGGCGGTATTGCGAAGGCTGCCTCTGTCATAGGAATGATAAAACAATCAGAAGCAAATGTACTTACTCTTCACGCAGGAGATTTTTGTGTGGGAGATTTTTTTTATAACACATACTTCGGCGTACCGGAACTGCAGATAATGAAACAGCTTGGGTTTGATGCGCTGACTGTCGGTAATCATGAATTTGATCTCGGACCGTCAACATTAAATGATGTTCTTACAGCCGGTTTCGCCGATGGTTCTTTTCCTGTTCTTTCAGCAAATCTTGACATGACAGGATTTCCCCAGTTAGAAAATTTCATACAGCCCTATACAATTAAAAACTTTGGGGATGTAAAAGTTGGCATTTTCGGAATGACAATTCCCTCACCTCTGAGCAATGCATATCCGGTGATAATAAGTGAGGATGTAGCTGAAATTTCCTATGCAACTGTAATGGAATTACAGGGACAGGGATGTGATGTAATAATTTTCCTGTCGCATCTCGGCTCCGGAATTGATCAGCAGATTGCAGCCGGTGTCCCGGGAATAAATTTTATAATTGGCGGACACGATCACTATATTTTTGATCAGCCTGTTGTTGTAATGAATCCCGAAAACAAACCTGTTTACATTTGTCAGGCAGGTTCATATTATCAGAACATTGGTAAGCTGAAATTTACATTTGACAATGGAGCTGTAACATTCAACAATTATCAGCTGATCCCGGTCAATGCAAGTGTGCCTGCTGTTCCTGAAATAAAAGCTGTGATAGACGAACTGAAGACAGGAATTACCGCTCAGTTCGGAAATGTTTTCCATACAGTTGACGGCTTTGCATTAAAAGACATGAATACACATAATGAGTCCGGGTGCGCATCAAAAGATACTCCAATGGGAAATCTCATCACTGATTCTTACAGAAATAAAACACATACAAAGATCGGGATCACTGCGAACGGATTAATTGCCGAAAAGATCTACAGAGGAGCAATAACAAGTGCAGATGTATTCAGAACCGTTAGTTACGGATATGATACTGCTTCAGGACTGGATTTCAGGCTTGCGACTTTCGACATACGCGGATCCGAACTGATAAAAGGGCTTGAGGTTGGATTATCAATGATCGGTATAGATGATGATTTTTTCCTGCAGGTATCGGGAATGAATTTTAAATACAATCCTCAAAATCCGGTTGGAGAAAGAGTATTGCTTTCATCAGTAAAAATAGACCATGCTCCGCTTAAGCCAAATAAGAAGTATTCGGTTACAGTTAATGAAGGTTTACTCGGCATATTGACTTCACTCGGCGGAGTTGAAGTTGAAAACATACAGATACTTCCGGTGCCGGAATATGCAGGTTTGAAGGCTTACATAAGAAAACTAAGATTATTATTCTATTCACCGGAAGGCAGAGTTATTGAAGTTAATTCAGGAGACGCAGCAGAATCAATGACACGACCGGATCTGAAGCAATACAAATATGAATTAAAGGATAACTATCCAAATCCGTTTAATCCGGTTACAACCATAAAATATGAGCTCGCTGTTAACGGATACACAACATTGAAAGTTTATGACATACTCGGAAAGGAAGTTACGAATCTGGTAAATGAAAAACAGGATGCAGGGATTTATGAAGTTCAGTGGAATGCAGCAAACTTATCAAGCGGTGTGTATTTTTATAAATTACAGTCTGACAGATTTGTTCAGACAAAGAGAATGATATTAACGAAGTAGTTCTGATCACTGATCAGTCTTTTTTCGTTTGCTGATCAATCAAGCGGACCGGCAGTTAATTAAAGATCTCACTCTGATTTAGGGTGAGATCTTTTAATTTAGAAGCGCTGAGTATGAACGGAACAAATTCCAATCTCAATCTGACAGCACAGCGAGCTCATTTCCATTTATCTCCGGGCATTGTCACATAGTTTGCCCAAACATAAGGCCATGGAATTACCAATGGTATGATGACTACCATTAAACAGTTTTGCGCCGTTTCCAAATTGGCAGCATCCATTTGATCTGAAGCCCACAATGGGAGCGCAACTGCAATCAGCCATATTAGCTTCCAGATCATTTCAAAGAAAAGCAGAGGCAACATTTTCCACGGATACCGGATTCCAAATAAAGCCAAAACTGAAATTGCCCCCAGCAAGCTGCAGCCCACTCCATGCCAGAGCGGCCACGGCGTCTGATGGTAAATTATTTGAGGCCATATGGTGAATACAAGACCTGCACTTATAAGAAGGTAAAGCGCTCTCAGAAGATACAGGCGGATGATTGATACATTCATTTTATTATTTCTTTTTGAGTTGTTATACTATATCAGTTATTTTTTCGTTTCTAGTTAAAATGTGTTTAATAAATTCGCGCTAGAAAAAATAAAACATTTTTCAATTCAGTTATATACTGAGTACTTTGTTATTTTCGATTGATGATACATTATTTTTTACTCCCTTTATTAACAGCCATAACATAAACGCGACTTCACCGAACATTGCAGGTATGGCAATCTTAAAGATCATATTCCTGTATTGCGGTAAAAGTATATCTGTAAAGCTGAGTATCAGCAACGCTATGCCATTAATAATCAGCCAGATTCCCAGGAAACGGGGAATGAAATCCGACTTCATGATAAGGATTCCCAAAGGAAGCAGCCACAATCCCCAGTAAAATTCTAAAGTCAGGACTGCATAATCACTAAATTTAAGAAATTGCATTGCTATGTCCAGTCTCTGACCGGCTTCAAATGTTTGAAGTCCTTTTCCTTTCAGGATCATAAGGGCGGTAATATTGAATCCTTCCAGAATAAAAACTGCAGGGATCTGAACGATCACAAATGCAAATAAAAGTTTAACCAGATACCTGTTCACCGGTTTGAACAATCTGTAAAGAAACAATATCATAACGATCCAGATGCAGCTGTTGATAAGATCATTGATTATGCCGGTTCGAAATAAAAATTCATTTGACAGAATATTGTATGCAGTGGCGGCAGCATCACCCGACATTTCGATTTGTGATGGTATAAACATCAGGCTGTAAAGACCGGACAATATCCAGATAAAATATAAAAAGCCGGCAAGCCTTGCAGTTTTCTTGAGCGGGTAATCTTTATCATCCATAATAGAAATTTTTTTTAGATTTACTTGAGTTGTTGATTTTAACATATGAGTTAATTTTCCCGGAAGTCGTTCCATGATTTCACTCAAGTTGACCGTTTTACAATTAAAGAAAAACCTGCCACTAGTTTTCACTAATTTACCCGAGTTTAAAAAATTACTTTATTGGCTTTTTAGTGAAAATTTGTATTAATTCGTGGCAAAAACAAACCGTGAATTTCAAAGCCGTAAACTTAAGTTATTAGTTGTAAAGCTAACAAGAAAAATTAAGCACAAAAACTTTTTTACAATATTACGCAAATAAAGCTAATATAAATACTGATCATCTACATACGACTGCTTTGAGTATACAAACAGCATAGTTTTACCTATCAGATAATTTGAAAACATAAATAAATAATTTTTGACTCTATTATATTTTCAATTTTTTAGAATGACTTTTATTGTTACATTGATTGCAATTAAATTAATTAGTAATTAGTAATTATTCGTATGAAGGTATCAGCAAACTCAAAGCGTATCAGGTTTTACCTGTTGACAGGGCTTGCTTACTTATTGCTGTGGGTGTTCAGTGAGATTGTAAATAATCCGGAAACATTTTTTGAACGGGCAGGAAACAATTTATGGCGTGCAGCCTATGTTACAGTTATCAATTTCATTCTTTTTGAATATTCCATTCCTTTCATAAGCAGAAAAAGAAGCAGGGTCTTTTATAATATTCTTGCCGCTGTCCCAATTCTATTTGTTCATCTCATGTTATACTCGTGGGGTTTGTTAGCATGGAGGTTGATCGGGATCAGCCTTGGCACCTATAAGTCATTGACAACTTTCAGTTCACCGGACGAGGGTGCTACTTTACAGTTGTCATACAGCTTAACGTCAATAATCTTTTTTGCAGTTATCATTCACATATATAACCACATAAAACTCAAGCAGGCTTCACAGCAGCTTCGGATTGAAAAACAGGAAGCGGAATTAAATTATCTCAAATCACAAACAAACCCGCATTTTTTATTTAATACTTTAAACAACATATATTCACTTGCAAGAGATAAGTCTGACCTTGCCGCAGAATCAATTTTACGTCTGTCAAAAATATTACGGTTCATTCTGTATGAGACCGGCGGAGAATATATAGCTATTGAGAACGAACTGAAGATCATCATTGATTATATTGCTCTTGAAAAATTGCGTTATGATGATTCATTGATTATCAATTTTAATCATGACATTGAGGATTTAAATCAGTCGATACCGCCTCTTTTGCTGATACCGCTTATAGAAAATGCGTTCAAGCACGGAGTTTCTGAAACATTGGATAATCCTTTTATTGACATTCATCTTTCAGTTAAGGGTCTTCAATTAAAATTAATTGTAAAAAACTCAACTGATCAATTTCCCGAAGGATCGGATGTAAAACAAAATATCGGACTTTCCAATCTGAGACGCCAGCTGGAATTGCTTTATAAGGATTTCAGCCTGTCTGTCCGGCAGGCTGAATCAGATTTTACATCAGAACTGAAAATTAACCTTGCGAGCCATGTCTAAAATAAAATGCATTATCATAGAAGATGAGCCCTTAGCAACAAAAGTTTTATCGGACTACATTCTTCAGGTACCATTTCTGGAACTGGCGGGAAAATTTAAAGATGCTGTCTTAGCAAATGATTATTTGCTGAAGAATGTTATCGATCTCATTTTTTTAGATATCCATCTGCCTAAATTAAAAGGTCTGGCTTTTCTGAAAACTCTTACAAATCCCCCGTCAGTGATTATAACAACAGCATATCAAAAATATGCTATAGAAGGATTCAATTTAAACGTGACAGATTATCTTTTAAAACCATTTGAATTTGAACGGTTTTTATCTGCGGTAAATAAAGTAAAATTCACACAGATCAATAAACTTAAATTAATCGAAAACTCAAAAAACAAAGATTTTATATTTGTGAATGTGCAGAAAAAGAAAGTAAAAATTTTATTCTCAGAGCTTGTATATATTGAAAGTCAGCGCGAGTATATTAAAATTATCACGACTAAAAAACAATACTTATCAAAAATGAGTACCAATGAAATTGAAAGACATTTACCGTCAAACTTATTCAAGCGAATTCACCGGTCTTTTATAATTTCTTTAAATAAGATTGAAGCCTATAATGCTGAAACAGTTGAGGTTAATGGAGTCTCTATTCCCATTGGCAGGGATTACCGGGGTATACTGGAAAACCTGTAGTATTGATACCATGACTAATGCATCAAATGATGAACCAGTGACTTTTATTCAAATCGTTTCTCCTGCTTTGACTTTGAGTATGATTTGAAAACATTATAGGTCTGACGATATAAGGTAAAATCCAAAATTGCAGGCTGGCTTTGTAAAAGAACTGGTAACTTTAAAATATCTTAATAGCAAAAGCTTGAAGATAAAAGTGCGACCTGGGGGGCTCGAACCCCCGACCTAATGATTAAGAGTCATTTGCTCTACCAGCTGAGCTAAGGTCGCAGAGCAAAATAACTTTCCTTATGTTTCTTTTCAATTCTATTAATGCATTAAATTGAAATAGCTATTCACATCGGTGCAAAAGAAAAAGCCTGCCACGAATTTCACGAATGATCACGAATTAAAAAATATTATAACTAATATCTATATACATGAGATAATAGAAACCTTGATGACCCGGATCGAGCGGAATATTACGGATTTTTATTGGATTGAATTGGATGGAATCGGATAATCAAGAATGCCCATTATCAAAAGTAAAATAATTATAGAAAATAAATAATTTTACTTCTATAGTTCCTTTTTGAATCAGTGAATATCCATAAAATCAGTTTCATCAGCGTTCCAAATTCACTTCATCTCCTCAAGCATCTCCAGCAGCCATTCTGCCGACTCTACATTTTTCGTATCACGGATCTTTTTTGCAAGATACATCTTGCTATTTTTACTTTTATCAGGACCTGTTTTCAGACGCAGAAGTTCTGACGAAAATTTTACGAAATTCCTGCTTAAGTTTATAATTTTCTCTGAGAGATCATCTGTGCTTGAAAGGTAATGCTTCAAACTGTCCAGCACCGAAAATGCCTCCTCGTAATAGCCAAGTGAATAGTATATCCTGAATAACAGATTCTTCGGATCTTTTTGTAAAGAAAGTAATCCGACTTTAGCGTGATCAGACTCGCGAGGGCTTTTCCAAATTCTCCGATGCCGAAGTAATACTGACCAAGTGAATACAGTCTCATGTTTTCGCGCTGATCAGGGTGAAGCTCATTTATGTAATTGTCAATCAGATGTTTCATCCATTCATATTCACCGCAATGTCTTGCCTGTATCAGCATGCCTCTGAATAAACCAATCTGAAAAAAATCCGTTTGCGAAAATTTATATAATCCTGTTTCAATCATTTTCATATAAATTTCAAGCACCCCTCTGCTGTACTTTTTCTCTCTCCTCTCGGCAAACATCTCATTACCGAATGTACAAAGCATACTGAAAAAAATATACTTCTCCGAATGTGAATAAAGATCGTCATGCTTAAATAAAAGTTCTTTCAATTTGAAATAGTGACTTTCATCGTTCTTATCTTTTACCAGCAGGTGTGACAGATAACTTATCCCGATGTAAGGATAAAAATCGCTTTTGTTTTCTTTCAGCTCTTTAATAAGTGATTCCATGTCAAGATGATTTATCAGCGACTCGCTCAGGTTTGAACGTGTTGTCAGATTATATCCCTCCTCCGCTGCTTTTTTCTGATGAGAAAATCGCAGACTTTTTGTCAATGAAGCGGCAGCAATATATTCACTCTGCAGGATTATCATTTCATAGCTGTTACTAAAATCATTTGCATCGATATAAAACTCCGTGAGAGGATTTGTAATAAAATATTTTTCCAGGAAATCTTTTACTTCACCTCCCGGAATTTCAAATCTCTTCCGGGCAGTTACGGATTCTTTTAAAAATTCATTGGTGAGCTTTCTTTTTCTGAGTTGTGTAAGCAGCAAATATTTTTTGAAAGATTCATTCTCCTTTAGTTCAAGCTGTATGAGCAACTCTTTGCAAAGCATGAATAATTCTGATGTAAGAGTTTTGAGCAAACTGTCGGATCTTGCATCGCCGAATTTTTTGCCGGGATATAATTTTTCATAAACATACTCATTGGTAAACTTACTTCCGTCAAAATCCGGATAAAATGGTTTCAGAATTTCAAACAGGTCATCAAGATTTCTCTTTCTGTGATAAGGCGAGGAAACAAATTTCCCCAGTTCTGCAAATTCTCCGGCAGAAAATGTCCGAAGCAACGCGGCAAGTTTGGTGTCTTTCATTTTTAAATGCTTCTTATTATGCCATAATTTTGTGATTTGAAATCAGTTAAAAAAGTCATTTTTTGAAAAATTCTGCGCATTTTACCTCCCACCCATATCTTACTTTGTGATTTTACCAAATATGTTTCTTTTGATAAAAAAGAACGGCTTCATAGTTTTGTCACAACAATATTAAAAAAACAAATTTCTAAATTAATTTAACATGTGGAGGAAAAAATGTTAAAGCAAATTACAACAATCGCAACTTTCGTAATCCTGTTTACAACATCTTTGTTCGGACAGGGATTGCCGACAGATCCGCTCGCAAGAGTAAGAGATCTGATCAATTCAGATGAGATTATTCTCATAAGCAGTAAGACTCTTGGCTCGGACCCGTCAAGACAGAATGTTCAGGGAAGGATCCTGGACCTTGACATTACACAGACAAATCCTGATTCAAGACTGCTTCCGAAATCAATACAGAGTGACTCAACCGTTACCGGTAACAAGAGGTTATCCGTTACATGCGGAAACTTTCTCGGCGACAGGTTCAAGCACTTCGTCGCAGCCTGCACCGGCTCTAACAATTCAATCACTCTGATGATACCTCAAATCAGCAACACTGCATTGAACTGGACAAATGTAAACCGTCTTACACTTCCGAATGTAATGATGTCAAATACAATTTCTCCAAAAACACCGGTGAGAGTGGCTGCGGGAAATTTTACCGGCGATTCAAAGGAAGAATTTGTTCTCGGATATATTGGTAAAGACTCTTCGCTAAAGATAAAAATGTTTACTGTAAACAGCAGTCTTGTACCTGTAATGGGTGACAGCATCAACAATGAAAAGATCTCATTTCCTTCCGGACAAAAGATTGATGCATTTGATCTTGCAATCGGTGATTTTGACGGAGACGGTTGGCAGGAAATCGCTGCAGTGTTTGTGAAAAAGGGAACAGGTTCGACGTGGAGCATTAGTGTAAGAATATATAAGATCAATTCACTGGGAAGGTTTGTTTCAAAAGGAACTGCAAGTCTGTTCAGCAGTCCATCCTACAATATTTCCAATATTCAGTTATCCGTATCTTCAAAGGATTTCAATTATGATGCTGTTGACGAAATAGCCGCAGGATTTGCGTTTACACACACTCAGATGAGTCAGCCGGGTACTTACATTGACATTGTTGAAGTCAGAGATTCTTTAAATACTGTAGCAGCAAACAGTACGAGACGCGTGACACTTCCTTATGCAAACGAAGGTGAATCAAGACCATTTGATATCAGCGTTGCAGATTTAAACGGAGACGGGAAAAATGACATTGCAGCTTCGACACGCGGAAATATCTACGGCTTTACTGTGACGGACAGCACACTGGTTCCGCAGCTTAGAGTATCCGGTCCTGCAATTCCGGGATGGGGTAACAATGCATTTACAGATTTCTCTCAGAAAGTTCTCACTGCATCTGATCTGGATTATAACAGAAAAGCGGACATTATAGCAGTCAGCGCTCCGTATGATCTAGACAATTTCAATCTTCAGTATTTCAATGTATATGTATATGAAGCAAACAGTGATTTCACCTCATTCATCCTTCGGGGAAGAAAGGAAAAATTTGACAGCACTGTTTTCAATGGTAACCTGAGCAATGTAAGACATTTTTATCTTGCCTCGGGAGATTTCAATGGTGACAGAGTAAGACTCGGCGCCGCCGCGCATTACCGCAAGACTTTAATAAAGCAGCCGCTGGTAGTTCTGAACACTCCGCCAACTCATTTTGATGTTTTGAACGGAACATCATATGATCTGTCCGGATGCTATCCGAGTTTAGGATGCGGATTCTCTTCCGATTACATACAAACAAGCACTATTGACTCAACAATGACGGTTGAAGTGCACAATGACTGGGGAGTTGATGCGAGTCTAAGCGCCGGAGGAAATGTTTTAGGCATTGGAATTCAGGCAAGCATCAAGACTTCGTATGCAGAGGGATTCAAAAATGTAAAGGGTTCGGGAAGCACAATCAGGGTTACCGAAGGGCGAAGGGCTGAAGGAGGTGACTGGACATTTAATATTGTTAATGATTATGACTTTTATGAATATGCCGTTTATGACAGCCTGAATAATTTCCGCGGAAACATACTTACAGTGGTTCCGGGTCCGACTACAAAACTCTGGATAGAATCAAAGGATGATTATGCAATAGGAAATATTTACAGACCTGAACATGAAGTCGGGAACATTCTTTCATACAGGGATTCTGTTTCAATGTCGGAAGATACCGCTCAGTTAATATACGAATTCAATCCGCAGACAGTAGGGAGCAGCGGAAGCAGTTTTACAGAACTGGACATGCAGAATTTTCATTCATCAGGAGCAGAAACATCAAAAGATGTCGGAGTTGAAGTCGGCGGCTCTATCAGCGGATGGGGAATTGAAGTAGGTGTCAACGGAAGTTACAGTCAGGGACAGATCTCGAATGTTTCAACGACGGTTAATTCCTCTATATTGCTTAGAGGTGATTATGGACATCTTACTCCGCCTTACAACCTTCCTCAGAATACTTATTATATAATTCCTTATTCTTACTGGGCAAAAAACGGAGCGCTTGTACTAGATTACAAAGTTAAGCTAAATTCAAATCCGGGTTCATTCTGGAACACTAATTACGGAAACAAGACCGACCTTTCATTTAATTTACCCTGGAGACTCGATCCGGAAAAAGGATATCCGCTTCCGGGTAATGATCAGGAATACAGATACAGGTCAAGAGATATCCGAATTTCTAAATTCCATCCCGATGCCGGAGATACAATTACAATCAAAGCTAAAGTGAGCAATTACGGACTTCTTGATATCACAGCTCCAGTTACCGTAAGATTTTACAAAGGAAATCCATCCGATGGAGGAATTCAAATCGGTCAGACAACAATCAGCGGAGGGATTCAGACAAGAAAATCCAAATATGCTTCAATACCGTGGACCGTTCCGGCTGCAACTCCCGGGACAACGAGAATTTACGCAGTTATAGATCCGGATAATCAAATCACTAATGAAGTACATGAAGTGAACAATAAAGGCTGGACACCGCTGAGTGATTTTTCAATTCTTACCGGACTTTCGTCAGGCACAGGCACTAACATTCCCGATAAGATGGAACTGATGCAGAATTATCCTAATCCTTTTAATCCGGCAACGACAATTACTTTCAATATTTCTGCAGCAAATCTGACTACTCTTAAAATTTACGATATGCTTGGACGGGAGGTAATTACAATGATAAATGAAAAACTTGAACCGGGAAATTACAATCTGAGATTTGATGCCGGCGAGCTGCCTTCAGGGATGTATTTCTACAAACTGAAATCCGGTGACTTTGTACAGACAAGGAAGATGACACTTCTTAAGTAACATCAGAATCTATAGCTATAAAACTTTTTCCACTCCACATTTTGGACAGTGCTGAAATTAACTTTCAGCCTGTCCAAAACTTTTTTTAGTGTTGAGTGTGTCGAGTGTATTGAGTGTATTGAGTGTATTGAGTGTATTGAGTGTATCAGTGGGTAGAGTGTGTGGTTTTTATTGTGCTGGGGGTAAGAGCTTCAAAAGTTTGAACAGATTTTAACCCAAATTGTTCAATAGAATTTTAAAAAGTATTTAAACGCAAAGTACACATCGTAGCCCTCAGCTACAAACAAAATTTAATATTTTCCTAAACACAGAGTCACAGAGACACAGAGAAAATTATAAGAAAATAATTCGATTCCCTCGGTGTCTCTGAGCCTCTGTGTAAAAAAAATATGGTTTAAAAGTTTGCAAAAAAAACAACAGTATTTTATTTAGTAGCACAAAGCGCTTACACAAAGATCGCTAAAATTTTTCTTACAACACTAATTTTTTATAAAACCTTTGTGTCTTAGTGTCTTTGTGGTAAAAAAATGTTTTTAAATGAACAATCTGGGTTTAAATATTTTTTTTCCTGCCGTCGGGAGTGCGGATGTACCAACTAATGGAAAATAATTTTATTTTTCAGATGAGGGGAAATAATTAAAGTGTTTATTTAGTCTAACATGACACAAAATAGTCTCCCCCGGATATGGCGTTATCACAAATCCGTTTCTTAATAAAACTTTTCATCAGAAAATTTCTGCAGTTATTTCCTACCTTGATATGTAAATTTATTTCCGGAGGTATGTTAAATGTATGATAAGTCTCTTCATTTCATATAATTCAGTGACATCACTCTGACAATGAACATTAATCAGCGCTGAATAAACTATTAACTATTTAAGTAGTGAATCCCAAGGATTCAAACATTTATAGAAATCGATCCGATTCCCGTACGACCCCTTCGGGGTCGAACATTTTTTTATATTATTTCTACAAATGTATGATCCCTTCGGGATCAATTTACAATTCAGATGATTTAGTTTTTCAGAAGTTTCTATTTAACTATTAACTGAAGTAACACAAATGCTCTTTATCCTGAGCGAAGCGAAGATTCCAAATACTTAAATTCTATTTAAATGACTGGATTCTTCACTTCACTCCGCTTCGCTCCGTTCGTTCAGAATGACAAAATGTGAAATTTAAGGCAATTAACTGTTTAACTAATTAACTACTGCTTCTTGCTAAATGTTAACTGTTAACTGCAAAGATCATGGTCTTATCACACTAACAAAACTATTTGAATTATTAAACGCCAGTATCAGATCTTCTGAATCTACAAAGTTATCCCCGGTCAAATCTGTAATTACATATCCCGAAACAAAATTTCCCGCATCATTATAGACAGATAACACATCAGAAACGTCAATTGCCCCGTCACGGTCAATATCTCCTGTATAAACTCCGGCTGTAAAAGGGGAAGAATCAATAATTGAGAGATTACCTCCGAATGCCTGAGAAAGAGATGTTGTAAAATTATAATTCAGTTCATCGGAAACAAATCTCTGCCCCGGTGAACTGCTCCAGGTTTCAATTGAATTTCTATGCTTAACAATTATATAATAATCTATTCCGTTTACTGCAGACGGAAAATTGAATGAACCAATGCCTGAAGAACCTTGATAATTTTTTGCTGAATCTATGAGTGAAAACGGGGGTACATTATTCCGCAATAAAATCTGAAGCGTATCGCCGGACATGGAATTTGTAATTTCATTGTATCTACCCTGTATAAATAAATTCAACTGTAAATTCTTCGTAAGTGAATCTGCATAATCCACAACCCTGAAATTATCAAAATAAAATCCGTCACCGGGTATGCCTGCATCAGTGAATAAATTAAATCTGAGTTTAATTTTTTTACCAATGTAAGTATTAAGATTTATCTGTTCATTTACCCAATACTTTATATCTGCAAATGACGGCTGCCCGGAAATTGTTCGTGTGTATCGTCCGGGTAAATTTGTCCATGATGAGCCAAAGTTAGTGCTGACCTGTATCCGTGTGTAATCAAAATTTACTTCACCTGCCCATTTTGCTGCAAATTCAATTCGCGGGTTTGCAGCACCTGTAAGATTAACAGTATCATTTAAAGTAAAATAGTTGTTGCTGTTGTTTTTTGAATTTCCGTATCTTGAGTCGGCGAAATTTTTATTTCCGTCATGAGGATCAATGAAAGTCGTATCCCATAATGTGCCTGTCCCGCTTTTACTCCAGTGGGATGTTCCTGTCTCAGCATTATCAGAATATAAATTCTTTGTCTTTCCGGCAATGATCCTTATTGTATCTTTTGATGTCTCAACTCCTTCCTGTTTTACAGAAACTAAAAATTTCATTTCGTCCATGTACACTGCAGATGAAGTTATTTTAAACTTAAACGGATCTGAACTATTATTTTCATATTGTCTCGGCTGAATGCTGTCGAAATTTACAGCGGAGTTAATTGCTGTTGCATTCGCATACAGTGATGTAACATCAACACTTACATTCTTTGCAGTCTGTGATAATCCCCTGTTCTTCAAAGTGATCTGCAGACTTAAAGTATCATTTTTATGAACGAAACCTTTTCCTGAAATTTTATAATTCAGATAATCAGCGAAAGCTCCTCCGACCCAGCACAGATATTTTATTCCATAAAGATTTTCATTTGCAATCGGAATGATCTCGGACTGAAGCGGCCAGAATCCGCTTCCGCCGACCTCAGGAGTCCAGCAGTATGAACCAATTGAATGAAGATAATCACGCGTAGTACCGCTTGAATAATATTCCAGCATTTCGCTTACAGTTCCGTAAGTGTAATTATTGTGAGAAGCAAAATCAGATGAGAACTCTGAATAAATTTCATAAGACGGGATCGTATCTGTATATCCGTAAGGATTCAAATACCTGCCGGCAACAGAATGAAATGAAAATGATATCTCAGGGCGGATCTGATCGATAAAATTTTTGATCGCTTGTACTTCCGGCTCAGAACCTGCCGACGGACCTCTGTAAGTATCCGAGCAGGGATTGTTACTTGACCCGCTGTTAAATCCCCAGCCGTAAGTATAATTTCTGTTCAGATCCACTCCGAAACAGCTTCCGTTATTCCTTCTGTTCTTCCTCCATGATCCGCCTCCGCCGGGATTTGTCGTTTGATTGTAAACATATCCGTCAGGATTTGCAACGGGTATAAAGTATATTTCCCGGTTATTAACAAGATATGT
Source organism: Ignavibacteria bacterium (assembly GCA_016710985.1). Lineage (GTDB taxonomy): Bacteria > Bacteroidota > Ignavibacteria > Tepidaquicellales > Tepidaquicellaceae > JAGPCH01. Next base: position 113,309 of record JADJTX010000009.1, read on the forward strand.
AACCTCAGGGTTTGTTCCGTAATTTTCCAGAAGCCAGTACATAAAATACATTACAGATGCCATTGACTGAGGCTCTCTTGCATGATGCAAAGCATCGAAGTAAACCGGAGCTTCAGACGATGACTCGCTGACATCGGGATTATCGGAAATTTTCACAGCCCATATATTTCTGCTTTGATGCGTCAAACCAAGGTTTTGCTTTACAGAAATGATATTCGGAAATTGAAGTCTCATCGAATCAAGTTTTTGAACTACTTCGGAATAAGTATAATATCCGCCCATGCTTCCGTAAGAAAAACCTTGGATGTTATCTTCAGACATGATCTCAAAACTCTTTTGCATTTCCTGTGGAGAAGGTTTTTTCCTGTTTGAATAATCAGAATCTAAATTCAAGATCTTTATTTCATATTCCAATCCGGAATTCTTTAGTCTTGATATTTCCTCTTCGTTAATAACTACTTCGATCCCCTCTTTAATATTACCTGTGTAATGTTCGACAGTGATGTCATTCATTTGAAGTTTTAAAATATCCGCAGGAGAATGCGCGTAAATTTTAACAAGGCTGTAAGTTTCAGGAGCGGACTTGTCGGATCTTTCAGCATTGAAATCTCCTCCAATAAGTATCAGCAAAATTATTACTGATGCAAATATGATTTGATGTAATTTTATTTTCATATTCTAAAAAATAAATTTTGAAAACAATTTTTTCAAAACTTATATTATTTCATATCTTTAATAAAGGAATTATCTTAGACCGCAATATTACTAATAATACTCATTACTCATTGCTCATTGCTCATTGCTCATTGCTCATTGCTAAGTTACTTCTACATAATCAAGTTCTTTTCCAAACGTTTCCTTAGTTTTAACTGATGCTATGATTGCAATTACAAGACAAATCACTCCCACTATTAAAGCTCCGTATATTATTCGGACATATCCGCTTAAATACTGAAATGTGAGTGTGATCGGAACAGTAGTGCCGCGAATGAAATTCGGCACACTCGTTGTGACAGTTGCCCTGAGATTTGTGCCGAATTGTTCGGATGCATTCGTTACAAATACAACCCAGTAACCATTTGAAAAGCCGAGCATTCCGCACATAAAGTAAAAGTAAGTCACTCCGAAATTATTCAGAAATAAATAAGCAGAAATGAAGATGCAGTTCAGTATCAGGAAAATTAAGACAACTTTTTTTCTGGATCTCAATACCTGACTCAGATAACCGCTGATAAGATCACCGGCGATAAGCCCGATATAGGCGTACATTATTGACTGAGCAGGATTTATGGTTCCGCTGAGCTTCTGAGCTTCTGCAAACTTGTCTGAAAAAGTTATGAGAACTCCCATAACAAACCATGTAGGCAGTCCGATCAGGATACATTTGGCAAACTTATGAAACAGCTCTTTATTTTTGAAGAGCATCAGAAAATTTCCTTTGGAAATGTTTTTCTCTTTAATGCTCTTATACATTCCCGATTCATAAACACTCATTCTTAAAATCAAAAGCGCGATTCCCATTCCGCCGCCGACAAAATATGCAACTCGCCACTCGAACTTATTAGCTACAAGAGCGGCTACTACGGCTCCTATCAAACCCACCGTCGCAACAATTGTCGCTCCCCATCCGCGGGTTTCTTTTGACATGACTTCGCTGACCAAAGTAATCCCGGCTCCGAGTTCACCGGCTAATCCAACACCTGCTACAAATCTCAGCACTGCATATGTAGGTATATCCTGCACAAACCCGTTTGCAATGTTAGCGGCTGAATATAAAAAGATAGAGCCGAACAGAACCGAAATGCGTCCTTTCTTATCTCCGAGAATTCCCCAAATGATTCCTCCGATCAGCATGCCGATCATCTGACAATTGAGAAGTGTGACTCCGACTGAGAGCTGTGATTCGCCGGTTATGCCAAGAGAGGTAAGCGAAGGTTTTCTTACTACCCCGAAAAGGATCAGGTCATATATATCAACGAAGTATCCGAGCGCTGCTACAAGGACTATTGCTTTGATATTTTTTTTGTCGGAGGACATAAGTCTGCAAAATTAGAATTTCTGAACTATGATGTAAATGATTATTATTATGACCGGATTTTTTTTAGAGCATACTGTCCAAAACATTTTATTTTTGACCAAATTTTATCTCTAACATTATTAAGGATATAAATCCTACTGCCAAAAAAATTTCTCGCAGATTACACGGATTTTCTCAGATACAATCTTAAACATTTAACAATATTGCTCAGACCTATTGAAAAAAATATTTCAGGGATTAAAATCTGTGAGCATCTGTTTAATCTGTGAGAGACCAAATTATTACCAGTAAAAAAAAGGGTTCAAAATCAAGTATTAATTGTTTTGGGAAAAAGTGATTTTTGTTTTTTGAGTAAAATATTGAATCCGTTCATTTAATCCAAATTCTAAAATGTACAACAGTGTCATTTAATCATTTAATCATAGTTTAAAATTACATAATTTGAACTCAAATTTAATATGTTTATAACTTTCGAAGGAATTGACCTCAGCGGTAAGTCAACGCAGATCAAACTTTTAAAAAATTATTTAGAGCAAAATAAGAAAAAGGTAATTTCAGTAAGAGAGCCCGGAGGCACAGGGATATCGGAACAGATAAGGGATATTCTCCTGGATAAAGACCATTTTAAAATGGAATATCTTACGGAGTTTCTATTGTTTTCTTCATCGAGACATCAGCTTACAAAGGAAATAATTTTACCTCACCTCCGTAAAAAATACTTTGTTCTGAGCGACAGGTATTTTGATTCATCTACCGCCTATCAGGGTTACGGCGGTATGATTGATTTAAAAATAATAAAGAGCATAAATAAGATTGCTGCCGGTGGTCTCATTCCTGACTTAACTTTTTTAATCAATATAAGTATAGATGAATGTATACGCAGAAAAAAATTAATGAAAAAAACTGAAGACAGGATAGAACAGAAAAAAATCTCATATTATAATAAAGTAATAAAAGGGTATTTACAAATTGCAGCTAACGATAAAAGAAGATTCGTTGTTATAGACGGCACTAAATCTGTTGAAGATATACACGCCGAAATAGTTACAACTGTTAAAAGTTAAAAGTTAAAAGTTAAAAGTTAAAAGTTAAAAGTTGAAAGTAACTCAGTTATAAAAGAATAATAAAAGTTCAAACAAAAATACAATACATATGAAATCGTTAAAGAAAAATTTTTTCAGGAACTACACGATCGCCTCACTAATTGCACTGGTATTTTTTCTCGGTGTAAATATTTCCGGTGATGATGACATTTATGAAAAAATAAACCGCAACATGGACCTGTTCGGTCAGGTCTATAAAGAGATAGCCCTTAATTATGTAGATGAAATAGATGCTGATAAATTCATAACTGCCGGAATTGAAGGAATGCTCTCCACTCTGGACCCTTACACCAATTATATTGATGAAAGAAACCGTGATCAGATTGATCTTATTACAACCGGAAAATACGGGGGTGTAGGAATAACCGTTGGCGTGCGTGACAGTTTGATTTACATTACTGAGATCATGAATGGTTATGAAGCACAAAAGAAAGGTCTGCGTGTTGGTGACAAGATAATAGCGATTGACGGAAAAGATCTTAGTAAGGACAAGGTGGAAGAAATGAGAACTTTGATCCGCGGTCCGGTCGGAACGGATGTGAATGTGAAAATTGTGCGGGACGGAGAGGAAATTATTTTTTCTCTTACGAGACAGGAAATAATCTTAAAAAATGTTTCATACTTCGGATACCTTGAGCCTGTAGCAAACGGAATCGGATATATCAGACTCGACAGGTTTACAAACATTTCCGAGAGTGAAGTTGAAAATGCATTAAAGACACTGAAATCCTCAGGTGATTTGAAAGGTCTGGTTCTCGATCTTCGTAATAACGGCGGCGGATTGCTGGATGCGGCGATTGGAATTCTGAATAAGCTTGTTCCAAAGAACAGTTTACTGGTAATTACAAAAGGTAAGAGAGCCGATTCCGAAAGAAAATTTTTCTCAAAGGAAGAACCACTGTTGCCTGCAGATGTTCCGCTGGCAGTATTAATAAACAGCAGAACAGCCTCAGCTTCAGAGATAGTTGCAGGAGCTGTTCAGGATCTTGACAGAGGAGTCATCATCGGCACGAAATCATTTGGTAAAGGGCTCGTACAGCAGATCAAAGACCTCGATAAAAAATCCCAGATCAAAATTACAGGTTCGAGATATTTTACTCCTTCAGGAAGATGGATACAGGAAAAAAATTATTTTAAAGAAAATAAATACGGAGTGTTTGTAGATAATGATAAATATGACGTGACCGATTTTAAGACTTTGGGAGGAAGAACTGTAAAGTCATACGGCGGCATTTCCCCGGATGTGGAAGTTAAAATTGAGCCGGAAAGTGAAGCCCACCTTGCATTATCTTCTAAAGACATGTATTTCAAATTTGCAAATTATTACATAGAAAATAATCCGGGAATAAAGATAGCGACTCCAGGCGATGAATTGTTTATCCAGTTTAAGAGTTTTTTGGTTGACAAAAATTTTTCATACGAGTCGCAGATCGAAAAAAAACTGAAGGAAATAGAGCAGCTTGCATCTGAAAAAAGTTACAAGATGGACATACAGAGTATGCTTGATAAAGTTGAATTAGAAGCCGAGGACGGTGAGCTGAAAGAGATTGATTTTGCAAAGGATGAAATACTAAGGAGCATCGTAAATGAAATTAATACAAGAATAATTACTGATACTGAACAAATAGAAGCCACATTCCCGTTTGACATTCAGCTTTTAAAAGCCGAGGAAATTCTTGTGAACAGAACTGAGTATAACGGTTTGCTTGGAAAATGAAATATCCATTATGAATTTACAAAATAGAGTTTAGAAAGTTTAGCATTTTTAAATTTCATCATTAATCATTCAACTTTCAACTTTTAACATTTAACTTCCAACATTAGAGTGAAGATAGGCATTATCGGCGGCGGGCAACTTGCAAGAATGATTTTAGAGAGCTGTTATAAATACGGATTTGAATTTTTCATACTTACAGATGAAATGAATTCACCAGCCGGTCAGCTCACTAAGAATGAAATTGCCGGGGACTGGAATGATGAAGAGTGCTTAAGGAAATTCGGCGGGAAATGTGATATCATCACTCTGGAAAATGAATTCATAGATTACAAGAAAATCAGCTTCTTAGAGACTTCGGGAAAGATCGTTTATCCGGATTCAAAGATAATAAATCTTATTCAGGATAAGCTATTTCAGAAAGAGACATTAGAAAAGTTAAATATCCCGGTTTCAAAATTTTGCAGGGTCGACACAAAGGAAGACATAGTTAATTTTGCAAAAAAAAATAATTATCCTGTAATTTTGAAATCAAGAACGATGGGTTATGACGGTAAGGGAAATTATGAGATAAATTCAGAGGATGAAATCGATACGGCATTTTCAGTTTTATCCGAAAGAGGTAAGCTTCTCTGTGAGAAGTACGTCAGGTTTGACAAGGAAATAGCGACACAGGTAGTAAGAAATAAGTCCGGTGAAATAAAAATTTACCCTGTAGTTGAGACCATACAAAAAAATCACATTTGTAATTTAGTACTTGCGTCAAAGCAAAAGTTCGAAAATATTAAAGAGCGGGTGGATGAGATCGCGACGAGGATCGTCAGTGAAACTAATTATGTCGGAGTCATGGGAATAGAAATGTTTTTAACAGGAGATGAATTGTTGATTAATGAGCTTGCTCCGAGAGTTCACAACTCCGGACATTACACGATTGAGGGATGTTATACATCGCAGTTCGAAAATCATGTCAGGGCAATTTTAAACTTGCCATTGGGAAATACAGGGATGCGGAATGAAAGTGCAGTCATGATAAATATAATCGGTGAAAGAAACGGAGAAGTGAAATTGCAGGGAGCCGGGGAATTATTATCTAAAGAAAATATTTACCTGCATGTTTACGGAAAGAAAGAAACGCGGAAAGGCAGAAAGATGGGACACATAACAGTATTAAGCACTGACCCGGAGAACGCAATTGTCTCGGCTAATAAAGCGCGGGAAAGCATCAGTATATAGAATAAAAAAAATTTAAACAATAAAACAATCATGGTAGGATTCATAATATTTTTAATTGTGGCAATAATTCTTATTTCCATAATGCGCGGTCAGATGAAAGAGAATTTTCAGCTGATGAAATTACTTAACACACTGAGAATAGCAGCCGGAGTTGGAATACTGTTCGCTATTTTGTTTGCCTCCATTGTTCAGGTTGGACCCGGTGAAGTCGGAGTGCAGATCTTATTCGGAAATGTACAGGATAGAATTTTAAGAAGCGGTTTGAATTTTGTCAATCCTCTTGTTGAAGTTGAAAAGCTTGACATAAAAACACAGGCATATACAATGAGCGGTACAAATGATCAGGATGTAAATGAAATAAGGGTCAATAAAAGCGATCCGATCCAGACTCTTTCATCAGACGGGTTAACACTGATATTGGATGTAACTGTCTGGTACAGGATGAGTGCGGATGATGCACCTTTTATTATCAGAACCATAGGGTCGGATTATCAGTCGAAGATAGTATTGCCGGCTATCAGAACGGCAATAAGAGATGTTGCCGTTAATTTTGTAGCAACGGATATTTATTCTTCCAAAAGAGATGATTATGTCAATGACGTTGCTAAGAAGCTTGAGAAGTCATTTGAAGGAAGAGGACTGATACTGGAAAAAGTATTATTAAGAAATGTAGAGCTGCCGCAAAAAGTTAGAGAAGCCATTGATGAGAAAATTTCAGCTGAGCAAAGAGCTCAGCAGATGGTTTATGTTCTGCAAAAGGAAAGACAGGAAGCGGAAAGAAAACAGGTTGAAGCCGAAGGTGTAGCTGAAGCACAGAGAATTATAAACAGTACGATCAGCAATTCATATCTTCAGTGGAAATACATAGAAACTTTGAGAGAGCTTGTGAATTCTCCCAATAATTCATTTGTCATCGCGCCATACGATCAGAAACTAACTCCAATGCTGAATTTTAATCAGGGGAAATAAAAATGGTTGAAGTATTTGTTACTTATGATCCAATGGAAGCCAATTTAGTGAAAGCTAAATTAACTGATGAAGAAATTCCATTCAGGGTAACAGGTGATTATAATATTGCAATTACCATGGAAACCTTTAATACAACCATGGGAAGAATTGCATTGAAACGCCCGATAAAATTTTTCGTTCCTGAAAGTCATTTTGAGATTGCAAGAGCTGCTATCTTTACGGATATGTCTTCCTTTCTCAAGGATGATTTAGAGTATTGAGTGAATAGAGTGTATGGAGTGCGAAGATTTGAATATTACAGAAGCAAAAAATAAAAGAATGACTAATCGGGGGCAATATATAGTATTATTTTTTGCAATTACACTGGTTTTACTAATCCTTCTTTTAAATAAAAATATTTTTTTGAAAGAATATAATTATGCTAAACCCGAACTCGAGAATAATATCTCTGAAGTTAATAATAACTTAGTAGTTTCTTCAAAGGAAAATAATAATTTGAGCAAAAATAATTCTTCAAAAAAAGACTCTTTAGAACGAAAAAATTATTTGGATGTTCATTATGATGCTTTGTTAGTTGATACTCACAATGATTTCATCTGGAAGGTTTTTGATAAAGGAGCTGTATTCGGTCAGCGGAATAGCTTTACACAATCCGACCTTCCGAGATTCAAAGCGGGAGGACTTGATGTTCAGGTGTTTGCTGTGTGGATACCGATGAATAAGGTGAAGAGCTCTTACAATTTTGCTGTTTCACAAATTGACAGACTCAAAAGTATTGAGTCAGAAAATTCATCTGATATTGAATTTGCTTCAGGATATGATGATATAATCCGTATAACAAATGAAAAAAAGATTTGCGGATTGATTGGAATCGAAGGCGGAACGGCAATCGGAAACAGTCTTGATAACATAAATTCTCTGTTCAGTCTGGGAGTGAGATATATCGGACTTACATGGAACAATTCAAATCTGATCTCTTCTTCGGCAAGAGACGCAGTTGAAAGAGGGAAGACAGGCGGCTTAACTGACTTCGGGCTGCAGGTAATCGGCCGTATGAATGAAGTCGGAATGCTTGTGGATGTATCTCATTTGAGTGAAGAGGGGTTTTGGGATGTGATTGAAAATACAACATCACCTGTCATTGCATCGCACTCAAATTGTTACGCTCTGAATCCGCATTTCAGAAATCTAACCGATGAACAAATAAAAGCCATTGCAAAGAACGGCGGGTACATAGGAATAAATTTTTATGATAAATTTCTGGATAAAGATGCAGATAAAAACAGAACGATGAATGCTTATGAAAAATATCCTGATGAGCTGAATGCTTTGAACGAATCATACGGTGATGATTTAGTCAGGTACAACGAAGAGCGTGAAAAGTTTCTTTCGGAAAATAATATTCTCGGCGGCACTTCCATTGATAAAGTAATTGAGCATATTGATTATGTTAAAAATCTTGTCGGTGTTGATTACGTCGGCATAGGTTCTGACTTTGACGGCGGTATCACACCTCCGAACGAACTTTATGATGCGAGCACGTATCCTTTGATCACGAAAAAATTGTTTGAGAAAGGATATACTGAAGAGGAAATAAAAAAAATATTGGGCGGAAATTTTTTGAGGGTTTTTAATAAAGTGTGCGGGTAAAGAATTATATAATATATTTTTAAAAATGTAATATACAGAAAGTTGACGATTAATTTTTGTTTCATTTGATACATATCAGGAATCTAAAAAACATACCGGATTTGGAAACTTCTTAAGTTACTCACAATTTCAGTCTTCACTTTCATCCTCACCAATCCAGCAATTTACAGTATTCACCTCCACTCCCAATATCTTCAAATACAAAAACAGCTGCATCCTGTAAGCAGTCATATGCTTTACAGTTGTTTTAATAATTGCTTCACCCAGGGAAAGCTTATCTCCGAAAGGCATCATAACTTTTTTTGAAAGTAAATCCTCATCGCTAAATTTTTCAAAGAGTTTATTGATTGAATTTAATTGTTCATCCATAACATCATTAAAGTTTTCCGGTTTAAAATTCTGTGCAGCTTCGGATAGTTCTTTGTAAATCCCAAAGTTAGGAGAATCTTCCTCCCCTTCAATAAATGTTTTTAAAGTTACAAGCCCGCACCATGTGAAGTAACGGAGAAGCTGGAAAACAGTTCTCATTTCTTCTGCAGGTTTAAATTCCAACTTCCCTTCCGGAATTTTTGTGTAAAGATGCTTTATAATTTTAAATTCATCCTTAATTGCTTCCAGTAATTGATCTTTATGTGTCATAGTATTTTTTAATTTTAATTATTCAGTCTTTCAAGCTCATCCCTCAGCTCAGCAGCTCTCTCAAACTCAAGATCTTTCGCAGCATTGATCATTTCCTTTCTCAATTGTTCTATGAGTTCCTTTCGCTGTTCTTTATTGATTTTATTTTTTATGGGATCAGTTAAGATACTCAATGTAGATTTTTTATCTTCCTTCTTCTTCTTTCCGTATTCATTCTTTGCCTTTGAATCGGCTACAACTGTCGCTGACATTATCTCTTCATACGTCTTAAATATTGTCATCGGCTCTATATTATGTTCTTTATTGTATTCTGTCTGAATTTCCCTTCGTCTTGCAGTTTCCTTTATTACTTTATCCATCGACTCGGTGATCTTATCAGCATACATCACTACAAGCCCGTTCACGTTTCTTGCGGTCCTTCCGGCTGTCTGCATCAGAGATTTTTCCGAACGAAGAAATCCTTCCTTGTCAGCATCGAGTATTGCAACAAGAGAAACCTCCGGTAAGTCCAGACCTTCCCTTAATAAATTCACACCAACAAGCACATCAAAATCCCCGAGACGCAGTCCGCGGAGTATATCAACTCTGTCAAGCGCATCAACTTCACTGTGCATATATTTTACTCTTACACCTATCCCGAGCAGATAATCAGTCAGATCTTCGCTCATTCTTTTTGTAAGTGTCGTTACAAGAATACGCTCATTTCTTTCCTTTCTGATTTTGATCTCATTGATCAAATCGTCTATCTGATTTTTCACAGGTCTGACCTGAATTTCCGGATCAAGTAATCCGGTCGGACGAATGATCTGTTCAACAATAACCCCTTCACTTTTTTCAAGTTCATAATTACCCGGAGTAGCGCTGACATATATTGCCTGCTTAACCATTGATTCCCATTCTTCAAACATCATAGGTCTGTTATCAAGAGCAGAAGGCAATCTGAATCCATATTCGGCAAGTGTCTTCTTCCTCATTCTGTCACCGTTATACATTCCTCCGATCTGAGGAATGGTAACATGAGATTCATCTACAATAAGCAAAAAATCTTTCGGGAAATAATCAAACAAACACGATGGTCTCGACCCCGGCGCTCTACCGTCCATGTGACGCGAATAATTTTCTATACCGTTACAATATCCGACTTCCTGTATCATCTCGATGTCAAAGTTTGTCCGCTGCTCTATCCTTTGAGCTTCAATAAACTTCCCCTGTGACTTGAAATATTCAACCCGCTCAGCTAATTCAGTTCGTATGTTCTCTATTGCAACTTCAGTTCTTTCTTTATTTGTCACAAAATATTTAGCAGGATAAAGCACTACGCTTATATCACTACCAACTACTTTCCCGTCAGCTCTGTTAATATAAGAAATTTTTTCAACTACATCATCAAACAACTCAATGCGGATCCCTGTTTCATCTTCATATGCTGCGATCACTTCTATCGTATCACCCCGAACCCTGAATGTACCTCTTTTGAAGTCAACGTCATTTCTCACATAATGAATGTCAATCAGTTTTGACAGAAGTCTTTTCCGTGAGATTTTTTCCCCTACCTTTACAACTAAAACCTGCTGAGCATATTCATCCGGCGCTCCAATCCCGTAAATACAGCTTACTGATGATATTACAATTACATCCTTTCTACCTTCCAATATAGAAGCCGTAGCTCTGAGACGAAGCCTGTCTATTTCTTCATTAATGGACAGGTCTTTTTGAATGTAAGTATCCGAAGAGGGAATGTAGGCTTCCGGCTGATAATAGTCATAATATGAAATAAAAAACTCTACGCGGTTATTGGGAAAAAATCTTTTGAACTCACCGTAAAGCTGCGCAGCAAGGGTTTTATTATGCGACATTACAAGTACCGGCTTGCCGATGTTTTCAATGACGTTTGAAACGGAGAAAGTTTTACCGGAACCTGTCACACCAAGAAATGTCTGATGTTTGTCCCCTCTTAAAACTCCTTCGGTTAATTCTTTTATTGCCTTCGGCTGATCACCTGCAGGCTGGTAACTTGATTCTAATTTAAAGTTCATTTTTTTTCTTTGAAGGATAACTCTTTTAAATCACATTATTTCATGATTTGAAACACTATTTTTCTTTTGTATGAGTTATTTTAAAATTTGTATGAACGGGATTTCTTATTTGAATTTATTCCTGAGATATGTTTGAGTCCTGTTACGAATTTAAAAAGCAGGAAAAGAATAATTCTGCCTGACTATTTTTTTATTTACATTATTCAATACTTGTTATCAGCATAATTTCTCTCAGTATGTTATTGATGATTTCAAGTTCCTCAATATCTCCTGATTTTACAACGGCTTTACCTTTTGTATGAGCGATGATCGCAATTTGTTCACAGTGAATTATATCATAGCCGGTTGCCTTCTGAAGCTGTAGAATTACATCGTCCCATGTGTGTGGAATTAAACAAAATTAATTTTCTTAGTTCACACACTACTTCATCTGTTGCTTCCTTTTTTTAAATAGTTTGTATCCATAGATCTTAAATTTAATTTCTCGAAAACCGGCAGAGCAGGTCGCATATCATGTCCTGCTTATTTCTTTCCTGGTTAGCGCCGCCGCCGAATCCGTTCATTGCAATATAAAAGATCAGTAATTCATTATCCCTCGAAACAGCATATCCTGACAGTGAACTTACAGAATTCAGAGTACCTGTTTTAGCATGAACATTCTTCTCCGCTTCAGTTCCTATCATACGGTTTCGCAATGTACCGTCCAGACCGGCAATTGCCAGTGAGCTGTAAAAATAATCAAAATTCTTTTCATCATCATACATATACTTCAATAGTCTTATATAAAGATCTGAATTTACCACATTAAATCTCGATAGACCTGAGCCTTCGAGTATTTCAAAAATACCACGTGGATTTCCTATTGAAGTTAAAAAATCAATTACTGCTAATTCGCCTTTCTCAAGCGTCCCGGGAGGTGTTGAGAATTTTGCACCAATGACTTTGAATATAGTTATTGCCGAATGATTATCACTTTCCTTATTCATACGCGACAGGACATCAAAAATTGTATGTGATACAACCGCTATTTCCTTTGATGCACTTGGTGTCACTCCTGCGATCACTATACCGCCTACACTAACTCCTGACAAGATTAAATTTTCAGAAAGCAGTTCTGCCGCCATTGCTGCCGGATCAAACCCACCCGGATTCTTATTAAGATTAATTCCGCTGACATAAGGCCAGTATCCTTGTTTTGTATCACCCTGATAGTAGTTGGCAATTCCATAATGAGCGTCGTCAAGATAAGATTCATCATAAACAATGTTCCCGGTTATCTCTTTAATATTCTTTTCTGAAACAATTTTTGCAAGATATATAATATCAGAGGAGCTAAGATCCGGATCACCATATCCTTTCAGATATAAATTACCGTGTATTATTCCGTCATTTATATCGCTGTCATCGGTATAAACAATTGTTTTAAAATCATAATTAATTCCGAGAACATCTATGGCAGTGGATGCTGTAATGAGTTTTGTAATTGAGGCAGGGATCATTTTTTCCTGTGGATTCAGTTCGTATAATAAATCATACTTGTCAGCACTGGTGATCTGTATCGAAACTTTGCAATTGACCGAATTGACTATTGAGTTAATACCTTCTGCTAATTCTTCCGTTTTATCGTTTGCAGTAACAAAATCATTAGAAAGTGTTCCTATAGATAAATAAAGTAAGCAAAGAATACAACATGCCTGTTTGTAAAATTTATTTATTCTCATAATGTTTATTTTTATTTATAATATGTATTTTGAAATTAACTTGTACGCCTGTTTTAAAGTTTTGCGTGATTGTTTAAAAGTTATAAGTTTTTCACCCGCACTTGCAGTGCACCATTTATAATTGATGATTTCATTTTTATCAATTTTAACCCGTTTGGTTTTTGACCTTGCTATGAAATAGCTGACTTCCTTCCTGACTTTGTAATCATTTTTATTTAAATAAACATAATTTTCAGAAAGCAGTATTTTCCTGGACATAAATTCTACATCATCTATTCCGGCTTCTTCATGAAGCTCACGTTTAGCTGTCTCAATTGCTGTTTCACCCTTGTCTTTGTGGCCTTTTGCAAAAGACCAGTGACCTTTTTTGTGCTTTAAAATCAGAAATTTTAAAGAGCGGGGAAATTTGTAATACAGAATCACACCAACAGACTTATCTTTTAACGCCGGCAAATCTCTCCACTTTAGTTTTTTTAATCAATTTCTGTCTCAACTTTTGCTTTATTCCAGATCAGATCCATTTCTTCAAGAGTCATCTCTTCCAGGACTTTGTTATTATCTTCAGCATACTTTTCTATTTTCTGAAATCTTTCCCTGAATTTTCTTATTGTCTTTCTTAAAGCATCTTCCGGATTAATTTTTAAATATCTTGAATAGTTTACAATTGAAAACAAAACATCACCGAATTCATCTTCAATTTCTTTGATTGGCTTTCCGGCATTAACATTATCCCTTAATTCGTTTATCTCTTCTGTGATCTTATCAAAGACCGGCTTCTCATCTTTCCAGTCAAATCCTACCTTCGATGCTTTTTCCTGTATCCGGAATGCCTTAAGCAACGCAGGAAGCTCCTCAGGAATTCCGTCTATAACAGACTTTCTGCCTTCCTTTTTTTTCAACTGCTCCCAGTTTCTTTTGACCTCCTCGCTGTCTTTGACCTTTACATCTCCGAAAACATGCGGGTGTCTTTCGATAAGTTTATTTGTTTCAAATTCTATTACATCCTTTAAAGTGAAATCATTATTCTCTTCTGCAATATTAGAATGAAAGATCACCTGCAAAAGAATGTCTCCGAGCTCCTTCTTAAGTTCAGGCATGTTGTTTTCATCAATTGCCTCAAGAACTTCATACGTTTCTTCCAGCAAACATCTCCTCAGGGATAAATGCGTCTGTATTCTGTCCCACGGACAGTCTTTTCTCAATCTCTTAACAATATCTACAAAATCGTTAAACTCTGTTAAAGGGTTCTCTTTATTCAAATTTCGGGTTTCTAAAAGATAAAAATTTTAATGCTTTAATTCAGTAACGAAATTTATTCAATTTGGAAATTGGGATTTCGGATTTGGGATTATTTATTTTGATCTAACACAAAGTGTTTGCCCACAAATAAAAATAAATTCCAAATTCGAATTCCCCAATTCCAAATCAAGTAAATTCCAAATCAGATAATTTTCCTTTAAATTGAAAACCAAAACCTTTACTTTTCTTTCTCAAAATTAAAACATTATGAAAACAAATTATCCCGAAGTAAAGAATTACATAGCCGGTGAATTTACCAAAAACGGACACAAGACACTTGATGTGCTGTGCCCCCTGGACGGAAAAGTAATTTCAACCGTTCCCCTTTCCGGCAAAAAGGATCTCGATGATGCAGTAAAGTCAGCGTCAGAAGCTTATACAAAATGGTCGGTAGTTCCGATTAAAGAAAGAGTACAGGTATTTTACAAATATAAGACTTTACTTGAAAATAATCTGATGGAGCTGGCTGAACTAACTCACATAGAAAACGGCAAAACTTTAGATGAAGCTAAGGCTGAAGTAGAGAAAAGTATAGAGCTTACTGAATTTGCCTGTTCTCTTCCGCAATTGATCGGCGGCGAAATTCTCGAAGTGAGCTCAGGAGTCGAATGCAGGATCGAACATAAGCCAATTGGAGTGGTAGCATCAATTGGTCCGTTTAATTTCCCCCACATGGTTCCTCACTGGACTATCCCTAATGCTATTGCACTTGGAAACTGCATGATATTAAAACCATCGGAGCATGTTCCGATTTCATCTAACCGTATTGCAGAGATGCTGAAAGAAGCCGGTCTTCCTGACGGAGTTTTTAATGTTGTAAATGGTGACAGGGAAATTGTTGAAGCCATTTGTGATCATCCGGGAATTGCTGCTGTGTCATTTGTCGGCTCAACTAAAGTCGCAAAGATAGTTTACAAACGCGCAACATCTAATCTGAAAAGATGCCTTGCACTCGGCGGTGCGAAGAATCATTTGATAGTTCTTCCCGATGCTCATCCTGAAATGACTGCTAATAATGTTACGGCATCAATGTCAGGCTGTGCCGGTCAGAGATGCATGGCGGCATCTGCAATGGTTGGCGTTGGAAATATTGATGACATAGTGGATAAGATCGTAGATGAAGCAAAAAAAATAATTCCGGGGAAAAATCTCGGCTCGGTGATCACAAAAGAAGCAAAAGACAGAATTGAAAGATATATTTCCGAAGCTGAAAAACTTGGCGCGAAAGTATTGGTGGACGGAAGAAATGCATCGGTCGAAGGCAAAGAAGGCGGGTTCTATGTAGGACCGACTGTAATTGATTTTGTAACTCCCGATATGGCTATTGCAAAAGAAGAAGTTTTCGGACCCGTGATAGCGATCATTCGTGCGAAAAATATTGAGGAAGCCGTAATAATTGAAAACAGTTCAGAGTATGGAAACGCAGCATCTGTCTTTACACAAAGCGGAGCTGCTGCAAGATATATAATGGATCATGCCAGCGCCGGAATGATAGGAGTTAATATAGGAGTTCCTGTTCCTAGAGAACCATTTTCCTTCGGAGGATGGAATGAATCGAAATTCGGAGTGTGTGACATTACGGGGAAGAGTTCGATTGAGTTCTGGACACAGCTGAAGAAGACGACTACGAAGTGGAATCCGGAGGCGAAGAAGAACTGGATGAGTTAGGATTTGTAAGATTTATAAGATTCGTAAGATTTTTAAGATTAAAATAATTTTATTACTATAATAAGTGTAAGTTATAATCTAAGAACCACCGTTGTGATTATACCAGATTAAATGAAGATTAAATCTAACATCGAACAAGAAGTTCAAAAAATATTTGAATCCAAAATTGATTTTCACAGGAGTCAAGCACAACTTCCGATTAAAGAAAAAATAAAAATATTGATAGAGCTGCAAAAAATAGGAAAGCTTGCAAACCCGGAAAGAACAAAAGACAAGAAGATTTGGGAGATATAGAATAATTGATTAATTCTAAAACTTAAATCATAATGCGAGAAAAATTATTAGTTCTGTTTTCAGTTGTTTTAATCTCCGGTTTCATTTCTACGAGACAACTTTTAGCCGGCGATATAAAAATTATCAAAAAGGTTTCAGGGAAAAATTATAAGCTGCAGGAATTAAAAAATAATTTTTTAAAAACAAACACTGATAAAATTTCCACAGCTGCTTTTAAAACTGAAGGTACCGCAATGTCAAAAACTTCAGGAATGCTGCTTGGAGGTGGCATAGGGCTTGTTGCCGGCGGATTAATAGGAGGAGTTTTAGCAAGCAATTCGAATGATGATAATCCGATAGATGAAGGGTTAAACATTGGCGGAGGAATATTGCTCGGTGGATTATCAGGGCTTGTCGTTGGCGGACTGACAGGATACCTTCTTGGAAAGTAACTTAACAACGGTTATAGTATTACTAAAATTTAGATCAACCCAAGCTTACTTTCTAATCCTTTTTTATATCAAACTCCCCGTTAAGATCTTTCATTAAGTTTCTTATGAGCTCAAGCTGTGCGGGAAGAAATGAAGTAGATCTTACAATAGCGTTTCTTTTCCTTTCAGAAGCCCATCCAATTACTTCACTTATGTATTCAACATTATATGTTATCAGCTTTGCCGGAGTCTTCGCAAAAGCTTCACGAATGTCACTGTTCAAATTTATTCCGTTAAAAAGATTATTGAATGTAATACTTCTCATGGAGTCAATTAACACAGGCCGGAAAACCCTGTTGACAGCTTTAATTTCTTCTATCAGCCTCTTTTGATCTGTTTCCTGCCGCTCTGCAAATTTAATGGAAATAATATTATCCCACAGACTTATGTCAGAAACTAATTTCCTGTTTTTAAAATACCGTAAACTTCCGGAATTAATCAGCTGATCAAGATTCGCATTAGCAGGAACAGGCATATCAACTTCCATTAAGAAACTCGCCTGATAGTAAGTTAATAATGTAGTATTTTTTTTAACTTCAACACTGTCAAGTGTTTCAATTAAAGAACTAAGTACGCTTATCAGAAGTTTTTTTCGTTCTATAGCTTTAGAAATTTGTATAGAATCTTCTGCAAGTTCGTAATATAACCCAACAGCCATTTCCTTTGCTCTCTCCTTTTCAACCATATGATCTCTTAAATTCTCCGTAAGGAACCCGGCAGTAATGGCAAGGAAAAGCATAAAAAATTCAAGAGCATAGTGCTTCCATTTCTTTTCACCTTTTTCCGGAGCATCATGATAATATTTATGTTCTATTTCCATTTATTTATTTTGATTTTTTAGAGTAACATAAAATAGATATTTCATAAATTAATTTAAGTAAAAATAAATTTATTGATTTTAAATTAGCTTCAATTACTAATTTGCAAAACCTGACAATTCACAATTGACGATTAACAATTAACGAATAACGGTTTTTTGCCTGATTTAAGAATTTCTATATTCTATTATTTTATGCAAATTTAGGAAGTAAAGGATTTAATATGATAATATAAAAACCGTTTAAACGGTTTTTTATGAAAGGGATAAGATGGGTACTTCATTGATCAGGATTTGGATTCATGCATGGTTCAGTGTTAAAGATTTAATGCCGTTAATAATTGATTCACTTGAAAAAAATATTCACTTTAAAATTAAGAATAAAATAGAAAAAGAGTTTAAATCTTTTGTAAAAATATCAACGGAACTGAGAATCATATACATATATTATTCATGCTGAATCCGATTTACAATGTTGCAGATATTATGAAAAACATAAAAGGTGAGTCGTCTCACTGGGTCAATCAGAACAGATTCATTGACGCAAAGTTTTCATGGCAGAAGAGCTATGATGCAGTTTCTGTAAGTGAGTCAATGCTGGAATTTGTTGACAGATTCATTTCTAATCAAAAAGAATATCATATGAAGATTACCTTTCCTGAGGAAAGAGCTCTGATTCTGAAAAAATTTATAAATCACCCTGATAATAAAACCGTTTAAACGGTTTTATTATCAACATTTCTCTAAAAAATTAACTAACATCCAAAAATGGAATCTGCCATCATATCTGAAAAGGAAGATGTTATACAAAACTGTCTGAACTACACTCTTACTTCATGGTCTAAACAGCGTGGTGCAAAACCGGTAGTTGTTGACAAAGCCGAAGGTGTTTATCTTTATGACAAAGACGGAAAACGATATATAGATTTTTCATCGCAGCTAATCTGTGTGAATATCGGTCACGGTCATCCGAAAGTTGCTGAAGCTGTCGCCGAACAAATGAAGGATCTAAGTTATGTTTACCCTGGTATGTTTACAAAAGTGCGAGGTGAAGTTGGAAAAAAATTAGCTGAGATCACACCGGGAAGTTTAAACAGAACATTCTTTACACTCGGTGGAGCTGAAGCAGTTGAGAATGCAATCAAGCTTGCAAGGATTTATACCGGTCGTCATAAGATCGTTGCATTATATCAGTCATATCACGGAGCAACTTATGCTTCAGCAAGTCTTGGCGGAGATCCGAGAAAATTTCCAGTTGATTCACAGCAGGCGCCGAATTTTGTTCATGTGGAAAATCCGTATTTTTATCGTTGTCCCTGGAACAGCGAAACTCCGGAAGAATGTGCTGAGAATGCCGCAGCTGCTTTGGAAAGAGTTGTGCAGTATGAAGGACCCAACAGCATTGCTGCAATTATGCTTGAAGGGGAATCCGGATCATCCGGATGTATAAAATATCCGCCGGGATACTGGAAAAAAGTTAAAGCGATTGCGGACAAGTATGGAATACTTACTATCTGTGATGAAGTTATGAGCGGTTTCGGAAGGACGGGTAAATGGTTCGGTATAGATCATCACGAAGTAGTGCCGGATATAATGTGCATGGCTAAAGGAATTACATCGGCGTATCTTCCGCTGGGAGGAATTATAGTAAAAGAGGAAATTGCAACAACATTTGATGATAAGCCGCTTATGCTTGGGTTAACATATTCAGCTCATCCTGTTTCACTCGCAGCCGCAAATGCTGTCATAGATATTTACAAAGATGAAAACTTAATTGAGAATGCTGACATAATGGGAAAGTATATGGACCTAAGAATGGTGGAGATGAGAGAAGAGCATCCTTCAATCGGAGACTGGAGAAATACAGGTTTGCTCGGTTGTCTTGAACTTGTAAAGAACCGAAAAACAAAAGAGCCGATCGCAAGATGGAATGCGCCGCCGGATGAAATGGCAGTGATGAATAAAGTAATGGCGAAGATAGCTGAACTAGGGATGTACACATTCGGGCGGTGGAATCTGTTATTTATTGCGCCGCCGTTGTGTGTGACTAAGGAACAGATTGATGAAGGCTTGGAGATCATTTCGGAAGCGCTGAAGATTGCTGATGAAGAAGTTCAATAAACAGATTAGTTTTTAAAAGTAAATTTTTCTGATTTTAATTTAATTTTCTAGTTATGAAAAATATTATTTTTATTATTTTTTTAACTTCAATTTCTTTTAATAATTCCTATTCTCAATCGGGTTGGTTTTGGCAGAACCCCCTTCCGCAAGGAAATACATTAAATGATAATTATTTTATAAATGAACACACCGGGTTTTTAATTGGAAATAAAGGTATTGTATTAAAGACAACAAACTCAGGTGTGAATTGGCAAACAAAATATTTATCAACTTCACAAAATTTAAATGCTGTAAATTGTATTGATCTGAATACCGGGTTTATAGTTGGTGACAGCTCAAAGATTTTCAAAACAATCAATGGAGGAGTTAATTGGAACAGAATTAATTATCCCGGTAACGAAAAATTTATGGATATAAATTTTTACAGTATTGATTTTGGAATGCTGGTTGGAACAAATACTATATTAAGATCAACGAACGCCGGTCAAAATTGGAGCAACATTTTATCTTTGAGCTCAAGTTACAATTTAAGAAAAATATCATTTCTTGATTCTAATAATATGTTTATTGTTGGTCGAAAATACATGGGAGGTCTTCCGGGATATTATTTAAGCGTAATGTTAAAATCCAGCAATGCCGGATTAAACTGGTCAGAAACCAATCTGAACACTTCTTCATTGAACAGTATCATTTGCCTTTCTGCAGTTAATATTATTTGTACAGGAGAAAGTTCAATATTCAGATCAACTGATCATGGTGTAAGCTGGGTGAATACAATTAGTTCTATCTTTGCAAATTTAAAAGATATTCAGTTTTTTGATTCAACCATAGGCATTGTAGTTGGTTCGGACGGAAATGGAAGAATTTTAAGAACTATCAATGGAGGTGAGACATGGTATAATGTACAAACATATGGATTTGATCCAAATTCGATTTCAATGTCTTCCCTATCCGATGGCTTTATAGTTGGAGAAAATGGCTCAATTTTAAAAACCAGTAATTCAGGTACTTCTTGGTCATTATTGCCAATTGTGCTGCAAGATTTTGGGTATTTGAATAAAGTACAATTTATTGATGAGAATACGGGATATATTTGTGGTATTGGTTATGATATTCCGGTTTATTACGGAGGGTCAATTTTAAAAACTACTAATGGCGGGGAAAACTGGATTAGCCAACGGTGCTTTGATTATACTTATGGTAATCTTACAGATATTTTTTTTATTTCTCCACATACCGGATTTATTACCGGAGAAAATGTGGCATTTATAGTAAAAACAACAAATGGTGGAAGTAATTGGAATTGTGATGTTATTGGCCCTTGGGATCTCAATGCAATTTGGTTTAGTGATTCATTAAATGGTACTACTGTTGGAGATTACGGCTCCATTTACAGGACAAACAATTCAGGGGTTAGTTGGTATAGTCAATATAGCAACAATAACATTTATTTATATGGTGTTCACTTTGTAAATTCAAATATCGGAACCGCTGTAGGAAGTGGACAGGGTGGTGCGATATTGCACACAACCAATGGAGGAGGTCAGTGGAATACCCAAAGTCTTGGAGTCAGTTCTTATCGCAATTTATATGATGTATTTCTAATTGATGAAAATATTGGATTTATTATAGGAGACAGTCATTATTTGTATAAAACAACAAATGGCGGAATTAATTGGATAAGCTCAATTCCACTTTATAATGTAAAATTGAATGAAATTAAATTTTCGGATAACAATAATGGAATAATTGTTGGTGATGGTGGTTTATTTCTGAAAACTACAAACCAAGGCTTAAATTGGAATAGTATAAACACCGGGACAGATCAGAATATTTATGGGTTTAGTTTTATTGATAATAATGTGGGGACAATTGTAGGAAGTAATTTGAGCATATTAAAAACCACGACCGGGGGGCTTGTAGATGTTAATTTGACTTCATCAATAATTCCGCAAAGTTTTTATCTTTATCAAAACTATCCGAACCCGTTTAATCCAAAGACAAAGATCAAATTTGAAATTCCTAATTTATCAAATGTTAAATTAACAATTTTCGACATGCTCGGAAAAGAAATCAAAACATTGATAGACATGAGTTTGCACGCCGGAGTTTATGATTCCGAATGGGATGGATCAAACTTCCCAAGCGGAATATATTTTTACCGCTTACTGACTAATGAATTTGCAGAGACAAAAAAAATGATTCTTTTAAAATGAAAAAATATATCTAGAAGATTTACTTTCATCATCTTTATTTAAGCAACAACATTTTTTTAACTTCAGTTTTGTTTTCAGTTTTCAGTTTATAAAAATATACTCCGCTTGTCATAGCAGTTGCATCCCAGCTATAATTATGCGTGCCCGATGACAAAACGTCATTATACAAAACCTGAATCTCCTGTCCTAAAACATTTAACACGCTTAAAGTTACAAATTCTTTTTGAGCCAGTTCAAATTTAATATTTGTTACAGGATTAAAGGGATTAGGAAAGTTTTGGTGAAGTGAAAACTTTTCCGGATTTATAGTTGATAATGTAGAGATTCCAACCGGATTATTTAGAATAACCGTATTCATAAAAGTAATTCCTACAGGTCCGCCGTTAAGGTCTTTGTTCATCATGACAGCAATTGATATTTTATCTACAGGATCATAGATCATTACTGATGTATAGCCGAATGTGTTTCCTCCGTGCCCATAACCAGTTCTGCCCGATAGCGGGTATCTCATTGTTCCCAGCCCGTATCCGTTCGCTCCGGAAATATTTGCCGGACGGAAGGTTAGCATTTGAGTAAGTGAAGAACTATTTATAATATCTCCATTGAACAGATTGTCGCTGTATCTGACAAGATTTTCGGGACGGCTGATTACACCTCCGGCTCCGATTGTTGAACTGTTTAAAGAAGTTGTTGGTAGATAAAATGCATCCTGAATCACACCTGTTCCGGTGATGTCAGCCCAGTTATGTGCAAATGGCTTTGTGACAGTGTCATCAATCTCAAAAAAAGAACCGCTAAGATCATACGGAGTATAAAACCTTTCCCGAAACTGTGCAGAAAGATTTGTTTTCATTATCTTAGTAATTATCAGTCCCAGGATCATATACCCGGTATTGGAATATCTCCATCCGGCTCCGGGAGAGAAATACGGAGCAAGAACATATCCGCCGTTAAGAACTTCTTCGATCGTCCAGAATCTGTTCAGATCAGATGTAATAGCTGAGACAAAACCTGGATTGTCTGTAACATTATATATCCCGCTTGTATGATCCATCAGTTGTTTTATAGTAATGGAATTGTTTATGTTAGGATAAGATGGCAGCCATTTTCCCAGTGAGTCATTTATATTCAAGCTATCAGCTTCAGCAAGCTGGAGTATGATAGTTGCGATGAAATTTTTTGTTATACTTCCTGCGCCGAAGACCATTTCAGTTGTTACATTGTCACTGTCTGATGAAGATATTCCGCTTGCTCCGGTCCAGATTCCCTGCCCCGGAACAAGAGCTGCAGCTGATATTCCAACAAGTGCATAAGAGCTTTTTAACTGTTCAATTTTAGTCTGCAGAATTTGTGCATAAGCGCTGTCGAAAGTACCGGCAGTAGATTTTGAAGTAGTTGTAATAATAATTACTATACCCCAGATAATAATTGAAAGAATAATTTTTTTCATGATAATGTTATTTATGAATTAAGTTCAGATACTCTAATGCAATTTTTTTTGATTGACTTATACTTCTTAATTTTTCCGGAACGGAATTGAATCTTATATATGAACCTGCACAAATGCTGAGAATCGTATGAGCAGCTGATTCAGTGTCAATGCCGCTCTTCAATTCATTTTTCCTATTACATTCATCGAGCAGATCCTTGCACATCTTAATAAAGTTTTCTGCAATCTTTCGTTTATCACCTTTTTTGTTTAAGTAATTATACAATTCAACTTTCATACGTATGTATCTTTTTTCCTTGGCGGGACTTGAAAATTCAGGAAAGTTTAAGCTGACGAGCTGCTTTAATTTTTCAAACGGGTCCTGTTCAGAATTGAAAATCTCACCCGCAAGTTTCAATGATTCAAGATCTTTGTATTCGATTATTGAATCCAGAAGATCATCTTTATTTTTAAAATGCCAGTAAACTGCTCCGCGTGTAACTCCCGCCTTCACTGCGATTGATTCGAGTCCTGCATTTTCAAACCCGGAATTGATCAATTCCTTAAATGCAAATTCAATCAGTTTTTTCTTTGTTAGCTCCGCATCGTCTTTTGTCCGTTTCAATTGCTGTGGATTTAATGTATTTACATACAGTGTGTATGTAAAATACGCAGGACTTTAATTTTTGTCAAGTAAATTTAAATACTCCGGCTCATACAATTGATTTGAAATAATAAAAAGGTTAATTTTGATGAAAACTTTTAACGGCATAAAAAATAATTTGACAAAAATAAAACTCATATCAGACTTTGACGGGATCTGGACAAATCAGAATTTAGAAGCTGAGTATGTCTGGAATTACATTATGAACTCCCTGTCAGAACTTACAGGTTTTGACCCGGAAAAAATTCAGAATATTTTAAGTGAATGCAAAAATGAAATGAATAAGGAGCCTTATAAGTATGGATGGTATAATAACGGTAAAGTTGCAGCATATTTTTATGAAGATCCTTTCGGTGATAACAATGCGATCTTTGATTATATTAACAAAACAGCCTCAGAGAAATCAGACAATGAGTTTTATAAAAATCTAAAAACTGTAAAGGAATCCATTCTAAGGAAGTATTCTTCTCTTGCAGATTTTTCTCAGGAATGTTTTATGAAGTCTACAACACAGTTTAAGAGTGAAGGAAAACTAAATCCTGTCGATACAATGAAGAAAGTTGTTGATGACTTAAATTCTTCGGGAGTGGAGATAATTGTAGCTTCAAATTCAAAAACTGAAAAAATAAAGTATCTTTTTTCCAAAGCAGGTATAGATGTTACCGATGAAACTTCGGGTCAGCGAAATGCAGTTCATGCAAGAGGCGATGCCAGAAAATTTGTGATTGATAATGATTATCACGACCTTCCTGAATATTTGGATGTTACAGATAAGTTTTTAGTACCTTTACGGAGAAGCAGCTATCATAAAATTTTATCGGAAGAAAAACCGGATTATGTAATTGGTGATGTGTTCTCACTGGATATTGCTTTACCTTTATACCTGAGACTCAATGATAGTTCTTTCGGAAATCTGAAAGTGATACAAAGAGTTCAGCCATATACTCCTGATTGGGTAAAAGATTTTTTGAGTAAAGATGAATTTATTGGAATTGCATTTTTGGTGGATAGTGTTGATGAAGTTCCTGATTTGATTTCTAAAGTTCATAATTAACATAGTTGCCTTCGTTATTATTATATCACCACGAGTTTTCACAAATTAGCTCTAATTGATGTAAATAAATTTCTAAATACTTCGCGTAAATTTGTGAAAAATTAGTGGCAAAAAATTTAAGACATCGACCGGGAAACAAACTTTATAAACTTTAAAAATACTATCATGTCATTAAACGCATTTCTAAAAATCAAAGGTGAGATACAGGGAAACATTGACGGTTCAGTTACTCAAAAAGGCAGAGAGAAGACAATCAAAGTCTTTGAATCTCATCACGAATTGAACCAGCCGATAGAGCTTATCAGCGGTTATGTAACCGGCAAAAGAGTTCATAAACCTTTTACGATTGTGAAGGAAGTGGATAAATCCACTCCAAAGTTATACAAAGCAATGACCAGCAATGAAAAATTAACCGAATGGGAATGTAAATACTTTCAGAAGAAGACTGCATCTCAGGAAGTTAACTTTTATACTGTTAAGCTGACAGATGCGCGGATCGTGAATATCAAATTTCTCCAGCCGGATACAATTGATCCCGACACAAAAATATTTCCCGAGAATGAAGAAGTAAGTTTTATTTATAAAAAGATCGAATGGATATTTACCGATGGAAATATTTCTGCAAGTGATGAGATCGAATCTGAAATTAATTAATCAAACACAAACTAAATGAAAACTAAAATTATATCTGTTTTATTTATAATTACTTTGTTCGTAACAAGCTGGACATTTGATTCTCAATTTGCTGAGACACCCGGGGATGAGATCTGTTTCGAGCGTGACGTACTTCCTATCTTTCAGGAAAACTGTGCTTTGAGCGGTTGTCATAATTCAGAATCAAGGAAACACGGATTTGTATTTGATTCTTATGATAACATAAAGACAAGCAACAGAGGAAGAGGTATCATTCCTTATAATCTTAAAAAAAGCAAGGTTTATAAAAAAATCACAGAGGATACGAATGACGACAGAATGCCGCCGCCGCCGAATCCTCCGCTAACAGGTGCTGAGATCTCGATCATAAATAAATGGATAATGGCAGGTGCTCCGAATTCAAAGTGCGGAGATGCCGGAAAAATTTACGATGATGTATTAAATACTAATGACTCTGCACAAGTTACTGAGAGCACTGACAGTAGTTGTGATACTTTAAATTTAACCTACAAAGATATTCAGCCGGTCATTGAAAAAAATTGCTACAAATGTCATTCGGGAAATGCATCATCGGAACTATTCAATCTTGAAACTTATGCACAGGTAAAAGAAAAAGGCGATACGGGAAAATTATTCGGTGCAATCAATCATTTACCCGGATTTAAATCCATGCCAAGGAAAGCCCCAAAACTTCAGGGATGTGAACTCGCAAAACTGAATGCATGGATAAATAACGGAATGACGGAATGATTTTGTTAATAACACTTTATTATTGTCATTAAAATAAATTTAATCAACCATTATTTTGTCAGACAAAGACTACATTGCTTCGGGCTATAATGAAGAAATAAAATCTTCTCCTCTATTCAGCCATGACCTTGCACCAATAGTAAAATCAGAACGGACCTGGGGCACATGGAATTATGCAGCGTTATGGATAAGCATGAGTCTTTGCATTCCGACTTATATGCTGGCAAGTTCGCTTATCGACGGGGGCATGAACTGGTGGCAGGCGATCCTTACTATCTTTTTGGGAAATTCGATAGTTCTGATCCCGATGATACTCAACGGAAGAGCTGGTACTAAATACGGAATACCGTTTCCCGTTTTTGCAAGAGCAAGTTTCGGAGTAAAAGGAGCTAACATTCCCGCGATGCTGAGAGCGATAGTTGCGTGCGGATGGTTTGGTATTCAGACATGGATAGGAGGATTTGCAATATATCAGATGCTTAGAGTTTGGTTTCCTTCACTCGATAATCTTCCGATGGTCTTTCCGGAGTTGTTCGGACTTGAAACAGGACCGGCGATCACGTTTTTTATATTTTGGTTAATTAATATGTATGTTGTTTATCTTGGAGTTGACAGCATAAAGAAATTACTTGTTTTCAAAGCTTACTTTCTTCCTTTAGCTGCCCTTGCTCTAATGTTCTGGGCTATATCTGAAACAGAAGGCTTAGGACCAATACTTGACCAGCCTTCAAAGTTTGCTTCAAGCACAGAGTTCTGGCATTTCTTCTTTCCGGCGCTGACAGGAATGGTCGGATTCTGGGCAACTCTTTCACTTAACATTCCCGACTTTACACGTTATGCAAAAAGCCAGAAGGCTCAGATCAACGGACAGATAATCGGACTTCCGCCATCTATGACCTTGTTTGCGTTCATTGGTGTTGTAGTCACATCAGCGACAGTTATAATTTACGGAGAAACAATCTGGGATCCGGTTGTACTTGCCGGAAAATTTGAAAGCAAAATCTTAGTCAGCGTTACAATGATATGCATTGCGATCTCAACACTTGCAACCAACATAGCAGCAAATATCGTCAGTCCGGCAAATGACTTTGCAAATCTTGCTCCGGGAAAAATTGATTTCAGAAAAGGAGGATATATTACCGGTGTGATAGGCATTTTAATTTTTCCGTGGAAATTAATTGCCGATCCAAGCGGATATATTTTCAAATGGCTGATCGCATATTCAAGTTTGCTTGGACCTGTCGGCGGAATAATGATTGCAGATTATTTTTTCATTCGCAGACAAACTCTGAATCTTGATGATCTTTATAAAGAAAACGGAGAATATACATATACAAACGGCTTTAACAAATATGCAGTGATAGCATTAGTTATAGGTATTCTTCCAAACGTACCGGGATTTTTAAAGACGGTGGGTTTGGTGAGTACAGATAATATTCCTGACTGGATATCGCATTTATATAACTATGCATGGTTTGTCGAGTTTTGTGTATCCTTTGTTGTTTATTATTTTTTAATGAGAAAATATTCTGAAAAAGATTTACCACTAAGGGACGAAGGACACTAAGAACAAAGTATTCAATTAATTGCGAAGATATTTGAGAATTTATAAATAGACATAAGTGTAAGAAAAAACAATTTTCCTCCTTTGTGCCTTAGTGCCATAGTGATAAAAAAAATAATTTAAATATTTTATATGTCAATCTTAATTAAAAACGGTCGTGTGATCACCGCATCAGAAGATTACACAGCAGACATTTTCATCGAAGGTGAAAAAATTTCTGAGATAGGAAAAGATCTAAAGGTAAAAGCAGATGAAGAAATCGATGCTTCCGGAAAATTGATTTTTCCGGGTGGTATTGATCCGCATGTTCATCTCGATATGCCGT
Organism: Ignavibacteria bacterium; assembly: GCA_016710985.1. Lineage (GTDB taxonomy): Bacteria > Bacteroidota > Ignavibacteria > Tepidaquicellales > Tepidaquicellaceae > JAGPCH01. The sequence continues at coordinate 141,737 of JADJTX010000009.1, forward strand.
TCATGGGAACCTTCTCGAGCGATAACTACGAAACAGGAACTCTCGCTGCACTTCACGGAGGGACGACAATGGTGATAGATTTCATTTTACAGACTCAGGGGAAATCACTGCACAATGCACTGGATGAATGGCGGGGACGGTCTGACGGAAATTGTTACGGAGACTATTCTTTCCATATGGCTGTGACGGATTTTAATGATGAGACAAAAAAAGAAATTAAAGATCTGATTGATAAGGAAGGAATAACTTCTTTCAAAACTTTCATGGCTTACAAAGGTGCGCTTATGATAGATGACAGACAGATGATCGGGCTGATGAATGAAGTTCGTGACCGAGGCGGACTTGTGACAGTTCATGCAACTAACGGTGACATGATAGATTTTCTTATTGCAAAACACAGAGGCGAAGGAAAGCTTTCCCCCTTATATCATTATTTATCACAACCGGAAATTACTGAAGCCGAGGCGACGGGAAGATTTGCTGACATGGCTTATCACACAGATGTACCCGCCTATATTGTTCACATGACCTGTGAAGGCGCATTGAATCAGATCCGTGATGCAACACGAAGAAATCAGAAAGTTTTTGTTGAAACCTGCATTCAATATTTAATTCTCGATGCTTCACTTTATGAAAAAGATTTCGAAGGAGCAAAATGGGTGATGAGTCCGCCGCTTCGTGAGAAGAAAGATCAGGCAACTCTCTGGGCGGGATTAAATCAGGGGCTTGTACAGGTAGTAGGAACGGATCACTGCCCTTTTGAATGGAATAAAAAATTAATGGGAGAAAAGGATTTTTCAAAAATTCCGAACGGCCATCCTGCGATTGAACACAGGATGGAATTACTTTTTTCAGAAGGAGTGGACAAAGGAAAGATCAGTTTGAATAAATATGTAGAGGCTACTTCGACAAATGCTGCAAAGATATTCGGAATGTTTCCGCAGAAAGGAACTATCGGAATTGGTGCAGATGCAGATATCGTTATCTTTGATCCAACGAAAAAGCATACTTTATCAGCGAAGACACATCATATGAATGTTGATTATTCGGGATATGAAGGCTGGGATGTGACAGGTAAGGTTGAGACTGTTTTGCTGAGAGGTAAAGTGGCAATTGATAAAGGAAAAGAGAAGATAAAAAAAGGTTACGGAAAATTTATAAAGAGAGGAAAAGTGTCGAAGATCGTTTGAAACTAATTTTCATTAAACCGGACATTGCAAAACGCCAAAGACATTACAGAAGTAATAAAAACATTGCTCAGATAGTTGCTATTTTATTGGCAGGTATCTGGACATGTATTCGGACAAAAGAAAGTCTGTACGTGCAGATGTCAGCGGCAGTCTGGCCTGGGAAAGCTCTTTTAATGACAATATATGCCGCGCAGTTTTTAAAGTAGTATTACAGAATACAGGCAACTCTACTTTTGAAATTTCAAAAGTTCACCTTCAGGCGTGGCTCTTCGATAAAACTCATGACACTTCTAAAAAGATAACCTTTCTCGATATCGATAAGATACAATCCTCAGGGGAAAAAATTTTTGATAAAGTCTATGAAACAGAAAAAGATGACAAAGGAAATGAGAAGTTAATTCCTTTTGTTAATCGCTATCCGCCGGAGTCCATCATTTGAAGGGAGGAACGGCATTAGTCCAAAGTGGATGACAACATCATGGGACAAGGTATGCAATGTCAGGAATCCGGAATGAAATAAATTCATTAACTCTCTTTTAAAATATGAAAATTTTAACAATTACAATTTTACTTATACTAATCTCCGGTTATAATTCATACTCTCAATGGTCAAGTGATCCCAATCTGAATCTTCAAGTCTGCGGAGCTTCAGGAGAACAGGCGTTACCAAAGGTTGCAAACGCAAACAACAACGGAACTTATATTAGCTGGTTTGATAGCAGAAACGGAAGCTATGCCGTTTATCTGATCAGATTAAATGCATTAGGGATAATCATGATGAGTGAAACACTTATAAGTAATAATCCTCAAAGCACCTCATTAGTTGATTACGATATGATAGCTGATGACAGCGGTAATGCAATAATTGCATTTACCGATACAAGAAACGGTTCAAACATTAATCCTTTCGTTTACAAGATAAGCCCGCAGGGAAATTTTCTGTGGGGAGTTAACGGGATAACATTAGCCAATGATGCAAATACATATCAGCCAAATCCTAAGTTAGCAAAGACAACTGATAACAGTATTGTTGTCACTTGGGTATATAGTTCTACTCCGAATAAAATTGCATTTCAAAAAATTTCTCCGGGAGGAGTTAAACAATGGGGAGCTGATCCGGTCTATCTTTCAGGGACAGGCGCTGAAAATTTTACTTACCCTTCACTTGTAACTTCGGATAACAATTCAGTAATAGCTTTATGGTCAGGATATACAGGTTCTTTTTTAAATCCGGGTAATTACAAATTATATACGCAGAAATTTTCTTCAACAGGTTCAATGGTATGGAAAGATACAGTTTACAATCTTGGAAGAATCACGGGATTCTTTACGCCTAAAATATTTACTGACGGAAGTAACGGAGCTTTGTATGTATGGGAGGATGACAGGAATTCTGTAAATTTACGAAGTTCGTTTGTACAGCATTACTCTTCTGACGGAGCAAGAATTTTCCCTTTGAACGGAGCAGAAATATCTACCGAAGCAGGTGTAAATAAATTTGACGCATGGGCTTCGTATATGACATCAACCAATGAAACTTATCTCGTATGGAAAAGCTCTAACAGTCTTCAAAGCCAGTTTGCAATTTACGGACAAAGACTCTCGTCTAATGGGGGAAGATTATGGAGTGATAATGGAAAAGAATTCGTGCCGTTCAGCAGCAATTCGTATATCAATCAGGTTTGTTTTTCATATGATACTAATATTGTGTATGCTTTTAATGAAGCCATATTCGGCAGCAATAATAATTTACAGAAAGCATTCACTGCAGATAGAAATGGCGTTTTAGGATGGACAGGTTCAGTAATAGATGTAAGCAGTGTGCTAAGTGAAAAGTCTAAAGTTGTCGCAACCATTGGCAACGGTATGACAAAGATTGTATGGTCAGACGGAAGAAATGGCGCTTCCGATATTTATGCTCAGAATGTTAATGCAAACGGAACACTTGGAAATACAGGAGTATTTGTTAGCAGCAACATTGAGCCGGTTAAATATTCTTTATCACAAAATTATCCAAATCCTTTTAATCCTGCAACAGTCATTCGTTATTCGTTAAATGAAAATCGTACCGTAACATTAAAAATATTTGATGCTCTCGGAAAAGACATAGCAACATTGGTTAGTCAAAAGCAAAGTGCAGGATCTTATGAAGTTACATTCGACGGATCAAAATTAGCAAGCGGATTGTATTTTTATACTTTAGATGCCGGGGATTTCAGAGAAGCAAGAAGTATGCTTCTCGTTAAATAATTAAAATAGTTAATTGGACGATTCTTTAAATAGTAGAATAAATGTTTCATTATTTTAAATTTAATATTTTAGTATCTGTTTTTATTTTCGTTTTATTTGGCAGCACAGCATTTTCTCAGAAAGATCACGAAGAGTTTAATCTGAATTTTCCCTCAAGTTTAAATGAAATTGAATCAGCTTCATCGATAAGTACTTATAAGATCATAGCATTTCTGTTTCCGTTAAATCCTATCTTTCTTGTTGAGGACAAACGATTTTATGCAGGCATTACAAAGGAGTTCTCAATCGGGGCGTTTCCTTACGGCAGAGCCGCGGCTGAATATTCATTGATATTCAGAAAGACGAGACTGAATCAGTTGAGGTTTTCTTACAACTTCGACATACCTCTTGAAGTCTCGGATTTCGGGGCGTTTATGCTCACTGTCGGTGCCGGGTATTTTACTGATTTTTACAAGGAAGGATTTTTCCCGCAGGCATCTTTAAACATCATGCTGCCTTTTAATGACAATATCGGAATTAATGCATACATAAAGTTCAGAAATACATTCGTGACAGATGATAACGAATCTGATATTTTTGATTTCTCTTTAGGACTTGCAACCTTTGTTTACCTGTAAGTTGTGAGTAATTTATCCGCTCTGTCCGAACGCTTCTTTATCCAGATACCAGTTCAATTCTCCGTTTGTTAATTCAATATGAGCTGCCGGAAAATTCAAATAACCATTCTTCTCTTCAAATATAATCTTAATAATATCAGATTTACTTTTTCCGGTTACTAAAAAATATACGCGGTCCGAATTATTAATTACTCTGCCGGTCAAAGTTATTCTCTTCTGTCCTGATACCGGATGAACAGCAACTGCGCATATTTCATTCGAATCTAATATTTCCATCTGATCAGGAAAGATCGAAGCTGTATGCCCGTCATCACCCATTCCAAGTAATGTCAGATCAAACCGGGGAAAGTTATTTTCAATTGTCAAATTCTCTTTTAAAACCTGAGAATATCGAATTGCTTCTTCTTCAGGTTCATTTTCTCCTGACACACGGTGAACATTCTCAACGGGGATTTCAATCTTGTTTAACAGATATTTCTCTGTCATCCCAAAATTGCTTTCAGAATCATCCGGACGAACACATCTTTCATCAACCCAATAAAAATTTACACTCCGCCAGTCAATTTCATTCCTATAATTTTCTGCAAGGACTTCAAACAATAGCTTCGGAGTATTCCCGCCGGATAAGGCAATATTGATCTTCCCTTTTTTTAATATCACTTCATCACAGATTTTCTTAAACCCCGCTGCCATTGACTCAGCAAGGAGTATCGGTGTATCATATATTTTGATTTCTGTCTTTGTATTCAAGGAATATCAGAAAAATGTTAAATCTAAAATCGTAAATTTAAAATCTAAAGCTCACAGAACTTGTCGTCATCAGTAAGATTCTTACAGGGATTCCTCCACGTAAAATCTTTACCTGCTATAAGATCATCCGCACAATCCGGTCCCCATGATCCGCCGGGATATCCGTAAACTTTTATTTTGGGAAATTCCTTCCATGCATCGAGTATTGGCTGAATGAATCTCCAGCAGGCTTCGACTGCATCAGCGCGGATAAAGAGAGTTGAATCACCGAGCATGCAGTCTAAAATTAATTTCCCGTAAGCGCTTGGAAGCTTTACATGCGACAGATCGGAATAATGAAAGTCCATGTTTACGTTCTGAACTTTAAACTCCGTCCCCGGCACTTTCATTGCAAATTTGATCAGTATACCTTCATCTGGCTGAATCCTGATTATGAGCATATTATATGATTCTGCAATGTCATTTTTTCTTTTAAACAGTCTGTAAGGTGTCGCTTTGAAATGAATTACTAATTCTGTTGCACGTGTCGGTAATTTTTTTCCCGTACGAATGTAAAACGGAACTCCTCCCCACCGCCAGTTATCAATAAAAAATTTCATTGCGATATATGTTTCCGTTCGTGAATGTAAGGTAACACCTTCTTCTTCCCTGTATCCGGAAGATCTCAGGCCGCGGATCATTGAGCTGATGTACTGGCCTCTTATAACATTTTTTTCCACTTCCTCCACTTTAATCGGTCTCAATGCCTGAAAAACTTTTAATGATTCATCTCTTATTGATTTTGAATCAAAGACAGACGGCGGTTCCATTGCAGCATATCCCACCAGTTGCAGCAAATGATTCTGAACCATATCCCTTAACGTTCCTGAATTGTCGAAATATCCGCCGCGTCCCTCTATGCCTATGCTTTCAGAAGAAGTGATCTCTACATATTCTACATAATTTCTGTTCCAGATAGGCTCGAATATTCCGTTAGCAAATCTCGTTACTAAAATATTCTGAACGGATTCCTTTCCGAGATAATGATCAATTCTGTAGATCTGATTTTCCGTGAAATAATGACTGACTTTTTTGTTAAGTTCAAGAGCCGATTCAAGATCATAGCCAAATGGTTTTTCTAATATAATTCTTGTCCATGAATCTTCTCTTACGGTTTTATTTAATCCGCTTAACCCAAGGTTTTCAATTATTACAGGAATAGTATCCGGAGGAACAGCCATGTAAAATAAACGGTTGCCGTCTGTATTCTTTTTTTTGTCAAACTTATCAAGTTCAGTCTTAATATGTTTATATGAATTAATATCATGATACCCGGCTGAATAGTAAAATATATTCTTCTCAAACTCTTTCCAGCTATCCTCAGAAAAATTATCCGGTTCATTAAATTCCTTAACTGACTCCTGCATTAATTTTCTGAAACTCACATGATCCAGCTCCTTCCTTGAAAATCCTATGACCGTAAAGTTTTCCGGAAGCAGTTTTTCACAATACAGCTGAAACAAAGCAGGCATGAGCATCCGTTTAGTCAGATCTCCGCTCGCTCCGAAAATGACCATTACACACGGTTCGGGAATCTTTGGCTTTTCAGTTTCGGTATCTTCTGCGGAAATTATTTTTCTTCTGATATCATTTTTATTTACCACTTGGGCACGAAGAACTCGAAGGACACTAAGTAGAAAATTTTTTTAATTTTGCTTTTTGAATATTGTTGTCTCATATAAATATTATTCTACAGGAAGCTTAGAAAATTCTTCTGTTACAATTGGAACTAGTTGCTTTGTAATGTTTTGGCAATTAAAGTTTATTAATAGACCTTTTGGTTTTCCGGTTAACTTGAGATGAGATAATAGCTGAGCACTGTAAAGAGAAATCATTGACTCTACTGCTTTTAACTCAACAATTACTAAACCTTCGACTAATAAATCAATTTTCAGAATAGTATTTAAATCTTTGCCCTTATAATAAATTGGTATAATAACCTGAGATTTTACTTCTAAATTATTAGACTTAAGTTCTTCAATCATACATTTTTCGTAAATTGATTCTAATAATCCGGGTCCTAAGTTCTTGTGAACTTCAATTGAACACCCGACAATCCTATAACAAATTTCATTAACGTATCTTTCTGTAATCATAGTTATCCTATTTTCAAAATTTGAATCAAAAAGTAAAAGAACTAAACAATAGAACTAAAATCAAAATACAATTATTTTGCTTAAAATTAAAGAATAGTTTATTTTAACAAGTTAACTATGTTTTATGAATTTATTCAAAAAATTTTCTTAGTGTTCTAAGTGCCTAAGTGGTAGAATAAAATTCTAATTTATTTCTTATGCACATTATGTCCGCCGAACTCATTCCTCAAAGCAGCGAGTATCTTCCCTCCGAATGATTCAGCCTGCCTCGACCGGAATCTCATGAACAAAGACTCCGTGATCACCGGCAGCGGAATGCTCTTCTCAATTCCGTCCAATACCGTCCATCTTCCTTCACCGGAGTCTTCAACATAATCTTTTATGTCTTTCAGATCTTTGTCATCCTTAAGTGCGTCTGTTAAAAGTTCAAGCAGCCACGACCTTACAACACTTCCCTTTCCCCATAAGTTAGCTACTCCCTCAAGATCTATATCATAATCAGAAGCATGCATAAGCTCAAACCCCTCTGCATACGCCTGCATCATTCCGTATTCAATCCCGTTGTGAATCATTTTTACATAATGCCCCGAGCCGCTGGCTCCGATGTATTTGTATCCATCCGGAGGCGCGAGTGATTTAAATACCGGCTCGCAATGTTCGAATATTTTTTTCTCTCCGCCGATCATTACACAGTAGCCGATCTTCAGTCCCCAGATCCCTCCGCTTGTTCCGACATCTAGATAATTGATCCCGGCATTTTTCAGTTCGTTAAATCTTCTTACCGAATCTTTATAGTAAGAATTTCCCCCGTCAATGATGATGTCATCTTTGGAAAGAAGTGGAACCAGTGATTCGATCATTTGTGTAACCGTATCACCCGAAGGTATCATCATCCAGACTAATTTCGGTTTGTTTAATTTCGATACAAGCTCCTCGATTGAATATGTTCCGACAGCTCCTTTCTTTTCAATCTCTTTTGTTTTATCCGGCGAACGGTTATAAACTACAACTTCATGACCGTCATTCAGTAATCTCTCGACCATGAACGCACCCATTTTTCCCAGACCGATAAATCCAATTTGCATTACTTTCTCCTTTTATATTTGTGTTTTGATTTCACCACTAAGAGCACTAAGGACACTAAGTACGCACTAAGTAATTTTTTATTTATATTTAAAAAATAAACAAAATAAAATTTCACAATAACTTAGTGAAACTTAGTGTTCTTAGTGTTCTTAGTGGTAAAATTAATCTAAATTGATTTTTTTATAATTTTATAAAGTTCTTTCAATCCTTTCTCAAGATCACTTCCTATATTCACTTTCAAAACTCTTCGCTTATGTTTGATCAGAGATTCATAATCTCCGATTGCCTGTGCATGTTTCAAAACACTGAAGCTGTATGGTTTTCCCGGAATTTCCAAATCCTTTGTATCATCCGAAGTTATCTGTATGAACATCCCGTTATCCGGTCCGCCTTTATGAAGTTGACCTGTCGAATGTAAAAATCTTGGACCGTACCCCAGCGTAGTAGCAGTTTCCATTTTACTTCTGATAAGCTCACGTATCTTCAGCAGCTGCTTTTCGACAGGTTCATTTTTCTGAATGTATGCCATCAGTGCAACATAGTCACCTTTCTTCTTTTGATTAAAGAAAAATTCTAGATAATTCTCAGCATCCCATTTCTTGGTCTTATTTTTTTCCGGTAATTTTTTCTTATATAAATTTTCATCAAGATAAATTTTAAGATCATCCTTTACAGCCTGAGGTAATTCATCCGGAAGTTTCTTATTGGTTTCAAAATAGTTTAAGACATTTCCTGTATTATCTTTACTCTCTTTTACATTAGGCTCATCAAATGGATTAATTCCAAGTACCACTCCCATAATTGCAGTTGCAAATTCCCACAAGTAAAACTGTCCGCCAATGTCATACACATCTTTCATATTTATACTGATCACCGGAAATTTTTTCTTCATAAAATCACCAATGATCTTTTTCTCATGCTTATCTTCTTTACCCAATCCAAAGTAAACAAATACTCTGTCCTTACTGTATGAATTTGGTTTTCCGATTCCTTCACCTTCGACCGGAAGAATTCCTTTGCCTTCCTTACCTGTGCTTTCGGCGATCAGCTGTTCAACCCAGTAACCAAATGCCTGAACTTCATAAGGAAGAATAAAAGTTAATTTATCTTTTCCCGCCTTTGCAAGTTCACCTGCTATTACTCCGATGAGCGCTCCCGGATTTTTTCCGGATTTTATATTCATGCATTCATCCATCATGTCTTCAGCATTGCTAAGCAATTTTTTTATATCAACTCCTGTCAGTGCTGCGGGAACAAGTCCGAAGAATGACAAAGCTGAATATCTTCCTCCGATATCAGCCGGATTGACAAATACTTTTCTGAAATTATTTTCTTTTGCGTGAGATTCGAGCTGTGTTTCAGGATCAGTAATTGCAACAAAATGTTTTCCTGCATCGGCTCCTTTTATGTCAGATACTTTTTTAAAAAAGTACCTCATAAATGAATCAACTTCAATCGTTCCTCCCGATTTGCTTGATACAATGAACAGGGTTTTGTCAATGTCTATCGAGTCTTCTATGTCGCTGATCATATTTACCCCTGTGCTGTCGAGTATAAACAATTTCAAATACCCGCTCTTCACACCAAACGTTTCAGCACAAACTTCCGGGCACATGCTGCTGCCTCCCATTCCCATTACAACCGCATAAGAAAATCCTTCACTCTTCACTTCATCAACGAAAGAATTTATCTCATCACAATTAACTTTCATAGTCACCGGCAGTGAGAGCCAGCCGAGACGGTTCTTTATCAATGCATCGTACTCAGGTTCTTTCTTCCAGACAGTCGGGTCTTTATCCCAGATTCTTTTGATAAGATTTTGCTTATCAAAATCTCTTAAAGTCTTTTCGACATTTGATTTGTACTTGCCGATTGCAAATTGTTTTTTGTTTAACTTCATATTCTATATTTTGCTTTAAATTCTCACTTCATATTTTTTTTCAACACTAAGGCACGAAGAACACTAAGTTTATTTTGTCATTCTGAGCGAAGCGAAGAATCCAATCATAACTCATTTTACCGCAAAGACCGCAAAGTCATACGCAAAGTTCGCAAAGTTATTAGATAACAAACCGTCTCTTTTTTAATTTTGAATCTGATAAACCTCTCTTCAGACTTTTACTTCGCGTTCTTTGCGTTTAATATATTCTTCTACTCATTCCTATTCACAGTTCAAACAAACAACCTCTCAGCGTATAAATTGCTATGATGCATTAAAATAATTAATTATTTTTGCTACTTTAGAATGGTTATAATTTAAATAAATAAATTTATGCAAACTATTATAAAGGATATACTCGAAAAATTTGATTCTTTAAGTATAGAGGATCAGGAATCAATCCTTGAGATTGAAAGAAAAAGAATGAATGAAAGAAAGAGAAAATTACTTGTGGAAGAAGTAAGAGAAGCGGAAATAGAATATAAAGATGGAAAATTTATAGAAGGTGATGCAGAAACTTTGATGAAAGCTATTGAAAATGAATTATAGTTTTTCAAAAATTACATTATGACCTCTGTGTCTCTGCATCTCTGGTTAAAATCTTAGTGTTCCTCAGTGATCTAAGTGCCTTAGTGGTAAAATAATCATCCGCGATCCAGCAACAGCTTCACCTGAGCCACTACATTCTCCACACTAAATCCATACTCCTTCATCAGCTCCTCACCCGGCGCGGACTCTCCGAACTTATCAACTCCAATTGCAAACCCTTCATCAGTCACATACTTATGCCATCCGATTGTCGAGCCGGCTTCAATGGAAATTCTTCTCTTAACATCCTTTGGGAAAATTTTTTTCTTATACTCATCACTTTGCTTTTCAAATAATTCCCACGAAGGCATGCTCACAACTCTCGTATTTATTTTCTCTGATTTTAATATTTCCTGTGCTGCTAATGCCAGCTGAACTTCCGAACCTGTTGCTATAAAAATCAGATCCGGCTTACTTTCACAGTCACTGAGTATATAAGCTCCTTTTTCCAGATTCTTCGCACTTGCAAATTTTGTCTGATCAATGACCGGAAGTTTCTGACGCGTAAGAATTAATGTAACCGGTCCGGTCTTATGTTCGAGTGCTACACGCCATGCTTGTGCGGTTTCATTTGCATCGGCAGGTCGTATCACAATTAAATTCGGAATGGAGCGGAGAGATATTAATTGTTCGACAGGCTGGTGTGTAGTTCCGTCTTCACCGAGCCCGATGCTGTCATGAGTAAAAATAAATATCGGCCGGATTCCCATTATCGCAGCGAGTCTTATCGGTGCGCGCATGTATTCGGAAAAGATCAGAAACGTTGCGCCGTAAGCGATCATAGGCTTTGTTAAAGCAATACCGTTCAGCTCAGCTCCCATTGAATGTTCGCGTACACCAAAATGTAAATTTCTTCCGTCATAGCTGTCAGGCTGAAAACTTTTTTCTCCTTTGATAAAAGTATCGTTCGAAGGTTCCAGGTCGGCAGAGCCTCCTATCATAGTTGGGAAATATTTTGCGATTGCGTTGATTGTCTTTCCGGATGCGCTTCGTGTTGCTACAGCTCCGTCCTTCGGATCAAATACAGGTAATGCATCTGTCCATCCTTCAGGGAATTTGTTTTTATAAAAATTATCATACTCATCTGCCAGTTCGGGAAATTTCTTTTTATACTCAGAAAACAATTCATTCCATTCTTCCTCTTTAACTTTTCCTTTATCACCGGTCTTTCGGAAAAATTTAAAAACTTCACCGGGTACGTAAAAATAATTATCAGGATCCCAGCCCAGATTTATTTTTGTTGCGCGGACTTCATCCGGACCGAGAGGAGAACCGTGCGCTCCTGCAGTATCAACTTTATTCGGACTTCCATACGCAATATGTGTTCTTACTTTTATCAAAGAAGGCTTTTCCTTCTGATCTTTTGCATTCTGAATGGCTTTCGAAATTTTAGAAACATCATTTCCGTCATCTACAATTTCCACGTGCCATCCAAACGCTTCAAATCTTTTACCGTATCTTCTGTAAATGTAATTTCAGTTTTGCCTTCAATAGAAATGTGATTGTCATCATACAGATAGATCAGATTTCCCAGACGAAGATGTCCCGCTATTGAAGCGGATTCAGATGAAATTCCTTCCATCAGATCTCCGTCACTTACGATCGCATAAATATTATAATTAAAAATATCAAACCCGGGTTTGTTATAACGAGCTGCAAGATATTTTTGTGCTATTGCAAAACCAACTCCGTTGGCAAATCCCTGACCGAGAGGACCGGTTGTAGTTTCAACTCCTTTGGTCAGATGATATTCCGGATGCCCGGGAGTCTTGCTTCCGGGCTGACGAAAATTCTTTATGTCTTCTAATGACAGATCATAACCGGTAAGATAAAGTAAGCTGTACAACAGCATACTTCCGTGACCTGCAGATAAAATAAACCTGTCACGGTTCTGCCAGTCAGGATTTCCCGGGTCAAAGTTTAAAAATTTTGTCCACAATGCATAAGCCATAGGCGCTGCACCCATGGGCATTCCCGGATGTCCGGAGTTTGCTTTCTGAACTGCATCAACGGAAAGTAAACGGATTGTGTTAATGGAGAGGTTTTCTAAATCGGTCATGTGTATTTATTTCAAAGAAAATACTTAATATTAGAATAAATGTTTAGTGAAATTGGGGGGAGAATTTTCATATTACCCAAGAGTCTCCTGATGAACTCTACTATCATTCTTCACAATATATCATGCGAAAGACTTTACGGAGAAAATAATCTAATCCTCAAAATTTTATAATCCTATTTGCGCGCCGAGGCGCATTGAAAGGTGCTCCGAAGAAAAAGCCGTAAGGATTGAATCCAATACCATAGTTGACTCTTTTGTACAATTTTTTTGCTGATCAAAATGATTTGTTAATGATATTGAAAGTCACTTCAGAAATAAGAGTAATTTATTTTATAGATTAAGTATATTTATGAATTTAAATGTTACTTTAAGAAGAAAACTAATGCTGAACCATAATTTATGCGGACAGTCCTGAAAATATTAACTTCTTTATGGATAGCACTTTGGTTAGTCCTTGGAACATTAATGTTTTTAGAAACACCAAAACAAATAGAGAAGGACAAGAAATTTATTGCAGATGAAATTAAACCGTCAGTTGACTTTGTGAAAAATTTTAAAATGACAAACAACAGACTTCCGACAAATAGAGAATATTATAATTGGCAAAGAGAGTATTTTAAAGACTATTCAAGCGACATGAAACAACAAGTTGACTCACTAACTCCCGGATTTGGAAGGAATAGGTACATTCGAAAGCTGACAGATGTTGTAATTGATGATGACTATAGTAAATTTAAAAATGCTGACTGGAATAAAGATTTTGCAATTGGTATTTGGCGTGGTGAGTGGACAGAGTACTATTTCTCTTGGACAGACAATTACGATAGTAATAATTATTCCTGGGGCGATGGATTTTTTGGATTAGCAATAATGATTGGAATTGGACTTTTTCCTCTTTTGTTTTGGTGGCGTGACTATAGACAAAGACTATATTCTGCGTCAGTTGTATGCAATACTTAAAAATTTTTTATTATTAGAATAGATTGAATAATTATAAGAATTAACCTAATTTCATATAACTTTAATTATGACAACTAAAGAACTAAAATATAAATTGTTAGAAGATATCGGTGTAATAAATGATGAAAAACTCTTAACGTTAATAAAAACGATGATTGATAATTACAGACAAAGTTCTATTGAGATTTCTGAAGACAGGAAGAAGATACTGGATATTGCAAAACAGCAGATTAAAGACAATAATTATTTTACAAATGAAGAGATTAACAGAGAAGAAGAAGGATGGCTAAAAGAATAATATGGTCAGTAAAAGCTAAAGAAGATCGAAAAGAAATTCTGGAATATTGGGTTAGAGCAACAGGAAGCAGCAGGTACAGTATTAAATTAAGAAATGAGTTTAATCTATTGACAGAACATCTGCTTAATTTTCCGAAACTCGGAATTAACGTAAAAAATTATGACGCAAGATGCTTAATTAAAGGAGACTATAAAATATTTTATGAAATAAATGAAGATAAAGATCATCTGGAAATCGGAATACTTCATATCTGGGATACAAGAAGGAATCCGGATGATTTGATCAAAGCTTTTAAAACATAACAATAAATTTTAACAAATAAAAAAAAACCTGACTGCATTGTATTGCTGTCAGGTTTTTTTTTGTTTAATAATTTTTATATATCTATCCTGTAGTCTGCTTTTTATCCATTCAGTAGTGACTGACTTTGGTCTTATCAGTGCATTTCCCATTGCGCGTGCAAGAATTATCTGAGCTGAGAATCCAAGGATCCTCGACACTCCGAAAAGAACTGTATAGAATTCATACTCTTTGACGCCGTAGTGATAAAGCATTGAACCGCTGGCTGCATCTACATTTGGCCATGGATCTTTTGCTTTTCCCTGCGTGATGAGTAGATTCGGGACTATCTCGAAAAGTTGCTTTACCATTTTGAAGATTTCATCACCGGGAATTGTATTGGTTCCGAAATTTACAAATGCAGTAAATCTCGGATCTGTGATCCGTAAAACAGCATGACCGTACCCTGAAACAAGTCCGCCTTTATCAAGTAAATTTTGACAGTAATTTCTTACTTCTTCGTCAGTCGGCGTGTGACCAATCACTTCTCTCATTTTCAAAATAAATCTGAGACATTCCTGATTAGCAAGACCATGAAGCGGTCCCGCCAGACTATTGAGTGCTCCGCTGAAAGCGTAGTAAGCATCAGATAAAGTTGAAGATACAACAAGGTTAGTAAATGCGCTGGCATTTCCGCCTTCGTGATCACTGTGAAGTACCATGTAAAGGCGCATCAGTTTTGCAAATGTTCCGTCTTCATCTTTCACTCCGAGCATCATCGCAAAGTTAGCTGCCCAGTCCAGTTTTTTATCAGGAGCGATCATGTCACCCTTATTAAATTTCTTCCGGTAAATGAACGAAGCTATCTGGGGAACACGTGCAATTATGTTTATGCAGTCATCATACATAGGCTCCCACATTTTATCTTTGCTGATACCCTCATCATAAGCTTTCCGGAATTCTGATTCTTTCTCCATTGCAAGAATGGCAGTACTGAACATCACCATCGGATGCGAATCCTTTGGCATGGCGTTTAAAACATCCCAGACATAAGCCGGGACTTCATCTCTTTTGTGAAGATCATCCTGAAACTCTTTAAGAGCTTTTTCATCCGGAAGCTCGCCGGTAAGAAGAAGATAAAATATTTCTTCCGGTAATTTTTCCGTAAGCTCGAGGATCGGAACTCCTCTTATTATAAGTCCTGTATCCAGACCGACGGAAGATGTATCACAAATTAATCCTTTGATCCCTCTCATCCCGCCGAAAAGCTGATCAATTACAACGCTGTCAATGACCTTGCCGCCATGATTCTTTATAATTGATTTTGCTTCTTCTCTTAATGCGGGTATTTGTGAGGAGAGTTTTTCTTTAAGTATTTTCGACATGTATTTTTAAAATATATTAGGTTTATAACACAATATAATTCATTTCGCTCTAAGTAAAAAGTTACTTCGCAATTAGCAATGAACAATGTGCAATGAACAATGAACAATGTGCAATGAACAATGAACAATGAGAAATAAATCTTTATTAAATTACTCATTACTCATTGCTCACTACTCATTACTCCTTGCTCATTGTTCATTGTTCATTGCTCATTGACCAGTTTAATTTAATAAATTGAATTACAACCTTAATAATGGTAATTTGCACGAGTTTAATTAGAATTCATGTTAAAAATTATATATCACGGGCATTCATTTGCAGAATTGCATATAAATGAACACATTATTTTAATTGATCCGTTCATAATTGGAAATACGCTCTGTGACATAAAATTAGCGGATGCAAAATGTAATTACATTATCTTGACTCACGGGCACGCTGATCATTTCGGAAGTACGCCGGAAATTGCAAAGTCAAACAATGCAACAGTTATTGCCACAGCTGAACTGGCGAATTATCTCGAGTCAAAAGGTGTGAAAACACATGCAATGAATCTGGGAGGTGCATATCAGTTTCCTTTTGGAAAAGTCAAACTGACCATTGCTCATCATTCATCTTCCACTCCTGACGGAACTTACGCCGGTGATCCGGCAGGTATACTTATACACACTCCGGAGAAAACAATCTTTCATGCCGGCGATACAGCGCTTTTTTATGACATGAAACTGATCGGTGAGACAAACAAGATCGATTATGCATTTCTGCCTATCGGTGATAATTTTACAATGGGTGTTGATGATGCCGTAAAAGCGGCTGAATTTTTAAATGCGGATTCAGTAATTCCGATTCACTATAATACATTTGAAGTTATAAAAGCAGATGTACATGATTTCAAGAGAAAGATAGAATCCATCGGGAGGAAGTGCTATTTAATGAAAGCCAGGAGAAGCTTAGTCTGTAGATTGTTCATTGAGTTCATTGAGTTCATTGAGTTTATTGAGTTCGTTGAGTTCGTTGAATTTTTATAGTTCAGTGAGTTTATTAAGTTCATTAAGATTTTTCTTCAAATCATTTATTCATAGTTCAATTATATTTGACAAAAATAATTTCAATATCGAATCAAAAAGGCGGGGTCGGGAAAACAACAACTGCCATTAATCTTTCAGCTTCCATTGCATCAAACAATAAAAGAGTTTTACTCATAGATGCGGATCCCCAGGCGAATGCTACTTCGGGCATTGGTCTTGAAGCGAAGATTGACGGACATTCTACGTATGAATTATTCATTTCTAACAGGACGATCAGCGAGTGCATTAAAAAGACACAGGTAAATAATCTTGATCTGATCAGCTCGAATATTAATTTAGTTGCTGCCGAACTTGAACTGGTGGAAATCCCGTCTAGAGAAAGCATTCTGAAAAATAAGATCTTAAATTTTCTTAACGACAGTAATTTTTCCAACTCATATGATTATATTTTCATAGACTGTCCGCCTTCACTGGGACTTATAACTGTTAATGCGCTTACTGCAGCCGACTCGCTTCTGATACCGGTTCAGTGCGAATATTATGCACTGGAAGGATTGTCGCAGCTTTTGAATACAATAAAGAACGTTAAAAATGTCTTTAATCCGAATCTTAACATTGAAGGATACCTGCTTACAATGTTTGATTCGCGGCTTAAGTTATCAAATCAGATAGAATCTGAACTGAGAAAATTTTTCGGAGAAAAAGTTTTTACTACAAAGATCTTCCGGAATGTAAAGATCGGCGAAGCACCAAGCTACGGAAAGCCTATTATTATGTATGACCCGTCATCCACGGGTTCAATGAATTATCTCGAATTAGGCAAAGAGTTTCTCAAACGCAACGGGCATGCTATTCCGTCTGATGAACCTCAGGTAAATACTTTGGAGCAAAACAGCGATATAAAAATAGGTGAAAACTAATTTATGGATAACAAATCATCTGTATTAGGTAAGGGTCTGTCTGCAATTTTCACAGAGAAGAATGTTGATATGAATGTAGTTGAAGATACTGTAAGGAACAGCATTAATGAGATTCCGGTGGCTAAGATAAAGGTTAATCCTTCACAGCCGAGAGAAGATTTTGATCAGGAAAAATTAAATGAACTGGCGGATTCCATTCGTCAGAACGGATTGATACAGCCCATAACGGTAAAAAAAGACGGAGATGATTTTATATTAATATCCGGCGAAAGAAGATTGCGTGCAGTAAAATTGATCTCTCTCGAAAAAGTCCCCGCTTACATTTACGAAAAACCTGCCGACATAAATAATACAAATGAAAACTTACTTGAACTTGCATTAATAGAAAACATTCAGCGCGAAGATCTTAATCCGATGGAGCTGTCGGATTCTTACAGAAAACTAGCCGAAGATTATAATCTCACACAGGAGCAGATCGCCGAGAAGGTTTCAAAACAAAGAAGCACTGTAGCGAATTTTTTAAGACTGCAGAAATTGCCTGTTGAGATAAAAGTATCATTGAGAAGGAATGAAATAACCGAAGCTCATGCCCGGATGCTTTTACGTGTGGATAACCTTGAAGACCAGTTAGTTTTATGGAAGAGAATTATTAATGAAAATATCACTGTAAAAAATCTCGAAGAGATCACAAAAACTTCCGCAAAGAAACAAAGAAAGAAAAAAGCTAATCTCGGTGAAATATATGATCCGTATATTCAAAATATAGAAGATAAGCTGAGAAATTATTTCGGGACGAAAGTAAAAATTAACAGAAAGACTAAGTCTTCAGGAGAAATTGTGATTGATTATTATTCGAATAATGATCTTGAGAGAATTACGGAGAAGTGTGAACGGTGAGTCTTGAGTAACGGGTATTGGGTAGTGGGTCTTGAGTAGTCAATGGTTAATAGTATTATCGTAATTCGCAACTCGTAATTTGTAATTCGTAATTTGTAATTCGTAATTTGTAATTCGTAATTTGTAACTCGTAATTCGTAACTCATAACTCGTAACTCGTAACTTAAAATACTTTATGAAAAAAATTCTTCTTTCAGATAAAGCTCCGCAACCGATTGGCCCATATTCTCAGTCAGTAGGCTTTGATAATTTAATATTCACTTCCGGGCAGGTCGGTCTTGGGCTGGACGGGAAACTGGTTTCTGATGATGTCAAAGAACAGACGAAGAAAGCGCTGGAAAATTTAATGAACATACTCACCGATAACGGCTCATCTCCCGAAAATGTAATAAAGACCATGGTGTTTCTGAGAGACATGAAAGACTTCGCTGCTATGAATGAAGCATACAAGGAATTCTTTCAAAGCTCATATCCTGCTAGAAGCACCGTTGCTGTTTTGGGGCTTCCGCTGGATGCAAAAGTTGAAATTGAAGTAATAGCTTTAAAAAATAATTCATTATGATAAAGTATAACTTCAACGCACTTTTTGAAAAATCCTGTCCGAGTAATATCAATTTTACTGTCGGTATAGTCATCAAAGCCGATATTGAAACTGTCTGGAACAATGTCTGCAAAGGAGAAAATGTGAAAAAGTATTTTACTACCGATGCACGAAGGGATCTTGATAAGGGCGGTGAAGTACTGTGGGTATGGGGTCAAGAAGCGGCGCTGATCAACGTGCTTGAAGTCTATCCGAATGAAAAAATAGTATTTGAATGGAACGGTTCGAATGTTGATTACCGCATCCGTTCAGAATTTATTTTTGAAGAAAGTAAGGGGAAGGTAAAATTGAAGATCAAAGAAACCGGATGGGAGGGTGATGAAGCCGGTGTAAAAAGCGCATTTGCCAACTGCAGCGGGTGGACTGAATTTCTGAATGCTTTAAAGGTTTATACCGAATATAAAATTTCTTATCTCAATAAATAAAAAAGTCTGCATCAGCAGACTTTTTTATTTAGACAAAATTAAAATTATTTACCGAGTTTATTTATATGTTTTGCAAGTTTTGACTTTTGATTAGCGGCTTTGTTCTTATGAATGATCCCTTTAACAGCTGCTCTGTCAATTACAGCAACAGTCTTTCGCAATTCTAATTCGGCTCCTGCCTTATCCTTTATTTCCAAAACCCTTTTAGTGGATCCTTTTAATAAAGCTTTAACTTTCTTATTTCTTTCGGTTCTCTTGATTGTTTGTCTTGCTCTTTTCTGAGCTGATTTGTGTCTTAATGGCATTTACTTGTATTGAATTTATTTTAAAACAAAAATAGACAAAATCGTTTCCAAAATCAAAGTATTTGCTGATGAAAGTTAATTGGTGATTGGTTAATTGGTTGATTAGTTAATTGGTTGATAAATGTTCATCGTCGAGTATGTTAAAGGAAAAAGATGTTGTTATCTGACTTCCCTTAGATTTATAAATTCCAAATCCGAATTCCCAAATCCCAAATTCTATATCCCTCTATCACTAATTCATAAAAATAAATCCAGCTTAAAAAATCACCAATCATCAAACAAAAAAATAAAATCACTTTTTATGACTTAAATCATACAGCGCAAGTTCAAGTATGTGTATTTTTGTATAAGAATTAATTTAAACAATAAAATACACAGACATGGATTTCAAAACAATATTCGAGCCGTTCAAGATCAAATCAGTAGAACCGTTAAGCGTTACATCAGAGGAGCAAAGGATAAAATATCTTAAAGACGCACACTATAATCCGTTTCAGCTACACTCGGAATATGTACTTATTGACTTTCTTACTGACAGCGGAACTTCCGCAATGAGCTCAAAACAATGGTCAGCAATACTTGACGGCGATGAAGCGTATGCCGGTTCAAAGAGCTGGCTGAAAATGGAAGCTGAGATAAAAGATCTCACGGGATTTGAACATATATTGCCGACTCATCAGGGCAGGGCGGGAGAAAGGATACTTTACGGTTATCTCGGCGGTAAAGGAAAAGTCTTCATCAGCAATACACACTTTGATACTACCCGGGCTAACATAGAATTCTCCGGAGCTGAAGCAATAGATATTCCCATTGCGGAATCACAGGAGCCGATGGCGTATCATCCTTTCAAGGGAAATATGGATACAAAAAAACTTGAAGAGCTGATCAACAAATACGGAAGGGAAAATATCGGCGGTGTGATTCTTACTGTTACAAATAACAGCGGAGGCGGACAGCCGGTCAGCATGGAGAATGCAAAACAGATCGCGGATATATGCAGGAACTACAAAGTAAATTTCTTTCTTGACTGCTGCAGAATTGCTGAAAATTCTTATTACATAAAGCACCGGGAGACAGGATTTGAAGATAAGACATACAGGCAAATTGCACAGGAAATGTTTTCACTGGCTGACGGATGCATTATGAGCGCAAAGAAGGACGGACTTGTGAATATGGGCGGATTTCTTGCGCTGAAGGAACAACACTTATCCGATGAATGCACAAATCTGCTTATCATTACTGAGGGTTTTGTAACTTACGGCGGACTTTCAGGACGTGACATGGAAGCGATTGCAATCGGATTAAGAGAAGTGTTTGACGCTGATTATCTTCGCTACAGGATCCGGAGCACTGAATATCTCGGTGAAAAACTTTACAATATGGGTGTCCCTCTGATATGGCCTATAGGCGGACATGCAGTTTATTTGGATGCAAAAGCTTTTTATCCGCATATACCCGTTGATCAGTATCCCGGTCAGTCGCTTGTATGTGAACTTTATATAAAAGGCGGAATCCGTTCAGTCGAGATAGGTTCAGTTATGTTTGGTAAATATGATGATAAAGGCAAACTAATACCGGCTCCAAATGAACTCGTCAGGCTTGCGATTCCGAGAAGAGTTTATACACAAAGCCATATTGAATATGTAATAGAAGTGTTTGAAAAGTTAATTGAGGATAAAGATTCGGCGAGAGGATTTAAGATAATTGAAGAGCCGAAGTTTTTGAGGCATTTTACTGCAAAGTTTGAGTATGTTTGAGTACGTAGAGTGTGTCGAGTGTATGGAGTGCGTTGAGTGTATGGAGTTCGTTGGGTGTATGGAGTTCAATAAGTAAGCAGAGACTTCTAAAAATCCATTAATGTCATTTACTCTTAGAGCAGTTTTAAACATTTAACAAGCTGCTATTCCTTCACAAGCCTTTTCGAAAGAATATAAAATATAGGAAACAGATATATCATTAAGAAAGCCAGCCTTACATGAAAAAAGGAAACTATAAAAGCCGAAACAAAAATTACAATTGGCATCACTGACATAATGAAAAATCTTTTTCTTAACAATGAACTCAGTTCATCTTTGATTATGAATTTTTTCTTCATGGCGTATTCCCACTGAATGGTCAGTATCAGTGATATTAAGGTCAGGTTAGATACGTAAAGTATGAAAGGAAACTGGACCATCGGATAGTCTTTTTTTAATCCAACCGTAAAAGGGACAAAGCCGATCAGCAGAAGGAAAAGTATGTTCAGCATTATGACCACCCGGTCAACAGATTCGAAAAAATTAAACTGCAGCTGATGTCTCGCCCAGAATATTCCAAGAACGAAAAAACTTATTACATAGGCTTCAATGGAAGGCAGAAGATTATATATTGCTGCTGGAAGTTCTTCACCGGCAAGGTTATTTGGAATATTATCCGGAGCTTTTAAATCCAGTATCATCAGTGTCATTGTGATAGCAAAAATACCGTCGCATAACGCTGCCAGCCTCTCTTTAGGAAATACTGATTCGTCCTGTATGTCTTTCAAATTGTAAAGTTAGGATTGTTAAAAAGGATGATATATAGCATTTAACAAAATTTCATTTATGAGTAAATTTACTTTTATTAATTCAAAACAAAAATGGGAAATATTATAACAGTTGAAAATGGAAGTCTGAATGTTCCGGATTATCCTGTAATACCTTTCATTGAAGGTGACGGGATCGGTCCTGAGATTTGGAGTGCTTCCAAATACGTATTTGACTCGGCAGTTGAAAAAGCATATAACGGAAAAAGAAAAATAGAATGGGTTGAAGTTCTCGCAGGAGAAAAAGCTTTTCACAAAACCGGTGAATGGCTTCCTGAAGAAACAGTCAGGGCATTTGAAAAATATCTTGTCGGAATAAAAGGTCCGTTGACAACGCCAATTGGGAAAGGCATAAGTTCGATCAACGTTGCTCTAAGACAGAAGCTTGATCTGTATGTTTGCCTTCGTCCGGTAAAATATTACGGCGGAATTGAAACTCCATTGAGAAGACCGGATAAAGTTGATATGGTAATTTTCAGGGAAAATACTGAAGATACTTATGCCGGTATTGAGTTTAAGGCGGGAGAAGAAGATAACAAAATCCTTATGGAATTTATAAAGGAAAAATTTCCGGAAAGGTTTGAAAAGATAAGATTCGGAACGCTTGAGAAGACAAATGATTTTCTCAAAGCGGAAGGTCTTCCTGAAACGGATGAAGTTGAAGTTGGTCTGGGACTTAAAGTAATTTCAAGAGTCGGCTCACAGAGACTGATGATAGCTGCGGTGAAATATGCAATTGAACATAACCGTAAGTCCATTACTATTGTACACAAAGGAAATATAATGAAATACACTTCCGGCTCATTCAGGAACTGGTGTTATGAGATCGCCGAGGAATTATTTGGTGAAAAAATCTACACAATGATGCAATGGGAGAGAACCCACAAGTCAAGCGGAACAGAAGCTGCGAACCGGGAAAGGGATGATGCAATGAGAGCCGGAAAAATACTGATTAAAGATGCAATAGCCGATAATACATTACAGAAAGTTTTAACAGACCCTGAAGATTTTGACATTATCGCAACAACAAATCTGAACGGTGATTATCTTTCGGATGCAATAGCAGCGCAGGTCGGAGGAATCGGAATTGCTCCCGGAGGCAATATTAATTTCATTACAGGCAGTGCAGTATTTGAAGCTACGCACGGGACAGCCCCTTATTTTGCAGGTCTTGATAAAGTTAATCCTTCTTCACTGGTTTTATCCGGAATGATGATGCTGAATTATCTCGGCTGGAAAGAAGCCGCGGAAATGATAGACAGAGGTGTCCGCGGAGCTATTGCCGGTAAGAAAGTTACTTTTGATTTTGTAAGTCAGATGGTCGGTGCAACGGAAGTCAGCTGCTCACAGTTTGGAAGAGAGATCGTGGAAAATTTTTAACAAAATTATTTTTTCAACACAGAGCCACCGAGGCACGGAGCAAAATAATTAGAAATAATTTAAACACTTTACGTTTCTATGGTTCAATGTTAAAAAACTGGACTCAATATTCATAGTACTCCTTTACAAGAAGTTCTTCCTTAGCGGCTACGTCATTTAAATTTCTTTTCAAATAATTCTTATGTGCAAAACCGCACAGAACAATTATTCTTTTTCCGGTAAACTTCTCTTTAAAACGAAGAATATTCTTAAGCATGGTTTCATTTCTTTTGTTCGTAAATTCATATTCATCCTTCCAGTAAGATTCATATTTTGAAAGTACCGGTGTTTGTTCAATAAGTTTTTTCATACCGTCATAGGTGTAATAATTTATCGTATCAATTCCTGAACTCCCTTCAGCACTGTTAATGTATGACGCGCGGGCGTTAGACATTTCCCCGGCGAGAACTGTCATTGATTGAATTTTATCATAAAGCGTCTGAGCATCCGGCTCAAATTCCTTATTCTCATTTAGCGTATAGATCTCATTGAAGAAATTATACTGATACGATTGTCTTTCAGGATCATCGAGAAAGACATCTCTTCCGTTAATGTCATAAGGTCTTAGCTTTACGGGATTATTTTTTGAATATTCTGTAATGGCAATTGTCTCGGGGAACATGTATTCGATATCCTCCTTGAGCTTAAACTCCGGAGTCATGTAAGATGTATCGCACTCAACCAATATGACATCAGGCTTAATTTTATTAAATATGTTCAGCAGAGTATCTGAATTGAATGCTTCAGTGCTTTCGTGAACTGTCCCGATGATAAATAATTCTGTATCTTTATCCGTCTGTATTGAAAACAATTGATCATTACCGGCAGACAACAGCAGTAGTGCAAAGAATATTATTTTTATTTTATACATAGATATGGATTTTATTTTTCCCAGAATTCTTTAACCACTGAATTCTCAATTCCTTTCGTAAGAAGTCCTTCTTTTAAAATATTTTTATGAGAGAATCCGCACAGCACAACTATAGTTTTTCTCTCGAACTGTCTCATATGGCTAAGAATATTTTCTATCATTACATCATTTCTCTTTTGCCAGTAATTATGCTCGTCATCCCAGTAAGATCTGTAATCAGTTAGTTCAGGAGTAGATTCAATAAGCCTGTCCAGTCCGGCATATGAATAGTAATTAATTGTATCTATATTAATGCTTCCTTCCGGACTATTCATATAAGAAACTGTTGAATTTGCCATTTTGTCGGTAATGCTCATCATAGAAAGTACTTTGTTCAGGATATCAATTGATTCATTGTTTAGTTTGTCATTCCGGGTCAGTGTATATATATCACTAAATAAATTTCTTTTATTTTTTCGTCTTCTGTAATCATTAAGAAAAATATCCCTTCCGTTAATATCATACGGTCTGAGCTCTACTGACTTTGACTTGCTGTATTCGGTTATTGCCATAGTTTCAGGGAATAAATATTTTATGTGATCTTTGAGCCTGAAGTCTGAGGTCATATACGAACTGTCGCATTCAACCAGAATGACATCCGGATTTATCTTGTTAAAGATATTGATCAAAGTATCCGAATCAAAGCTATATGTGCTTTGGTGAACTGTTCCGATGATGATTACTCTTGTCTTATCATCACTTGCAAGTGCGTTGGATGAATTGATCCCGGAGAGAAATGTATAAATGATCAGAAATGAGTAAATTATATTTCGGTGCATAAGATATTTTGATTAGCTTAACATAAGAATTTATTAAAAAGTCCGGAAGGCATATTTTTTTATGCTTTGGGAAATCCATTTTCTCACAGATTATACAGATTTTCTCAGATACAGTCTTAAATATTTAACAAAGATATTCACAATTGTTGGAAAGAATAATTCAAGATTTAAAATCCGTGAGCAAGAAGTTCACAATTATTCAAAAGAACAATTCAGGATTTAAATCCGTGAACATCTGTGTAATCTGTGAGAGACAAAAACATCGCTGTTCAAAATAAAAGTGTTTTAAAATCAGGTTTTATGGGATTTTATTTTTGTGAGGTAGTAAGTAAGTTGTAAAACAAACTAAGAAAAAGTACAAATGACCAAAACAAAAATCAAATGTCCTAACTGCGGAGCCGATATAGATGTAGATGAGGTCTTTAAGCATAAGGCCGAAGAAGAATTAAAAAAGGAATACACGGAAAAACTTTCAAAAGAGCTTTCTGTCATTAATGAAAAAAAAGTTGCCATTGAAGGTGAAATGCTTAAAGTCAAAAAACTCAAAGAGGAACAGGATGATATTATAAGAACAAAGCTTTTACAGGAACGGGCTAAGATAAAGGAAGAGTCTGAGTTTAAAGCAAAAAAAGATCTGGAATTTGAGATACTGAAGATTAAGCAGGACAGTGAAATGAAAACCAAAGAGAATCTTCAGCTTAAGAAAAAAGAGGTGGAGATACTTAATAAGGAAAGACAGCTTAAGGATAAAGCAGATCAGCTCGAGATCGATGTGGAAAAAAAGATGCTTGATAAAGCCAGGGAAATTGAAGCAAGGGCTGTAAAGCGTGAGCAGGAAAAAAGCGAACTGAAGCAGCGTGAATTCGAGCAGCAGCTTGAAGATCAGAAAAAAGTAATTGCAGATCTTGACAGAAAAGAAATTGAGATGAAAACCAAAGAACGCGAGCTCATAGAACACGCCGAACAGGTCAGGATCGAACTGGAAAAACAGATCAAAGACAGAGCTAAAGAAGCTGAAGAAAAAACCAAAAAAATTGAACAGGAAAAAAGCGAAGCATTAAGACTTGAGTATGAAAAAAAGCTCGAAGAGCAGAGAAAGATCCTTGATGAAAAGAACAAAAAAGAAGCTGTGATGATGAACAGAGAGCTTGAACTGAGGGAACAGGCTGAAAAACTAAAGATCGAGATGGAGAAACAAATGATCAGTAAAGTAAGGGAAGCCGAACAGAGCACACTAAAGAGCGAACTGGAAAAAAGTGAAGCCCTGAAACTTGAGTATGAAAAAAAGTTTGAAGAGCAGAAAAAACTAATTGATGCCAAGAATAAAAAAGAGAATGAACTCCTGAACAGGGAGCGTGATCTCAGAGATCATACCGAACAGTTAAAAACGGAAATGGAAAAGTTGATGCTTGATAAGGTAAAGGAAGCCGAAGAGAAAACTCAAAAATCCGAAAAGGAAAAGAGTGATTTACTGAGACTGGAATATGAAAAGAAACTTGATGAGCAAAGAAAAATGATCGATGCAAAGAATAAGAGAGAGGAAGAATTGCTCAGAAAGGAAAATGAGCTAACAGAGCAGGCAGGGCAGCTTCGGATGGAAATGGAAAAACAAATGCGGGAACGTGCAAAAGAGATACAGGAAAAAGCACACAGGACATTAGAGGAAAAAGAACATGAATTTGAAAAAATGCTGGACAGCCAGAAGAAATCCATAGATGAACTTAAGAGAAAAGAAATTGACATGCTCAATCAGCAGCGGGAAGCCAGGGACAGGGAAGAGCAGCTGAAAATTAATCTCGAAAGGCAATTGCTTGACAGGGAAAAGGAAATCAGGGATAAAGCAATAAAACTTGAACAGGAGAAAAATGAGCTTAAAATCCGGGAATATGAAAAGATGCTTGAGGATCAAAAAAGATCCATAGATGAACTTAAGAAAAAAGCCGAGCAGCGGTCACAGCAATTGCAGGGTGAGATTCAGGAGCTTGCGATCGAATATTTTCTGACAAGTAATTTTCCGTTTGATAAAATTACTGAAATAAAGAAAGGACAGAGAGGCGCTGACGCTGTTCAGATAGTCAGAAATAATCTTCAGCAGGATTGCGGAAAGATAATATATGAAAGCAAGAGGACACAGGCTTTCAGCGACAAATGGATTGAGAAGCTGAAGGAAGATCAGAAGACACAGCAGGCAGAGATAGCAGTAATTGTCACTGAAGCAATGCCCCCGGACATGGACAGGTTCGGTCTGAAACATGGAGTCTGGATATGTGACTTTCAGGAAATCAAGAGTCTGGCATTTGTCTTAAGAGAAATGCTTATCATGACACATTCGGTAAAATCCGTTCAGGAAAATAAAGGCGATAAGATGGAGATGCTGTATAATTACGTGACTAGCAGTGAATTTTCTCAGCAGGTTGAAACGATTGTTGAAGCATTTCACGGAATGTTGAATGATCTGAATAAAGAGAAGATAGCAATGGAGAAGATCTGGAGTTCGAGAGAAAAACAGATCAGAAAAGTTTTAATGAGTACCGGTGCAATGCACGGTTCGATCAAAGGCATTGCCGGAAATGCAATCGGAGATATAAAGATACTGGAGCTGCCTGAACCGGAAGACAATTAACAGTTAACAGTTAATAGTTAATGGTTAATGGTTAATGGTTAATGGTTAATGGTTAATAATGGTTAATGGTTAGTAGTTAATTTTTTTTATTGATATACATCAACTGTCAACTATCAACTACCAACTGTCAATTATTAACTGTCAACTATCAATTATCAACTATCAATTATCAACTATCAATTATCAACTATAAAATCTCTTTCCATAAAATCTCTTTCCAGGTATTTTTATCGGAGAGTATAATTTCTCTCAGCAAAGGGATCGGCGGAGAACCGTATTTTAAAACTGTATCGTGAAAATTTTTAAGTGAATAGTTGGATCCTTCCTGAACTTTGTAATCTTCTCTTAATTTCAGCAGCATTAATTTTCCTAAAGTGTAATAAAGATATCCCGGATCGTATGTTCCGCGCATAGCCTCTGATTCCGCCGGTTTTCTTTCATAATAACAATTGTCCATAAAAAACTGTGTTCCCTCTTCAACTGTCATACCCTGTGTATGCATCATTATTGAAACACAGAGACGGCAGTACCTAAGCAATGATTCGTCAAGCGTTGCAAGTTTATATTTTGCAGCGGTGATTTCATCAATATTCTTACCAAATCCTTCCTCGACCATCATCTGTTCAGTATAATGAGCCCATCCTTCCGAGAATGCATAGCTTCCCAAAATCTTCTGAAGCTTTGAAACAGGTGAAGCATTGACGTGAAGGAACTGAACGTAATGTCCCGGATAAGCTTCATGAATCGTGACGACATCAGTTGTATAAAAATTAAATGCAGACAGCCATTCTTCTTTCTGATCCTCACTCCAGCTGTCTTCAACCGGAGTAATATAGTAATAAGCCTGTTTTGATTTTTCAAAAGGTCCCGGAGTATCCATTGATGCAAAGCTTGTTGCGCGGGCATACTGCGGAGTTTCTTTTATTATGACTCTCACTTCGGATGGAATTGTCACAATGTCATTGTCTATGAGAAACTGGCGGATTGCTTCGGTATTTTTTTCCGTATCTGGAATTAAGCTGACGGCTGTGGGATGATCTTTCTGAATGTCCTTGAAAACATCAATTGCTTTCTTGCTCTGATCAATAAGTTTAGCTGTTTCACCGAAAAGCTGTTGCTCTTGTTTAAGCATTGCTTTTCCGTACTCAAGAATTTCTTCCGGAGTCATTGAAATCATTTCCTGTTCAAGCATCTTAACATATAAATTTCTTCCTAAGCTGAAACTATCATTAGCTTTCGGCAGTTTTTTTTGTTCAAGATATTCGGCATAATCATTAAGCTCTTTTATTGCCAGATTATTTGCATTATTGAACTCAGCCATCAGAGCCTCATTCTTCACGTCCTTTAATGCTTCTATAAGATCTTTACTTAAAAAATCCGCGCTTCCCTGTGCAATACTGATCGCAGTCGTTATATAAGGGAGTGGAAGAATTTCTGCAAGATTATTTCTTGCTGCCGAAAAAATCTCAGGTGATTTCTTTTCAATAGCTATGATCGAACGTATTCTGTCTTCTATCGGTGCGAAGTCCCTTGAAATGTAAATATTAACATCGATCACTCCGGCATAAGTCATGGGATTATTTATAAATGATCTTCTATCTTTCAGAGAAAAATAGTGCTTTTGATATCACTGAGTAAGATTTTGTAATTTACGTAATTGTTTTTGCTCAGACTCCCGGGATCAATTTCGGAAAGCTTTTTCAGATAATCTTCAGCCCAGTCAAGCTCAGAATTAATTGATGCCATACTGTAATCAGAAATTTTTCCGTCGTATTCATGAATTCCAAGATATACAGCAGTCTGCGGGTTCTGATGCAAATACTCATCAATAAATTTATTCATCAGAGATTCAAAATCAGAATCCGGATCTTTGCAAAATCCAATGGAGGAAATTAAAATGAAAAAAAATAAAGTTAACTTTTTCATAATTTCAAATTTAAATTAGAATTAACGGAAAGAATTAATCTTTAAAATATTCCGCCGCCAATAGCCAATCGGATAGCACCGAAGATCAATGCGCCAAGGCACATTATTAAACCGGCAGTTCCTGAGCCTTTCGACTCACCCGGATTAGCATTTACAACGCTGATGATGCTGATAATTAAACCTACTGCAGCGAAGGGGATATTTATCCAGTTGTAAGCGCCGAGGCATGGAATAAATCCGATTAACATTCCGACGACCGCCAGTATTCCCCAGATCAAACTTAAGAATTGCATTTTTTTAGTTTTTAGTTTTTTGAAATATGGAACATATTTTTTGAATTTGTTAAAGTTCTTAAATTTTTATGCAGGTAATAAATGAAAAATAATGAATTCAGGATGAACAGACCAAACAGGTATATGCTGAAATTATTCAAATCATCGGCATTATGAAAATTACCTTTTGATATTTCGGTAAAAGCTCTTGTCATTCCGCACATAAAACATTCCGTTCCGAACCGGCTTTTGCTAATACATACCGGTGATATGTTTAATAATGTTTCGGGGACAAAGAAAGTTATCAAAACAATTCCAAGAACAATTACTGAATAAATGATCCAGACAATTTCCGATGCAAGTCTTAAGTCCGATTTAAATTTTCCAGAAATAAATTTCATTTGAACAGTCACACCTGTTTTTATAATTGTTGATTGAAAATTAATAAAGTAATTTAAGTCAATTTGGAAATTGGGATTTCGGATTTGGGATTTATGTTTCACTTTTGAAATTCCTTTTCCAAAAAATGAAGGTCCAATTTCCGAATAACGATTTCCGATTAACGAATAACAAGTTGACTAAAAATACAAAAAATATAATTCCAAATCTTGATACTTTGTCACTTGAAGTTTATAACGACAAAGAGTTTGCTCAAAGCTATTCGAATAAAATAGAATACAATTCCCATAACGCTTTATACGAAAGACCTGCTACTTTGTCATTACTTCCAAATGTAACGGGTAAAAAAGTTCTGGATGCCGGGTGCGGTCCCGGTAAATATTCGGAGTGGCTTGTCAATAAAGGTGCTGATGTCACTGCAATTGATTACAGCGATGAAATGATAAAACTTGCTGAGGAAAAGGTCGGCATCAGCGCAAGAGTACTGAAAGCTAATCTTAACCTACCTTTAGAGCAGCTTAAAGATGAAGAATTCGATGTCGTAATTAGTTCTATGGTAATTCACTATATAAAAGACTGGCAGCTGCTTTTCAGTGAATTCAACCGTGTTTTAAAGATGAACGGAGTTTTGGTTTTTTCTACAGATCATCCGGTTGCAATGTGCAGTTTATATCCGGACGGTAATTATTTTGAAACCGAGCTGATCAGCGAGGAATGGAAATCATATGGTATTGAGATGAGCTCTTACAAAAGACCTCTGTCTGAAATTTTTAGAACACTGAAAGAATGTGATTTCAGGATTGACGAAGTGCTGGAGCCGATGCCGGTTGCAGAATGCAGGGAAAATTTCCTGATGCATATGAAAAGCTGTCGAGACAGCCTTGGTTCATTTGCTTCAGAACAATTAAAGAGAAATAATATATGAAAGCCGGTTACTTACAGTTTCAGCCGCAGTTCGGAAAGCCCGAAGAAAACATATCGAAGATAAAGGAACTGATCCGGGATAAAGAATTTGATCTTCTTGTGATGCCCGAACTTGCCAATTCAGGATATTTGTTCACAGATAAAAATGAGCTGAAAGAACTTTCCGAAAAAATTGGTGACGGGATTTTTTGCCGGGCATTAAAGAAGATAAGTTCGGAGAAAAATGCATATCTCGTATCAGGAATTTGTGAAAGAGCAGGGAGTAAATTTTATAATTCTTCTGTACTGGTTTGTCCTGACGGAAAAATTTTTACTTACAGAAAAATTCATTTATTTGACACTGAGAAGTTATGGTTCACGCCGGGTAATAAATCTCCTGAGGTTTATGAAATAAGCGATCCGAAATCCGGTACTGTCAAAATCGGAATGATGATCTGTTTCGACTGGTTTTTTCCTGAAACCGCGCGGACACTTGCATTAAAAGGCGCACAGATCATTTGTCATCCTTCGAATTTAGTGATGTCATATTGTCAGCGGGCGATGTTTACCAGAGCTCTGGAGAACAGGGTTTTCACGATTACGGCAAACCGGACCGGTAAAGATGTTCGTGAAAAGACTGAGCTAGGTTTTACCGGAGAAAGCGTAATGGTTTCTCCTATTGGAGAGTATTTGTGTAAAGGAAGTCCTGACAAAGATGAAGTCTGTATTGTTGAGATAAATCCTGAGGATGCATTGAATAAGAATATTACACAAAACAATAATTTATTCAAAGACAGAAGAAAAAGTTTTTATAAAACATAAAATATAACATGAACAAAAAAATATTGACCGTAGTAGGAATGGGTCCGGGAATCAGCAATGCAGTAGCTGAAAAATTTGGCAGGGAAGGATTTGCCATTGCAATGATCGCCAGAAATGAACAGCGTCTTGCAGATTATAAATCAAAGTTTGATAAACTTGGAGTTGAAACTTACCAGATCACCGCGGATGCCGGTGATGAGAATTCTCTTGTAGGCGCGTTCAAAAAAATCCATTCGGATTTCGGAAAAACAAATGTCCTGCACTACAATGTGTTCTCGTTTCGTGAAGGTAAGCCTATGGATTTGAAATACAATGATGTGATAAACGATTTCAAAGTAAATGTCGCGGGTGCTTTGCTTTCCGCACAGCAGGTTTTACCTTCAATGCTGGAAAAAAAAGAGGGTACATTATTATTCACCGGCGGCGGGTTAGCAATTGAACCTTTTCCTATCTACACGTCGCTTGCAATCGGGAAAGCCGGAATTAGAAATTTATCGCAAAGTCTTTATGCTGATCTGAAACCAAAAGGAATTCATGCAGCAACGGTAACAGTGACCGGGTTTGTAAAACCTGATACAAAGTATGCTCCTGAACTGATCGCGGAAGAGTTCTGGAAATTGTATCTGCAGAAACAGGGTGAATTTCAGAGGGAGATAGTTATTTGACAATGAGTATTGAGTATTGAGTATTGAGTATTGAGTATTGAGTATTGAACCCTCCCCTTTTTTTCAAAGGGGAAGGCATGGTGGGGTTGCTTCAATGCTGCTTACATTTTATTTTGATTTTTCAGTTGAATAAAAGTTTATAAGTAAATTTAAAATCGTTTTGGACGGATGTGCAAAAATTAACGGTAAGATTTTTATTCCGTTGTTTAAATAGACTCAGAAAACTATATTTGCATAGTGAAAAAATACCTTTCCAAAATATTTACAGTTTACATTTTATTTCTGGCTTTAATTCCGTGCGCGGATGTCTGCACAATTGGAACATGCATGCCGAATGATAAACTTCATATTGAACAGGCTTCCCCGGAAAATGAACATTGTGATGATTTGTGTTCACCTTTTTGTGTATGCCTTTGCTGCAACGATGTCACTTCTGTTTCCGATAAATTCTCTATAGGCCATTTCAAAATCCAAACCACTTTTACGCAAAATGATCATTCTCTTTTCTTCCATCACTTTTTAGAATCAGACTCACCTCCTCCCAAAGCATAAGTTAATTTTAATTAAGGCTGCTTACATTAACTGTTATTTTTGTAACAGTTGGTATTTATTTTATTAAAATTATTTTATGATAAACAAAATCATTGCTTTTTCGATAAAACAAAAATTAGTAATAGGTTTTTTAATATTGATACTTATTTTGTTCGGAATTTATTCTGCAATAAAACTCCCGATAGACGCAGTTCCGGATATTACTAATAATCAGATACAGATAATTACATCCAGTCCTACATTATCCGCGACTGAAGTTGAAAGGTTCATAACTTACCCTGTTGAAATTGCAATGAAGAGTCTTCCGGATATAGTTGAGATGCGTTCTATTTCAAAATTCGGAATATCAGTAGTAACCGTAGTGTTTGAGGACAATGTTGAAACATACTTTGCAAGGAATCTTGTGTTTCAAAAGCTGAAGGAAGCGGAAGAGAATATGCCTGAAGGACTGGGCAAACCTGAAATGGCTCCTGTGAGCACCGGACTTGGTGAAATTTATCAATACATAGTAAGACCGGAGAATCGTAATGACACCACTTATAATAACATGGAGCTCAGGACAATTCAGGATTGGATCGTTAAAAAACAATTACTTGGAACAGAAGGTGTCGCTGAAGTTAACAGCTTCGGCGGATTTGAACAGCAATATCATGTTTTGATAAACCCTGACAAACTAAGAGGTTATAATCTGACAATCCGCGAAATCTATGATGCTGTAATAAATAATAACAGTAATGTAGGAGGCGGATCTATCGAGAAAAATTCTGATCAGTATTCTATCAGGGGAATCGGATTGATAGAAAAGATTGAAGACTTAAATTACATTGTAGTAAAGACCGAACATGGAATTCCGATATATCTTAATCAGGTAGCTGATATAGAATACGGGAAAGGTTTGAGAGTTGGCGGAGTTACACAGGACGGTAACGGTGAGGTTGTTGCCGGAATTGTAATGATGCTTAAAGGTGCAAATTCAAGAGAGGTTGCTCAAAGGGTTCACGAAAAAATAGAAGATATAAAGCCGTCATTGCCTGCGGGAGTTACAATAGATGAATTTTACAACAGGGAAAACCTGATAGATAATACAATCAAGACAGTTGAAACGAATCTGATTGAAGGCGGGATAATTGTAATATTTGTATTTGTGTTGCTTCTTGGAAATCTCAGAGCGGGATTTATAGTCGCATCTGTTATTCCGTTATCTATGCTCTTTGCAATCATCATGATGAATTTATTTAAAGTATCCGGAAATTTAATGTCCCTGGGAGCTATTGATTTCGGATTAATTGTTGACGGAGCTGTTATTATAGTAGAATCAGTATTGGTTGCACTTACAGCAAAAATACATTTGAATAAAAAAGCATTAGACAAAGAAGTGTTTGATGAAACGATATATTCATCTTCTACGGCAATCATTAAATCTGCTATATTCGGTGTCCTTATAATAATAGTTGTTTATCTTCCGATCTTTGCACTCGGTGGGATCGAAGGAAAAATGTTTAAGCCGATGGCATTTACAGTCGGGTTTGCACTTGTCGGAGCATTGCTTCTTTCGATCACATATGTTCCCATGATGTGCTCATTGATTCTTAAAAGAGACTTGAAAGAAAAAGAAACAATCGCCGACAAGATCATGAACATATTGAAAAAGATCTATCAGCCGTCACTGGAATTTGCTTTGAGGAATAAGGTATTGACTGTAAGTGCAGCAGTAATAGTTTTGATTATCAGTTTAATAACATTTACACGCCTCGGAGGAGAATTCATTCCTAAGCTGGATGAGGGAGACCTTGCTTACCAGATCGTCCGTCTTCCGGGAGTATCTCTGACTGAATCAATAAACATCGGAACACAGATAGAGAAGATATTGGTGGAAAAATTTCCGGAGGTAAAAACAGTTGTAACAAAAACCGGAGCCCCTGAACTCGCTACAGATCCTATGGGTCCGGAATTCAGCGATGTGATCGTAATTTTAAATCCAAAAGATGAATGGACCTCTGCCGAAAGTAAAGAAGAGCTGATCGAAAAGATTCAAAAAGAATTATCAATTGTTCCGGGAATAGGACTCTCGTTTACACAGCCGATTGAATTAAGATTCAATGAGCTGATAGCGGGTGCAAGAGGTGATATTGCAGTTAAAATTTTTGGGGATGATCTTAGTATTCTGTCGGATGAAGGAAATGAGGTTGCATCAATAATGGGTACTGTGCAGGGAGCTGAGGATATTTCGGTTCAGCAGGTAGAAGGTCTGCCGCAGCTGCAGATCAAAATACTAAGAGAAAAAATATCCCGTTATGGTATTAATATTGATGATGTCAACAACGTTATTGAAACTGCACTGGGCGGAAAGACTTCCGGGGTTGTATTTGAGGGCGATAAAAAATTTGATATTGTTGTAAAGTATGATCCTGAATTCAGAACCAATATTGATGCAATCAGAACAATACTTGTATCCTCACCGGATAACGTAATGATCCCATTGTCAGAGCTGGCGGATATTGATGTAAAAGAAGGACCGGCGGAAATTACAAGAGACAACGGTAAAAGAAGGATTGTCATTCAGGGAAATGTAAGAGGAAGAGATGTTGAAAGTTTTGTAAATGAGCTGAAATCTAAAATAAATTCGGAGCTGAAATTACCTCCCGGATACATCATAGAATACGGCGGTACTTTTAAAAATCTTGAAAGCGCAAGACAGAGACTATTAATTGCTGTACCGGTTTCTTTATTTTTCATATTCGCATTATTATTTGTAACATTTAATTCAGTCAAGCAGGGACTTCTGGTATTTTCAGGAATTCCGTTTGCCGTAGTAGGCGGAATATTTGCTTTGGTTGTGAGAGACCTTCCGTTCAGCATTTCAGCAGGGATAGGATTTATTGCGTTGTTCGGAGTTGCTGTATTGAATGGAATTGTGATGATAGCATATTTCAACCGTCTTGAAGAAGAGGGCGTTACGGATGTTCATAATAGAATCATTTCCGGTACGACATCGAGATTGCGGCCGATATTAATGACAGCGCTTGTCGCGTCATTGGGATTTATTCCAATGGCAGTTTCAACAGGCTCAGGCGCTGAGGTTCAGAGACCGCTTGCAACGGTTGTTATCGGAGGTTTAATATCATCTACTCTTCTGACACTGATAGTTCTGCCGGTGCTTTACGGAATATTTAATAAACATACCAATCCCAAATATACTTTTAATAATAATAATAAAAATATTTCTTTAAAAAAATTAATTTAAAAACTATGGAAGAATTCTTAAAGAAAAATAAGGTAAAATTAATAGTTGCCTTTATTGCGGTACTTTTTTCGGCTTACATAATCAACGGGATCAATGAACACAGCATTATTCCGGATCACATACATTCAATAGATGACAAAACGCCTGAAGAAAGAACCGATGAAGATAATATTACCATACTAAATAGATCTCTGCAAAAAGATCCCGGTAACGTTGAAGTAATGATTCAATTGTCAGATCTTTATATTAAAACCGGGGATAAAAAGTCAGCAAAAAAGACGCTCGGGGAAATTTTAGATATCGATCCTGATAACAAAGAAGCTGCTGAGCGTCTTAAACAGTTAGAGTAGTCCAGGACTTATAAATTATAAATATAACTTTTATATGAGAATAATAAAATTAATTTTACTTACTGCAGGCATATTGTTTTTGGGGAAAGAGGTAATATCACAAACCAAAATGAATCTGGATGAAGTAATTAGAATTTCTATCGAGAACAACCCGTCAATAAAGTCGTCAAGATTTAATATTGAAAAAGAAAAAGCAATAAACCTTAAATCATTTAACATTCCTAAACCGGAGCTTTTTATTGAGTATGAAGGAGTACAGGGAAGCCTGAACAACGCAGACAGCAGGAAAATAGGAATTTTACAAATGATAGAATTTCCAACAAATTATTTTTTGCGTTCGGATGTACAGGAATCACAGATCAAAGTTGCAGAGGAAGAGCTCAATAGTTCTCTCATTTCATTGAGAACAAACGTTAAACTGAATTATTATAACCTGCTTTTATTAAATGAGCTTCTCAAAACTTCCAAAGAGAATTATAAGATATATGAAGACTTTCTATTTACAGCTGAGAAAAAATATGAAGTTGGTGAATCTTCTAATCTTGAAGTTCTCGGAGCCAGAGTAAATAAGATCAAATTCGAAAATGAAATAAAGAATTTAGAATCCGAAATTAAATCATCACAGTCTGAAATAAAGACTCTGATGAATGTTGATTATGAAATAAGTCCTGCCGAAGAAATATCATATACAGAAATAAGTCTGAATAAAACAGAACTTTTATCCAAAGCATATTCCAATAACCCTGAATTGAAAATGCTTAATTTTCAAAAGGAAAAATCTTCAAACAAACTCTCATTGTCAAAAGGGGAGCTGCTTCCGGACATCAGCTTCAAATATTTCAGACAAAAAATAGCGGGAGACAATAATTACTGGGGAATGGAAGTGGGACTGGGAGTGCCGCTTTGGTTCTGGTGGGAACAGTCGGGAAATATTAAGGAGTCGGATTATGAATTAAAGATTGCTTCGAGCGAAGAGATTGGGTTCAGAAAATCATTAGAGAATGAAATCAATGTAACTTTTGAAGAGTATGAAAACAGCTTAAGGCAGGTAAAATTTTTTAACGAACAGGCATTGAGAGAAGCAGATGAAATTTTGAGACAGTCAAGAATAAGCTATGATGAAGGAGCGATTGGGTATGTAGAATATTTACAGTCATTAAACATTGCTTACGAAACACGAACACAATATCTGAATTCAATTTACAACTATAACCAATCAATAATTAAATTAGAAAAACTCACTTCGGGAGATTTAAAATGAAAAATAGCATAATGCACAAAATATTAACAACGGCAGTAATAAATTTATTACTAATAATTTTTTTCACAGGATGCAACAGCAAAGATGAAGTAACCAGTGAAAGCAAAGATGTCCATTCGGAAGAATCCGAACATAAAGAAGAAGTTGATACTCATGAAAATGAGGTTGCATTGAGTGAGGAGCAAATTAAGCTGATGGGAATAGAATTATCCAGATTAGAATCTCAGAATATAAACGGATATATAAAAGTAAACGGTGAGATAATGATGAATCAGGATAATGAATCCAAAGTAGGAAGTATTATACCGGGCAGAGTCAAAAAGATTTATGTAAAAGAAGGTTCGTTTGTTCGTGCGGGGCAAACGCTTGCCGTGATTGAGAATCCTGATCTGATAAATGTCCAGGTCGAGTATATAAATGCGAAGAATGAATACGAGTTTTCTAAACAGGATTATGAGAGACAGCAAAAATTAAACAGTGATAATATAGGATCAAAGAAGAATCTTGCGGAGATCGAATCGAACTATAAAAGAGCTCTTGCGAATTATAAAACACTTGAAGAGAAGTTAACAACTTATAAGATCTCAAAAAGCAGGTTTGATAATATTTACACAGATACAGTTGCAGATCTGCAGAGAAATTATTCCATTACAGCTCCCATTTCGGGAAATGTTGTTGCAAGAATGATTACCATTGGTCAATATGTAGAACCTTCAACTGATATGTTCCACATTGTAAATACAACTACTGTGTTTGTGGATCTGAGTATTTTTGAAAAAGATCTTACCCGCATAAAAGTCGGACAGAAGGTATCCATACAAACAGGGTCAAATCCGGATAAAACTTATGAAGGAAAAGTTTCTTTTATAAATAAAGTTTTCGATGACAAGAACAGGACAGTAAAAGTAAGAGTCACTATAAATAATAAATCACAGGAGCTGTATCCTTTTATGTTTATAACTGCAAAAATTTATGTAAATGACGACAATGTATTAGCAGTTCCCGTTTCAGCAATTGAAAGTGAAGGAGAAAATAAATACATCTTTGTTAAAACCGATGAAAGAAAAAAAATCGAAACTCATGCAGAACATTCAGGTGAGGACGAACAT
Source organism: Ignavibacteria bacterium (assembly GCA_016710985.1). Lineage (GTDB taxonomy): Bacteria > Bacteroidota > Ignavibacteria > Tepidaquicellales > Tepidaquicellaceae > JAGPCH01. Next base: position 181,247 of record JADJTX010000009.1, read on the forward strand.
GCAGAGGGAGAAGAGCATAAAGAAGGTGAAGAACATAAAGAAGGAGAGGAGCATGTGCATGCAGATGGAGAAGAGCATAAGGAAGGCGATGAACACGGTGGTGAAGAGGGGATTGTATTTAAGAAGTATCAGATCAATACCGGTATATCTGATGATAAATTTGTCGAAATAATTCCGTTTGAAGAATTAAAGGCGGGCACCGAAGTCATATCAAAGGGAACATTCTATTTAAAATCCGAACTAAAGAAAGAGGAACTTGGAAGTCATGATCATTGATATGGATTTAAACTTTTCATTCCGAAATTAAAATTTAAAGTTAAAGTAATGTGTGCGGAAGACTCTGAAGTAAATATCAAGGTTGTTCATGTTATTTCCAGTATGGGTCTTCCGCACATATTGATTCTTTTTAAATGCTTGAAAGTGCATAGCTAAAGAGAGACGTCAAGGGATTTTAGAAACATCGCAATACTTATTACTCATTACACATTGCTCATTACTTGATAATCAACATCTTCTTCGTATCAAAAAACTCTCCGGTCTCTATCATATAAAAATATACTCCGCTTGCTAAGCCGGCACCGTTAAACTCAACTTCATAACTTCCTGCTTTTAGTTTTTCATCAACCAGAGTCTGTATCTCTTTACCTGATACATCAAAAACAAAAAGCTTTACGTCTGACGATTGACTTTTTGCGTTTGTTGAAATATCAAATTTAATTTTAGTAACAGGATTAAATGGGTTCGGATAGTTTTGATAAAGAGTGAATGTATTCGGAATAACTGAAGAAATACTATTAACTCTCACTGAACTGATATTATTAAATACCCATGTATCATTTTTATACTCCGGATCAGCGCCGCTGAAGATTATTAATTTATCTGAAGACGGAATGTAAACTGATGCATGTCCCCATCTTGCACTTGGTTTGGTAACACCCTGGCTGACCGAATCCCATTTCATGGAATCAATAGAAAATTTCCAGAGATCTCCAAAAGTTGACAGGGAGTTTTGTCCGCCGAATATTACTGAGTAGTTTGAATTTGTATTTACAACGGGGCTGAACCATCTGCCGTCCGGTTTTATGACAGGCGTGAGATTTGTCCAGACATATGAATTCAGATCCAATGACCAGATATCTGCTAATGCGCCATTATGCTGGCCGGCATATATAATCATCTGTGTTCTGTCCGGTGTAATGTAACCGGAATGCAGACATCTCAGCTCGGGATGATTGGAATTTGTCTGATCAGTCCATCTTAAACTATCAACCTGAAAATACCATGTGTCATCAAATCTTCCGCTGGTAGTAAAACCTGCAAAGTTTACTAATCTCCTGTTATTGGGATCGAATATAGCCGCTGTCCCATACCTTTTAAGCGGAGCTCCAGCTGTATTTCCGTCCGGCCAAAGTTCCTGCCAGGAGTTGTTATTGAAATTAAATGCCCAGACATCATTGTATAATGCTGATCCCTGCCCTGACCAAATTATCATGCGATTCAATAACGAATCATAAACAGCATTAGCTGTAAATCTTACTGAAGGCATCGAACCTGAAGCCGGAGTTATATTATTCCATTCGTTTGTACTGAGATTTAAACTCCAGACATCATTAAGATTTCCGGTTGAATTTCTTCCCCCGAAAACAATCATACGGTTTTCGGATTGTAAGTAAATAGAAGAGGCATTAGCACGTTCCGGCGGGGTTCCTATAGTTGGGAGTTGAACCCAGGACTGTGCATATAGAAAACCTGATATTCTAATTAAGGTCATTAAGATTAAACTTAAAAAAAAGATGTTTGCTTTCATTTTTAAATATATAATATTATAAAGACAAAGTTAGATTATTATTATGATCAGTTAGTACTGATTACTACTACGTTTATTTTCAGATTTGGGATTTCAATTTTATTAAATAGAAACTTCTGAAAAATGGCAGGTCAGACATTCCTGTCTGACAATATTTTTAGAATATACAATAAAAATGACAGACAAGAATGTTGTCCTACCTGATTGTAAGGTTTTTCAGAGGTTTCTAAACATTAACTCTCTTTCAAAATTTCCTATTCAGCTCATTAATTTTTTCTAACATCCATTTTTTTTGCAGGAAAAATTTTTCTGCCTGCATTTCTTTTTCAAGGCTGTTGATTAAATATACTTTTGTAGTTGAAATTGTTTTCAGCTTTCTGAAATAATAAAGGAATTTAACATAATTTTCCTTGAGTTCTTTTGAAATATCAATTCGTCTTTTCAAATATTTGCTTAAAGTTTCCATTATAAAAGAAATATTCTCGAACTTCCCTAATTCATAATTATTTTGAATTAAAAGAATTTTATGAGACAGATAAAAATACGGGTTAATATTTTCTACTTTAAGCAAGTGCTGTAATGAAGAATTAAAATCTTTATTTTCAAAAGTTATTCTTGCTAATCCCAGATTTACAGCTGATTCCCTGTCATTTACCGATAAATAATGTTTATATTTCTCTGCAAACTCCTTAGCCCAGGAAATTTTCTTTAACATCGTTACGTGCTCAATCACTGAGTAGTAGTAATCACTCTGAATATATTCTCCGAACAATGTAAGAGAGTTATCGTTCATCATCTTATTTAAAATGAATATTTCGTTGAGAAATTTTTCTTCCCCTTTGACAAGTTTATTTACAGAATAATCAAGAATGTTTATGAGCATATGCCTAAACAAATTTGAAGAATATTTTTCCCTGTTCCTTAAGATTATTCTTTTTACTTCAAAATAATATTTCTCCTCATCCGGATATATTTTTGAAAGAATAATAATATAAAAAATATAGACCGTTAAGTAGTTTTTTTTTATGTAAGATTTTTTTTTGTAAAGGTAGTCCATAATATCATCAAACAGCCAGAGTTTTGAAGTTGAATTATCAATAAATTCTTTCTTCAAATTTGATATAATGCTTACGCTTGTTATGTTTGTCATAATAAAAAACATTCTGAGATTTTCAAACAGTTTCTCTATTTCACTATCTAAATCATGATTATCACCGGTACCTAAATAGCTTATGTTTTGAAAATAATAATGAGTCTGATTTAAGAAAAAATTCAACCCCTTATTAAATTCCATTTCAAAACTTTTTTGAATCTCTTTAGATAAGGAAGCAAATTGCTTTTGAATATTTCTGGTCCGGTATACTTCCAATAAGAGATTTTTCTGATAATAGCTGTCTTTTAGAAACTCATTATAGATCAAATACCTGTCAATCACCGAAGAAAATGCCGAAGTTATTTTCCAGTATTTTGATTCATGGAATATTTCAGAGCCGAAAACACTTTTGTATAAATCGAATTTTGAAACTTCTGTATTAATGACCTTGTCATAATTTTTATAAAGATAATCATACATTGAAACAAGTGTCTTATTGGAATTAAAAACAGGCGATTCAATAAAATTTCGAAGCTCAATAAACTCATTTTTCGAAATACTCTTCAGTAAATTAAATAGTTTAACTTCTTTCATAAATCATTTCAGGAAGGTTAGTTATAAATTTTCTTATAAAATTCTTAACAAATTAGTCAATTAAGTCATAATTTTAAAGATTGTATAATATTATTCTTTTCTAACTATGCAATCTCTTAAGTAAGTCCCGGATTCCATTTCTTTTGCGGGTTCATGTTAAATGCGATAGATTTGTAAAGAATTTATTTAATCTTTAAAACTAAAACCAAAAAAAATGAAAAACAAAAATCTCTTACTCGCATTGGTGATTCTTTCCTTTGCATTCATATTTTCATCTTGCTCAGATGACCAGCAGGCTGTAAATCCAACCGGTCCGTCATGGAATACCCGGGATGTGCCGGACATTACAGAAAACGGAGAAAATCCCGACGAAACAATATTATCTTCAGAAACTGATAATCCGTCATCATCCGGATTTATTTATATTCAGAGTAACGATGCCGGACTAAACAGCGTGCTGATCTACAGGCAGCAAAGTAACGGCTCACTTACACTTCAGGCAACCGTGTCTTCAGGAGGTAATGGAACCGGAGGCGGTCTTGGAAACCAGGGAGCGATAACAATTAATGAAAATGAAAAATGGCTGTTTGCTGTCAATGCCGGAAGTAATTCAGTTTCATCTTTTAGAATATCAAATAACGGTAACTTAACACTTGCCCATACTATGAGTACAGGCGGGATAAGACCAGTCAGCGTAACAAGTTACCGTCGTCTGTTGTATGTTGTAAATGCAGGCAGTGACAACATATCCGGCTTCCGCATAGGCGGCGGCGGTACTCTTACAGCTATTGCAGGTTCAATGCAATCTTTAAGTTCGACGGGTACAGGTCCTGCGCAAATTTCATTTTCCCCAAATGGTAATTTTTTGTATGTTACAGAAAAAGCCACAGATAAAATCACAACATTCCCTGTTGGAAATAATGGTGCCGCAGGTTCAGGAACTTCTGTTTCATCTACCGGACAGACTCCGTTCGGATTTGATATAGCGCGTGATAAATATTTAATTGTTTCCAACGCGGCAGGCGGAGCTGCTAATCAAAGTTCTGCTACTTCGTACAGCGGATTAAATGCAGGAAATCTTTCTCCTGTCAACGGTGCTGTTGGTAATAACCAGGCGGCAGCATGCTGGGTTGCGGTGACTAAATATGGACGTTTTGCATTTGTGAGAAATACTGGAAGCGACAACATTTCTTCTTATTACGTTGCACCGTTCGGAGGATTATTTTTACTTCACGCGGCAATTCCGTCAGAAGATGCACCGACTGAAATAATAGTTGCAGATAATAATATTTATGTATATGCTCTTAATTCTGCATCGCATACCATTAGCTGCTATCGCCGGACAATTCTTGGCAATTTAAATTCTATTGGTACAACTACCGGATTACCGAGTTTCGCTACCGGTATTGCAGCGAGATAAAACCTGAAACAAATTTAAGAACTGTAATTAAAATATTTATGAGGAGTTAATGCATTATTAAATGCGTAACTCCTCAATTTTTTGTATTAAATAAAATACACCGTTTTGTTATTCCTGAATACCGTCGTGAATCCATTTTTAAAGCACGTTTTTCATGATTGGAATCCTGATAAAAAGCATTCGGGATGAAGTAAGAAGTTTGCTGTCTCTTCCGGGTACTTTTAAACCTCCTATGAATTTTAAATCCAAAACAATCTTGCCTATCTGTTTAATAGTTCATATTTTTGTGAACTATTAAACTTATGAACTATGATCAACAAAAACATTTATAAGCTTCATGCTGAAGTATGTAAAGCATTAGGACACCCTCTGCGTATTGAAGTCATTGACCTGCTTCAGGACAATGAGCTTTGCTTTACCGACATTCTGGAAATAACCGGCGGACTGAAGTCTAACCTATCCCAGCATCTTTCGGCAATGACAAAGAAAGGTATTCTGACAGTAAGACGAGACGGGAAATGCAACTACTTTTCTCTTTCATCAAAGAAAGTAGCAAAGGCGTGCAGCTTAATGCGGGAGGTGCTTATTACGAATCTGAAACAACACCAAAAAATTCTTGATAAAATGTAAGCATTAAAATGGAAAACATAAAACTCGGTCTGAAAGAAAACTGGAAACAATTTACTATTCTTGTAATCGTAAATGCTTTCGTCGGCGGTATGATTGGTTTGGAAAGATCCATATTTCCTGAATTTGCTGAAAGTATCTTTGGGGTAGAATCTACCACAGCTATTTTATCTTTCATCATTGCATTCGGTATTACGAAAGCCATCACAAATTATTTTACAGGAAGGCTTCCTAATAAATTAGGCAGGAAAAATCTTCTGCTTGTTGGCTGGTTACTTGCGAGCCCGGTTCCTTTTATTCTGATCTATGCCACAAACTGGAACTGGGTAATTTTTGCTAATGTATTGCTTGGTCTTAGTCAGGGCTTGACCTGGAGCAGCACTGTAGTTATGAAAATTGATTTAGCCGGTGAAAAGGACAGAGGACTTGCTATGGGTTTAAATGAATTTGCGGGTTACTCCGCAGTTGGTGTGATTGCATTTCTTTCGGGTTACGTTGCAAATAAATATGGTATTACTCCTTATCCGTTTTACATTGGTATTTTCATTTCAATTGTTGGTTTCGTTCTGTCTTTGTTCTGGGTTAAAGACACAAGAGCTTTTGTTCATAAGGAAAGTACTACTGACACTTCCGAAAAACTTGATAATGTTTTTATTCATACAACTTTCAAAAACAAGACTCTTAGTTCGGTTACTCAGGCAGGTTTAGTTAACAATTTAAACGACGGAATGATATGGGGATTACTGCCGATCTTTTTACTTTCATTGAGTTTCAATACCGAAAGCATTGGAATTATTGCAGCCATATATCCGGCAGTCTGGGGTATCGGACAGCTGTTTACAGGAAAAATGTCTGATGTTTATTCAAAAAAATCTATGCTGTTTTGGGGTATGCTGATTCAGGGAATTACAATTTTACTCATTCCTATTGCCGGAAGTTTTTATGCATTAGCCATTCTGTCAGCATTATTAGGTTTGGGAACGGCATTAGTTTATCCGACATTTTTATCTGCAATAGCACAAGCTACAAATCCTATGCAAAGAGCTGAAAGCATAGGAACTTTCCGGCTTTGGCGGGATTTAGGGTATGCAATTGGCGCGATCATTTCGGGAATAACTGCTGACTTATTTGGTGTAGAGTATGCAATATTCTTAATTGGAATAATAACTATTTTCTCCTCGCTGATCATAAAAATCCGAATGCCGGATAAAATCAAAAAAGAAGATGAATGTATTGAGCCGGAAGAATTAAAACAGGCACTTTATCAAAACAGAAAAATTCAAATCATTGATGTCAGGACAAAAGAAGAATATGAAAAATTTCACATACCAAATGCAATCAACATTGCATTGTCTGAACTCAAAGATAAATTGATTAGTTTTGACAAAGGTTATCAATATATTACAGTTAGTGAAAAAGGAGGAGGCAGATCTTCCGACGGTGCAAAATTATTAAATGAACTTGGGTATGCTGCTATCTGGCTATGCGGCGGGATCAGCAAGTGGTTAAAAGTAAATAAATGAGAAAGACTCTGCAACAAACAATGAATGCAAAGGAGCTTTCCTGCAATCTAATATCGAAAGAATTGCGAAAACGAAAGAAAAAATAATTACAAATCCTATATGTGACTCTCACGCTTTAGTGCGTAACTTAGGTCAGAAAAAAAGCTAATGACTCCCTTTCAGATATTGTACTGTGTATATAATTGCGTATATCCACGAGGTATATAAAAAAGTATATAAAAAACCATAAGCTGCACTCTTTATCAGATTGCCTCTGCATATCCTGGATTTGAGAAAAACTAACCTTAAAGCTCTGAAGAATATCCAGTAAAGAGATGCAGCGATCAGTAAGAATAATATCCATAATATTGCTCCTGTTATCCAGAATAAATATGCCAGTATAAAGGATACAACCAGCCAGAGTAACAAACCAACTATAAGTTCACCTATGCCTGATGCCTCAAAATCAGGTCCGCCTGTATGAATATCAAGCGGATGTATCTTCTTATAAGATTTGATCTTATCCGTAATTGCTCCAATGTCGTCTTTTAATTTTATGCCGTGAAATAATCCTATTGTAAGAAAAATGAACAGAAGTAAAGCCAGAATGGGAATGAGGATTAACAGATCTTCCAATATGGTTTTACCTTGTTTTAAGCCGTATACAAAAACCCCCGCTGAAGATAAGATTATTATTATTACAGTTACAATTACTAACAACTTGGTATTGACAAGTCTGAAAATATTCAATCAGTTCCTCCGCTAAATGAAATTCTTCGTAAATAAAATGCTGATTTGCTTAATGAAATTATTATGAATGAGAAAAGTAATTTGTTCTCCATGCCCGAATGAATGAATTTGAATAATAAAAAGAATCCAAAAGTTTTTTTAAATTCCATATTTAATGAAATAAGGTAAACAAAAATGATTGTGTACACAACGAAAGTAACTTTTACCCGATGTGTATTTTCTCACCGAGAAACTTCGGCTGAATTCCAAATGCCAGATCAACATACACTTTCGCTCGTGCAAAGAATTCTCTTGCTTTTGTTTTAAAGCCTTCCTGTTCAACTGCATCTTTTGCATTATATCCGAATGCTTCAATACCAAGTTTCCTCGCAATGTAAACCGCTCTTTCATTATGAAACTTCTGTGATATGACCACGAACCTGCTTTGTCCGAAAATTTCTTTTGCTCTTACAACAGAATCATATGTCCTGAATCCAGCATAATCCGGATAGATCACATTCTCAGGTATTCCTTGTTTCATTAATTCTGTTTTCATGTCAAGCGGTTCATTGTAATAAGATGTACCGTTATCTCCGCTGATAAGAATATACTTTATCTTGCCGCTCTCAAACAATTCCACCGCCGCCTGTATCCTGTAATAAAAGAAGTCATTAGGATTCCCGTTCTTCAGACTTTTACTCGTCCCCAGCAAGAGTCCTACTTTAAAATCTGAAAGGTCTTTGAGATTATCCGTGATAAAAGGTTCGCTTGAATTTTGTACAATGAAGTTAAACCAGACTGTCAGGGATAGGATTAAGATGATCAGTGCAATTAAAGCTAAGAGATATTTACGAATGCGTTTCATTGTATTGGGCTTTGATGTTTATTCAATATATAAATATTTTAATGATGTAAAAATGCTCAGGATTGGTATGCAACATCACTTAACATCACTGCTGTCCAAAATGTTTTTAAAAAATATGAATAGCATTAAAACTCAATCTGTTTTGATAATATTTTTGTAACAACATCGAGTCTTTTAAATCAACCCTTAAATTTCTCAAAGCTATTATATACTGTCCAAAAAATTTTTATGTTAAATCTATTTAAAAATTAGTGATAATATTTTTTAATTCGTGATCATTCGTGAAATTCGTGGCAAGCTCTTTTTTTATTTTGGACGGATGTGATGCTACATCGGAAATCCACATTGCATTTCCTGTCACCACTTCTTATTTTGAATAAGTTTTTAAATATAAAGGTAAGCAAATGAAAGAAGGAATCCCCGGATCTTATTATTATTCTTGATTAGCCTGTCAATGTAAGTTCCTTCTCACAAAAAAATAGATACACGCTAATATTTTCTAATTAATTCTAATAAAATGTCAAAGATAATTAAAACTTTAGTTCTGTTTTTATTTATTTCCGCAGGGGAAATTGCTTTCTCCCAAACAGACAAAGAAACAGCTTTATCAAAAGGGCAGGAAGGAATTAAACTAATTGACGAAGGAAAGCCGGATGAAGCAATTGTGCTTCTGAAGGAAGCTCAAAAGCTTGATCCATCCAATATGGTTTACCCTTACGAGATTGCGCTTGCAAATATTATTAAAGGAGACTATGAGAAAGGAGCGAAGATACTGGAAAAAACAAAGAAGTATAAAGATGTTAATGATCAGGTTTATCAGCAGCTGGGAAATTGTTATGATATGATGGGAGAAAAGGACAAAGCATTTGAAGCGTATGATGAAGGTCTTGAGAAATTTCCTAATTCAGGATGCATATATCTGGAAAAGGGTAATGTTTATTTCAATGACAAGGAATACTTAGATGCGCTTCAATATTATGAGAAGGGGATAAAAGTTCAGCCGGAATTTCCGTCAAATTACTTTAAGGCTGCATTGATCTTCCTCGGGTCCGATGAGGAAGTGTGGGGAATGATATACGGAGAGATCTTCATGAACCTTGAACGCAACACTGACAGGACAGGTCAAATGAGTAAGATACTTTATGATGTATATAAACGTGAGATCGATATTATCTCGGATACAGAAGTTTCTGTCAGCTTTAGTAAAGGCTCCATTAACATTAATGATCTTATTAAAGGCGATGAGATCAAGTTGCCTTACGGAACTATAGTTTATGAAACGACTTTGTCATTGGCTGTTACAGGTGAAATTGCCATTGACATAAATTCACTCGACAGGATCCGAAAGAAATTCATTGAGATCTATTTTCAGAATGACAACAATGAAAAGTATCCAAACGCACTGTTTGATTATGAGAATGAAATTTTAAAAGCAGAATATATGGAAGAATATAATCACTGGATACTGATGGACGGCAATAAGAAAGATTTCGATGCCTGGCGATCAGCAAATGAAGATAAATGGGATAATTTTTTGAGATGGTTCAGTGACAATCCGATAAAGTTAGATAAGACAAACAGAACAAAGCGGTGTTTCATTCAGATATTTATTAGTCAAAATATTTAAAAATCATTACAGCTGATACTTAAACAATTCCGCAATTACTTTATTATACTCCATATCCAATTCTAAATACTTGTCT
>JADJTX010000010.1 GCA_016710985.1 Ignavibacteria bacterium
ACCAGCGGATCAGGGAAAACTACTTTCGGCAAGGAACCGTCTGAGATCCCAAAATTCCGCTTTTGGAGATGGATAAGATCTTCTGGAAACCTGACTGGACAAATACCTGATGAATTGGAATTCTTTTCGAAATTAAAAATGAACTGAACAATGGCAGATGGATACTTGATGGTAATTACAAGAGGACAACATTTATTAAATGGCAAAAAACGCAGGTTGTAATATGGCTGGATTATAATTTTCACAGAACTTTTTACCGCTCACTGTCCCGTTCATTGAGCCGCGCAATTTCTCAGAAAGAATTATGGAAAATACTTTGAACAGGGAATCCTTTGCCAGAACTTTTTTAAATAAGGAATCCATTCTGCTTTGGGTTATCAAAACTCATAGAATGAACCGGATAAAATATGACAGAATAATGAACGACGAAAAGTATTCCGGAATTAAGTTTGTTCGTTTAAAGACTCCGTCTGAAACAGAAAAATTTTTGCAGGATATAAACCGTCAGTTCAAAAATAGATTAAAATATATCCGATTACATTTCCCAACCATTGCTGTCCAAAATAAATTATGTCAATGCTTTTAAAATTAGTAATAATATTTTTAACATAGCTGTCCAAACGATTTTAAATTCACTTATAAACTTTATTCAACTGAAAATCAAAAATAAAATGTAAGTTGCATTGAAGCTAACTCCACGCTGCCCTCCCTTTGAAGAATGTGTCTAATAACTAGAAATATTTTACAACCACAAAGCATTCAATTCTTAAACAATTTCTTTAGTGTCTTTGTGGACTTCGTGTTACATAGTGATGTTATGAGACAGGCTCGAAAAAGGTGAGGGTTAGGGAGGGTTTGCGTAAATTTATTATGTATTTCGAATGAAAGTGAAAACCAAATTAATTTATTAAAATATACATTTAAAACGTTTTGGACGGATGTGATTTTTAATTCGTGATCATTCGTGAAATTCATGTCAAGCTTTTCTTTATTGCGGACGGATGTTTTTCCCAACAGCAATGTAAGTCCGTAATTTTCCGTTACGATTTCTTTCACATTCAGATATTACATCTTCTCAATTGAACTTTCATTAAACAATGCAGACTGAGCTGAAGTAATCTCACTGCTGTTCCATTTCGTCAAGGGATAGATTTTAATTTTTGTACGCCGCTGTCTAATGCGTATTGGAAGGATGAAGCCTTCTATACATATTACTGTATCTGTAAAAACTTTCTTCGCGTCTTCGCTGAAATAATATTCAAAATCAGGATCTGAATTGTACGGGGATACTGGTCAAAGACTTTGCTGTAATTAAAACCTACGAATTATCGCTGATATAGTTTTCTATTTCTTTTTGTATCAACTGTCTTATGATAAATGTTTTATTCAATCCTCTTAATACCGCACGAAACCCTTTTCATCATCATTATGCTGTGACGAATCGAGTTCAGCATGTCACTCCTTTCGGATACATATCGGGACTGCCTTCATTATTTTCACCGTATTCTGACAACCGGAATCTTGTTCGTAATTAATTCTCTCATGCCCTTATTGTATTCATTCGCAGCATCTTTATCATACCAGTATTCGGAAAAGAAAAAGAGCTTCGCTGTAATCTGCAAACGATTCCGAACCCACATGTCAGCAATGTCATTTGTCGTAATATTATTTCCAAACCATTCGTGTGCGCTCTCGTGAACGATCATATAAATCGAATTTTCATTCCGTGACCTGTCGATGACCTGTCCATGCCCCAGAATCCCGAAGCGGTATTTATTTCCGTAAGCTACAGCGCTCTGATGTTCCATTCCTGCTACGGTGCATCAATGAGCTTATAACCGTCCATAAAACGGATAAGGACCGAACCAGTGTTCAAAAGCTTTCAACATTCTTTTTATTTGAGGAATTAAATGTTCTTTCGCACGCTCTAGACTTTGTAATCAGGCACCCAGAGCTCTATATCCAGCTGACCCTTTCTCCCTGCGTAAACATCACTGTAATTTACATACTTTCCAATATATGGAATAATGTTGCTTGGCTGTTGATTGGATTTGTCACTTCCCATTTATACGAAACTGTTCCGTCGCCATTATCTTCTTTTGATTTTAATCTGCCGTTGGAAACCCCGACAAGCTCTGATGAAACGATCATAGTCAGTGTAGCTCCTTTATCCGGCTCGTCGCTCTGATGATCTTTACACGGGTACCATACACTTGCGCCGATTCCCTGACACGCGACACTCATCCATGGATTTCCGAGACTGTCTTTACTCCATACCCATCCTCCGTCCCAGGAGGATATTTAGCCTCTTGCGGCTCACCGTGAAAATAAATTAAAAGTGAATTAATTTTTTTGTCTTCATCAGTAGAAAAGGCAATATACTATTTATTATCGAATCTCTTAAAGAATAACGAGATGTTTGCATTCAAAAAACACTATTAATCTGCATTGGCTCCTGAAGATCAATCTGTATTATAAGAGGATGTTTTTCAATAACCGTTTCAAACTCAATATTATTATTTCCCGAAATTGTTTACTTTGTAATCCGGCTTAACAGTAATGTCATATCTTAATACATTCCACCAAGCCCTCTCCAGGTGAGATCCTTCCTCTGATTGAATCGCAAGTGTGAAATCTTCCGGTAGCCGAATCCTGCTCTGAAGAAAATCCGGATTCGGAAACAATGAGAAACAACAAGCAGAAATATTGTAAGTATAAATTTACATTTAGTATTTAGTATAGTTGACTTAAAGCTGCTGAGGTTATCGAGAGAATTTTCAATAAGCTAACAAAATAAATTTTTAGAGAACCTCTAAATTGAAAAATGATCTAAAACCTGGCTGGTTCCGGAATACGTCAACTTGTGTTAGTTGTTAATTTACTTCCCAAGCACTTTCATTTCCCCAAGCACATCATAAACAATGTCTATCCTTGCTTTTGCAAAAATCACTACCCGCTGAATCGGACTGAATGCAGTTCGCAAAAAAAAAAAAGTCAATAAACGTTATCTTTATTTTCTGCTAGCTGGAACATACCATCCTATGTCTTTTATCCTGAGGTCCTAGCCGGTCTTTGGCTCTGACTACATAACCAAGCGTGTGTTTAGCGATCGTGATATTTTTATTATCTGTCAGTTGAACGTTGAGAGAAAGGAAGCTTGTTATCGTGAAGCTTCTTCAAAAATTCTATCTGCTCTTCGGGAGAGTCCGCAGCCCCGCCCGAAAGCCAGAACTTGTCCATGCCGCCGGTTTGTGTCTGCATTACAGAAACTGACAGTATCAAGCAGGTGCTTCATCTGCTTTCCGCCGAAACTGCTCGCGCAAGCTCCTGATAAATACTGGCAACGGTAGAGTTCTTGATGCGGTTTTCAGATCGTGATCCTTATTCCAGTTCTCATTCTGCCTTTTTTACACCGTCCCACGGAATTACAAAGTTCTCATCTTTAATGATACCGGTTTCTAAACCGATAAGAGAATTAAGGATTTTGTAAGTTGATGCCGGAGTGAATGCCTGTTTCGCCAGTTTGGGATTATATATAAAAATACCTGTTGGCGTTTCTTGTCATAAAGGACAAACGTGCCTTCGACATTATAGTGGCCGAATTTCTTAAGTCACTCTGACTTCAGTTGTTGGGTTTGGTTTTCTTTTCTGCTTTTCCGGTTACCGGCTGATCTTATTGCAGAAAGAAAGGGAAAAATCAGAGTAAGGAAGAAAAGTAATATTATTTTTTTCATTAAGTAGGATTTGTTAATAAACAGTATTCTTGTCTTCAAGAAAAGGAATTAACCCTGAATCAGTCATCCTTAAGTTGATCCACTTTGCCTTGCCGAGTTCGGGAAAAGCACGAGCACATCGATCAATTATTCCGCATCCAAATATTTTTTAATATTCCTTTATCAGAATTTCTGCGCGGTATCTTAAGTTTTATGCAAAGTTTTCCTTATCAGGTCGAAAGTTAATTTTCTTTTTTTGCCGGATAAAACCTCCCAGATACTCTCCTCTTATATCCGATATATTTAACCTTGCTCGGCTCGCGTAAGATTCATCTGTTCTAACCGGAACAAAATTGCCTCTAACGGATCGGAGGGGGATTGGATAATGTTGTCGCTTCATATTTTCGCAAAAATAGTGAGAATTTCAAACTCATCTCCGTCGGTAGAGTTCTTTTACACCCCAAAAGCTCATCAATTCTCCAAGAGCTTTTTCATAATCTTTTATTTTTTATTGGTTGTATTTTCATGGATTTTCTATAAATTCTTACATTCAATTTATCCTTAATCATGATGAGTACCGTCAAATTGGATAAACAATACTTTCCAGTTGAAGTCAACATTCACAACAAGCCGATAATCGTTTCCTTTAACAAAAAACAACTTTGTCATTACCCACAATACTTGCGTTTCTAAATAATGATTTAATTACGTTAAAATTATTTCCAGATTTCCTTTCTTGAAATATCATTCCAACTTAGTAAAGGCTGATAAGCATCACTGCGTAATTTCCAAAACTCTCTTAACGTTCTCTTTGCAATAATTCTCACAGAGTATCTTTGATCGTCAACATAAAAAAGTTACCATAGCGGTAACTCAAATATTAATGACTTCGACAGCTTTTATTTGAATAACAACTTTACAAAGCTTTCAACCAATAACAATTGCACATTGATAATTGAACATTGTTAATTGAAAGGTCCGGTCTCAACCGCACAAGAAAACACCCGGCTCACACCAACTCCATCTCCGTCATCGACGCATACTCAATCTCACAAACAAGTGTCGGCTCGACCCATATCGTCTGCTTCTCATCCAAAACTTTTTCTTTAATTGGCTTCTTTATCTCTTTCAGGTTCTTTACTTCAGCAAAAACCTCTTTCATTTTCTTTGTATCAAATCCTGTACCCGACCTTTCCTTTGTAATCCCACTCACCGTCAATGTAATTAGCAAGATGCAGCGCACCGAATAATTCGTCGCGGTTGCCTTTACCTTTGGTGTAACCAATTATATAACTATCAGCTGTATTTCTTACTTTAATTTTATACCAGCTGTCGATGCGTTTTCCGGAGTGTATTTGCTGTTCTTTTCTTAGCCATTATTATACCTTCGAGTCCAAGTTCAGCTGCTGCATCAAACAATCGCAAACCGTCTTCGACACCTTCACCCAAACGGTATGAAGAACCTCACTGCATCCTTCAACCATTCACGACCGGATAAGTGGTTCATTATAACAGGTCTGCCGTCAAGGTACAGCACATCAAAGGTAACAATATGCCGGGCTTTTTTTCATTGCCCTTTGAATGTCTCCTTCAACCTTGCGCTGCATTCTGTGAATGACTTCTTTAAAATCCGGCTTTCCTTTTTCATCAAGACAGACTATCTCTCCGTCAAAGACTCCGCACGTCCCGCGGAAGGATTTGTCCGCTATTAGCAGCTCAGGAAATTTTGCTGTCAGGTCAATATTGTTTCTGCTGCGTAAAGTTATTTTATCCTCATCAAGTGTAACTATAACTCTGATGCCGTCCCATTTAACTTCATATATAAAATCATCTGATACAGGAACTTCCTTTCTCGATTGAGCAAGCATCGGTTCGATGTGTTCGTGAAGCCAGTCGAACTGAGGTCTGTCCACACGCTCCATCAGCCAGTCTTTATTTTTGATATTATGAACTCTGTATTCTCCGCTGATCTGCGGACTGTGAAGGCGGAAATAGAAGCCATCCTTTTTATCTTTTGTAATCTCACACCTTCCCAAAGCATACACCACTATCACCTCCGCCGTAAGCCCTTTCGGTATTGTTCCTTCGAACTTCAGGTACTCCATAGGATGATCTTCAGTCTGAACTGCCAGCCGCTTCACACCCGGTGCAGGCGGCAGACCTTTTGGCACAGCCCATGATTTTAACACTCCGTCTTTTTCAAGACGAAGATCATAGTGCATTCGCATGCGATGACGATGAACTACAAACTGGTTTCCCTTGCCTTCAATTATTTTTGACGGAGGCTCAGGAGTTTTTTCAAAGTCTCTTTTTTAGAATACTTTTCAAGCTGCTCCGGAGTCTTATATTTTTCGGAAGGCTTAGATCTTTTGTGATGGGCTTCCTTTTCAATTTGCGTTCAGTGTGAAGCTCAACCGCATAAGCTGAAATTCCTTCCCAGGCATCTCCTTCAGTGTTTAGATCTCAGGCACATTCGTCAGATTATATTCGCGCGGATCTTAAGCTCTCCAGTTTATCCCAGGGCAGAGGCATCGAGACCGGCGCTCCTTTATTTCCTCTGAGACTGTAAGGGGAGATTATTGACTGACCTTGCCTTATTCGGTAAATATCAACCAGCACTCTTCCTTTCCTTGCTTCTTTCTTAATGTGCAAAGTTAAGTTTGGATGTTCTTCAACAAACGGCTGCGCTAATAACTGCGCTGTTTCAAATACTTTATGGAAATCATACTTCTGTTCGATCGGTGTAACGACATGAACTCCTTTTCCTCCTGGAGTTTTTACAAATGTATGATAGCTGAAATTTTCAAGATATGATTTCAGATTAAATGCTATTTCAACCACGTCTTCAAATTATATCCTTCGGCGGATCAAGATCTGAAGACCATGTAATGGTTTATCGTAATGCGGTTTTTTGTTGAAGATCTGATGTATCTCGAGGCAGGCTAAATTAGCAAGCCACAAGAACAGCTTCTTCAGTTGCTAAGATGTAATCTTTTGTTCTTTGGGGATTACTGCCGGGCGCAACATATCTGATCCAGCCAGAGCCCAGTCCGGACGGTTCTTCTGAAAGAATTTCTCTCCAATAAATCCCGTCGGGAGCGTACCAGTGAAAGAGGTCTTCCTTAACGTGATTTAATATCGTAGGCGCAATTTTGAAGTAATACTCGATCACCTGCGCTTTGACTATCTCATCATCAGGAACAGAACTTACTGAGATTTGGCTCAAGCTTTCTCTTGCCTACCTGTACTATTTGGGAATCTTGCCAAAGGAAATTTTAAACAAAAATCTAATAGGAATTTAAGAAACAAGTTGAAAGTTAAAAGTTAAAAAGTTCAAAGTTAAAAGTTGAAGTAATATTTTACTTTTATCTCTTTTAATTCTTTTAACCTCTACAACTCTTTTAACTTTTAACTTTCAACTTTCAACTTTTAACTATCCGTAATGATTTAAGGTTATATTTATTTATTGACATAATCTTCCGTTTGTTATAATTTGAAAAAATGAAATTAACTTTTTACAATTTTCAATGGGAAGCATATTAGACATCAGCTGCAGAGAGTGCAGATATAACAAAGAATATTTTCTGGGAGGGAGAATTGCTGGAGAAAAGAAAATAAATCTATAGCAATTGTTAGTAAACTTGCCGACGGAGATAAGTCTGAAATATTAACTGAAGAGAGTTCCATACAGGTGTTTCAGATGTTTCGGATGCAACAGCCTTTTTCAATAAACTGGAGATAAGCTACAGAATCAAAATTCGTCTTCTGGTTTTATATAATATTTTATACAAATGCAATAAATGCAGGCGGCCTTTGTAGCCGCTATTCAATGACAATGTCTTTTGTATCCGTCATAACGAAGATGTGAGATCAGACTCCGGTGAAAATATTAAATCCGGGAATGGATATGAGTTCGACTATTATGAAAATGTACTGAAAGACATTCCGTGTTATAAATGCGGCAGGAGAATATTTATTTAAGCGGATGGGGTTTGTTTGACTGACCGGAAGATTAATAACTGTTAATGAGATTTGAAAATCAATAAAGGTGCGGCAACAGCAGCAGCAGCACCAATTATGATCAATACAATTACTAAATCGCTTTTTGATTTGTCAATTTTAATTTCTTCTGTAAATTCTGACGCTCTTTTTCCTTTTCTTAAAATATTCAGATTCACTGCCCATCATTTCATTCCACTTCATCTTCTTTAGTTTTAAATACCTGGATCGAAACACGGGTTTTCTTTATGTTCCTTCGAAAACTCAGATGTTGGCTCGACACGAACAAATTAAGGTGATAATAAATATTAATGTTAGTACCAGATTGTTTCACATTACTTAACTTTAACGAGGAATAGTTGTCCCAAATAAAAATCTTTTGCTGAAATTGAAACAACTTTCTATTTTCTCGGAAGTTACTTAAAAGATGAAGTAAATAAAACTTCTTATGTAGTCACCGCAGAGCCCGACCATTGTAATTATTCATTTTATGCCTTCCCCGCAGTGTCATTCCGCATTTTTAAGCACAGAATTAAGCGGAAGACTCTGCGGAAGAGTGATGACCATTGACTTAGTACTCATTAAATTAAATTATCTTATCACCCGGCAGAGTAGAGCTGTGAAGTTTAGACAATGTTACTTCTGTAATGTGAATTTAATTTAGGATGGAATACATGCATATTAAACCAACAGAGGGACTAATCCTTAATTTAAAAAATATTTAAATAAGCAGTTATGGAATGTAAGTATACAAAAAGCGGATATGAGATACTTCACGACCCTCGTTTAAACAAGGGAACCGGCTTTACCGATAATGAAAGGGATATGTACGGACTTCATGGCTTGCTTCCGTGTCAGGTAGAAAACATTCAAAAGCAGATATTCAGAGTCAATGAACAGGTTGACCATTTTAATGACCCCATCAATAAATATGTCTACCTGATTCAACTGCTTGATAATAATCAGACGCTTTTTTTCAGGACTATAATGGATAACCCCGTAAAATATTTTCCATTAATTTACACACCTACTGTAGGTGAAGCATGCCAGAAATTCGGACATATATTTCGCAGGCCAAGAGGCTTGTATATTTCCATAAAGGATAAAAATAAAATCCGGGAAATATTAGAAAACTGGAATGTAAAAGATGTGCGCTTCACAGTTGTAACTGATGGAGGAAGAATCCTTGGACTTGGTGATTTAAGGAATAAATGGTATG
Source organism: Ignavibacteria bacterium (assembly GCA_016710985.1). GTDB lineage: Bacteria > Bacteroidota > Ignavibacteria > Tepidaquicellales > Tepidaquicellaceae > JAGPCH01. Next base: position 8,932 of record JADJTX010000010.1, read on the forward strand.
GGTATTCCAATAGGAAACTTGCTCTATACAGCATGTGCCGGAATTGACCCTGATTATACACTTCCGATTGTACTTGATACAGGTACAAATAACGAAACTTTGCTGAATGATCCATTATATCTCGGGCTTAAAATCCAAAGGGTTAGGGGAAAAGAATATGAAGAATTCATAGAAGAATTTATCAGTTGTATTACCAATGTATTTCCCAAAATATGTATCCAATGGGAAGATTTTGCCGGACCTGATGCAGTTATGATACTTGATAAATACAGAGAAAAGATATGTACATTTAATGATGATATACAAGGTACGGCAAGCGTTGCAACTGCGGGACTGCTATCTGCCTGCAGATTAACAGGGAAACCTATTACAGAGCAAAAGTTTCTTTTCCTTGGGTGCAGGTTCTGCAGGTACGGGAATAGCCGGTTTACTGGTGAAAATTTTACAGGAAAATGGCTTAAGCACTTCTGAAGCTTTAAGCCGCATATGGATGTTCAATTCAAAAAGGCTTACTGGTGAATTCACGTACAGATCTGGAAAAATATAAAAGGATTTTGACATGATCATGAACCAATTGCAGATTTTACCATGGCTGTAAAGGCTGAAACCTACGGCTATTATTGGTGTCCGCACAATGTTCGGAGCATTTAACAAAGAAGTGATCGAAACCATGTCTGCAATTAATGAATACCCCTTGATATTTCCGTTTTCAAATCCAACTTCTCATTCAGAGTGTACTGCCGAAGAGGCGTATAAATGGAGTGGCGGGAAAGCAATATTTGCAAGCGGAAGCCCGTTTGAAACTGTAGAGTTAAGCGGCAGAAAGTATATACCCGGACAGGGCAATAATGTTTTTATATTTCCCGCAATGGGTCTGGCAGTCTTTGCTACAGAAGCCAGACGTGTAACAGATGAAATGTTTATCAGTGCATCTGAAGCACTTGCCGGACAGGTTTCAGCGGAAATGTTGAAATCCGGTTTGATTTATCCGCCAATTTCTGAAATTCGAAATGTATCAATTAACATTGCTGTGAAAATAGCAGAATATATCTTTGACAACGGACTTGCCGGGATAAATCGCCCTGAGAATATTGAACAGTTCATAAAAAGTAAGGTGTATTATCCGGCTTATAATTAAGCCTGTGTACACGAGAAAAATAGAAGGCGGATATGAGCGGAAAAGGGTGTGATATTTCATCAATTATAAAATCATACTCACGGCACCACCAGCTTTACAACATCTGACCTCAATCCGGTCTCTCCATCCTTTACATAGTAATAAGCATAATATTCTCTTGCTTCAGGAATTGAACGTGACAGATTAGGTCTATTATCAGTGTAGGTCCTCCCGAAGACAATTGAGAGCTTAGTAAATTTAGTTTCGTTTCCTCTTTTTGAATACAGAGTTAAACCGTCAGTTCCATAAGCCTGATAGCGAATTATAACCTCACTTCCGTTGAGCTTTGCTTTCAGTTCGGGTTTGTGCCGTGAAAAATCGGTTACCGGCGAATACCTGTTTATTATCCCGAAGTCTGCGCCAATTCCGGTATCATATTTTTTAGAAGACTTAATTTGATTGGATAACCTTCTGATAAGGTTTATTGTATTTTCCCTGCTGGAATTAAATTCTTCCGTTGCTGCTTTCGATTCCGCTCTTAATGAAATCATATTGGCAAATGTCCGCATATGATTCTGAAGAATCTTTTTGCTTCATTTATCTCTTGATCATTCATTGCTAAATCTTGTGAATGGAGATCAAGCCGTGTAATGAAATTATTTACAAATGTATTCAGATTACTGTTTCTACGGGGGACAAAGTCTTTTTTTCAAAATGTTTTCCCTCTTTTTTTGTAAAAAATATTTTATATCATAATAAAAGAAACTGAAAACATAGAGTTAATTTCCTGACTGCGGAATTAAATTTCCCGCACCCGCTTGCCAGGTATTGTTGTGAAAATGTAAAACAATTGAACATTTATATTCCCTCGCCTTTAGTGAGGGAAATCCCGGTTAGTACAGATATTTCCCCGACTACACCAAGTGAAATTTTGTGCTGCACAAATATTCCCCGAATAACCGGAGGGAAGCTTTTGAGTTGACCGACATTCCCTCGCATTACCTGAGGGAAATTCTGAGTTGTATAAATATTCCCTCGCATGATCCGTGGGAAGTTTTGAGTTATTCAGTATTTCCCTCGAATGAAACGAGGGAAATTCCGGGTTACCAAAATATTTCTTCAAATGACCTTTTGGTAGTTTTAAGTTGTATAAATATTCCCTCATGATCCGTGGAAAGTTTTGGGTTGTGAGGATGTTCCCCGTATGACACGAGGAATGTCCGGGCTGCACGGATATTTCTCCGCATGAAACAGAGAATGCTCTGAGTTTTATGGATATTCCCCCGTATGACACGAGGGAATGTACGGGCTGTATGGATACTTCTCCGCATGTCGGAGAAAGTCCTGAGTTGTCCTGATGTTCCCTCATATGATCCGCTGGAATTTCTGATTTATAAAAATATTCCATCGAATGACAGGAGGAAAATTCTGAGGAGTACGGGAATACATTCGTGTTACAGAAAGTGAATTCAATTGAGTATATAAATTTTTTCGTGCAACAGTAGAGAACTTCTGAGATGAATAATTACTTCACCCATCCTGTTTGGTGGCAAAAAAGTTTTTTCCCCGCCGTTGTTGGTGTTCCAAAAAGTTTGCCTCTAAGCTCTTTGAAGATCAACAATTTTAACTGCAAACTTTTTGGTCACCAACAACAAAAGCTCTACGATTCATTATAGTTTCAGTTTATCCTTGACACTTCCGGAAAGCGAATGAGCTGAAGCTTGAAATAAAAAAACAAGTACCACTTCGTTAGCTGAGTGTTCTGTTGTTGGTGACCAAAAAGTTTGCAGAAAGTATAAAGGACAATTTATACATTACTATGCAAACATTTTTGGAACACCAACGGCGGGGAAATGTCTGTCTTTTTTGGAGCTGGCAGAGGGATTTGAACCCCCGACCTGCTGATTACAAATCAGCGGAAAAGTTAGCTTGGAATCTGAAACTGTATTATTTGGTGAATTTCATTAGTTGTTCATTAGTAAAATTAAGAGATTTACTGTGATTTTGAAGAGAACGGGAAGGAAATTTAAAAATGTTTATATCAAATTCCAACAAGACCAAAACGTATTATCTGTATTTTACAAACCCTCTAACAGATAAGCCAACTTCAAGAAGCTGCCGGACTAAACTTAAATCGGAAGCAACGAGGTTTTTAAAAAACTTCAGGATCGAAAACTCTAATTCTCCGAAAGTTGATAAATCAAATTTGAAACTTTCAGACGTTAAGGAAAGAATCTTATCTCATTACAAAATGAATAATGCTTTAAAAACTTACAGAAGTGTTAAAAGTACTTATGAAAATCTCAGTCGCATTATTGGAGATAAAGCTATTTCAATTATTGGCAAATCAGATATTGAGGATTTCAAGCGCATTAGGAGCAAAGAAGTAAGCCTTATATCGACAAACGTTGATATTCGCAATATTAAAGCTATGTTCAATAAAATGTTAGAGTTTGAATTACTGCAATACAAAAAAGTCACTTTAGTAAAACAATTCAAGATCGAAAAGAAAAAAATGCTGGCAATAGATTCAAATGACATTAATAAAATCCTAAATTCAAAAATTGATATTCAGTTAAAGCAAATAATCCGTTTTACTTTGCTAACTGCAAGCAGGATATCAGAAGTCCTGAGTGTGAGGATTAAGGATATTGATTTTGACAATGAAGTGATCAATATTCATCAGAGGAAGACAAATAGCTTCAAAACTATTCCATTGACCGCGGGAATACTTGATTTAGTAAATGAGATTATGAATAACGAAGTTGAAAGCAATATTTACACAATACAGGATAAAGAAAGCTATTTGTTTCCGAATCCAGTCAGGAATAATCCTTGCTTAAAAATGAGAGGATACAGTAAGCAAACAGTTTAAGAAAATTCTTAGAGAGTTGAAGCTGAACGAGGATTTTAAATTCCATTCTTTAAGACACAGTGCCATTACCGAATTGATCAAGAATAATGTTCCGTTGAATATTGTAAAGGAGATTGCCGGACACAAGGCTATCACGACCACGATGATATACTCACACGTTAAAAGCAATGATTTGAGAGATGCAGTCAACTCTTTAAGCTACTAACGAAAGAAAGTGTCTTAGAACGCATTTATGTGCGAACTGGAATGATTTAAAAGGATATTTAGAAGCAATTTAAAGCGGATCATAGTAATTTTGATCCGCTTTTTTTAAGCTGGAACAAGATTTAACATTATTTAATGAAAATATATTTTTTAAATTAAGACTTTATTTTTAGCATTAATAATTTTATACATTAATTGGGAGGGTATTAATGTGAAAACAATACTTACAGTTTTACTATTCTTTACTAATTCTATTATATCATTCGGACAAGTTACTCAAAAATGGACAGCGAGATTTGACTACAATAACTACGCTGATGAGTCAAATGTTGTAAGGGCTGATAATCTTGGAAATGTTTATGTTTTTGGAAGTAGTGCTTTGAATGGTACCGTGTTCGATTTTCTTACAATTAAATATGATTCATTAGGAAACATAGTGTGGACGAGAAGATATGATGGTGCTTCCAATGGTGAAGATTATGGAATATCTATGGAATTAGACAGAGATGGGTATATCTATGTAGCCGGTAGAAGTAGGAGAAATTTAGCACCATTTGCTCCTCATTTCCGAATTATGTATTATAAAATATAAGCCTAACGGTGACAGTGTATGGGTAAGAAGAAATAGTGGATTAAATAATTCTGGCTGTACTCCATCGAAGATGTCAATTGACAATAACAAAAATATTTATGTAACGGGAACTTCAGGATCGGATTTCTTTACAGTAAAATATGATTCAAATGGAGTGCTCTTATGGAGTAAATCTTATAATGGTCCCGGAAATGATAATGATAACCCTACATCCATAGAAATTGATAATGGTTATATTTATGTAGCAGGGTCAAGTTATGGATCAGGTACTAATTCTGATTTTGCATTATAAAATATAATTCTGAAGGCGATCAACAATGGGTAGCCAGATACAATGGAGATGCAAATTTAGCCGATGCATTGGGATCATGACACTTGATAAAGAAGGAACTATAATTGTAACCAGGGTCAACACTATTGATTTTCACAGCGAAGTAAATATTGTACAATAAAATATAATGCTTCGGGAAGTCAACTTTGGTTAAGAACATATAGTGGAAAATTTGACTGCGCTTCAGCTGGTATTGTTCAGTCGGATTCGCTGAATAATATTTTTGTCAATGGTAAAACCAAACTTCTTCAGATGTATATGGAATTACAACTATAAAATACTTACCTAATGGTGATTCGTTATGGGTAAGAAATTTTGTAGGGGAAGTGAATCTGATTAGGTCCTCGATCTATGGTTTTAGATGCAAATGCAAATATTTATATTACCGGGAATCTAATTGATGGAGGTTCAGATTATGTAACCCTAAGGTATAATACAAATGGAGAATTTCAATGGTTTAAAACTTATGATGGTGGATTCAATAAAAATGATGAAGTCCAGTCAATTTGTGTTGATAGAAACAAAAATGTTTACGTAACCGGCATAAGCTATAATAACAATAATAATTATAACTGGGCAACGGATTTTTTAACAATAAAATATTCACAGACAAATCCGGCAATTAAAGTGAATTTGAAAGTTCTCTTTGAAGGAATATATTTTAATCTTTTAAATAAATTGCTGAGGAGGATACTGTTCAAAGGTGTATTTAAGAGATGCTACAGTTCCTTTTGCGATTAGAGATTCTGCAAAGACTGTAATAGATTCAAATTCTTTTACCGGATTGCTTACTTTTTCGAATGCTCCAAGCGGAAGTTATTATTTAGTAGTTAAACATTTTAGTTCTGTTGAAACCTGGAGCAAATCAGGAGGCGAAACTCTAACAAGCGGTTACTCGACTTCAAGCTATGATTTTACAAATTCAATTGGCAAGGCTTTTGTAACAACTTAAAATTGAAAGGAAGCAGGTACTGTCTTTACAGTGGAGATATTAGTCAAGATGGATATATAACCTTATTCGATGATCGATTTATAATGATGCTGCAAATTTTGTTGCGGGAAATTATTTACAAACGGATCTGACAGGTGACAGGTTAGTTGACCTTGCGGATGTTACATTAGGATATAATAATTCTACAAATTTTATAGAAGTAAGAAGACCATAGATGAGATTGCAATTTCTTTGACAAAAAGCAAAAGTCGATTGGAATTTAGTAATGTTAAATTTTATCTGTTCATAGAACTAATTTCATTTTATAATAATTTAAATGATTCAATTTTCCTTTAGAAAAAAATTAATGAAGAAAATATGAAAAATTCCTACTTAATTTTAATCTGCCTTCTTTGCTTTTGCGATGCAGTATACTCACAGTATTCGTTAAGATGGCAAAAGCATGATAGTGCGATGTTTAACTATCCGGTATTGCAAATTGACAACTTTCAAAACCTGTATGTAAGCAGTAATGTTTACAACCAGGCAACTGACTATGATTACCTTACAATAAAATATGATTCTTCAGGGAGTGTACTTTGGAAAAGGAGTTTGGACTGCAAAAACAGCTCAAAAGACAACGTTAATAGTAATTTCATTGATCACTTAAGCAATTATTACATTACTGGATATTTTAAAGCTCCGGGAGAAAATTATGATATTATGACGATCAAATACAGTGCTAATGGAGATTCTTTATGGAGTGTTATATATAACGGACAGGACAATAGAGACGATTTTTCTTATGCAATTTTTGTTGATGATTCACTCAATTGTTACATAACAGGAACAAGTGTTTCTAATTTTACATATTTTGATTATGTAACAATAAAATATAACTCAATGGGAATTCAACAGTGGGTCAGAAAGTATAATGATCCTGAAAATTCTTGGGATATTGCCAGTAGTATTTTAGTTGACAGCAAAGGAAATGTCTATGTATCAGGTGCAAGCAATTCTACTCCAACAAATGGTGACATTTTAACAATTAAATATGACAGAAATGGAACACAAAAATGGTCAAAATTTTATTCCACTCCTTATAATGATGATTCACCAATCTTGAAGATGGATGATAAAGAAAATATTTATTTGACGGGATCCAGTGGAAGAGCTTATGGATTAGATATTGTCACGTTGAAATACGACACAGCCGGAAATCAAATGTGGTTCGATGTATTTCATAGTGCAACAATTGGATGGGCGCGCATAAGAAACAATATTATTGATCGTTTTGGAAATTGTTATGTTGGAGGTATTATCGACAGTGCTGCAAATAATGATTATGATTTCACTCTTATAAAATATGATACCTCAGGGGTACGAAAGTGGGTTAAGAACTACGGAGGAGCGGCAGGGAGGCTTTGATGAACTTACTTCAGCAGCAACGGGATTCTGTAGGTAATATATACTTGTTTGGAACCAGCGTGGAGCACCAGGAATCAAGATTAACATTATTAAAATACACACCTTCGGGAGAAGTGGTTTGGATTCAACACTATGACTACCTTAATAAAATGATAAATCCAGTTTGTGTATAGTAACTCAAAGTGGATCAGAAATATATGCTACGGGTTTATCAGATGACGTATTATCAACTATCAAATTTGTAAAAAATCCTGACTTCCTATCACTAAATCTGGCAGTTTTGAATGAAGGACTATTTAATTCAGTATTTAATCAAATGGCTCGAAAGATACAATGACAATTTACCTGAGGTCGTTCAGTTCACCTTATGAATTAATTGATTCAAGTAAATCTACAATTGATAGTCTGAATTTTTCAGGAATTTTCAAATTCAATTCAGCAATTCAGAACAACTACTACATTGTTTCAAAAAGCAGTAGTACACTGGAGACCTGGAGTAAAGAAGGGGGTTTTCTTCGAAATTAATGATACGACCCAGTTTGATTTTACAAGCTCGATATCTCAAGCCTTCGGGTAACCTCAAGTTAAAAGGTACAAGTATTGTCTTTATAGCGGAGATATTAATCAGGATGGTCATATAACTCTGTTCGATGTGATCCCGATTTATAATGATGCTGCTAATTTCATATCAGGGAATTATTTGGCTACAGATTTGACAGGTGATAGGATTGTTGATCTTACTGATGTTACATTAGGTTATAATAATTCTACAAATTTTATAAGAATCTGGCGACCTTGAGTTAAATTTCTAATTGCAAAATATTTTTTAAAGCGATTTAAGGCAATAATATTTAAATTTATGAAAATATTTATTTACTTTGTGTTAGTACCTATCATTGTAGTTAACTTAAATTCGTTAGCTCAAATAAACCCTGGATTTGTTGCAAATTATCCATTCAATGAAAGTGCAAATAATGGGAACGGAAATAATTTTACAAATTCATTAGAACCAGACTCTATTGTCCTTAGCGGAGAAATAAATGGTAATCGATTCGGGTATTCAGTATCAACTGCAGGTGATGTAAATGGTGATGGATTTTCAGATGTAATTGTAGGTGATTACCAATATCAAGGTTACAAAGGTCGTGCTTATATTTTTTACGGAGGTTTATCAGTTGATACAGTGGCAGATATTATAATGACTGGTGAATCAGGAAATAATAGATTTGGATTATCTGTTGCATCTGCTGGAGATTTAAATGGAGATGGCTATTCTGATGTTATAGTTGGAGCTCCTAATAATGATGGGGCAAATGATATTGCTGGACGAGCTTATATTTATTTTGGAGGAGTTGAAATGGATGGCGTTGTTGATAAAACATTATATGGTCAAGAAAGTTACGATAATTTTGGATATTCAGTATCAACTGCGGGTGATGTAAACAATGACGGGTATTCTGATGTGATAGTTGGTGCATTTCAGTATCACAACGTTCAAGGTTATGTATTCATTTATTACGGTGGTGCATCTATGGATAGTGTTAAAGATGTAACTTTTTTATGGATCAGATTTAATCAATTTGGGGAATCTGTATCAACTGCGGAGATGTTAATGGAGATGGATTTTCAGATGTGATCATTAGTTCCTCTTTGTATAATAATTATACTGGTTCGAGCCTATATTTATTATGGAGGGCTTCAATGGATAATGCAGAAGATGTTGTTCTAACTGGCGAAGCACCCGGTCATTTTTTTGGGGTTTCTGTTTCGACGGCTGGAGACGTAAATGGAGATGGTTATTCTGATGTTATCGTTGGAGCCGAACGTTTCAATGAAAATACTGGAAGTGCTAATATATTTTATGGCGGAATAAAAATGAATGAAGTTACAGACCTAACTTTAACAGGCGAAGCAATAAATGATAAATTTGGTTTTTCAGTTTCAACCGCTGGGGACGTAAATAGAGATGGGTTTTCAGATGTGATAGTAGGAGCTAAAGAGTATTATTATACCACCGGAAGAACATATTTATTTTATGGTGGTGTTACTATGGATTCTATAACTGATATTGTTTTAACTGGTGTTCAACAAAATAACCAATTTGGTATTTCTGTTTCAACTGCGGGTGATCAGCTTACGAGAAATGATACCGTTAAAGTATATTTACGGAATGCCTCTCCTCCTTATGCTTTAACTGATTCTGCATTAGGTATTATTGATTCAATTTCATTCTCCAGACTCTTTAAGTTTTTAGTAGCTCCATCTGGCTATTATTATTTAGTTGTAAAACATTTTAATACTATTGAAACATGGAGTAAATCCGAGGTGAATATCTGGTAAATGACGAAACAATATTTAACTATGACTTTACGATTGCTAATACAAGCTTACGGAAACAACTTAAAACTTAAAGGGGTAAGTATTGCGTTTACAGTGGTGATATAAATCAAGATGGTTATATAACTTTATTGGATGTGATACTTATTTACAATAATGCTGCGAATTTTCTAATTGGAAATTATTTGGCTACGGATTTAACAGGGAAGTTGTGATTTTACTGTTTCAATAGGAACTTCATTAAACAATGTTTCAAATCATCTAACTTTTCTAAGGCAGGAATTAAAGAAAATTCATTTCAAATAATATTAAAATAATTAAAATTTCAATTTTTAAAAATATTTCTTAAATGACTGATAAGGATTTAATTAATAAGCTAAATGAATTATCGAACTTCCTTCAGAAACAGAAGTTTTCGAATTTAAGGAAGCAAAAAGTGGTTTTGATTTTAGTAAAATTGGTGAATATTTTTCTGCTTTATCAAATGAAGCTAACCTTAAAAATCATAAAGATGCTTGGTTAGTTTTTGGAGTTCGAGATCATAAAAGAGAAATAGTAGGTTCCAACTATAGAACAAAGAGGGAGGATTTAGATAATCTAAAATTTGAAATTGCAGAAAAAACAACAAACCGTATTACTTTTATTGAAATATTTGAAATTTTGATTGATGGTTTAAGAGTTATAATGTTTCAAATTCCTGCTGCACCTAGAGGGATTCCTGTTGCATGGGACGGTCATTATTATGGGCGAGATGGTCAAAGTTCAGTTCCACTAAATATTGAGGAAATGGAAAGAATTAGGAACGAAAAAGTAATTGAAGACTGGAGTGCTGGAATAATTGAGAATGCAAATTAAGTGATCTGGATGATTATGCAATTATCCAAGCACGGAAAATTATATAATTAAAAATTCAAAATTTGAAAATGAAATAAAAGGTTGGAGTAATATCATATTTCTTGATAAAGCAAGAATAACCATTTCTGGACAAATAACACGAACTGCTATTCTTCTTCTCGGGAAGTCTGATTCAGAGCATTTTTTATCACCAGCAATTGCACAAATATCATGGATTTTTAAGACTAAGGGAAAATATAGAAAAGATTACGAACATTTTTCATGTCCTTTTTTATTGAATGTAAATAATGTATTTGGAAAAGTAAGAAATTTGAAATATAGATATATGAAAGGGGAAACAATTTTTCCTGAAGAGTTAAACCAATATGAACCATCAAATATACGGGAAGCATTAAATAATTGTATTGCACACCAAGATTACCCAAAAGGAGGGAAAATTACTGTTATAGAGAGAGAAGATGATTATTTGACATTTTGCAATATGGGAAAGTTTTTACCCGGTTCGATTGAAAATTTAATTCAAAATGATTCTCCCCATCATATTATAGAAATAGTTTTCTATGTCAAGCAATGGTAAATTTAAACATGATTGACACTATTGGAAGTGGATAAAAGGATGTTCAGACTTCAAAGGGAAAGATTTTTTCCAATGCCAGATTATGATCTTTCAAATGAGGAAGTAAAAGCAACATTAACAGGAAAAGTAATAGATATGAAATTTGCAACAGCACTGGCAAATAATCCTGAATTAAGTTTACTTGATATTTATTCATTGGATAAAGTTCAAAAAATAGAACCTTAACAGATTATGAAATTGGTATATTGCGAAAAAAAATTGATAGAAGGGAGGAACAAAATTTTCATTTCAGCTGGACTTGCAAAGGTTATAGATAAAAAAGCAGAGTATTCGAAGTATAAAGCATTCGATAAAAAATATTATCACGATCTTGTAGAAAAATGTATCAAAGAACATGGATTTTTGACAAGAAAAGATGTTAATGAATTATTATGGAATAAGTTACCTGATTGGATGACAGACAAGCAAAAGAAAATCAAAATAAATCATTTATTATCTGAGTTAAGGATGAATAATGTCATTACCAATATTGGTAATGATTACAATTCCAAATGGATAAGGAAGAATTAAGGTTCTAACAAATTTTTAAAATTTGTTAGAACTAGTTAGACCATAGGATAGAAGTTTAGCAAAATATTTCAATTTTATTCAATTTTATTAGATTTCTATCAATTTTTTTGTTAGAGGTCGCCTTGAAAAGTTTAAATAACTACCAAAAAGAACAATTCAAATGATCTGCAATCATTTGAAAAATTGAATTTCATCAAAATTTAAATCGTTTAACTGAAACTCATTAGTAAATTCATTAGTGCAACTGCTAATTCTTCTAAGAAGCTATCAACAATTTAAAAGGATGTAAAAAATGAAACTGCCAGGGGTAAATTGATTTTTTAGTTACATTTTATTTTATGGGTGAATTTCACTTACAAAACTGCTCGAACTATTATATGCAACTAATATGTCTGTCAAATCAACTAATGTTCAGCCCAAGTTCATCAGCCTACATGACGCAAAACCCATGTTACCTGTATAGCCTTATGCTTGTATCTACGTATTTAATTAAATTTACCCACTCACCTTTTGCATAATCATTTACTGAAACTAATTGCACTGGAAAAACAGCCAGCGTGTTTTTCCATATCAATTTCACTTCCATTCACAACTCCCAACGTCAATGCAGCAAAAGTTTCGCTCAATGGGTCTTTCGCTCCCGTCTCTTGTGCTCTTATCGCCTCTTCCGGTACAAATTGAAGCTCAAACTTTTTTCCCGTTGATTGCCTCAAAAATTTTCACTACTTCAAGTGGACTTAATGCCTCTGGTCCACCCAGTTCAATCAATACTATTCTTAGCTGCAGGATTATCTAATGAAGCTGCAGCGAATGACGCTACATCTTTTATGGCTATCCAAGAAGTCTTATTCTTTCCTTCTCCGTAGATGGTCGCTTTGGCATTAGGATAATCAAATCCCAATATAGGGCTTAGCCATACTTCCCATAAAAAAAGGTGGGTTGCAAAATGGTATAATTCAAACCACTTCCGGCAAGATGTTTTTCTACCTTGCGCTTAGCTGTTTGCAACGGAGATTCACCATGCATAGCACAAAATGAAACATAAACAAACTGACTAACGACTGTACCGACAGCAGCATCAATCAAATTAGTTTGTCCTTCATCATCCACTGTTTGAATGGAATCGCCTTCTTGCCTTGATAAAGTTGAAGAAACGGTTGCAATAATCGCCGAAACTCCATGCAAAGCTTTTTTAGTGAAGACCTGTCTTTCAGATCACCTTTTACAATTTCAACACCCGATTCTTTTTAATTGATCTACTTTACCTGCATCTGATGTGGTACGCACCAAACCCTTTACTTTTTTATTTTTCGCTAGTAATTGACGGCAGATTTCACCCCCTAAAATCCTGTAGCACCCGCTACAAGTACAGCTGAAGCATTGTTTGAATTATTCATCTTGTTTGTTTTGGTTGTGGTTAGTTGAGTCGCTTATTATAACATATATAATTGGTTGTACTGTCTTATAGGCCTGCTGGTAACTATATAATTATACATAAAATAAAATTTCTCTAAGAAACTAGATAGGAAAAGCGATAAGTCCCTGATATTTGGCATCATTCCAAAATCATAGTTCCATCTTTGTTCAATTTCAAATTAAATTTCAACATCCACAGTTTTGCATCAGATGTGTTAAGGTTTAATCACACCTACGAAACTACTCGAATTATTATAAGTAAGTATAACATCATTCAGATCAGTATACTATTTCCTGTTACATCGGAATTCACATAACCTGTTATAAAATTACTTGCATCATTATTAATTATTATAATGTCTGCTAAATCAACATGTCCGTCGTGATTTACATCACCGCTGAATATTGCAAACCGAACAGGTGAAGCATCAACCTGTATCATGTTTTTTCCAAATGCCTGTGTAGAGGCTGTAATAAAATTATAACTGGAAGTTGAACCCTGTATGTAACTTATAGCTGAAGTGCTCCATGTTTCAATCGTATTTCTATGTTTTGTTTGAATATAATATGTTCCGTTCGGTGCATTCGTTATTTGGAATGAACCTGAAAGTGTAGAAGAATTAATTACTGCTCTTGCCGAGTCTATTATTGCAAAAGGTGAAGACGAATTTCGCAAATAAACTGTCAACATATCATTCATAATCATTGTGTTCGTTGTTGAGTTATAAAATCCTTCAATTATTATTGTCAGATTAATTGTTCCATTTCCACTGAAATAATCATATAAATAAGCCCTGCCTGTATTTGCAGAATAACCCTCTGCGCCGACAATCACATCAGAACGCCCATCGCCGGTTACATCTCCGGCTGATGAGACAGAAACACCAAAAAAATTTCCTGTTGCCTCACTTGTCATTGTGAGATCTGAAATATTATTCATGGATACTCCACCAAAAAATATATATGTCCTGCCAGTGCCTAAAAAATATATATCTGCACCGACAATCACATCAGAATATACGTCGCCGTTAATATTAACAGCTGATGAGACAGATCTTCCGAATCGGTCACCAGTTGATTCACCTGTCATTGTAACATCTGCAGTATTATTCATTTGTGTCCCTCCTAAATATATATATACTCTACCGGTTGATGTAGCATATCCATAAGCGCCTACAATCACATCAGAAAATGCGTCGCCGTTTACATTTCCTGCTGAGACAGATGCTCCAAATAAGTCACTTGCTGATTCACCTGTCATAGTAACATCTGCGGTATTATCCATTGTTGTTGCTCCGAAATATATATATGTCCTGCCTGAGAATGCATTATATGCAAAAGCACTGACAATAACATCAGAATATCCGCCGCCGTTAACATCTCCAGCTGATGAGACAGATATTCCAAAATAGTCGTTTGCAGATTCTCCTGTCATTATCACATCTGCAACTGTGTTCATATTTAATCCTCCGAAGTATATATATGCTCTCCCGGTATTTGTAGAATGTCCATATGCTCCTATTATCACATCAGAACATCCGTCGTTGTTAACATTTCCTGCTGAAGATACCGAGTATCCAAAATTGTCGCTTGTTGTCTCGCCTGTCATTGTAATATCTGCATCATTATTCATTGTTGCTCCTCCGAAATAAATATATGCTTTGCCGGTGTTTGAAGAATGTGCATGTGCGCCTATAATTACATCAGAATATCCGTCACCGTTGACATCTCCGGCTGAAGATACCGAGTATCCAAAATTATTGTTTATATTTTCACCTGTAAATGTTACATCTGCAACCGTATTCATGGTTAATCCTCCGAAATATATATATGCTCTGCCGGTAAATGAGGAATATCGATATGTACCAACGATCACATCAGAATATCCGTCATTATTTACATCTCCGGCTGAAGCTACCGAACGCCCGAATGAACCACCAGACCCTTCCGTGAAAATTTTGCTCGAAACTCATCACCCTGCGGATCTTCAGGAACTTGCCTTAACATGCCTGTATTTGTTTCTGGAATTATCCAGTTTCTTTTTCATCAGTAAGACGATTTAGCCAATCCTCGGTAAGTCCTTCCGGAAGTAAATCCTTTTTTTCATAGCTTGTTGTGACTGATCTGTCTGCTGCAAATGAATTCTTTTTTTCAGGATTCATCCAGCTGCTTTCTGCTGTTCCTGTTAAAATTAAATACATGAATAATAGGCGGATCGTTTTAAAATTCATAAATGCTGGCACTGAACTCACTTCTGAAAATTTGATTCTTTTTTTGTTAGAATTATGACCGGAAGCTGTTTGCGTAATTTCATTTTTCATTATACTGGCTTTTGATTTAATAAAAAATTAGTATTTTATAATTTCTGATTTAGCAGTTTCCAATTTCTGATCGGTACGAAAGCTTTATTATTACAAAATTATTCCGTTTGTAATTGTTTACATAGTACTTAAAAAGCCTTTTTCAAATCAGTTTGAATAAACATTTTTGATCCAACAAATGAAAGAACGAAAGAAAATAATTGAATTTTATAAGAGGAATCCCTGAGAATATTAGAGTGATGCCAAAAGTGAAAAAAAGGATAGAAGTTAAATGTTCGTTTCATTATTTGTCTTCCTTAGGTAATTTCTTATAATATAAAATAAATCAGAAATTGAATTACAAGGAAATTTACAAAGCTACCGAAGACTGTGTTTCCATCTAATGAATGCATGAACCAGAATTGAATGATTTTGAAGCAGTCAAATGATACTAGATCATTTGATAATGTGGAATAACATCAAACAATAGAAAGTTTTATCGAAACTCATTAGTAAATTAATTAGTGCATGCATTATGTTTTATAATGTCTTGCATTTTTATACTTTACGCTTTTCAAGTCTTTTTGAGCATTTCGCATTCGTATTATAGAAAAGTTCAAACTTGATTATGCAACCATATTGCTAAATTTATAGTGACGGCACTGTTCGCAGTTCAACATTTCTTTCTGATAACTCAGCTAGAATGGGATTTTCACTAACATGAAATAATTTATTGTGGTCCATTTTGTATTTCAACGCTAATTCAATAACCATAATTTAATATGGTTTTTTATGATTTTATAATTTATTTTCTTAAAAACAAAATACATGAAGCGTTCAGACCTTCCGAAAAATTACATACGTGAAATATTAAAAAAGATTGACCTCTTAAAATATAATATAGATAAGGCTAACAATGATTCAGTAAGAGAAGCAATAAGCATAGAACTCGATAAACTTAACATGCAGTTGGAAGAAGAAATAAAAATAAGTCAGGGAAAGTAAATTTCTTAAAACTTGAAATAAAAATGGATTGAAGATAGTAAAATGATCTGCAATCATTTGAGAAAAGATTAAATATATAATATTTCATAGTTTAACAAAAACTTATTAGTATACCTGCTCCTAAATA
>JADJTX010000011.1 GCA_016710985.1 Ignavibacteria bacterium
GATACAGTCTATGTTTCCGTCATTATTAAAATCACCCACAGAGATTAGCAAAGAAACAGGCCGAAGTCGGAAACTATCGGTCCGATCTGCGCCTCTGTCATTCTTTCATAGGTTCCGTTATTGTTTCTGCAAAGATTGTTTAAACACTGTTAGCATAATTTGTGAAGAAGCCATCGAGGTCTCCGTCATTATCATAATCATTACATTCCCATACCTGACCGTCAACAAGTCAATGGATTGATAGTGGCGGAAGATCGAGCCTTACCAGTGTTGCAGTACCTGTTTCTTTAAGCATATTTTTATAAAGATTATCCAAAGCCGTGCTTCCACCGGGACCTGTCCCTATGAAAAGATCCATGTCTCCGTCCTGATCAAAATCATTCCAGGTCGGAATGGTAAACGGAGCTAAAGTATCTGTCAATCCCGGCATTTTGATTCTTGTAAAACTTCCGTCACCGTTGTTGTGATATAATCTGTTCGGGTGATTTACAACTCCGAAATTATTTGCAGCGGCTATCACAAGGTCAGTGTATCCGTCATTATCGTAATCCCCCCAGGCGCATCCCCAGCCTGTATTATATGCTGAATCGCCGATGTCGCCAGGAAGTTATTTTTGTAAAGAACCGTCACCATTGTTTTTATATAAAATGAATTTGATGCCACGGTTGATGTTACCCAGCAGTCAATAAAGCCGTCGTTATCGTAATCAGCCCAGGTATTGCTAGATTGCCTGTTTGATTTTGCAGACCTGTACCAGTCTGAGTAAAATTACCGCCTCCGAGATTTTGAAATCGCTTTCCTGTTTGCAAACAGATCGAGCTTTCCGTCATTATCAACATCCACCCAGCTGGATCCGAAATAACTTCCTGAGAATACATCTGTGACAATGGGTTTGCCGTATCTGTGATCTTTACAAAGTGCTGACTGAATGAATCTGATGGAAATAAAATTATTAATAAGAAAGTAAAAATAATTTTCAAGGAGGGTTGAAAATTAAATTTAACAGTGTCATGATTTCTCCTTTTGTTTTTAGTTGTTACAAAACTACGAAAGGGATATCACTAATGACATCTCACAAGTATATGGTTTTCTTTAGTGCGAAGTGATTAGAGTGTGTGGAGTGTATAAAGTGTATAGAGTGTGTAAGTCTGCAGTATTGAGAATGTGTTGAGTTAAAAGCATAAGTGAAGAAATGAAGTTTACGTTGGCTTCAATTATACAAATTTTGATTTTGATATTAGTGAATGTTCTTCCATTGATAAAGACCGGATTAAACAAAGTTTCATACACACTCAACACACTAAACACACTCTATACACTCAACACACTAAACACACTCTATACACTCTATACACTCTATACACACACTCATTTATACATTTTTTATGGCAACCTTCTTCTCTATTATGTAATGAAACCCTCACCATTATGAACACCTCACTTTATATAAACTCTATCCATTGCTTCTGACTTTCGTTCCTCTCTCATGCGACTGTAATCAGGCATCAACAGACATCCGTATGAATATCAGCTTGATATCTCTGAAGGAGGGGAAGGATTGTTTCAATTTCAAAGAGTCCTGCAAAGACAATGACATACTCCCAGCGCCCGAATCAGAAGGATTATTCATTTCAAGAACTTACGGGGAAAGTCATGGGAACATCTTAATTTACCTGTATTTGAAATGGTTGATGCAAAATTTTTTCAAGACAGATCCCAATGTTATGATTGACACTGTGAAAAGATTTAAAAGTTAACAATGGGGAGGGTACCGGAAGTAATGACGCGGGAAAATCCTGGGAGCAAACCACCTCATCCGAGTACACCGGTATAGGTGCGCAAAGGAATCGGACGGATTTGCAATTGCAATTGAACCGGGACTCAGGAAAGTTTTGTGGTAATGCTGAAAATGGAGTTGCAATGAGTAATGACAATGGTATAACCTGGACATTTTAATACTCTTACAGGCGGTATGTTTGGTTTTCCAAGAAGAGTATATTCAATACTTGCACCCGGAGGCGGTTATGTATTAGCGACAACAGAAACCGGAGTTTATAAAACTACTGACGGAGGTCTTAGCTGGAAAAAACATTTTCAAATTCAAAGTTAAATCAAACAAGATTTACTTTGTCCCTCACCTTCAAATAAGCAAAACGTTTTCTTTGCTACGAATGATTATAAAATTTATTATTCATATGATTTCGGAAGCAACTGAAAGAAATAAATTCTCCGGGAGGAAGCGGCAGGAGCCATTTATAAGATGCACACCTTCCCGGTATTTGTTTTCGGGAACTGGGTAAACGTAATTTATTTATATTACGGAGCGGGTGTTGATCTGTATAGAAAGATTCCCGCCGGATGCCGAGCGCCCGGATATTTTTTTGAAACGGATGGGACAGGCTTGAAGTAACCCATTCGATCCGTCCGATATGAATCTTTATAACGACAAAACCACTGCCTTTCCGGCGACGGTGGACTTTTAATTCGAATGATGATGGCAGAACATTTCCATTTGTAGGCAGGTAATCACTGATTGAAATGCCTTAGATTGATTAGTGAGACTCTCAAACTGAATTTCGACGATGAGAAAAGAGACCTTGTTTATTTCGGGACACAGGATAATTATCTCCGGTGGTCGGGGAGACGGCGGTAAAATCTGGTCTGCGTGGGAAACGAAGGTCACGGCATTGAAAACCAAAAAGACAGGCAATTGGCAAGAAGGCTAAACTTAACTGACCTTTGCTGACAATGGCGCAGGAAAAATTATTCATCTGATTACGGATTTCAGAATGTAGCTGAATGGAATCATCCTTCACCTAAACTATAAGCGATCCAATGTTAATTGTTGAAAGGATATTTTAGATCCCGGAACCGAGGAAAGATTTATTGAATTACTAATGAGCAACCGACACTAATCCTCTCACAAATTTCAATAACACTTATGATTGCCACAACGTGGCAGTTCAAAGGAAGTATGAATTTTAACGCTTCTTCAAACAATTCTCAGGTATCATCATCTTCCGGCAGTCCGGTGGTTTATCAATCCATCAGCCCGACCAAACTACACCTCCAGGGCTGGGGAAAGATCGGTCTTGTAAGAATGTCTAATTTAAATCAGGTTGGTAACGGATTACTTGAGCGCGCTGATCTCAATGGATTCGGAAGCCTTGGAATATTCCCAACTATGTTCAAATGGTATAATGTCCTGGGAGTCAATCCGAATAATTCCAATCATGTTATTATTGCAGACGTTGCCAACAGTAAAATTAAAGTTACATGGGATGGAGGAAAAAACTGGTTTGATGATGATGAGATCACTGAACTTGTTACTGCTTACGGAACTTATAAATTTTATGCGATTGTAGATTGCTGTCCGAAGATTATAGTTACCTGTATCCCTTTAACCCCGCCGATCCGAATCAGATAGCTATCGGAACAAGAGAGAACGGATTGTTCATGAGCTGGGATAAAGGAGAAAGCTGGTTTCCCGTAAATGATACAAAGAGAATAACAAATCCTTTCCAGGATATTTTTTATTTTGATAATTTTTACTGTGGTATCTACTTACCGGAAGAGGACTCTGGAAATTCACCCCTGTCAAAGGGAGAGGCCGCCAAGACCATTTGGAAGACTCAAAGGATCTTATATATTTGAACTCAATAAAAATTCTGCAAAACGGCTTGAAGCAAATTTTTCTGATTCGGAGATAAATCATGATTCAAAGATAGTAATGTTTAATGACAAATTGTTTAAAATTGATTTGAAATATCTGAGGTCAAACAGATTTAAACAACTAAAATAAACAATATAACTGTGTGGGATCTGAATCAGCAATTTATAAAGAATGCAGAATTACATTGATATAACTTTCCCCGAAACATCAGACAGAGAGAATCCGAGTTTGACGCTATTCAAATTCGCGGAATTATTGTTAATCCAAATAACGAAGCTGCACAATTAATTTTAAGCGAGGAACCATACAAGCTCTTTACTGCAGATCAACTATTGGTAAAGGAACTGAAGGAACCCTACATCGAACTTAGAAATGAAGAAGGTACATATACTCCATCAGTTTACCTAAACAAAACATACAAGTTAAAGGGGTATAACTTTTCTCCTTCACGTAGCACTAATGATTTTGTCAGGGTGTATATTAATGATTCTTTAATGTATAATGTAAGCGTATTTAAAAATGGAACATTTGAACAGGAAATCTTTCCTTCGCGCATAATTGACAGCGACAGGTTTCAAATTGATGTTGAAGGGATTTATAATTCAGAAATTGTCAGAAGGACTTTGCTGATTCAGGTATTGAGAAATGGGGATGAGTTTGAGCCGTTGGATGCGAGACGGTAATAAAGTGTATAAAGTGTATGGAGTGTATGAGTCTATTGAGTTCATTGAGTTCATTGAGTTCATTGGGTTCGTTGAATTCGTTGAGTTCATTGAGTTCATTTGAGTTCGTTGAGTTCATTGAGTTCACTTGAGTTCAGTTGAGTTCGTTGAGTTCAGCTGACTCCAGCACTGTCACACACTCCACACACCTCCACACCTCCAACACACCCCACACACACTCACACACTCCACACACTCACCCCACACTCAACACACTCACACACTACACTCACACACTCAACACACTCTCCAACACACTCAACACACTAATTAACTATGGTTCTCTCCTTCAGCGCTTTAGCCACTGCTTCAGACTTTGAATGAACGTGAAGCTTGTAATAAATATTTTTTATATGATGCCTGACTGTCCCTACACTAATGAAAAAAGTTTGTATGCGATTTCTTTATACGAGTCACCGTTACAGAGTAAGTTCAATACATCGTGTTCTCTGTCGGTCAGTACAGAATCAGATTTTTTCTGAAAAGAAGAAACGACAAGCTTTGCTATCTTGTAAGACATAGGCTCCGCCGCCGCAGATCTCCGTGATGGAATCAAGAATTTTCTCTTCTGATGTGCTTTTATCAAGATATCCGCATGCGCCTGCGCTTAATGCTTTGAATACAAGAGAAAGATCTTCGTGAACAGTCAGCATTATTATATCAATTTTCGGATAACGGTCTTTAATTATCTTTACCCCTTCAATTCCGGTCATCCCGGGAAGCTCAATATCCATTAGCATTACAGACGGTTTCTTTTTTTTCAGATCTTCAATGGCTGATTCACAGTCAGGATAAGATCCGATACATTCAAATCCATCAGCTTCGTTAAGCATGTCTTTCAACGCTTCTCTTATGAGCTTGTCATCTTCGACTATTGAGACAGTTATCATTGAGTATTAAGTATTGGTATTGAGTATGTGTTGAGTATTGTGTATTGAGTATTGTGTAGTGAGTATTGTGCATTTGTTTCACTATAAATAAAATTAACTCAAAATTCTAAAATATCTCTGTGTATCTTTGTGTTCTCTGCGTCACTGTGGTAAACTAAAAATACCAGGTGGAAATTAATTTACACTGAGATCAAATCCGGAATGTGTGCTTTAAGTTTTATGACCGTTCCTTTATTGTCTTCTGATGTTATGTTGACGTTTACATCTATCTGTTTTGCGCGCGAAAAAATATTCTTCAGCCCGTATCCTTTCGGACAATTATTTAAATCGAATCCTTTCCCGTCGTCACTGAGAATTATTTCGACATCCTCATCATACATCTGAAATGTCAGACGGACATTTGCACATCTTGAATATTTCAAAATGTTATTCATTCCTTCTTTGAAGATATATATCAGATGACGCTTACAGTTCATTGATAAGTTAATTTCTTTGTATTTAACATTGATACCGTCTGAAGTAAAATTAATACCGGTGTTCTCAAACAGCTCATTCCCGAAATCCCTTAACCTTACCGTAAAATCATACAATGTATCTTCCTTTGGATTCATTGCCCATATCAGATCCTTGGCTCCGCTCTGCAGGCTGTTGGATGTTTCTACAATGCTGTTGAGATCTTCCGTTAATCCGTTTGCAGTCGGACGGAGCTTTTTGTTAATGCGCCTGCTGTATAAGGAAATTCGTGTAAGCTTATGACCGAGTTCATCGTGATAGTCTCTCGATGCCTGTTCCCTCATCATCTCTCTTTCATTCTCCTTGATCTTTTCCAGCTCTATCAGATTTTTTACTTTCTGTCTTACCCTGTAATTCTGAATCAGGACTATCCCTCCGGCGGCAGTACAGATAAGTATTCCGTAGAACCACCATGTCTTCCAGAAAGGCGGTGTGATCGTTATGTTCAGTGACGCTTCCTTACTGCTCCACACTCCGTCTGAGTTTGTTCCTTTAACTTTAAAAACATATTTCCCCGGATTGAGATTAGTATATATGGCTTCATTTTTATTTTCACTGTAATTCCAGTCTTCATCAAAACCTTCGAGCCTGTAAGCAAATTTGTTCTTCTGGGGATTTGTAAAATCAGCTGAAGAATATCCGATATTAATAATGTTATCCTTATAACTTAATTCAATTTCGTTCTTTGCCGATATATCGATCTCCTTTTTACTGTTATCATTGTATTTAACTAATGAAGTAAGGATCACAGATGGAGTGAATTTACTTTCCTTCATTTCAGAAGGATTAAAATAATTAACTCCGTTTATGTTTCCGAAATAAATTTCTCCTTTGCTGTTTTTATAATAAGAGCCGGTATTGAACATGTTACTCACGAGACCGTCGTATGAATCATAATTTTTAAATTCCTTATCCTTTACTGAAAATCTGGAAATTCCTTTGAAAGTGCTTATCCACAAATGTCCGTCATTGCCTGATTCAAGACCTGCAATGACACCGTTAGGCAAACCGTCGCTTTCAGTGAAATGAAAAAATGTTTCCGAATTCCTGTCAAAGATATTCAGACCTCCGCCTGTTCCGATCCAGAAATTATTATTTGAATCTTCACAAAAAGAAAATACATAATTGTTGCTTATGCTTTTGGGATTGTCCGGATCCTGTTTAAAGTGCGTGAACTTTCCGGAATTCCGGTCCATCTTATTTAATCCCGAGAATGTTCCAACCCATAATTCACTATTAATATCTTCATAAACTGAAAGGATAGTGTTTTCACTTAAGCTGTTTGTGTCATCCGCCGAGTGTATGTAGTGAACAAAGCTTTTTCTGTTTTTATCAAATTTATTCAAACCCCTGTCTGTGCCGATCCACAAAGTGCCTCCCTGTCAAACAGAATTTTCAGAACATTACTGCTGCTCAGGGAAGATTCATTTCCGGGTTCATTAAGATATTTGACAAACTCTGTTGAGTTTTTTTTCAGCAGATTCAACCCGTTCTCAGTTCCGATCCAGAGATTACCTTCAAAATCTTCAGCGATTGAATTCACATGATTATTGCTTAAGCTTTTCGGATTATTCTCTTCATTTACATAAGCAGTAAAACTTTTTCCTTTATCCGGGGACATTTGTAATCCGTTCTTCGAGGTGCCAGCCCAAAATCTTCCTGACTTGTCTTCATATATGCAGGTTACATCTTTCTCTGTTAAGAAACTTTCAAACTTATTATTTGTGTAGCTTAGCCTGTAAAGTCCGTCGTTATAAGAGCTTGCCCAGATCACGCCTGATAGATCTTTTTTAAATGCAAGAACTGCTTCTTTCTTTTCTTTGTCTTCAGGATAAATATCATATTTTGTAAATTCACCTTTTACTTTATCAAATCTGTCCAGACCGTTTTGTGTCCCGACTAAAAGAAATCCCGGAATGTCTTCATCTACGGAAAAGACAAAATCACTGCTCAGACTGAATTTGACGGTTGAATCATTTTTATATCTTAAAAATTCACCTGTCGCTTTATTCATTTTATTTAATCCGCCGCCGCCTGTGCCAATCCATAATTCACCGTCACTGTCTTCCAAAAATTGAAAGGACGGCATTGTGCCCCGGACTTTTATTATTTAAAGAATCATGTTTGTAATTAATGAATGTCTCGTTTTCAGGATCGAACTTATTCAATCCCGCACCGGCAGTCCCGATCCATAAAACCCCTTCTTTATCTTCAGCAAGACTGCGTATGACATTCCCGCTAATGCTCCCTGCTTTAGCTGTATCTCTTTTATAAACTGTAAATGTATTCTTTCCCGGATCGAGTTTGTTCAATCCTCCTCCCTGCGTACCAAACCACATCGAACCTTTCCTGTCCTGTATAATTGTCCACACGGTATTATTGCTGAGAGAATTAGGATCACCGGGATCGTGCAGGTATCTCGTGAACTTACCCGTTGACCGGTCATATTTATTCAAGCCTCCGTTATATGTTCCGAACCAAAGGCATCCGCTTTTGTCTTCACAGATCGAAATTATGTCATCATTGGATAACGAGTTGGAATCATTCGGATCATTTCGGTATGTTTTATAATTCACGCCGTCATATCTTACCAGCCCGAACATTGTCCCGAACCAGACAAAACCTTTGCTGTCCTGATATATGCTGAATATTAAATTATTGGCAACACCGTTTTCAAGTGATATGTGTTCGGCTTTGAGATTTTCATTTTGTGAAAATGAAACGCCGCTCAAATTCATTAAAAGAAAAACAATGATCAGAGTTTTCATAATATTTATTTATGTCTAAAGTTAGGAATAACAGGTTTTTAATTCAATCTCATATATATGAGATACGAGATTTGAGATATGAGATATGAGTTGTGAGGTATGAGAGCTTTAACCTTCCCGTTCCCGATCTCCCCGGATTGTCCGAAAACGACTAAGTTTGGTTTGCCTCAAAGACTCAAAGGCTCAAAGGATTTTGTTTTGATAGTTTTTTAACTTTGAGTCTTCGAGACTTTGAGGCAATTTCATGTTTTCAGACAGTCTGACCGGTTGGGAACGCATAGTAGCAATAAATTAAGAACTATTAGTCAGTGCACAGTAAGTCCCGGATTCTTTACTTTTCCCCTGCACTGAAATTACAGTACGTTGTATAAGTTGTGCAAAACTCCATGGAATATATTCAGATCATTGATCTGTGCATACACAAGGTTTTAAAGAAACGAAGCGCAGATGAATTAAAATTACATACCAAAATTACTGTCAGATATATTTCTGTCCTGAAATATTTTACGGCAATGAATAAAAGAGTTTTAGTCTTCTTCAGCAGTCAGGACTATCTTAAACTATGTCGCAGGTATCTTGTACTTTTACAATTGTAGGTAACAGAGGATCCTACATATGAGCTATTTAGATATGCATCTGCGTTACATAAAAGTTTCCCTGTGATACTTAGTGGTTTCGCGGTGGTATTGAGTGAATTACCTGAGGCTCTCAGTGGCTTCCCTGTTGTACTGAGAGGTTTCGCTGAGGTACTTAGCAATTACCCTGTGGTACATAGTGGTTTTCCTTTTGCACCCGGTGGTTCCCTGAAGAGTTCAGTGTTTTCCCTGAGTAACTCAGTGGTTTCCCTGTGTTACTTAGTGGTTTCGCTATGGTACTCAGTGGTTTCCCTGAGGAGATCAGTATATCCCTGAGTAGCTCAGTGGTTTCCCCGTGGAGTTCAGTGATTACCCTGTGGTTCACAGTGGTCTCCCTGTCGAGAACAGGAATTAATAAAAGCTGAAATTTTTTCTGTAAACACACTATAAAATTTTGTAACAGGTTTCGAGGATCTTCGATGTTGTCCGGTAATAATATTTTACTATAATTTGAAACCTACGGGTGGCCGACAGCCTGTTACCAAAAATTACAAAACATTTAAACGCAAAGAGCGCGAAGCAGTAACGCAAAGAACGCAAAGATTCATTTTAATAAAAAACCTTAAACTATCTAAAATTAAAACTTTGCAGTCTTCTTGAAGACTTTGCGATCTTTGCGGTTTCATTACATTTATTACAGCTCAGATTTAGTTTGTATTTACGTTACTCGATTTTATATCATGAGTACATTTTGATAGGACAAATGTCCTTATTTCAATAGTACCATTTTACCGCCGTTGTTGGTGTTCCAAAAAGTTTGCCTGAATAAGTTTGGAGTAAGAACAGAGGAACGCAAACTTTTTGGTCACCAACAAAAAAAGCTTCGGACAAGTAAGTAGTTTGGTTTAACATTGATAATTTTCTTATGAAATTAATCAGACAGCGAATTATGAACAATAAATTTGTGAATGATGATAAAAAATTTTCTATATGGAAGTTTTGAATGGATAGATTAACTCAGAGCGCTTCGCCGGTGGAGTGTTTTGTTGTTGGTGACCAAAAAGTTTGCACAATGTGTGATACAAATTTAATAAATTGTATTATGCAAACTTTTTGGAACACCAACAACGGCGTTAACGGTCCTTCAACTTATGTTTTCAGATGTTGAGTATCCGGGTTACAAGCAGAGTTAATTTTCATTTTCATCCGATAAAAATTGTATAACACTGACCTGTCCAAAATAAAAAAGGCTGATCGCTGATCAGCCCTTTTCCTTGGATATATTATTTTGGAGTATCTTTATTTTACCAGGATCATTCTTCGGGTCTCCGTAAAATTATCCGTTTCAAGTTTATAAAAATAAATCCCGCTTGACAGTTGATAATTGACAATTGATAGTTGATAGTTATAAGTTCCGCGGTTTTGATTTTCATTAACCAGTGTTGCAACTTCATGCCCAAGCACATCATAAATTTTCAAAGTAACAAAACTATTTTCGGGAATTGAATAACGAATAACGGTACCCGGATTAAACGGGTTCGGATAGTTCTGCTCAAGTCTGAATCCTTCCGGCGAACTGTTTACCTGACTGCTTAAAGATGTAAGTGTCGAATTTGTACTCCTGAATACGCCGTTATAATAAGTTGTGCCAAAAAGATAGCCCGCGTCATTAAAGAAAAATTTGTTTAACACGGCACTTGATGCAAGTCCTGAATTTCTCAATGTCCAGGTAGGCCCATGTCTGTCGTTACATAAATTTCATTTCCTATGGATGCAAAAATATGACCCGCGGTATTTATGCTGATCGCGGAAAATCCTGAAGTAGTCCAGCTGCCGTTCGGGATCTGATTCCAGTTAAGTCCAAAGTCTGATGAATAGAAAATGTTATTTGAAAATGTCAGGTAAAGATTCTTTCCGGATGATGTAAAGTTCTGGAACATGAAAAATTCTTCGAGAACAGTTTCATTCCAGGTAGTTCCATTATCAGTGCTTACGAGAATTGATGACTCGAACATACTGTTTGTCCCGGCAATAAATAAATTTCCGTCTGCATCTATTGTGAACTGATCCATTCCTGTTGTTTGCGGCTGAAAGACCTTTATCCAGTTAAGCCCGTTATCAGATGAACGGTAAAGCTCCATCGTATCTGAGAATACCGGAGGAATGTTTGCTGCAAAAAGAAATCCGTTTGGTGAAGACTTTATTGATTTGATCTGAGCACCTGAGGAAATCCCGTTTGAAACCGGAACCCAGTTCATGCCATTATCAGATGAACTGTATAAACCTAAGTTATAAACTCCTGCCAGAAGTTTACCGCCGGAAGTTTTATAAACAGAATATATAATTCTTGACGGAAGCCCGCTGTTTCTTGTTTGCCAGCTTGCCCCGAGATCCGGTGAATAATTAAATCCCTGATAACTTCCGGAATAGATCTCACCGGTATTTGAAAAAGCCAGTGTGTTTAAGATCGGAATATGTAAGTTTATATTTTTTTCATTCCACACAATTCCGTTATCAGTGGATTTGAGCACTCCGTAATTTCTTGTAGACAAATAAATTATGCCTGCATCAGTGGATATGGATGTTATTGCATTCCCGGCTTCACTGCTGTAGATAAGTGTCCAGCTGGTTCCGGCATTGACAGATTTAAAAACCTTACCGTCGTTGGTTCCTGCGTAATAGTTATTTAGCTCGTCGCGGTAAACTTTTGAAATGCTGAAATCAGTGATCCCGTTATTGATCGGTTCCCAGGTTGTACCATTGTTTGAAGTTTTATAAACACCGCTTCCGTTTATCCCTGCAATTAAAACATTGTTGTCAAACATAAGAGTCGTAACATTGAGAGTAGCCGGATTTCCGCTTATGTTTGTCCATGTACTGCCGTTATTCTCAGAATAAAAAACTCCGGAATTTGTAGCCGCATAAACAAAATTAGCATTGAATGCGTAGTCAGCCGGCAGCTTCGCGGGATTACCGATTTGTATTGGATTAAATGTCGAGCCTCCGTTAAATGATACATAGCTGTTAACATAAATATGTCCTGCCGGACTTACTTTTGTTAAAATTATGGAAGCCCAGGATCCGCTGTGAGGTGCGACATGGATCGGATTGAAATTCCAGCTCTGTCCGTTATTCTGTGTCCACCAGATCCCTCCGGTACTTTTTCCTATATAGATTGTTCCTGCAGGACTTATGTCCATGCTTAGATTTGAATTCACCATTCCTTCAGGCAGCTCGTTCCAGCTTTCGGCATTATCGGAAGAAAGGTAAAGTCCTTCATTTCGTAATGCAAAAGATCTCCCGACGGACCTTTTTGAATTTTCATTGCATCGCCACCATACGGCCCGTTTAATTTTGTCCAGTAATTCTGGGAAAACAAATAACACGGTAAACTCAATAGGAATACTACTAAAAGAAAAGGGTATTTTAAATTTTTCATGATGCTATAATTTAAATTAACTAATGCTTTTAATACAAACTATAAATAACGGACGTGAGACACAAATAAAAATATTAGAATTCGTAGGTTCCTGTTCTAAAGGTGTAATCTCAAAAACCTTTTGACACACACTCTGTATCGAAGAGTTTTTTTACCACAGAGACTCAGAGACACAAAGATACACAGAGGTTTTTAAAGGGAGATTTTTTATAAAATCATTCTCTGTGAAACTCTGTGCCTCTGAGTCTCTGTGGTAAATCGATAGGGAAACAAAAAAGTCCAAACTAATACTAATTAATTTGGACTTTATACTTTGTATTGATTCTTGAATCTAAATGATCAGCATTGCATCACCGTAACTGTAGAATCTGTATTTTTCCTTGACTGCCTTTTTTATATGCTTTCATTATCAGATCCTTTCTGCCATTGCGCAGGCGAGCATAAGCAATGTACTCTGCGGCATGTGAAAATTCGTTATGAGCTTATCAACGATCCTTAATGACTGCGGCGGATGAATGAACTTATCCGTCAGCCTTTTCCCCATCTTACCTGGCGTGTTGTGATCACATTGGTTTCTACTACTCGCAACTGATGTTCCGACAGCTATGACTTTTTTCTTTTTATTAATGGATGAGTTAATTATATCAGCTGATTCTTTGGTCATCTCATAATATTCCGAATCCATTCTGTGCTTTGACAGATCCTCAACTTCAACAAGCCTGAACGTTCCGAGTCCGATTGAAGTGTAATGTAAGCTATCTTTACTCCTTTGGCTTCGGCTTTCTTAAGTAATTCTTTTGTAATGTGAAGGCCTGCAGTCGGAGCTGCAACGGAGCCTACATGTTCATCTTTTGCATATACAGTCTGATAATCTTCTTTATCCTTTTCTGTGGATTCTCTCTTTATGTATGGCGGAAGAGGCGTCTTGCCGAGCTTTTCGATATATTTTGAAAAGTCGCCCTGATAATTGAAGCGGACTATTCTTCCTCTTGAAGTAGTATTGTCAATTACTTCGCAGTAAAGATTTTTCGTAAAAAATATTCTGTTGCCGATCCGTACTTTTCTCGCCGGGTCAACGACCACATCCCATATGTTTTCTTCTTCTGATAATTGTCGCAGCAAAAAGACCTCGATCTTTGGTTATGATTTAATATTGTAGAATGCTTTTATTCCCGGATACACAGCCGCTGAACCAAGCTCTTCTTCTATTCTTAAAAGCTGATTATATTTTGCAACTCTGTCTGTCCTGGAAAGTGACCCTGTTTTTATCTGTCCTGCATTCGTTGCAACTGCGATGTCGGAAATAGTTGTATCTTCCGTTTCACCGCTTCTGTGGCTGATCACATTCGTATAGCTGTGAGTCTTTGCAAGCTCAATTGCAGTTGAGTGTTTCAGTAAGCGTTCCAATCTGATTTACTTTATTAAAATTGAATTCGCAATTTTTCTGTCTATACCCTTCTGAAATATTTCAGTGTTTGTAACAAACAGATCATCACCAACGATCTGAATTTTATTTCCGGGAGCGTCTGTCAGCATCTTCCAGCCGTCCCAGTCATTCTCAGCCATTCCGTCTTCAATGCTTATTACAGGATAATCTTTCACAAGCTTCTCATACAGCTTTACCATTTGCTCCTGTGACTTTGTCGGAATGTGTGATTTATAAAATTCATATTTGCCGTCTTTCCACATCTCGCTAGATGCAACATCAAGACCGATGTAAACATCTTTGCCGGACTTATATCCGGAGTTATTTATCGCATCAGTATGACTTCTATTGCCTCTTCGTTCGATTTTAAATTCGGCGCAAATCCGCCTTCATCGCCAACGTTAGTATTATAGTTTTTTTTGTGTAAAACATTTTTCAGGGAATGAAAAACTTCAGCTCCGCATCTTAATGCTTCTTTGAAGCTCTTTGCTCCTGCAGGAATGATCATGAACTCCTGAAAGTCAACTGTATTGTCAGCGTGTCTGCCGCCGTTGATAATGTTCATCATCGGAACAGGCAGTGTCTTTGCATTTACTCCGCCGATGTATTTGTATAACGGCTGTTTCAGATAATTTGCAGAAGCGTGCGCGACTGCAAGCGATACACCGAGCAGTGCATTCGCTCCGAGCTTTGATTTTGTTTTTGAGCCGTCTAATTTAATGATTGTTTCATCGATTTGCAATCTGATCAAAAGCAATCCATCCGGTTAATTTCTTTGCAATGGTTCTGTTGACGTTATCCACGGCTTTGCTGACACCTTTGCCGAGATAGCGTTTTTATCGCCGTCACGAAGTTCGACAGCTTCTCTTTCACCGGTTGATGCACCCGAAGGGAACAGCAGCTCTGCCAAGCGTTCCGTCTTCTAATACTACATCTACTTCTATAGTTGGATTGCCTCTTGAATCTAATATTTCCCTTGCGTGGACTTTATTTATTACAGGCATGTAAAAATTTAGTGGTTAAAAAATGCGTAACGCAAAAATAATCTAATAATGAAGGGGAAAGCAATACAAATATGAGTTCAATCGGGATGATTTTTCACGTCCATCAAAACACTTCTCAACCAAAGATTACACAGATTTTCTCAAACTCTCTGTCTTAGACAAACATCCTCAAAAACGTTTTAAATTAAACTTGAAATAAAATTATAACATTCGCTTTCTTTTCATCGATGAAAAGAAAGATTTGCCCTAAAAAACCTAATGCAATTTAAAAGTAAATTATAATTAAAAATTTACAAATATAAAATGTTTTGGACAAGATGCTATTTCATTTAAAGCAGTTCGATTTATTGAATCTTAAAATATTCAAATTTGATTGAATTGGCAAAAATAAAGTATAAATTAATTAAAAATTTCTCTGTGAAACTCTGTGACCTCTGTGTCTTTGTGGTAAAATTTTAATTTAAAGACAAAAAAAGAAGTTATTTCCTACATTTCATATGACACTCAGAAAATTTATATTGATACACATCCAAATCAGTTAAATGGCAAAAAATCTTCTAAAGTTTTTATACTAGATACAAATGTTATACTTCACGATTCAACCTGCATATTCCAGTTTAAAGAGAATGACATTGTAATTCCGCTGACGGTGATCGAGGAACTTGATCATTTCAAGCGCGGAAGTCAGGTGATAAATCTTAATGCGAGAGAGTTCGCAAGGACGCTTGACTCAATGACGGGTTCGGCTTTGTTCAATGGCGGCGTTTCTCTGGGCAAAGGGAGAGGGAAAGTTAAGATCGCAATTTCGCGCGGACTTAGTGACGAGATAAGGGAGATATTCAAAGATGATAACCCGGATCACAGGATCTTAAGCACTGCACTGAAGTTCAGAAAGCGGATAAGAAAAGTTCTGTAATTCTTGTCACGAAAGATGTAAATCTCAGGATGAAAGCCAAAGCGATGGGGCTTCCTTCCGAAGATTATACTACTGACAGGATCAGCAATGTAGAAAGAGCTTTACAGCGGAAAGGAGATCATCGAAGATTTTGATGATGAGACGCTGGTGAAACTCTATCAGCCGCCGTATGAAGTAGCTCTCGATGAAGTTAAAAAGAAATTGAAAGGTGAAGTTCTTTCGAATAAGTTTTATATACTAAGAAACGACAGCCGCTCAGTGCTTGCGCATCTTGATCCTTTGCGGGAAGTTTAAAGGGGGTTGATAAGAATGATATCTATGGTATCAAATCACGCAACGCCGAACAAACGTTTGCAGTGGATGCTTTGACTAATGTTAACATTCCGCTTGTTTCCATTACAGGAAAAGCCGGAACGGGAAAGACATTGCTGGCAATTGCATCTGCGCTTCATGTAAAGAAAAATTACAGACAGATCTACATTGCAAGACCTGTTGTGCCTCTGAGCATAAAGACATCGGCTATCTGCCGTCGACATTGAGAATAAGCTTGCGCCATACACGAATCCTCTCTGGGATAACATTAAAGTCATACAGGATCAGTACAGCGAGACTGATAAACAGCATTTGCAGATCACACAAATGGTTAAAGAAAATAAGCTTGTCATCGAACCGCTGAGCTACATCAGAGGTAGGAGTCTTCAGAGAATTTTTTTCATAGTGGATGAAGCTCAGAATCTGACTCCGCATGAAATTAAGACTATCATCACACGCGCGGGCGAAGGAGCGAAGATAGTTTTCAACTTGTGACATTTATCAGATAGATCATCCGTATCTTGATTCACAGTCCAACGGGCTTTCGTACCTGATCGAACATTTCAAAGACAGAAAGTTTATGCTCATGTCAATCTTCTGAAAGGGTGAAAGATCGGAACTGGCGGAATTAGCCAGTAATCTGCTTTAAAGTGTGTAGAGTGTGTGGAGG
>JADJTX010000012.1 GCA_016710985.1 Ignavibacteria bacterium
ATCAATTCTGGAAAATTGATATAGACAGTCTGGGTAAAGAGATAGAGGAATCAAGCTTTAACAGTATTTCAGATACTTCGGATTCTAAAATTGAGGATTCAAAATCTTTTTTTGATCTCATATTTCTATCATCTTCATTAAACACAATCCCAAACGATGAAAATTTAGTAAAAAAATTACATTCTAACATAAAATTCTTATTAAAAGTAAACGGATTATTCATTGGCAGTTTTATAAATATTATTTTTGAAAACAATATTTGGGTTAATGATATGATTCCATTTTTTAACCCAAAGGACAGACTGAATAACAATTTGGAAAGTCATGCATTGATTCGTAATCGGATTTGTATGTTTTGTCAGAATTTTATTATAAAATAATGGGAAAAATATACTAATAAATCTTATAAGGAATTCGGAAACCCATATTGTTTTAACGTATATTTTGAAAACATTGAAAAAATATATCCCGGAAATTTTCAGAATTATTCTTACTCAAAAAAGTCGGACTATGAATTTTACAAAATAACGGCTTTTTAGAGGATTTAGGTCTAAAAAAATCTCAAAAAGAACTTTCACTTAAAGATTATCAAAGCCTGCTTGTTTTTGCCACAATAAAAAATAATATTGTGAAAAAAAGCAGAATTCTTCAGATAGGAAAAGCTCCGGAATACCTGGAAAATAAACTAAAAGCAGAATATGAGTTTTATAAACTTGAAAATTCTGAGATAATTAATAATGCAATAAATTTTGATGGAAGTCTCAATAAAGAAATAAATACAATTCCAAAAATATTATATCAGATTTTAAGGATTTTTCGATTTTGTTTATTTTTTTCCGGAAAATAATAATAAGTATAACTTTGTCCGATATAGCATTACCAATAACCTGAATGGATTTTTGAAAGTATCCGGGCTTTGTTTAATTAGCTCAAGGTCCTTGTCGACAGAAATCCATCTACTATCCTCATATCTTTAATTATCTCTATCTTAATAACGTATCTCATTTTAATCAGTTTATAAAATCGAGTGAAATTTTGCAGATAAGAATGTCTATCTTTCAATGAATCCAATATCCCTGAAAATGAAATAGATGAATCAGATCAATCCGGCAAAACGGTATATAAAGAAATATTGTATAATATACTTTGGGAGAAAATCGCTTACCTGCCTTCAGCAACAAGTACAAATCCTAATCATAATCTTGAAAAATATCCCGTCTATATATTTCATCATCTGATGAAATGCGGAGGAACATCAATGACGAACATTCTATACAAATGGTTCAGAACGATAAATGATAAACTAGATGATGAAGATTTAAATACTTTCATTTTAAAGAAATATGATGTGAATAATTTCCATAATGATACTTGTTTGATTTCCCATTTTCAGCGGGAGGGAATTTATCTGCATCAGAGATATCCTGAATCCTTGGAAAGAAGTAAGGAATTTAGGATTTTTATTGTAATGAGAAATCCGCT
Organism: Ignavibacteria bacterium; assembly: GCA_016710985.1. GTDB lineage: Bacteria > Bacteroidota > Ignavibacteria > Tepidaquicellales > Tepidaquicellaceae > JAGPCH01. Next base: position 1,483 of record JADJTX010000012.1, read on the forward strand.
TTCCTAAGAATATCATTATATTATTACGCAAAAAAATGTTCTAAACTTGATCCAAGTGCAACTCTTACGGGAAGCTTAAACTCCGGAAGGAATTTTATTGCCAGTATGTTTCCATGTGACGAATCAAATTACAAAGAAATTCTTGATAAATATTACTTCATCGGTGTTATTGGAAAAACTGCAGGAATCTCTCGATAAATTTGCCCGATATGGCAGGTAAAAAGAGAAATGATACCTGTATTGAATACTACTGAAAAGGATAAGCAAGTGGATGAATTATCACCAGAGTTTATTTCAAGATTCAAAGAGGCTAACAGTCTTGACTATAAAATTTATGATTATTGCCTGGAAAAATTTAATAAACTATAAGCATAACGATCAATCATTCTTAAGATAAAAATGAAAAAGTGACTGAAATTAAAAAACTTGATTTTATCAATTCTGAATCCTTTCATGAGTTCACTTACTCCAAAAAATACACTTCGAAATTTTTAGCAACAACCGCAATTCAGATTATGAGCTTTATAAAAAGAAAACAAATCTTGAAGAATGCGATCTGAAAGTTTATCAGGATTTGCTGACATTAACATTCATCAGAGACAACATACAAAAAGGTTCAAAATACTTGAAATCGGAGGAGGTGATTCAAGAATCCTTAAGCATTTCAGCAAAGATTTTGAATGCTGGAATCTTGATAAGATGGAAGGTCTGGGTAATGGTCCTGTAGCTATTCATCGGATGATTTCAGAATAATAGTGATTATATTGGTAGTCAGAACAAAAGAACTGCCCGAGAAATATTTCGATTTTGTCTTTTCAATTTCAGCTCTTGAGCATGTTCCGCTTAGTGATGAAAGAGTATTTGAAGAAATAGTAAAGGATATTGACAGACTGCTAAAACCCGGAGGACTGTCAATGCATTGCATAGATCACTCCACCGATTTGCTACTTGGAGAAGTGGACGAAGTCTGGACTAATCCGCTTTTAAAATATTTGTTTGAAAGCCATGAGACATTTAACCCATTTATTCCACTGATCGAAGTCGAAACAGATAATGACTTATTTGTAGTCTCAAAAGGGTTTTATGATAATTACTGGAAACCTGTCACTAAAGTCGAATATGAAGATTTCGGTAAACCGTTTTCATACAATATTCTCTGGAAGAAATAAATTAGAGGAAAATCATTTCAATTATACATTAAAATGTCAGAAGAACAGTTATCGCTGATCAAACAATTCTTAATTTAGTTAGTGAATTTTAGCATGCTTTAATTTCCGAATACTCAATTATAATGTGACATTGTCCATTCTGAAATGTAAAAATATATTACTTTTTGTCGTATAATTAAAAAAATAGATAAGAAACGAAGTAAAGAAAGATCACTAAAGATATTACTCTGTTAAATAAAATCTTCTCTAATATTGAGACCGAAAGTGTGCCCCATCATCAAGTAGCAAAAAAAAGGTGGATCTTTTTTTGGGGGAAAGGTATGTACTTGACTTATTTGTTAATAGACGTGTACTGTGCTTATTCAGGTTTTACCATGCATTTGAGGCTCTTAATATTCCGTTCCGTTTCGCAAAAGAAACATCCATTTGACCTAGTGCTCCATCAAAGGTCTTCTCAAAAAATCCTGGAAATCATATATTTCATATCCCTTTTCAGCCATAAACATCACTACATCAGAAAGTATCGGAGTACCGGGTGCAAATTCAAACATTGAAGTTTCCAGAATAAATAACTCGCTTTTTCCGAATAGTTTTGTTGCTCCTTTAAGTGCTTCCAATTCAAATCCCTGTATATCCATTTTTACTAACTCAGGTATTTCTATATCACCATTTTCAATCAGAGAATCAATTGTAATGATGGGTATAATTCTTTGTTTATTAATTGATTGAAAATACTCGTTTTCCTTTACAAGGCAATTAGCCCAAGCCAAATCTTCACTCCATGTTGTCATCACATGATTCTCGATTTTGCTTCCTGCTCCGTATGGAAAATACTTTGTTCGGGAAAATCTTCACAGACTTTATTAAGGTTATCTTCCATTTCAGAAAGTGGTTCTATCATATAAAATACAGAATCAGGGAAAATTCCTTTTGCCATTCTTGTCCATTCTCCAAGATTTGCTACGTCAAAATGTTTTAAAGTTAACACCTTTATCTGAAATGTCTTTTAAAAACAGTTTGATACTTCCAATTGGCCGGTTTTCACGGATAGCTGGTTTAATTGTATTCTCCATTTTTTTCCTTTTTTCTTTTAAAATATGTTTTTACACTCTGTCATTATCTATTGAATCTTTAACAAAACCGACTAGAAGAATAAACATATTTCCTTAATTAGATCATTATTGTAAATAAAATTCTTCAAAATTATTCAGATATCTATATGAACCGATGGAGAATTCTTGCTGGAAAGTTTTAAGTGTAAGACAGATCGTCTTCTTTCCTCTGATTAATAATACATTACATAAACTACCGTTTAAATTTTCTAGTAGTAAAGATAAAACTATTAAGTTCTTAATACAATGTAAGTTTAAAGCTAATTTTCCCCCCAGCAGCACTATAGGTAATTCCATACCGAATAATCCGCAGGGTTTTTCTTCAGTTTTCGGAGAATTCGATTCATTCGAAGTATTCGAAGTTACATTGGAAGCAGTCATTTTCTGATCAGGATTTAAAGTTACCAAAATGTTTGCTCCTCCCGGAAACATTTTGTCTTTATATATGAAAAATCTGCTAATATCGTCTTTTAACAAACCATTTGTTGATTTTATTCCCCCTTCTGCCGAAAGTAGAAATTGATATGTATCAATCGAATTAGTTTGCATGAATGTTTGTGCTATGTTCCAGGAAAAAACTACGCCTGTATCCCTTTTTACCAATCCGACCTTTATACCGTTTAAGGCTTTCGCATTTGAAATTTTACTATAATCTGTAGCAACTATATCAACAGAAACATTCGTAATATTCGGGTCTTTCCGATCCTTATAAACTAAAGATTTCTTTATTTCACCGGAAGGAAATGAAAAGTATTCTTTAACAGTTTGTGCTGTAAATGGTAAATTACCAATTATATTATTGCCCTTTTTTATATCAGATTCATTTGCACTATATGTAAAAGTCAAAGATATAGATCCATCCTTGTTTATTTTACTGGATTGATAAAACTTAACTGCTCCTTGAGTTAATGGTGTAAAAACATACAAAAAAATATTACAAGAATAACTTTTATAGATTTTCTTAAATTCATTTAAACTCCTTAAATTTTTTTACAAAATAGGAATTGATAAATATGTTATCAAGTCAGAATATATTTTTAACAACCGCGACGCATAACCTCACAATTAATGTTACCCTGAGGTATTAAAAAACAGGTCGTTGCCTCATAATTAATGTTACCGTAGTTTTATAGTATAAAACGGTAAAATTATGAGTAAGAAATCAAAAGAAGAATATCTCATAGAAGTCAGAAAGAGATATTTGCAAGTAAACAAGGAAGAGAAGCAAAAGATACTTGACGAGTTCTGTCAGGTATGCGATTACAATCGTAAGTATGCATTACGATTAATCAATAAGAAAATCATTAATGACCAAAGATAAGAAGAGGCACAAGCCAGGTCCCACGCCAAAGTACAATACCGTTTGTATAATACAATTTTTGAAAGAGTTATGGATATCAACAAATTTAATATGTTCTCCTCGTCTGAAGGCGGTAATCCCTTACTGGTTGGTATGGTATAAAAGTGAAAAGAACATATTAACAAAAAGGAAGAAGCTCTACTGCGGAAAATATCACCTGCTTCAATAGACAGACTCTTGTCACCTTTTCGCAGCAGGTATGAGAAGCGAGGACTAAGTACAACGCGTCCTGGCTCGATGATAAGAGAATTGATACCGATAAAAACAGATCAATGGAATGAACGCCGTCCAGGCTTTGTAAAAGTTGATACAGTAGCTCATTGTGGAACCACAGTAGCGGGTGAATACACAAATAAGCGATCAGAGAAATTGAGCTTACGTTGCCATTCAAACTAAAAGGATTTGATTGCGATAACGGCAAGAGTTTTGTACTACAGACTACTCAAATATTTCAAGAACAGAACCCCCTGTGGTAGATTATATACGATCAAGGTCATATCACAAAAATGACAATTCTCATATTGAGTAAAAGAACTGGACAATAGTCAGACAGTATATTGGGTATGACAGATTAGATAAGCATGATCAGGTTGAACTCTTAAACAATATATACAGAAATGAATTATATTGGTTACTAAATTTTTTATTTCATCAACAAAGCTGAAATCAAACCCGATATGGTTCAAAGATAAAAGAAAGTACATGATAAGAAGGATCAAACAATATTAACAAAAGAAAAGAAAAAAGTAGCAAAAAAGAAAAGAAAAGATTTACTACTGCTACGGTTACCTTTTAATATGAGAAAACTTGGACGGAAATGACCGAAATAATTGAAAAGAACCGAAAATGACAAAAAGAAATTTTTTTAAATCTAATTTACTAATTTATTATTCTAAATATAATTCATAAATTGATTCTCCGAATTTATTTGAGTAAACATTCTTAGATGATGCATTTGGTCGGTTAGTCAATTTCTTCATATTTTCCATAAATTCATTAAAAACATCCTGGCTATTGGTTACAAAAATGATTTTTTTTGAATTTAATAATTTTGGCTCTAAATCCTTAGCATTTCCGATGGTTGCAAATTTGTTTTTAATAAATCTATTGTAGATAATATAATTTGGATACTTATCCTCAAGAATTGAATAATATTTTTCTCTTTGAGATCCGCTCCAAAATGTTCCAACATATAATGCAACAACAATGTCCGACGCTCCTTTAGAACATATAATCAGTGATTGTGAATAATTTTCATCCAAATACCTCGTAACTTCACGAGACTGATCTCTTTTATTTGCAAAAATGTAATATTATTTTTGATTAGTTTAAAATTGTAATAAAGAAAAGATAATAAAAATATAAAACAAATTGCAAAAATGAACCCTTTTTTTTAGCAAAGTTGGTGCAATATCATAAAATGGACATGTTACTATAAATAAACTTGGTATTGTTAGCAAGTATGCTGAAATTAAATAATATAAATTAAATTGCTTGGCAACCAATAAGATTTGAAAAGTCAAAGCAAGAAAAAGTCCAATTAGTAATTTGTAATACCGATTAATTATCATTTTAGACCTAAATGGTTTTAAGCAGCTAATAAGAATGCATATTATTAGCAAAATGTACGAGAAAGTAAAAAACCAAGTACTTGTGAAAATTAGTTTTAAATTGTTAAATCCCTGATTAGTATCAACGATATTTTTATCACCTTGTCCATATCTTCCGCTATGAGTTATTAAAATTAAAGACCCAATCAAAGAAAGTAATAAATTTATTTATCGGTACTAAAGAGAAAAAAATTAAGAAAAATGATACAGATGTAATAAGTAGAAACAATCCTTTTAAAGAAACTCGATTTATTAACAATAAAGGAATTACTAAAAGAGGTAAAAACAAAATTTTACAGGATAGTCCAAATCCACAAAGTAGTCCGAACAATATTGTATATTTTAGAAGTTGATTCTTAGTCAAAGATTTTTCATTTATAAAACTAATTATTAAAGCAATGAATAGAATTACTGAAAAAAAATCAATAATGACTCCGGGCAAAAGTCTGTCAGCTTGAAATAAACTGTAGAAAAACAGAAAGGGGTAAGTTGCAAAAAAAGTGCGGAATAGATGCTATCGAGCTTTTTATATGAGACATAACCTAATATTAAAAGTGCACCTGCATTCATAAGTACCATTACCAGATTAATCCTAATGAGATAATACTCCGGTCTTAAAAAAACATCATTAACCATATCTGAATTAATACTATATAATGAATGAATGAATTTAATGACAATTGCTCCCATTATTTGTATTGGAGTGCCCGGATGCTCTATCATCCGGATCCAAATCCCCTTAATTGGGCTATGTTAAGAGAATTAAATAAATAAGCATATGATGGATCGTGATACATTCCAAGATAATATTCCCCAAGAGCATTTTTTATATATAATCGATATGATAATTAAAATAAGAGGAAGGAGAAATAAAAGAAAATATGGGAAAAGCTTCTTCACTAATGTAAGTGTTTTTTTATTTTATAAGGGTTTCTTTTTATCAAGTAACAGTTCGAATCAGACACTTAACTATTTTTTCGAGGGAAATAAAACATCTAAATGCAAGAATTCCACCTGCAGATTTTAGCAATGTTTCAATACCTTTGAACACAGGAATCATAAAGTCGGGAATCATTTGCTTGTTTTCAAATCCACCTGAAGCAGGATATAAAACAAAACTCAATTTTCTTTGTTTTTTATATCAATTTTTCACCGAAATTTTTCTAAATTTATCCAGATGTTTAAAAAAATAAGATAAGGAATCGCCTGATTGGAATCCCAGGGATCTTTATCCTGTAGATCATTTTTCGCAAAATAATCTACATCGAAGATGAACGGTTCAGGATGAAATCTTTTGTAAATCTGCAGAGAAAAAGGAGATGGGAATGGTTCAAGCATAACAACCCTTCCGCCCTTTTTTAAAACTCTATCGGCTTCATTAAGAAATTTAACAGGATTATAAAGATGATGAAGAACGTCTATCATTACAATGTTTGCAAGGCTTTCATTTTCAAACGGCATGCTGTGGGCATCAAAGCACATATCAAGCCAGTCACACTTATCTATATCTGCTGAAATCACTTCCGGCATATATTCTTTGAAATTTCCGCTGCCGGCTCCAAGTTCAACTGTTTTTCCACTAACTTCGCTTAAATTGGCAATTATTTTCTTATACCACTCCTCATAGATTACTCTTAGAATTTTCTTCTTTTCCCAAATGTCTTATGCTTCTCTAAAATATTTTCCATATTAAATAGTAAGAAACAAAGAGTTTGTTTAACAACTCCATGAGTTTAAAATCTTTTAATTAATAAATAATTGGTACTGGTTTTTCCATTGCAAACTTAAATTTCCTCACTTAAATAAAAAAAGTAATTTGTAAAAGCATCCACCCGTGTTTGAACCTGGATATGTTTGTTGATCCGTATATCCTCGCCTTATATCTTACAGGTATCTCTGCAAATTTTAAATTTAATTTCGATGCTCCCAATATAAGATCAAAATCCCGAACGGATCAAGTCACCGAGAAATTTTTTTTGCTTCCTTGAGATTTTCATAATTTTCCTTTGTAAGAACCTTTGTTCCGCATAATGTATCTTTTATTCTCTGACTTAATATCCAGGTGAACATCATTGAGAAAAATTTATTTCCCATTATATTCAGTGTCCGCATTGCGTCTTTCTCCATCGGATAAACTAATCTCGAACCGTTAATAAATTCTCCTTTTCCTGAGTGTATTGCTTCATAGAATTTAATAAGATCCTCAGGAGGGACTGTCATATCAGCATCAAGTATCATGAGTATCCTGCAGCTTGCCATTTCAAAACCTTTCCTGACTGCGTCAGCTTTTCCCTTTTCCGTCCTGTTGAGCGTATTTAAGATCGAACTCAGAGGCATATTTTTCACAAATAAGTTTAATTTCATCAAAAGTATTATCAGTTGAATTTCCTTCAACAAAAATTATTTCAGTGTGTTTTCCCATTTGAGGGATTCTTTTTACGATTTGTTCAATGTTTCCTTTTTCATTTCTCGCCGGAACTATAACGCTTACGGTATCAGGTGAATTTTCAAGCTTTGACTTCTTTGCTATTATAAATTTTGTAAGGCATAATTTGTTAACTAATGGTAGATTAGCTACAAATTTATTTATGAACTGTGAAAGAAGGGGGAATATAAACCGGCATCATAAATTTTCTTCCGGCTCTTATTATATCATAACCCGTAAGGCTCAGAAGATTCGATATATCCATAATATCCAGCCAGTTGTTTCTTACCTGCGGCATTTTTAATCTTAAAGCTTCTGCAAAATTCAAAACCGGAAGCCACAAAAAATTAATGTAAGTAATAATTATTCTTGTGTCATCATTACATAACTTTTTTATCTGATCAAAAGAAGTCTGAACATCCTCAATGTATCCTATGGTATCCGAAAGTATAACGAAATCAAATTTTTCATCAATAGTAATATTTTCGGTGTCCATCACATAAAAACGAAGTCCCGGATATTTCTCTTTTGCAACATTTATCATTTGAGGAGAAATATCTATTCCAACACCTCCTGAAGTGTTTAATTGATCCAGAATAAATCCTGTTCCGCATCCGATTTCAATTACCTTGCTGCCCGGAGGATATTGAATTTGAATTCAATTAAATTCTCATAGTAATACTTATTTCTCTTAATCCATTTTTCACGGGTTCCTGAGAGCTCATTCATTTGTTGAATGACTTTCTCTTTAGATTGAGTTAAAGTGAATGATGGAGGATTTTCTGTAGATAAATTATTATTAATCTTGAGGGGATTAAATTAGAAAAAATTGTGAATGAATTGTTTAAAACTTTGTGAAAATAGCAGTTTAATCAATTAGTGTCAATTTAAATAAATAGAATTTAAGTAACTTTAAGTAACTTTAGTTCACATCCGTCCAACGAAAAAATCCTAATTTATTTTTGAACGTAAGGTACTCCCAGATAACACTTGATTTTTTTACGGATTAGACAGCTGTGAAATTAGTCATTGCTTTCCAAAATCTTCTTTAATAAAATTTAATCATTTTTAATGTCATTTTTAGAGTAATAATGAGTCTTTTTTTAAATCAACCTTCTAATCCATCTTAATTCTATACTTATGTTGTACAGATTAAATTTTTGTTAATTCTATTTAAAAATTAGTGATAATATCTTTAATTCGTGATCATTCGTGAAATTCCTGGCAAGTTTTTCTTTATTTTGGACGGTGGTGAACTTTAGTCTCTGCTGCCCGAAGCAGTCACCTTAAACTGTATTTTATTCTTCAGCAAATGAAATAATTCTCGGATTCCAAAATGAAAATCATGAAGCCTTAGATTAATAAGTTGAATGCATTATCATATGCTATTATATTAAGTAAAATCAATTAATTATATAAGGAATACTTACTTTACAAATCATTTCTCATTCCTTAGTTTTTTAAATGACGCTCTATATGAAACATCTGTATCATCGGCTTCGACTACGGGGACTAGCTTAATCAAAATCTTATGAATACTTCTGCCTGAGTCAGTTGCTGATGTAAGACTGGAAAAGCAGATACTTTACCGAAGCTGTCTCTTGAGACAGTATTCTGTTCCTCTGGAAGACGAAATAGTTTTCGACACTGAAATAGTAGCTGTTATAAACGCAATTCCTTTTTTTCTTATATTGCTCAAACGATTTCTTATTACATGGAAAACTCATTAAAAGAAGAATCTCCGGATTCTAAAAAAGACAGCAAATTCAAATTTCAACTGAATATTAATAGAGAATCTGTATATGCTTTTCTTCTTTTAGCTATAGTTAATTGGATTTCACATTTCTTGTACTTCATGAGATTTGGTTTATATGAAGATGACTTTGCAAATGTAGGGATATATCTTGGAGTCAAATTCCCTCACTTAATTGATGTAATCACAAATCGTTTATCAGGCTGGATTCAGGGGCATCCGTTCGCATTTTTACCGGTATTGTTTACATACATCGGAGAATTGTTTGGGGGTCTTCATTTTTTATATGTAATAGCTTTTCTGATTGTCACTCTGAATGCATTCCTGCTTTATAAAATTCTTAAAAAAGTATTTCCGGTATCGTACATACTGGCAATTACAGGAGCTTTAGCATTTAGTCTGTATCCTCCGGATACAACAAAATTATATCTTCTTCACGCTTTTGTTTTACAAATGGCAATAACATTCTTCCTTACCGCTGCATTGCTCTATTTAAATAATAAAAAGACATTAGCATACATAACAATTATGTTTGCAATATTTACTTACGAATCACCGTTCATGCTTTTCTTTGGAGTTCCTTTTTTAAAGGTGAGTGGAACAAGAAATTCAGAAAAGAGTACTTAAAACATTGTATGATTTTATGCTCAATGATCGTTGTGATGTTTTTGTACAGAAAATATACAGGAGAATCAAGAGTCCTGGAAGTAAGCGGAGATATGGCAGGAATTTTTTATAAAGCAATTACAGCTATTTTAACAGGACCGGCTTTTAATTTATTATTATTTCTAAGGGCTCCGTTTGTATCCATAAATCATCTGATCCGGGGAAGCGCTGAATACTGGTGGTATTATAATTACATCTATTTTTTTCTTTTTGGATGTTTTATTTTGTTTATCTGGGTTTTTTATAAGCTCAAACCGGATTACAAAGCCGACATGAATATCAATCTAATGTCTGCAGGAATGAAACCTTATAAAAAGGATGACAGTGTGAGTGTAAATGAATATTTCAGGAAGGTCATTAAATTATTATTTGCAGCGATTATTTTAATTTGCCTGGGGTACTCGGTATCATTTACTCATTATGTGTATATTTTTACGGGTAGATTGACTTCAGTACATTTGGCAGCATCAATAGGCGGATCAATTATTTTTGGCTGTGTGTGTGCTTCAGTTTTCTTTCTTGCGGAAAGATATGGTTTTAAAAAGTTTGCAGTTATAATTTTATCTGCATATCTTACTTTATTAACAGGTTACAATACGTATGCACAACGAGAATTTGTTGAAAGCTGGAGCTATCAGAAAACTTTCTGGAGTGAAGTAATTAAACTAAGTCCGGACCTTCAGGATAACACTGTAATTCTTTCCAATATTCCCCAGAATAAGCTTGATGTTACAAGTAAATTTATATTTCCTTTCCAAACTTTTTGGAATAAATACATGATAGAACGTTTATACTGGTTCCCTACAAAATGGCAAAAACCATTTTATCAAAACATATATGGAAATCCGGAAGATGATATCCATATAATGAACGGTGATTTTATGTTGCAATCTGAGTATTTTCCACCTTTTGCTTTACAGGATTCCAATGTTATATTAATTAAGATGGATGAGAAAAACAATTTAGTCAGAATTGATTCTACTATATCAATAAATGGGAAGAAGTTGTACTTAAAGCCCATCGGTGAAAACACAGTTGATAAACTTGGAAGAACAAAACTTTATGACCTATTGATTAACAAAGAATAAATCGAACTTTTGAGAAATTACAATTTGCATAAGAAGCCTGATTTCTTCTAAAAAGTTAGAAACAAATGATTTAAAATGGTTCTATATGAAATGCAGTGGGTCTGTTTTATAATTTTGAAATATATTTTCACAAATAAAACCAATAAATTTGTCATTCCCGCGTGCTGAGTTTGTCTAAAAACTAAGAATTCACCACGGAGGCACAGAGAACACAGAGTTTCACAGAGAATTCTTATGTTAAATAAATTTTTTATTTCTATTTATAAACATATTTCAATTTTTTTTAATTCGTAATAATAAACATTCTATATTCTCTGTGTATCTCTGTGTTCTCTGAGTCTCTGTGGTAATAAGTTTTGAGACAGATTCAGCACGCGGGGATGACAACATTTGTTTTGTTGTTTTAAAACAGTCTTCCACCTTAGCGGCAGAACTGGTATTCAAAATTTTTCCACAGTAAATCATATAGAACCTTAAAATGAATACCTCATTAATTCACTTCCTGAAACTTTCCATGAGGTTTATAAACTACGATGTTAACTCAAATTACTCTTCAGCAACACAAACTCAAGGACTTATTACATGAATAAATGCTATACTGTTGTTGTACACAATTTGTAAATCCGACAGGTCTGTAATTTCATCCCCATTAAGGTCCTCAACTATATATCCGGTTGCAAATAGACCTGCAGAATTTGCAACTTCGAGCACATCCGATAATTCTATCGCACCATCTTTTTCTACGTCACCACTGAAAATACAATACCTTATGCCTACAGGAATTAAGTTGTTCCCAAAAGCTTTGTTCGCTGAAGTTGTAAAATCATAAAATAAATTATTACCGGAAAAACTGACTGTTGTTCCGCTCCATGTTTCAATGAATTCCTGTGTTCAACAGATAAATAATAATTGGTTGAATTGAATGCTTTATAAGAATCAAAAGAACAATTTCCATTTGAATCTAAAACAATCTTTGAAGAATCAATTATTGTATATGGAGCAAAAGCGTTTCTTATATAGACTGTTGCAGTATCAGAGGTCATCTTGTCAGTAGCCGGGTCATATAATCCCTCTATCAATACTTTCAATTTCAGATTTCTTGATGGAATAAAATCCTCGTTTATAAGAATTCTTGAAGAATATGGTTGTAAAACAATACTTCCTGAAACAGGATTGCCATCAAGATCTTTATATGCAATTTCATTTAATGAAACTGAAGCAACTGTATTATTACTGTTTACGAATATTTTAGATTTTTGAGAAGAATCGATTTTTTCAACATTCACCTGATACATTTTCGGATTGTCAAAATATGCAACAGTATCCGGCAATGATAAGCCAACTGACATATATGCCTGAGGGTCAGTAATTTGAGATTTGTATATTAGTGAATAGTCTTTTCTGACATTGTCGTAGTTAAAATACGTTGGGGAAAAGATGGAGGCGTTGATGGCAAAGTAGAAAATCCCCATAAACTGAATGTTCCGGTGTGATTACCGGCACTGCTGACACTTAAGAGATAGTAATTTCCATTAGTGATTGAATATCTGTTGCTTACTGCAAAACCAACTGTGTATCCGATTCCGTTCCATCTCATTCTAAGACATCCGGAGTCAAGTAAAGGATTTGTAGTCCATCCCAATGAAGCTCCTGAAGGCCAACCCTGCCATGGATTGATGTTTGTATTAAATTGAGAATTAGATAATAAATTTCCGCTCAGAGTGTCAGTTACTCTAAACTGGTTAAAACTGAATGGAAGAGATTTCGAATTTAAGTCCTTACCATAAGTATCTTTCCAGTAATCCAAAGTATGTGTATTTGAAGTATAAGCTGGCAGAAAGTTAGTTCTTCGCACAAGGAATTCGCCGTATGGATTGCAATAATAATTACTGTCGAAAGTTCCATAATCACTTATTACTGAACCTCTGTGTCCGTTCAATGTTAAACATGCCTGATCTACGCTGAGACTATAGAAAATATTGTGTTTCATGATAGTATTAAATGACGGAATATATGATGTAGCGGAATAATCTGTAAAAAGGATTTGCCCCCCGAAATTGTTATAAGATGTATTTCCGATTATCTTGTTATTTTCAAGAGTGGTCCCATGATCTATTAAAATACCCATGTATCCGGAGTAACAAACAGTGTTATTCTGAATAGTAGAATTTTTCATAATTTTGTCGTTTACATAGATACCGACGCTGTAAGAACCCGAAACACCGCTTGTACTATAATTGCCAATGGTATTAAATACTAAATTCCCAATAATTTTTAGTGAGTCGCAATTTGTAATGTATATGCCACCGCCGTCATTCAGAACCAGGCAGGAATAATCTAAAATGTTATTTTTAACCATATTTGTTTTTGCAATACTTATTCCAATATATCCGCTGCTGTCTATGTTATTGAATTCTATTACAGAATTCTGAAAACTACCTGCTGATATAGCTGCGTATCCGGAACCGGAAGCGCCGTAACCAGGAATGAGACCGGTTCTGTTGAAAATATTATACCTTACAGATCCCCCTGTAACAACTCCGAATATTCCGCTACTCAGATTATCTTCAAAAGTATTATTTTCAATAATGTGATTATTACCGTTAAGGTTTATTCCGTATATCCCCGTTTGTGTTATATAGCAGCCCAGGATGGATTTATTGTTACCACTGTAAAAGCGTATTCCGCTTTCAGTATATCCCGATATTTTAATATTGGTCACTTTAACGTAATTATTGTTACTGTTCACTCCATATCTTTGTATTACCGCTTCAATCTGTAATGTATTCGGATTTACTCCTCCCGGAGCATAAAAATACAGAATACCGGTGGTCTTGTCATGATACCATTCATCCTGGACATCAATAAGCTCAAGTTTATTATCAAAATAATATCCATAATTTGTATAATTGGAATACACGGTCGGCGACGAGAAATTAACATTACCTGATATAAAACTTGAAACTTTTCTTATCTCGTAAGCCCAGTTTTTTGTCCTTATTTTACAGTCTGCGTTGTTCCAGTATCCGTTTGACTGTGTTAGAGCTGCATCATAAAAACCGGTATTACCGCTGGAGTGATCAGTTCGAAGAAATCCTGTGTTTGGGAATCTTGCCTTGGTCATGATCGCATTGTTTATATATAGATTTGCAACTGTGTCTGTCGCGCTTAATGTCGCTTTATAGATATTGCCTGAATGAACTGTCCATCCGGTTATAATCTTTTTGCCCGTTATTTCAGGAAGCGGACCGCTGCCGTAACTGCCGATGACTATTTCATTTCCCGAAGTTCCGGATTTTGTGATTGTGACAGTTCCGTAAAATCTGTCACTTTTATTAAACAAAATCTGATCACCTGCAACTATTGAAGTCATCATGGAATTTACTTTTGCTATTGTTTGCCACGAACTACCGGGACTTGTTCCGTTATTATTGTCATTCCGGATTGAGAGACATAGTAAATCGTCGAATATGCTCTTGTGATAACAAGAAAAGAGAAAATAAAAAGAAAAATTAAACTTTTAAAAATACGTAAAGACATAAGCCCTCTTGGGATTTAAATTAATGAATGTTTTGGGAATTTCATCTGGGGTGATTTAATATAGAAAATACTCAATCAAAAAAAAACACATATTCTGTAAAATCAAATTAATAACCATATACGTCCTGAACAAAAAATTCCTAATTTAAAAATTTATTTTTGAACGTCAATCTCTCACTGATAACACTGATTCTCACGGATAAAATATAAATTGTATCTGAGAAAATCCGTGTTATCTGTGAGAAATAATTACACGGGGGTATATTTCAAGCCTGGGAATAATTTATCCAAAACTGAATTTGTTTCAAAACTTTCTTGTCAAATTCAAAACGTTTTGGACAGCTGTGTTATTAACCATATTGCTTCCGCTGATGAAAAATTACCTAAATGCTTCCCAATTGCGGCACAATTTCAACTCCTCGACGGACAGAAAGGCACTGTCGGTCTCGTCAAACAGAAATTCTGCTTATCGCAATTGCTCAAGAATTCTTAACGGTAATTTTTTTTAGGCGGGTTCTTTTGAAAAGAAATAGATCCTATAAAAACCCATGACACTGTATACCGCTTATAGACCGTGGCAGATCAGTAATTGAGATCTTTGATCGACAGCGGTGAAATATTGATCATTAAACACTTCGATTCAAAAGATAATAAATCCCACAATATTTCAACGGTATGCAATACACTCAGGGGATCTCGCTTCCCATTATATTATATTTGTAATTATCTTGTCAGTTAAAAACCTGCAGGCATACCGTGTTAAGAATCAGATCAGGAAAAAACTAACGGAGCGGCTGGATATAAATTCTTGAATGGGAGAATAAACAATCTAATAAAATTAATCTTTGCCGCTGAAATAAAAACAATTCCCCCCCACATTGGAATGAGTGCCCTTTAAGTCCGGGATACTTACCAACTTTCCACACCTCCCGCAAACCCCCAAAAACAAATCAAAATTAAGGAATATATTTATGCGGTTGATTTCAGGGGAATTTCTGTGTCATACAGATATTCCCCCGGATAACGTAGGGGAATTCCCGTGTCATACAGATGTACATCCTTACTACTCAGAGGTACTAGAGTGTCATACAGATATTCCCCCGCATTGCTCAGGGGAATTCCCGTATCATACAGATGTACATCCGTACTACTCAGATGTACTAACGTGTCATACAGATATTCCCCCGCATTGCTCAGGGGAATTTCCGGCTCATAAAGAAATTCCCCCTGATACCATAGGGGAATTCCCGTATCATACAGATGTACATCCGTACTACTCAGATGTACTAACGTGTCATACAGATATTCCCCCGCATTGCACAGGGGAATTCCCGGCTCATACAGAAATTCCCCCGGATAACCTAGGGGAATTCCCGTGTCATACAGATGTACATCCGTACTAATCAGAGGTACTAGAGTGTCATACAGATATTCCCCCGCATTGCTCAGGGGAATTTCCGGCTCATACAGATGTACATCCGTACAACTCAGTGGTACTAACGTGTCATACAGAAATACTACCGAGCTTTCCGGATTTGTTACCGTGTCATACCGATGTACATCTGTTCTACTCAGTGGTACTAACGTGTCATACAGAAATACTACCGAGCTTTCCGGATCTGTTACCGTGTCATACCGATGTACATCTGTTCTACTCAGTGGTATTAACGTGTCATAGAGAAATACTCCTGCGCTTTCCGGATTAATTCCCGTGTCATTCATATGTACCTCCTTACCGTTCAAAGGTATTAACAATCAGGAGGAATAACGTTTCTGTTCTACGCTTAAATAATATTATACTCCTATCGTTTTTTTTTAATTTTGAATCTTTTAAAAGAGAAAAACAAATCAAAAAATGTAACAGGAAATGGAAGATCAGATTGATTGAAAAGGAAAATTCTGAATGGAATGATTTGTTTTTGAAATCGGAGGAACGGAAGAAATGCTTGATCCGAATTTTTTAATATGAGAAGGCTTATGATTGGATCCCCGCCAGGAGCAGGCGAGGATGACAACATTTGTTTTGTTGTTTTAAAACAGTCTTCCACCTTGGCGGCAGGACTGGTATTCAAAATTTTTTCCACAGTAAATCATATAGAACCATTTAAATTAATGTATAGTAATACTGAGGTGTCCGTTCATATGATTATATAACGCGGGAGTATTTCGGAGGGAAGAATCTGCCTCAAAACTAAAAATTACCACAGAGGCTCAGAGAACACAGAGTTGCACAGAGAATTTTTTTAATAATCTATTTTAATTAACTCTTACAAAAAAATTAAATCTCTGTGTGGCTCTGTGTTCTCTGTGCCTCCGTGGTAAAAAAAGAGATGGATTGTAAAAAGGTTAGAAATATTTTGCTGCAAACCATATCACGCATTTGCTTCCTGCTTCTGTTCAAGTTGTTTTATTAGTTCACCTGCCATTGATCTTGCCTGAACCCGCAGCTCGGGTACGGCGGTGGATTCCCATAAAATCCCTTTTAACATTGAGCCGATTGTATAAAGTACGGGAGATATTGAGTTATCATTCTGAATTATCGTTCCGTCCGGAAGTGCATTGATTCCAAGCTTCATTTCATCGCAACAGATCAATCCCTTCTTGAGAAGATTTGAAACCAGAGCTTCATCAACCCGGTTAAGGTCTGTTTTCGGACCCGTGCAGTTGATCACTCTGTTAACTTTCAGCTCTTTAATTAATTGTGATTTTCTTTCTTTATAAGTCACAGTGATTTCTTCATTGTCTTCTCGTATGTCCTGAATCCTTCCCCCAATGATCTCCAGTTTTCCGTCCCTCATTAAATTTTGCATGTGATCAAAAATTTCTTTTGGCAGCCTGTGTCTGGCAACTCCCCACAGATGTCTGATGTGAGCCATGAATTTTATTTTGTCATCCAAAGACAAGCTAAGCCATATTTCCTGTGTCTTAGGTCTGATGGCATCTACAACAGCTTCTCCCGTAATGCCGTGGGATAAAACATATTTAATGTGCTTCCTGAAAATTTTAAAGAGACTTGAGATTTCATAAGGAGGATGAATTTCATCCAGTATATCTGTATAAGGTTTTCGTTTTTTATGTGACAACGGGAAATATCCGTTTGTTGAGAGCGCATATATTTTTCCGTTAAATCCTTTATCCAGTAAGCTATATACATTATCTACCATCGTCAGTCCTGTTCCGATAATCAATACTTTGTCACTTTCATCTAAGCCTTCAACAGCCTGTTTTCTCCAGGGATCGTTAAAATACCTTTTTGACTGATAAAATGATTTGTTCTGTATACGCGGATCATCCGGCAGGAAATTTCCCAGGGCAAGGACCACTTTATCTGCTTTGAAAGATTTATTTTCCTTTAATATTAACTCAGCTCCGGAAGATGAGACATTAACATCCAATACTTCATCATTAATTATTTTAACTGTAACATTCTCCGGCAGATCATTGATTGCATTGTCAAAAATTTCTTCAAGATATTTCCCGTAAATAACTCTCGGCAAAAATCTGTCATTCAATTCTTCATTTACATATTCTCTGTATTCAGGCTTTGATTTAACCCAATTAAGGAAATTATCCGGATCATCAGGGAACGCGCTCATCTTAGCAGCGGGTACATTAAGGACATGTTTTGGATTATAGCTTGAAAAAGCTATACCGGTAGTTATTGGATTATTTTTATTAACTAAAACTATTTCAAGCGGAATATCTGACTGCTTTAAAAGCTGTACTAATGTAATGCTTCCGCAGAAGCCTCCGCCGACTATTGCAATCACAGGTTTTTGATTCATGTTTTTTATATTAAATTATTAGCAGTTCTTTTGGAAGTTCTTTCTGGTTATTCAGGGTAAATCCCTTTTCCCATAAAATACAAAATAAATATTTTATATTCTATCAAATTAGTAGAGTTTATAGAGGGAATTAGCGGCAAAACGATTGGAACGCGGATGACACAGATGTAACGGATTTTCACGGATAAGAATGTTTTTGAAAAAATTTTGCTCGTCCCCGCAGAGTCATTCCGTCTTCTATACTGTCAGGACAGGGCAGAGTCATGGCGGAAGATTCCGGCGGATCAAGCGCTTCACCGCAGAGTCATCCTGTGAAATTTTAAATTTATCTGGTCATTGAAAATGTAGACAGGGAGTGACTGCGGAGACAACGATAACCCTTCTTAAGACCATTGCTCTGTTTGCAAATACTAACTATTTAAAACTTTTATTTACTATTTGAGAAATTAACTTTACTGTAGCCTGCTCTAATCCGGAATACAGCGGCAGACATAAAACTCTCGATGCAATGTTTTCTGAAACCGGGCAATTATTACCATTTACATAGGGCAGCTTGTTAAGCGATGGATAAAAATATCTTCTTGGATTAATTTCGTTTTCAGCCAGCTTTCTTTTCGCATCAAGCATTATTTCTTCAGTCGGAAATATTACAGGAAAGTAGGAGTAATTATATTCAATGTTTTCAGGAATTTGGGGATACTTCAATTCTAAGTCACTTAAAAATTTCTTATAAAGCCGGCTTAATTCTCTTCTTTCAGTGATGAAGTCTTTAACTCTGGTGAGGTTGCACAATCCCATTGCTGCATTGAATTCAGATGTCCTTCCGTTAATCCCGATCGTAAAATAATCATCATCAAGATGTCCGAACGCCCGGTAAAGGAAAATTTTTTCGGCTAACTTATCATCATCTGTTATTATCGCTCCGCCTTCAATTGTGTGAAATAATTTTGTTGCATGAAAGCTGACTGTTGAAATGTCTCCGAAATTAAATATTGATTTTCCGCCGACCTTTACACCAAAAGCCTGCGCACCGTCATATATTATTTTTAAATTATGCTTATCCGCAATGGATCTTATTTTCTTAAAATCACAGGGGAAACCGTAAACAAAGGTAGCGAGAATAGCCGAAGTTTTTTCTGTTATGCAGCTTTCGATCTTATCCGGGTCTATGCAGAAAGTTTTATCTTCAATGTCACAAAAAACCGGAGTACAATTTTCCCAAAGAATGGAAGTTGTAGTTGCAACATATGAATATGGTGTCGTTATGATCTCTCCTTTAAGATCCAGTGCTTTGATTGCGATCTGTAAGGCAATGGTCCCGTTCGTAACAAGCAAAAGATTTTTAACACCGAGATATTCTTTAAGCTCTCTCTCCAGTTCTTCGGCAAGCGGACCCTGATTTGTGACCCAGCTGGTTCCCCATATTGATTTCAGCTTCTCTGTATACTCTTCTAAAGGTGGCAGAAAGGTTTTCGTGACGTTTATCAATCCGGTTTATTTGTTATTGAGCTTACGAATTATTTTTAAAAATTTTCTCTGCATGAAATCATAAACGATCTTCGGAGGGTAATCAAATGTCCTTTCGAAATTTCTTCTTAAAAATTTTAAACGTCTTATTAAAGGAATTCTCAATAAATATTTCTGGAAAAATTTTATTTTCTTAATGGCATACTTATCTTCACGCGGAAGCGTATCTAAATTTGTAACCTGATCAACTTCATACAAATACAAATCGATCTTTTCGAGTGAGAGCTGATCCTTAGTTCTGAATCTGAATCCTGCAAAGACAGTTTCAGTCGAATAAAGTTTTGCAAAGCTGAAAAATCTCAGCCAAAGCTCATAGTCTCCCGCAAATTTTAAACTTGTATTGATCCTGCCTCCCGCTTTAAGCCATAAGCTTCGCCTCCAGAAAACGGATTCCTGCTGAATCCATTTGTAATCACCGAGATAATAATTCATCTTTGACCATTTTTTAAAATCCTTAACATCTACGATCGTCCCTTCATCATTATAAAACGAAGCTCTTCCGAGGATCCAGTCAACATCTTCATAAGTAGAAAAGATTGAAGCGGCTGAGAAGAATGCGTTGTAATGATACTTGTCATCAGAATTAATGTAAGCCATTATTTCTCCTGTAGCATGTTTGAAACCTTTCTGAATGGCATCATACATTCCGCTGTCGGGTTCGCTTATCCAGTAAGAGATCCACGGCGCATATTTCTTTATAATGTCAACTGTACCATCCTTGCTTCCGCCGTCAATTACAATATACTCGAGATTAGGATACTGCTGTGAAATTACGGAAAGGATAGTATCTTCAATGTAATCTTTCATGTTAAAAGAAACCGTAACTATGGAAATTTTAGGCCAGGGTTTTCCGTCGGGAGTAAGAGGAGGAACAGCTTTATTTACAGTTCTTTTTGGAAAATTGTAGTTTATGTTATTATTTAAAGCCTGAGATTTTATTTCAGAGGTAAAGGAATTATTCATGTAAAGTAATAAAATATTTATTCACAGATATTATATTTTCTCCAGAACTTCAGTTTCACTTTTAACAGTGACTTCCCATTCCAGTTTTGGTTTAATTAATCCTTCTATTCGACCGCTTTTACCGTGTTCATAAGCGTAATCGCTGGTAACTTCAAATGTTAAAAGATCCTTATGCTCGTATAATAATTTAGCTGAGTTCTGCAAAACAAGAAATTTGCTTATTGTAAACTTTCCCGCATTGAAAAGATTTTCGGGAATTCTGCAGTTTAATTTAATGAATCCTTTTTTTGCAATGTATTTACGGTTTGTCATTGCAGTGCTGCCTATGAAAAGCAAATTTTCGAACTCATCAGTTAAGTGAAATGTAATGGTGAGATCATAGTCTTCATCCTTCAAATTGTAAATCAGGAATTCAAATTCAAACGGGTCACCGGGACGAATAACAGGTATGTTTAATAATGGTCTTACCTCAGCCTTTGACATTTTAATATGTTCAGATCCGGGAGCTTTTCCTAATTCCCAGCTTTGCTTGACCTTGCTTTTCGTCTGCTGACCCATGTAAGAAGAGACTATTTCTTCAGTAATCCCCTCATTTGCTATCCGGCCTTTTTCCAACAGGATTGCTCGGGAACATAGATTCTGTATCGGCAGCATGTTATGAGTCACTAAAATAACCGCAGTTCCGCTTCTTGCAATCTCTATCATTCTTTCCAAACTCTTTTTCCTGAATTCAGCATCGCCTATCGAGAGAACTTCATCAATTATCATTATTTCGGTTTCCAATGAAGCTGCTACTGCGAATGCGAGCCTGATCTTCATACCTGATGAATACTTTTTTATCTGCGTGTCAATAAATTGTTCAACACCGGAAAAATCCACTATTTCATCAAACTTTTTATCTATTTCTTTCTTTTTCATTCCTAATATTGTCCCGTTCAGATAGACATTTTCTCTTCCCGTTAGCTCTGCATTAAACCCGGTACCTACTTCCAGCAGACTCGAGACTCTTCCGTTAACCTCTGCGAAACCGTATGTAGGATTTGTAATTCTGCAAATAATTTTTAATAAAGTACTCTTACCGGCTCCGTTGTTTCCAATAATTCCAAGCGTCTCTCCGTGTTTGAGCTCAAATGAGATATTTTTTAAAGCCCAGAACAGATCTTCGTTATCTTCATTATAATTATATGTATTTAATTTCTTGAGTACGTTGTAATTTTCCAATGGGTATCTCAGCCAGGAAAAGATAGTCCCTCCGAGAGTTTCCTTTTTGTGATCTTTAAGACCTATGAGAAAAGCCTTGCTTACATCATTCACCTTAATTGCAAATTCTGACATTTTATATTTATAAATTTAAATTAAGCAACATCCGCGAATATTCTTTCCGTTTTCTTAAAATAAGATGCCCCTGATAAAAATAATAATACTGCGCTGATACTTCCCATTCCGATTAAATCCCAGGGCATCGGACTAAATCCTAAAAGCGAAGATCTGAATCCCTCAATTACTCCAACCATCGGATAAAGACCATAGAGTAAATAATAATTGTAACCGAATTTCTCTAATATGAGAGAAGCGGGAAATACAACAGGAGCTGAATACATTAGCAGTGAAGTCATAAATCCTATGGCAAATTTTACATCCCTGTATTGAATGGCTAATGATGAAAGCCACATTCCTATTCCCATTGATGTTAAAATCATAAGAAGGATCAGAAGCGGGAGAAATACAAGATTTGCAGTTGGTGTGATCTGATAAAATATCATCATGACTATCAGTATCAGGAAGGCAATTGCAAAGTCCGCAAGTTTAGAGAATACCGGAGTTAACGGAATTAGTATTCTCGGAAAGTATACTTTTGTAAGCACAGATGAGTTTCCCACCAGACTGTTACTGGCGCCCGATAAAGATTGTGAAAAATAATTAAACGGCAGTATTGCAGCAAATGAAAAAATCGGATAAGGAATTCCATCACTCGAGATCTGTGCAAGCTTTCCGAATATGACCGAAAATATAACCATCTGGAACACGGGATTTATTACAGCCCATAATATTCCAAGTATTGTCTGCTTGTACATTACCGTAATATCTCTTAATACAAAAAAGTAAAACAGGTCTTTGTAATATATCAGTTCTTTTAAATCGAGAATGCGCCATTTTCGCTTTCCCGATTCAATTCTAGTTTTAATTATTGGTTTCTTTCTTTCGATTAAATTTGTTTCCGGCAAAATAAGTGTTTTTATCTTAATACTGCTAATTTCTGTGTTGATGTCTCCGTCTGTGAATCTCCCTGTATTACAAATTTATACAAATAAACTCCGTTTGCTATGTAGTCCCCGTCGTTGTCTTTTCCGTCCCATCCTATCGAATTATACCCGATGTTAGCAGGTGCATTTATTTCTTTTACTAATCTTCCGGCTACTGTATAAATTTTTACAATGCAGGATGTCGGGTTTTTTCCTCCCTGCAGCTGGAACATGAAATTGGTCTGTGTCTGCATCGGATTTGGATAGTTTGCGATCCCGTTTATCTTTAGAGTATTGTCAACCAATACCGTGTTTAATACTGAATCGGCATAGTTACCCGTGAGGTCAGTGGCTACATACCTGAACTTATGTTC
Organism: Ignavibacteria bacterium; assembly: GCA_016710985.1. Lineage (GTDB taxonomy): Bacteria > Bacteroidota > Ignavibacteria > Tepidaquicellales > Tepidaquicellaceae > JAGPCH01. The sequence goes on from JADJTX010000012.1 coordinate 25,098, forward strand.
ACCGGGATCCAAAGTAGGTTTGTATGTTACTGTCGCCTGTAAAAAATTATTGTCAGGAAATGTAATGTCAATTTCAGGATTCTTTACTCCGCTTATGTAATATGGCACATACTTGTAAGAGTTATTCTGAAAATTATAAACCTTAACATTATTTGTATCCGAAATGACCATTCTGCTGTTATCAAAAAACTGCAATACTATTTCCGGGTTTGTAGGAACATAATCTCCGTTCTGAATCTTTTGCCCGTCATATGTAATGTCCATTACCGGCTGAACGGTATCGCCCAGAATTATAAATCTTGTTATTGCCGAATTATTAAATGAAAAGATCTCATTCCTGTCTCCCGCTAATGCTGTTTCAAAATAAAGGTTGATTGTATCTGTCTCAACTTTAATATTCCTTAAGCCGGCAGTTGAAAAACTTACAGATGATGTTCTCATGCTGTCAATCCTTAACGGAGCAATAACAGTATCCTGTGCAAATATTCTTGTGTTACCGTTTATGCTGGCATACCAGGTATTAACCTGAGCAGGCGCATCTATATAACCGACATTATAATAGTTAATGGAAAATCTTACAGTGTCACCTTCCTGCACTAATGTATCTGTGCCTGTGAAAGAATTGTTATCCGGGATTAATTCAGCAGGAGGGACATATTTTACAGTTGAAGACTGAAATACGGGTGACTGAAAGCCGGTATTAGAATCAATTTCTATTTTCGCATCGAATCTTAAACCGGGGTATGCATAAAAATTAACCGTGTCAATGTTAATGAAAGAATTATTAGTCAGGTCCGAATAAAGAAGGTTTGGATTATTAGTTTCATCCAGTCCGTATACATCAAATTTAATAGTGCTGTTTGGAAATAATGTCTGTGCCCATGAAAAACTCTTCCATTTATCTGCCGGTCCTATTGTCTGCGTAACTCTGCCGGTTGTATTCTGAAACGGAGGATTCATCTTGCACTCCAGTGGTAACCGCTTGCCGCTGGATAAATATCTGTGAAACTGTTCACAGGTCTGAGTTGAGTCTGCACCCAGATATCCAATAAAAGCCCACGTATCAAAATTATCTTCAAAAAATTCAACTCTAAGCGAATCAGCGTATATGCTTCCGAACTGATTCAATTTATCTTTCACTGACTGGCTAAATCCAACCATACCCGGAACGAATGATGCATAATAAGCCATTATGAAATGCGTACTGTCAAACGTATTCAAAAAATTTAAAACTGAATCGGAAGACTGCGGACTGTTCATCCTGAAATTCTTTATTTCACCGATCTGACCGTTGAATCTCCGAACTTTAGCTATGTTGTAACCTGTATTGCTTCCGCCGTCGCTGTAATAGCTCAGATTGTTTACAAGAATGTAAGATGCTTCGTTGCCGTTACTTCCGAAGGATTTCACAAACAGATCTCCGTTAAAATAATTTAATTCAAATCCGTTTGCTGTATATTCAACATTTGTCAGATCCGAACCGTTATACTGTAACGGCTTCAGGGAATATATTGAATATGCAGAATCAGACAGCTTTTCAGGATTGTCTGAAATTGAAGGATTATAGATGACCCTGCTTACATCCGACCAGCCTGAACTGTCATTATTTAATACGGCATTTGTACGCATGAAATATAGTTCGTTCAACGACGGTGACGGTAAATTTACATTGAAAGCTGTCGTAATCCCGGAAACAGTCGTAGTACTATAAGTCTGTAATGCAGATGAGTTAAAGCTTCTTGATGTATCAACCTGCAGAATAAGTCTTATGGCATTTGTCTGAGGATCAACATTAGGATTCAGCCCGGTAAATTTGAAAGAACCGGAACTAATGGCGGCATTATCCAATGGCTTGATCTGCACATATGATAAATTCCGCAATGTTAGGTGAAAAGTGATCGAATCATTATTATAATATTTCTGAGGATAATTTTTATTCGGATCGACAATTATACTCATTGTATAATTTCCAATCGAATCAATTGAGAAAAAATGATTGACCGTATCTATATATCCGAAAGTCCTTATTATAGTATCACTCCTGTCTGTCTGAATCCCGTTCCTTCTTATCTGAAATCTTATTCTGACTGTATCGACATACGTTCCCAGATTCTTTGGAAAGACGGATAACTTGACCACTTCACCCAAAGCGGGAAACGGATTTGATAAAGTATAGTCATTATCCTTAATATCAAACTCCGGCGTGTCTGACATTATTAAGCTTGAGGCAGGATCTCCGATCAGATTATAACAGTTAATTGTATTTCTTGAAGGAAAACTATTTGAGTCTGTACCAAGCACCTGTGATGCGTATGTAATGAGATGACCTATCCGTCTCACACTGTCTTTGGAAAAGTTTTTGATCATGCTTAAATTATATGAATCACCGGTTCCGGAATAACTCCATCCGGTTGATCCTACAAATGCAATTGCACATTTATTGGGAAGTAAAAACCAGCTTTCCCCAAAGCTTCTGAAATTCGGTTCTGAATTCTTTCCGGTAAAACAAGTAAAACTCAATACTAAAGGCTGCTTATTACCATTGTTCAATGTGTTCGGATTTTCAAGTCCGATTTCCCAGTCCTGTGAAGCAGCGTGTCCGATGAAATTAATTATCTGCGCGCCTCTGTCAATTTCTCTTTTGATTGAATCTTTGTAATTGTAAGTAACATATCCCGAGGAATCAGTGCGGTATATTTTTGAGACAACCATTGATGCGGGCGGAGGCACTATGTAATTATTAACAAGTATATTTGATTTTTGCTGAAACCCCGGCTGCTCCTGAGGATTACCGCCGGTGATGGCTATATATTTCTTAACCCATTTATCCGGAAGCTGCTGATCATAAGTTATAATTTTATTGACTGCGTCCTGAGCTTCAGTGACTGTATAAACAGGAATTCTTCCTACGGATACCTGATGATAATAAGTAAATGTCCCGATATTAAAATTTACGAAATACCCGTCCGTCGGAGGGTTGCCGTAAGTAGGTACAAAGTTATGATAATATACTGAAGAAGAACTGTTTTGCTTTGGATCAAGAGAGGCTCTGCCTAAAAGGCAAACGTATTTTAATTTCGGGATCTTCCATGTCTCGTATACATTCTTCAGAAAGAACCTTACTGCTGAAGGGTCCTCCATACCGTAATTAAAAACATCATAAATATCTTCGATCTCTGCTTTAAATACCCTGAAGTTATCATGAGCTGCCCTGTGTTCTTTCAGCTGTTCGGATTGAGATTCAAAAAAGTTTGTGATAGACAATTAAATACTCTGCGATGTTAGTTGCGCTGACTAAATCTTTTACCTGTCTCTGAACAATCCTAAGCGGTTTTTTTGTAATGTTTTCATTATTGATTCTGAAAGAAGAATTGCTTTTCCCGGAAAAAGTTATTGTCCCTGCGCCGGGTGCAGAATTTTCAATTCTTATATTATTCTTAATGTCATAAATGTTGATCTCATTTGACGGATTATAATTTGAAAGTGTAATTTTCTTAGAAGTCGTATCTGTTCCGGATAAATTGATCGCCAGATTGTTATTTCTAATTGTAAAATCTCTTTGATAGGACAGGTAAAAGAAATCTACAAAAATCACAGGAGAGAAAACTGATGAACCTAAAGGTATGTAGTGAAAAGTTACTTTGTTTACAGTATTGTTTGTCAGGAAGCTTGCAGGAAAGGTGATCGTCGTATCTATTCTCAGAAGGTCATTCCTGTATAGAGTATCAATGACAGTATTATTAATTAAAACTTCTATCCGGTGTTCATTCTGAATTGTAGCCGTGAATGAAACAGGTTTAATAAAAACATTTAAGCTGCAGATATTTGCCGAAGGAGATAAATCATTTATTGTTGTTGTATCTTCCAACGATTCATTCGTAGATAATGCTCTCCAAAACCAGCCTTCTCCGTTAACTATTTCATTGCTGAAATATCTGTAATCAGTGTTTGAGTTTGTAGTTTCACCCAAGCTGTAGAAGACATCTTTTTCAAAATGAACTTTCTTAAAAAAATTATTTTCCGGGTAATTTAACGGAGACACAAAAGCGGATCTTTCCATTCTTGCGCCGTTGCTTCCGCCCCACTCTATCCAGTAAATACTTGTATCGGAATACAAATTATAATATTCATTTACAGTGTAAAGTATTACATTCGAATAGGCATCCCTGTGCGGAGTAGGTCCGCCAAAATTTCTCATGCCATAAAAATCAAAATAATCAGATGCATCAAACACTCCGTCATCTTCACCTTTGAAGTAAATGGGAAGCTGGGCTCCTTTGTATAAAACCTTGACTGTACGCGGGTCAATGCCGGACGTACTGATGCCTGAATTTACAAAATCCGTGCTGTTGATTCGGTAAATTCCGTCGTCATTTACATAAAGTTTTAAGTAAGTTTTATTTGGAGTTATCCAATTGTAGTTGTTTTGAGAGAATGAACTGTTTACAAATGAAAAGCAAACAATAAACATGAATATTATTTTTCTCATAATAGATAGTAGATATTTATAAATTATAAAATATCGTAACCTTATTCCATTCGCTCCTTATTTTGATTTGAATTAAAAGATATGATTTTGAATTGGTGTAATATACAATTTTTAAGTAAAAATTTCACTTTAAATAGTCTTTAGTTTAGATTTAAAGATCCTGAAAATGAAAAGCGGAACTCCGATCACATATTTACGGAAATTTGATATTGGATCAGAAAAAAGTCTGATTACCCATTCAAATCCCATTTTCCTGAATATCAAAGGACCTCTTATTTTTTTGTTAGCAAATATTCTTATCCCGTCGCCTGCTGCAAGTATTATTTTGAATTTTATCTTATCTCTGTTCTGATAAATCCAATTCTCCTGATGAGGACAGCTTAAACCAATTATTATAATGTCAGGATTTGCTTTATTTATTTTTTCAATAACCTTTGCACTATCAAAATCATAACCTTCATTCATACCTGAGATGTTCAATGAAGGATGTTGTACTTTTATTTCTTCAAGGATCTCATTGCTGTGACCGAAGAAGAAATAACTCCAATTCTTATTTATTGACTCACTGATTAAAAGGGGATAGAAATCTGAACCGGTTAACCTCCTATCCAAACCATTTTTCCCGAATAAAATTCTGGAAGCCAGATAAACTCCGACACCGTCCGGATGGATCAGGTCAAATGTATTGAAAATGTTCTTTAAATTACCGTCATCATAAATTTTGTTTAATGTATCCGCATTTGCATATCCGATTGCAAGTTTTTTTTCATTCCTAATGCCTTCCGAAATGTAATCTAAAAATGATTCATCTGTCAGATTGCGAATATCCACGTCAAATATATTAAAGGTTGTCAACTTTCCGTGTAAATATTTTTATTTTAAAATGGTGTTTAAAAAGCCGGTATTATTTTCACCACTAAGGCACAAAGGACACAAAGATTTAATTTTTTTTAAAAGCATTTTTTCTTAGTGTCCTTAGTGAACTTAGTGATAAAGTAAAAGAAAATGAGAACGAAATATTACATTAGTGTTCAGAAGTTTCTAGCTCAAAAGACTGATGTATAATTTTTCAATTTCAGGCATTACAGTTTTCTCTGTATATTTTCTAGTAACAAGTTCATTTAAATTTTTCGCGCATCTCTTTGCTAAATCGGCATTATTCACAAACATTACAATCTTTTCAGAAAGCTGTATTTCGTTACGCATTTCAAATGTCAATCCGTTTTTTTCGTTTATTATTACTTCAGAGATTCCGTCAACATCCGAACCAATGAATGGTTTTTTATGCAATCCGCTCTGAAGCATGAATCCCGGAAGCGGATCACGTATTGAAGTCAGCACGCATAAATCAGCGTTATTGAAAAACTGATTCAGATCTCTCTGAGGCGGGATCAATTCAGCATTGAGATCATTGAGCTTAATGATATTTTCATATCGATCCTTCTCTTCACCTTCACCAATCAGGGTCAATTTTATTTTATAATCTTTGAGTAAAGCAATTGCTTTGAATAAAGTTTCAAAGTCTTTATCTCTGTGAAATCTGCCAACAGACAGAATATTAATTTTATTGTTAGCTCTGCTTAATTCACGATTGACGATTGACGATTGACGATTCACGACATCCGTTTCACGATTTCCGATTTCCGATTTCCGATTTCCGATTTCCGATTGACGATTTCCGATTGACGACTCACGATTCACGACTTCCTCGCTGTCAACAAAATTAGGGATCAAAAAAATTTTATTCTCATTTACATTGAATTTCTTTATCAGCACATCTCTTACACAATTACTCACTGCAATTATCCTGTCTGATTTGTATTCAACAAAAAATCTTTTGTCAACAATGCTTAATGCAGTAAATACTGTTCTGATTTTATTCTTCTTAATAAGTGAATTAGCCAGCAGCTCATAATACCTGTGATGACTGTGTAGTATGTCTATGTTGTGTGTCTCAGCAATATCAGAAATATATTTTGCGGATTTCAGAAATGATGACTTCCTTGAAAGTGATTCATTTATAAACACTGGAATTCCCTGATCCTCTAACCTGTCGAAAGAATCACCATCGTTTGTGCAGAGAAATACATTATGACCGGCTTTCTTTAAATACTTTAAGATCAGATACACATAATAAGACCTGCCGTCTGAATAATTGAAATCGGGAGTAAGATGAAGTATGTTCAATTTGAAATTATTCGTTTAACTTAATAATTTTATCTCCGGATAAAGCGTACACATCAACTGAATCAGTTTTCACTCTTAATCCCAGGACTGTTGGTTTTCTGAATAAGTTTTTTTCTGATAAATTGAATGCAATGTCTTTATCTTTATATCTGTTTCCTGCAGCATCGACTCTTAAGAAGTACTGTGTTTCTCCTGTAGCAGAAAATTCAAATTCATTTCCCGGGTATTTGAGCATCTTTATATCCGAACTGAGTGATGCATCATCCAGTGCACCTGTCAATACAAGATCCGATAAATTGTCTTTTATTATGAACTCACCGTGCTTCCAGTAGTTATATGCTCCGGTAACGTAGTCAAGCATATACGCCTGATTAAATCTTGAAGGCAGCCCGATGATTATATTTCTCTTTTGCGGATTAATGTCTGTTTCAATAAGAGCGTGTATATTCTTTACAGACAGCTTATAAGCTTGATTCCAGTCCCTTATAAGTTCATGACTTAAGCTGCACCAGAAAAGCAGAATCATCGAAAGAGTTACGGCATAGAATTTTAAATTTACGTTCATCTTCCATGATATGAGCAATAAAGAAAAAGAAATGAACAGGAACGGTATAAGAGCTAACTGAGGTCTGAAATAACCTGCAGTCAGATTCGGTGAAATGGAAACAAGAAATATCAGCGAAAGTAATATTATGTATTTGAAATTATTTGTTCTGACAAAAATAAAAATGACGCCTACAAAAAAGATCATGATCAGGATTATATAAAAAATAAATTCCAAATTACTTTCTGTAATATTATTCTGAATGGAAAGATAGTCGTAAGGAATTATGAGTGAAATGAATGCTTTAACGGAAACATTAAGACTGCTGAAGAAGCCGGGTCTCTGAAATTTTGTAATGACCTCAGCCGGCTGAGTTCCGAGTATGTAAATTCTGAATGTAGTGTATATCAGCAGCAAAAATACTTCCAGACCCAAAAGATTTTTTAATTCGAACACCTTTTACTTTCCGTATGCCAAATAGACTAATAAAATCGTAAGGAAAGGAAGCATGACCGAAGTTTCCTTTGTCAGGAGCCCGAGAAAAAAAAATAAACCTGCCAGATAATAATTGTACTTTATCTTATTATCCAGATAGTAAAATGCAAAAAGCAAAGAAGCGATCAGAAATATTCCGCACTGGAGATCATTCCTTCCGACTGTCCAGCAGATGTCATTTAAGTTGTTCGGATAAAGCAGGCACATTAGCAGTAAAAAAATACCTGCGTAAAATCTTTTCGTAATTTTAAAAAGTAAGTAAGATGAAAGAAAAATTAATACATAAAAAAACATTAAGTTCTCAATACGGAATAATATGAAGTTATCTTTTGCTGAATTCAGCAGTTCATTTATCCACATGCTGAAATTTAATGATAAATAGTATAAAGGTCTGAAGTGAAGATTACTAATGTAGGGAATTGAACTTGTAAATTTCTGTATGAAAGTTGAGTTTTTTGCACCTGCAAAATTCAGGTAATCATCAGCAAGCAGTCCGATTTCAAAATATCCTGAGAAGATCAGGAACAATGTATATAACAGATATATAATAAGTGTAGCTTTTAAAAATGATGCAGTATTATTATTTAATGTAACTGATTTCAAATCAAAAATTTTTAATGCTGAATTTTAAATAAATACCAGTCACCTTTAACATGATATAAAGAATGGTCATAACTGAATGGCATTTTAAAAAAAAGATCATTTTCCGGAAAAACAAAATCATATCCTCCGAATTTATTCGAATACCTTTTGTCAATGTAATACCCGGCGCTGTCTGTTACAGTATTCATTCCCGACTCTGAGTGAGTTGAATATAAATTGATTTGTTTGCTGGCTAAGTATTCCTTTAACCTGCCTGCATTCAGAAAGTCGCGGTATTCAAAGCTGTTGATCAATCCGTCTCCGTTAATGATTTTCCGTTCGGAGAAAAATCCGGTTACTCCGCAAAAGTCTATCTGAAAGATCCTGTCATCACTTGCTGTTACTCTTTTTAAATTCAATGCATACTCATATGCTGAATCCCATTTCAAATTGTTCATTCTTGTAATATAAAAATATACCGAACAAATTATAATGAGGATTGTGAATTTAGTTCTGAAGAATTCATTTGAAAATCCGGATGAGCTAATGAATAATATCAGAGCAGCAAACTAAGGAAAAGTAATATACCATTCTCTTAATCCATGTGTATTGAAACAGAAATTAAATAAGATAAACAGGAAAGATCCGCATACACTTCCGAATAAGAAAACATTTACCCTCCCGCTTACTCCGGTATTTTTTTTAGAGAATAAAAATAATGATATTGCAAATAAGATACAAACTGATTTCAGGAAATGAATCAGCATCGGACCGGATGAAACTAAGTTCTCCATGTTCTGAATAAAAATCAGTTCAGGAAATGTATTCTTTGATACTGCTGAGATTGTAAGGAAATAACCGTAAGTCATTTTGTTAAAAAGAAAATATGAGACAGCTGTAAACGTCAGCATAACAGTACTAATCATCAGCTGACGCAAGCCGATCTTCCGGTCTGATGTATAGTAATCAAATAATATCATGAAAGGAACAATGCTGAATAAGTAATCAGTTCGGGTCAGGAAAAGCAGGCATAACAGCAGCGACTTGAGTACCGCAAAATTCTTTTGGCGATACAGTTCTTCACTTTTCAAAAAACAGTAGATTGAAAACAGCAGACATGCTAACTGGCTTTCCATCCCGAAGTCCCTTGTGAAAACTAATATTATGTATAACGGTATGAACAGAAAATATTTCTTTTTGTAATTTGAAACATCATTGTTTGCCCTGAATAATTTTGAAATGAAATACAGCGTTGATGCGGAAATGATAATCTGCAATAGAACGGTAAATCTGTAAATATACTCAGTTGAAAAACTGCTAATTGAGTTCAATAAAAAATAATATAAAGCAAGAAATAAGAACCATAGCGGATGATAACCATTGGTTATGTTGACCCGGTCGAAAGTTGAACCGAATCCCAGTGAATAATTCAGCGCTGCCTTAATATAAAAGAATGAATCGTCGTGGGCGAAATTTATGAGATAGTTTAAAGGAGTGAAAAAAGTAAATGCAAGCCCCGATATTATTAATATAAAAACCGTAACCGATTTAAAGGATATCATTCTTTATCAGAAATTAGCTTCTTCAATTCAGTTTCATATAATTTCTTATCTCTGAATTTAGACATTAGTCTGTACCGCAGTCTTATTCCAAGTATTTTGTCAAATGCTTTCTCAGGAAGAAACGTATTCAAAAAAGCTGCTGCCTGTTTAAATGAAAAATCCTTGCCTAAGTATTTTCTTGCGCGGGCTTTATCTCCATAGAAGTATTCAATCCAGAATAACAAATTACTCCTGTAATATCTTTCTCTTTCGTCTTGCGCTGCTTTGAGATTGAGATCGCCATTTGTTTTCAGCAGTTCATAAATTTTATTATTACTACCGGTATTTGTCATCGAGTCATTTCTCATCCGCGTATAAACTAATATTTCAGGTAAAATTTTAAATTTCAATTTATCACGCAAACGAAACCAAAGCTCAAAATCTTCATAACACTTAAACTTCTCATTGTACCCGCCTTCATCAAGTATGATATCCTTCCTGAAAATTACAGAAGAATGGTTTATGGGATTGTGAAGATCCAAAAATTTTTTGACATCAGCATCTTCTGAAGGTGTTTTTAATTCAAATAATATTTTATGCTGATCTTTAAAATACACAGACCAGCCGGAAATTACATTGTAAGAAGGATTTGAGTTAATGAAACTCACCTGAGATTTGAGGCGATTAGCAGTGTTCAGATCATCTGCATCAATTCTCGCTATCCAGTCCCCGCTGGAATTATTCAATCCGAAATTCAAAGCCCCTGCTAAACCTATATGAGAAATTTTTTTGTAGACTATTCGCGAATCTTTATGGCTCTTAATGATATCCTCAGTTTTATCAGTTGAACCGTCATCAATGATCAGAAATTCAAAATCTTTATAAGTCTGGTTTAAAACGGACCTTACCGAATATTTGAGATATTCAGAGTCATTATAAACTGACATTAAAACAGTTATGTGTTTTATGCTTGAAGACATTCCTTATATAGTTCAATATGCTTAACTGCCATTGTATCCGGATCAAACATTGTTTTTGATTTATTGTAAAATGCTTCTGTCATTTGAGATGTCATAGTGGGGTTCCGCAGAGCTGTAAGTATTTTTTCCGCGAGCTGCCCGTAATCGTCAACTTTGAAAATAAATCCGTCAGCGCCGTCTTTGAAAAAATTTCCGAAGAAATTGAATTCGGAAGTTATGATGAGATTCTTTGTCGCTGCTGCTTCCGCTATTGTCATTGGTAATCCTTCTGAACATGACCTTGTCGGCATTATAAAAATATTTGTCTGTGAAAAAAGTTCAGGAAGGTTTTTTACCTCTCCGAGAAAAACAACACCGGAGTTAATGTCTGTTGCAAGCTTCTTGAGCTCGTCCTCATACACGCCTGTCCCTGCAATGTAAAATTTCACATTGCCGGAGAATCTGCTCTGTACAATTTTTGCAGCCCGGATATACAAATCAACTCCCTTCTCATGAATCAATCTCGACGCGCAGATTATGTCCGTCGTTCCTTCCTTTTTATTGATAACTCCGTCATACCGGTATCCCTGATTAATAAATTTTATATCTTCGCTTTTTATGATTTTGTTTTTTTGCAAAAATGTTTCAAGAGATTTATTTACAGCAATATACTTATCTGCTCTGAAGTGTTTAAGCATGCCTCCTTCAGGTATCAATCCGTGAATTGTCTGAACAGTTTTAACGCCTCTGAATTTAGATGCGTAATAGGAAATGTTAGCGGCGTAATGATTATGTGAATGAATTATGTCAATTTGATTCCTGCTTATTATAGAGATAAGTCGTTTTACTGCTGCCGAAAAATTATTTATACTTCTGTTTGCATGGTCAAAAATATTGTCTTCGGTAACTTTTATTCCCGAGTCCCTGAATCTATTGACCGAATCACCACCGGGACACAGGATCATCATGTTGAAATTTAGATTGTGTTTTAATTCGTTTGTTAAATTAAACAAATGAGTTGTTACCCCGTCGGTACAATTCAATTTACCGGTGACAAATAATATATTAATCATTGTTTAAATAAACCCCTGACCGGATTACCTGCTCCGGCAATTCACGAGAGAATGATTTTAAATTAGCCTTAAGAATTTCTATCTCATCAGGTGAAACCGCATAAAAAGTTACAGCATCATCTCCGCAAATAAAATTATCACGGATCTTCCATTCGCCGGCTTTAGACCATGAGGCAGGAATACCGCCGATCCCGTCGAACCATTTTTCATACAGGACAGCAATCTTAACACTATTCTTTTCTGCTATTTCTTTCATCCGGTTTGTATTGAAATTACCTTTGAGCTTATCCCTCACAACTTCATTACTGCCTATCCCGATGAGATCAGTGCAGCGTATGTCTGCAAAAAAATTTACTGTGCCTATATCATTTAATGCAACTTCCTTCCCGCTGTAATATTTATTTATGAACTGAGACATCTGATACTGCTGTTCATAAATATTTTTCGATGCGGTTATAGTTTTACCTGAATCAGAACATTTGTAAATTAAATACACTGAGAATAAAATAAGTAAGCCAAATGCGAATTTACTGCTCTTAAAGAAATTGAAATCCAATTTTATACCATATTTTACCGAGAGATAATCATTTATTGCAATCACATTAATTGCAATGCCTGTAACAATTAAATAAGTATCATATCTGAAAAATGATGAAGGCAATATAACTTTCTGAAGGCATATTGTTGAAATAATTATTAACAGAAGCACCGGCATTTCTGATAGAATTTTCTTTTTAAGCTTCAACTGAAGAATGAACATCACTGCGGAAAATATAAACAGAAAAATAATTTTTTTATTGATATTAATATAGTTGAACAAACTTGCTGATACATTCCCGCCGGTAAAGATGCCTATTGATTCAGGTAAAGTTAGTTTTACCAAAACAGAATTGGGAATGAAGTATCCTCCGTTGTTAACAGATACTAACCCGTAAATAATGACCGGAATTATTCCGCACAATAAAATCAGGAATGCCTTTATATAATTTTTTTTGAAAATAAATAACACTGAAATAACTCCAATTAATATAATATCTTCATATCTTAGAAGAATAAGTACAGCCGACAAGGTGTAAATGTAAGCATCGTAGCTGTTATCTTTATGGTTTGAAGTTTTATCATTTACCAGATCTTTGACTGAAACAAATATGAAAAGCATTGCCAGTATCGCTTGCAGCAAATGTTCCATTCCGGAAAATATGTTTATTGCGAGCGGAGTTACTATAATTACCGTTAGTAATGATATTGTAATGAACAGATCACACAGCCTGTATCTTTTAAAAAGGAAGAATAGCATTGTGATCAAAACTAATGAAAGCACAATGTTTATGATAAGCGGAATAAATTCATTCACACCGGTCAGATAAAAAATTGAAACCAGTATCAGTGTCCATAAAGGAGAAGATGATGATGAAGAATTTTCATAGCGCGTGATTCCGGAAACATTATTTACAACAATGTTCTTTGCATAAGCAAGATGTATGTAGGCGTCATCAAGTATGTAAATGAATTTACCGTTGGTAACGTTTAAACATTCATTAAAAACGAATATTAGTATCGTCATCAAAACTGCGATACCAATTGCTAACGGGATGTATGGTTTAAATTTATCCAAGCCTTAAAAGCTGTCTTGCTGTTATTAAAAATTATTTTAACTTATATAATTCTGTTTTGGTATCGTCATAGACATCATAACTTTTTATTAAAGTATATTTTCTGAAGTTTTCATTTTCTGCTAAATCCATATAGCAAGGGCTTGCGCTTTCAAATGTATATACACCGTCATTATTTTTTCGTTTCCACATAATGATCCATTCCGGATTTTTACTGAACACATATTCCGGAAGCGATTTCTCAAACCATGTTTTATGTCGGAATCCGTTTTTCGCAATGGTTTTATTTGTGAGTCCGACAACGTCAAGAAAAATTACATCATTCAGATAATATGGGATAATGCCTGATGAACCGTTAGCCACATAGCTTCCCGGCGGTATAGTATTCTTAATGTCTGATGAAAATTCCTTAAGACCGTTCCACATGACAGTCTCCTTTTGTATCGTTGATTTATCTTCAATGATGAAACTGTACGTCATCATTACAATTAAAGAACCGGCTACTGTGTAAATTACCCCCGCACTTAGTTTTTTTAAAATAATATATTCATTCAGGCAAATAACTAAAACTAAAGAAAGAAAAGGTATGACCGCAACAATAAACCTGTACTGAACCATCCAGTCACCGCCTGCAAATGTCACAAAAAATAACTGAAGAGAAATAATTGTGAGTATAAAATAAAAAGGTTTATTCTTGTTTAATCTCGTGTAAGCAAGCGGCAGTAAAATCATAACAGGAATGAACTGAATGTTATGGCGGAAGAATTCCCAAATGTAATACAATCCGTTCCTGTAACTTCTGATTTCATAATGTCCGATAAAATCATGTCCAATCTTTGCATAGTATGTATTCGGAAGTATATCACCGAAATAAAGTATTCTGAACATTAGAAATGAAACAATCATAAGACCGAACAGAAATGTAACTTTCTTTGCAAAGATATTATTTCCTGAAAAAACAAAAGTGAATACAATGAATGCCAGTGAGATCAGAATCCCTTCAGGTCTTGTGACAGAGATTAAAAATATTAACAATGAAAGTATAGAAATATATATGGTACCGGTATTTAAATTTATAATTAGGTAAAAAGCAGACAGCATTAAAAAAACATAAAGCATGATCTCAAAACCGGATACAGACCAGAGAATGTAAGGGAGATTAAACAGCATGAGCAGACAAGTCAGATAAGAAAGTCTTCCTAAATTCAGTTTCAGGCATATCCGGAAAAGCAAAAGCAGGTTGAGAAATCCAAAGAGAAGAGATGTGATCTTTGCGAGGAGCTCTAAAGGTAAGCCGAAGAATCCGAAAACTGATAATAACATGAGCCAGCTGAATCCGGAAAAACCTTCCACGTATTCCCCGGGGTTGTAAACAATGCCTTTCCCGTCAACAAAATTATTTACATACCTGAAATAAATATAGAGATCATCAACGATCCATCCGAAAAAATTTAAAGCAAAGAAAAGAAAAATCCCATACATCAAAATTAATAAAAGAAGTTCATTGCGGGATATGCTCCTAATCATTTCTGCTTTCAATAATTTTTACAAGACTGCCGAGTCCCAGTTTATTCTTCAATATATTTTTTAATCCAAAATATTTTCCGTATGTGATATTAAGATCTATTTTATCTTTCGAAAGAAGGACAACAATGTAGGCTCTTAATTCGATGTCTTTAAACTCACGGATAAGATGATTGCTGTATTTAGTAAAATCAGGTATGCTCCATTCACTCAGGTGTCTTTCGTTTTGATTATTGTTTATCACGCCCTGCTGCCAGTTGCTCCCAGTCGGGATGTTTATCAAAACAGATTTTGACTTTTGGAGGCATATGTTTATGAACTCTTCTGCATCTTTTTTTTCAAAATGTTCAATGACATCTCCGCAATTTATAAGATCATATTTTTTATCAGTTCTTTTAATAAATCCAATTGCATTTTCAATGAAAATATTATCATAAAAATATTTGTGATAATCTTTGATATATCCGGGGAATATTTCCACTCCGTCGATAGTTCTCTTCCATTTCCCGGAATAATTTCTTTCCCCCCATATCTCAAGAAATTCACGGAACAGAATTCCCCATCTCCCGAAGCCGACTCCTATGTCAAGTATGCTTTTCGGATCAAGCTTTTTTACAAGCTCAATGTTGTATGAAATATTCTGCCAGTTGGATGTTCCCATTGCTACATTTTTAAATTCTTCCGTATAAAAAGATACTGTCCGGCAAAAATAAAATATTCCGTAATAACAGTAACTACAGCTGCTGCTGCAATGCCATACTTTTGAATGAAAATTATGTTCAATATTACGTTAATTATAAGACCTATTAAAGTTACAATCATATTCTCTTTAAAAAGTCTTAGTCCGTTTAAAATTATTCCGGTTAGATTGTTAAATGCCAGTCCAAAAGTCGCTAATGAGAGAATTTTAACAACATCAGCCGCATCACTGTATTTACTTGTATAGATCAGGTTAACAAAAATATCTGCGCCGGCAAAGAGAATGATCATAAGAACAAGACAAATCAGGAACAGAAGAGTAAAATATTTTTTAAAAAACAATCTTACGGCTCTTTTATTTCTGCTTAAGTAAGAAATGTTTGTAAACCCGGATACAAAAATAAAAGAATAGGCGATTGCGGAAGCCTTGAAAATTCCGTAACCAATATTATAGAATGCTGCTTCATTAAAATCTGTCAGCCTGGAAATTATTACAATGTCAATTTTATCATAAAGAAAACTGAACATTACAGCAAGACCAAGAGGAATTGAAATTCTAAGCATTGAAACTGCTTTCCTAAAATCAAAATCTGATAATTTTAATGTCAGGTTATTCTTCACGCAATAATTGAACAATAAAAACAATTGCGTCAGGGCGATTGGTAAGAGAAACAGCAGCATTTGATTTATACTTAAGCCGGGAAAAATCAGAGCAAGTAATATTAATACAAGTATAAAGCTGCGTGATAATAATAAGGACATTAATTGCTGTTTAAATAAATACAATGCTGACATTGCTCTGCTTAGAATATTACCAAGAGAGAATAAATATACAAGTAAGCAAACTGCCATGATCAAAACGGAATTAATTTCACTGAAAAAAATTTTACAGTAAGCAAAAACAATAATTACATAAAAAGGAAATATTATGAAATTAATTATTAAAGTGCTGCTGAAGAATGCTGCGAAATCTTTTTTGTTTACTGATATCTCTCTCTGCAGCAGAATCGGTAAGCCAAAATCAAAATAATAATGACAATATTAGCCAGTGAAAAAACAGTAACAAGCTCACTAAAATGATCGGCCGGATATTTCCGGGCAACGATAAGAAAAAATACAAAAAAGAATATTCTTTCGGTAATGTTTGAAAGCAATATAAACTTGCTTCCGGCCAGTATGCTGTTAATGAGTTTAATCAACAAGTATTTATTAAAAATAAAAAAAATCCAAATCCGCAGATTCAGATTTTATTAAGTTGCCAAAATTAACTTTGAATATATAGTATTTACAAACTTCGCAGGATCCTTGCAGGGACGCCGGCTACTACAGAATTCGGAGGAACATCTTCCGTGACAACCGCTCCCGCTCCGACGATCGATCTCTCGCCAATAGTCACACCGCACATTATTGTTGCCGATGACCCGATCGAAGCGCCTTTACGCACAAATGTTTCTTCCACTTTCCAGTTGCTTTCATCCTGCATGGAACCGTCGTCATTGGTAGCACGCGGTAATTTATCATTGATAAAGGTAACGTTATGTCCGATGAAAACATTGTCCTCAATATTTACTCCTTCACAAATGAAAGTATGTGAAGAGATCTTGCAGTTCTTTCCAATGTGAGCATTCTTCTGGATCTCTACAAAGGTCCCGACTTTTGTATTGTCTCCGATCGAGCACCCGTATAAGTTTACGAAATCAAATATCTTAACATCTTTTCCGAGTTTCACGTTGTTGATATTTTTTTTATCCATTTGTATTATTATTTATTTATTTAGCCCCTTTACCGAAGATCATAACGGGGAATGTTTTAAAAATTAATTGAAGATCTAACCACGGTGTCATGTTATTGATGTAATATAAATCCAGTACTACTGAATCTTTAAATGAGACTGAACTCCTTCCCGATACCTGCCAGACACCTGTACATCCCGGAAGAACTGTATGTCTTCTTTTGTGCCAGTCATCGAAAGACTCATATTCATATGGAAGGCATGGACGGGGACCTACAAGACTCATCTCACCTTTGAGTACATTAAGAAGCTGGGGAAGCTCATCCAGTGAAGTCTTTCTCAAAAATTTCCCTATATAAGTGACGTTACTCTCGTTAACTATTTTGGAAGATCCGCCATTAGCGGCTTTATTATTCTTTATGAAATCAGTCATAATGATGCTTCTGTTTTTATCTTCATCTTCATCAACAAACATTGACCGGAATTTATAGAGCTTAAATTGTTTTCCGTCTTTCCCGATACGAGTCTGAGTGAAAAATATTCCGCCCTTTGAAGTAAATTTTACCAGTACAGAAATTATTAAAAATAAAGGAGAGAGAATGATTATTCCAAAAAAAGCTGCGGAATAATCAAAGATCCTTTTATAAAAATAATTTAAGTTTTTATTGACTCTCGGTGACAGATCTACAACAGGAATTCCCGAGTAAGAATCTGTTACGATCTTTTCGGGTACTATATTAAATAATTCAGAAGTAAGCTTTACACTCTTTTCCGTCCTGATGCATTTATCTATTATCTGCATAAGATCTTCGTAACTGATATTGTCTATTGCAATTATTACCTCGTCAACTTTGTATTTTTTTACTGCAGCGGACAGATCATCTATGCTGCCAATGCAGTTTATGTTTTCAAATACATTATCTCCTTCCGGAATTTTATCATCAAGAAAACCTGTTATCTTTATCCCGTAAAAATTTTCGAATATGAATTTCTCCGCAAGCAGCTTTCCCGATTTTCCGGCACCGATGATCACAACATTACTGTTATTAAGGACCTTGGTGAAGTTCATGTAAAACGGTTTAAGAAACAACAACCTTACAGCTGAGACTAATGTCAGACCCGTGAAAAAAAAACACATTACAAACACTCTTGAAGAAAGGAGAAGATTGAATTTGATTATGAATGAAAAGATAATAAGCAGCACTGTTCCATACATAAACGATTTTATCACGGCAGTAATATGCGGAGCGCGTGTAAGAAATATGTTTACTTTATACAGGTTGTTGATCTGAAACAGAAAAAGAAAAACAGATGAAAAAATAAAAAAGGTCAGATAAGTAATAAATTCATTCTCGAAATTAATTATTTTTTTATTAAGAATGTTTTTAGTGACATATCCGGCTATTAAAAACGAACTGAATACCACACCAAAATCAAAGAGTGCAAAAATATATTTATACCTTGGGTATTTCATTAATACTCAGAATTAATCTGTATTCTTAAAATGAACTTCCTGACTCAGTATTTGTAATTATTCCTTATAGAATTCTTTGATCTTATTACATACGAATTCTATTTGTTCATCTGTCAGATGAGGGAACATTGGCAATGATAAACATTCATCAGCTAATTTTTCAGTTACCGGGAAATCTCCCTTTTTGTAACCGAGATGTTCAAAGCACTTTTGTAAATGCAGAGGTATTGGATAATGAAGCCCGTTTGAAATTTCATTCTCATTCAGAAATTTCTGAAGGTTGTCCCTGTCCGGTGTCTGAATTACAAATAAATGATAAACGTGACTTAAATCAGAAAGCTCTGACGGTAATTTTATCTGCTTAACATCTTTTAAAAGTTCGATGTACTTTTTTGCGGCGGCTCTTCTCTTCTGTGTCCAGTCTTTTAGATATTTTAACTTTACTCCGAGTACGGCTCCCTGAATTCCTTCCATTCTGTAATTGTGTCCGTAAGATTCGTGATAATATTTTTTGACGGAACCATGGTCTCTCAGCATTTTCACTTTTAATGCGATTTCATCATCATTGGTTGTCACTGCACCGCCTTCACCGAATGCTCCGAGATTTTTACCCGGATAAAAACTAAATGACGCTACCCTTGAAAGACCTCCGATCTTCCTGCCTTTATATTCAGCAATATGTGACTGAGCGGCATCTTCAATTAAAAACAGGTTATGTTTGTCTGCAATTTTTTTAAGCTCTTCCATTTCCGCCGGCTGTCCGTAAAGATGAACCGCAACTATTGCTTTGGTTTTCGGAGTAATTATCTCTTCAATTTTCTTCGGATCAATATTATAGCTTTCAGAATCACAGTCGACAAATACAGGTGTTGCTCCGCAAAGAGTCGCCCCCCAGGCTGTTGCAATGAAAGTATTTGCGGGAATGATTACTTCATCTCCCGCTTTGATTCCCAATGCCCATAGCGCAAGGTGATTTGCATCAGTACCCGAGCTCACTCCGATGCAGTGCTTTACATCATGAGCTTTAGCAAATTCATTTTCAAAATCGGAAACTGCTTTGCCTAAAATGAAAGAATTGTTATCAATGATTTTTTGTATGGCTGTATTAATTTCTTCTTTTATCGGATCGTGAAGTTTTTTAAAATCAATAAATGGAATATTCATAATTTATGTTTGTTTAGAATTAGTTTTGAAAAATTCTTCTGCTGAGTAAATCAAAAAAAAAGGCAGGGTAGAGGAATACCGTTTCAGCATCCTGCCTGGCTGCTGAATAAGTCTGAAAAACCATTCAAACCCGAGCTCCTGAAAAATCACAGGTGCTCTTTTAATATCTCCGGTAAAAAATCTGAAAGCTGCTCCGACTCCTATCATAAGTCCTTTATTAAGTTTTAAATAATTATTTTTCATCCAGATCTCCTGCTTGCCTCCTCCAAGACTAACCCAGATGATATCTGTTCCGGAATCATTGATTCTCCTAACGATTTCATTATCCGATGACTCATTAGCTTTCCCGAATTCCGGACTGTATGTTCCGGCAATCTTTAAGTTATATTTCCCGGAAATTTTTTCAGTAAGCGATTTAAGAATCTCATCGGTATCCCCGAGAAAAAAATGTTTAATCTCCGTTCCGGAAGTTTTCCTGAAAAGCTCTTCCATAAAATCAGGACCTGCAACTCTTTCAATATCTTTTACACCTTTTAATTTAGCTAACATTGAAATAGGTCTTCCGTCAGGCAGGGAAATAAATGAATTATTGATTGCTTCTTTTAATTCGGGAGACTTTCTGTGTGCATTTACAAGATTTCCGGCATCTGTGACACAAATGTAATTGGTATTACCTGATTTAACTTGTGAAATCGCTACTTCAGAAGAACTTTCTAAATTGCAGCATGTGATTTTTATATCTTTTATGTAAAAATTCTCCACAAATATATTAATTTAATACTTTATTAAATACTGCAATCATTTTATTTATATTAGTGTCCAGTGTAAAATATTTTTCATATCGGAGCTTTCCCTTTTCACCCATGGTTTTCCGCAACAGGGGATTTTCAATGAGTTTTATTATTGCGTCTGCTATCTGAACAGAATCTTGCTTACCAATTAGAATTCCTGTCTCTCCGTCTGTCACTATGTCGGGTATAGTGCCCGTATCTTTAGTGGAGATCACGGGAAGACCTTCTGCCATTGCTTCGATGATCACAATTCCAAATCCTTCATACTTATACCATGTCGGAAAAACAAATATGTCAGTCTTATTCAAAAATTCTTCCTTATCGGGTCCTGTGATAACTCCGGAAAAAAATACTCTGTTTCCTAAATTCTTTTCTGCAATGATCCGTTCTGCTTTATGCTTTGTATTTCCTTCTTTCAGAGACCAGGCTCCGGCAAACCGGAACTCAACATTGTCATACTTTTTCAAAACAATTTCTGCTGCATTCAATATATCAAGGACACCTTTGCTTTCAAAAAGATTTCCGAGAAAACCAATTATGATTTTTTCTCTGTCTGAATTAAATCTATCTTTAATAACTGAAGTCGACTCTCTGTTTATCCCGTTTGGAACTGCAACGACATTTTTTACAAGTCCGTCAAAAATACTTATTAATCTGTCGCCCAGAACTATTGCCGTATCTGTTTTGCTTAAAGTTCTCTTAATAAATCGCTTTAATAAAAAATTCGATTTATCATAAAATTCATTTCTGAAATAATTCCCTTCATGAAGATGAATGACAATTTTAGCTTTTGAAAAATATGCAGATGTAAGAATAAATAAACCGTCACGCAGATACGGAAGGAAATTTGATGCTACGGGAATATATACAAGATCCGGCTTTACAGTTTTCAGCATTTTATGAAGATTTAAAATGCTTTTTAATGCAAGCGTAACATTAGTCAGATCAAGTTTTGAAAGATTATCCAGATCCCTGTGATCGGAGATGTCAAGATGAGTAATATCAAATTCATCTTTCATTTTTGAATTAAGCAGATTATTAAAATAGATGCTTGATCCGTGAAAAGGAGGAGGAATACTTCCGACTAAAATTACTGTCTTTCTTTCAGTCATCAGTTTTCAAAATTGAATTCATCCGGATCCGTAGATTCATGTTCAGAATTTTTCTGCAATATATACCCAATCACCGGAAATTTTTTCGCATATATATTTTTCCATGTTAAATCGTGAAGTAAGGTAGGATCTCACGGGAAAAAAGTTGACGTGCAGATCCAGAGTATAATAGTAGTATCTCTGACAGGGAGTCACTATAATGAGCTGCTTCTTTGCGACTCTCTTCAGTTCACTTATCGCTTTATCCAGATCACGGACGTGTTCGATCGTATGATGAGATGTTACTATGTCAAACTGATCATCTTCAAAAGGTAATCTCTCGATGTTTGCTTTAACATATTTTCCTCTGTCTAATTTTACTTCATCATAAAGGTCACATCCGGTCAGATTTAATTCCGTCCTTTCAGCCACTTTGTTCAGCCAGTAGCCGCGCCCGCATCCGACGTCAAGCAGCGTTTTGGAATCTTTGTCAAGATTCTTCAGCATAAAATTAACTGATGCTGAGTTGAGATCTGTTTTACGGTCATTGGCGACAATTGAAATATTCCTGTACACATCAGCGAATTCATCTTCAGTTAAGTCATATACATAAGATTTAAAATCCATAAAAGATTTTACATTCTTTCCTTTAAACCAAATATAAAACGCGGGATAAATAAAAAATCTATTATCCCGGATCACAGGAGGGATCATTTCATCCATGAAAAATCTTATGGCATTTGTTAATGTCCTGTTCATTAATTAATTTTGTCTTTTCTGAATTGTCTGATAACAAAGGTTAACTTTAACAGTTCAGTTACAGCTTTGATCAGGTTTTTAAAGGATGCGCCTTTTGCTGTGCCCGCTGATCTTTTATGATAAACAGACGGTATCTCTGTGGCTCCTGTTCCTTTTACATTTAGCTTAGCGCATATCTCACTTCCGAGCAGGGAACTTTCGAGCTTTAAATCCAGACTCTTCAGCTCTGATGTTTTGTATGCCTTAACCCAGTTAACGTCTTTAATACCAAGGTTTAAAAGATATTTGTTAAAAGTCCTGTTCATTCCGGTTACAACTTTTCTGAAAAATGTATAGTCTTTCAATTCCTTCCTGTAAAAAGATAAATAAGTATTAACAGAAAAATTTTTATTTTCACTTAATTCATCAATATCAAACTGTCCGTCTGCCGGGATCATCATTACATTTTCTTTCTCCGCATTTTTATATCCTGATAAAAGCGCCATGCCTATGCCTAAGTTTTCAGAATGTCTTATACGTTTAATATCGCTGCCTGCATTTACGATATCTTTTATAATATTATGAGTATTATCATCACTTCCGTCATCTACTACAATTATCTCGCTATCGGATATATTATTTTTTTTAAAGAAGTTCTGAACCTGATCAATAACGGAAGCGATAGTCTTTTCCTCGTTGTAAGCAATAATAATAACCGACCAGCTCTGATTCATTTAACTACTGTGTTTCAGATTTTTTATTGATCTCAAAAATTTCATTTATGATAAAAACCGGACGTTTCCTGCTGGCATCAAGCGTCCTCCATAAGTATTCTGCAATGATTCCAAGTGAGATATTGGAAACTCCAAAGCATATCATCAGGATCGAGACTAATGCAGGCCAGCCCGGACTAAGATCACCTACCAGTATCTGTCGTAAAACTATATACAAAGTCCAGAGCAATCCTGAGAAGAAAAAAACTATGCCTGTAACCGTTACCATCCGTATCGGTACATAAGAAAAAGCTACAAATGAATCTATGAATAATTTAAATTTCTTGCTGAATGTCCATTTAGATTTACCGAGTTTTCTTTCTGTTTTATCATACGTCACAGATTTTTGTTTGAAACCCATGTCAAGTATTTGCAGAAAAATTGATGAATTGGATTCAATGTTTTTATTCAATTCGGCTTTGATCTTGGAATTAAACATGCAGACATCGAATCCGTTTTTGGGAAATTCAGGATTGACAAACATCTGCATCAGCTTTGCATACATTCCCGAAAATATTTTTTCAAAAAATCCATACTTAGTGGAATTTCGGATTGCCCATACGACATCATTGCCATTCACACACAATTCATGCATCTTTATTATCACCGAAAGTGGATCCTGAAGATCTGCATAAGCAAATGTTGTATATTTACCGGTTGAAATATTTATTCCTGCCCTCAAAGCTGAATGTGAGCCGAAATTTCTTGAGAGCTTTATTATTTTTACAAATGAATGAAATGAAAAGCTCTTCAATATATCAACAGAGTTATCGGCAGAACCATCATCAACAAAGATGATTTCAAACTTCAGATCTTTGTAAGCAGAAGTAAATTCATTCAGGCTTGAATTCAGCTGAGCAATATTTTCTTCTTCATTTAAGAAAGGAATAATAACGGAAATGTCAGGATTCATTATTATTTTAATGTTGCGCTAATTGATTTAATTGTTTCCGACGGATTGCTTATCACTCCCGGAGACTTATTTTCCCATTCTGCAATCAGCAGAGTTCCGGTGCCGCAAAGTACCTCTATGCCGCTTTTACTTATCTTTATTACTCTTCCCGGTATGCAACCTGAAAATATTTTAAGATTTGATTCTCCGGGCGATGCTTTTCTTATGTGATAACATTCTTCTTTATAGTAGCAAAATGCACCGGGAAAAGGATGAGCTAATGCACGAATTAGATTATATACTTCTGCTGATGATCTCGTCCAGTCAATTCTGCCGTCCTCAGGAATTCTTTTGCATGTATATGTTGCCTTCGATTCATCCTGCTCCCTGAATGTAATTTTATCATTCTTATAGTTATCTATGAATTCAAGAATTAATTCAGTTGTGCATCTCACTATTTTATTATCAAGATCAATTGCATATTCATCGTCTTCAATAGGGATGACCTTTTGTCCGATGATCCTTCCGGAATCCGTCTCACCGTCTTCAATGAGAAAAAGAGTCACACCGGTTTCGGTTTCTCCGTTGATGATAGCCCATTGTGTAGGAGCAAAACCTCTGTATTTAGGAAGGAGAGACTGATGCGCTGCAATTAACCCGAACTTAACATGCTCAATTACCTTTGTATCTATCAATGTTCTCCATCCTGAGACAATGATGAAATCCAGATTTGACTCCTTTATATTCGTGTAATCAGCATCTGCTAACTTTTTCTTAATTGAAAAAGGTATCTGATTTTCTTTTAGCAGGTCTGAAATATTAATTGAATATTTTTCAACTTCGTGATCGTCTTCCTTAAGCACAACAGCGAATTCAGGAACATGATTTTTTTGCAGCAGTGTCTCAATGAGTTTAAATCCTCTGCTCGTACCACCAATAAAAGCAAATTTAACTGACAATGATACTGATTTTTTTTATTGAATAAGTAAAATTAAATAAATAAAAGTAAATAAAAAAATAGCTCTTAACTAAGCATCTTGGAATTCAATTTGTAAAAAATAGCAATAACGATTTTTAACGTTGCAATCAAAATACTCATATTATTGAATTAAAATGATATACTAATTAATCAATAAATATAATCCGCATACAGATTAGCAGAACAACCTTGATTACTTCTGACACTATCCTTGATTACATGAGTGAGATCCATTAGAAAGTACTCATTAAAATGAAGTTGCCCGAAAACCCGGATCAGCACTTATGGGTAATTGTTTCAGATGAGAAGTTTTTCAAATCTAAATCCAAAATCAAATTTAAAATCTAAAATCCAAAAGTTGCGTTAAATAAATTGAAACTACTGATGTAAATCCTTAATTTGCCAAATTACAATAACCCATTTTATAACCCATTACATCTTTTGTCATTAATACTAAAATCATTCCTGCATGAATATTATTAATACTATTAATAATATCCGATCAGATTTTCAGCTTTCAAAGTCCAAAGAAAAAGTTATTCAGCAGATGAACGGTTTAGCTGAGAACCGTGAGAAATGGATCCGGAAGAATAAATATTATTATAAAAACCTGATTGAGTTTCTGAAGTTTAATATTCCGGAGGGAAGCACGATAATAGAGATAGGATCAGGGACAGGTTATCTGCTTAACAGTCTGAATCCTTCCAGAGGAGTTGGAATTGATATTTCCCCGGAGATGATCAGGACAGCAAAGGAAAATTATCCTGAATATGAATTTTATCTTATGGATTCTGAGAACATTACCATTGAAGATAAGTTTGATTTTGTTTTGATCTCTGATACCATTGGTTATTTTGAAGATGTTCAGAAATCTTTTGAGCAAATACAGAAATTGTGCAGCAGCGATACAAGGGTGATAATTACATATGTGAATTTTCTATGGTTACAGGTTTTAAATCTGGCGGAGTTTTTAAAATTTAAAATGCCCCAGGTAAGAAACAACTGGCTGGATATATCAGACATAACTAATCTTCTCGGTCTGGCAAATTATGACATTATTAAAACAGGGAGAAAATTTTTATTGCCGGTCTATATTCCGCTGATATCCGGATTAATAAATAAGTTTCTGGCAAACCTTCCTTTGATAAATAAATTGTGTCTGACAAAATTTATTATTTCTAAGACATCCGCCGGAGATAATTTCCCGGATACTGTCAGTGTGATTGTGCCGGCAAGAAATGAAAAAGGTAACATAGAGCAGATCGTAAACCGGATTCCCAAAATGGGGAAGCATACTGAAATAATTTTCGTAGAAGGAAATTCAACTGATGATACTTATGAGGAGATAAAATCAGTCTGTCAGAAATATTCAAACGAACTTGATCTGAAATATGCGCAGCAGGACGGTAAAGGCAAGGCTGATGCTGTTCGCAAAGGTTTTGAAATGGCAGGCTGTAAAATATTAATGATACTTGACGCTGACATGACAGTTCCACCTGAAGATCTGTCGAAATTTTATGATGCTGTATCCTCCGGCAGGGGAGAGTTCATCAACGGATCGAGACTGGTCTATCCTATGGAAGATGATGCGATGAGAACTCTGAACATTATGGGGAATAAATTTTTTTCTATAATGTTCACCTGGATATTAAATCAAAGGATCAAAGATACATTATGCGGGACAAAAGTTCTCACGAAAAAAAATTATGAAAATCTCAAGACGACAAAAAAATTCCTCGGAGATTTTGATCCTTTCGGGGATTTTGATCTGATATTCGGTGCTGCAAAATTAAATCTGAAATTTGCAGAAATACCAATACGATATAAAGCAAGAGTCTACGGTGAAACAAATATTTCCAGATTCAAACACGGCTGGATGCTGCTTGGGATAACATTCTTTGCGATGCGAAAATTTAAGTTTACGTGAATATAGTGAATAGTGAATAGTGAATAGTGAATCGTAAATCGTAAATCGTGAATCGTGAATCGGAACGTGAACCTTAATTTCATTATCAACTTTCTTCAATTTTTAACTTTCAACTTTTAACTTTTAATGGAAAATATCTTAGAGAAGCATAAAGAGATTTGGGAGAAGAAAAAAATTCTGAGGGTCATTTATGAAGAGTGGTATAAAAAAATCATAGACAATCTAAGTCAGGTGGATGGCAAGACTGTGGAGCTTGGAGCGGGTAGCGGCAATTTTAAAGATTACAAACCCGATGTAATATCCGCCGACATAGATAAGTGTGACTGGCTTGACATGTGTTTTGATGCTCATGTAATGCCTTTTGAAAATAACAGTCTTTCCAATATAGTCATGATTGATGTTTTACATCATCTCTATAATCCTGTAAAGTTTTTAAACGAAGCGGACAGAGTTTTAAAAAAAGGAGGCAGAGTTGTGATGCTTGAACCTTTTCCATCACCTTTCTCTCATGATCTATAAAAAATATCATCCTGAGCCGTTCATTTTTGATACAGATTATTTTTCAAAGAATGATCTTCAGAACAAAGACCCGTGGGATTCAAATCAGGCGATACCATATTTGATATTTTTTAAGCATGTAAAAATATTCAATGAAATGTTCCGGGATAAACTGAATATTATCAAAAAAGAAAAATTGAGTTTCCTTCTTTATCCCGCTTCAGGCGGGTTTGAAAACAAAGCAATGATACCAGATGCTTTGATACCTCTATTTAAGGGCATTGAATACATTGTCTCTCCTTTTAAAGATATTCTTGCATTCAGATGTTTTATTGTTCTTGAAAAGATATAATCGTTTATAAAACCAATTCTAATTATTCCGCATTGTTATTTCTTGCTGACAAATTCAATTGCCTGCTCAAAGCCATTCAGCATATTTTCAATCGAACAAACATTCTTTGCAGCTGCAAATGCATTTTCCCTTAATCTCTTTGACAGTTCAGCATCAGAAATAATTTCTTTCATCTTAAATGCCATATCCTTTTCATTGCTGTCTGCGGATAAAAAACCATTCTCTCCGTCAATTATGTATCCGATTCCTTCACCGTGAAAATGACCTTCTTTCCTCTGAGAGATCACCGGAGTTCCGAAACAAAACGAATGAACCACTGAAAGACCAAGACGTCCCGGCATTACAAAAGCATCACTTATATAGATCCATTTCCCGGTTTGTTCTTCATCCAGAATTTCACCTGTGAAATGAATTTTCCTGATCTTCAGCTCTCCGGATAATTTAAATAAATTATTTTTTTCAGGACCATCTCCTATAATTGTAAGCCTGCAATCATCGCAGTCCTTCTCAACCAGGCTGAAAGCTTTAAGAAGAATGTCAATCTGCTTGTCTTTGAGTAATCTTCCGACATAAACGAAATGAAATTGTTCAGACACATTAAGATCGAATTTGATATTCTGCTTACCTGAGACATCAAATGCTTTTTTAAAATAAACTGCCTGTCAGTATCAAGAGTATTCGGCGCAATAAAATAGTGATCAGTTTTCTTTGAAAATTCAGAAACTTCCTGTCTTCCTTTTCCCAGTAAAAATTACAGCATCCGCTTTTTGAGAAAGATATAATCTTACTCTGTCAGTAAATTTTCTGTCCGGATGAAATCCTGTTTCAGGATCGTATCCGAAGCTCCATAGAATGACCTTCCATTTAAAAAATCTTTTGAGCAAAATTAAAATGTATATATTAAGATTACCAACATTGAAAACAGAGATTACGATCTCAGGGCGGATTTCTTTCAGCTTTGACCAGATGCCGGAAACAAATATCTTACCTTTTACATCAAAATAATAGTTCTTACACTTTATAAAATAGTTCGCGCTTAGGTTACCTGCATTCTGAAGTGATTCATCAGCATATGGCTGTCCGTAAAGGATCTTGGTATCTGCGTACTTTCCGTAAAACTTTTTAAAAAAGCCGGTTCTGTAATGGGGGATTATTCTTTGAAATATTGTTATCCTTTTTTCCATTAAATTATTAATTGCTTATCCGCGGGTTTTGTTGATATTCATTGAATTCCTTAATTGTATCTTTTAAAATATCATAGACAGTCAATCCATTCCTGTCCCAGGTGAAATACTTGTTTACAATTTCTTTTCCCTGTAGTGACATTGATAACATTTTATTTGTGTCACGAGATAACTCTAAAATAGCTTTTGAAATCTCTTCCGGTGAAAGAGGTTTAACGAGTACAATATCATAACCAAGATTCTTAAGCTCTTCTCCGCCTCCGTTACCCTCGCAGGTTATTACAGGCAATCCCTTGGCAAGAGCTTCTACAAATACAATTCCGAAAGCTTCAGGATAACTTGGCAAAACGAATATATCGGATTCGTTGAAAACGTCTTCGAGCTCTTTCTGAGATTTGGAACCTATAAAATGGATTCTGTCCTGTAAATTTAATTTTTGCGTAAGATCAATATATTCCTGCTTCAATACACCATCGCCTGCAATTGTTAATTTAAATCCCTTCCTTGATTCAATAAGTGAAAATGCTTTTATAAGTATATCAATGTTTTTTCTGCGTTCATATAAATGGCTTACGCATAATATTTTTATAATCCCGGAATTAAAAATCTTCTCTGCAGAAGTTGTATTAAAGTTCTGCCCAAGATAGGTAACCGTTACCTCCGGCAAATTCAGATTTTCATTAAGAAGCTCTTTTTTATTTAAACTGCTGTGAACTATTATTCTGTCAGCCTTCTCAAATGATTTTAAAAATTTACCGTAATTACCGGGAAACAATTTTTTTAAAGTCGGTATGTCTTCGTGATGATCAATTATCAGAGGGATGGTGAAATAGTCAGCCAGGTTCCGTGATAATTCTGCCCAGGGTTTGATCCAGTTACAGTATATGATTCCGGGATTAACTTTCTTAAGCATATTCAGCAATTTATTATACATCAGTAACTTTATCAGCTTGTCATCTATGAATTCTAAATATGGACGCGGCAAAGAAACATACCCAAAATAAACTACACTCAAATTTCCTTCGGAGAAACTTTTTGTTACCTGCAAAGCTGAATACCATTTAAGCAAATTACTGATCAGCTTTCGGGGATTCACAGACAGCAATTCTTTCGGAGGTACATATCTCAGAGGAACGATCGTGATCACTCTGCAATACGCTGAAAGCGCCCTGACATGCTGTAATATAAACTCACCTGTAACAGGTTTATGTTTATTCGGAAAGCACTCCGATATTTCAATGACAGTTATTTTCTTAGATATCATTTATCTTTCTTGCAACTATAAAGTATCCAAGTGATGAATACATTTCATTTACAGAAGGAGATCTGTTGTCTTCTAATTTTTTCCTGAATGAACTAATGTTAAACTTATAAAACAGCCATTCAGGTATTTCAGCAACAGCATTCAGCAGACTCAGTTTGTTTAAATTTTTAAATCCGATCTTCTTTAATGAATAATAAAACGTTTTCTTTAAAGCATAATAGTAAATAAAAAATCCTGATGAAAATGTTACTCCCATGGAAAATCCTGACTTCACTTCAAAGTTATTATTCTCGAGAATGTTTTTTAATCCGTAAAGAGTATATCTCCTGTAATCATGCGGAGCTTCATGCAGCACATAAGTAAAAGGAGCAGAGATGATCAGGTTGCCGTTTTTTTTCAAAACTTTATTTATGTTCTCAATAACTTTATTATCATTTACGGTATGTTCCAGAACTTCAGTACAAATTACACAGTCAAATTGATCCGGTTCAAAATGCCTGTCAATATCCTCAGCATAACAAAGGACTTCAACATTCGAATTTTTGTGAAGTGAAAAAGGCACATCACATCCGACTGAGGAATCACATACTTCACTATAAATATTTGAGTAAGGTTTGTTGCCGCAGCCGAGGTCAAGCAGCCTGCCTTTCATCAGATGTTTAAAATGCTGAATGCATTCAAGCAGGAGGCTATTTTTATAGTAGCTCTCCGAGTTTAAGTATTTTAAAAATATCTTCCGTTTTTCTTTTCAAAAGAGGAGCTGTCCAAAATGATTTAAATTTGTTCTAAGATATTTTTAATAAGCTTAACCGCTGTATATTTTTCACTGACAATTTTAGCTGCGCGTGTAATATGATCTTTTCTTTCATTTTCATTATTAAGATAATAAACTGCTTTTTCACGAAGCTCACTTTTAGATTTAAAACAAACTACCTCACCTTCAGGGAATAGATTATCAATATCTTTTTTATATTCAGCCAGTACGAATATTTCCGAGGCAATGCCGTCGAAAACCCTTGTTGAAACTCCGTTAATTACACCGGAATTTACAACTACAGGATATATCTTTGCGCAGCTGCAGGCAATATTTACATCCTTTACTGATAGTGTTTCATTGATATAGTGGTTCTTAAGATCAGGATAATATGGGAACATATCTGTCCACTGCCTGTCTCCGAAGATTTTCATTTTCAAACCGCTCAGCTCATTTATCAAAGCAGATCTTTTTATGCCCCATGAATTAAGGTAATAACCCGTACCGATGAACAATATATCCGTGCTGAATTTTTTGATTTCATCTGCATCAGGATTCATCGGGAAAAAGAAAGAAGTATCGGTTCCGACAGGCGAGTATATAATACTGTTTATGTCCAGCATTTTGAGCCCGTCTATCCAGCCGGTATCAGGGACTATTACTTTATCGGCATACATCACTGTAAAAAGAAAAGTTTTCTTACCCGGGAAAAGATAATTAGGATCGTCTCCGAGGAACACTATTATCTTTGTACCGTTTCGCTTAAAAAATTCGAGTGTTTCAGGAAGAACTTTGCAGTCATTGTAGATGAAAATATAAGAAGGCTTTTCAGATCTATACTTTGATAATAAAGCATCATTAATTATTTTCGAATACTTCTTCTGAACATAGTTGTCATATTTCCTCGGAAGCCTGTGGGAATAGCGGCTCAGCTTTTTCCATTTTTCCGGATAGACGGAATGTATGTTTATGTAATTTACATTTTTACCGTTTTCCCTTAAAGCTTTTGCATAAGCAGATTCAAGAGGACCTAATTCCTGCTCACCTAAAACCCAATATAGATCGTTTAAAGTAATAATTTTGTAAGTTAAGATTTTTCTTTGCCGATATTAAGAATGACGTTACCTAAAGCAAACAGAATGGCTCCGGTTGCATTGAAATAAAACATGTCAATGCTGAATATATACATAAAAGTAATCATCATCATAACAGAAAATAAAGAAACAAACAGTATGTAATAATTTTGTATGAACGGCTTTATGTTACCGTAGAATTCCTTAATGAAAGCAATGATCATGACAACACCTGCTCCGCCGAAGATGGTTATTAAATTCGGAAGTCCGAGATCATTTGTAATGAGCCCTCTTGAGAGTATTGAGAAGCCCGCTCCAAAGATAGGATATTCCGACCAGACCTTTATCATCTGAATAAGAGTATATTCCCTGCTTATATAAGATGAGTCAGTTTTGTCTGCGAGATCATTGATTGAATTTACTCTCAGTAGAAAAATATCGAATATCTGGTTGAAAGTAGATGAGGTAAAAATAAGTATTGTGCCTACAATGACGAAGGTTCCTAATAATGCAAATAACTTTACAAGTATCTTTTTTTCTCTTTCTTTCTCAAAGAGAATTAATATTGTGATGATCAAAAGAAAAAATCCGAAACCGACGATCCAGATCCTGCTGAGTGAAATCATTATTGATAAAATGTAGATGCCAATTAAATACAAACCATAATTTCTGTTTTCAGAAAAATAATAATAACACCCGAATAATAAATTGAATGGTAAGAGATATCCGATCCTGGACCATATATAGCCGGTTGTAATGCTTCCGATCTGTAAGGCATAAGGATCTTCACCAAAATAAACGCTGTTGCTTTCAAAAATCCTGATTGGGATCCTGCTCTGAAATACGTATTCATAACACTGTATGATAATAAAAACTGTTGAAATTGCAACAATGGACTTCTCGAAGAAATTGAGAGCTTTTATATCAGTAATTGTCACAACAAAGTACGGAAGGAATAAAAAATTTCCCATTGGTCTGATGACACTTATCAGATCCTTTACGGCAAATGAAGAAATTAAAAAAGGGATACTGACTGAAATTAAGAATAAAAAAAAGAATATTATAATTGAAATCTTATAATTCAGCAGATACAGCTTATCCTTCTTCAGTAAAATTACAATAATAACTGCGATCCAGAATATGTCCATAAAATAAATTGTTCCGAGTCCTCCGAAATCTCCTATTTCAAGATTAGGATTTAAATAAACAAACTCTCCGAAATTTGTAATGATTATGAATGATGTTATTATCCCGGTACGGTAGTCATATAATAACAGTACCAGTGAAACTATCATAACGACATATGCAATAATCATCTCCATGGATGTATTCTGAAATTAAATTTAGTTTGTAAGAAAATGTGAGACTAAAATATAGAAATATTAAAAAGCAAAAAAGTTATAAAGTGCAAGGTCAGTATTAATCTGTTTAGGTTTTCTTTTAAATCAGACCTGATATGTTTTACATCATTTACTTAAAAGTTCTTTCAATCCGATGTAAGCGTATCTCATCGAAAACATATCCCGGACATTGAATTTTTCCTCTGAGGAAATTTTTTTTAGGAAACTATAACTAACGATGATCGTTCCTGCAGCAACTAAAGGCAGCACAAATCCTGTTCCTTCGACACCAAATGCATTAATGAGAATAACCGAAAATAAAACAGACATGATCATTGATGATAAAGACAGGACCAATAAGTAGTTGTATTTGTTGTAAGCGAGTATTATCAGTGAACTGAACATTACAACCGGCCACAACAATATAGTGATCGCGAAAGTCTTCAGTATATAAACCGATTCCATGAAATTCTCTCCGAACATTATGGAAATTATTTTATCAGCAAAAATAATTGTAATACTTCCCAGTAATAACCCGGTAAGGACATATACATAAAAAATCAGGCTTATTTTTCGGATGTTACCTGATTCAGGTTTCTTTACATATGTCAGCAGGACGGGCATTAATGTAAAACTTAATCCCTGCACAATGGTAAGTAATATGAGATATATTTTATTTGAAGCATTGTAAAGTCCTACTGCGTGCTCGTTAAGCGCGATCCCTGTACAGAGAATTATGAAAGAAGAAGTTATGCCTTCCGCCTTGGAAGCAAGACCGAGCTTGTAGGCTTCTTTAAGAGTTTTAAGGTTACTCTTTAGATCAAGATTTATTCTTATGCTGTTTTTTTTAATGTAAGGTATAAACAGAAAAATAGATGTAGTCAGTGATTGAATTACTGATATAATGATCAATACTGTCACGGAATTAAATTTAACGAACACAAGAAAAATCAGAAGGGCATATATAATTTGTCCTGCTAATTCTGATATCGAATTGTAGTACAGCTTATTATTTGCAAGATAATAGTATCGTATGGCAAATATCTGAGTGATATATGTAAAAGAGAAAGTTAGTATCAGTATGTATTTGTCAGTATCAAAGATAAAATAACCTGCTATTACCAGAACTGCGTAAGTGAAAATTAGCGTGAGAAGCTGAAGAGAAATTATCTTTCCTGTTACAATGCTGCTGTCAATTTTTTCGCAAAGTTTATTAGTCCCGTAGTTTAAATATCCGAAGTCAATGAAGAAACCAAAATAAGAAACAATTACAAAAAGATATGAGTACAGCCCGTATCCCTCAGGTCCTAATGCTCTTGTTATTAATGGCAGAGTGAGAAATCCAATCAATCTTGATATTGAATCTACTCCGATCTTTGAAATGAAATTTATTACTAATTTCAAAATTCATGATGTTTGTTTCTTAAATTCGTTCAATCAGTCTTTACCGGCTGAAATTCTTTCACATATATTTCTCAGATTCTTTGTAAAAACATTCCAGTTCAATAAATCCTCATATCTTCTTTTTGATTCACTGCTCATATTGCCGTACGATTCCGGATCATCAATAAGCTGAGTTATCCTGCTGTAATAATCTTCTTCTTCTGATTCTTCCTCAAGAACGATTCCCGTCAGATTATCTTTAACAATTTCCGAAATACCTCCGACGTTCCTTGTTATTACCGGAACCCCACAAGCAGCAGCATCACATAGTACAATCGGTGACATGTCCGCTCCTGACGGTAAAATAAAAAAATGAGCTTCTTCGAATAATTTGTTCAGCTTTATCCTGTCCTCGTCTTTATTTTTATTCAAAGATAGTGTATTATTTATGTAATCTCTTCTGAATTGCTCAGGTACCGGACATCCTACAACTGTCAGCTTTATTTTATAACCTCCGGATATCAGCCTGTCACATATTCTGACTGTAAGCTCTCCGCCTTTTCTTTCCCAGTCTCCGCCAATAAATAAGAAATTAATATTTTTACTTCTGTCAATTTTCCCCCCGACAGGAATAATATCTCCGTCTTCGACATTTGCGCCAAACGGAACAATTCTGACTTTGCTTTCAGAGACTTTATAATCATTGATGATTGAATCTGCACACCACCGGGAGGAAGCAATGATCATTGAACATTTATTCACTACTTTCAT
Organism: Ignavibacteria bacterium; assembly: GCA_016710985.1. GTDB lineage: Bacteria > Bacteroidota > Ignavibacteria > Tepidaquicellales > Tepidaquicellaceae > JAGPCH01. Next base: position 60,984 of record JADJTX010000012.1, read on the forward strand.
GGAAATTTCTTCCATTCTTCTTAGCAGACCATCAGACATCCGGTTTTCATAATAATGCTCGAATAATAATTTAGGTGTTCCGTCTGTAATTTGAATCAGTGGTTTTTTAAATCTTGTGAAGTAAAATGGAAAGACAGTTGTTGACAATGCAATGTCATACTGTATCTTTGAAAGCTCGTGATCAATATACTCACCATAGTGTCTTAACAGAAAATTTGAATGCTCAAAGCTAAGGCGTGATTTACCTGTGAAAGGTTTCTGTGAACTGTCGAGAAGCTTGGTTAATCTGTCCGCTGTTTTGTGAAATGGTTTTACAGGAACAGGTGAAATTACATGAACAGTTTCGAACTGATTCTTCATTGCTTTGATCAGATAATAAGGAACCCCCGACCATGTCTGCTTATCTCTTACATCTTCCTGTAAAATAAAAACTATTTTCATTTAATTTTTTTTGCAGGCAATCCGGCATAAAAAGAATCTGAAGGGATGTCTTCATTCACTACTGAATTTGCTCCGATGCTTGAATTTTTCCCCACGGTGACTCCCGGAGATACTATCACACCGGAGTAACAGATTACACCGTATTCTAATGTAACGTTCGCTTTTACTTCCGGGCTTGGGGGTAATAAAGATGTTGTCTGATGTGTCCATATCTGACAGTAGCCGCCAACTCCGGCGTAATCTTCAAAAACAACTTTATCTGTCAGATCTATAATTGATTTATGTCCTATGAAAGATCCCTTTCCAAGAATAAGATTCTTAAATGGAATTTTTTTATCAGGTCTGTGAATAATAATTCCGGGTTCAATTCTGCAGTCATCTCCAATTGTTGCTCCGTACTTTCTCATGTATTTAATGTTAAGCTGAAACGGCATTCTTTCGATGCATTTTGAAACGCCATAAGGTCCGTATAAATAAAAATTAAATCTGCACTTCAGATTCCATGCAATATCCCCGATCCATAGTAATATTTTTCTCATTTCAGATTACAGATGAATTAAGAATTAAAAACTTTTTGCACAGCTTTAATTATTGTTTCAACCTGTGCATTGGTCAGAGTTGGATACATTGGAATTCTTACAAGCCGTTTAAAAAATTCAATGGACCCGTTTAAATTATTTCTGTCAAACTCGCAGACACGGTTAAAGTAAGAGTTGATATGCAAAGGACTGTAATGCACATTTACACCAATGCCTTCGGCATCCAAGGCTCCGAGCAGAAATTCTTTATCCTCAGGCGTAACAAGAATGTTAAACAAATGCCAGTTACTTGCAATCTCTTTTGTTTCAGGTCTTAAACTAATTCCTGTGATCTCTTTAAATGCTTTTAAGTATTGTCCCGCAATCTCTTTTCTTCTTGCATTCAGCCTGTCCAGCTTTTTCAATTGAGTCCTTCCCAATGCTCCGAGAATATTTGACTGAACGTAGCTGTTGCCTTTATCAACATATTCGTAGTAACCTTTTTTTAGAGGGTCTGTCAGATAAGTATGCTTGTCAGTTCCTTTATCACGCATGATAATTATTTTCTTAGCAAGTTCATCATCATCTGTTACAATAGCGCCGCCTTCACCTACGACTAAGTTTTTTGTTCCGTGAAAACTGAAACAGGTTACGTCTGCCATTGTACCGGTTTTCTTTCCTTTATAAAGTGCGCCGATGGATTGAGCGGAATCTTGTACAACATAGAGTTTATGCTTCTTTGCAATTTCATTTATTGAATCCGTATCACACGGATAACCGGCATAGTCTACAGGAATTATCGCAACTGTTTTGTCATTAATTGCTTCTTCAATTTTATTTACGCTGATATTTCCGCTGAGCGGATCTACATCAACAAGCCTGACATTTAAATTATTTAAAATCGGAGCTAATGCCGTTGAAGTAAAAGTAAAATTCGGGACAATGACGTTGCTTCCTGAAGGAAAGTTTTTAATCATGAAAGCCAGATCGAGTGAAGCGGTACAGTTCGTTGTGAAGAATGCATGTTTGACTCCCAGATATTCCGCAAGTTCTTTTTCAAAAGCACGGCATTCCGGCCCGTCCCCGCTGACAAAGGTCGTTGCAACTGCATTTTTAACAGCTTCTATGTCATCTTCTTCAATGGTAGGTTTGTACAGAGGTATTTTAATTCCGGAAGCAGGCACACCTCCGTTAATAGCAAGTAATTTGTTTGTATAGTTCAAATGCTAAATTTTTTTAATCGGAATTATTAGGCAGAATTATTGCTTCCTTTGAGTTAAATGCGTTAACAAAGTCAGGCTTGATAAATCTCACAAATCTTATTAATCTTATTAATCTTATGAATCTTATGAATCTAATACCCTTTTTCTTTACCATTTCCACATCAGCTTTAACCATTATTTTAACAAGTTCATCAAAAGTTACTTTTGGTTTCCATCCTAATACTTTTTCAGCTTTGGTAGGGTCACCAATCAGCAGATCAACTTCAGTTGGTCTGAAATAATTTTTATCTACTTCAACCAGAACTTTACCGGTCTTTGAATCCTTGCCGACTTCATTTTCATCTTTTCCCTTCCATTCAATGTTGATGCCGATTTCTTTAAAAGCAAGCTCTGCAAACTCTCTGATCGAATGGGTTTCTCCGGTTGCAAGTACAAAGTCTTCCGGCTCATCATGCTGAAGCATTCTCCACATCCCTTCACAAAATTCCGGAGCGTAGCCCCAGTCCCGTTTAGAATTAAGATTTCCCAGCGATATGTTTTCCTGTAAGCCCTGGTTTATCCTTGCCACAGCCCTTGTTATTTTTCTTGTAACAAATGTCTCGCCTCTTCTCGGTGATTCGTGATTAAACAAAATTCCGTTGCATGCAAATATATTGTAAGCCTCTCGGTAGTTAACAACTATCCAGTATCCGTATATCTTAGCTACTCCGTAAGGACTTCTCGGATAGAAAGGTGTTTTCTCAGTCTGAGGAACTTCCTGAACTTTTCCATATAGCTCACTCGTAGATGCCTGATAAAACTTTACTTTTCTCAAACCTGTCTCACGAATTGCATCCAGAAATCTCAATGTCCCTAATGCGTCAACCTGAGCTGTATAGTCAGGAACTTCAAATGAGACTTTTACATGACTCTGAGCTGCAAGATTATAGATCTCATCCGGTTCGATTTTTTCAAGAAGCCGGTTAAGACTGCTGGTATCAACAAGATCCCCGAAGTGAAGGAATAATTTACTGTCTAACAATTTTGCGTCAGAATACAAATGATCTATTCTCTTTGTGTTGAAAGAACTGCTTCGCCTAATGATCCCATGAACTTCATAGCCTTTTTCAAGTAATAACTCTGTTAGATAACTTCCATCCTGACCGGTAATTCCGGATATTAAAGCTTTTTTCATATGTATGTTTAATTTTTTAAAAACTGTTAATTTATTTACTGATAAAATTCTTTATTGACTGTACTGTAAATTCTATTTGGTCTTTTGTAAGTTCAGGGTAGATCGGTAATGCAATCGAAGTGTCGGCGCACCATTCGGAAACAGGGAAGTCGCCTTTCCTATAACCTAAGTCCGCAAAACATTCCTGCATATGAAAAGGAACCGGATAATATATCTCAGTCCCGATCTCATTTTCAGTTAATTATTTTCTTAATTCATCCCTGTTTTCCACCCTTATCACATACTGATTATAGATATGGTAATATTTCAAATTATATTTTTTATAAACTGGCTCCGGCAGCAAAACTTTATTCTTGTCATCAAATTTTAATTTCCCTTCAGTTTCTGCAAGCCCGTTTTCTGTAAATAATTTTGTATAAAGTCCGGCGTTTTCCTGTCTTCTCTTTGTCCATGAATCCAGATGTGGCAGTTTTACATTCAGCACTGCTGCCTGAATTGCATCTATGCGGAAATTGCCTCCGATGATTTTATGATAATACTTAGGCATGCCCCCGTGTACTCTAAGTATTCTCAGCTTTTCAGCAAGCGTATCATCATTCGTAGTTACAAGCCCTCCGTCTCCGAAACATCCTAAATTTTTACTCGGATAAAACGAGAAACATCCGATATGACCAATGTTCCCGACTTTTCTTCCGTCTTTATACTGAGTGCCGATTGACTGCGCTGCGTCCTCGATCACCTTAAGATCATACTCATTTGCAATCTCCATTATCTTATCCATTTCACATGACTGACCATAGAGATGTACCGGTATTATGGCTTTCGTTTTTTTTGTGATCAGAGATTTTATTTTTTCGGGATCAAGATTAAATGTAACAGGATCACTGTCTATAAATACCGGTTTGGCATTAAGCCGGCTTACAACTCCGGCTGTTGCGAAGAATGAATATGTCGGAAGGATGACTTCATCCTCCGGTTTAAGATCTATCGCCATCAGTGCGATAAGCAATGCATCAGTTCCCGATGATACTCCGATGGCATGTTTGCAGTCAAGGTATGCAGCGAGATTTTTTTCCAGCTGTTCCACTTCCTGTCCTAAGATCAGATTCTGTGACTCAGCCGTTCTGATCAATGCCGCATCAATTTCCGGCTTGATGGTTTTGTATTGTGCCTTAAGGTCAAGTAACGGTACTTTCATAAATTAATTTTTCTGATTTTCGTTTTAAAAATTTATAAACGTGAATTTAGTTCTTCCTGTTTATAAGCTTTCTTCCTATGCTGTTATAATAGAATCCCAGATTTTCCATCTGCTCTAAATCGTAAAGATTCCTTCCGTCAAAAATTACTTTTGATTTTAGATTTGCTTCAACCTTTTTAAAATCAGGTGTTCTGAAAACTGACCACTCCGTTGCAATTACCAAAGCATCTGCGCCTTTTAATGCTTCGTAATGATCATTTACAAACTCAATCTTGTCACCTAATAATTTTTTTACATTTTCCATTGCTTCAGGATCGTATGCAGATATCGCTGCTCCGGCTTCAAGTAATTTTTCGATTATATAAAGAGAAGGAGCTTCCCTGATGTCATCAGTATCAGGTTTAAATGCAAGCCCCCATAAGGCAATTTTTTTTCCCTTAAGATTATTATTAAAAAAACTTTTTATTTTCGGGACTATAATGGTTTTCTGAATCTCGTTGACTCTCATCACAGAGTCAAGTATATCAAAATCATAACCTATCTCCTTTGCTGATTTATGCAATGCGCTTACATCTTTTGGAAAACAGCTTCCGCCGTATCCGATACCCGGAAATAAAAATCTTTTTCCTATGCGTGTGTCATTTCCCATTCCTACTCTTACAAGGTCAACATCAGCTCCTAATCTTTCACAGATATTTGCAATTTCATTCATGAAGGTTATGCGTGTGGCAAGATAAGAGTTGGATGCATATTTTGTTAGTTCCGATGAACGTTCATCCATGAACACAATCGGATTTCCCTGTCTTACAAATGGAGCGAAAAGTTCTTCCATTAGTTTCCTTGCTTTCTCGGATTTCGTTCCGATTACAATCCGGTCGGGCTTCATGAAATCATCGACAGCAAGTCCCTCTCTAAGGAATTCAGGATTTGAGACAACATCAAACTCAATTTTAGTATTTTTAGAAATTGCCTCCCGCACTTTATCGGCAGTTCCGACAGGCACAGTGCTTTTATTTACAATTACTTTGTAATCTTTGATGATCTTTCCCAACTCATCTGCAACCCCCAGAATATATGAAAGGTCTGCGGATCCGTCTTCGCCGGGTGGAGTAGGCAAAGCAAGAAATATAATGTCTGCGTGATTTGCCGCCTCCTCAAGGTTCGTAGTGAATTTCAGTCTGCCTTCATTAACATTCCTTTCAAAAAAGATGTCAAGATCAGGTTCATAGATCGGCATTATGTTATTTTTGAGTTTCTCAACTTTCTCTTTATCAATGTCAACGCATATCACATCATTTCCTGTATCAGCCAGGCAAGTACCGGTTACTAATCCAACATATCCGGTTCCAACAATTGCAAGTTTCATTAAACTATTTCCTTTCCGTTGTTATATAATGTTTAAAAAATTAATTTATTTCTATTACAATTCCATTTTCGAATTTATACTTCTTACCGGATCTTTCACAAAGAGCAAATCCTTCCTTGTCAAAATCCAGTTTTATTCCGGCTTCACTTACCCAGCCGGTTATTCTGCCGGGATTACCCACCAATAGAGCAAAGTCGGGAACATCTTTCGTGACTACTGTTCCTGCGCCGATCAGACAATGTCTCCCGAGTGTAATGCCGCAGACAATGGTTGCATTCGCTCCTATTGATGCTCCTTCTTTCACAAGTGTACTTGCATAAAACTCAACTCCTCGCTGCGGATATTTACATTTTGGCAAAAGAATGTTTGTAAATACCATGGAAGGTCCGCAGAAAACATAATCTTCAAGAGTTACTCCTTCATAAACTGAAACATTGTTCTGTATCTTACAGAAATTTCCGATTACAACATTGTTAGCTACATTTACATTTTGTCCCAGCGTACATTTTTCACCTATCCTGACACCGGATTGTATGTGTGAGAAATGCCATATGGAAGTTCCTTTACCAATATCAACATTATCATCAACTACGGCAGTAGGATGAACATTATAGTCCGCCATTTTTTTAAACTTTTAATAATTCGTGCTGTGCTCTTTCAAGAGTTTCCAGAACTTCTATACCGTTATGTCCGTCCGTACGCGGAGTTTTATCATGTAAAATGCAATTAATAAAATGCTCCTGCTCGATCTCCAGTGGCGACGTTTTATCAAATTCAATGCTTTCAAATTCAGCATCCATTTTTAAAGCTATGCCATTCACCATTTCAAATCCTTTACGGTAGAGCTTTAATTTATTTTCCTTCAGTGTATCTTCAAAAACCATCATGGATTTATCACCGATCACAACCAACCGCTGCTCTTTAAACGGATGCAGCCAGCTCACAAACACATGAGCGTGTACATTATTTTTAAACTTTAAATATGTAAGAGTTGTATCCTGAATATTCGGCTGTACAAAAATAGCTCCTGTAGCTGTTACCTCTTCAGGAACACTCCCTGTCAAAAACTGAATTACGGAAATATCGTGAGGCGCAAAACTCCATAAAATATTTTCCTCAGTTCTGATCGTTCCGAGATTTAACCTGTTACTGTAAATATATTGAAGATTTCCGAGCTCTCCGTTATCTAAATATTCCCTTATCTTTAGAATTGCAGGGTGATACAAAAGCAAGTGTCCGACCATCAATACAAGCCCTTCTTCTGAAGCAATATCATTCAGCGCTTTAGCTTCATCTGAATTTAAAGTAATCGGTTTCTCAACCAATACATTTTTCCCGGCGAGCAGCAGCTCTTTGGTAATTTCAAAATGTGTCTCTGCGGGAGTCGATACAATCACAGCTTTTACTTCAGCATCTGTAAAGATGTCTTTTAAATCAGTTGAAAATTTTATTCTGCCGGAAATTTCATTAACTCTGAGGAGACTTTCTTCATTAGTATCCGAACAGTATTTAAGATCATCTCCGAACAATTTATAAGCCGTCCTGACATGATTGATGCCCCATTTACCGCAGCCTATCACACCAATTTTGATCTTACCCATTTGTTTATGCCTTAAATAACTTTTTACCTTTAAAATCTTTGAATGCATTCCTTGAATCTACAATAATCTTTGCATTATCAAATATTAATTTATAGTCATAGTAAGAATGGTCCGTCGAAAGCAATATAAGATCATATTTGGAAATGTTCTTTTTATTAAGCGGTACTGATTTCTTTTTAAATTCATATTTCCTTAGCTTTGGAATCGTAGTAACATAATCATCACTGTAATCAACAACTGCACCCTCATCCTGCAGCAGCTCTATTAGTTTTAAAGAAGGTGACTCGCGTAAGTCATCTATATCTTTTTTGTATGACAGTCCAAGCAATAATATTCTAGAACCTTTCAGACATTTTTTATTTTCATTCAAAGCGTGATTTACCTTATGAACAACATATTCGGGCATGGCAGTATTTATCTCGCCTGCAAGCTCTATGAACTTAGTTGATATTTCATATTCGCGTGCTTTCCATGTCAGATAAAAAGGATCTATCGGAATGCAATGTCCGCCGAGACCTGGTCCCGGATAAAATGGTGTATAGCCGAACGGCTTAGTAGAAGCGGCTTCAATGACTTCCCAGACATCAATTCCCATTCTGTCAAATACTATCTTAAGCTCATTTACAAGCGCAATATTTATTGACCTGAAAATATTTTCAAGCAGCTTTGCGGATTCTGCAGCTTTAGTAGATGATACAGGTACGATCTTTACAATGACCTTTTCATATATCAGTGTCCCGATCTCAAGACAATTCTTCGTAACTCCTCCTAAAACTTTTGGTATGGTTGATGTCGAATATTTAGCATTATTAGGATCTTCTCTTTCCGGTGAAAAGCATAAGTAAAAATCTTCACCGACCTTCAGACCTTTCTCCTCAAAAATTTTCAATAGAATTTCATCCGTAGTACCGGGATAAGTAGTACTCTCAAGAGAAATAAACTGTCCTTTGCGGAGATATTTACCAATCACCTCAGCGGTATTTACAACATAGCTCATGTCAGGTTCTCGGTTTACATTAAGCGGGGTCGGTACGCAGATTATTATTGCATCGGCTTCACGAAGTCTTTTAAAATCTGTTGTTGCAGTTAATTTTTTATTATTTACTGCATCCCTTATCTTACCGGAAGGTATGTGTTTAATGTAAGATTTTTTTTCTTTAAGAATTGAGTTTATTTTTGACTCATCAAGGTCAAATCCTATTACTTTAATTCCTTTAAGAGCAAATTCCAAAGCCAGCGGTAATCCAACATAACCTAATCCTATTATCCCTACCGAAAATTTATTTTCAAGTACTTTATTTTTTAAATTCAAATAATTCCCTTCTCAAACGTTTTTAAAATTTTAAATTTTTTTAATTTCAAACAAATATAAGTAAAAGATGTTAATTGTCAATTAATTTTTTACACAAAATCATGATGAAGCAATTCCTTTGTTTTTAGTTTTTTCAGTGGATCTGGAATAGTAGTAATAATAATTATGATAATACCCGTAAGAATTATTAAACTTGAAATTGTTAAACACTACACCCAAAAAATTATGCGGGTCAATATGCATTAGCTTTTCACAAGTCCTGTAGAATGCATCCGAAGGAGTTTTAGAAGCTCTTAAAACCAGTATTGTTCCGTCAGAAATTCTGAATAAAATCTCGGCGTCAGTTACAGAAATGAAAGGCGGTGAATCTATGATTATGAAATCATATTCTGATTTCATTTTTTCTATGAACAATTTCATCTGTTTTGAACCAAGTAGTTCAGATGGATTCGGCGGAATCGTACCGCTTGTGATAACATTCAGATTTTCGAGTTTGGTCTTTTTGACTATATCTTCAAGATCTGCATTTGAAAATAAATAGTCACTTAATCCCGGATATCTGTCTATTCCAAAAACCGTATGCATCCTTGGTTTTCTTAAATCACAATCAAGCAGCAGAACTTTTTTGTCTGTCTGAGCAAGACTACCGGCTAAATTAATTGAAATAGTTGTTTTCCCTCTGCCGGAACTGAACTCGTCAGCAATATGGTCTTAATTGGCTGTTCCTCTAATTTCGCGTATTGAACTCTTGTTCTGAGTGCCTTAAAAGCTTCAGAGGGAGGGGAATTAGGATGACTTTCAACAATGAATTCACTGTCTTGTGTCTTATTTTTTAGTTCATCTATGACCGGAATCCAGGATAAAACACTAATTCCTTTATTCTCAATTTCATCAGGTGTCTTAACCGTGCGGTCAAAATAATTTCTTGCAAATGCATAACCAACACTTGCTGCCAGGCCAAGTGCAAAACCTAAGAACAAAATCAGCATCCGGTTTGGCTTTGACGGTCTTGAAGCTTCCACTCCCGGAGCAATGAGTAATACTGTGCCTAATTTTATTCTTTCGTTTATTTTAGCTTCCTGAAATTTCTCTTCGAGTATTAAATACAGCTTCTCCGTGGCTTTACGGTTTCTTTCAAGCTTTGCAAATTCAATACTTTGTATTGGAAGTTTTGAAAACTGCTCTTCATATTTATTGAGCATTTTTGAAAGAGTATTTACTTTTGTAGTGTAAGACTGAACTCCGACATCTGCATCGAGAAGCTTTTGTGCAACTGATCTTCTTTCATCCGGAGTGCTTGTATATAAAGTTGCTTTTAACGACTGAAACTTTTCATCAAAGGTCTTTTGCAGCGGTTCGATCTTTTTGTTGTAATCTCTTAATGTCTTTTCCTTAAGCAATTCATCCTGCGGTATTGATGCTTCAATATCTCTTTTCGTTTCGAGCTCTGCTATATTCGATTGGACTTCATTCAGATATAACTCATCTACTTTACCTTTTATGTAATCGGCTAATGTAGGATCAATCCTTTTTATTTCATCACTGAGACTGGCATATTCCTTTTGTTTTGAATTTAATTCAATGCTGGCTGCATTTTTTTGCGCTTCAAGCTGTGAGATATTATCAACAAGATTTTTTACCTGAGCGTCAAGTAATATTAATCCTCCGTTTTGCTGATAAATCTGAATATCATTTTCGATACTTGACAGTTCATTAAATTTTTTCTCTTTTCTTCTTTCAGATAACCGGTTAAATTCGTCAGTTCTTCTCTAGAAAGATCAAGACTGAAAGTCTGATAAAGTTTAGAATACAGATTTGCGATGAGCATTGCCTCGTACTTCGCAGGACTTTCAGCAACAATATCCACAACATCAAGACCTCTTTTCTGATCGATCTTTACTATTGCCGATAAAATATCAGCAATGGCTGCAACAGACATTAGGTTTGATTCGCCGTTGCTGTTATGATCAAAAATGTAATAAAATTTTTCGTAATTCTGTGTAGCTTTGAAAGAATCAAGTAAATTAATGGCGACGCTTTCCCTGATTTTATAGCTTTTCAAAACTTCAATTTCATTTGAAATATACCTGTCAGTGATGAAATCCTGAAATTCCGGGATCAAACTTGAACTTAATACACTACCCTGAGGTCGGTTAATTTTAATAGTAGACGTGGATTTATAAATATCCTTGGCATAAAGTACGTAGATTATGGTGATTATAACGCTTGAAATTGTGATTAATACAATCGGAAGAATGTTCGACCGTATCATATTTATATAGGTTCTGACACTATCCTTAGTATCAACAATGTCATGAATACCGTTTTGGGATTGTTTATTTACTCCATTAAGGCTGGGTTTATTCATTTCCTGCAATAAATATTAACATTATTTAAATACTTAACGAGATAAACAATTAAAATTAATTCCCTTTTCCCACGGAAATTTAATCGGAATGCTTGTATGATTTTAAAAATAAAAAACTAAATAATTTTCTGAATTATTTAGTTTATAATCGGAAATTTTCTAATTTTCGTGTTCAAAGATATAGTCTTTTATTCATTATTTCAACTTATTAAAATTGCTTTTATGTTTGGCATCAGTGGTTCTGAGGTTTGTGAGTTAATATAATTATGAACTTAGCTGTCCAAAATAAGTTAACTTTATTTAAAATTCTTTAAAAAGAGTTTCTAACTCAAACAAAACTATTACAGTTGAAAATAAACCACTTATAATTGATTATGACTGGTAAAAAGGATTTTAAAATAAACGTTTTGGACGGATGTGAATTATGAATTAAAAATTTTTTCATTGTCATTGAAATGATATTAAATTTCAGTTAAAGGTTATAAAGCAAAAGATTTAAAGCTAACAAATAAAAATTTGCTTCAAAGAATGCTGATTAAATGTTAGTTCAGACTTTAATTTAAGGTGATTTTTTTTTATGTTTATGCATAATTTAATTTAATTATCCAAACCGAGTATTTGAATATAAGAATTTTCAAGATATTCTTCTTAAGTGTTTTATTCATTCCAGCAGTTTCATTATCCCAGGTTGACAGACAAAAAGTCGGAAATGATGCAGTAAATACCCAGCAGGGTGGATACTATAATTATGGTGACAAAGACAAAGTGAACATTGAAGTCAATATTTGGGGTTATGTTAAATATCCCGGTAAATATTTAATTCCAAAAGGTTCAACAGTAATGGATCTTATTTCTTACAGCGGCGGTCCTATTACAGAATCAAAGTTGGAAGACATCAGACTATTCAGACCCAGGAATGACAGTTTAAAAACAAAGGACAAGCTCATAAACTTAGATTATAACGATCTTTTATGGGAATCACCTCAAATTGACAGGGATAATTTTAAGAACAAACTAAATCTTACATTATTGCCCGGAGATATATTGATTTTTACCGGAGAGCCAAGGTATTTTACACGTGATAATGTGAATTTTATTCTGAGTATATCGGCATTGTTGGTTTCAATAGGCATACTTGTAGTTTCTATTGTAAAATGACTGATTCAGGACATATTTTTAATATGATATGCAGGAAAATAACGATTCGAAAAAATGGTTTGTATTACAGACAAAACCAAGACAAGAGAAAACCGTTCTGAGCCAGGTCGAACAAAAAAACATTGAAGTATATGTCCCATTTACAGAGAGGATTAGAATTTGGTCAGACAGGAAAAAAAAAGTACAGGTTCCTCTTTTTTCAGGATATGTATTTGTGCATGGAAATGAGGAAGAGAGAGTAAGGGCGGTATCAAATACAGTAGGTGCAATAAAATATATTTATTTTCAGAACAGGCCAGCGGTAGTAAGTGACCGTGAGATTGAACTAATAAAATGTTCTCTGATTGAGCCTGATAAGATAAGCATTGAAGAAACAAAAATCAGAAAAGGCGATTCTATTATGGTGACGCATGGTGTTTTCAAAGGCATGAGAGGTTATGTAAATGAATTCAGGGGTAAATACAAACTCACTGTTAATCTTGAAGAGCTCTCATATTCCTTCAGCATCATACTAAATTCAAACGAGGTTTCTTTGTAATAATCAGGGTTATCAGACAGAAAAAAAATAATATCCGTTTTAGATTTCATTTTAGAATTGCGGTGATAAATTCAGGATGCATTGATAAAGACTTTAAAAAACAAAAATGTGAGTCTATTAGCGGAGCTGTAGACAGACGGAAAGCATCTTAAATTTAAATCAGGGATTTAATGTCGAAATTAAAATTTTTGGTTACAGGCGGAGCCGGATTTATAGGTTCTAATATTGTTTCAGCATTGCTTAAGAAAGGATACCAGGTTAGAGTACTTGATAATTTTTCATCGGGCAAGAGAGAGAATCTTAAGGATTTTGAAAAAAAAATAGAGCTTATTGAAGGAGATATCAGAAGTTACCATATAGTTCAGGAATCCCTGAAAGGAATTGACGTTGTCCTTCATCAGGCAGCATTGCCTTCAGTGCCTCGTTCAATAAAGGACCCGATAACAACAAATGAAGTCAACATAAACGGTACGTTAAACATTCTTGAAGCTTCAGTTTCGGCTAAAGTCAAAAAGGTCGTTTATGCATCTTCATCATCTGTTTATGGAGATAATCCTCAGCTGCCAAAGCATGAATCAATGACGCCAAACCCATTATCTCCTTATGCCGTATCAAAGCTTTCAGGAGAAAAATACTGTAATGTATTTTCAAGGATATACGGACTGGAAACGATTTCACTCAGATACTTCAATGTATTCGGACCCAGACAGGATCCGTCATCCCAGTACTCTGCAGTAATCCCGAAATTCATCAAAGCCATAAAAAATAATGAACAGCCTGTTATTTATGGTGACGGAGAGCAATCAAGGGATTTCACGTACATCTTAAATGTAGTTGAAGCCAACATTCTTGCTGCTACTTCTGAATGTGAATCGGGTATTGCAGTAAATTGCGCAACGAACGGACAAATAACTTTAAACGAATTAGTTGAACACATAAATAAAATTTTAGGTAAAAGCATTGAGCCGCGTTATGAAAAGCCCAGAGCCGGAGATATTAAGCACTCTTTTGCGGACATTCATACGGCAAAAGAAAAAATAAATTATGTTCCGTTGGTAAGCTTTGAGGAAGGGTTGAAGTTAACGATTGACAGTTATTGATCATAGCAGCATTGTTGCTATCAGGATATTATTTTTTTACAATTAATTCAGATATAAAATTTTGTGACTAAGATATTACTAATTATTTTTATATATTTTAACATTGATAAATAATTTTTGAATTTACAATTACTTATAAACTAACGAGATAAATTGAGTAAATTTAGTTTTTGTTCAGTTATTTTTTTGTTCTTTTTTACTTCATTTAATTTTTGTTTATCACAAAATGACAGTGATAAAATCAGAGTAGGTCCGGAAGAATTGCAAGTAACCAAAGGGGGACGCTATTTTAATTTTGCGGATAAAAACAAAATCAATATTGAAGTCACTGTTATAGGTTCCTTTGCAGGAACGTATTTAATACCTCAGGGAACTAACCTGTTTGATCTACTGCTTATGATGGGCGGAACAAGTTCAGATATAATGGAGGATATGAAAATTGTAAGGTTTAAGAGTGAAACTCCCAAGTTACAGGCATCAGAGGTTATTTATTATCAGCTGGACGGCTTGTACGGTGATAAAAGTGATATCCTAAGACCAATGAACAATCCGGTCCTGAAACCTGGTGATATGATCATTGTTCCTGAACCAAAAACCACACAAAACATATTTTTTTATATTCAGCAGATTGTTGCATTTGTAGGCACATTAGTTTCGTTTTATTACCTGATAGACAATGTTACGAGGAGATATAATGATTAATATTCTAATTAAAAAAAAATGAATTTATTAATAAAATAAGATTTTAATATGTCAAAAAATAACTCATACGATGAATTTGATGAAATTGAACAGCCAAAAGAATCAGCACCGTCAAAGGATGTTTTAAAAGAGTACATAAATGTTATACGTCAAAATTTAATTCCTATTCTGATTATACTATCAATAAGTATAATCTATACTCTAATATATGTAAATACTGCAACCGACATATACCGGTCTGTAACAAGCGTAAAAATTGAAGGTCAGCCCGGAAATCTTCTCAACGCAACATTTACCTCTTCAGATGCTATGGGTGGCACTACAGAAAAATATATGCTGGTTCAGATAGCAGTGATGAAAAGTTTTGACATGCGTGATAAAGTTGCTAAAGCATTAATAGATTCATTCAATGTTGGTAACAGGAAATACAGTCTGTTATTAAATAGTGCATTGTTGCCGGAAACTGTTGCAGTTTCGCAGGAAGTACTCAGAAAAGATCTGTCCAATATGGTCACAATGGCTGTCCTGAAAGGACTGGATGCTATCAGTATCACAACTGAAGGTCCTATATTCGAAGAGTTACAGTACATAACCAAAACATATGCAGATGTATATTTAAAGTATAATGTTGAATTGAGCAGGCAGGATATTACCAATGTTAAGAAATTCATTGTAGATGAAAAGGAAAGAAAATTTAAAGAACTTAATGATGCTGAAACATCCATAGAAAATTTTCAGAAAAGAACCGGGTACATGTCTTTAGATTCGAGAATCACAGGATTAGTAAATGCGATTTCCGATTATGAGTCTTTAATCAAAGTGAACGAACTTGACATGAGGATCAAGGAAAACAATCTTGTTACTTTGAAAAGTGAGTACGATAAAATGGACCCTCAGTATTATGACTTCATTAATGCTCAGATAAATCAGTCTTATTTGAGTGCTATTCAATCCCAGGTTGCAAATTTAGAGGTTCAGAGGGATATAGAAATTGCACCTATCAGGGATTCTTTAGTAATTGAAAAGACAAAGGAAAGCTATGACAGAAAGCTTGAAAATCTAAGAGGAAAACTTAAAGATCAGATTGAAATTTTAAAGTCAGGGATCATTGCATCGACTCCTGCGGATAAAAAGGATTTAGGTCTTCAGATTTTCAACACGAAGATGGAAATTCAGGATATGACTTTAAAGAATAAGAATTACCAGGACCTGATAAGACAATCTAACAGCGAATTGACCAATCTTCCGGCACAGCTGGGAGAGCTTGTAAAACTTGAAAGAGAAAAAGCATCTGCAGAAAGATTATATACTACATTAGAGCAAAAATATCAGGAAGCAACGATTAATGAAAGAGGAAGAGTTGGTAATGCCGAAATTCTGGATTTAGGTTCGGATAATAACGGACCTGTGGCTCCTGACAGACCAAAAATAATTTTAAACGGAATACTGATCGGACTAGGCTTAGGCCTGGCTTTTGCTTTTGTAAGAAATTTTCTTGATAAATCAATTAAGTCTCCTGAAGAACTCGAAAGTAAAGGAGCAAGTGTGTTGTCATGGATCCCAAAAATTGAATCAATCGCTTCCGGTAAAAACGGGCAAAGTACGCCTGAATTCATTGTAGGAAACAAGTCCAACTCAGCAGCTTCAGAGGCTTTTAAGGCTTTGAGAACACGAATCCAGTTTTCCAAATTGGAATCGGAACAGTTAAAAACAATACTTGTTACAAGTTCAATTCCTTTTGAGGGAAAAACGATCGTTGCTTCCAATCTTGCAGGCAGTTTTGCACAGGCAGGAAAAAAAGTTTTGATTGTTGACTGCGATCTCAGGAAGCCGAGGATACATACAGTGTTTGAGTCTGATAAATTTCCGGGTCTGAGTGATTATTTGTTTACTAATGTGACGCTTGAAGATATTACAAAGCGAACACCGATGGATAATTTGTATTTTATTACAAGCGGAACTATTCCGCCGAATCCTTCTGAACTCCTGGGCTCAGTGCAGATGAAACAATTCATACACAAGCTCAAAGAAATTTACGACATAATCATCATTGACTCACCGCCGTTCATTACTGTCACGGATTCAGAGATACTTTATAATATTACTGACGGAACGGTTTTAGTCTGTCAGGCAAATAAGACTCCTGCTGATGCTTTCTGGAAAACTTACGACAGACTCAGCAAAAAATATCCTCATCATTTGCTTGGATGCGTTCTGAATAATTTCAACTTCAAGAGTTCTTATGGTTATTATTATAACTACTACTATTATTATTCACAGCCTGAATCAAACAAAAAAATATTAAAGTAATTATGTAATAATTTCTTTAAATATTTTTCAATTATCAAAAAATTTATATCAGAATTTTTTTAAAGTTTCAGGTTCCCTTTTTTCAAAACTCACACTCATTATATTTTTATTCAATAAAAATATTAATTAAATACTAAATTTTAATGAATAAAAATACCACGGAATCCGAATGGACATTGGAGATCAAACCGGTTTCCGGATGGTTTAACTTTCATATTAAAGATGTCTGGAGATACCGTGATTTGCTTTTTATGTTTGTCAGACGGGATTTTGTCGCTGTTTACAAGCAGACTATTCTCGGACCTTTCTGGTTTTTTCTACAGCCGGTATTAACAACAATTACTTTTACGATTGTATTCGGAAACATTGCAAAAATTCCGACAGACGGTATTCCGCCGATCCTTTTTTATATGTCAGGCATTGTTTGTTGGGGATATTTTTCAGACTGTCTGACGAGGACGTCTTCTACATTTGTTGCAAATGCAAGTATTTTCGGAAAGGTGTATTTTCCAAGGCTTGTAAGCCCGCTGTCAAATACAATTTCATTGTTAATGAAGTTTGGAATACAAATGATCCTGCTTTCATCGTTCCTCATTTATTTTAAATTAAACGGCTCATCAGTAAATCCGAATATATATATTTTCCTGACACCTTATTTGATTTTTCTTATGGCAGGTCTCGGTCTGGGATTTGGAATTATTGTGTCATCATTAACAACTAAATACAGGGACCTTTCTTTTTTAGTTGGTTTTGGAGTTCAGCTCTTAATGTATGCTACACCTGTCATTTATCCGATATCCGCAGTACCGGAAAAATATCACTGGATCATACTTGCAAATCCAATGACAGCAATAATAAGCGCATTTCGTTATGCTTTTCTGGGAGCAGGTACATTTAATGCCGGAAATTTAATTTACAGCTCGGTCTTTATGGTAATTATTTTATCCATCGGCATTATCATTTTTAACAGAGTTGAAAAAACATTCATGGATACTGTTTAAAAAATCTGATGAGTAATGTAATAGAAATAAAAGATCTTTCTAAAATATACAGGCTTGGAATTGTCGGTAGCAAGACTATTGCAGAAGACCTGAACAGGTTATGGGCGAGAATCAGAGGTAAGGAAGATCCGTATTTGAAAATTGGCGAGACAAACAGAAGATCTGTAAAGGGTAAAACTGAATTTATCTGGGCTTTAAAAGATATCAACTTTAGTATTAAGGACGGAGAGAGATTCGGTATCATTGGAAAAAACGGAGCAGGAAAATCCACATTGCTGAAAATACTCTCGCGGGTTGCCAGTCCTACAAAAGGTTCTGTTAAGGTCAGAGGGCGGGTAGCCAGTTTACTTGAAGTGGGAACGGGATTTCACCCGGAGCTTACCGGGAGAGACAACATTTTTTTGAACGGTTCCATACTCGGAATGACTCAGTACGAAATAAAAAGTAAATTTGACAGCATTGTAGAATTTTCAGGTGTTGAGAGATATATAGATACTCCTGTAAAAAGGTATTCATCAGGAATGTATGTCAGGTTAGCATTTGCTGTTGCCGCTCATCTTGAGCCGGAAATATTAATTGTAGATGAAGTGCTTGCAGTAGGAGATGCGGAGTTTCAAAAAAAATGTCTAAGTAAAATGTATGATGTTTCTGAAAAAGAAGGACGCACGGTTTTGTTTGTAAGCCATAACTTACAGGCAATAAAAAATTTATGTCAGAAATCAGTTATACTTAATAACGGTGAATTATTTGCAGAAGGTCCGACTGCAGAAACCATAGATAAATATAACAAGCTTATAAGAGACGTTAAGATTGATGCAAAAACGGACATTGATAATAAGCTTAACAGAAGAGGTAAGGGGATGATAAGATTTTCAGGCATAGAAGTTCTTGGCAGTGATGGAAACAAAAAATTTAACTTTGAATTAGGCGAGAGCATAAGGTTCAGAATTTCATATGAAGTGTATAAGGAGATGAAAGGCATTACGATAATAATTGCGCTTCTTTCCGGAATCTCAAGGGAATGTTTAACATTATCGAATTTTGAATTAACTAAAAGTACGGTTCCACCCGGCACCAGAGGCGAAGCTGAAATTGAATTTCCGGACATTTACATTAAGCCGGGTGAATATCCTTTATACTTTGAGCTGATCGACTCTGAATTAAACGGATATTCAAAAGATGTACTGGATGATCTGACAGCGCCAATTGTAATAAGCGGCGGAAGTAATGTCAAAAATTCAGATTTCCATCCAAACAAACCATCGGGGTATTTTGCCATTCCATCAAGGGTCATTATAAATGAAATTAACAGTCATAGTTTTTACAATGAAGCTCTTTAATTTATAATTTTAATTTTTTCATTCTTATTTCATACTGAAAAGTATTTTATTAATTTCCGGTATTATAAAATAAACTAATTATAATAATGAGTGCAACTATAAGTGAAAATTTTTTGGATAAATCACCCCCTCTGTATTCAGGAGGAGTTTTATCCAACACGCTTGGACTTCATATATTCAGAACATTATATCTGAACATCTGGAGAATGAAACCGAAAAAGGTAAGGAAGGAGCTTCAGCAATATGTAGATACTCTCGATAAAGACGGCATACTTGTGATCCCGGATTTTTTACCTGAAGATCAGTTTGATGAAATCAAAAAGGAATTTGATGAGATGTATTCCGGCTGGTCGCCAATGGATTATGACAAGGAAAAATTTTCAAAACGTCAGAATGATTTTCCCGAATATTTCAGAACGATTGCGGAAAAAATAGTATCTCCAAAGACACCTGCATTTACAAAATATTTTGTGAATAATTCAATGATACAGGAAATTACTTCAGCCGTTGTTCACAGGGAAAACCGTCTGACGCCTTATCACCACTTTTGGTACCTGCAGAGAAGAACTCTCGAGAACGAAAAAGCAGGATACCTGCACACTGCCGCATTTCCGCATGCCGATGTTCCTTATCCTACAGTGAAAGTATTTCTGTATCTCAATGATGTGGATGAAACCAATGCTGCTTATATTTATGCCAAAGGTTCTCACAAATTAACATTGAAAAGACTGCTCTTTGAGTATAAGCTCAGTGTAAAATATGCAAAGACAAAAAATGACACAGTGACAGATGAAGATCTTGCAAAGCTCGGATATTATGCGGAGTCAATATGCGGAAAAGCAAATACACTTTTTATTTCGAACAACATGGGTTATCATAACCGGGGGGATTTTAAAACACTTGAGCCTAGACAGACAGCACAGCTTGATTTCAGGCATCTTGAAACATGGAGAAACACACTTACGAGAAACGATTCAAATCTGATATCAAAGGTAACCAGACGAATGGTAAAATCAATCGATAAATCCAGAAAGGAAAAACTTCGTGCAAGTCTCAGTCATAATAACGTGTCATAATTATGCGCGTTTTCTTTCACGGGCTATAAGAAGCGCAATTAATCAGACGCTTGACAAAAAAGAATATGAGATAATTATAGTCGATGATGCAAGCACTGATGAAACGCCGCAGGTAATGAAAACTTATTCAGGAAGAATTAAGCCGCTGACTTTAAAAAAGAACTTAGGTCTTGCAGCAGCCCGAAACGAAGGGATCAAATCTGCACTGGGAAGATTTGTTGTTAATCTTGATGCTGATGATTACATGGATGAAAACTTACTGTTTACAGAATCATTATTTTTAAATCTAAATCCGTCATGGGATGCGGTTTCCTGTGATTACTATCTTGTTGATGAAAACGAACAGCATATCGGCAGAATATCCGGTGCTGAAAAGCCAATTGCCTGCGGCGTAATGTTCCGAACAGACCTTCTTCTGGGAATTGGTTTGTATGATGTAAATTTTAAAATGAGAGAAGAAGAAGACCTGCGGATAAGATTTGAAAAAAATTATAAGATCAGAAATATTGAACTACCTTTATACAGATACAGGAAACATGAAAACAACATGACCAGTAATAAAGAAGGGATGGAGGAGTATCAGAAAATATTGAAAACAAAGCATGAAGTTTAGAATAAATATCTTTACGATAAAGTGAGTAACACTGCTTTTGTAGCGGCGAGAATGGGCTCAGAAAGAATGCCGGGAAAAGTAATAAAAGAGCTTGCAGGCATCCCTTCGCTGGTTCATATTTTTAATATACTCAAAGAATCAAAAAGACTTGATGATTTTGCCGTTGTAACGACTGCCCTAAAGGAAGATGATGTGCTCGAAAGTATCTGCAGAGAAAACTCCGTTAAAATATTCCGGGGTTCTGTACATGATGTGCTGGACAGATTCAGAATAGCAGCGGAAGCATTAAAGCCGGATAGAATAATCAGGGTTACCGGAGATGATCCTCTGATGGATCCCGAAATAATAGATAAAATTATATCTGAACATTTAAACGGAGACTATGATTACAGCTCCAACATGGTGGAGAGAACTTATCCGCGCGGAATGGATACCGAAGTAATTGAATACGAATCTCTTCAAAAAAGCTGGAGAAGCACCTCTGATAAAGATGACAGGGAACACGTAACTCTGTTTATCAGGAATAATCCGGAAATGTTTAAAATACACAGTGTAAGAAAAGAAGGAAAACCTTTAGATGATTTAAGATTGTGTCTTGACACAGAAGAAGATCTGAAATTAATCTCAGAAATTTACAGCAACCTTTACAAAAACCATCCGATCAGACTTAATGAAATAACTGAGTTTTTAGATAAAAATCCCCGACTAAAAAATATAAATTCAAATATTAAACAAAAGTCTGTTAAAGGAAAAGTTTATTAATATATTTAGTAATATTTATTTTCCATTAAGTAAAAATTTTATAGTTTGAATTTTCTGTTCTGCGGACTCGGTTCGATAGGTCAAAGACATTTAAGAATATTAAGACTTACCGGGGATCATAGCTTCACGGCTTTGCGGTCGGGCAAGTCATGTTCAAATGCAGCCGGACTTGCAGATAAAGAAATATCAGATCTAAAGGAAATTTCAGGATTCAAAAATATTGACGGAGCAATAGTATCAAATCCAACATCGCTGCATATCGAAACAGCCATTGAAATTGCAAAGTTTGGGATCCCGTTGTTCATTGAAAAACCTCTCGGAAAAGATCTACAAAGGATTGATGAGCTGGAAAGATTAGTTACTGAAAAAAATATTCCGGTTCTGATTGGCTATAACTTACTTTATCACCCCTGCATTGAGTCAATAAAAAAACAAATAGCTGAAGGAAGGATTGGAAAAGTGATTTCCGCAAAGTCTCAGTTCGGTACATACATGCCCGGCTGGCATAAAGATGAAGATTACAAAAAATCATATGCCGCAAATGCATCGATGGGCGGAGGAGTGGTACTGACTTCAATTCATGAGCAGAATTATCTGACAAGCATGTTTGGTGAAGTTACGGAAGTAAAAGCAATGGAAACCTCGGGCAATACTACGGGAATAAATGCAGAGGAGGGAGTTGAGATCTTGATGAGACATAAAAGCGGAGTGATCTCCAACATTCATTTGAATTTTTTTCAGAAGCCGTATTACAGAAATTGTGAAGTGATAGGTACAGAAGGGACAATATACTGGGATTTCATGAAGCCGGAAGTAAAAATTTTACTAAAGGATAAAACCGAAACAATGGAAACCGGTGAGGGATATGGAGAACTTTTAGACATAAGCTACAGAAAGCAAATGGAGCATTTCATTGAAATCATCAGAGACCGGTCAGTTAAGCCAAGAGCAGATCTGCAGACAGGAATTTCGGATATGAGAACTGCTCTTAAAATTTTAAATGAGATAGGCAGAAACTAAATTGAAAAGTAAAATGGAAATGAGAACTACAAATCCGGAGACAATTAATTTCAAAGATAAATTTGATCTTCACGGAAAGGTGATAATCATTACAGGCGGAATGGGGCTGATCGGCAGAGCATTTTCGGAAGCGTGCGCACAATACGGAGCAACGGTAGTAATAGCTGACAGGGAAGGAGCGGGCTCAGAAGAGTTTGCAGAGAATTTAAGCAAAAGGTTTAACCGTGAAATGATCGGGATTACATTTGATGTTGGCAAGAGGGAAGATGTCGAGAGATTAAAAAAAACTGTTCTTGAAAAAACCGGAAAGACAGACGGACTTGTAAATTGTCATCAGAATAAGACGGCGAAATTTTTTGCAAAGTTTGAGGAGTATACAGATGAAGACTGGGACGCAGTAGTTGAAACAAACTTAAAAGGAACATACCTGACGTGCCAGATCATCGGCGGATACATGGCTGAAAAAGGAAGCGGTTCAATTATCAACATGCCTTCGACGTATTCTGTAGTAGCTCCGAATCAGAATTTATATAAAGGAACAAGCATCGGTTGTCCTGCCGCGTATTCAGCATCAAAAGGCGGAGTAATGGCTTTGTCTCAGTATCTATCAACCTACTGGGCGGATAAGGGAGTTCGTGTAAATCAGATCACTCCTCACGGAGTCTCGAATAATCATGAAGAGCAGTTTGAAAAAAACTTTTCAAACTTTCACCATTGAAGAGAATGAGTTATAATCATGAAGTAGCAGGGGCTGCAATATTTTTGTTATCGGATGCAGCGAGCTATGTTACCGGACACAATTTAATTGTTGACGGCGGGTGGACGGCTTGGTAATTATAATTAATAATTAATAATTACAAATTTATAATTTATAGTAAAATTAAGATGAATATTCTCGACATATTTAAAGATTACAATCCGGATATAGTAAGCAGACCTTATGTAATAGCGGAAGCAGGCGTAAATCACGAAGGTGAAATGGATCTGGCAAAAAGACTTATTGATGAAGCAGCCGAAGGCGGGGCGCATGCAATAAAATTTCAGACATACAAAGCGGAGAAGCTGGCATCTGCTGACAGTCCATCTTACTGGGATCTTGAAAAGGAACCCACAAAAAATCAGGTCGAGCTGTTTAAAAGATATGATAAATTCTGGAAGAAAGAATTTGAACAGCTAAAAACAGAATGCGATAAAACAGGGATAGAATTTCTGTCAACTCCATTCGATACCGAAGCGGCAGATTTTTTAAATGATCTGATGCCGGTCTATAAAATTTCATCATCCGATATTACAAATCTTCCGTTTATAAAACATATATGTAAATTCGGCAAACCGGTAATAATGTCAACCGGCGCGTCAACAGTCTGGGAAATTCATCAGGCGGTTGAATTAATTGAAGAATCCGGTAATCCGCTGAGTCTACTTCATTGCGTATTGAATTATCCTACGCTGGATGAAAATGCAAACCTCGGAATGATACTTGATCAGAAGATCAAATTTCCGAAAACGATTCCGGGATATTCCGATCATACTCTTCCGGGTACGATGGAAGTACTGAAGATCGCATCTTTGCTCGGCGCAGTAATACTTGAAAAGCATTTTACGTTTGACAAATCACTGCCCGGTAATGATCATTATCATGCGATGGACAAAGATGATCTTAAGTATTTTTTTAAAGACATGGAGAGAGTGTTTATGCTGATTGGTGATTTCAAAAAGAGACCGTTAAAGTCGGAAGAAGATTCCATAAAGAATGCAAGAAGAAGTCTGGTAGCTGTCAAAAAAATAAAAAAAGGGGAGGATATAAAATTTTCCGATCTTACATGGAAGCGGCCGGCAAGCGGCATAAGTCCAAAGTACATTGATGTTGTGACAGGAAAGAAGGCAGTCAGGGAAATAAAAGAAGATGAAGTGCTGAAATGGAATATGATAGAGTGACATAACATTTGAACTTCTTAATTTGCATGTAACCAAATAATAATTACTAGATGGAGCAGACATCACAGGAAGAAATCTGGAAATCAAAATTCGGTGAGGATTATACTTTAAGAAATGATTATGATAATAAAGGGCTTGATGAAGTTTATGAAAAATATCTCAACATTTCTCGGACAGCTATGAATCAGGAATTTATCGGAAACCTTGACAGGGAAATGAGAATTCTTGAAGTAGGTTGTAACATTGGTGTTCAGCTCATAAATCTTCAGGAGATGGGATTTACGGATTTGTTCGGAATAGAGCTTCAGCCGCATGCGGTTGAACTTTCAAAGCAAAAAACAAAAGGAGTTAATATAATCCGGGCAAATGCTTATGATATACCATTTAAGGACGGGTATTTCGATTTGGTTTTCACAAACAGAGTATTGATTCACATGAATTCAGATAAGATAAAATTTGCCCTGAAAGAGATAGTGCGATGCACAAACAATTACATATACGGCAGCGAGTATTATGCAGATGAGTTTACAGAAGTTAAGAATTACAGAGGTAAGGATAATGTTCTCTTCAAAAGGAATTTTCCAAAACTATATTCAGAGCTTTTCCCTGAGCTGAAACTGGTCAAAGAAAAGAAATACAAATGTACATTCAATGATGATGTGGATATAACATTCTTATTTCAAAAAAATAAATAAGCAGTCAAAGTTTTATTTGAACAGAAAGAAAATAACAGCAGCCATAGAAGCGAGAATGGGTTCGAGCCGTCTGCCCGGGAAAGTACTGATGGAGATAGACTCAAAGCCGGTTCTTCAGATACTGATTGAACGGCTTTCAGGTTCAAAGTATATAGACGAGGTCATAGTCGCTGCGACGACGAATCCTTCTGATGATAAGATCGAAGAGCTTTGTAAGAATCTGAATGTAAATATTTACAGGGGGAGTGAAGATGATGTGTTGGGACGGGTAGTCAGTGCAGTTGAATCAGTTAAAGGTGATCTCATAGTTGAAATAACCGGAGACTGTCCGTTAATGGATCCGGAAGTTGCTGATGCAGTAATCGAAGAGTATGTAAGTAATTATCCGGAGTATGATTATGTCACTAACATAGGATACATTAAAAATGCAGTCCGGGAAATTCCGTTAGGAATGGATGTAAGAGTTTTCTCTTTCAAAGATCTGAAACAGATAAGCGAACTTACGGATGATAAAGAAGACAGGGAGCACGTCTCATTGTACTTTTTCAGAACGGGTAAAGATAAATATAAATTACATAATGTAGCCATTCCGGATAAATGGAAGAGAGATTATAAACCGAGGCTGTGTCTTGATACAAGTGAAGATTTTGAAGTAATAAAAATCATACATGAATCTTTGGTAAAAGAGAAAAGTGATTTTAATCTGGAAGATATATTAAATTTTTTGGATAAGAATATTCATGTTTTGGAGATCAACTCGGAAGTAGTGCAGAAAACAGTAACCAACCTTGAGTAAGTATAAAGTATGTATTATCGGCTGCGGTGACATAGGATTTCTTTTTGATCACGGGAAAAAAACGGATGGCGCGCTTACGCATTTTAAGGCATTCAATCATTCCGGAGATTTTGAAGTCAGCGGTGCAGCAGAGATCAAAAAAGAGATCAGGGACATAATAAAAAGAGAATATGACATACCTGTCTTTGATGATTATGAGAAAATGTGCAGTGATATCAGCCCGGATGTGATTGTTATTTCAACAAATGACGAATCACATTTTGATATATTAAACAAAGTAATTCAATACAAGCCAAAACTTGTTTTTTGTGAAAAGCCCATAGCATTAGGTGCAGATGAAGTAATATTGATATCAGACATTTACGGTAAAGCCGGGATTCCATTGCAGATAAATTATACGAGAAGATTCCTTGATGAATTTCATGATCTTGAAAAGGTGATCAAGGAAAAGAAGATCGGAGATATAGAGTCAGTTACATTTTTTTATTCACGGGGATTGATTCATAATGCTTCTCACTATCTTGATCTTGTTAACTGGTATATAGGCGAGACAGAAAAAAATTTATTTAAAGTATCAGTTAAGAAAGGCTTAAATGAAAATGATGAGACTGTAAGTTTTGACATTACATATGGAAATGGAATGGAAGTAAGATTCATCGGTCTGAATCCGACAAAGCTCACATTCGGTGAAGTTGATTTTATCGGAACAGAAGGCAGGTTAAAGATAAACTATAAGAGTGAGATTGAAAAGTACCGTGTAATTCCGAACAGGCTGTTTAAAGGATATAGTTCATACGAGCTTTATGACACACGTCCGATTCAGTTTGCAAAAGCATTGCCGAATGCAGTTGCGAATATATATGATGCACTTTCCAAAGGCGAAGCGCTGAAATCACCGGCTTCAAATTCGGTAAAAATATTTGAACTGATCAGCAGAATTAAAGAAAAAAAATTATGTCAGAATTAGCATTCCTGGGAGGGAAACCCATCCGGACAAGGATATTCCCACAGAGCAATACAATTGGCGAAGAGGAAAAAAAAGCAGTGATGAAAGTCCTTGATTCAGGGAACCTATCGCAATACGTAGGTTCATGGAACAATGATTTTAAAGGCGGACCGACGGTACAGAAATTTGAGAAAGACTGGGCAGAAGCATTCGGTGTAAAATATTGTCATGCGGTAAATTCAAATACGTCCGGTCTGTATGCATGCATCGGAGCCTGTGACATAGGTCCCGGAGATGAAGTAATAGTCTCGCCTTATACAATGACAGCCGGAGCAATTGCGCCGTTGATCTACGGGGCTGTGCCTGTATTTGCTGATATTGATGAAGACATATTCTGTCTTAATGCTAAAAGCATTGAAGAAAAAATTACTCCGAGAACGAAAGCCATTCTTGTAGTTCATATTTGCGGGCATCCTACTGACATGGATGAAGTGATGGCAGTTGCGAAAAAACATAATCTGAAAGTAATTGAAGATTGCGCTCAGTCACCGATGGCGAAATACAAGGGACGTTTTGTCGGAACCATAGGTGATGTTGGTATTTTCAGTTTAAACTATCATAAGCATATCCATACAGGAGAGGGCGGAATGGTGGTCACAAACGATCCGGTGATTGCAGAGAAAGTTGAACTTATCAGAAATCACGGAGAGGCGGTAGTGGAAGGAAAGAAGACAAAGGATCTTTGGAATACCTTTGGATTTAATTTCAGGATGACTGAAATGGAAGCGGCTGTCGGGATAGAGCAGTTAAAAAAATTACCTGACTTGATTGAACATAGAATTACCAACGCAAATTATCTGTCAAAAAAACTCGGAGAGCTGCCGGGAATAATTCCTCCGATGGTAAAGGAAGGATGCACTCATGTATATTATGTGCAGGCATTCAAATTTAAAAAAGATATTGTCGGAATTCACAGGAACACTTTCGTTGATGCAATGAAAGCGGAATTACCCACTATGATACTGCGTGAATCGACGCCTATAATCGGATCGGGATTTGCACCACCTTTATATCTTCAACCAATATATCAGCAGCGTATTCACAGATGTTCATTCAACTGTCCGAGATATGAGGGAGAAGTTTCTTATGAAAAAGGTTTGTGTCCTGTTACGGAAAGAATGTTTTATGAGGAAGTATTTACACATGAGTACATGAGACCAAGCTTTAGTGAGAGTGATCTTCAGGATGTAGTAAATGCATATGAAAAAGTTTACGGACATGTTTCTGATCTAATGGAGTATGAATTAAAAAATGCTGTCCCGGTTTAAATGCAGAAGAAAGTGCTGATGGCATTTGATGATCCGGTGGAGGGTTGGCAGTCAGCTCATTGATTGGCAGCTTATCAAAAGAAAAGAATGTCAGCTTATGCATATATGCCGGTAAGTTCAGTGAAAAGTTTTTAGAAGAAAATAAAATCAGCTTTCAAAAAATAAAATCTCAGATAACCAGGTCAGAAGCTGAATCTATAATTGATGCAGAACACCCTGACATTATAGTTACGGGAACGAGCGGTGGAAATACTGAACAGGAACTGAGGAACGCTGCGTATCAGCGGAAAATAAAAAGTGTTGTAGTACTGGATTTCTGGAAAGACTATTCAAGGAGATGGATGTATTCATCATACGCAATAGATAAAATACCGGATAAAGTATGTGTGATGGATGAAATAACAAAAAAGGAAATGATAACGGAAAATTTTCCGGAAGCGAATATAATTGTGACAGGTCATCCGTATCTGGATAAGATCTTTAATAATAATGATGATGAACTGAATGCGAGCACCGACAATAAAAGGCAGAGAAACAAATATTTATTTTTATCTCAGCCATTGGAAATAATAGGAGTAAGAGATTACAAGATTCATCCTTTTAAAACTCTGCTGAATGCATTAAAAAAACTTGCTGATATCAGAAATGAAAAAATTCAACTGACAATAAAACTTCACCCGGTTGAAGAACACTCTGAAGAATTGTGTTATCTGGCCGAGGCTTACAATTCGGATATGTTTGAAATTTCATTTGCTGATAAAACCGGACAATTAAAAGAATTAATCAGGAAATCCGGAACTGTTGCAGGATATAATACAATTGCAATGTTTGAATCAAGAGCTTTGAATAAAAGAACAGTCAGCTTAACAGCAGGACCTGTTAAGGATTCATTGCTGTGCGCGATGAAGGAAGCAGGTATTGAGACAGTTGAAACGAATTCAGATAAAATATTTGATCTGCTTAATAAGAAAAACACAAAAGTCAGAAGTAATTCAGTTTTTAAGGGTGGAGTTGAAAGATGTCTAAGAGTCATCCGGAATGAATTAAGCGTGAATTAAAATAAATCATAAATTGAAAAACCCATTTTTAACGGGAGCAAACATTTATCTTTCACCATTATTAAAGAAGGATATTTCAGATAAATACATAGGCTGGCTAAATGACAAAGATGTCTGCAGGGATAATTCACACTCGACATTCCCGAATACTAAGTCAAAAACTTTAGCTTATATCAAAAGTTTAGTGGACAGTAAAGATGAAATAGCATTCGCAATAAGATGGAAGAAAAATGACATTCATATCGGAAACATCGCAATAAAGAAAATCGACAGGATAAACCGATCGGCAGAGCTTGCAATAATAATTGGAGACAAAAATTACTGGAACAAAGGCGCAGGCAGTGAAGCTTACAGTCTTATGATCAACTATGGATTCAATACATTAAATCTTAACAGAATATCTTCCGGACAGACAGTGAATAATACAGGGATGATAAATGTGTGTGAGAAAATGGGAATGAGGAAGGAAGGTCTGCTCAGGGAAGTTTTATATAAAAACGGAGAATATCTTGATGCAGTTATCTATTCAATTTTAAAAAAAGATTTTAAAAAAAATAAATACATGACACGATGACAGAAAATAAATTTGGAAAGCCGCAGATGGAGGGAATTATGTATTGTGTCCGATGCTGCATTCCGTCTACTCAGGAACTTGTAAAGTTTGATGAAATGGGAATATGCCAGGCATGTCAGTCATCAGAACAAAAGATACACATTAACTGGGTCGAGAAAGAAAAAGAGTTAAGAAAGATACTTGAAGAGGCGAAATCGAAGGCAGGGAATAATTATGACTGTATTGTTCCGATCAGCGGAGGCAAGGATAGCACATTTCAGCTGTATGTTTTAACACAGGTGTATGGAATGAAGCCGCTGGCTGTAACATTCAGTCACAACTGGTTCAGCGAGACCGGCTGGTATAATTTACTCAACTCACTTGAAAAATTTAATGTTGACCACATAATGTTCACACCTAACAGGGATCTTGTAAACAGGATAGCAAAGCGTTCACTGGAGGCAATCGGAGATACCTGCTGGCATTGTCACGCCGGAGTCGGAGCATTTCCGCTGCAGGCTGCGATCCGGTTTAACATACCTTTGCTTATTTACGGGGAGTCGATTGCAGAATCGTCGGGCAGGTCAACATATAAAAATCCTCTGATGGAATTCAATCTGGATTATTTCATGAAAGTTTCTACAAAACGAAATCCAAAGGAGATGGTTTGTGATTACATTTCGGAGAAAGACATGAAGCCGTTTTTCTTTCCTTCAATTGAAGAGCTTGATAAAGCCGGAGTCAGACTGATGCATCTCGGAGATTACATTTTCTGGGACGATGAGAGGCAGATGGAATTTGTCCGTGATAATTTCGGATGGAAAGAGACAGAAGTCGAGGGAACTTACAAAGGATATAAAAGCGCGGAATGCATAATGCCTGGAATGCACGACTTTACAAATTATCTGAAGAGAGGTTTTGGAAGGGCGACACATCAGGCGAGTGTGGATGTAAGGAACGGTCTGCTGTCAAGGGAAGAAGGCTTTGAGCTTGCAAACAAATACGACAATGAAATTCCCGAGTCGCTTGAATATTATCTTAAGGTAACAGGAATGACTAAGGAAGAATTTTATAAAATGATGATGGAAAAGAGATTGCCGGAAATAAAGCATATTGATTTACCGGTGGTTGAGAAGACGCGAAAAAATAAAGAAAGGATATTGCCTTATCCGGAACAGTTAATAGAAAGAGAAGAGAATAAAAAAAACAATGGTTGATACATTACAAAAAATAAAGAAAAACATTTTCTTAGAATTAAGCATAAAGGAAATTCTTGAAAAATTAAATTCCGGGGAGATAAGCCCTGAACAAATAGCATGTGAATGCATCAAAAGGATAGAAGATTATAATGACAGGTACAAAGTATGGGTTTGCTATGACAGAGAGCATTTATATGAGCAGGCAAATAAAATATCTGACAAAATAAAGAGCGGTAAAAGTCTACGGTCATTAGAAGCCATTCCGATCGGAGTGAAAGATATTTTTAACACAATTGATTTCCCTACACAAATGGGAAGTCCATTGTGGAAAGATTTTACTGCCGGTAATGACGCAAGGGTCGTTTATTATTTAAAAGATCACGGGGCAATAATCCCGGGGAAGACGGATACAGCGGAGTTTGCAGTTCATGCCATAGGAAATTGTCTCAATCCTCATGATGTTACAAGGACCCGGGTACATCGTCAAGCGGCTCTGCTGTTGCAGTTGCTCTTGGAATGGTTCCCGCTTCAATCGGCACGCAGACAGCAGGATCAATAGTAAGGCCTGCGAGCTTTTGCGGGGTTTACGGATGCAAGCCATCATTCGGACTGATACCGAGAACCGGCATGCTGAAGACAACGGACAGTCTGGATACCATCGGATTTTTTACTTCAAGTTATGAAGATCTCGAAAGAATGTTTAATGCGGTAAGAGTTCACGGCACAAACTATCCTGTCAGTAATAATGCTTTGACAGATCCGAGAAGGCAAAGCAAGATGCCGGGAAATCCATGGCGTGTTGCGTTTATCAAATCAAATACCTGGGACAACGCATTTGATTATGCAAAAGATTCGGTGATAAACTTTATAAATAAGTTATCATTAACAAAGGAAATTGAAGTCAGGGAGGTTGATCTTCCGGAGAGAATGCACAGCGCGCATGATGTACATAAGCGGATATATGACAAGACATTATCCTATTATTTTCAGGAAGAGTTAAAGAATCCGGATCATGTTTCGAAAATCATGAATGAAATTTTTAAAAAAGGCAGAAGGATCACGATTGAAGAATATCATTCAGCTTTAGAGGAGCAGGAAAATTTAATTCATGAGATGGATAAATTCTTCAATGATTATGACATACTAATTTCGTTAAGCACAGCCGGTGACGCACCGTTAAGGGAGGAAACGGAGAGCCCGGATCCCTCGTTGATATGGACACTGACACATTTGCCTGTGATAAGCGCACCGGTTTTCACATCACCGATCGGAATGCCTTTTGGAGTGCAATTTGCAGCCCGGAAATATAACGATCTGCTATTATTTAAATTCACGGATTATTTACGGGAAGCGGGACTGATTCCGCGCGGTACAAATCCTGTCCCATTTGTTTAAATCCGAATATCAAATAAGTCCGTCCTGTTAAACTTGGATATTATAATTATGATAAAATCAGTTCTGCTAAAAAGTAAGTACATAAAAAAATTAAACAGTGAAAGAAAGCTAAAAAAATTTTACGGTAAAGGAAAGAAAGCAGACAAAAAATCTATTTCGGTTTTATTCTGGTCAACCGGCGGAATGGTAGTCCAGACAAATCTTGAAGGAATAATTGCAACTGCTTTAAAGCTCAGAGGTCATAAGGTAAATGTGATACTTTGTGACAGTGTTTACAAAGCCTGTGCAAAGCGGATAGACATTCCGGATGTGCCAATAAGCGATTGGGGAAAATACTGCAGGAGCTGTGTCAGTCAGAACTCAAAGATACTTGATAAGTTAGGTATAAGCTATTATTACATAAGCGATTTAATTACGAAGGAAAAAGCTGATGAATTAAGATCGGAGGCAGATAAAGTTAATTATATTAATTATAAAAATCTTTCGCTCAATGGAATTAATTTAGGTAATCATCTTGAATCTGCAATGTTCCGGCATACCAAGGGGGTGCATTTGACCGCAAGGAAGAGCTACTTAAAGAATATGCTTACACTGTATTAATAAACGCAGAAGCATCCAGGGAAGCCATTAAAAAATATGATCCCATAAAAGTATATATGTCGCACGGTATATATGCAGACTGGGGTCCGGCGTTAAGTGTTTTTTTAAAAAATACTATTGATATAGTTTCATATTTTTGCTGCTATTTAACGGGGCATTTCTATTTCGGCACAGTCAAAAATTTTAATGAAACTTTTTTAACAGTTAGTGAAGAGTTTTGGAACAAAGCTAAGGCATCAGAGCTTGGTGAAATTCAGAAATCAAGATTACAGAATTTTATTGAAAGGCGTTATAAAGAAAACGTTACTCATGACATGAAAGGTCTCTTAAAAGAGTACAAAGGCAACAGCGAATTCTTTCATGGGAAGTACGAATTGGACAAGAATAAGCCGGTCTGGGGAATCATGACTCACATAAACTGGGATGCAGTGTCTGATTATTTTGAAATGATTCACGAAAATTTTGACGAATGGCTTTATGAGACAATAAAAGAAATTTACGACATTAAAGACGTACAGTGGTTAATAAAAATTCATCCATCGGAATTAAACGACAATCCTGAAACCGGATGTCAGAAATTCATTGAAAAAAATTTCCCGGATCTTCCGCCTCACATAAAAGTAATTAAGTATGACGATGACATAAGTACACTTGATTTTTACGGACTGCTTGACGGGGCTGTAACCGTGATGGGAACGGGCGGTCTGGAACTTGCTTTGCAGGGAAAGCCCGTCATACTTGCCGGTGATGCCCATTATTCAAAAAAAGGATTTACATATGATTCCAACGACAGGGAAAGCTACAGGATGCTGCTGGCAGGTGCAAAGAATACGGGATTGCTTAATGAAGAGATGCAATCATTGGCTTGGAAATACGGATACATTTATTTTATACAAAAGCAGATCCCTCTGCTTCCGGCGGTGCATGAAAATCTTCACATAGATTTTACAAGGTTAAATGATCTTGTACCTGAAAAGAATAAGTTCATAGATTTTATCTGTGAAAAAATAATTACGGGTGAGGACTTTGTTCTGACAGAGAATTTAGTTGAAATGGCGCACGTAACAGATAAAGGAAATCTCAGAATAGTTGATACGCAATAAAGAGTATGAAAATATCGGTTATTATTTCAACATTCAATCGCGCAACCATTATACCTATGTGTCTGGATTCTCTTATAAAACAGAATTACCCCAAAGAGGATTATGAAATTTTAGTTGTAAACAATAATTCGTCAGATAATACTGAAGATGTAGTTGAAAAATATATTAATGAATATTCTGAAGTAAACATAAGATATTATTTTGTTCCAAAATCCGGACAAGTCTATGCAAGACAGATTGGAATACTGGCTTCAAGGTACGATGTATTAAGTTTCACGGATGATGACGGAGTATTGTCCCCTGACTGGTTAAGTGAAATATCGAAAGTATTTAAAATGAATGAGAAGGTTGCCGGTGTTGCAGGTAAAATTATCATAAGATGGGATGAAACTCCTCCGGACTGGATATATGAATATGAAGAACAGCTTGGCAAGCTGGATTACGGAGATGAAATAAAGTTTGAAACCGGGCTATACATGAATGCAGGTAACCTCAGCATAAAAAAGGACATTCTTATTGAAACAGGATTTAATCCTGACTTAATAGGACCCTGGCTTATAGGAGACGGTGAATCAGGGCTTTGGAAAAGACTTACCAGCAAAGGATATCTTATAGGGTGGGCGCCAAAGGCGGTGATGGAGCATTATCAGATTGTAAAAAAAAATGCAACAACAGAGGACATAAAAAGAAGGTTCATGAATAACGGAATTTGCATTCCGTATAATATTTACGCCATTGATAAAGAGGGAGATCCTGCACTGGTAAAAAATATGCTGAAAGCTATTTTTCAATCTTTAAAATGGAGCTTAAGGAGAGGGAAGGCTGTAGCGAGAGGTAATAAGAAAAATTTGAATTATGCAGCTTTCAGAACTGCATTCTATACTGCTCAGATAAAATACACCATTAAACTTTTTTTCAACAGGGAATTCAGGAATACACTCACAAAAAATGACTGGTTAATAAAAAATCAAAACGGAAAATCATCTCTATGAAGAAGAAAGTATACGTCGGAATGAGCGCAGACCTGATTCATCCCGGTCATTTGAACATAATTAATGAAGCGAGGAAACTCGGTGAAGTAATTATTGGTCTTCTTACTGACAAGGCAATCGCAAGTTATAAAAGAATTCCTTATCTCACATATGAACAGAGAAAAATAATTGTTGAAAATATAAAAGGTGTAAAGAAAGTCATACCTCAGTTAACTCTGGATTATGTACCGAACCTGAAGATGATAAAGCCTGACTTTGTTGTACACGGTGATGACTGGAAGTCAGGAATTCAAAAGCAAACCCGAAAAAGAGTTATAGAGACCTTAACCGTCTGGGGAGGAAAGCTTATTGAAATAGAATATACAAAAGGTATATCTTCAACACAGCTAAATGAAAGTTTGAAAGAAATAGGGACTACTCCGGAGATCAGAATGAAAAGATTAAAGAGGCTGCTTGAAGTTAAACCGATAGTAAGACTGATAGAAGCGCATAACGGACTTACAGGACTCATAGCTGAAAATATTCAGGTTACAATTAACAAGATGACAAAGGAGTTTGACGGGATGTGGTTGAGCAGTCTGACGGATTCGACTGCAAAAGGAAAACCCGACATAGAAGCAGTAGATGTAACAGCGAGAATGCAGACTCTTAATGACATTATTGAAGTTACTACTAAGCCAATAATATATGACGGTGATACCGGCGGGAGAGTTGAGCATTTTGTTTTTACTGTAAAGACCCTGGAGCGGCTTGGTGTATCGGCTGTTATTATTGAAGATAAGGCTGGTTTAAAAAAGAATTCACTCTTTGGAACGGATGTCTTACAAACTCAGGATTCCATAGAAAATTTTTCACATAAAATATCTTCGGGAAAAAAATCACAGATCACGGATGATTTTATGATAATCGCAAGAATTGAAAGCCTGATTTTAAATAAAGGTATTGAAGATGCGCTGATCCGCGCAAAGGCTTACATAGAAGCAGGAGCAGACGGGATAATGATACACAGCAAGAATAAGAAGCCGGACGAGATATTAGAATTTTGTAAAAGATATAAAATGTTTGAGAGGAAAGTTCCGCTGGCTGCAGTGCCGTCGTCTTACAATACCATCTATGAAAAACAGCTAATCGAGGCGGGAGTAAACATAGTGATATATGCCAACCAGCTGCTGAGGAGCGCGTATCCTGCAATGCTTGAGACAGCAATATCAATTCTTGAAAATGAGCGGTCTTATGAGGCAGATAAAAGAATGATGTCAATCAATGAAATTCTGAATTTAATTCCGGGAGGCAAATAGTAAATTGATAAGTCCGGGAAAATTTTTTGAAATACTTAAGAGCAACGGGATAAATTTTTACACCGGCGTCCCGGATTCTTTGTTAAAGGACTTTTGTGCATATGTTACTGATAATGTTCCGAAAGAAAATCATATTATAAATTCCAATGAAGGAGCTGCAGTTGCTCTGGCATCAGGTCACTATCTTGCATCGGGCAATCCGGCATTGGTTTATATGCAGAATTCAGGAACAGGCAATGCTGTAAATCCTTTGCTGTCATTGGCAGATACTGAAGTTTACAGTATTCCGATGGTGCTGCTGATAGGATGGAGAGGGGAGCCCGGAAAGAAAGATGAGCCGCAGCATGTGAAACAGGGAAGAGTAATGCTTAAGATGCTTGAAGCAATGGAGATCCCTTATGAAATCTTATACGGATCTTCAGACAACATAGAAAGCATAATTGAAAATACATTTGCAGTAATGAGAGAAAATAACTGTCCGGTTGCTTTGATAGCTCCTGACGGTACATTCGAGGAATACAAATTCAGGAATGACATAAAATCAGATTATCCGATGAAAAGAGAAGATGCTGTGAAAATTATACTTGACAGACTAAATGAAGGAGACATCGTTCTTTCGACTACGGGAAAAACATCCAGAGAAGTTTTTGAATACAGGGAAAATAAAGATCAGAGTCATCAAAATGATTTCTTGACAGTTGGTTCAATGGGACACTGCTCGCAAATTGCACTTGGAATAGCATTGGAAAAAAAAGATAAAGAGGTTTATGTAATTGATGGTGACGGAGCAGTCCTAATGCACATGGGAGCTTTAGCAATAATAGGAAGCAATGCACCGGAAAACTTCAGGCATATAATTATTAATAACGGAGCGCATGACTCCGTCGGAGGTCAGCCTACGGCAGGTTTTGGGATCAACTTTGCAGACATAGCAAAAGACTGCGGTTATAAATTTACATTGACAGCGGAGGATAAAGATCAGCTGAAAGAAAAGCTTGAGATTATAAAACATAGCAAAGGTCCTTCATTACTTGAAGTCAGAGTTAATAAAGGTTCTAGGAAAGATCTTGGAAGACCCGATAAGACTCCTGCTGAAAATAAAAAGAGCTTTATGGAATTTCTTTTACGATGAATCAAAGTGAGTATTTCGGAAAAGGCTGTATAGATAATCTTTCAAAGATCCTATCAGATTTAAGTTCAGTTAATATTTTTCTGGTAAGAGGGAAAAAATCTTATACTCTGTCAGGAGCAGAAGAAATACTGAATGAATTGCTGAAAAATTATTCAGTTACATATTTTAATGAGTTTACAGAGAGTCCGAAAATTGAAGAAGTGATAAAAGGAATGGACAGCCTGATAGAAACAGAGTGTGATATTGTGATTGCTGTCGGAGGAGGCAGCGTCATTGATATTGCAAAGTCTGTGAACATTTTAAGTTCTCAGGAAGAAAGACCCGAATCAATAATTACCGGCAGGTCAAAAATTATTAATAAAGGAAAACCTTTAATTGCAATTCCGACAACATCCGGCTCAGGGAGTGAGGCAACTCATTTTGCTGTTGTCTATATTGGCAAGCAAAAGTATTCACTGGCTCACGAATTCATTTTGCCTGACTATGCAATAACAGATCCGCAGCTGACATTTAATCTGCCGCCGGACATTACGGCAGCTTCAGGAATCGATGCCTTTGCACAGGCAATTGAATCTTACTGGAATGTAAATGCAAATGAAGAATCTAAAAAATATTCAGCTGAAGCAGTTACATTAATTCTCGATAATCTTATCCGGACAGTTAATACTCCTGATGAGGAAAGCAGGATCAGCATGTCAAAGGCAGCCCATCTTGCAGGCAAAGCAATTAACATTACAAAGACTACAGCCTCTCACGCTTTATCATATTCAATGACAACTAATTTCGGAACAGTTCACGGACAGGCGGTAGGAATTACACTCGGAGAATTTCTGGAATACAATTATAATGTAAGCGGGAAAGATTTAAACGGCAGAAAAAGTCTGAGTGAAGTTAAGAATAATATGGATGAACTTTTGAAACTACTCGGCTGCAAAAATGTCACTGAAGGTAAAACAATCATCAAAGAGCTGATGCTTAAAACGGGTCTGAAAACTAAATTACCGGAACTGAACATAAAGACAGAAGATGATCTGAAACTTATAATTAATGAAGTTAACTTAGAACGGCTTCAGAATAATCCAAGGAAAGTTACAGTAGAAGGTCTGGAAGAAATATTAAGGAACATTTTATAAGTGGGCTCAAGGAAGTCTTTCAACGCTGAGGTCTCACGTATAAAATTTAAGATGTTTCTTGATAAATTTTCAGGAAGGAAAATTGTAATACTTGATATTGAAGAGCTTTCATTAATTCCATATGTTCTGCCGATTTATACAATATTGAAGCAGAGATCCAATTCCATCTCATATTATCTTGCGACACATTATAAAGGAAATAAATCACTGGACGTTTTTGACATTCCTTTGAACAGGCAATTCAATGTAAGCCTCAGCAGATATTTTTCTCAGGCTGATATTTTCCTGTCTCCGCACATTTACGGAACAGGAAATGAAAATTCAATAAGGATACATATAAATCATAATCAGCCGGTAAAATACGAATCATATCAGAAAAATGATTTTGTAAATTTTGACATTCACTTTCTGACAAGTCCATTACACCGTGAACAGACTGAGAATACAATAAAAAAATATGACCTTGAAAAAAGTAACATCAGACTATTTGACATTGGTTATCCGAAGTCAGACGCATTGATGCAGGGAAAATATAAAAGTGAAGAAGTGCTTAATAATTTAAAATTGAACCCGGACCTGAAAACCGTTCTCTATGCGCCTTCGTGGGATGAAGGTCTTTCACTAAGGACATCCGGAAGGGAAGTGATTGAAAATATTTTAAGAGTCGAAAATATTAATGTGATAGTAAAGCTTCATCCTATAAGTTACAGTACCGATGAGGGACCGAATTATCAGTTCTATACCGGAGGAGTGAACTGGGTTGAGGAGTTATCAGGTTTTGAATCTTATGGAAATTTCAGACATGTTCCTGTAAATGACATTGATCCGATCTTATCAGCGAGTGATGTGATGGTAACTGACTTAAGCAGTGTGGCTTTGGAATTTATTATTCTTGATAAGCCGGTAATATATATTGACTGTCCTGATTTTTTTGATAAGACTCTGAAGAAAACATATTCAAATTTCGGTGATACTACTGCTGATTTTGTAAGGAATGATCCAAAGGCAAACGCAGGAAGACATGTAGGAACTGTTGTAAATAATATTAATAAACTGCCGGAGGCAATAGAGAAATGTCTTGAAAATCCGGGTGAACATTCGGCTAAGAGAAGGAATTTTGCAAAACAGCTTAGCTATAATCCCGGAAATGCAGCAAATACAGCTGCGGAGAAAATACTAAATTTATTAGGATTATGACTGAAGAGATAACAGATAATTTTACAAAAAGAAATATCATAAAAGACATTGCAGCATCCTTCAGTCAAAGCGGAATTGAAAAGGGAGATACTGTAATGATACACAGCGGTCTTTCGGGATACATGAAGAGATTCAAAGAAAAGGGGATTGAAATTACACCGGGCGATATTCTTGATTCATTTATGGAATCAGTCGGAGAAAAGGGGACATTAATATTTCCGACATTCAATTTTGAATTTACAAAGGGAGTAACTTTTGACATTAGAAATACTAAGTCAGAGACAGGAGTACTAACGGAGGTGGCGAGACTGCATCCGCTCTCAGTAAGAACAGGTCATCCGATGTTTTCATTTTGTGCAACAGGCTTTCATAAAAGTAAATTTTCCGGTCTGTATAACTTCAGTGCATTCGGAAGCGATTCCCCGTTTGCAAAATTACTTGAGCTTGACGGCAAGGTAGCTGTGCTTGACATACCCGGAGAGATATGCATGACATTGCATCATCATGTAGAGGAAATGGAAAATGCGCCGAACAGATATCATAAAATATTCAAAGGCAGATACATTGATTTTGACGGGACCGAAGATGAAAGGGAGTTTAACGTTTACTCAAGGATACTTGAAGACGGTGTGGTTACAGACATTAAGCCGATGGTAGATCTTATAAGATCAAAAGGATTGTTCACAGGATCTCCTCCGGGAGAAGGAAGCTGTCTGAATGTGATCAGAGCTGATAAAGTCTGAAGAGGTCTCAAGAGTAATCAGGGAAGGCAGAGCTTTAGGAATGTTGTACAGGATAGAGAAAGAGAAGAGAAGTTGAAACAGCAGATGGAAAAATATTTTGACAGGCTGTGGGCATTAACAGAAGCTTAACAGGTGAAGGCAACCGGGAGACTTTAAAGATATTATCAGAGATTGCAGATATAAAGATTACTGAAATCCCTTCAGGCACTGATTGCTTTGACTGGACTGTGCCCGACGAATGGAATGTAAAGGAAGCCCGGATAAAAGACAGCAGGGGAAATGTAATTGTTGATTTCAAGAATAATAATTTACATCTGCTTGGATATTCAGAAAAGTTTATTGGAAAATTAAACCTGAATGAATTAAAGGAGCATCTGCATTCATTACAGGATCAGCCTGATCTGATTCCATATTTAACTTCATATTATAAAAAGCGATGGGGATTTTGTTTGAGTCACGATCAGCTTCAAAATTTAAAAGAAGATGTTTATGATGTTCACATTGATTCTGATCTGAATCCGCAAGGATCCATGACTATCGGTGAAGTGATATTAAAAGGAGATACGGAAGATGAAATTTTATTGTCAACTTACATATGTCACCCGTCAATGGCTAACAATGAATTATCAGGTCCGGTAGTCACTTCCTTTATCTGCAAAAAACTGAGTGAAAAGAAAAACAGAAGATATACATACCGGATACTTTATTTACCGGAGACAATCGGAGCAATTTGTTATTTGTCTAAGAACGGGAAATATTTAAAGGAGAAATTAAAAGCCGGGTATGTAGTGACGTGTATCGGTGATAAAGGAAATTTCACTTATAAAAAAAGCAGGCAGGGTAATAGTTTAGCAGACAGGGCAGCCGTGTTGGTTTTAAATCAGTCGGAAGAACACTTTACCATAGAAGATTTTTTCCCGACGGGAAGTGATGAAAGGCAGTATTGCTCGCCCGGATTTAATCTGCCGGTCGGATCTTTAATGAGAACAAGATACGGTAAATACAAAGAGTATCATACTTCAGGAGATAATAAAAGTTTTATTTCATTTGAGGCGATGGAAAAATCAGCAGAGAAGTATCTCGAAATAATGAATGTTATAGAAAATAATTATACATATATAAATCAATATCCGGAGTGTGAGCCTCAGTTAGGCAAAAGAGATTTATATCCAACAATCGGCTCAAAGAGAGATACATCCGGAATTGTAAATGCAATGATGTGGATATTAAATTTATCCGACGGATCCAATGACTTAATAGATATTTCAGACAGAAGCAACGTACCGGTTAGTGTTTTAATAAAAGCTGCAGAAGAGTTAAAGGAAAAAGGGCTTATCAGGATTAGCGCTGAATCGATTTAACAGTTGCATTTAAATTTGAAAATAAGAACAAACAGATGGGTGTTGTA
Organism: Ignavibacteria bacterium; assembly: GCA_016710985.1. GTDB lineage: Bacteria > Bacteroidota > Ignavibacteria > Tepidaquicellales > Tepidaquicellaceae > JAGPCH01. The sequence continues at coordinate 103,319 of JADJTX010000012.1, forward strand.
ATAAAATCAGAAAATATTTCCAAGCTGTACCGGTTAGGAATGCTTTCCTCAAGATCGATTGCTCAGGATTTTAACCGTTTCATAGCTAAGATCAGAGGTAAAGAAGATCCTTATTTAAAAGTTGGTGAAATTAATTACCGTGATAGAAAAAGTAAAGAGCAGTTTGTATGGGCTTTGAAAGATATTAACTTTGAGATCAATGCAGGAGAAATAATCGGCATAATAGGGAATAACGGAGCGGGAAAGTCAACATTACTTAAGATCTTATCAAGGGTAACTACACCGACAACGGGAAATATTAAAATCAAAGGAAGAGTAGCAAGTCTTCTGGAGGTAGGAACCGGGTTTCATCAGGATCTCAGCGGTAAGGAAAACATTTTTTTAAACGGTTCAATACTTGGAATGACAAAGAATGAAATAAGATCAAAATATGATGAGATAGTGGAATTCTCGGGAGTAGAAAAATTCATTGATACGCCCGTAAAGAGATATTCATCCGGGATGTATGTCAGATTAGCTTTTGCAGTTGCTGCATATTTAGAACCGGAGATATTAATTGTAGATGAAGTTTTAGCGGTGGGTGATGCCGAGTTTCAAAAAAATGTCTTGGTAAAATGCATGATGTATCGGCAAAGGAAGGCAGGACGGTGATTTTTGTAAGTCATAATATGGGAGCGGTAAAGACGCTTTGCACTTCATCAATTCTTCTTGAAAGGGGAATGATCAAAAATACGGGTAATACTGAGAGTATAATTGCTGAATATCTGAATATAAATTCTGAAGGTAATGAATCATCAAAAGAGTTCGGAGAAAAAGAATCTGAAATTTATTTTAAAAAGATATCAGTGATACCTGAAAATAAAGATGAGCCGTCCTCTGACATAGAAGTTTCAAATTCATTTAGATTAGAGTTTAATTGTTTTCTGAAAAAAGACATTCCCGGACTCAGGCTGGGATTCTCTGTTTATTCGAAGAGCGGTATGAAGATACTTTATGATTCGCAGCCTGTAAAAAATTTAACCGGAGACAGAAAAAGTAATTCTCCCTATTTTACGGCTGAGGTCAGAATCCCCGGAATGTTTCTGGCTCCCGGGAGCTATTACATAAATGCTGCATTACATATAGAGAATGTACAGCTGTTCGATTATAAAGAGAATGTAATAGGATTCAACATCATGGAAAGCGGATCTAACATACATAAGTTTAACGGGAAAGACATGGGAGTAGTACTTGCAGATTTCAAATGGAAGACTGTTAATGAAAATTTGTTTACGAATTAAGTGATAAAGATATTCTTAAGTTTTGATTTTTACGGAGCGGGAAATATCGGTGATGATTTAATGCTTGACGGATTTTTAAAAGCGTTAAAGAATAATGATTACGAATTTTACTGCTTAGTACCGAGAAATTCACTTCATCAGCAAATGAGATTCCCTGTAATAAACTTCTTCGAATTTAAAGAAAGGACAGATGCTGCAAAACAATGTTCAGTCTGGGCAGGTGTAGGTGATACTCCCGTACAGGTTAAATCCGGAGACTGGTTTTTACAGAAACTATTCAAAGACAATGAGCTGATCGGTGAAAGAAAAATTAAGTACTACTTTATTGGTGTCGGTGCGGAGCGGGAAGCGGTGTCACAGAAAGATAAATTTGCAAAGGTTCTCGGCAGGGTGGACCATTTCTGGACACGGGACAGTAAATCAACGGAGATACTGGTCAATGATTTAAAAATACAAAGTGATAAAGTTACAACTTCTTCGGATCTTGCCAACATTTCCCTTAGTGAAACATTCCGACCGGTCATAAAAAAAAATAGATTCAAATATGATATCGGCATTTGTTATTACGATGAAAATGCAGAGGAGGAAAATCTGACGGCAATTAAATTATTTTTGAAAAAAATTAAAAAGAGGAATAAAAAAATATTATTCAGTAACGATGTCAGCAGAAAAGGTTTATATGAATATAATTTGTATAAAAAAATGTTTACACGTCTTGAAAGAATTTATAATAATATCAGAATTTATCAGCCTGATTATTTTAACTCTTCAAAAATAAATGAGCTGGTCAGTCATTATACGGAATGCGAAACTGTAATGTCTTCACGTTATCATGCAATATTAACGGCAGCCTGGGCAGGTTGCAGGGTAATAGCACTTGAGCGTTCGTCGAAAGTGAGTGCATTAGCAGAAGAACTTTGCATTAGTGAAGTTAAGAAACCCTTCACGGTTGAGAAATTAATGGAAGCTTTTAACGGAGCTAAAATGGTAAGTCCGGAAATATTAAACACATTGTTAAAAAGTGCATATGGAAGTATCAGTAATTTTGAAGAATTAATAAAAACTGAAAAGACCCAAACAGTCTCAATATAAACAGCGAAAATTTGTTATCTAATATTAAAATATTTTTAAGAAATTTATATCTGTTCACGGTTAATTTTATCCTTCGTAAAAAGCCGATGATCACAAGGAAGAATACTCTTGTAATCATGAGACTTGATGCGATAGGAGACTATGTACTATTCAGAAATTTCATAAAGGTTCTGAGAGAATCTGTGAAATTCAGGGGATATAAGATTACTCTTTGCGGAAATATTGACTGGAAAGACCTTGCTGAGAAATTTGACAAAGATTACATCGATGAATTTATCTGGATTGACAGAACCCGTGTCAAAAGAAGATCTGAATGGCTTTATTCTTCATCTTTATTACTGCAATTGCATTTTAAGGGATTTGAAACATTGTTAAAGCCAAAGGACTTAAATTCAAGGGTAATAGAATATATTATAAAAATAAGCGGTGTAAAAAACATTATTTCAGCAGACAGCAACACATTATTACCTTTTGAGAATATTATAAACAATCTGAATATTGCAGATAAAGTTGTGAAAATTCAGGATCGTAAAACAGTATTTCAATTTTGCCGAAATAAAATATTCTTTGAAGGATTAACAGGAGAAAAGATCAGTTTTAAAAAACCATTTTTTGACACCGTAGATAAAAAAAGAAAAGAAAACTATTATGTCTTATTTCCCGGAGCCGGGAATGAGAAAAGGAAGTGGTCTGCTGAAAAATATGCTGAATTGTGTAAATTGATACGTGAAAAATCTGATACAAAAATTGTTATCTGTGGCAGTGCTGCCGATACTGAAACAGCAGAAATGATATCAGGCAAAGCAAACATAACTAATATTGAAGATAAAACCGGAAAGACAGATCTAAACGAATTGGTGGAAATAATTGCATCATCCTGTTTATTAATTTCCAATGAAACCTGTGCCGTTCATATAGGGGCTTCGGTTAACACAAATACAGTATGCATTTCGAACGGAAATCATTACGGCCGGTTTAATCCTTATCCCGAAGACTTAGCTCCCTTTGTGAAAACCATTTACCCAAAAGAAATTACTGATGGAAAGGAGAGTTTTGGTGAATTAGTAAAGAGGTTCTATATCAGCTCAGATCTGGACATAAATACTATCACAGTAAAAGATGTTTTCCGGATAATTAACGAAATGTCTGAACATAAGTGAACATAAGAAATGCAGGCAGATTGGGTAAAAGATATTGAATTAACAGAACAAATTGTTTTGAATATATTATTCAGATAATTTCAGAAGAAATTTAAAGAATGGTTGAATACATAAAAAATAAAGATCAGTTGCTTGCTATCATACTGAAAAGGGATTTTAAAAAGGAAGGAATTCATTTCTTCACCAAATGATCTGTCGCAGCAGCTGGCATATATGAATGATCCGAAGGGTAAAAAAATTGAACCTCACGTTCATACCCCTGTATCCAGGGAAGTCCGTTATAAACAGGAAGTATTATTTTTAAAGAGAGGAATATTAAGGGTTGATTTCTATGATGATGAACAAAAGTATCTTGAAAGCAGAGTCGTAAATGAGGGTGATGTAATTTTACTTGCTACCGGCGGACATGGATTTGAAGCGCTTGAAGAAATTGAAATGATCGAAGTGAAACAGGGACCTTATGCAGGAGATGAAGATAAAACAAAATTTTCAGGCATTAACGGTGATAATTTAAATATGAAATAGCAGATGGATTTTGTACCGGTTAACGAACCCTTGCTTGACGGTAATGAAAAAAAATATCTTTCTGAATGCATAGAGACGGGCTGGATTTCTTCAGAAGGAATGTTTGTAAAAGAATTAGAGGAAAAATTTTCAGCAATCACCGGCAGAAAACACGGTATAGCAGTCTGCAACGGAACAGCGGCTTTGGAAGCAGCTGTCATAGCTGCGGGAATTACAGCAGGCGATGAGGTCATACTTCCAGCTTTTACAATAATATCATGCGCTTCAGCTGTGATCAGAGCCGGAGGAAAACCTGTGCTTGTAGATTCAGATCCTGAGACATGGAACATGGATGTAAAGCAAATTGAAAAAAAAATTACAGACAGAACAAAAGCTATAATGGCAGTTCACATTTACGGGTTACCTGTTGATATGAATGCGGTACTCAATCTTGCAGATAAACATAATCTGAAAGTAATTGAAGATTCTGCAGAAGCCATAGGTCAGACATATAATGGAAAGCAATGCGGAAGCTTCGGAGATGTAAGTACATTCAGCTTTTATCCGAACAAACACATTACAACCGGTGAAGGCGGTATGATAGTAACTGATAATGATGAAATAGCAGGCAGATGCAGGTCACTCAGAAATTTATGTTTTATACCGGAAAAGAGATTTGTTCACAATGAACTGGGTTTTAATTTCCGCATGACCAATATTCAGGCAGCTTTGGGTGTAGCTCAGCTTGAGAGACTTGATGAGTTCAAAAAAAAAAAAGAAAGATCGGACATTTATATAATGAAGGATTAAAAGACATTAAGTTTATCAGCCTGCCGCTGAAGAATACGGAATATTCTGATAACATTTACTGGGTTTACGGAATAGTATTAAAAGATGATGTTAGCTTTAACGCAGAAGAAGCAATGAAAAGACTTGCTGAAAAAAAAATTGGAACACGTCCTTTCTTTTACCCGATGCACCTGCAGCCTGTGTTAAAAAAAATGAATTTATTTATCGGCGAATCATATCCGGTATCAGAAAAATTAGCTGAGAGAGGATTCTATCTGCCAAGCGGTTTAGCTTTGACCGGACAACAGATAGACAGATCAATTGAAGCTGTAAAATCCTTGTTTTAAATACTTCAACATTAATTCCCTAATTTATCTTACACAAGAATTATTTTTGCTTCCCTGTTAGCCTGAAATGAAATTATCTGCCGAAAAGAAAAGTAAATGAAAAAGCTAAAAAACATACCGAAGGTTATTCTGGAGAATCCAAAGTATTCAATGCCCGCAATTCTATTGCTTTGGGGAATACTTTATATGACATTCGGTGCCGTCATCAACAGGAATGGAGGTTTAGGATTCGACGGTTCTTCGTACGGTACAATCATAAAGGATTTTTATAATATTCTGTTAAATGATAAACTGAATATTTATCAGGTGCAGAGAATCTTTCCGTTATTTTTAAATGAGCTTTTATTAAGAATATTTAATTTACCAAAAGAGAACTTTTACATTATAACGCTTTTCCAGATTTACAATCTTATCCTTTTGATCTTATGCAGTTACATCTGGATTTTAATTTCTAAGATTTACAGGTTAGATTTAAAATATGTCTGGCTTGGTTTTATTTTTGCGTTTTTCAATTTCGGTATTGCCGAGATGACATTTTATTATCCGGTTCTTACCGATACAACAGCTTTTTTTCTGGGATTTTGTCTTCTTTATTTTCACATAACTGATAATATATACGGAAAAATTCTGATTGTTATAACCGGAGCTTTTACGTGGGCAAGCTTTGTGTATATCGGAATATTGCTCATCATATTCCCTGTCAATTCAAAATATGATTTTAAATTTACTGATGAGAAGTCAAAAACACCGTTGAATTTTTATTTATCCCTGTTAATACCTCTGGTATTTTTTGCTGTTAGTATTTACAATGCGAAGGAATATTTGGCAGGTGTATCATACGAGGATATATTCACTCCCGTTTTTGCAAGTTTACTGTATTTAGATTCAGTTCTGAATCTCATTCTCATGACTTTTATTTTTTATACTTTTTTGCCAAAAAATCTTACTTTACAGAATATTCATATTTCGGTAAAGAACATTCTGTCTAAAATAAATTTAAAAAATGTATTACTGTGCATATTGATTTACGCTTTAATAAACATAATTCAAAAATCACTGAGTAACGATGTTGATCCTAAGGTATCATTTGTAACAATATTCTATTACATTGCAATGTATGGGATCACAAAGCCGTTTGTTTATTTTATTACTGCCGTCACTTATTTCGGACCTTGTTTTATAATTTTATTTTTCTTTATGAAGTGTTACAAAACCTATTTAGAAAATTTAGGAACTGGTGTATTTATATCTTTTATTATTTGCTTTCTTTTGCTGTTTACCTCGGAAACGCGGTTAATAATAAATTTTTTTCCTTTCATAGTGCTTTTAACGGTTTTAGTCATGAAGGATTTTAACCTAAGCCGGAGTATGTTTGTGTTGCTTCTTATTGTTTCGTTTCTGTTGTCAAAAATATATATCCCCATGGATAAGATTCCGGGAGATAATTCCTTTAAAATTCATTTCTTTAGTTTCCCCGATCAGCTTTTTTTCATGAATTCATATACGATTTCCAAACTATCATATTTTTTTCAGGGTGCTGTGATCTTTATTATGTCTGCTTTTATCATAACAAAAATTAAGAAAGATAAGAAATTGCAATCTGATTCCGGTAATGATCTGCAGGTTACGCCGGGTTGATTCATGGAAAAAGTCTTTCAATTAAAAAAAACTGTAGTTAGACTTATGTTAATTAAAAACTAAATTAAATCAAAAACAAATGAACATAGGAATTATCGGATTCGGATACTGGGGAACAAATCTTGTCAGAAATTTTGCGAATCTTAAAAATGCGAATTTAACAGCAGTTGCTGATTCAAGAAAGGAACGTGAAAGCGCTTTAACAAAGCTGTGCCCTTCAGCTAAGTTTACACTTTCACCAGATGAGATCATAGAAAATCCTGAAATAGATGCAGTTGTAATTGCAACTCCGGTGCATACTCACTTTGAGCTTGCATTAAAAGCGCTTCAGAATGACAAGCATGTATTGATCGAAAAGCCAATGGTATCACGTACTGAACAGGCTATTGAGCTTATCAATCTGGCGGAGAAAAAAAATAAGCTGCTTATGGTAGATCATACTTTTCTTTATACCGGAGCTGTTCAGAAAATGAAATCTCTGATTGACAGCGGTGACATTGGCGCTGTAAAGTATTTTGATTCCACAAGGATCAACCTCGGCTTATTTCAGCCTGATGTAAATGTATTATGGGACCTTGCTCCACATGATATTTCTATTCTGAATTACCTTGTCAGGGAGAGACCTCACAGCGTAAATGCAAACGGAGTATCGCACACAAATAACGGAATAGAGAACATTGCTTACATAAATGTAAATTATGATTCAGGATTCATAGCACACTTCAGCTGCTCCTGGAGTTCACCTGTAAAGATAAGGATGATGCTTATAGGAGGAGATAAAAAGATGATAGTGTTCAATGACATTGAACCGACGGAAAAAATTAAAGTTTATGATACGGGCTATGAGCATAAGACTGATGAAGATAAGAAAAAAGTTTTGGTTGATTACCGCACAGGTGACATATTCACTCCTAAGCTTGATCCAAAGGAAGCATTGTCAGGAATGGCATCGGATTTTGTCTCAGCTATTCTTAACGGGCACAAACCGGTTTCGGATTTTAATTCAGGGCTGGAAGTGATAAAAATTCTGGAAGCGTCACAGGTATCAATAAAGGACAGGGGAAAAGAAGTTTTAATTAAATAGCATTGTCATCTTTAGCAAGAGCAGGAAACTTTACATGGCGCAATCCCTGGTTTTCAATGCCGGTCATAGTATTGATCTGGGGATCATTTTACTTTTTTTCCGGTACCGTCATAAATGTAAATGAAGGTCTGGGCTATACAGACGGTTTATTATACGGAAAAATTACGGGCAATTTTTATGAATATGTGTTTGGAAATCAGGTAAGTACTTATTCAATTCAAAGGATATTTCCATCCTTCGTTGTCAGTTCAATTTTGTCAATGCTTAATTTACCAAAGGATAATTATTTTATAGTTAAGTCATTTCAGGCTTACAACCTGCTGTTGATCATCTTCACCACTTTTATATGGAACAAGATAGCAAAGGTATCAGATTTTAATTTAACCCATATATGGACCGGATTTGTACTGGCATTCCTTAATTTTGGAATTGCAGAGCTTGCTTTCTTTTATCCTGTACTGACTGATATAACAGCATTCTTTCTGGGATTTTGCTTACTGTATTTTCATTTAAAGGATAGTCTTACCGGAAAAATCATAATTACAATTTTAGGGGCGTTTACCTGGCCAAGTTTTATGTTTTTTGGAATTTTGCTGATCATCTTTCCGAAGAATTCATTAGATAAGGATTTTAATTTTGAGAAACTAAAAGTAAATTTATTATCTTTTTTGGTGCCCGTACCATTTTTAGTGATAAGCATTCATTACATTAATAATTATTTTAATACATCAGCTATGTTTCCCATGGTAAGCAAAGCAAGTGAATTACTGCATCAGTTCCTTTATGCGAGTGCTGTTTTGAATTATTTTGTCATGGCATACTTTTTTGCAATTTATGTGCCTGCATTCTCCTTCAAAGGTTACTTACAATTTATAAAAAAAGTTCTTCAAAATGTCAGTGTCAGAAATTTCATAATCTGTATTATTATTTTCTCGGCAGTATATTTGTTTAAAAATTATTTTGGAAATGATAAAGCTGATGGACCGCAATCTTCGGTTAAGAAATTAATGTATTCAATTTCGTTATACAGCGTAATGAAGCCGTTCAATTATGCGGTTTTGGCAATTTCATATTTTGGTCCGTGTTTTGTGATATATTTTTTCTATATTAAAAAGATAAAAGAACATGTACTAAGTCTGGGCTTGGGCGTTTGTGTAAGTTTTATACTTGTGTTTTTATTATTGTTCACGACAGAGTCGAGACAGATCATGACTTTCTTTCCGTTCATTGTTATGATCACAATTCTTTTTTTTCAGAAAATTAAAACGGATAAAAAGTTTTTACTTTTGTTAACTGTATTTTCGCTAATCTTGTCGAAAGTTTACATTCCATTAAAGGGCATACCGGACAGCAATTACAGGATAATAGATTTCCCAAATCAGTTGTTTCTGATGAATTCATATATCTGTTCTAACGAAGGATATCTCGTTCAGCTGGCAGCGGTACTGCTTATAAGCGCAGTCATGATTTATTCAGTCAGAAACTATAGCAAAATATTACAGGGACCGGCGTGAAATATTAAGACAAGGCAATATCAGAAAATCATTTAAATTAACAGCCAATGAATTTGGATAAAAATAGAATAAGCGGCAGCGTAATATTAGTCACCGGAGGTGCCGGATTTATAGGCTCATATTTAGCCGAAGAATTGTTGAAACATTCACCAGCAAAGATAGTAATTATTGACAATCTAATCAGAGGCAGTCTTGAAAATATGAAAGGCTTCATTCAAAATCCCCTGGTTGAATTCATTGAAGGTGATATTAACGATGAGATATTGCTTGAGAAATGCATTTCAGGAAGTGATTATATTTTTCACATGGCGGCTTTAAGGATAAACGCCTGCGCCGCGAATCCTTCAGAAGGATTTGATGTAATGGTAAAGTCTACTTTTAAAATTGCTGAGCTGTCAAGGAAATACAAAATAAAAAAACTTATCTACAGCTCCAGTGCATCAGTTTACGGATATGCACAGAATTTCCCGACTCCCGAATCAGATAATCCTTATGACAATCAGACATTTTACGGAGCGGCGAAATTGTTTGGCGAACAGCTTTTCAGAAGTTATAAGCACATGTTCGGACTGGATTACATAGCATTGCGGTATTTCAATGTTTACGGACCAAGAATGGATACAGACGGCAAATATACTGAAGTAATGATAAAGTGGCTGGACAGTATCAGGGATGATATCCCGCCGTTGGTGTATGGAGACGGAAGCACTACAATGGATTTTGTCTATGTAAAAGACGTAGCAGCCGCAAATGTTGCAGCATTGATCTCAGATGTTTCAGATGAATCATTTAACATCGGAAACAGCATTGAAACAAGTTTGAAAGATTTACTTGATTTAGTACTGAAAATAAATCACAGCAGTCTTAAACCGGTTTTCATTGAAAGCAATACAGTAAATCCCGTCAGCAGAAGGCTTTCAGATAACAGTAAAGCGAAAAAGCTACTGGGATTTTCTCCAAAAGTTAATTTAGAAGAAGGAATAAAAAAATTAAGCGAGTGGTATTTTAAAAAAACAAAAACATTAAGTCAATGATCCCGATTGCAAAGCCATATCTAACAAAGGACGAAGCACAGAGCGCATATGACACTATATTAACAGGCTGGGTAACGCAAGGACCCAGAGTAGAAGAATTTGAAAAAAAATTCTGTGAGTATACAGGTGCTGAATATGCAGTAGCGGTTTCAAACTGTACAACTGCATTGCATCTTGCAACGATCGTATCTGAGATCAGAGAAGGGGATGAAGTCATCTGTCCTTCCATGAGCTATGTAGCATCATCCAACTGCATAAAGTATACCGGCGCGAAGCCTGTGTTTGCGGAGGTCGAAAGTGAAACATACAATATTGATCTTTCTCACGCGGAGAAACTGATTACTGATAAAACAAAAGCAATTTTAATAGTTCATCAGATCGGAATGCCTGCAGACATAGATGCCTTCAGGACATTGTGTAAAAAACATAATTTAAAATTGATTGAGGATGCAGCCTGTGCAACCGGTTCAGCCTATAAAGGAAAGAAGATAGGTTCACATTCTGAATTAGTCTGTTTTTCATTTCATCCGAGAAAGGTCATAACAACAGGAGAAGGAGGAATGATAACAACATCAAATGAAGCTCATTACAAAAGATTAAAATTATTAAGGCAGCACGGCATGTCAGTAAGCGACAGAGTAAGGCATCAGTCCGATAAAATAATATTTGAAGATCATACAGAGATCGGTTATAATTACCGTATGACGGATTTTCAGGCAGCAATAGGGATCAGGCAGCTGGAAAAACTTGACTGGATTATCGGAGAGAGGAGGAAGATCGCTGTGAAATACATTGAAGAACTAAAAAGCATAGACTGCATAAGACTTCCGGAAGAAAGGGAGGGCTATTTTTCCAATTACCAGTCATTCAGTATATATCTGAAAGATAATTCTCCAATAAGCAGGAATGAGCTGATGCAAAAATTGCTAGACGATGGAATCGCTTCACGAAGAGGAATCATGACAAGCCACAGGGAGACTGCTTATAAAAATGAGTTTAAAGAAATTAAGCTGCCGGTTTCCGAGGATGCAAGTGACCGGAGCATAATGATACCGTTATACATACCGATGACCGGCGAAGAAATATCCCGTGTAATTACTGCCATAAAAAAATATCTGAACTGAGCATTACATTTTGGAAAAGAAAAAAATCAGCTTAAAAAAGAAAGTACAGTCAAAATATAAATACACAAATTTATTCAAATTCAATATACCTTACCCTGAGAATAAATTTGTTATGTATACGCGGGGAAGGACAGGCAGTACAGTACTGACGGATCTTATAAATTGTCATCCGGACATATACTGCGACGTTGAGATATTCAATTTTTTGTATTCAAATAATAAAGTCAAGTATCCGCTTTTATACATAAACAGCTGCAGCAAAAGGGCTGCCCTTTACAGGAAGAAGGTATATGGATTTAAAGTAAAGATCGGGCAGCTGATGAATGAACATAAATATGCAGATTATGATAAGCTGTTAACAAAGCTGCATCAGGAAGGATGGAAATATATTTATTTAAAGAGAGTTAATTTTCTCAGACATCAGCTGTCAAACATAGTAGCAGCAAATACTAACGTATATCATTTAAAAAACGGAGAGCAGAAACACAAGGAAAAGATCTTGGTCAAATGCGAACAACTTTTAAGAGGAATAGAGTACGGTGAAAAGTCGAGAAAAAAGAGGAAGAAAATCTAAAACATATACCTCACCTTACGCTGATTTATGAAAATGACATAGAAGATAATTCGAGGCATCAGGAAACTGCTGACAAAGTTTTTTCATTTCTCGGGGTGAAACCCGTCATTGTGAAGACTGATTTTAAAAGGATCATTGCGGACAGGCTTGGAGGATACAATTCTGAATTACGATGAAGTGCATAATTTTTTTAAAGATACTGAATACATGAAGTACTTAAAATAATGAGATCAGATGAAAATATTTGATGCGTATGCAAAATATTATGATCTGCTTTATCAGGATAAAGATTACCGTGAGGAATCTGAATACATAATAAAACTGATCGAAAGAGCAGGTACAGACCGGAAAAAAATATTAGATCTTGGATGCGGAACCGGAAAGCATAATATTTATTTTGCCCGGAGAGGTTATGAAGTAACCGGAATAGAGATTTCCGAAAAGATGCTGGGGATTGCAAGTAAGAATTTAGATGCTGAAACCGGTTTAAGTTCAAAATTAAAATTCATAAGAGGAGACATCCGGGATGTAAGGCTCCCGGAAAAATTTGATATAATTACTTCATTGTTTCATGTAATTAATTATCAGATTTTGAACGAAGATTTAAGGTCATTATTAAAAACTGTAAAAGCTCATTTGAAAGAGAACGGGAAATTCATATTTGATTTTTGGTACGGACCGGGAGTATTAAATGAGAGACCTGAATGCAGAATCAAGAAAATGCAAAATAAGGATTATTTAGTAGAAAGACATGCAGCGCCTGTGTTGCATATAAATGAAAATACAGCAGACATCAATTACAGAATTATAATCAAAGAATTAAACAGCGGTGAGATACAGGAAGAGCATGAAACCCACAGAATGAGGTATTTATTCTTACCGGAATTAAATTTATTGTTTGATGAAGTCGAAATGAAAATAGAACACAGTGAAGAGTGGATGAGCGGAAATGTTTTATCTGACAGGAGCTGGTATGCACTTGTAATAGCCGGCAACAAATAAACAACAACAATAAAAGATATTGAAGTCAATAGCAGTCATAACTCCGAAAATAGATACCTTCAGTAACCCTACTTTAATTCTGATTTTTGAAAAGCTGATTGAGGAAAATTACAAAATATTATTTTTTGCATTTGACCAGCTTTTTATACCGAGAGAGATCAGGGATAATATAGAGCTACACAGTCTTCCTTTTAATTTCATATCTTTCTTTAAGCGACCTAAAATCAGCAGAAGACCTTATGATATTCTGAAGATGATGAAGCAGTATTATGAACTGTATAAATTGCTGAAGGTGAAAAATAAAGTTAATGCAATTATTTGCATTGATCCGATGGGACTGGTATTTGCCGGGCGGATCAACAGACTTATCAATTTGAAAATAATCTATGCTTCTTTTGAAATATTTTTCAGAGATGAAATATCTTTTGAGAACAAGAAAAAGATACAGATGCTCGAAAATAAATATTCAAAAAATGTAGATCTGGTTGTCGTACAGGATAAGAAAAGAGAATCTTTATTAAAGTCAGTTAACAATTTCGGAAAGAAAACTAAATTCTTAAACATTCCTGTTTCACCTAAAAGTATGGAAGTAATTCAGAATGACTACGACATATATGAAGATCTTAACATACCCAGGGAAAAGATAATAGTGGTCTATTCCGGTACATTACAAAACTGGTGCGGTATAAATGAAATACTCAGTTTATTTCCCGATAAATGGAATTCTGATTTTTGGTTTGTCATACATTCCCATTACATTTTAGAAGAAGAAAATGAGCTAAAAAAAAGAATTAATGAGCTGATCAAAAATAAAATGAACATAACTTTTCACAATAAACCGTTTTACTATTACAAGGAATACGCAAGGTTTCTCTCAAAATGTGATATTGGAATTGCAGTATACTTCCCTAACAAAGTGGACTTTTTTGCCGGGAAAAACATAATAGAAATAGGATTATCCTCAGGAAAATTTTCAGCATATATGATGCTGGGAATTCCTACCATCACAACATCCAACAGCATTTATAATGAACTCAATGCAAAATACAATTACGGATGTACCATTAACGTAGCGGAAGATATTCCGGAAGCCCTTGTAAAAATTAAAACTAACTACGATGAAAAAGTAAAAGGTTGCAAGGAGATATTTTCGCAGGTATTAGATCCGGTCTCCGGCATTGATAATTTGATTGACAATATAAATGAATACTATGAATAAGTTAAGAAAGATTTGAAGGAAGTATCAGCAGGAAATAAATTACTGAGGGCTCTTCCTAAACCTCCTTCAGGGAGTACAGGATGGCCGTGGGATGAAGAAGCCGGTCCTGAGATCTATAAAGGAAAGGATTACTTTCCGAAGATATCGATAATTACTCCGAGTTACAACCAGGGAAAATACATTGAACAAACAATCAGGTCCGTTTTGCTTCAGAATTATCCAAATATGGAATACATTATTATTGATGGTGGAAGCAGCGATAATTCCCCGGAAATAATTAAAAAGTACAGCCGGTGGATAAAATATTTTGTCAGCGAAAAAGATAAGGGACAGTCAGATGCAATCAACAAGGGATTATTAAAATGCGAAGGTGAAATATTTAACTGGATCAACAGTGATGATTATTATAATAAGGACTGTTTCAAAACAATTGCGGAAAACTTCAGTAGTAAAGATACAGATATAGCGGCAGGTAAAAACAGAATGTTCTTCATCAATGAGAATAAAGTAAAGACGGTTGGTGTAAATCTGATGAACACTCTTGAAGAAACAATAGCATTATCTGCAGTCAGTCAGCCCGCAACATTTTACAGATTAAATGTTTTTAAAAACCTTGGAGGACTTGATGAAAGACTAGAATTTGTAATGGATCAGGATCTATGGATAAAGTATCTGTTTAAATATGGTCAGGATAAAATTAAAATATTAAATAAGGAGCTGACGAATTTCAGAGTTCACACTGAATCTAAAACATCGCAGAATGATTTCATAGAAGAGTATTACAGTATTTTTTATTCAATTTCACAAAAGACCGGAATGACCGGACACTCTGCGGTATTAAAAAAAATATATGGAGAAGGAATTCAGAGGGATTTTGATTTCAGCTTTGATTTTACAAAAGAAAAGATCAGGCTTGCAAAAAAAGTAATAAACAGCCTTGTTTATTTTAATGCCAGGAAAGCCTATACCGGCAAAGACATGGAATTACTGAAAGATTGCTTATCGGTACTGGATAAGAAATATCTAAATGAAGAGCAGAAAAGTTACACATTGAATCTGAAAATAAAATTAAAGCTGATCAAATATAAATTAAAACCTGTTTTGAATTTAATTAACAGCAGAAACAAGAAAGCGGACTTTTAATTCAAAATGAATTTCATTATTACATTAAAGAGCATTGAATAAGATAGCTTTTATCTCAACGAACAAATCATCCTGGGGAGGAAGTGAATATTTATGGTATTATACATTTTTAAGATTTTCCAAAGCAGGCAAAGAAGTCGTCGCCAGCGTTCCACGCTGGAAAAATCTGCCCGATGAGATCAGAAGTATCATATCAAACGGAATGAATGTAAAATTCAATACTGATACTTCAGGGTTAAAAAAAGCAGCAAACAGGTTTTTGCCAAAGTCGCTTCAGCTTGATTATAAAGAAGACGGATATAAATTTTTATTTGAGTTCAAACCGGATCTTGTGGTGATAAATCAGGGAGGAAATACCGGCGGTATAGAGCTGATGGAGTTTTGCATAAAGAATAAATTCCGGTTCGTAACAATAGCACAGGCGGCGAATGAAGCCAAATGGCCGTCGGATGAACTTAACAAAAGACTGTCAGCTGCATTGCCCGGATCAGTTAGAAATTATTATGTAAGTAAAGCAAATCTCAATCTTACACAGATTCAGATCGGACAGGACATTCCGAACTCTAAAGTAATATTCAATCCTTTCAATGTTCAGTTTGAGAATGATATTGAATATCCGGAAGTAAAAGATAATTATGTTCTGGCAAATGTAGCGCGGCATGAATTTTTTGCAAAAGGACAGGATATACTTTTTGAGGTTCTGAGTGATAAGAAATGGAAGGAAAGAAATTTATCCGTAGACCTATACGGGAAGGGTGAAAACACATATTCGCTTAATAAGCTGAAGAATTATTTCGATCTTAAAAATGTGAACATAGCGGGTCATGTTGATCCGCAAGTGATCTGGAAAAATAGTCACGCATTGATACTGACGTCACGATACGAAGGACTTCCGCTTGCGCTTGTAGAGGCGATGCTATGCGGAAGATTTGGAATTGTTACAGAGGTCAGCGGCAATCCTGAAATTGTTACAGATGGTGTAAACGGTTTTTTAGCAAAAGCGCCTAAAGCTGAGTTTGCAGACGAAGCGCTGGAAAGAGCCTGGAGCAGAAAAGAGGAATGGAAATCAATCGGGCAAAAAGCCAGAGAGTATGCACGTATGAAAATCCCGAAAGATCCTGTTGAGTATTTTTATGAAGAGTTGATTAACCTGAATTTATAGCAGGGTCAGCGCTCTTTTACAAAGTCATGCATAAGAATTATCAATTTATAAAACCAATAAAATAAAGTTATACGAGTTGAAACCGGTGAGTGAAAAATTAAAGGTTTGCATAGTTGTTGCTATCTTACCGCCTGCTTACGGCGGTGCTGAAGTCGCTGCTTTTAAGTATGCGAACAGATTAAATGATAATCCTGATTCAGAGGTGATTGTCATAGGATGGGACAGGACAGGCGCATACGGTGAGAGTAACATTAAATATGATTTTGTTTATTCAGTTACTTTCCCGGAAAACCCGAAAGATGCGAAAGGAATTCTGGTATATTTCCAGCAGTACTATCACATGTGGAGCTGCTTCAGGGTACTGGTAAAACCAATGTGGAAACTCAGAAAAAAATATGATTACATTCATAATTTTAATTCCGGTTTTGCATTTAACAGGGTATCTATTTTCATAGCAAAAATATTAGGTAAGAAAGTAATTACGGAAACTTCTCTTGTGGGAGACGATGATCCGTTATCACTCGGAAGATTTACAGGATGGAAAGATTATCTGAAACCTAAATTTATCAGATATATATTTTACAGGATGGCAGACAGGTATGTAAGCAAGTCAAATGTAATCACAGAGATATTTGAGAAGTCAAAAGTACCAATGGAGAGAGTTGCAGAGATACCTTATTCGGTTGATATTAATAAATTTAAGCCGGTTAATTATGATGAGAAAAAGGAGCTTAGGAAAAAGCTTGGATTATGGGAGGAAGGGATAATCATTTTATTTGTTGGAGGAATAAATGTCCGGAAAGGAGTGCATATTTTACTCGATGCATTTGTACAAATCGAGAAAAAATTTCCGGCACTCAGGCTATTGATAGCCGGACCTACATATAAGTATGATAAAAAATACATTGAAGATCTCAAAGTTAAAATTAAGACCAATGATTTGTCCGGAAAAGTCATGCTTAAGGAAGAGAACGTAACAAACGTGGATGAGTACATGAAGAGTTCGGATATTTTTATTCTTCCATCGAGTAAGGAAGGTTTTCCCATTTCAATTCTTGAAGCAATGTCCTGCGGACTTGTAGTGATTGGTTCTGACATTCCCGAAATAGCAAAAGCGCAAATAAAAAACGGGAAAGACGGTTTTGTATTTGAGAAAGGTGATGCTGGAAAACTTTCATCAGTCATTGAAAGTGTAATTGAAGATAAAAGCGGAATTCAGAAAATAACTGAAGAAGCGCGTGTAAAAGCTGTTAAAAACTGGTCAACTGAAATTGTTGACAATTCTTACAAAGAACTTTATAAATCAATTACATGAATGAAAGTTTGTTAGTTTTTTTGTTATTTCATAAGATCAGTAAATAGTGAGCAGAAAAAAAATCAAAATATTATATACAATACCAAACTTCAATTCAGCCGGCAGCGGAAAAGCTTTGATCAATGAAATTTCCAGACTTGATAAGAATATATTTGAGCCGAGCATATGCTGCCGTCATGAGAGAGGTGATCTTTTTAATTCAGCTAAAGCTCTTAACATTCCGATATACATTGCCGAATTCTCTGTACCTATGAAGCCCAGACTGAAAGGGATTGAAAATGTCATGAAATTATCTAGGTTCTTAAAAAAAATCAATCCGGACATAATACATTCTTATAATTATTCAGACGATTATTCAGAAGCATTAGCAGCTAAACTAAGCGGAATAAAATGGGTGTACACAAAAAAAAATATGGGATGGGGAAGCAACGCCTGGAAGATAAGATCACGACTTGCAGATGCAATCATACCGCAGAATATTGAAATGATAAAAGTTTTCTTTAACAAAACAACTAAGCATACTCTAATTCCAATCGGAATTGATCTGACTGAATTTAAAGATTTGAGCAGAGACGAGGAATTGATTGAAAAGTATAATTTAGCAGGAGCCTATCCTATAATATTGACTATAGCTAACATATTACCTATAAAAGGCATAAATTATCTGATCAAGGGATTCAGTCTGATAAACGAGGATTTTGAAAACGCAAAGCTACTGATCGTAGGTGAAGACAAGACAGAGTATGCAGATAGTTTGAAAGAAATTGTCAGGCAAATGAATCTCGGGGATAGGATAATTTTTACTGGAAAGCAGAATAACATAAAATCATATTTCAGCGTTGCAGATATATTCATTTTACCATCAAAGAAGGAAGGTGAAGGAGGTCCGATCTCAGTGCTTGAGGCGATGGCAAGCGGTGTTTTAAGTTATGGTAGTGACGTACCAGGGATAAGAGATCAATTCACAGAATTTCAGGATCAATTGTTTGAATCTGAAAATCCCGGTTCCATTGCAAATAAAATTCTGAAAGCTGTTGAAATGAGTGAGGAAGAAAGAATTAAAAGAATAAGCAGGCAGAAAGAATTTATTAAGAAAAAATATTCAATTGAAAATGAAATAAACCTTCTTGAGCAGTTGTATAAGAATATTTTAGACAAAAAAAAATAAAAGAAAAATTTGTTATTTGAAAAATCCCTTAAAAATTTTTGAATATTTACCTTATTATTTAAGGAAGAAATTTAATGAGAAGTATATTATAATAGAGAGTGATGACTGGGGACTTGAAAGGGGATTAACGGAAGATTCGATCAGGAGACTGGAAAAAAAATACGGCAGAGACAAATTAACCAGATGGAGCTATGATTCACTTGAAACATCCGAAGACCTGAATGAATTGTATGAGGTGCTGGGAAATTATAAAAACAAATTTGAATTTCCGCCTGTCATCACCGCCAATTTTATTACTCATAACATAGATTATTCCAGTCAGCAAAAATTAAACTTTATTCCGATAAGCAAAGGATTTAATAACGAGAACGATTTAGGACAGTCATACAAAACCGGAATAGAAAATAAATTCATTTTTCCTCAGCTTCACGGTTACAGTCATTACAACATATCAGAATTAAAACAATATTTTGATACAGAAACCGGAAGAGAAGCATTTAATGAAAAATTTTTCTTGAGGGAATCGACTGTTAAAGGCAGGCTGAAATTATTTCATGGAGAATTAAGTACTAAGAACAAAGAATCATTCAGATTCAGTGAAGCTTCAGATGTGTTCTATGAAATGTTTGGATTCCGTTCAAAGACAGTGATTCCGCCTACGTTCATACTCGATAATGAATTACAAAAGATGCTAAAGGAAAACGGCATTACACTTGTGCAATCATCAAACCGCCTTTTGACTTCGGACAATAAAAAATTCAGATATCCTTATTTCCAAAAAAGGAAAGGAATGTTCTGGTCAGTCAGAAGAGCAAGACTAGACCCGCATGAAGATTACGGTTATTTTCACGAACAGTGTATTGCTTCTGTCGCTAATGCTTTTGACAGCAAAATGCCGGCGATAATTGATTTTCACAGGGTTAATTTTGCGGGAAGATACGCACCAGGATACAGAGCCCGAAGTATCAAAGAACTGAAATTAATGTTTGATGAAATTTATAATAGATGGCCTGAAGCAAAATTCATTCATTCGCAAAATTTAAACGATATTCTTTGGCAACAGGAAACCAGATAAGTTATTTAATATTAAATAAAGCGCTCATATCGGAGCCGATATTGATATTCGGCTCAAAGCAATATGATTTTGATAAAGAAAATATTAAAACGAGCCTGGAGAGATTAGGATTCAAAGACATAACCGGTATAGATATAATTGAAGGTGAAGGTGTTGATCATATTGTGGACATTACGGATATTAATTCTGATTTCATTAAAAATCATACGGGTCATTTCTCAACTGTAATTTGCATGGAAGTCCTGACGCATGTCAGAAATCCGTTCAAAGCCGCAGAATCGTTGGCATTATTATTGAAGAAGGAAGGGACTGCCATATTATCCGAATGTTATGTAAGAAAAATAACAAAAATGCCTCTTGACTTATGGAGATTTACTTATGACGGCACTAAAGAACTTTTTTCACAATTAACATTTGATGATTCAAAAGCCATGATCTCTCTTACAAGAGAAAAGAACGAAAAACTTTTACAGCTGAAATATCCGTTGCCTCAGCTGCTTGCGCAAAAGCATTCAGATGAAAGCGGCATTGGATTCCTTTTAAGGAGAATTCACAGAAAGTTTTTTGCAGACGGAATATTTAAAATTTCCCGTTTGCTTCCTGAAACTACTATTTATTCAATCGCAAAAAAAAAATAATATGAGCAAAGAAAACAGTATATATGGAAAACTGAAAGACGCTGCTGCATTTCAGATTTCAAAAAGGAATCTGAAAAAGATTTTACCGTCGGAGAATATTGATGATGTTTTAAATTCAATCAACCAATACAGAGGAAGAGGATTTTATGATAAAATCCGGCTTGCACAGATAAATTCCGAACTTAAAGAGCTTAGTGAAAAAATTAAAATGCATAACCCGAAAGTGATCGTAGAGATCGGTACATGGAACGGCGGAACATTTTTTGTCTGGAGCAGAATATTTCCGGAAGCAAAAAAACTGATAAGCATTGATCTTCCCGATGGTGAATACGGAGGAGGGTACGATGTCCGGAGAATAAAATTTTTCAGGGAGTTCATCAGTGACAGATCAAACACTCATCAGCATTTCATAAGAGGGGATTCGAAATCGGCGGATACTGTAGCAAAGCTGAAAGAAATTCTGCAGGACGAAAGAATAGATTTCCTTTACATAGACGGGGATCACACATACAGCGGAATAAAAAAAGATTTTGAAATTTATAAGCAATTTATGTCTGAGAATGGTCTTATCGGTTTTCATGACATAAATACATTCCGGGAAGGGTATGGCGTACATAAATTCTGGAATGAAATTAAATCAGGGTACAGGCATGAAGAGTTCATTACACCCGGAAGCAGCATAATGGGAAACGGATTACTATACATAAATAAATAATTATAATGCCGAAAATTTCCATAATAACTCCTTTGTATAACGGATCGAAAATGTTATCCGATACAGTTGAAAGTGTACTTTCACAGGACTACAAGGACTGGGAACTGATATTCTTTGATGACGGCAGCAATGACGGTACTCAGGAGCTCGCAAAAAAAATTGCAGACGAAAACAAAGACAGAGTATTTTATTTTGAGCATAAAGGCAACGCTAATTTCGGAACAGCTTATACGAGAAACAGGGCTGTAGAAAAATCATGCGGAGAAATAATATCTTTCATTGATCAGGATGACATTTGGCATACAAATAAGCTGTCATATCAGATGGGTATTTTTGACAGCATGAAAGATTGCTCGATGATATGGGGTCCATCTTTAATCTGGTATAAAGACAGGTCATTCAAACAGCCGGTCGGATACAGGGGAGAAGGCTTAAGCAGCCGTGTTTACAGCCCGCCTGAATTTGTAAGGATATTTTTAAGCAGTTTCCGCGGTACTCCACTTCCAAGCGCAACACTTGTTAGGAGAAAACATTTTGATGAAGTCGGAGGATATGAAGAATCAATTAAGGGCTCAGAGGATATCGTGCTATGGGTCAAGCTTGCAGACAGATTCAGCATCTTCTATGATGACGAAATTCTGCTCAAGTACAGAAAGCATCAGGATTCTACTTTAAGACTGGCGACTCAGAGCGGAAAAATGGATGAGTGGAATCTGGTATTTTATAAATGGGTGATTGATTTTTTGAAGAACAAACCCGGGAATAAAGATCTGATTGAAGAGATGGAGTTTATGTATTACAAATGTCTGAAGAAGATGGCATCCGGTGAAGGATACTTTGGAAGCAGAAAGGATCTGATCAAAGGTTTGAGATCATATCCGGAACTTGAGAAGAAGTATTTCAAGGATTATTTACTTGACCTGATTTTACCGTTTAACATCGCTTCAAAAGTTTCAGCAAAACTGAGATTCGATCTGTTTAAAAGTAAATGACAGGAAGCAGTGTGAAGACACCGGTAATCCCATGGAAGCAGACCTTTTGTAAGACAGAAGGTGATCATTCTTTAGATCTCAAAGCGATCTGCTTATTTACTGCGTTAGGATTTTTTCTTGAAAAGGATACTTACTTCAATGACAGGGAAACCCTTCAGCCGTTTACGGAATACGAAATTGATGAGAATGATATTATTAAGAGTTCGGGAAAATACTGGGACTGGCACTATTCTCCGAGAGACATTACTTTCAAACAAACACTTGAGGAATTTGCGCATCTTTTTGAGAAGTTAACTTATGATAAGATCAAAGATAAAAATGTCATACTACCTCTTTCTGGAGGACTGGACAGCCGGACACAGGCTGCTGTATTAAAAAATAAAACTAAGGTAAATAGTTATTCATACAAATTTTCCGGAAGCTTTGATGAGACAAAATACGGAAGAGAGATCTCAGTTGTGAAAACATTTCCCTTCACTGAATACATCATTCCAAAGGGTTATCTCTGGAAAGTAATTGACAGGCTTGCTGATATAAATGAGTGTTATGCGGATTTCACACATCCCAGACAGATGGCTTTTATCGATGATATAAAAAAACTCGGCGATATATTTTACCTCGGACACTGGGGTGATGTGCTGTTTAATGATATGGGTGTTGATGAGCGTCTTACGGATGAAGAGCAGATCAATTTCATGAAGAAAAGGTTTTGAGAAAAGGCGGAGCTGAACTTGCGGAATCTCTATGGAATTCATGGGGGCTTAAGGGAAATTTCAGTCAGTATCTTAGTGAAAGAATAGGCTTATTGCTGATGAATATTAAAATAGATAATGTGAATTCCAGGATCAGGGCATTTAAGTCAACTTACTGGGCGCCGAGATGGACAAGCGCTAACATGAACGTATTCAGTGAATTTCATGAATTGTCTCTGCCCTATTATGAAGATGAAATGTGTAAATTCATATGCACAGTTCCGGAAGATTATTTATCAGGCAGACAGATCCAGATCGAGTACATAAAAATGAAAAATCCAAAGTTAGCTGAAATTTCCTGGCAGCCATACGATCCCCTTAATTTATTCAATTACAAAAAATTTAGCAGTACCGGCAGGCTTCCGTTAAGAATTTTAAATAAAGGCAAGCGCATCTTCAGAGAAAGAATTTTAAATGATAAAATTACGACAAGGAACTGGGAGATACAATTTACAGGTGAAGAAAATGATAAAAATTTAAGTAAACATTTATTTGAGAATAAATCTTTTTCGGAATTCATTCCGGCAGAAATTACAAGAGAATTTTACAATAAATTTAAGAATTCAGATCCGGTATATTACTCGCATCCGGTAAGTATGCTTCTTACACTTTCAGTATTCAGCAGAAAATTTAAAAATAAGCTACCTTGAAAATCGCTGTTTATTCAGGTAACATTCCCTCAACAACTTTCATAGAAAATTTAATAGAGGGATTATGTAACTCAGGGTTTGAGATTTTATTATTCGGCAAGCAAACGCAAAATGTAAGCTATTCCGGAAATGTAAAGGCTTATCCAACGCCTGTCAATAATCTGAAGCTTGTATTTTTTGTTATTAAAGAGTCTGTTAAATTATTTTTTAAAGACAGTAAACTATTTTTTAAATTTCACAAAACAGTGCGTGAAAAGAATAAAAGTTTAAAATCATTTTTTAAAAATGCAGGCGTATTGCTTCCGGTATTAAATAACAAGCCGGACATATTTCACATACAATGGGCAAAGACAGTCGAGATGTATCCGGAATTGTTTGAATTATTTGATTGTAAAGTCGCATTAAGTCTCAGAGGAGCTCACATTAATTATTCCCCGCTGCTGGATAAAAATTTAGCTGAAGCATACCGAAAAAATTTCCCTTCAATAGACGGGTTTCACGCAGTATCAAATGCGATCGCTGCTGAAGCAATGAAATACGGAGCAGACGAAAAAAAAATTAAAGTCATTCATTCCAGTGTAAAGGATGAGCTATTTGAAAAGTATGCAGAATTATTCAGAGGTGATACGAAACTTGAAATAATATCTGTCGGAAGATTTCACTGGAAAAAAGGTTATCATTACGCGCTTGATGCAATGAAGATCTTAGCCGACAAAGGGATAAGTTTTAACTATACAATAGTTGCCCAGGGAGTAATTCCCGAAGAAATATTATTTCTTCTTGACGAATACAGGCTTGGTGAAAAAGTCAGAATAATTCAGGGATTGAAACATGAAGAGCTTATAATGAAGCTTCAGAGCTCGCATTTGCTTCTGCTGCCGAGTGTCGAAGAAGGAATTGCTAATGTAGTTTTAGAAGCCATGGCAGTTGGTGTCCCTGTCATTACAACGGATTGCGGGGGAATGAGTGAAGTAGTTGAAGACAATAATAACGGATACACAGTATCTGTCAGAGATCCTGAAACCATTGCCGCTAAGGTCATACAATTCATCGGCACTGAGTTCAATGCAAAAAAGGATCTTGCATTAAAAGGAAAACAAACAATCGAAAAGGAATTTACACGTGAAAAGCAAATTCGTGAATTCACTGATTTCTATGAATCAATTCTCAAAAATAATTAATGAGAATTGGTATTGTCCTTCCCGAAGTTCCTGGATATTCGGAAACATTTTTTAATTCCAAAATAAAAGGTCTTCAGGAATCCGGTCATTATATAATAGTTTTCAGCAATAAAAAAGCCCGCAATAAATTTAGTTATGAAGTAAAAAGTTCTTACCCGGTATTTGAAAAAAAGAGTTTTAAACAGTCAGGTTTATTTGCAGTTGTGCTTATAAAAACATTCATAAAGAATCCGGCTATCACAGTTAATTTAATCAGGCTTGAATCAAAAACCGGTAAATCATTTTCAGAATCATTGAAATCGGTTTACATAAATTCGCACATTCTATCGGGTAAATTAGACCGGATTCATTTCGGATTTACGACAATGATATTGAAAAGAGAAAATGTTGCAAAGGCGATAGGAGCAAAGATGAGCATCAGTTTCAGAGGATATGACATAAATGTTTTTCCATTGAAGAACAAGGACTGCTACAAAAATCTGTGGAGGAAGGTGGATAAAGTTCACACGATATCAGACTATTTGTACAGAAAAGCGCTGAGTCTTGGGTTGCCGAAGGAAGTTGAATTTCAAAAGATAACGCCTGCAATTGACATTTCATCATTTAAAGTTAAAGACGAAATCGGTAAAATAAATAAAAAAATAAAAATACTCACAGTCGGCAGACTTAACTGGATAAAGGATTACGAGACTTCCATCTCAGCAATGAAAATACTTAATGAAAGGGGTATTGATTTCACATACAATATTATCGGAGAAGGCGCTGAGCTTGAGCGTCTGACATTTGCAGTTTATCAAAGCGGACTTCAGGATAAAGTAAATTTTTTAGGAAAGAAGGAGCATAAGGAAATAAATGAATATATGCGTGAGTCTGATATTTATTTACAGCCGAGCATGCAGGAAGGATTCTGTGTATCGGTACTTGAAGCACAGGCGACGGGTTTGCAGTGCATAGTGAGTGATGCGGAAGGTTTAAAGGAAAATGTAATTGACGGAGTTACCGGCTGGGTGGTGAAAAGAAGAAGTCCGGAAAAGTTTGCAGAAAAGATAACGGAAGTAATCAATCTGCCTGATCACAAAAGAAAAGAAACTGCAATGAATGCAAGAAAAAGAGTTGAAACTGAATTTACCATTGAAGGGCAGAAGAAAAAATTTAATAAATTTTTTACTGAATGAGTCGAAAAGAGAATTTGATATCTGTTGTAAGTCCTGTTTACAAATCGGAAAAGATAGTAGATGAACTGGTAAAAAGATTATCTGAAGAACTTTCAAAGCTGACAGAAAATTATGAAATAATACTTGTCGAAGACGGAGGCGGAGATAACTCCTGGGAAAAAATAGAAGAAAATTGTTTAAGGAATGAGAAAGTAAAAGGAATAAAACTCAGCAGAAATTTCGGGCAGCACTATGCGATCACCGCGGGATTAAGCAAAGCTTCGGGAGAAATAATTGTAATAATGGATTGTGATCTTCAGGACGATCCGGTTCACATTAAAAAATTACTGGAAGAATTCAATGCCGGCTATGAAGTTGTCTTCACAAAGCGCGTAGGGAGGAAGCACTCGTTTTTTAAAATGATAACAGCAAAGATCTATAATTCTCTGTTCAATCTTTTTTCGGATAAAAATTATGATCTTAATGTCGGATCAATGACAATGATAAGTGAAAGGGTAAAGAATGAATTTCTTAAACTGAAGGATCATGACCGTCTTTACATACAGCTGATAAAATGGGTAGGATTTAAATCAACGTATGTGCCGGTTGAGCACAGGGAAAGATTTGAAGGGAGTTCGACTTATTCAATTACAAAGCTCTTTGCAACTGCGATACAGGGATGGACCTCATATTCGGACAAGTTACTAAGATTGTCCATTTATAGCGGACTGTTAATTTCAATTCTTTCTTTACTAGGAGGGATTGCAATTGTACTGAGTTATTTTCTACTAAAGTTTCAGCCGGGCTGGCCCAGCCTGATAGTTGCAATACTTTTCTCAACGGGACTTATCTTAATGAGCGTAGGAATTGCCGGCATTTACATAGGCAAGATCTTTGAGCAGACGAAAGAAAGACCGCTTTATATAATAGACAGGAAAATAAATTTATAGATTGAATAAAATTATAATCACTCAGTCAAATTACATTCCATGGAAAGGATACTTCGATTCCATTAACATGGTTGATGAATTCATATTGTATGATGACATGCAGTACACACGCCGTGACTGGCGCAACAGGAATCAGATCAAAACGCGTGACGGGGTGAAATGGCTTACTGTGCCTGTGGAAGTAAAAGGTAAATACTTCCAAAAGATCAACGAGACAAGAATAAGCGAGCCGGACTGGGGAGAAAAACACTGGAGCACAATAAAGCATAATTATTCCAAAGCAAAATATTTCAGTGAATACAAAAACATATTCGAAGAACTTTATCTTAACGATAAAGAAGAATTTTTAAGTATAGTAAATTTCAAATTCATATCTGCTGTATGTGAAATACTCGGGATAAAAACAAAAATGAGATGGTCAGGTGAATTTAAATTATTGGAAGAAAAGACCGAACGGCTTGTAGATATCTGCAGGACAGCCGGCGCAACTGACTATTATTCCGGTCCTGCGGCAAAAGCATATATGAACGAAGAGCTTTTTGAAAAAGAAAATATCAAAATACATTATTTCGACTATTCGGGATATCCGGTTTATGATCAGCTGTACGGGGAGTTTACGCACGCTGTGAGCATACTTGATCTGATATTCAATGAAGGTCCGAATGCAACTAACTTCATGAAATCATTTAAATGAAAACGAAAACCAAAAAACTTATCATCATTGGCAGCACTTCAAATGCAAGGCTGGCAAAATATTTTTTACAACAGATTCAGAGTATGAAGTATCAGCATTCTCGGTGAATGAAAAATACATAACTGATCCTGTATTTGAAGAACTTCCGTTGACAGCGTTAGAGCAGCTTGAATTAAAATATCCGCCTGCAGAGTTTGAAGCGTTTGTTGCAGTCGGTTATAACAACATGAACAAGATAAGGGAGAATCTCTACAATGAGTGCAAAGCAAAAGGATATAAAATGGCAAATTATATAAGTTCGCATTGTACTTACCTTTCACAATTTCCAACAGGTGACAACTGCTTTATCCTCGAGGACAATACAATTCAGCCATATGTAAAGATCGGGAATAATGTTGTACTTTGGAGTGGTAATCACATTGGTCACGATGTATTGATAGAAGATCACAATTTCATATCTTCACATGTCGTCGTATCCGGATTTGTAACAATAAAGAGAAATTGTTTCATCGGAGTGAATGCAACCATACGTGATGCTATAACGATTGCACCTGAGACACTGATTGCAGCAGGGGCAATAATTATGAAAGATACTGTAGAGAAAGGTGTTTATCTTCCGGCACGATCGACTTTGTTTGATAAAAAAAGTGATGAGATACAAATTAGTTAAAAGTTAAAAGTTGAAAGTTAAAAGTTGATATGTATGTATGGTTTTGATGCGGTGAATATTTTTTAAAAAATTATTGATATAAATGCAGTACTGGAAAAAGCTCGGAATGATATTCTGTCCGAAGGGAGAATATGACTGGATGCAGACACATGCGATGATGCCTGTGATAGATATGCTTGAAGATGAGAAGGCAAGAATATATTTTTCAGCAAGAGACAAAGACGGAAGATCGCAGGGAGCTTTCATAGAAATTGATCTGAATAATCCTTTGGAGGTATTGAAAATCAGCAGCGAGCCGGTGCTTCGGCTTGGACAGCTTGGTGCATATGATGATTCAGGAATAATGCCAACCTGTATTGTCAGTCATGAGAATAAAAAATATTTATATTATAACGGATGGACGCTCGGAAAGAATGTTCCGTTTTTTTCTTTCAATGGAGTTGCGATCAGCGCTGACGAAGGAAAGACATTTGTAAAAAAGTCGCGAGGTCCGGCGGTGCTTTATTCAAATGAAGTTGACCCTTATTCTACATTCGCTCCTTATGTTATGAAAGATGAAGGCAAATGGAAAATCTGGTACGTGTCTTTGATAAAATGGACTGAAGAGGAAGGCGCGCTGAAACATTATTATAACATCCGTTATGCTGAGTCTGAAGACGGGGTAAACTTTAAACGTGAAGGAATTGTGTGCATTGATTTTAAAAAACAAATCTGAGTATGCTATTGCAAGACCGTTTGTGTTAAAGGAAAACGGGCTTTATAAAATGTGGTATTCATACAGGGAAGGCAAAAATATAAGGACATACAGGATAGGATATGCAGAATCCAAAGACGGAATAAAATGGGAAAGGAAAGATCAGGAAATTGAAATGGATGTTTCTGATAGCGGATGGGATTCGGAGATGATAGAATATTCTTATCTGTATGATTTCAAAGGAAAAAGGTATATGCTTTATAATGGTAACAGTTACGGGAAAGCAGGAGTGGGACTCGCTGTTCTAATTAATAATTAATAAATTAATAATTAATAATGAAATACAACACAATACACAAACAACAATACACAATACACAATACACAAACAACAATACACAATACCTAATACCTAACACTTTTGAGCAAACGTCACATAGGATTTAATAAGCCATACTTAACCG
The DNA here is from genome assembly GCA_016710985.1 of Ignavibacteria bacterium. Classification (GTDB taxonomy): domain Bacteria; phylum Bacteroidota; class Ignavibacteria; order Tepidaquicellales; family Tepidaquicellaceae; genus JAGPCH01. Next base: position 133,096 of record JADJTX010000012.1, read on the forward strand.
GCAAAGAGACGAAGTACATTCTGGAATCTGTTGAAACGAGAAAGATATCCGGAGACGGTTTATTTACAAAGAAGTGTCATGAGTTCTTTGAAAAAAAATACGGATTTAAAAAAGTATTGCTGACAACTTCCTGCACGGATGCTCTGGAAATGGCGGCGATTCTTATAGACACGCAGCCCGGAGACGAAGTAATCGCGCAGGGTTATACGTTTGTGTCTTCTGTGAATGCCTTTGTGTTGCGCGGGGCGAAAATTATTTTTTGTGACAGCGAGACAGAAAGTCCGAACATAGATGTAAATAAAATTGAAGAACTCATAACTCCAAAGACAAAAGCAATTATAGTTGTACACTATGCCGGTATAGCTGCTGATATGGATGCTTTAATGAAAATAGCCGGGAAGTACAATTTATATATCATTGAAGACGCAGCGCATTCAATTGATTCCTTTTACAAAGGAAGACCTTTAGGTTCAATTGGTCATCTTGCAGCATTTTCATTTCACGAGACTAAGAACGTAATATCAGGTGAAGGCGGAATGCTTGTTATAAATGATGACAAATTTTCGGGACGCGCTGAAATAATACGCGAAAAGGGAACTAACCGTTCGGCTTTCTTCAGAGGCGAGGTGGATAAATACGGCTGGGTGGATATTGGCTCATCTTTTCTTCCGTCTGATATTCTTGCGGCATTTCTTTTGCGCAGCTTGAGAATCTTGATGACATTCAGAAAAAAGAAAACATATCTGGAATTATTATCACAGGAACCTTAAGGAGCTTTCTGAAAAAAGGATTCTTGAAATTCCAAGGCATCCCTGAGTATGCAACAAACAATGCTCATATGTTTTATGTATTATGCCGGAGCCTCGAAGAAAGAAACAGGCTGATTGAATATTTAAAGGAAAGGGGAATCTATGCAGTCTTCCATTATCTCTCTCTCGATAAAAGTCCTTTCTATAAAAACAAGAATAGTAAAAAACTGAAATGAAAAATTCCGACTACTATACTGATCATTTATTGAGACTGCCAATGTATTATGAATTGTCTGATGAAGACCTGGACTATGTAATTGAGAGCATTAAGGAGTTTTTCGGAGAAATGAGTTAAAGGAATATTCAGATAAGTAAAACGGATAAGGCAAGTTATTCTTTAGCTTCAACTAAATAATTAATTAGTTTTAAAATCATAAAGAGAAAAATCTGATGAATAGATTATTGAAATTATACCATTCTCTCGGCAGATGGGGAAACATAATCATACTCAGTCTGCTGATTCTTTCAGGACTGTTTAACCGTTTATACACATCTGTGAAGTATGATTTTATTGATTACAGGATAGAAATTATAATCATAGTACTGGCACTGTATTTTGTTTACAGGATTTTTAAAAAGGGTAAATTTGAATTTTCAAACCAAAAGATATTTAAGTTCATTTTACTGACGGGTATAATCTTCAGAATGGTAATTGCAGTTCATGATTTTTATGACAGACCGGTACAGGAAAGCGACTATGAAAAACACGAGCTGCTTGGTCAGAGACTTGCAACGGAAGGAGAGTTTTATGATTTTACAGGTGTTGAGTTGAGAAACTTCCGTCAGCCGGGACTGCCTGCGATCTTTGCCGTCGGACTGACAATTTATAATCACCCTGTCACTTATGCGATAGTAATGATCTTGTTTTCTTTCGGAGTTTTGATTGCCGGGTATTATTTATTCAGGGATCTGAAAAACATAGCTGCGCTCTTTGCATTCCTTTATCTCTCGATATCTCCAAACATGCTGTTCATGGCGTCGAACTCCAATACACAGCTGTCATTTTTCTTCTTTGTAATACTCCTGTTCATAGTTTTAAAAAACTATACGGGAAAATTTTATCAACTGCTTTTAATAGGAGCATTGCTTGCCGCTGAAATGTATATCCGGTTTAATTTCCTTATGATACTGATACTGATTCCGTTTCTTTATGAAAAGCACAGGGATCAGAGTATTTCATTTTTCATAAGCAGGCTGGGATATGCGTATTTATTCTGTTTAATATTTTATTCTCCGTGGATCATACGGAATTATAATGTTTACGGGAAAGTGAGACTAATGCCTACTACAGGCACGGGTTTATACAGCTCCAATGTAACAAAAGATTTTACTAAGCTGGGAGGATACAACGGTGTTCCGGATTCGATATTAAAAAAATATTCGCATTTGTCAGAAGTGGAATTTGACGATGCACTGAAAAATGAAACACTGGAATTTGTTAAGAAAAATCCCGGAAATTACGTGAAGGGCATGCCATTTAAAATAATTAAATTCTCCGGAAGGCAGAACTGGACTACATCATATTTTTTAATGATTCAGAATACGGATCAAGAGAATTGCTGAGAATATTTTTTGAAACAATTGAAAATTATTTCTTCTGGTTGATATTATTCCTTTCGATATTATATTTAGTAAGGATAAAAAAATTTCCTGCAGTCTCTGTGTATATACTCTGGGCTTATCTTGCTTACTTTATGGTTTTAATTCCTATATCTGAAACAGGCGCAAGATATAACTTCCCGTACATATTGTTCCCGGTCTTTGCAATTGCATTAAAAGGCAGCTCTGAAGAAAACTCTGATATTGAAACACAGATCAAACCGCAATAACAAAACAGTGTTCTGAAAATTATAATATTTTAATGAGACCGATCTTAATTTGTGAAGACAGCAGAAAGTTTTAAAATACTTAAAGTCCTGAATCCCGCCTGGTACTTCAATTTGTTCCCGGAAACTTCAGATTCATTTCCAACGTGTTATTTCAATTCATCATTAATGAAAATTCCTGAAGATTGCAGGGATCTGGTTAAAGAAGACAGCAGATTCTCAACCAAAGCTGCCAGAGATTTAGACATTGGATTTCAGTTATGGAATAAAGGAGTATTGCTCAGATCAAATATTCCGCCGGATGAGCTTATTCACAAAGAGAAGCCGACACTGGAAGACAACTATGTTTTCAACAGGAAGTATTATAAAAAGAAAAGCTTATATTATTTTTTTTTGAAGAACATAATTAGTTTTAATAATCCTTTTTCAGAGGTAAAAGCTTTTCTGAAAACAAAAGATGTAAAGAAGGCTGATCTTATAAATCCTCACTTAAGGTATAAAGGATATAGAGATTTTTCATCTTCATTAATTGCGTCAGGTCCGCTTGTGAGCATCATCATCCCGACATTAAACCGTTATGAATATCTGAAAGATGTACTCGAAGATCTTGAAAATCAGGATTATAAAAATTTTGAAGTCATAATTGTTGATCAGACAGATTCTCCTGATAAAAATTTCTATGAAAGATACCGCCTTAACTTCAAACTGATATTTCAGGAGGGTAAGGGACAATGGCTGGCAAGAAACGAAGCTATAAGAAATTCAAAGGGAGATTATCTTATTTTCTTTGATGATGATTCACGGATTGATCCTGACTGGATCTCACAGCATCTTAAAGGGCTGGATTTTTTTAATGCAGACATTTCGGCAGGAGTTTCATTGTCGAAGGTGGGCGATACCATACCGGCAAATTACAGCTTCTTCAGATGGGCGGATCAGTTCGATTCTGGAAATGCATTAGTGAAGCGAAAAGTTTTTGAGAATACAGGAATGTTTGACAGGCAGTTTGACAGGCAAAGAATGGGCGACGGAGAGTTTGGACTCAGAGCTTATCTCGCGGGTTTCAGCAGCATATCCAATCCTTATGCGAAGCGGCTTCATCTTAAGATCGGAACAGGTGGTCTGAGACAGATGGGCTCGTGGGATGCATTTCGTCCCAAGAATTTTTTTGCGCCAAGACCAATACCCAGCGTGTTATATTTTTACAGAAAATATTTTCCTTTTGACTATGTAATAAATGCATTGATAATCGGGATACTGCCATCGTTAATTCCTTATAAATGGAAAAGTAAAAAATACCTGATGCCGCTAAGCTTACTGACATTAATTTTACTTTTACCGGTAGTGTTAATTCAGATAGGTATCTCCTGGGGAAGAGCTTCTCGGATGCTGAAGGAAGGAGATAAAATTGAGTCAATATAAAAAAATACTGCTTATCTCATCAGAATTTCCTCCGGGTCCCGGAGGAATTGGAAATCACGCATACAATCTTGCAAAAAGTTTAAAGCAAAATGAGATTGAAGTTAAAGTTCTGACAGTATCCGATTATGTCGATAAGACCACTGAAGAAAATTTTGACAGGAAAATAAATTTTAATATTGTCCGTTTCAAAAGATACAAGAGCCGGTTAAAGACATACCGGAAAAGAATCAAACTCATATTTCAGACTTTAAAGAAGGAAAAATTCACACACACAATTTTTTCGGGAAGATTTTCACTGCTGAGTTCTTTGCTGTTAAAATCTTACACCGGAAAAATAAAGTTCATTGCAATTGGGCACGGGTCGGAGCTTGTTTCAGGCAATACTGCTGAAAAAATTTTAATTGACAGGGCGTTAATGAAGATGGATCTTGTCATACCTGTCTCAAATTTCTCAAAGTCAAAATTATCAAAAAGTCTGAGTGAGAAAAAAATCGTTGTTATTCCTAACGGGTTTGATCTGGATAATATTGATGAATTGGAAATTAAAGAGAAGTGCATTGAAAAGGGAGCATTGAACTTAGTGACAATCGGGACAATAAGTCCCAGGAAGGGGCAGCACAATGTTTTAAATGCTTTACCCGTGATAATTGAAAAATTTCCGGAAGTAAAATATAACATAGTCGGCAGATCCGCTGATCTTTCAAAGTTCAAAAATATTACTGAAGAAAAAAAATTGCAAAGTCATATCAAGATTCACGGTTCACTTTCGAATGATGAAATGTACAAAGTTTTAAATGAGTCGCATATTTTTTTAATGCTGAGTGAAAGCCAGTCAGACGGGGACTTTGAGGGATTCGGAATTGCGGTGATCGAGGCAAATTATTTCGGACTCCCGGCAATCGGATCAAAGAACAGCGGGATAGAAGATGCAATAAATAACGGAGTCAGCGGGATTAAAAGATAATCATGTAACCGGATGGGGCTCGACAGTCCGGGAGATAAACTATCTTTCAAAAATATTTGATGAGATATATCATATTGCGCCTCTTCATAAAGGAATTGCTCCCGGCAGTTCATTAAGATATACAAGCGATAAAATAAATTTTATAGCATTAAAACCTTACGGTGGGGAAAAGTTGAGTGATAAGATCTCAGTTTTAACTACAGCCATTTACAATTTAAGAAAGATAAGAACAATACTTAATAAAGTTGACTGGGTACAGTTCAGGGCTCCAACTGCCATGGGTTTGTATGTTCTGCCATATATCAGTATGAGGAGAAAGCCAAAGCGGTGGGTGAAGTATGCGGGTAACTGGAAAATGGACGATCCGCCTTTGTCCTACAGCATTCAGAAGTGGTGGCTCGAAAACAATCTTCAGAAGTCAAAGGTAACGATTAACGGTCAATGGGAAGATCAAAAACCTCACATATTGAATTTTCAGAATCCCTGCATGGACAACGTGGAATACAGAAAAGCTGAAGTGATCGGTTCAAAGAAGAATTTTGAAGGCAGACTGACAATTTGTTTTTCAGGAACATTAACAAAGAACAAAGGTGTCGGACTGATACTTAAAGCTTTAACCAAAATCATTTCAGGAGAGATGATCGAAGAAGTAATATTCGCAGGTGACGGAGCTGAAAGAAAAAAATACGAGGAGATTTCATCCGGGATAAAGATCAGGATCACTTTCAGAGGGTTCCTTGACAGGGAGAGCATTGAAGATGTGTATGAGAGATCCCACATAATAATCCTTCCTAGTGAATCAGAAGGATTTCCAAAAGTCATAGCCGAAGCGGCAGCATACGGGTGTGTGCCAATAGTGTCGGATGTATCTTCGATCAGCAGTTATTTCAATGACAGAAACGGTTTTCTTTTAAAAAAAATAAACTCAGACGAGCTTGCGGGAAAAATAGATCTTGCATTAAGTGACAGAGAAAAATTAAAAGAGAAATCCCTGAAATGTCTGAAGGTTGCTGAGTTATTTACATTTGAAAATTATGTAAAAAATCTGGAAGAGAAGATATTATCGAATGGATGAATTTTTTAAAATTAACTGAACTGAGAAAATAACTTGTGGCAGACCTGTTTGTTTTCAAATAGTTAATTTTGCTGAACAGAATTGGTTGGAATTTTTATGAATTCAATTTGTAAGATATGATATTATTCTTGAATTTGTAAAATATTTCTTTTATAATACCGACATCGTTGATGTAAAACTTAACGAAGAAATTATGGGTAGAACAATTCTTGCAGAACATAAGAACTTATTATATTTTATAATAGCAGGTGTTCTGATTTTTTGGAAGATATTATTGTATCTGGATCTACCCTACCCTTATATTGACGGCCCGTGGGCACTCAGTCACTGTTTTTCAATATTGAATGGAAAATTTTTTGAAGCATCCTTCGCCTTCAGCTATTGGAACCCATATCAATTTCTGCCAATGTATGGAATAATAACCAGTATTTTATTCAGCATACTTCATAAAATTTCTGAAACTTACAGTATTTTCCTCTTCAATATCGTCCTGTTAATTTGTGTTATTATTTTAAGCAACAGTTATTTAAAAAGAAAAAACAGTTCAGGCATCTTAAAACTTTTTATTTTCCTATCACTTATTACCTCTTCATATTCTTATCTTGAGCGCTACGAATTAATTAATTTGATTTTATTGATCTTTCAATTGAATTTGTTTGTCAATGATTCAAATTCCATTAACAACACAAAGACATTCTTAATATCAATCATAACAGCAGTGATTTTCCTGATACACATAGTGGGAGGTTTTTTTTCTGTATTTTTGATAACATTCATAGCAGTTAAAAGAAAACTTGAATGGAGATTTTATCTGAAGTACTATCTTTTAATTATTTCTATGATTGTCTTAGTCTACCTGCCTATAATTCTAATAAATTTTAAGGGATGGTATGAGAATTTTTTTGGGGTTTATATAGCTTCGAGCGGAGAAGCATATCATGGTCCTTATTTCTGGGGTTTGATAAAGTATTTTTATATTTCACCTTTCACTTTCCTGCCTTTCCTGTTAATATTATTTGCAACAAAAAGTAATATGAGAAGGGTAGCTTACGAAATTTCGATGTTATTTATTTTTTTATTATTTATTTCTTTATTCGGAGCATATTATTATTATATTTATATATTTGTTTATATTCTCTGGAGAGCCGGGAATTTGAACTACGCTGTTAATGTGAGAACTTCCATAGTAATTCTTATAATTTTTCTTTCACCTTATCTAACACATTACTTACCGACTTATTCACAATTATCAAACCGTAAATACTCAGATAATTTTCGAAATATTCTGGAACATATATATGCTGAAAACTATACTGCCAGATATGATAAAGTTTGGTGTAATTCTCCGATTTCAATGCCATTAATAAAGTATTCGAACGCGAGACTTTTCCATCAGTTTTATGAAGAAAGGTTTGACCTGAAAGAAAATGACATCATTTTGATAGTAAACCCCCGGTTTATTGAAACGCTGAAGAATAAATTCGGATTAAGTTATTCACAAATCACTATTAAAGAAATCTTTCCCCCTGTTCTTCCGGATTATACCGTAAATCTTGATTGGAAATTCCATCAAAGAAATATACCAATAGGACTATATGAAATTACCCTTAACAAAAATCTTTCAGTAAAATAGGTTTTAAACATATTAAAATTCACATCCGTCCAAAACGTTAATTTTTGAAATATGATTTACAAAAATTCATGATGTTTACTTTAATAAAACTCCGCTTTCTTTTGAAAGAGCAAAAGAAAGCTTGGCAAAGAAAACTCTCCCGCAGGTGAAAAAATTCTTTCACAATGGCAGCAAAAATTTCAACTCCTCGTTCGGCAGAAGAACACTGCCGAACTCGTCAGACAGGAAATTTTTGCTTTTGTCATTGTTCAGAATTTTTTAACGGCAATTTTTCACAGGCGGGTTCTTTTTAAATAAAATTTTTTCTTCTTGATTTCTGTATATTTTCTGAACATTTATATAATTATGAAAATATTTTGGACAGCACTGATTAAAATTCACATCCGTCCAAAACGATGAGTAATGATTAAGAAACTAAAATTGTAAAGCATTGCTCTCACAGATTACACAGATTAACACAGAATGGACATGGATATTATATTGAACCAGAACCCGAAAGAGCTTTGTAATATATCTGTGGAAATCTGTGTAATCTGTGAGAGCAAAGCTAAAGGTGTTTGAGAAATGCCGGAACAATTATAAATTGAATTACCGGGGATAGTTTTCAAGCACCGGAAAAATCAGTACAAAATGTTATTCTTTCTAACTTTTTTGATCTAACTAAAAACGTTTTGGACAGCACTGATTAAAATTACATCGGAAATATTTATTTCCATTTTAAATTATGTAAACGATATGTAAGTTAGTCTGCTAGAAAATATTTTCAACCGGTCATAATGTTATCCATCCTGAAATATGAAAATCGATTTGAAAGTACACTAAGCGGATACAAAATTTTTTTAAATCTTCACAATGAACAACAGTAAATTCAAGAGCGAAATAATATTAGGATTCCATATAGCATTAGGGTTTGCACTGTCTTATTTTGCGCGATTAGCCCTGATCTATTCTTTGGGAATCCTGATATACGGACTGTACCGGCTCTACCTGCATCGAAACATGGATGAGGCGGCTCCAATGATCGCCGCCTATTTTGTAGGGAGTGAAGTTCTGTTGAGATTATTTTCCAGTACACTAAGTTACGAATTTGCAAAGTATGCTGCAGTTTTATTTCTGATCCTCGGATTGATGATGGGTAATGAGAAAAGGGAAAAGCCGATGATATACATATTATTTATTTTTCTCCTGCTGCCTTCCCTGTTAGTAATAGATTTTCCAACATTCAATGAAGCCAGGCAGATGGTTTCATTTAATCTGTCCGGACCGTTATGTCTGGGGGTTTCTGCCATTTACTTTTATAAAAGAAGAATATCAGCAATACAGTTAAGAAAGATCTTTCTAAATATCCTTTATCCGATTACAACAATGACCATTGTGATATACTTTCGGGCAGGATCACTCGAGGAAGCATCCTTCACAACTGAATCCAATTTTCAGACCAGCGGAGGATTCGGACCAAATCAGGTATCTACAATTTTCGGGTTAGGAATAACTATAATTGCATTAGCATATTTTATGAACATCAGGCTGTTCAGGATAAAATATCTTGACCTGTTTCTGATGTCTGCATTTTTAATCCGCGGTCTTGCAACATTTTCGCGCGGCGGAGTATTGGCTCCTTTTGTTGCTGTAGTATTGTGCGTGATAATAATGACATTTACTGATAAAGGGTTTAAGCTCAGGGTAAATAATATGGTCTACGCTTTATTGGTAATTTCCATTATCGGATTCTTAGGGTTTAATTACGTGAATGATGTCAGCGGAGGACTTCTGGAAATGAGGTTCAGAGGTGAGTCTATGTATAATCCGGAAAAAAGTAATTTATACAGCGGGCGTGATCAGATTTTACTGGAAGATCTGGAAATATTTGAGAAAAACATGGTGTTTGGCGTGGGACCGGGGATGGGAAACAAAGCAAGGGGAGAAATAAGCGGGGAGGAAATTTCTGCCACATAGAATATTCAAGACTGTTAGCAGAGCATGGATTTTTCGGAATTGTGGCAATACTGATAATCTTATTGACACCCATAAGTTATTTTTTTAAATTAAAATCTACTGACGACAGAATATTACTGATAATGTGTGTTGCATTTACCTGTATGACATTAGGACATTCGGCAATGAGAACAGCCTCACCCGGATTTATGTACGGTCTTGCATTTCTTCATCTTGTGCGAAGACCCCGAGTATGATCCTTTATGCCGGCAACTATCTTTCCAAACATGGTTTAAATCCAACTTTCATAGAGTCGCTTACTCCTAAGCTTCAGGAATTCTATGACATAAAATCAGTCTCAGATAAAAAAAATAAAATCATAAGATTATTTGACATGCTCTATAATCTTCTGAGCCACAAAAATGAAATCAAGCTTGTGCTAATTGACTCATACTGCGGACAGGCATTCTGGTATACTTACATCATTGCAAGAATATGCGTCTTATTTAAAATTCCATATGTTCCGATTCTTCACTCCGGAACGTACCCGGACCGCCTCAGGCAGTCACCGGAATTCAGCAGATTTATTTTTTCCAATGCAGCGAAGATCATATCTCCTTCCCTTTATCTCAAAAAGCATTTTGATGGTGCAGGATTTAATGCCGAGTACATACCGAATTTCATTCAGATTGAAAATTATCAATACAAGCAGAGAGAGAACGTTAAGACAAAACTCTTATGGGTCAGAGCTTTCGAAGATACTTATAATCCGGTACTTGCAATAGAGATACTCTTTAAGCTGAGATCAAAATTTCCAGATACTGAACTGTGTATGGTAGGACCTGATCTTGACGGAACATTAAGTAAAGTCATTGAAAGAGCAAATGAACTGGGAGTAAATGATTCATTGAAATTAACAGGACGGCTGGGAAGAAAGGAATGGATCGAGCTATCAAAGGATTATGATATATTCATTAACACAACTGATTTTGATAATCATCCTATAAGCGTAATTGAGGCGATGGCTCTTGGTTTACCTGTCGTTTCCACCAACGCAGGTGGTCTGCCTTTTCTGATTGAAAGTTGTGAAGACGGGATATTGCTGAATAAGAATGATTCAGATGGATTTGTAAATGCCATTGAAAAAATAATTTCTGATAATGAGTTACTTTTAAAGATCACAGCTAATGCAAGAAAAAAAGTTGAGGGGTTTGACTGGGCTGTGATAAGGCAAAAATGGTTTGATGTTATTGATCCTTTAGCCGGAGTTCATAAATGAAATGCCATTCATAAAAATTGATGAGATATATCCGGATTAAACAATTTCATACATATTAAAAATAATTTGAAGCTGGCAATACTTACGCAATATTTTTATCCGGAGATGGGAGCGCCGCCTAACAGGTTACTGGAGCTTTCAAAAGGTTTTAAGGAAAAGGGCTGGGATGTATCTGTAGTTACCGCTTTGCCTAACTATCCCAGGGGTAAAATTTTTGACGGGTATAAAGGTAAGTTCAGCGCAGAGGAAAATAAAGACGGAATATCAATAAAAAGATATTGGCTGTATGCTTCTGTTTCGGCGAGAGCAATTCCGAGAATCATTTCAATGCTCTCGTTTTCATTTACAAGTTTATTCAGCGCTTCTTTTCTAAAAAAAAAGGCACCTGATTATTTATTCGTTGAAAGTCCGCCTCTGACACTTGCATTCAGCGCTTTGCTGCTGTCAAAATTCATCGGGACAAAGCTGATCATGAATGTTTCTGATATCTGGCCTTTATCAGCAAAAGAGCTGGGAGTTATCGGCGATGGATTTTTATATAAAAGACTGGAAAGCTTTGAGAGATACTTGTATAAAAAGTCATTCATTTGTTCGGGGCAGTCTGAAGAAATAACCGCACATATTCAAAAGAGCGGAGGGAAGAGTGTTTATCTTTTCAGGAACGGTGTTGATGTCAGGAGATTTAAAGTTTCAAACAGAGAATTTAATAAAGGCGATAACATAAAGATAGTTTACGCAGGCTTACTTGGAGTAGCGCAGGGAATTTATGAAATATCAAGGAACATAGACTTTAAAGAGCTTGGCGCAGAGCTGCACATATACGGGGAAGGAGCTGAAAAAGAAAAACTGATGAAGTATTTGAAAGAAAATCCCGGCAAAAACATTATACTTAAGAAAGCTGTGAGCAGGAAGAGATCCCGGCAATACTGCCCGAATATTATTGTACGATAATCCCTCTTGTTAATAATATATATGGGGCGGTGCCGTCAAAGATTTATGAAGCAATGGCAGCCGGGCTGCCGGTTTTGTTTTCAGGGACCGGTGAAGGTGCAAAAATTATTAAGGAAAACAGAGCAGGGTTTGTTTCCGGTCCAAAAGATTATGAGTCGTTAAAGGAAAACATACTGAAGATTAAAAATTCAATTGAGTTAAGAAATGAAATGTCAGTTAACGGAAGGAAAACAGCAGAAGAAAAATTTGACAGGAACATTATCATAGAAAAGTTTTCTCAAAAATTAATGTCATTGTGAAAATCAATCCGCGATGAATGAAATCATAAATTCAAAGAGTACTGATCTTGAAAAAATTGCAGTCTGTCACCGGTCAGCATTCCCCGATTCTTTAAGTTCAAAAATGGGGATCACATATCTGAAGAAAATGATCGAGTGGTACATAACTGATGAAAAAAGATTTTTATTTCACATTGAGGAAAACGAAAAATGCATTGGTTATTGCGGAGGTATGATACAGGACGGGACTGAAGCTACCGGCTCTGCAAGCGGCATGATTCAGTACAGCTTCAATGAAGCGATCAAAGCGATAATGCTCAGGCCGTGGTTATTATTCCATAAGGAATTAATTTCAAAGTACAGGCTCATTTACAAAAATTTCAAAATGAGATTTAAAAAGAAAGATCTTAATCCGAAAAAAAAGCCAGCAGGGAAAAAACCTGAAGTGAAGGAAAGAAAAGCGGGACTTGTAGTTATTGGAGTTTCAGCAAACTATCAGGGAAAGGGATTTGGTTCCGTACTGCTGAGAGAATTTGAAAACAGGGCAAAGGAAAAGAAAATAAATTTAATGGAGCTTACAGTTCGAAATGATAACGCAGCAGCAATAAAGTCATATGAAAGAAACGGATGGGTAAGATTCAAGCTTGCCGGCAATTCACTTGAGATGCATAAAAATTTAAACTAACTATTTAATCTTACTAAAATTTACTGACATTGAAATTATTAATAACAGGCGCGGCGGGATTTATCGGATATCATATCAGTAAAAAATTATGTGAAGAAGGTCTTGATGTAACCGGAGCTGATAATCTTAATTCTTATTATGATGTAACTTTAAAAGAATCCCGTCTAAAGGTCTTAAGTGAATTCAGTAATTTCAGATTTTACAAAACAGACCTTGCAGAAAAGGAAGAGCTTGAGAAGCTTTTTGAAAAGGAAAAATTTGACACCATTATAAATCTTGCTGCACAGCCTGGCGTGAGGTATTCGATCACAAATCCGGAAGTCAGCATACGAAATAACATAAATGCATTTTTTAATCTGCTTGAATGCTGTAAAAAATATTCAGTAAAGACATTAATATTTGCTTCATCGAGTTCGGTTTACGGTAACAGCGGGAAAATACCATTTTCCGTTGATGACAATGTTGATCATCCTGTTTCACTTTATGCCGCTACAAAAAAGTCAAATGAATTAATGGCATATACTTATCATCATCTTTATAAATTCACAACCATCGGCTTAAGATTTTTTACTGTTTACGGACCATTCGGCAGACCGGACATGGCTTACTTTAAGTTTTCGGACAGCATTATCAAAGGCAAACCAATTGATGTCTACAACAACGGTGACATGTTCCGGGATTTTACTTACATTGATGATGTAGTCGAATCAGTTTTCAGGCTGATCAAAAAAGAATTTAAGAATGAATATAAAATATATAATATAGGAGGAGAGCATCCGGAGAATCTTCTTCACTTTATTGATATATTAGAGAAGCAGCTTGGAAGGGAAGCAATTAAAGTATTCAAAGAGATGCAGCCAGGGGATGTAAAGATCACATGTGCGGATTCATCAGAGCTTGCCGAGTTCATTGATTACAAACCGGAAATCCGGATTGAAGAAGGGCTGAAAAAGTTTATACAATGGTACAGGGAATATTATAAGTGTTAAATTATTTAAAATGATATCATTAACAAGAAATAATTTCATTTCAAGAAACACTTTTCTGATCAGTTCGCTGCTGCTGATAATCATTTTTCTCATTACACGGCTGCCGTATTACCTTCATTATTCTTTTCTGAAAATATCATTTGACAGCGCTTCATATTGTGTAGTAGCATTTAACATTCTTGATCTGAAAACTCCGTTATTTGAAATAAGGACACCGGGCTACCCGGCATTCCTTGCCGCTGTCTGGCTCTTTTCGAAGACAATGTACTGTGTATCTCTCATGCAGAGTTTATTCACTCTGTTCACATCGTTATTCTTCTTAAAGGTGATCAATAAGTATTACAGAAATCTTCTTCTTCTGTTTGCAGTTTCTCTTTCAGTTTACATTTCTTCTTCATATTACATGGCGCTTGAGCCGGCATTGCTGACCGAAGGATTGTTCGTAAATTTACTGATACTGACAACTGCATTTCTGATAATGTCATTAAAGGAAAACAAGATCTCTTACTGGATATTATTTTCAGCGGCAATTGCAGTTACTATAGTTGTAAGACCGGCAGGACTATTTCTCGTTTCGTTGATCATATTAATTGCAATCTATTTTGTGATTAAGAAGTACAGTTTGAAATACTATGCATCTCTTGTTTTACCTTTTACAGTAATAATTTTAAGCCTGTGCGCATATAATTATGCGACTCTGAAGTCATTTACAATTACGCCGTTTGGTGAATCAAACATGTCAGGAGTTACAATAACATTCATGGAGCCGTCACCGGAGTATCCTGAATTTGTAAATGATGCAATAAATAAAGTACTCAGTGAGATACCGAAAAAGGACGGACCATATGTCAGGAATTCGTTTGGGGTTACAAAGCTCTATGATGTTTTTCTGTTTAATTATCACAGGGTTATAAATCTGGTGGATAACATCATGGCTTATGATTCAACTCTCACATACACTGAGATACAGCCGATGATAAGAAGCATTTATGTCGATGCAATAAAAAAATATCCCGAAGTTTACGGAAAATTTGTTCTTGTAAATTTTATTCAGTTCTTCAAGAACGTGAGTAAGACCGTGATATTATTTGATGAGTCGGAGAAGTCATACAGAAATATTATATTAGAAAAGAAAATTCTGAAAAAGCTTGAAGAAGGCGGATGGCAGCAGGTATCATCGAATCCGGCGGATTATGAAAAGGTGATAAATTTTTACCGGGATGAGATTGAAAGTCATTCCAACTCTGAGTATGTAACAGTTCTGGAATCAGGACAGATTGAGATCAGACAGACATTTCTTAAAACAGTTTATGAATTTTATGAAAAGGTGTACAACCTTTTGTTTAGAAATATTTTTTGGACGATATTATTCGGATTTACTTTTTTGTTAAGTACATACAGATTAGTAAAAAGTAAATTTTCGGATACGGATGCATTCATCTTTTTTCTGATCGGGATTATGTTTTTGTCAAAAGCGCTGATGGTAAGCCTTGTAGAGTGTTCGCTGGAGAGATACAGTTACACGGTTGAATTCGCATACTATTTCAGTCTGCCGTTTTTAATTCTGTTCCTGAGAAAACCTAAGGGTAATACAGAGACGGAACATTCTGTAAAAGACTAAAAAATACCACAGAGAAACAAAGGACACAGAGTAACACAGAGATTATTTTTCTATCCGCAGTTTATTAAGAAATAACAAACTTCATTTGTTTTTCAGAGTTTAAAAATAATATTTCAACAAATACCTAACTAATACAACTACAAACATGATACCATTTTCACCCCCATACATTGATGATGATGTAAAAAATGAAGTCCTTGATTCACTCAACTCAGGATGGATAACAACCGGTCCGAAGGTAAAAGCACTCGAGAAGGAAGTCTCAAAAATTACAGGCATTGAAAACGTTTTGTGCGTAAATTCAGCTACATCAGCAATGATGCTGATGCTTCACTGGTTTGGGATTGGCAAAGGCGATGAAGTGATTATTCCGGCATACACATACTGCGCAACGGCGCTTGCAGTCATGCATCTCGGAGCAAAAGCAGTCATGATCGATGTAACAAAAGATTTCTGCATTGATACGGATAAAATACGAAAAGTAATTACACCGCGAACTAAAGCGATAATTCCGGTTGACATCGGAGGATATCCCTGTGACTATGATGAAATTCATGACATTGTAAATCATGATGAAATAAAAAAATTATTTATTTCAGTCAATGAAACTCAGAGAATGCTGGGAAGGATATTTGTAATGGCTGACTCGGCGCATTCAATAGGCGCTGTATACAAAGGCAGGCAAAGCGGAACACTATGTGATGCAACAGTATTCTCGTTTCATGCTGTCAAAAATGTAACAACAGCTGAAGGGGGCGCAATATGTCTTAATCTCCCTGGGAAATTTAATAATGAGGAATTGTATAAATGGCTCAGATTGCTTTCACTAAACGGACAGACAAAAGACGCCTTTACAAAATCGCAGGGAGGCAGCTGGAAATATGATATAGTTTATCCCGGATTCAAGATCAACCTGAATGATCTCTGTGCTGCGGTGGGACTTGCTCAAATCAGAAAATACAGTAATGATCTGTTGATTAAACGAAAAAAAATTTTTGAAAAGTATGATAAAGGATTTGGTAAATATCACTGGGCTGAGCTGCCGCCTGCATTGACAAATGAAAAGGAAACGTCTTATCATGTATATCTTTTGAGAATAAAAGGAATTACTGAAGATCAGAGGGACAGAATTATTGAAGAAATAAGCAAAAGGGAAGTTGCTGTAAATGTTCATTTTACACCGCTGCCTATGCTGAAGATATTCAAAGAAAGGAATTATGACATTAATGATTATCCCGTCAGCTATGATAATTACTCAAGGGAGATCACGCTGCCTGTTTACCCGCAGTTATCTGACGATGATACAGAAAAAGTAATACAGTCGGTGATTGAATCATATGATGAAGTAATTGATAATTGATAATTGATAATTGATATCTGATAACTGAAGTTACGCAATGAGTAACTTTCGTTTCTAAAGACGGTGGTAATTTTATTTTCTAAGAATAAGTTTATTGGTTTTTAAATTAGGATCCTATCTTGCGTAACTTTAGATTCTAATATTGTATAATTAATAATGAAGAAAGTATTTGATATTTTGTTTAGTTTTCTTGGGCTAGTAATTCTTTCGCCGGTATTTCTGATAATTGCTTTAGTAGTGAAGCTCGACTCTAAGGGTGTAGTTTTTTACAGGCAGACGAGAGTAGGGAAGGATAACATTGATTTTAAATTATTCAAATTCAGGACCATGCGGAGTGATTCTGACAAAAGCGGTCTGCTTACAGTCGGAGAAAAAGATTCAAGGATCACTAAGACAGGATATTATTTAAGAAAATATAAGCTTGATGAATTGCCGCAGCTGATCAATATTTTAAAAGGAGACATGAGTTTTGTCGGACCGAGACCCGAAGTAAGAAAGTATGTAGAGATGTATAATGAAGATCAGAAAAAAGTTCTGTCAGTCGCACCCGGAATTACGGACGTCGCTTCAATTAAGTACAGGAATGAAAATGAAATACTGGAAAAATCAGATAACCCGGAAGAATTTTATATTAATAACATTATGCCGGACAAAATAAGGCTGAATCTTGAATATTTAAATCAAAGATCATTTCTGAAAGATATTGGTGTCATTTTTAAAACTTTACGGGAAATAATAAATTAAATACGGACAACTTATTATTTCGTTAAATTTCGTATAATCAAATAAGTTTGTTGAATCAGTTAATTACATTTCGTAATTTGCAATAAACAAAAAGCACTAATAAAGAATCTCTGCCCAAAGATTCACGTTCTTTATTAATACATGATCTTTTAGAATGCGCTGACATACATCTAAGTCTATTTCATGTTGAGTCAAATCTAACATTATGTTTGAAAATTTAAATAATAAACTTCTAAGAATAAGAAACAGGCATTTTTTGTTTTTTGACTGTATTTTCCTTCTATTCGGTCCTGTTCTTGCATTACAGTTAAGATTAGATGGTCAGGTAGATTTCAATTTATATTTTAAAGGATTAATCTGGTGTACAATTGTTTTTTTAGTAATAGACATAATAGTATTTTACAAATTAGGATTATATAACAGATACTGGAACAGCGCGAGTGTTGATGAATTAGCTAAGCTGATATACATAACATTCTGGGCATTAGTCATACAAACTGCTACCTTCATAGTATTCAACCATTTTGAATTTTTAGGTTTTGAAACTCTCCCTTTATCACTTCCGCTTTTAAACGGCATCATAACATTCTTCTTTGTGACCGGCGCAAGATTCAGCATAAGATTACTGGAAAGGTTTAACGAACGGAGAAAAATTTCTTTTCACGGAGAAAGAGTTCTCATAGTCGGCTCAGGTAAGGCGGGAATTTCAATAGTTCAGGAAATGCAGAGAAATCCTCAGCTTGGTTTGAATCCAGTTGCTTTCGTTGACGATGACATAGAAAAGAAGGGATTGAAAGTCAGGGGAATACCTGTTATGGGAACCAGGCACAGCTTACCGGAAATAATTACCCGGATGGACATTAGTAAAGTGATCATAGCAATGCCAACTGCACCCGGATCTGAAATCAGAGACATTGTTTCAATATGCAGAAAGACAGGCGTGCAGGCGAGGACTATTCCGGGAATTTTTGAAATACTGGATGATAAAGTAAGAATAGACAGCATCAGACAGGTTCAGATAGAAGACCTGCTCAGAAGAGAACCTGTACAAACAGACATTAAAAAAGTTGAAGATTTCCTTAATGGCAAGAAGATATTAGTCACAGGTTCAGGCGGATCCATCGGCAGTGAGCTATGCCGTCAGATAATTAAATGCCATCCTTCAGAGATCATTCTGCTCGGACAGGGAGAGAATTCCATATTTGACATTCAGCATGAAATTCTGAAACGACTGTCACTTACCAACGGAAAGCATAATCCTACAAAAGTTAATACCGTAATAGCCAATATAAGATCATACAACAGATTAGATAAAGTTTTTGAAGAGCTGCAGCCGGATGTAAT
Source organism: Ignavibacteria bacterium (assembly GCA_016710985.1). GTDB lineage: Bacteria > Bacteroidota > Ignavibacteria > Tepidaquicellales > Tepidaquicellaceae > JAGPCH01. The sequence continues at coordinate 152,011 of JADJTX010000012.1, forward strand.
TTTTCACACTGCTGCTCATAAGCACGTTCCAATGATGGAAGATAATTCCTGCGAAGCCATCAGCAATAATATTAAGGGTACTCAGAATTTAATAGATCTTTCTCTTAAGCATAATGTAGAGCATTTTGTTTACATATCCACTGATAAAGCAGTGAATCCGTCGAGCATAATGGGCGCCAGCAAGAGAGTCGCAGAAATGATAGTTCTCAAAGCAGCCAGGGTTTACGGTAAAAATTATTCTGCGGTAAGGTTCGGAAATGTGCTCGGAAGCAGAGGCAGCGTCGTACTCACATTCAAAAGACAGATTGCAGAAGGTGGACCCGTAACAATAACACATCCGGATATACAGAGATTTTTCATGACAATACCTGAAGCAGTTCAGCTTGTTCTCCAGGCATCAGTAATCGGAAATGGCGGAGAAATTTTTGTACTCGACATGGGAAAAGCGGTTAAGGTAGTGGATCTTGCAAAAGATATCATCAGATTATCGGGTTATGAAGTCGATAAAGACATTAAGATAATTTATACAGGAATGAGACCGGGGGAAAAATTGTATGAGGAATTGTTCATTCCGGGGGAATTATATGAAAAGACCATTCATGAGAAAATACTCATTGCTACTAACGCCAGTAATTTCATACCCGAACACTTTGACTATAATCTGGAAACATTACTTGAAAAACGTTACGATAATGACAAAGAATTAATCATAAGCATGCTGAAGAAATTAGTACCTGAATATCTTTCAGATGAACAGACCATCCAAAACGGAATCCAAATACATTAAGTGCAGCCGAATCCCGATCCCAGGGACAATTTAAATTAATTAATGAAAAAGTTATTTAGTTTATTAATATTTTTTTCCCTTATCCTGATAAATAACTCTTTTGCACAGGTAGAGCTTGTTCAGCCAAACCATCCTGTCTATGATTTCCTGCAGAGAATGCAGACTCTTAAAATTATTTTTGATTATAATCCTGCAAACATTCCTTTGTCGAGAGAGAATGTTGCTTCATATTTAAAAACAATTGCTGAGAAAAAAAGCAGGATAACATCCGTCGACAGGGAAATACTAAAGGACCTTGACACCGAGTTTGAATATGAACTGACAGGAAGCTTGAAGAAAGCTGCGCCTTTGTTCGATCAGGGATTTAAGAATTTTTTTTCGGATGATAAGCAGAAATATTTATATGATTATGCAGACAGTAATGCAACTTTATTTTTAGACGTACTCGGAGAGCTGTCTCAAAGAGAATCAAGAGGCGACTCGCTCGGAAGGCATTCGATCACACTTGGCGAAGCAGGTTTCAGAGTGAGGGGAACGCTCTATAACAGTGTCGGATATTTCCTCAGGGCATCAAACGGGCAAAAGCTCAGCGGTGACTCGGCAGATGTTACGTTTGCCAGACATACAGATCCGAAATTGTTTGCACAGTATAAGTTTGAATATGAACAAAGGAATTTCGATACGTTTGTAGGATATCTGAGATACAGAGCAGCCGGAGACTGGATAGCCATTACCGCCGGAAGAAGTCCTGTTTATCAGGGATTCGGATTCATTGACAGATTATTTTTATCTAATAATACTGTACCTTTCGATTATCTCAGACTTGATCTCGGATATAAAGCTGTTGAATACTCTTTTATGTACGGTAGTCTGAGAGGAGATTCGCTCGGCAGAAGGCTTGATGCAAAGAATATTGCAACACACAGGTTAGACATAAATTTTTCAGATGCATTCAGACTCGGATTCTTTGAAAGCGTGATCATAGCCAACAGTCCTTTCAGCTTTACTTTTCTGAATCCCATAAGTTTTCTGACTTCCGCAGAACTGAGCAAAGCGTCTCAGCCTGACGAGAACAACACCAATAATTCCATAATGGGATTTGATGCAATGGTAATACCGGCAAGAAAGCTTGCTCTCCAGGGTTCGTTGTTAATTGATGATCTGGAGTTCAATACATTGTTTAAAGACAATTCGAAGATCACGAATAAATTTGCGTGGCAGTTTGGTTTAATGTGGTCGGATGCATTCACCCTTCCCAATCTCGAACTTAAATCCGAATATACGCGTCTTGATCCGTTCGTTTATTCCCATGTTTCGAATAAAACAGTTTACACTAACTGGAACCTTCCTCTGGGTCATCATCTTGAGCCAAACTCAGATGAAATAGCCTTTAAGCTTAATTATGATTTTTCAAACCGCGTAAACATAAACGTGCTTTACCAGCACCAGCGTTCGGCAAACGGCATTGAAACCGATTCTGCCGGGCGTGTGATTGTGAATTACGGAGGCAACAGAAATAATGCTTCCGGGTACAGCTACTCTGATCCCGAATTTCTCAAAGGACACAGGATCAACAGGGATATTATTACAACTAATTTTACGTGGCAGTTCATAAGACAATTTTTTCTTGAATTTAAATATGTACACAGGATCATAGATGATATGTATCAGTCAGTAAAGTTTACCGATGACTACGGCTTCGCAACTTTGAGGATAGATTATTGATGTAGAAAAATTCAAACAGGTAAATTATTTAATTATGATCCATCAGGCTTTATGTTTGATGGATTTTTTTTATCCGGAAAATTGCACTGCTTTACCACTAAAGCACATAGAGCTATAATCACCGGTAGCCGCAACCTTTATGGTTGCGTTTTGACAAATTCCGCAGGTATAAAGCCTGCGGCTACTTCAGTTTTTTGTTTTCACACAATCTCCGCTCCCGGCTTGGTAAAAAATCTTTAGTTAGTAATTTAAATTAAGAAAAATATTAGTTAGCTTTATAAAATTTTTTTAGTTTAGATAGAATAAAGATAAAATCTCCGGTTGCCCTTTGTTTATTCGGAATTTTATAACATCCCCTTTCAACTTTTAACTTTTAACTTTTAACTTTTAAGGCTTTATGAAAAAAACAATCTTCTCTTTATTCATTTTCTGTTTTTGTTACATCTCTTCATCATCTGCAGATTCGCCTAAGATACATCCGGATCTTCAAAATAAAATGAATGCAACAACGGATAACTCATCTATCCCCATTTATATTCTTATGAATGAACATCTGAATTTAAGTGACTTCGATGATATCAGTTATGATACACCAAAGCATGAGAGAAGAAGGATTGTGATAGAGAGACTGAAGAATTTTGCAAATAATAATCAAAGGAATGTTAAAGAGTTTCTGGAATTAAAAAGATCTCAGAGAGCTGTTGAGAAGTATGAAATATTATGGATGGCAAATACTGTTGTCACCTCAGCGCCGGCGGAAGTCATAAACGAGCTTGCTGATTTTGATAATGTAAAAATGATCTGTTATGATGCGGTATATCCTGTAGAAGAGTTATGGGACAGTGAACAGACGTTAGCTCCTTTTATCGGAGCAATGATAAAAGAGAATGTTACCTCTGCGCCTGAAGTCGGAATTCTGCTTATGAAAGCTGATCAGGTATGGGCTTTGGGAAATACAGGGACAGGAGTATTAGTCGCAAATGCTGATGACGGTTTCTGGTGGAAACATCCTGATCTCGTGAGTGGCGTGTGGCAGAATCTGGGTGAAGATGCAAATAGCGATAATAAAACCATTAACATACAGACCGGAACAACAAGCTCTGTATTCGATCCGGGTGATGTAAACGGAGTTGACGATGATGGTAACGGCAAAGTGGATGATCTTATCGGCTGGGATTTTTCAACAAATAATTATAATGTAACAACAGCTTCACACGGAAGCGCGACACTTGGGCATGTGATAGGTGACGGAACGATGGGAACACAGACAGGAGTATCTCCGGGCGCAAAGTGTATAGTCATGAGAAATGCAAGCGGTCAGTCACAGCAATGGCTCGCATTTCAGTATGCAGTTGAAATGGGAGCTGAAGTAATTACCAAAAATTGCTCCGGTTGAATTACCGGATTCTATGGGACTGCTTAAGCCTGATGTATCAGCACCGGGAGAAGGTTCAAGGTCAACTTATGTAAGTTCGGGGACGGGCTATGGAAGTGCATTCGGTGGAACATCTTCAGCGACTCCTCACACTGCAGGTTGTATAGCTCTGATGCTTTCAATAAATCCTGAGATGCTACCGGCAGACATAAGCAAAGTAATTGAGCTTACTTCAGTTGAGAAAGGCGCACCGGGAAAAGATCCGAGATACGGAACAGGCAGGATAGATGCGCTTGCTGCGACCACTTCTCCTAAGGTTACTGTAGAAGGAGTAAGCGGAGGCAGCAATTTGTTATTGAACGCTACCATACCACCAAATGATACCGCAAGAGAGCTTGCCGGGATAAAGATTTCAACTGATGTGCTACCGCAGGTTGGTTCACTGAAAAGCTTAACTTTTGAATTAACGACCGGAGCAAATGAGACTCAGATTTTATCATTTGATCTTTACTGGGACAAGGATAAGAATAATATGATCAATGCGGGTGACAGGAAATTAAAATCGGTTCCGTTTTCAGCTGCTTCAATTACTTTCGATTCATTGAAATTTAAATTTCTTGATACAGCAAGAAATATCATACTTGCTGCACGTACTTCCGGACTTGCATCCGGACAAAGTATTATTCTGGTGATACCGGACACAAACAGTGTGACGGCATATTACTCGACGAAACCCTTTCAAACTAATTTTCCTCTTTCCAACTTAACCGGAATCAGCAGTAATGTGAGCAGTGAATTATCGTATTCTCTATCGCAAAATTATCCGAACCCGTTCAATCCTGTCACAACAATAAAATATACTGTTGCAAAGGACGGGTTGTAAAGCTGAAAGTATATGACATGATCGGTAAGGAAGTTGCTGTATTGGTTCAGGGATTCAAGATGAAAGGAAATTATTCCGTTGAGTTTGATCTCAATGACAACGGATCGGCATTATCCAGCGGAGTGTATTATTACAAATTCGAAGCGGGAAATTTTAGTGATATTAAGAATATGATCCTGGTGAAGTAAGGATTATTGCCGGAAAAGAAATTGTAATATAAATTAACGTGAGTTGGAAAGATGTATCTTGAGGAAAAGAAATTCTGTTCCGAAAAAAAGTTAGCTATAATTAATCATTTTGTGTTTACAATATTGTTTGTGTAACAATGAATCTTTGCTGCCAATATTAAATCCCTACGGGATTAGTTCACCGTTTATTGTTTCCGTTACCAATATTAAATCCCTACGGGATTTCTTGAGAATAAACCAATCCCGTTAGGGATTTAATATTGGTAACGAATTCAATCAAGATAAATTAATCCCGTTAGGGGAAAATAAACGAATAAACCAACCGTTAGGATTGAATATTAACAAAAAATAAATAATCCCGTTAGGGGTTGAATATTGTAAATAAATTAAATCAAGATAAACCAATCCCGTTAGGGATTGAATATTGGTAACGAATTCAATCAAGATAAATTAATCCCGTTAGGGATTGAATATTGGTAAACAAATTAAATTTTGTGTTTACAATATTGTTTGTGTAACAATGAATCTTTGCTGCCAATATTAAATCCCTACGGGATTAGTTCACCGTCTATAGTTTCCGTTACCAATATTAAATCCCTACGGGATTTCTTGAGAATAAACAAATCCCGTTAGGATTGAATATTGGTAACGAATTTCAATCAAGATAAATTAATCCCGTTAGGGATTGAATATTGGTAACGAATTAAATCAGAATAAATTAATCCCGTTAAGGATTGAATATTGGTAAACAAATTAAATCAGAATAAACCAATCCCGTTAGGGATTGAATATTGGAAAACAAATTAAATTTTGTGTTTACAATATTGTTTGTGTGACAATGAATCTTTGCTGCCAATATTAAATCCCTACGGGATTAGTTCACCGTCTATAGTTTCCGTTACCAATATTAAATCCCTACGGGATTTCTTGAGAATAAACCAATCCCGTTAGGGATTGAATATTAGTAACGAATTCAATCAAGATAAATTAATCCCGTTAGG
>JADJTX010000013.1 GCA_016710985.1 Ignavibacteria bacterium
AAATATCTCCCGATCTGCTTTAAATACTAAATCTTTTAATTAATTATCAATATTAATTATCAATTATCAATTATCAATTATCAATTATCAATTATCAATTATTTCAACAGTGTCATCTTCTTTGTAGCTGTGAAGTTGTTTGATGAAATATTATAGAAATAAACTCCGCTTGATAATGATGAAGCGTTGAAGTTAACTGAATAGTAACCTGCAGTCTTCACTTCATTTACAAGTGTAGCAACTTCCTTACCTGACATATCAAATAATCTGATACTTACGTTTCCGTCTGTCGGTACGTCAAAGTTAATGGTTGTTGACGGGTTGAACGGGTTAGGATAGTTTTGTGACATATCATAGCTTGAAGGAATTCCGATGTTTATTTCGTTGCTTAAATTGAAATATTCGAAGTTACCGTTGAAGTCTATTTGTTTTAATCTGTAATTGTAATTTCCTGTTGCTAATCCTCTGTCTGTGAATGAATAGCTGGAAGCTGAATTAACTGTTCCGTTTCCGGCTACGTTTCCGACTTTTGTCCAGACATTGTTTGATGATCTTTCGATCTCAAATCCTGAGTTGTTGCTTTCTGATGATGTTGTCCAGTTTAATGTAACGTCTCTCTTGCTGATCGATGATGTGAAAGATGATAATTCTACAGGAAGAACTGCGTTGTTGCAGGAATCTTCTACATAAATCCCGTCAATTGATAATGTTGCAGCCAAAGCGGCTCCACCCTGTCTTAATAAAACAGAACTAATATCAACTGCATCAGTTTGACCGGCTAATGTTGTTGGTCCAACAGCACCAGTAACAGGTGCAGTTAGAGGCACGATATCACTCGGAGCAAATACATATAGAGTCAATAAATCATTTCCAGCTCCTGCTACGAATTCATACCTTACTATTACTAAATAAGTTGTTCCAAATGCGTATTCTGGTGATGCATAAACAGGCACTACACCAGTTCCTGCATTTCCTAATCCTAAATTAAAACCTGCGCCACTGGATCTGTCATAAAGTCTGTCATTGTGAGAATTTCCTGAAGATCTTAATGCAAAGAAATAATCACCTGTCTGAGCAGCAGTAATATTTAGCATAAAAGAAGCATATAATGTACCTGAAGTCTGTGTTGATGACAATCCTTTTGGAACATCTTCACCAGATGTAGTAAGAGTAGTTTTAGATCCCACACCTGAACCAACATATGGATCACCATTAAAATCTGTATATGTTAAGCCCACATCTACAACCGTAAGAAAATTGGTCGTGCCTGAGATATTTGTCCATCCATTTGCAGGAGCAGTAAGTAAGGTTCCCACAGTGCCAGTAAAATTATCTGTAAATAAATTTACAGAATAACTTTGCGATGAAACCAGCAAAAAGCAAACAAGTAAAATTAATTTTTTCATTGTATTTTTTTTAGGTTTGTAAAATAGTTATTTAAAGAGTTTTATATTACAAAAATAAGAATTATCCTAACAAAATCCTAACAAAATAACTTTAAGTTTGTATGAAGAAATCCGTAAGAGTTAAGGGTTACGAATTTACCGGTTGCGGGTTACGATTTAAAAAGAAATTCCCATTAAGCATTGCACACTAAACATTGTATTTGTTAGGTCTTTGTTTGGATGCAATTAGCAATTTGCAATGAGCAATGAGCAATGAGCAATGAGCAATGAGCAATTCGTTATTCGTTATTCGTTATTCGTTATTCGTTATTCGTTATTCGGATTTCTTCGTATTAACTTCTGAATTCTTCGTTATTGATTCTGAATTCTTGATTATGGGTTCTGAATTCTTGATTATGGGTTCTGAATTCTTGATTATAGGTTCTGAATTCTTGATTCCTGGTTCTGAATTCTTGATTCCGGGTTCTGAATTCTTGATTCCTGGTTCTGAATTCTTGATTCCTGGTTCTGAATTCTTGATTCCTGGTTCTGAATTCTTGATTCCTGGTTCTGAATTCTTGATTCCTGGTTCTGAATTCTTGATTCCTGGTTCTGAATTCTTGATTACTGGTTCTGGTCTGGTCATTACTGATTCTGTTCTGCTCATTATCACTTCTGTTCCGGTCATTACTGCTTTTGTTCTTGCCTTTACTGCTTTGGATCTGCTAAACGTTGCTTTTGATCAGTTCAATGTTACTTTTGATCAGTTCAATGCTGCTTCACGACAGCTTACTATCATTCCGTTTCTTTATACCTGCAATCTGCGCATAGTGTGTCCTAAAATGATTTACCCCGGCGGAGTCTCCCTGCTCTTTGGGGACTCCGCCGTTGAGACTGATTATACGTCGGAGTCCCGGAAAAGCGCCGGAGACTCCGACGGGGGTCTTTAATCCGTAACCAGTAACTCGTAACTCGCAACCCGTAATTCGTAACCCGTAACTCGTAATTATTAATTATCGCGGGTCTCCCTGCTCTTTGGGGGCTCCGCCGTTGGGCGTTATACGGCGGAAAGGCCGGGACCCGCGGGGGTAACGACGTAATTCGTAACCCGCATTATTAATTATTAATTCTTAATTATATTTTTCGTATTTTACAGCAATGGAATATTCAAATGAAGAACGGTAATACCAAAAAGAAAACTGCATTAAAGAAATCCGTTAAAACTACAGCCAAAAAAATTTCGGTTAATGAAAAGGGAGCTGATAGTTCCTCCGGTTCATCAAAGCTCTTTACTATAGTTGCGATTGGCGCATCTGCAGGGGGACTTGAAGCTTATACAAAAATTATTGCTAATCTTCTTCCCGATACGGGGATGGCATTTGTGATAATACAGCATCTGTCTGCCGACTATAAAAGTCTGCTGAAAGACATACTTAAACACAGGACTCAAATGCCTGTGATCAGTGTGACCAACGGAATGAAGCCGCAGCCGAATAAGATATATATTTCACCTCCCACATCCACCATCAGTTTTAGTAATGGTATTTTCAAACTGAAGACACGTACAAAGATCATTTTGGATATAAACCCATAGACGATTTTATGCAGTCGCTGGCAGAAGATAACACGCACTTTGCAATAGGAATAATTTTGTCAGGCTCTGACTCGGACGGCATTATTGGGATGGAACATATAAAATCGACAGGAGGGATCACATATGCACAGAACCAGCAGACGTCAAAGTTTTTTATAATGCCAAAGAAATCAATCGATTCGGGTGTAGTTGATTTTGTTTTGTCACCCGAAGCAATTGCAAAAGAACTGAACCGGATAAGTTATAACGAACATATTAAGCATGATCTGATTGATAAAACGGGGGGGAAGCTCGATGAACATCTCGGCGAAATATTATCTTTGATACATGCCCGAAAAAATATTGATTTCAGACACTACAAACCTGCAACACTGAGAAGAAGAATACTCAGAAGAATAGTAATGAATAACATAAAGAATGTTACCGGCTATGTTGAATATCTAAAAAAAAATCCCGTTGAAATAGATGCTTTGAGCTCTGACATACTGATCAAGGTTACAAAATTCTTCAGAGACCCTGAAATGTACAAGGCGCTGAAGAAAGATGTCTTTCCAAAAATATTTACCGGCGGGAGGAATAAGAAACCGGTGCGGTTCTGGGTAACTGCATGTTCCACAGGTCAGGAAACATATTCCATGGCGATCAGCATTGCTGAATTCCTTGGCCAGAAAATGTCCGGATACAATATTCAGATCTTTTCCACCGATCTTAATGAAGCGGGAATTGAAAAAGCGCGGACGGGGATATACAGCGGGGAAATTAAAGATGATGTGTCTGAACAGCGGCTGAAAAAATTTTTCAGAAAGTCCGGGTCAAATTATATAATCAATAAAAACATTAGAAAGCTCTGCGTTTTTGCAAAACAAAATTTCATTAATGATCCTCCTTTTTCAAAAATAGATCTTATCAGCTGCAGGAATGTTCTGATCTATATGAGCACAGAACTTCAGAAAAAAGTAATACCGGTCTTCCATTATGCGCTGAAAGACGGATGTTATCTTGTGTTAGGCTATTCCGAATCAATTGGGAAATGGGCTCATATGTTTGATGTCACTGACAGGAAGAATAAAATATACAGCAAAAAGCAAATTACTTTTAAAACCGGACATGAATATCTCAGAAAAGAATTATTGAATCTGGAGCCTGCGAAACTTACAGGCGGTCCGGCTAATGTCAGCTCGGTGAATTTCAGAATGATGTTGAACATCTGATAAAATCACAATATACCCCGACAGGTGTTGTAATAAATAAATATTTTGAAATATTACATTACAAAGGCGACATCCAACCGTATCTTGAAATTAAAGATGGCGCTCCGACATATGACTTATTGAAACTGATAAGAAAGGAAATTGCACAGCCTCTTGAGCATCTTTTCACAGAAGCATTGAAGAAAAACCGCACAGTAAGAAAAAATAATATCCGATGTTTTATAAACAAGGAATGGAAAAACATTAACATTGTGATAGATCCTATATTCAATAATTCAGTCCGGTTCAGATCTTATTTTGTACTGTTCGAAACTTCCGGCGTATTTGCTGAAGTGAAAAGTTCAGGCGCAGGCTTCAGTAAAAGACACGGTGAAACAAACTGAGCTAAACCGGATCAGCCGTGATCTTGTATCGAGAAAGAAAGAGCTTGTTGTCGCAACTGAAAAGCAGGAGGAAACTAAAGAAGAGCTGCAAAGCTCAAAGGAAGAACTAATTGTCGCAACTGAAAAGCAGGAGGAAACCAAAGAAGAGTTACAAACTTCAAACGAGGAGCTACAGACAGCCAATGAGGAGCTACAGTCATCGAATGAAGAGCTTGAGACCATGAAAGAAGAGCTGCAGTCTACAAATGAAGAATTAATTACTGTCAACGAAGAACTGCGGGTGAAGAATATTGATCTCAGCCTTGTTAACAGTGACCTGTTCAATATACTGAACAGCATCCGGCTTTCGATAGTGATCGTTGACAATCATTTAAGAATAAAGAAATTTACAAAAGATGCAGGTAAACTTCTGAATATTATCCAGTCGGATACTGGAAGAAAGATCACTGACCTTCATCATAATGTCATTATAAAAAATCTCAGAGGCCTCCTGAAGGAAGTAATAGAAACACCTGAAATAAAAATACTGGAGGTAAGGGATAATAAAAATGCTTTTTATTCCATGAGGATCAGACCATATAAGACTGTAGAAAATAAGATCGATGGCGCTATAATTACATTTGTAGATATTTCCGAAATAAAGACCGGTGTGCAAAAGCTGACAGATCTGCAGAATGAAACTAAGAAGATCACAAATAATCTGGAACATATAGTAAAAAAAGGACCAAATCTCTTGAACTTATCAACGTTGATCTGACATCTGAAATACAGGATCGTAAAGATGCTGAATTTTCTTTAAAAAAGTTATCCCGGAATTTAATTGATACACAGGAAATTGAAAGGCTGAAGCTCTCACACGATCTGCATGACAGCGTGAATCAGCTGCTTTCCATTGCAAAGCTTAAAGTGCATAATGTAGAGATCAATATAAAGAAGGATCCGACCAGTGCAGCGCATAAGAAAGATCTGAGTGACGCAAAGGACTATATTTTTAAGGCAATCGACGAGGTCAGAAGGCTTTCTAAAGATCTCAGACCGCCTGCACTTGATGACCTCGGTATAACAGTAGCAATAAGAGGCATAATAGAAGATTTTAAATTAAGAACTGCGATCAAAAATATTTCTTTTACAACAAAATCTCCGCTAAGCAGATTTTCCGGTGAAATTGAACTGGCTTTATATCGTATTTTACAGGAGAGTCTGCATAATATTGAAAAACATTCCCAAGCCGGTACTGTGAAAATTACTTAAACCAGAATAAGTCGGAACTGATACTTATTGTTTCAGATAACGGAAAAGGTTTATCAAGGATAAATCATCATTGAATTCATTGAAAAAATTTGGTCTGATCGGTATCAAAGAAAGGGCAGAATCAATTGGAGGCAAATTTTTTATTAAAAGTGTTAAAGGATTAGGAACAAAAATTGAGGTAAGGATACCACTGAATTTTAAAAACAAAAAAAGTAATGCTAAAGAAAATAAAAATACTGTTAGTAGATGATCACCCGCTTGTAAGAATAGGTTTAAAAACTGAATTACATAAGATACATGATTTTGCCGTAACAGGTGAAGCAAAAACCGGAAGAGAAGCCGTGAAAAAATGCTGTATTCTTAAACCCGACATAATTTTGCTGGATATTAGTTTACCGGATATGAACGGTCTTGAAGTAGCAAATATATTATTAAGGAAATGCCCTGAGTCAAAGATAATTGCATTAACCATGTATAATTATGAAAATTATGTTACAGAAATAATGAAGCTTAGCGCAAAAGGATATGTATTGAAAGACAGCCCTACCGGAAGAACTTGTTGCTGCAATTTATAAAGTGATGCAGGGGAAAAATATTTTGATAAAATTATCCGGAATCAAAAGAAGGAAAAAAGTGAAAAGCATATTCCCGGTTTTAAAGTTCTCAGCAGAAGGGAAACTGAAATATTAAAAAATCTCGCCAACGGATTGAACAATAAACTCATTGCAGATAAATTTTCATAAGTATCCGGACAGTAGAATCTCACCGCGACAGCATAAAAAGAAATTGAATATCAAATCAATAGCCGAACTGAAAAAATATGCTTTATCAAACGGCATTCTCGATTAATTAATAATTAATAATTAATAATTAATAATAATAATTACTAATTAATAATTACTAATTAATAATTAGAAACTTCTGAAAACGCTTTCTGTCATCCCCGAATGCTTTTGTCGGGGATCCAATCACTAAGATTTTAAGGAATATTAAAGTGTTGTTGATTGGATTCCCGCCAGGAGCACGCGGGAATGACAAAGCGTTTTAGGTTTTTCAGAAGTTTCTAATTAATAATTAATAATTAATAATTTGAGACTTCTGAAAAACGCTTTCTGTCATCCCCGAATGCTTTTGTCGGGGATCCAATCACTAAGATTTTAAGGAATATTAAAGTGTTGTTGATTGGATTCCCGCCAGGAGCACGCGGGAATGACAAAGCGTTTTTGTTTTTCAGAAGTTTCTAATTAATAATTAATAATTTGAGACTTCTGAAAAACGCTTTCTGTCATCCCCGAATGCTTTTGTCGGGGATCCAATCACTAAGATTTTAAGGAATATTAAAGTGTTGTTGATTGGATTCCCGCCAGGAGTCGTCGTCTCCGCAGAGTCATTCCGCCGGATGTAATTTAAGAGTAAGAGAACATTTTATGCGGAAGACTCTGCGGAAGGTTGATTGGGCGGATGTAATATTAAACTAAAATTACGTAGTAATACGGATTTACTTATGAATTCGAATTCTATAGTTTACTGTAAATATTTTAACAGAGTAATAATAAAAAATATTTTATCAGAAAAATAATAGAGTTTAGTATTATGAAGATACTCTCTAATACCCCTTTCAGGTGAATCAAAATTCTTAAGTTTAGTTTACTTAAATGTTGGAATTAAATTTATCTTTAGAGAGTGTCTTCATTAATTACCCAAGTTACCCAAAAATTCTCCACTCAAAAATAGTTGATCATGAAAACGTATAATATAGAATATTCCTGGATACATGACAAACAAATCTCCCTGATCGTATCTTCCGTGATAAATAATGGGGAAGAATTTGATCGTTCTGTGCGATGAACTTTATGACGAATATACAAAGACACATAAAGAGATGAGTTTTTATTTTTTTAAAATCGGGGAAAATGCAGTTGATTATGTATATATGAGGTTTGTCTTAGTTAATTTTGCCGAAGTGGCTATTGAAAATTCCCATTGCATAGGACATTTAGAAAACCATGAACTTATCGGGCGTTTTTCTCCGCCAAAACTCTTAAAAGTTTACGCTAGTCCGTGCCATAAAGATGATATCTTTTCAACATTTGCATTGCAGTAATACATACTGCGTGAACAATATAATGTTAATATTATTCAAAGCTTTTTTACACTTAAATTCTTGAAATAAAATTCGACGTAAGGAGCTGACTGATAAATCCTTTTCCAATTGGGGAATTGGAATGGATTTAGTTATTTTAGTCAGCTCTCCTTCCTTATATTAAATCTTAGCTCCTTGTATTAGTATTGAGTATTGAGTATTGAGTATTGAGTATTGAGTATTGAGTATTGAGTATTGAGTATTGAGTATTGAGTATTGAGTATTGAGTATTGAGTATTGAGTATTGAGTATTTGAGTATTGAGTATTGAGTATTTTCCCGGAATTTAAATTATTTTGGAGAGCTCCGCTTTGAAATTGAATGCTCTCTCATATTTGTTCTTCCCTTATTGTCTTCAGGTGTTCATATAAATAAAATTACAATACAAATATAATTTTCATCCTAACAAAAACCTAACAAAACAATGAGCAATGAATAATGAATAATGAATAATGAATAATGAATAATGAATAATGAATAATGAATAATGAATAATGAATAATGAATAATGCGAGTCTCTCTGCCTTGGGACTCTGCTGGTCTCTTCGTCGGAGTCATAATCAATTATCAATTATCAATTATCAATCAATTATCAATTATGAATTATCAATTATTAATTACGGGGGGTTCTCTTGTGGCGTTGGTTTTATTTAGTTGGACTAATTTCTACGAATTTCAATAAGGCGGTTATAAATTATTTCAAAACTATCATTATCGTTTTAGCTTGGTAATCAATTATTAATTGTTAATGTCATTTAATCTTTCAATCAATAAACGTATTTTGAATTCTTACATAAAAAATTCTTAATAACATAAGATCAGGATAAGTTTTGAATTCAAAAGAGGTCAGGAATTCGTTTATAAATTTTTTCAGGGAAAAGGAACATAAGGTTGTTCCGTCGTCACCGGTCGTTCCTTATAATGATCCAACGCTGCTTTTTACAAATGCGGGAATGAACCAGTTCAAGGATGTCTTTCTCGGAACCGGCACGCGTGATTATACCCGCGCTGTCGACAGCCAGAAGTGCATACGTGCGGGCGGAAAGCACAATGATCTCGAAGAGGTCGGCATGGACGGATATCATCATACATTCTTTGAGATGCTCGGCAACTGGTCTTTCGGAGATTATTATAAAAAGGAAGCGATAACATGGGCGTGGGAATTACTTACATTTGTCTGGAAACTTCCGAAGGAAAAGCTCTGGGTAACTGTTTTTGAAACTGATGAGGAAGCGTTTGAAATATGGAAGAATGAAACTGACATTGATCCTAAACACATACTTCGGTTTGGTGAGAAAGATAACTTCTGGGAGATGGGTGATACCGGTCCATGCGGTCCGTGTTCTGAGATAAATTATGATTTTACTATAGAAGGCTGTAAAGCGGAAGACATAAACTCAGGTAATGAAGATGTAATTGAAATATGGAATCTGGTTTTCATACAATATAACAGGAAAAAAGACGGTGAGCTTGAGCCGCTTCCAAAGAAGCATGTTGATACGGGAATGGGATTTGAAAGAGTCGTAAGAGTTCTTCAGGATAAAAATTCCAATTATGAAACTGATCTCTTCACTCCCTTAATTAATAAGATCACTGAACTTACAGGTAAAAAATACGAAGGCGAGAACATATCTTCTGTTAATGCAATCGCTGATCACATCAGGGCTTTGACATTTGCAATAAGCGACGGAGCAATTCCTTCTAATGAAGGTAGAGGTTATGTACTGCGAAGAATTTTAAGAAGAGCTTCACGGCTTGCAAGGAAGCTGGATTTTCATAAACCTATTCTGTTTCAGCTCGTTGATACAGTCGTTGAAAATTTCGGTGAAGCTTATCCCGAGATAATAGAGAAGAAAGATTTTACAAAGGAAGTCATTAAAGCTGAAGAAGAAAGTTTTCAGATCACTCTGGATAAAGGCATTAAGCTGTTCAATGAAGTAGCCGGCTCGCTTAAAGGAACAAAGATATTTCCCGGCTTGGATGCGTTTAAGCTTTACGACACATTCGGCTTCCCTCTTGATCTGACTGAAGTAATGGCAAAAGAACAGGGACTGAAAGTTGACCTGCTGAAATTCGAAGAAGAAATGTCGAAGCAGAAAGACAGAGGAAGGGATGCGAGAAAGGACAAGCTGAATCTTGAAATGGGAGTTGAGATATTTGATTTTCTTAATGAGAATTTATCCAATCAGGTAAAGTATAATCCTTATGATGTGACGGATGAACCTGACGAACAGGAAAAAAACATTGCAGTCGGTAAGACAGAAGAAGGAAAGTATATTGCAGTCATTGATGAGAATCCGTTTTATTCCGAATCGGGAGGACAGATAAATGATACCGGGAAGATAATATTAGAGGACTCAAAAGAAGTAAGCATTACGGATTCACAGAAATATTTTCTCGTATTATCAGATGATAAGCATTCGCTTGAAAGCATTATACAGGGAAATGATCTTTATCCTGTCAAAGGCAAAGTAGTTCTTGATATTCCCAGAAGACGTTCGATCGAGCGCAATCACTCGGCAACGCATCTTGTTCACGAGGCTCTGAGAAGAGTATTGGGAAGTCACGTAAAGCAGTTAGGCTCTTTGGTTCATAATGAATATCTCCGTTTCGACTTTCCTCATTTTCACAAAGTCACTGACATTGAGATCAAAGAGATCGAGAACATGGTCAACTCAAAGATCAGAGAGCGGATTGAAGTTCATACGGATGCTGACATTTCAATTGAAGAGGCGAACAAAATTCCAAATGTAAAGAAGTTTTTCGGTGAGAAATACGGAGATAAGGTAAGAGTTGTGCATATTGATGATAAATTCAGCATAGAATTCTGCGGCGGCACACATGTAAAGAATACAGACGACATAGGTTTATTTAAGATCATTAAGGAAGAAAGCATAGCTTCGGGCACACGGAGGATATTTGCGCGAACGGGTGAAGGGATCACTGCATATCTTAACGAAAGAATTTCTGACATTGAAAAGATAATGAATGAACTGCCCGGTAAATATTCAACTGATTTTGTAGCTGCAATTAATTCTATCAGCTATGACATTTCGAAGGCGGATTTCCGGAATGCGGAGATGATGAAAAAGCTGATGCTTGCTCAGGACGGGACGCTGGCTTCTTTGTATGAATCAAGAGAGATTTATCTTGAAGAGAAGAAGCAGACGGAAAGAGAATTGCTGAAGCAGTCTTTGTCTAAAATTTTCGGAAAGCTTGATGAGATAATTTTCCGATCAAATAAAGAGAACGGGTTTGATGTCATTGCGGCGAGAATGGATCTTAACAGCATGGAAGAGTTTAAGGAGATCGGAGATGAACTGAGAAAGAAAGTTAATAACGGAGTAGCTCTGATAGCGGCAGTTTTGAATGGTAAGATAAATCTCGTCTGCGCAGTAAGCGACAATCTCATAAAAGACAGATCACTGAATGCCGGAAAGATCGTTTCGGAAGCTGCAAAGGAACTCGGAGGAGGAGGCGGAGGCAAGCCACACCTTGCAACAGCCGGAGCAAAGGATATTGTGAAGCTTGATGAAGTGCTGGGTCCTATAGCTTGATAATTTTTTAATTACTTTTCCGGACTTAAGTTTTCATTACCAAACCAAAGTTTTGGAAAGGTGTATTTTACCACAGAGACGCAGAGGCACAGAGGACACAGATGTTTCAAAATTCTGTGTTACTTTAGTTAAATACAGAAGATCTGTCACAAACCTTTTTAACAACATAGAAACATAAGACACATAGTCTAATCTGTGTTTCTATGTGACTATGTGGTTCAATAAAATAAAGTTTTCCCAAAAGCATAAAACAATAAATGAAAGTAATCATACCGGTAGCAGGATTCGGAACAAGATTAAGACCGCACACGCTTCATAATCCGAAAGTTTTATTGAATGTCGGAGGCAAGCCGATGATACATTATATCATTGAGCAGTTAATAAAGGATAAGATAGCATCTTCCATTATATTAGTTACAGGATTTCTTGGTGATAAGATAAAGGAATATCTGGACAGCAGCTTTAAATTTAAATTTGACTATGTTGAACAGGCGGAGGCGAAAGGTCTTGGTCACGCTGTTTACTGCGCTAAATCCGTATTCAAAAACAAGAACGACGAAACGCTCATCATACTCGGCGATACGCTTTTTGATGTGGACCTTAAGAAGATGGTAAAAGGTAAAGACTCGGTGATCGGCGTTAAAGTAGTGGATGATCCGAGAAGATTCGGTGTAGTTGAGAAAGACGGAAACGGTTACATCACAAGGTTTGTAGAGAAGCCCGCTTCAAAAGAAGTATCACCGTCAAATGAAGCCATAGTCGGATTGTATTATCTGAAGAATTCGCTTCATCTTTTCAAATCGCTCGAACATATAATGAAAAACAACATCACGGTCAAAGGCGAGTTTCAGCTGACAGACGCTCTTGAACACATGCTGAATAATGATGATAAGATGAAGACATTTAATGTAGAAGGCTGGCTTGACTGCGGTAAGCCGGAGACATTGCTGGAGACGAACAGGTATCTTTTAAGCAAGAATAAAAAACCCGGATCATATAAATTTAAAAATACAAAAATTGTCGAGCCTGTTTTCATCGGCAAGAATGTAAATATAGAGAACAGTGTGATCGGACCTTACGCAACCATTAATGATGATTGTGTCATAAAGAACAGCTTCATCACTGACAGCATACTTGATAAATTTTCGACTGTTGAGAATTGTTCACTAACAGATTCTTTGATAGGAGAAGGCGCAATTGTGAAAAGGGACGCGCTGAAGATCAGCGTAGGGAATTATTCGGAAATATGATCACAAACCGTCACCCCTGAACCTCTCCCTCCGTGTGTCTCAAAACTAAAAATTTACCACAGAGGCACAGAGAACACAGAGTTTCACAGAGAAATCTTATGATAAATATATATTTCTTTTTTTAAATTAAACAAATTTCAAATTTTTTAATTCGTAATGATAAACCTTCTATATTCTCTGTGTATCTTTGTGTTCTCTGAATCTCTGTGGTAAAAGGTTTTGAGACAGATTCGGGAGAGGGCATTATTTATAAAAATCATAATCAAAACAAATATGAACAAAACATTTCAGGAATTTTCGGAAACATTTTTTAATACTTATCTGAAAATAAATCCTCAGGCCGGGACGTATCTCGGGTTGCACGAATACGACGGAATGACCGGAGACATTTCTCAAAAAGGAATTGATGAAGAAATTAAAACATATAAAGAGCTTTACAAAGAGCTTTGCGGAATAAACCGTGATGAGCTGTCTGATATAAATAAATATGATCATGACATTGCAAAATGGGCAATTGAGTCAGAGCTGTTCGAGCTGGAAGAGATGCAGTCTTACAGGCGGAACCCGAGAGTTTATATAAACATGATAAGCGGACTTGATGATTACATTAAAAGAGAATATGCGCCGTTTGATGACAGGTTCAGGTCAATATTAAGCATAATGGAAAAGATCCCCGGTATTCTTGAAACTGCAGAAACAAATCTCGGAAATAAAATACCTGAAGTCTACTGCAGGTATGCAAAGCATTCGGCTAAAGGGTTTGAAGACTTTTTTAAAAACAAACTTTACAATGTAATTAAGGAAAGATCAGGTGATGAAAAGCTGATAAGCGAATACAATGAAAAAGCGTTACAGCAATTGAGGCATTTAAGAAATTCAGCAGCTTCATTGATAAGGTGAATTCGGATACTGACGAAAGCTACAGGATAGGAAAGGATAAATTCCTGAAGATGCTTAAGATCAAAGAACAAATAGACCTGCCGCTTGAGGAGATCAAAAGATCAGGACTTGAAGAGCTGAAAAGACTGCAGGATGAGCTGAAAAAAGTCATGTCAGAAAATAATTTTGAAGGTAATCTTGAAAGACTTGAACACGATCACCCTTCGGAAGAGAATCTGATAACCGAGACAAAGAACATGCTTGACGAACTCATTAATTTTATACGTGAAAAAAATCTTGTAGATCTTCCGGATAAACTAAACTGTATAGTAACTGAAATGCCGAAGTATGATGATTTCGGATTTGCTGCGATGGGAACTGCCGGACCGTTTGAGAAATCTGATGAGTCATTTTATTATGTCAACCTTCCCGATAAAGACTGGGACGATAAAAAGAAAGAAGAGTGGATGACACAGTTCAACTACCCTACTCTCAAGCTTGTGTCCATACACGAAGCTTATCCCGGACATTACACGCATTTTCTCAATGCAAATAAAAATTCAACAAAGCTTTCGAAGTTATTCATGTCATATTCATATGTTGAGGGCTGGGCGCATTATACAGAAGAAATGATGATAGAGCAGGGTTACAGTAAAGAAGATTTCAAGACGAAGATCGGGATGCTGCTTGAAGCATTGATCAGATGCTGCAGATATATAGTTGCGATTGGCATACACTGCGAAAACATGTCAATAGAAGATGCAAAGAATTTTTTCATTAAGAACGCATATATGACAGAGACAACCGCATTGAACGAAGCAGAGCGCGGTACATTTGATCCGGGATATCTGAATTATACACTCGGAAAGATATTCCTTAAGAGATTTCTTGATAAATACTTTGATAAATTCGGTTCTGAAAAGACATTAAAGGATTTTCATAATATGATAGTTTCACTCGGTGCGCCTACATACAGGATCGCTGAAGCTCATGTTCTGAGTTAAATTTTTACCACAGAGGTACAGAGAGGCACAGAGATTCACAGAGAAATCATAAGTTAAATTTTGAATATCTTTATACTTTAAATAAGCCCGCTGATTGAAAAAATAATCTCTGTGCAGCTCTGTATTCTCTGTTACTCTGTGTTGTAGTATTTTTAGTTTTGGCTGGCTCTGCATAGCAGACTTTTAAATCAGCAGCCTTCTTCGATTCTTTTTGACAGGAGCATTTCAGCCAATACAAACAGAATTGCGGCGATGAGAAAATATTTCCAGAGGCTGAATCCGGTTTTTGATTCCCTTACTTCGTCAGCAATACTTTCATTTGCTTCAATA
This sequence comes from Ignavibacteria bacterium, assembly GCA_016710985.1. Classification (GTDB taxonomy): domain Bacteria; phylum Bacteroidota; class Ignavibacteria; order Tepidaquicellales; family Tepidaquicellaceae; genus JAGPCH01. Next base: position 14,987 of record JADJTX010000013.1, read on the forward strand.
AATCTTACATTTTCAATTCCGTTTTTCTTAAAGAAATCAATTACCTCTTCTTCACCTGAGACCAGCGGTTTGCTTTCAATAGAATTTTTATTCATTGCAAAGCTGAAGTCGGTGCCAAGTGAATCCTTAATGGCATAGATGCCGATATCAGATGTGTTCTCTTCATACGGCAGAAATAAATAATCTTCTCCCGCGGGATTGAGTACAGCTTCTTTCTTCACTGATGATCCGTCAGGCAGAATTATTTCAGAAACATTTTTTATATCTCTTACCGCAATCAGGTTAGATCTGCCTGTGACATATTCTCTCTGATATTCGAAATTATTGCTGAGATAATAAATGCTTCTAATTATAAGCGGAACAAAGATGCTCTTAAACGGAAGATCTGACATGTCATCAGATGCTGATACTGATGATATTATAATCCTGCCTTTAGCGAACTTCGACTCGAGAAGGAAAGGTTTGTTATTGATGAAAGTAATGATTGAATTTGTATTTTCATTTGGCAGCAGCTCGAAGAATGAACTGACTTTCGGCGACTCAATGCTGAATTTATCCGAAGGAGAGTTAAGCTGATTCGTAAATATTTCCGACAATACCGGATTATCAAAATCTACTTTATCAAATTTCAGGCTTTGATTTGTTTCCTTATCAGTATTGAGACTTCCTATCCTCACAGTGTTTAGCTTGTTAAAGACTGTGTTGTTATAATTATTTATGTCAACAGAGCTTCCCGGAAAAATAAATACACCACCTCCGTTAGATACATAATCTTTAAGTATATTTGCCTCGTTGTCAGTGAAACTATTTTTATTGGAAATAAAGACAACATCATTGGCAAATATGTTTTCATTAACAGAGTTTTCGGATCTGATGTTAAACAGTTCGCTCTTCCTCTGGATGGAATCCGAGAGAATGTTGCTGGCGGTCTGCAGCGCAAGATCAATGAAATAGAAATCCTTTGGATTATTTTCTATGAGTCCGATATTAAATTTATCGGGTATGTAAAGCGAGAAGTAATATTTATTATCCTGTAAGATCTCATCTTCCTGAAACTCGCTTTGCATAAGTTCAATCACACCGTTGACACTCCCGGAGTGATCCGATTTGAAAATGAATTCAACTTCTTTCCTGTCAAAAGAATTAACATCAACTACTTTCTCGTCTCTGAGTTTATTATCAATATAAAGATTTATTGTCTTATTCGTGACATTGAATTGTGAATGATTGGTAAGGAATATTCTGACCTTAATGTCTTTATCTTTTTCAATGATCTTAGATACAACATTAAAGCTGTCGAGGAAAGATTATTTACTTCCCTCTCCCCTATTTTGATTAAATAGGTATTGACTGATTTATCATTTAAATTACTGATACTCCCGGCTGAAGTAATTCCTCCGTTAAGATTACTCTTCTGAAAATCAGATATGACATATATTTCCTTATCAGGGTTTTTAGAATTGGCAAGAATCTGATCAGCAAAATTTAATATTTCATTCATGCCTGCAGGCTTGTAAGAAAATTTTAATTTGTCCAGTGAATCAAGGATCTCCTTAAAGCTGTCAAACAGTATTTTATTATTTTTAAAATCAATCTTTGAAACGGGGATAAAATAAACATTATCCGATTCTTTATGCGACTCAAGTATTTTCTTAACGGCTTCCTTCGCCTGCGACAGATACAATCCTTTATTGTCCCTTGCTTCCATGCTGAATGAGTCGTCAATGAAAATAAGGGCGGTTGTATTTCCCGCATTGTCATTATTGCCGGCAAAGCCCTCATATACGGGATTTGCAAATGTAAGCACCAGAAATATTATAGTGAATATCCTTAAAAGCAATAAAAGGATCTGCTTAAGTCTGATTCTTCTCATTTTTGATTTCTGAATTTCCTTCAGAAACATTAATGTGCTGAATTCGACTTTGCGTATTTTTCTGAGATTTAAAAGATGGATCAGAATCGGGATGGATATTGCAAACAGTCCGAATAAGATCGAAGGATTTAAAAAATTCATTAATTAAATTTAATTACCGCAGGTAAGATAATTCATATACTTCTTTATCTAAATGCATTTAGATGTTATTTACAGAATATGACATTAAAAAGTTTCTGACAGGCAAAAATACATATCCGTCCAAAACGTTTATTTAGAAAATCCTTTATTACCATAAGACTCAAAGACTCAAAGACACAAAGAAAAACTTATTTTTAATTGTATTACTTTGTGCCTTGGTGACTTAGTTGTAATTCTATGAGTCATACTCAATCATAAAGGGGTAAGAGTTTTGTTTGATTAGAAACTCTTTTTAAAGAATTTTAAATAAATAAATTTATTTTGGACAGCTATGGCTAAAATATCAAACAGACTTTCGGGATATCATTGCTTTCCGAAAGTCTGTTTGAAAAAATTAAATCAGAATAGTATGTTTACCTTTTCATACTCAGAGGTGAACTTACTGTTACGAATTCATTGCTGTTATTAAAAACCAAAGTCAGATCTGAAAGATCTACTATATTATTACCGTCCAGATCGGCAGGTAACCTCACACCGGTTAAGAATTCCGCTGCATCATTGTAGACCGGGAGTACATCGTCAAGATCGATCGTATTGGTTTTATTGATGTCACCGCTGTACATGAAGTATTTGCTTCCCTTAAGCTGCTGATTGCTTCCGTACGCCTGAGATGACGCTGAAGTAAAATCATAATTATACACAGGACCCTCTGCAACCAAAGGCTCACCTCCAGGTTTGCTCCATGTTTCCATTCCGTTGAAATGTTTTACGACAATATAATATGAACCTGTTGGAGTATTTGAAAATTTGAATGACCCTTTAAGACTTACAGTATCTACCGGAGCCTTAGCAGAATCTACAATGCTGTAAGGGCTTGAAGTATTTCTTAAATAAACCGTGACAGTATCTTTTCTCGAAAGCCTGTCTGTAAGATTATTATAAAGACCTTCGGTGCTTACTTTAAGATCTAATTTTACCGGAGGATGATTCAGGTCATAAACGGTAGTTTTAATTACAAATAAACCGCCGGAAATATCCGAGCCGATTATTTTTCCTGAAGGAAATTTATAAACTCCCCAGCAGCCGTTAAAGCCGTTAAAGTTATTTGGCGCATATGTATCATACCATGCAACTTCAACAGGACTAACCGGATTGCTTATATCTACAACTCTGATCCCGGCACTATAATGCGCAATGACCGCATAGTCTCCGTAAATCTCGACATTATGAACAATTGATGTCGTAATGCCTGTAGGCTGCCAGTTCATTACAAAAGTTATGTTATCCAGATCTTCAATGTTAAACACGCTCAATTTTCCCACAGGTGACTGAAGTTCATTCGTCGTCAGAATATATTTTCTGTCATTGGTAATAGCCGAGTTATGAGTGGATGTAACAGCTGTGGGATACGATTGCCAGTTATCGATGAATTGCAGAGCATCTTTATTAGTTGCATTAATAATAGATGTTCTTCCTGAATAAACGTTTGAAGCCCATATCGTATCATTAAGCACTCTGCAGTCGTGAACATACTCGGTAGTCCACTGTCCTTTCTTTACGGGATTTTCCGGATCAATTACATCAACAACCGTGATCCCTCCGTTTGCAGCAGAGTTGCCTCCGTTCAGATAAAGATAATGACCGGACTGCTGTATGGAATGTGTCTTTGTGTATCCGGGATAATTCCATGTCTTGACCAGTCGCGCGGAATCAGGCAGATACTGAAGATCAATGATCTGAAGAGCGCTGTTGGTTGCTTCGGAAACTATGTAAGCATAATGCGAATAAGTTTTCATTTCATGCCAGGAACTGTTAAAGTTCGTCACATAATCAACTTGGTGAATATTTGCGGTATCAGTAATATCAACAATAGAAGTTCCGCTGTTACACCCCAGCAAAGCATACTCTCTGCCATCCGGGGCTACATAACCCCAGCAGGCAGCGTAACTGCTTCCGTAATTATCAAGTTGTCTTAACAGGTATGCATTCTGAATCGGGCTCTGCGCATTTGAAACGCTGAGAATAATAAAATAAAGGACAAAGGTTTTTAAAATTGCTTTCATTTGATTACAATTAAATTAGATTAGTGAATAAAATTGCGAGAAATTTGGGGTTTTTAACTCGGATTATTTTGTATACAATATACTAACTATTTTACTTGTTTAAAATAGTTAATTCCGGTCAAGTGGTGAGACGTGACGTGAGACGTCAAACGTGAGACGTGACGTGAAACGTCGAATGTCAGACGTGAAACGTCAGACGTGAGACGCGAGACGTGAGACGTCACGTGAGACGCAAGAAGCGAGACGCGAGACGTCAGACGCGATTGTTCCTTGTTCAGGATTGACGTTTCACGATTGTCGATCGACGATACAAATTTCATGATTCAGTCTGACGTCTGACGTTTGACGTTTGACGTCTCACCTTTCACGTTTCACATTGTTCATAAAGCTCTCAAATGTTAAATTGAGCACAATTAAATTATTATGATCTTAAATCTGATTTCGTCTGCATTATTAATTATTGCAATTATATTTTTTCCTCAGAATAAAAATATCTCTGCGGCAAATTCCGGGTCCGAGCCAATATTTACATTAGGCAACGAAAGTTTACTTAACAATAATTCAGGTCTTATTAAAGATAAACGAATAGGACTCATCACTAATACAAGCGGAGTGCTCTCTAACGGAGATCTTTTAGATTCATTAAGCAAATACTTCACGGTAACAAAGATATTTACACCTGAGCATGGACTTAGAGTTGATGACAGAAATGAAAACTACGTTGACGGACCTACGGGAATTCCAATTGTATCATTATACGGTTCTAAGAAAAAACCCGACGCAGCCGACCTGGATGATGTAGATGTATTTGTTTATGATCTTCAGGACGTAAGCGCAAGATTTTATACATTCATTAATACCATGTTTTACTGCATGGAATCCGCAGTTGAAAACGATAAAGAGTTCATTATATGTGACAGACCAATCATACCTGACGGAAATTATGTTGACGGATTCATGCTTGATGAAGGTCAGGAATCATTTGTCGGACTGATAGATGTTCCGGCAGCTTATGCAATGACATGCGGTGAGCTCGCGGGTTATGTTAATGATGAATATTTTGAAGGTAAATGCAGACTGAATGTAGTGAAGATGGATAATTATTCGCGGGATACAGATTATTCTTCATTAAACCTTCCGTGGATCAGACCTTCGCCCAGTATGTATTTCCCTTCGACTGCAGTTTGCTATTTAGGAACCTGCTTATTTGAAGGAACAAACTTTGCCGAAGGCAGAGGAACTGACAAGCCGTTTGAATATATTGGAGCGCCTTATTGTGACGGGAAAGTCTTAGCTGAAGAATTAAACTCATATAATTTCAAAGGAGTTAATTTTGAAAGCATATCATTTACACCACAGACAATTGCAAGCAACTCAAATCCGCCTAAATTTATTGGTGAAATGTGTGAAGGAGTCTATATGAATGTTACAAATAAAAAAACATTTGAGCCGGTAAAAGCAGTGATTGCAGTATTAGTTTCTTTAAAAAATTGTTTCCGGAATTTCAGCTAAATGTAAATAACTTCATTGATAAGTTAGCCAGGACACAAGACCTGCGTTTAATGCTGAACAACGGAAGCAGCTATGAAGAAATAATTAACTCATATACAGGCAGGCTCGGTGAGTTTAAAAGCAAAAGAGAAAAATATTTGCTGTATAAATAAGAATATTTCTGAACCCGAATTAAACGAATTAACTGAATTACCCGAATTGGTTTTTAAGATACTTAATTCTATTTAATTCTGATAATCCCTTCAATTCGTTTAATTCGAGTTGAAAATAGACTAAATAAATTTATGAAAAAATCAGACATCACAGTTCTTCCTGAATATTACGACAGCTACATAAATGAAATTGAAGATATTGACCTGACTGAAGCATTGGAGAAATACGGACCTGAACTTTTAAAAAAAGATAAGGAAAAATTAATCAGCCTTGGTGATAAAGTTTATGCTCCGGGTAAATGGACGGTTAAAGATATCATTCAGCATATGATAGATGCGGAAAGAGTATTTGCTTACAGAGCGCTTCGGATTGCGAGGAATGACAAGACCTCTCTGCCGGGATTTGATGAAAATGAATATGTACCAATGGCTGATGCAAATAAAAGAAGTATTGATGAATTACTGAATGAGTTTGAAGCTGTGAGAAAATCAAACGTAATTATGTTCAAAAGCTTTAACGATGAGATGCTAATCAGGAATGGAACATGTTCGGACAATAATATTTCTGTACTTGCGATCGGGTTTGTACTTGCCGGCCATATGTATCATCATACCAAAGTAATACAGGAAAAATATTTTCCGCTTTAGCAGTTAGTAGTTTACAATCAATTATCAATTATCAATTATCAATTATCAATTATCAATTATCAACTGTTTCTAACAATGTCCCGGGTTCCTGCCTGCGCTTTCGGAAACAGGACCATTTCAGCAACTACAAAATTGTCATTTCTTGTTGCAGTAAATATTATCGCTTCTGCTATATCATCCGGAGTCAGCGGCTTCAGTCCTTTATAAACTACTTTCGCTTTTTCTTCATCTCCTCTGTGGCGGACAAGACTGAATTCGGTTTCAACAAGCCCCGGATCGATCGTAGACACTTTTATATTCGATTCAAGAAGTTCCATTCTCATACTTTTTGTGATTGCATCAACTGCATGCTTACTCGCGCAGTAAACATTACCGTTAGGATATACTTCTTTTCCTGCAATTGATCCTATATTAATTATATGCCCTGATTTATTTTTCAGCATAAGCGGAATGACACATTTGGAAACATAAAGCAAACCCTTTACATTCGTATCAATCATTTCATTCCAGTCCTCTACTGATCCGTCTTTGACACTGCCCATTCCTCTTGCGAGTCCGGCACTATTTAAAAGTATGTCTATCTTATTCCATTTATCATCCAGGCTCTCAACCTGAAATTTAACAAATTCATAATTCTGTACATCCATTGGCATCATATTCACTTCAATACCATAATTAGATTCGAGATCTTTTGAAATTTCATCCAGCCGGTCTTTCCTGCGCGCAGAAAGAATCAGATCAGCTCCAAGTTCTGCGAATTGATAAGCGGCAGACTTTCCTATCCCGCTTGTAGCTCCGGTTATTAAAACTATTTTTGATTTCAGATTTTTCATTTCAGTTGATAAGATGATTTGCTAATTTGGTTAATTGGTAATTGGTGATAATTGATAATTGTTTTAAGTAATCATTTTCATTTTTAAAATATTAGAATTAATTGTCATATGAAAAGAAAAAATATTAACCATTTTCCGGAATCAGTAAAACGAATCAACAATATCATTAACCATTTAACTAATTAACTAATTAACCAATCAACCAATTAACCAATTAACCAATCACCAATCAACCAACTTTGATTTACAAAAAGACAAAAATAATATGCACTATTGGTCCTGCGGTCGATACAGTCGAAAAGATCGGAATGCTTATAGATGCGGGAATGGATGCAGCCCGTCTGAACTTCTCACACGGTTCACACGAAATACACAGGCAGTATATAAGGTACATCCGTGAAGCAAGTGTCATAAAAAAAAAGATGATAGCCATAATACAGGACCTTCCCGGTCCTAAGATAAGGGTCGGAAAATTACTGAACGGCTCGATTGAATTATTAAATAATGCTCTGATAAAGATCACATCAAAAGACATTATCGGACATGATAATATTATTTCAACAAATTACCCTCAACTTATCAACGATGTTAAGAAAAATGAAATAATACTGCTTGATGACGGTAATCTCAGGCTCAGAGTAATTTCAAATGAGCCGGTGAATGATGAGATTGAGTGCGAGGTAATATCCGGCGGAATTCTCAAAGAAAGAAAAGGTCTTAACCTTCCTCATACAAACCTTAAATTACCTTCCCTGACTGAAAGAGACATAGTTGATCTGGATTTCGGACTGGCAAATGATGTTGATCTTGTAGCAATGAGTTTTGTGAGAACAGCCGGAGACATAAAACAACTAAGAGAAGTGATGCAGTCAAAAGGTAAGAATCTTCCTGTCATAGCAAAGATCGAAAGACCTGAGGCAGTTGAGAACATAGATTCCATTATAGCTGAAACAGATTTTATAATGGTTGCCAGAGGTGACATGGGTGTAGAGATTTCAACTGAGGATGTACCGCTGATACAGAAAAGAATTATCCGGAAATGCAATGAAGCAATTAAGCCGGTAATCACTGCCACTCAAATGCTTGAGTCAATGATAACCAATACAACTCCGACGCGGGCTGAAGCCTCGGACATTGCAAATGCAATACTGGATGGAACTGACTGCGTAATGCTGTCCGCCGAGACATCGACAGGTGAGCATCCGATTCTTGCTGTCAGTACGATGAAAAAAATCATTCTTAAGACAGAGACCATAAAGAAGAGTACATACTTCAAGGAAATTTTTGTTGAAGACTCGCCTGAGAATACTTTACACACTATATGTAATTCAGCAACCGAGATCGCAACAAGAGTTAATGCCAAAGCAATCATTACTGTCACACATACGGGAAAGTCCCCGTTGCTTCTTTCAAATCACAGACCTAATGCTCAGATCATTTCGGCAACATTTGATGAAGCTATAATCAAGCGGTGCAAGCTGATATGGGGAGTAGAATCAATACTGATAACTAAGAGCGAAAGCTATAATGAAACCATTGAAATAATTAACGATAAAATTCTCAGAGATGAAATACTTGAAAGATCAGACCGTGTGGTGATAATCGCCCCTATGCCGTTTTCACAATCCGAGTCAGCAAATACGATACAGGTGACTATGATCAATGAGCAATGAACAATGAGCAATGAGTAATGAATAATGAGTAATGAATAATGAATAATGAATAATGAATAATGAATGGTACATTTTCTCGTAACTCGTAATTTGTAATTTGTAACTCGTAATTTGTAATTTATAAAAAAATGAATAAAACCACAAAGGAGCTTGATGTAGTAATAATCGGAGCGGGTCCGATAGGGCTTGCGTGCGGGATTGAAGCAAAGAAGAATAATCTGAATTATCTTATCATTGAGAAAGGCAGCATTGTAAATTCTATCTTTAACTATCCGACTAACATGACATTCTTCTCTACATCGGAGAGAATTGAAATAGGAAATGTCCCGTTCGTTTCACACGGAATAAAACCGACCCGCAGGAAGCGCTTGAATATTACAGGAGAGTGAAGAGCGCTTATGATTTAAAAGTTAATACGTATGAGAGAGTTCTTGATATTGAAAATGAAAAGAATCTCTATAAAGTCATTACAGATAAGAGCAGTTACTTAACTAAAAATGTAATTGTCGCGACAGGATATTATGATAATGCAAACCTGATGAATATTAAAGGAGAAGATCTGAAAAAGGTAAAACATTATTTTGACGAACCTCATCCGTACGCATATCATAAAACTCTTGTAGTCGGCGCAGGTAATTCAGCCGTTGATGTTGCATTGGAATTGTACAGAGTCGGCGCTGATGTAACAATGATAATAAGGGAAGATAAGATAAAGCCATCAATAAAATACTGGGTAAAACCGGATATAGAAAATCGGATTAAAGAAAATTCCATTAAAGCATATTTTAATTCGGCGATAGTTGAGATCAAGGATAAATCAGTAGTAATAAACACTCCGATTGGTTTGCTTGAAATTGAAAATGATTTTGTTTTTGCCATGACAGGTTACCATCCTGATAATGAATTTCTAAAGAAGATCGGAATAAAACTTGATGAAAACAATTGCGCTGTCTTTAACAGAAACACTTTTGAATCTGACAGGAAAGGAATCTTCATTGCAGGCGTTGCGTGCAGCGGAATGAATACTGATAAATATTTTATTGAGAATTCAATTGAGCATGCAGGGGTGATTATTAAAGAAATCGTTAATCGTGAATCGTCAATCGTGAATCGTTAATCGTGAATCGTGAATCGTGAATCGTGAATCGTCAATCGTCAATCGTGAATCGTCAATCGTGAATCGTCAATCGTGAATCGTGAATCGTGAATCGTGAATCGTCAATCGTGAAACGTGAAACGTCCATCGTTCATCGTCAAATGTATATATATGTAAAAATCTAAAATTAAGAATACAAAATCTTATTTGAATCTTACAATAAAAGAGGCGCGGCACCTGATCATCGGAAGTCAATTTTTTACCGATACAAAGTTAAATAATGGCAAAAAGGATCTGTTAAAAATAATCGAACATCTTGGTTACATACAGATAGATACGATCTCTGTCGTTGAGCGCTCGCATAATCATATCCTTTGGTCAAGAATGCCTCATTATAAAAGATCCATGCTTTCTGAACTTGTAGAAAATGACAGGAGTGTTTTTGAATACTGGAGTCATGCAGCTGCCTTTTTACCGATGAGAGATTTCAGATTTTCACTTATAAGAAAAAAGAATTACAGGGAAAAGTACAGCCGTTGGGGAAAGGCAAATAAAAAAGTAATTAATTTTGTCTATGACAGAATTAAAAATGAAGGAGCGTTACAGTCTAAAGATTTCGTGGATAAACGCGCAAGTAGTGCAGGATGGTGGGAATGGAAGCCTTCAAAAGATGCACTCGATTTTCTTTTTCATCAGGGGAAGTTAATGATAGCCGGAAGAAGAGGTTTTCAGAAAGTTTATGACCTTACTGAAAGAGTTCTTCCGGACAGCATTGACACAAGGTTTCCTGATGAGAAAGAATTTTATGAACATCTTATTATGAATTCAATTAATTCCAATGGTTTGGTTTTGGAAAAAGAGATTACTTATTTAAGGAAATACAACAGACCATTATTCAAAAAAGCATTGTCGGAATTGCTTGAAGAAGGTAAAATTCTGAAAGCCGTTGTTAAAGGTTTGGCAGCTGAATATTATACAACTAAAGAAAAGCTTGAACTTTTAAATCAAAAGAAAATCAGATCTGAGATCCATATTCTGTCCCCTTTTGATAATTTGATCATTCAAAGAAAAAGATTGAAAGATTTCTTCGCCTTTGATTATACGATCGAATGTTACGTTCCTGAAGCCAAACGGAAGTTCGGATACTACTGCATGCCCGTTCTGTACGGAGATGAGTTCATTGGTAAGATTGATGCAAAAGCAGACAGAGCAAACAAAACATTCATAATCAAAAATATATTTTGGGAAGGAAAGGTAAAACATGAGAAATTATTGCAGAGTAAAATCAAAAAATTGGCTCATTATTGCGGCTGTGAAATAATATCAGGCAAAGCCTGAAAGGACTTCCCATTTGCTGCAGTGCTAAAGATTTGATATAAAAGTTTTAGAATAAATTCCGTATTTGAAATGATTATTTTCCGTTTTTAAGACTACCTTTTAGTTTATTTCTCACAGATAACACAGATTTTCTCAGATACGATCTTAAAACTTTTAACAAGTTTTTTATATATTATAATTATAAATTAATCCGTGAAAATCTGTGCTATCTGTGAGAGATGCTATTTATTTTCTGTGTTCTCTGTGCTTCAATGTTAAAATGATTTTTAGACATTTAGTCTGAATTTATATTTACAACATTACCATCCATATCTTTCACAGAAATTGATTTATCCTCTTGTTTAATGATTTCATAACCCGATTCCTTTGATTTCTCTGCTAATTGTTTAAGAAAATCTGCATCCGGAATCTTTATTGTAAATGAGATCATTCCGAGAGAATTTTCATTCCTTTTAATCTTTTTATTTGTCTGCCATGTGTTCGTTCCTATGTGATGATGATAATCACCCGCTGCAAAAAACTTTGCTCCGGGATAACTGTAATTCGAGATCTTCATTTTAATTATCTCATTATAAAACTCTTCAGCTTTTCTTAGATCGGAAACATTAAGATGAATGTGACCCAGGAAAGTATCCGGATGAATCCCGATCCGGTCATCCTTATCCGTAAGCTCATTTGTTATGAGACTAAGATCCAGCGGCAGGCTGTCCATCACAACTTCCCCATTCTTCCATACCCATGTTTCCTTTGGCTTATCAACATACAGTTCTATGCCGTTACCGTCAGGATCATCAAGATATATTGCTTCGCTTACGAGATGATCTGAAAATCCACGGAACTTTACACCATCATTAAACAATCTCAAAAACACACGCGCAAGCTCTTTCCTGTTTGGGAAAAGTATCGCAATATGGTAAAGCCCGGTAGTTCCTTTGATCCTTACAGGAGCTTTTTTATCCTCAACTAATTTAAATAAGTAAGGAAAGCTACCGTTTGAAGAAAGCAAAACAGTATTATCATTTCTCTCAATTTCCCTGAAGCCCATTTGTCTGCAGTAAAAATCAATAGAAGTTTTCATATCACGAACTCTTAAATCAATGCTTTGAATTTTCGTGCTGTCTGGAATTTTTGACATGGTGTTTAATAGTTTAATTTTATTAATCGTTAATCGTTAATCGTTAATCGCCAATCGTTAATCGTTAATCGTTAATCGTTAATCGTTAATCGTCAATCGTTAATCGTTAATCATCAATCGTGAATTGTCAACCGAAAATCCTACTCAATACTCAATACTCAATACTCAATACCCACTTCAATTCAACGAAAACTGAGGTAATGTCAGACTTACATTATTATGAAATACAAGCTTACTGATCTTGTAGTCAATGTGATTTATTATTGGAAACTCCATGAGTATGTCTGTTACCTCATCTACTGATTCAGCAAAGATCGTTGTCCATAATTTTCCATCTTCAAGTGATACAGCGTAACTCGATATTATTCTTTCACTCATAAGCTTATTTACCACCTCCCTTTGATTCGGGATTAGTGATATAAACTCTTTATTGAATGGCAGAGGCAAATTCACCTCTACCATGTATTCATATAACGAACTCTGTTCCATTTGTTCTTTAATTTATATTTAAAAGTCAATTTATTACTAAAGTATTGTTCATTGCTCATTGCTCATTGCTCATTGTTCATTGCTCATTGTTCATTATTCATTGTTCATTGTTCATTGTTCATTGTTCATTGTTCATTGTTTCAGCCATTGCTCAAAATTTTTCAGTCCGGGATATATTCCTTTGAGATTATTTATATCAGCCTTATACCCATGATCGTTAAACCATTGAAACATGTCGCCAACTTCCTTGCTGCCGGATTTAACAACATCAACAGGTAATTCAACACCCGCAACTTCCTTCCCGAGAGATTTTGAGAAAGCTTTTGCCATTTGAGCTAAAGTGAGTTCATCACCGGCAATTTCAATTTCTTTTCCCAGATACTTTTCAGGATTATCAAAAATAATAGCAGAAATTGCACCAATATCATCTGATGAGATCATTTGTAATTTCGTGTCAGATTTTAGTGCGAGCGATATAGTAGTTTTACCATCTGCCTCAGCCGGCTTGAACCAGGCATCAAAGTTTTCCATGAAAAATACCGGACGGATTATTGTATATGGAATTTCCAGAGACTTGAGATGATTTTCGATTATGAATTTTACATCAAAGTGGGGGAGATTTGTTTTTCTTTCAGCTCCGCCTACTGAAGTATATAAAAAATGTTTGACTCCTGCTTTTTTAGCAGCATCAACAACCAGCAAACCTTGCTTCAACTCTCCGTCATATCCGTGCTCCCAGAAGTTTTGCACACTGAAAACTCCGTAAACTCCTTCCATCGCTTTATCCATTGAATCTGCATCAGACATATCGCCTTTTAATATTTCAGCTCCGAGCTTCTGTAATTCCTTTGCAGAATCTTTATTTTCATCCCTGACCAATGCTCTTACTTTCCATCCGTCTTTTAACAAATATCTTGCAGTTGCTCCGCCTTGCTTACCGGTTGCACCGGTTACTAATATTATTTTATTTGTTTTGTCCATTTTTTTTATTTTAAAGTTTTTCAAATATGTTTTTTAATTTAGGAGAATGTGTCTCCTGATATATCTCGTAATTTACTTCTTTATAGATCTGATTTTTAATGCCACTCGCATCAATCGTCTCTTTAAATGTAACATAACAGTCAAGAGCTTTTCGTGCATTCTCAATATCAGTATCATCTGCTTCATATACACAATCAATCTCTTCGTCCTTTGATCCGCTGATATGAAAGTGTTTCTGATTTTTAGCAGCATCTTCTGTCACAGTAAAAAATGCAAGACGCTTCAGATAAGATACTTTATCTCTCAGTTCAACAAATACGCTTTTCACAACCGCATGAGAAACGAGGTGATCGTGAAAACCGCTTATGCCATGCACTGCATAAGTAACAACTACATCAGGCTTTATTCTTTCTATTTCCTCTTTAATTACCTTTTCAATATCCCTCGGATCCATTTCCTTTAATCCGCTGTCTGGCAGATCTAAAACCGTCATCCCGCTCAGATCCAGAACTTTAGCAACTTCCAGCATTTCCTTGTGACGTATGTCACCCATTTCCTCAACTGAATATCCATACTTATGCCTTTGCTTTGTAGCTCCTCCTTTTGTCAAAGTAAGCAGGAAAACTTCGTGACCTTCTCTCCTTTGTTGAGACATTCCATGAGCCGGTCCGAAGGACTCGTCATCAGGATGCGGAAATATATACAGTATCTTCATCGCTGGTTATTGGTTAATTGGTTAATTGGTTAATTGGTTAATTGGTTAATTTATGTATTACAGAATTCCAATTACTCTTATGAATCTTATAAATCTTATGAATCTTATGAATCTTACAAATCTTATGAATCCTGTAAATCTCTAAATCGCATCGTCCAATCATAAAACGAGGCAAGAAACTTTTTTAAATGCTCCCGGGTCGGTTCGTCATTTAATTCACCTGACTCGTTAAATTTTTTTGAAGCAAATGTGACATATACTTCCGGCTTATTCATGGCATACATATCAATATGGGCTCCGACCTGTCTGAAATGCATCTGGGATCTTATTGTTCCGCCCATGCCGCCTGATGCTCCCATTATAGAGTAAGGTTTCTTATGTAATGGTGATATTTCAGTAGGATATGATCTGGAAGCCCAGTCTATAGCATTCTTAAGCACTCCTGTAAATGAATAATTGTATTCAGGTGATGCAATTAAAAGAGAATCTGATTCTGATATTTTCTCTCTGAAGATCTTCACTGAATCAGGGATACCTTCTTTTTCAACATCACCGTTATACAGCGGAATGTCATTCAGTTCAAAAATTTCAATATCCATCTGATCCGGTTTTGATTCAACAGCTGTTCTCAGTAAAGCTCTGTTGAGCGAATGTTTTCTGAGACTTCCTGCAAAACCAAGCACTTTGATTTTTTTATCCACTTAATATTATTTGTTTAAATATGATGAATACATCCAGACTAATTTCTCCTGCTGAGGGATATAATCACTCATAAGCGAGTTTGTTCCTTCATCGTTAGCTTTATCTGAAAGTTCCAGAATGTCTCTTTCAACTTCAAGAATTTTCTTGAACCCATCCAGTATCAATCCAACTGCCTTGTCGCCATCCGATACATTTTTTGCCTCTTTGATATTTGAAATCTTAATATAATCGGTGAACGAATGAAGCGGCGTAAAGCCAAGTGTCAATATTCTTTCGGCTACTTCATCTATCTTCAGTAATGCATCATTATAAAGTTCTTCAAACTTTAAGTGAAGTTCAAAGAACTTATCTCCTTTTATGTTCCAGTGAAACCCTCTTGCATTCATATAAAATAACTGGTAATTGGCAAGCAGCTCATTAAGCTTATCAGCAAGGTCCTTTGTAAGCTTGCTGTCCAGTCCGATACTATTTATTGTTTTTTTCATGATAATTTAATTTAAGAGTTAAAAAAAAATAATTAAAGAAAATTTATAGTTACGACATTGTTCATTGTTCATTGTTCATTGCTCATTGCTCATTGCTCATTGCTCATTGCTCATTGCTCATTGCTCATTGCTCATTGCTCATTGCTCATTGCTCATTGCTCATTATAAAGCTAGTTCATCGGTACTTCAATCAGAAGAACTTCGCTCTTTTCAATAGCTTTAAATTCAACACTGTCCAAGTCTTCCAGCCCGAGAGCGTCCCTTCTTGAAAGTAATTCACCTTCAATCTCGATCTGCCCCTCTATAAGAAACACATAAAGTCCGTTGCCTTTTCTCTTGATTTCATATGTAACTGATTTTTCTTTATTCAACCCTGTAAGTGAAAAATATGCATCCTGATTTATCCATAATGCGTCACTGTCGTCCGGTGATACAACGGTCTTGATCTTATTCAGCCTGTCTTCAGGCTTGAATAGTTTTTGCTCATATCTTGGTTTGATGTTTTTTTCTTTTGGAAAAACCCAGATCTGAAGAAGATTGATCTCATCTGTTTTTGAATTGTTAAACTCCGAGTGGGTCAGTCCGCTTCCCGCTGACATTATCTGCACTTCGTTAGCCCTTATAACTTCTTTATTACCCGTGCTGTCTTTATGAGCAAGTTCACCTTTTAACGGTATTGTTACAATTTCCATGTTATCGTGCGGATGTGTCCCAAATCCTTCTCCGGGCTGAACGATGTCGTCATTCAGCACTCTCAGGGTTCCAAACCGTATTCTCTCAGGATTGTAATAATTTGCAAAACTAAATGAATGATGTGCATTAAGCCACCCATGATCCGCATGTCCTCTTGAATCTGCCCTGTGAATTTTCTTCTTCATTTTTATTTTCTCCTTATTTTATTATTTACTGTTTATTAAAATTACTTTGCAGCAATGTTAATTTTTAATTCTATATCGTCGCTTATCAGATTATCACCAAGATTTTCAAAGAATTTCCCGGATCTGAATTTAACGTCCCATAATGTTCTGTCAATTTTAAAATCTGCTGAAGCTGTTACTGCGTCTCCGTTTACATTAACTTTAGCAGGAAAAGATACTGGATTTGTTATGCCTTTAATCGTAAGATTTCCGCCTATTGTGTAATTGTTTCCGCTTCCGTCTGACAATGGTGAGACAGAAGTCATCTCAAACTTTCCTATTGGAAATTTTTCAGCTGAAAAAAAATCATCTGACTTTAAATGGTTTGTCAGTTTTGTATTCATTGCAGCATCCTGAAGATCAAGGTTCTTTATGGTTCTGAAATCAATGTCAAAACTTCCTCCGTTTAAATTTCCGTTATCAACAAACAGTTCGCCGCCTGTAATTTCTACTGTTCCGTTATGCTGTCCGGTTACTTTTTTTCCAGTCCACTCAAGTTTACTTTCCGGAATTAATAACACAAGTTTCTTCCCTTTATTAGATAAGTTGGATGATGTTGTTTCTTTACTGTCTGTTTTGCTTGGCTTTTCTTCTGACTTGCCGCAACCGGCAATTAAAGAAATTGTAATCAGCATCATTGCTAAACCCGATATTACTTTTTTTAAATTATTCCTTTTCATGTTTTTTTATTAGTTTAAATTAATTTATTGTTTTTATTCCGTAATTTAATGTTTGTTAGTAGAAATTTATCCCCTGAGCTTATCTAAAAGCTCATTCAGCTCCATAGCTTCCTCTAAATTCAGTGTATAAAGCTTAGTCTCGAACAATTTTTCTCTCTCCTCTATTTTATCAAGAAGCTTAAGTCCCTTGTCAGTTATCATGACATCAACGCATCTTCTGTCTTCGGGCTTTAGTTTCCTTTCAACTAATTTCTTGATCTCAAGTCTGTCAACTATCCTTGATGCATTTGACATTTTATCCATCATTCTTTCTATTAGCAGATTTACAGTAGCAGGATTTGGATACTGTCCCCTTAAAATTCTTAGAATGTTGTACTGCTGTGTTGTCAGCTTAAATGACTTAAGCATTTCATGACTATTAAAGCTCATCCAGTTTCCGGTAAATATTAAATTAACTGCTAACTTCTGATATTCACTTCTGAAACTTTGCTGTTTTATCTCGTCTTCTAATTTCATGTGTTAAAATAATTTATACAAATATATGTATATACATTTAATGTGTCAACAGATAAATCTATGTATATACATTTATTTTTTAATATCACTGCGGTAGTCAAATGAGATTTTGTAATTTGCTGAAATACATCAAATAATATAAGCATTATCTGATTTAGAATTAAAAATTTAAAGCATAGGTATTATTGGGTAAATCAGCGATTATCCGTTAAATCCGGGTTATCGCGTTCTAAAAGTCTTATCGTGTTCAGAGGATTTATCAGATTTACATTACACGAGAAAAATAGAACTCGGATTGAGCTGAATAATTACGGATTATTTATTTGATTGTAAAAATATGCAATTTGAATCTACCTAACTTATTGTAATTTTTAGATTTTGATTTTTTTAATTTCTCATACTTATCAGCGAATATCCGCAAAATCAGTGTTATCAGTGTTCCCCAAAAATCATCGTGTACAGTGAGATTTATAGTAAGCGTTCTTAATTGGAACGTTATCGATCACATCCGTCCAAAACAAAGAAAAAGCTTACCACGAATTTCACGAATGATCACGAATTAAAATTATTATCACTAATTTTTAAATAGAATTAACATAAGTTTATTTTGAACAGCATAAGTATAAGATTAAGATTGATTAGGGGGTTGATTTAAATAGATTCCGATATTACTCCAAAAAGGTTATCGAAACAGATTGAATTTTAATGTTATTTAATTTTTAAAAAACATTTTGGACAGCAATGGTTATCGATTTATAAGATATCCGAAAAATCCCTTTAATTCATTAATCAATATTCTTATATTACAAATTGTAATTTTATCACTAACGAAAACAATTAATGTCAAAACAAAAACACCAAACTGAAGAGAAATTAATGACTGCCTGGTATAAGGTAGTGGATTTTTTTGAGAAGAATAAAAAACACGTATATACTGCACTTACAATACTGGTCATTGCAATCGCCGGTATAATACTATTAGTAAACAAGCGCAAAGCAAATAATGAAATAGCCGCATTAGAGCTGGGTAAAATCAAGACAGTTTACAATGAATCTAAATTTCAGCAGGCAATAAACGGAGATTCAACTGGAACTTCTAAAGGACTTCAGTTCATAGTTGATGAATACGGTTCTACTGAGAATGGTCAGATGGCAAAAATAATGCTTGCAAATTCTTATTATGCTGTCAGGGATTTTGACAACGCCGAAAAATATTATAAAGATTACTCCGGCAGTAATCCCCTTCTCATGACTTCTGCAACGGCAGGAATAGCATCGGTTTATGAATCCCGGAATCAATTTAAAGAAGCGGCTAAACAATATGAAAAAGCAGCTAATCTTGACAATACGAATCCGTTCATTGATCAGTATTTATTTTATGCTGCAAAGAATTATTACAAAGCCGGTGATTTTGATGATGCAAAAAAACTATTTACAAAGCTGAAAGAGGATTATCCTAAATCAAGATATAATACTGAGTCGGAAAAATATAAAGCGTCTTTGCAATGAGCAATTAACAATGAGTAATGAGCGATGAAAGTTGACTGTTTCTGATTGATCATTGAAGATTCACGATTGACGATTTACAAAACCCGAATACCAAATACAAAAAATGAGCTTAAAAATTAAAATTAACGAAGATTTAAATTCTGCTTTAAAATCCAAAAACAATACACGTATTGATACACTCAGATCAATTCGTGCTGAGATTTTAAAAATGGATAAATCCGGAATTAACAGGGAAATGAATGAAGAAGAGGAAATTCAGCTTCTGAGTAAACAGGCGAAGATGAGAAGAGAATCAATTGAAATGTTTCAGAATGCAGGCAGGCAGGACTTGGTGGACAAAGAAAATTCGCAGCTTGAGATTATTAATGAATATCTTCCAAAACAAATGTCCCCGGAAGAAGCTGATGGCATAATAACAAAAATATTATCAGAAAGCGGGTTTACATCTCAGAAAGATTTCGGGAAAGCAATGGGTGAAGTGATGAAACAATTAAAAGGAAAGATTGACGGGAAGATCATTCAGGACATTTTAAAAAGTAAATTATCCTGAATGAAATAGTATCTCATCTTTCTTCAAAAGCTCCGTAATCAGTCCCGCCTTACTTAAATAATAAATTGAATACTCTCGACATAATAATTCTGATTCTTGTATTGATCCCGGCATTTCTCGGTTTAAAGAATGGTTTATTACGGAGTATCTTTTCACTCATTGGAATTGTAACAGGGCTATTTCTTGCAGTAAGATACAATGATAAACTGACTTCATATTTCGGATTTTTGAAACTTGAGACAAAACTATTAAGCTTAATTTCATTTATCTTTATTATAATAGCCTGTTACTTTATCAGTTTATATCTGGCAGGTAAAATATCCAGGATAAATGCCGTTACAAAGACCTTTGACAGAATCCTCGGAGTAATTCTAGGAATCTCGAAAGGGCTTATAATCGTAAGTTTGTTTTTAATATTGACAACAAATACCTTTAATTTATTCGGAAAGGATACGGTTGATAAATCAAAATTCTATTCAAGCGTTGTAAATGTAGCGCCGGATGTATATAATTACATTCAGAAGTTTTTTCCAAATGCCAAAGATTTTTATGAAGAATTAAATAATCTAATATTCATTCAATAAACAATAATGCACATTCAGGAAACAAAAAATAAACTGGAATTTGACAGGATCGTAAGCAGAATTAAGCATTATGCTTACTCAGATCTCGGAATTGAAAAGTGTGATGAAATAATATTCTATACAAACCCGGAACTGCTCGAGACCGAACTGGATAAGGTTGTTGAATTGAAGGAGATACTTAATGCAGCGGGCGAATTACCTCTTGACGGTCTGAAAGACATTAGAAAATCAATCAGTAAAATGAAGATCGAAGGTTATTTTATTACACCACCTGAATTTTTACACATACTTGAATTTTTAAGAGTATCAAGAAAAGTATATAAGACCATTAATGAAATCTCCCGGTCAGATTCAGGAAAGACAAATCTGATTTCCGGTTTAACAGATAATTTATTCTATGATAAAATAATAGAGCATAACATTGAAATAACAATTGATGAAAACGGTGAAGTAAAAGATACCGCTTCGTCTGCACTGAATAAAATCAGAAAGCAAATCAATACACATTCCGAAAGACTTAGGAAAACTCTTGACGGAATACTAAAGAAAGTATCAGAAAAAGAATATTCACAGGAAGACATTGTAACTCAGAGGGACGGAAGATTTGTGATCCCTGTTAAGGTTGAAAACAAAAGAAGCGTTGCAGGGATCATTCACAGTTCATCCAATACCGGAGCAACTGTCTTCATTGAGCCGACTGAATCAATCAATCTTAACAATGAGCTGACGGAACTTCATTTTGAAGAGAAAAGAGAAATTGAGAAAATACTTCGAGAACTCGCACAGCAGCTTTCCAGGCATCTTGATGAAATCAAAGCCAACATAGAGATCCTTTCAGAGATTGATTTCATACAGGCAAAAGCGAAGTATGCAATAGAAACTATTTCCGTGAAACCATACATCAACAGGGATAAAGTAAATTTAATTAATGCTTTCCATCCTGTTCTCATTCAGACTCATAAAAGAAATGAAGTTGTTCCATTAAATCTTCTTATCGGAGAAGAATATAATACACTTGTGATTTCTGGACCTAATGCAGGAGGGAAAACCGTTGTGTTAAAGACTGTCGGATTAAACCAGGTCATGCTTCAATCCGGAATTCTTGTTCCTGTGAACCCCGAAAGTGAATTTAAACTTTTTGAAAATATTTTTATCAGTATAGGAGACGAGCAGTCACTTGAAAATGATCTCAGTACATTCAGTTCTCATTTAAGATCAATAAAGGAAATTGTTGATAATGCAAATGAGAGATCACTTATTCTCATTGATGAGATTGCAAGCGGAACAGATCCCGTGCTCGGCAGCGCTTTATCTGCTGCGATACTAAAGAACTTCTCTGAAAAAAATTCAACTACCATTGTTACAACCCATAACAGCGAGCTGAAAGAGTTTGCTTACAATACGGATAAAATTGAAAATGCATCACTTGAGTTTAATGTTGAAAATCTCTCGCCTAACTTTAACTTCATAATCGGAGTTCCGGGACAAAGCTTTACCTTTGAGATCGCAAGAAGTTTGATTTTTCTGAGTCCATAATAAATGAATCTCATAAATATCTTGATGAGAACGAAAGCCGGCTCGAAGACCTGCTTAAAGATCTGAATGAGACTAAACAAAATTATACAATACTTAAAAATAAATCCGATCTTGAAAGTTCGAGATTGGTTGCATTGACAAAGCTTTATGAAAATAAGATCAGTGAATTAAATAAAAATGAAAAAGAACTTAAGTACAAAGCAAAGTTAGATGCGCAGAATATCATCAAAGATGCGAATAAATTAATAGAGAAAACCATCAAGGAAATTCGTGAGGATAAGCTTACGCCTAAAGAAATTAAAAAAGAATTCATTAAAGAAGCAGAAAAATTACAGAGCTTGAAAGCGTAAAAGAGGAAGTGGAAATCATCAATGATAAAATAGACAAAGGTGATAATGTAAGGATAAAGAATTCCTTCTCTTCCGGTGAAGTACTGGAAGTGATAAATGAATTAGTTTCGATAAACATTAACGGTCTTATTATAAAAGCAAAGCTCTCCGATCTTGAAAAGATAAGCAGGAAAGAAGCATCCGGAGAGTATGCAGGAGAATCAATGGTTGAGATAAACGACGGCAAAGTGGAACTTTCTCTCGATCTTCGAGGGAAATATTCGCATGAGATAGGTGATACGCTGGAAAAATTCATACACGATTCCATTAATAACGGTCTTAAAGAAGTCAGCATTATTCACGGCAAAGGAAGCGGTAAACTCCGAGAAGAAGTCAAGAAGCAGCTGAAGAGATATTCCGTTGTTAAATCATACCGGCTTGGTAACTGGAATGAAGGCGATTCAGGTGTGACAGTGGTGGAATTATGAAAAAGGCAATTGTATGCGGTGCAGGCATCGGCGGAATGGTAAGTGCAATTTATTTATCTCAAAAGGGATATGAGGTAGAAATCTTTGAAAAGAATTCAAAACCGGGAGGAAAGATGAGTGAACTTCGCAGAGACGGCTACAGATTTGATACCGGTCCTTCGCTGATCACTCTTCCTGAGATACTTGATAATTTTTTTAAAGACATAGGCAGGGATATGAAAGATTATTTTGAGTTAATTGAACTTGAAAGTTCGGCAAAGTATTTCTGGAACGACGGTACGGTATTTAATTCTTTTATTAATGAGTCTAAACTGAATGAAGAACTTGATGAAGTGTTTGGTGAAAAGGAAAAAGATAACTTCTTCAGGTTTCTGAAATACGGAAGATTATTCTACGATCTGTCCGAAGATAATTTTTTAAAGAATGAATTTAAAATTAGAAATTATATTACAAGGGAAGGCTTAAAGAATTTTACAAAGTTCATCTCCGGAAGATCTATGAACGATGTTTCGAATAAATTTTTTAAGAATGCAAAGCTGAAGCAGCTTCTTGACAGGTTTGCGACCTATAACGGTTCATCCCCTTTCCTCGCCCCGCAGTTCTTTTCCATCATCCCTTATGTCGAATATGAATTCGGAGCATGGTTTGTCAAAGGAGGGATTTATGAAATTGCTAACGCCCTTGAAAAGGTCTGTTCTGAAATGAATATCGGAATTAATTACGGACACAAGCTCATTGATTTTGAAACAGCGAACAAGAAAATTACCGGACTGATTTTTGAGGGAGAGAAAAGGAGCTCCACCATGAAAAAGATTTTGACTTTCTGATCTCCAATTTTCACAAATGATGTGAGACTTTCAGGCGAAGATTATTTTGATAATGATGACTGGTCGAGTTCCGGTTTTATATTGCTGATGGGGATCACTAAAAGAATTCAAAGAGCTTTCACATCATAATATATTATTCGCAGAAGATTATGAAAGAGAATTCATCAACATTTTTGAAAAGAAGATCCCTGCAGATGATATGACTGTCTATGTTTCCATTTCAAAAAAAGATGAATCAGGCGATGCTCCGGATGGATGTGAGAACTGGTTTGTTCTTGTAAACGCTCCTGCTATAACAGATAATTTCAAATGGACAGATGATAATAAGGAGAATTATAAAAACAATATTTTAAAGAAAATTGACAGCTATCCTTTCATGATAAATGACAGCATAAAGAATCACATTATGTTTTGTGAAATATTTACCCCGGCTGATTTTCTGAGTAAATATAATTCCGAGTTTGGATCTATTTACGGTTTATCATCAAATTCCCTTTATTCACTGATGAGAAGACCAAAAAACAAATCAAAGAAATTTGATAATTTATTTTTTGTTGGGGGAAATACCCACCCCGGAGGCGGAGTTCCATTATGTTTCCTTTCGGGTAAGATTGTGTCGAAACTAGTTCTTTAAGTTCTTTAAGTTCTTTAAGTTCTTTAAGTTCTTTAAGTTCTTTAAGTTCTTTAAGTTCTTTAAGTTCTTTAAGTGGTTGTTTTAATCTTATGAATCTTATGAATCTTATGAATCTTATGAATCTTATAAATCTTATAAATCTTATAAATCTTATAAATCTTATAAATCAAATATATGAGTAAAATCTTAATTGTTGATGACGAGTAAAGCATAATAGACAGTATCTCCATGGTTCTTAGTACGGACGGGTATGAGATTGACAGCTGCCTTAACGGCGTTTCTGCAATTCAGAAAGTTACGCATACAGAGTATGATCTGATATTGCTGGACATTAAAATGCCGAGAATGGACGGACTTGAGGTGCTGGAGAAGATAATGGAGATAGATAAAAACTCAGTAGTAATAATGATCTCCGGACACGGGACCATTGACACAGCAGTTGAAGCGACTAAAAAGGGAGCATATGATTTTCTTCAGAAACCGTTGCCTGATCTTCACGAACTGAAGCTTACTATAAAAAATGCTATAGAGTTTAAAAAATCCCGGGATGAATTAAGAAGAGTAAAGAATGAATTCAGGGAATCAAACAGGATCATCGGGAACAGTGATAAAATAAAAAATGTATTGGAGCTGATATCAAAATTTTCCAAATTGAATTCAAATGTACTGATAACAGGTGAGAGCGGGACAGGCAAAGAGCTGGTTGCACGTCAGATACATTTTGAATCAGACAGAGCTGACAAGCCATTGATAGAGATCAACAGCGCAAATCTTTCCGAGGAAAAGATTGACCGCGAACTTTTCGGAATAATAGAGAACAATAATTTTATACCGGGAAAATTCGAAATGGCAGACGGCGGTACAATCTTCTTTGATGAAATATCAAATCTGTCAAACGAAGTTCAGACAAAACTTTTGAATGTGATCGAAACAAATTCAATTTCAAGATCCGGAAGCAATGTTGATATTCATCTCGATCTCAGATTTATTTTCGGAACGAATGTAAATCTGAGTGAAGAGGTAGCCGAGAAAAGATTCCGTGAAGATTTTTATCACAGGATCAATGTACTTCAGATCTCGCTTCCTCCTTTGCGTGAAAGACCGGAAGATATCATTGTTATAATAGACTATTTTCTGGAAAAGCTTTGTATGGAAAACAGGATACCGAAGAAAATATTCAGTGATAAAGCAAAGGACATGCTCCTTTCATTCCGCTGGCCCGGAAATGTGCGGGAATTAAAAAATCTGATTGAACGACTGGTAATTACAGTTGATAAAGACATAATAGATCACGATGATATTGAATTGCCCGGTACAAAGCATTCCAAAGAGTTCAGCGAGCTCTTCAATAAAAACATGTCATTGAATGATTTTCAGAATGAGTCTGAAAAGATATTCATTCTTAAAATGCTTAATGATTATAAATTTAACATTTCAAAAACAGCCGAAGCGCTAAATATACAGAGGAGTCATTTGTATAATCTTTTGAGTAAGTATAATATACCGACGAAGAGTAAGGGGAAATAAAAATTTAAAATGTTAAGATTGAATTTTATAGTTTAATTCAAAGGAAGAAGGTTAAACTATAAATTAGTTTATTAACGATTACAAACAATTCACACAGCTAATTCATCAATATGAATGACTTTTTTAATTCCGTTGGTTGATTTTATTTGATTAGCCGGAACAGTTTCGACTCCTAAAGTACTTCCGTTCAATGCAAAAAATTCAACTTCATACATTTTATTATCTTGATGGATCATTACTATAGTTCCTACATCTCCCTTTATAAATGAAGAGTCTTTTAAATCCTCGGTTAATACTATTCTTTCAAATTCTTTTATCATGTTATTTTATTGGATATGCTGTAATTAATTAAACAAATTTTTCATTTAAATAAACTATCCAAACACTTCTAAGATTAAAATATTTCCCATTTGGAGCTTTAACATCACTTTCATTTATGTATTTTACTCCAATTTCCAAATCAATTTTTCCTTTACCTCTTTTTCCGTTGCTTGATCTTTTAAGTTACTTTTTAATGTGAGTAAATCAAACCCTTTTGAAATAAAAAAATTTTGCTTTATTGCTTCCATCGGGATGATTAATATTTAATAGATAATGTAATAGCTTTTTATCTTCAATAATTATGTTATCAGGAAATGGAAGTTTCATATTTTATTTAATTCTGAAGAACCTTAAGAAATCTAATGCTTAAAAATTTATCAGAAATGTATTCCGTTGTAGTATAGAGATAATAATATAAACTAAAGGTTCATATACAGGAAGAACACTAATTTTTAATTTTAAACTCAATAGGCATATACAACTTTATATCGACCTTAGAATAATTAACTTCTCCGGGTTCCCAGTCAGGCATCGAATTAAAAACACTGAGTACTTCCTCATCACAAAAAGGACATAGACTTCGTTCAACTTTTATATTTGTGATTTTACCATCTTTTTTAACAATAAAAGAAATTAACACAACTCCTTCGCCGTGAAAATTACCAGGCCACTGAATATTCGAATATATATATTCATGTAAACCTCCATTAAAAATTAATCTCGGTAACTTGTCTGCATAAATATATAAAATGGGTTCATCCATTTCATTATTAGCATGCATAAAGTTACTCTGAATACTAATGTAAAATAATGTGATTAGAATTAATATTTTCATTTAGTTTTCCTCCATTGAGGTATATTGTGTTTCTAAGAACACTATAATATTTAATTGATATTTTGTCAGATTCCGGAGAATTACAGCAATTATTCTTTTCACTTCAGATTCTTCTGCCTGAAGATCTCATACAAAAAAATCCCTGTTGACACTGATACATTCAATGAACCTATCTTTCCCGCCATTGGTATCCGAACAAGTATATCACACTGTTGCTTGAGATTATTACGCATACCCGAACCTTCACTTCCGACAATTAATGCGAGCGGTAATTTCAGATCAGTTTCAAATATTGTTTTAGTAGTCTGCAGATCGGTGCCGGCTATCCAGTAACCGTTATTCTTCAGAAATAAAATTGAATTGGTAAGGTTAGTTTCTTTTGCAATACTGATATAATTAACTGCACCGGAAGAGGTCTTAATTACAGTATGATTGACTTCAGCTGAATTATGTCTGGGAATAACTATTCCGTCCGCACCCAGACAAACAGCCGAACGTATAATCGCCCCCAGATTGTGAGGATCAGTAATTTGATCCAAAAGTAGTATCAACGGATTGGTAACCTTCTTATTGTCTTCTACTATATCGCGGAGTGATTTGTATTCAAAGTCTTTAATGAATCCGAGAACTCCCTGATCTATCCCCTCGTCTTTGGATTTATTATCAAAGAATTTTTAAAATCCATATAGCCAAGATAAACAAGATTTATCTTATGCTCTTCAGCCCTCTTTACGATCTCCTTTAACTTATTATCGGGTTTAACTTTCTTAAGAAGTACAATTTTATTTAATTCTTTTGGATTCGATTTAAGGAATTCGAGAACCGGATTTTTACCTAAGACAAGCATTGAATAGTAAATTTTATATGGTTTTGAAATTGAGTATTTTGTTAAAAAAAGAAAGCCACGAATTTCACAAATTAGCACGAATTAACAAAAATATCTTTTAAATTAACTCGTGAAAATTAGTGAAATTCGTTGCAAATAAAAGCTATAAAGAATTCTGAGAGTATCTTAAAGACTTTAAATAATCTGCAAAAACAAAAGCATAATTGAACGAAAGAATAACAGACATCTATGAGAAGTATGCTCACAAATTCAGTGACATTGAGATCCGGAAAGATTCTCTTTACATAATTTCGACACCTATTGGAAATATAGAAGACATTTCTTTTCGTGCGATTCATATACTTAAAAACATTGACCTTATAGCTTCCGAAGATACCCGCAACACAAATTTTCTTTTACAGCAGTACGGAATAAAGAACAGAACTATAAGTTATTATGCGCAGGTTGAAGCAGGGAAAGTAGATTATTTATTGGAAGAGATAAAAAGCGGAAAGTCCAGTTGCGCTGGTATCGGATGCCGGTACGCCTTGTATATCAGATCCCGGAAATATTTTAGTTTCAAAATGCATAGAAAACCGAATAGACATATTTTCAATACCGGAAGCAGCGCTCTGATGCATTCATTAGTGATGTCCGGATTCACAACAAAGAAATTTTATTTCCAGGGATTTCTTCCATTGAAGAAAGGAAGACAGACTTTGTTTAAGGATTTAGCAAATGTTAAAATGCCGATCATCATTTACGAATCACCTTTCAGAATTTACAAAACACTGAAGGATGTATTCGAGAATTTCGGTAATAAAGAAATTTCTGTTTCAAGAGAGCTGACGAAAAAGTTCGAACAGATAATCAGGGGAAGAGTGAAATCAGTTTTAGAACAGAACATAAAAACAAAAGGTGAATTTGTAATTATCATAAATAATTCAGTCTGACTGCTTAAATAAAGGAGACCAAAGAGCTGACACGAATTATTTTAGCAATTTAATTTTTTAATTTGTGTAAATTAGTGCTAATTCGTGGCGAAGTAAAGTTGTCAAATTATTTTATAATATTTAAACTTAATGGAAAATTTAAAAGAAGAGGTAAGAGTAAGATTTGCACCGTCACCAACAGGGTTTGTTCATATCGGTTCACTGAGAACTGCATTGTTCAATTATCTTTTTGCCAGACATCACAATGGAAAGAATGTGTTGCGAATTGAAGATACTGATCAGACAAGAAAGGTAGAAGGTGCAGTAGATAATCTGATCAATAATTTAGGTTTGCTTGGAATTGAATTTGATGAAGGTCCGGTTCAGGGCGGAAATTACGGTCCCTATTATCAGTCAGATAGATTAGATATCTATAAAAAATATTGCGATGAGCTCCTAGAAAAAGGCGCAGCTTATTATGCATTCGATACACCCGAAGAGCTGGATGAAATGAGAAAGCTTCAGCAGCTCGAAGGCAGGCAAACAATGTATGACAGGCGTGCGCGTGATCTTAATAAAGATGAGATCAAAAAAAATCTTGAAAGCGGGATGCCTTTTGTCATTCGTCTTAAAGTTCCTCTTGATGAGGAAATTAAATTTGATGATCTGATAAAAGGAACAATTAAAATTGAGACTAACATCATTGATGATCAGATACTTTTAAAGTCTGACGGATTTCCTACATATCATATGGCTAATGTTGTAGATGACCACCTGATGAAAGTCACACATATAATTCGCGGCGAAGAGTGGGTTACATCTGTTCCTAAACACATTCTGATCTACCGCGCCTTGGGATGGGATGTTCCTAAGATGGCGCACGTTCCGCTGATATTGAACAAAGACAAATCAAAGCTTAGCAAGAGACAGGGAGATGTTGCAGTGGAAGATTATTTAAGAAAAGGATATCTGAAAGAAGCGCTTATCAATTTCATTGCGCTTCTGGGATGGAATCCGGGTGAAGGAGAGGAGCAGGAGTTTTTTACAATGGATGAACTCATAAAAAGATTTACTCTTGAAAAAGTTCAGTCATCGGGTGCAGTATTTAATATTGACAAGCTAAACTGGATGAATAATACATATATAAAAAATTATGATCTTGATATACTCACAGAGATCTCAATTCCCTATTTTGAAAATACAGGAATAGATATCTCAGATATTTCAAAGGTTAAAAAAATTCTATCGGCGATAAGAGTATATTTAAATAAGCTTGATGAAATACCTGAACAGTTAAAGATATTTACGCAGGATGAAGTCCGGCCTGAGAATGATAAACTCAATGAATTTTTGACAGCAGATACAAGCAGAAAAGTATTCCATGCACTTGTAAACAAATTTGAATCTGCCGGTGGAATATCAATTGACAGCTACAAAAGTGCAATATCGAAGTTCAATCTGAAACCGGTGTTAAAGGAAAGCTTTTATTTAAGCCTGTAAGAATTGCATTAACGGGCAGCGAGAACGGACCTGAATTACCTGCAATTGCAGAGATACTCGGGAAAGATAAAGTAGTCAGGTTCTTAAAAAGATGGGTCGAATAGTGAATGAAGTGTGTTGAGTGTATAGAATGTTGAGTATTTCACTCTACACACTTTATACACTCAATTAACTCAATACACTTTATCTGATTTTCTTCTTATGTCTGTTCTTTCTTAATCTCTTCTTTCTCTTATGAGTAGACATTTTAGCTCTTTTTCTTTTTTTACCACAAGGCATTTATATATATTTCCTTTCTTGGAATTAATTTATTTTTAAAAACTATTTTGAAAGTTCTTCCTGAACTGCTTTTTTAAATTCTTTTGAAACTTTAAACATTGGGATGTATCTTTTACCAAGCGAGATTTTTTCGCCTGTCTTTGGATTACGCGCAACTCTCGGATGTTTTATATTATTTTTGTAGGTTCCAAATCCTCTGATTTCTACAGTTTCATTTCTTTTAAGAGATTCAATAATACAGCTAATAAATCCTTCAACAACAATTTCAGTTTCTTTTTTGCTTAAACCGGTTGCACCGGAAATAGTGGCCGCAATCTGGGCTCTCGTCATATCAATTTTTTATTAAAAAATAATTAATACTCAAATTTATATTGTAAAAGAGGTTGATTAATAAATTCAGTTTTTAACTCTTCTTTGATTGATTTTATTTCATTATTTGAAAATCCTTCAAGAATTCTTTCTATTAAAGACATTCTTTCCTTTTCTTTTACAATAGAAGGTTCACCTTCAATCCCCCCCATTTTGCCTGCGATCCTTAATGCATCTTCGAAAGTCCCCAGTGAATCCACCAGTCCGATTTCTTTTGCCTGTCTTCCCGTGAAGACTCTTCCTGTTGCATATTCTTTTAATCTTTCCTTATCAATTTTCCTTTCACGTGATACAACATCAAGGAACTGATCAAAAGAATCATCAACTATGCTTTGAAAATATTCTTTATCTTTTTCGTTGATTTCCCTGAGCGGATTTCCTGCATCTTTCAATTCTCCGCTTTTGATAATGGTCTGACTTATGCCGACTTTGTCAGCCAGATCTTTGAAATTCATCAGGTTAATAATTACTCCAATGCTTCCTACAAGTGATCCGGGATCGGCAACTATGAGGCTTCCCCCGCAGGCTGCATAATAACCTCCGCTTGCGCCTAAAGAACTGATTGAAACGATTACCGGCTTTCCTTTATCCCGTGTTGTTTTAATAATCTCATACATTTCCTGTGAAGCAGCTACACCTCCTCCGGGTGTATTGACCCTGAGAATTACTGCCCTGATGGTTTTATCTTCACTGTATTTTTTAAATTGCCTGACAATTGATTCCGATGAGTAGATAGTATAATCAAGATTTACAATTCCTATTTTACCGCTGCCGTTTCCCGTCTGCTCATAATATCTGTCACTGCCTGAACCACTAAATGATGCGACTTTTGCAAGATATATAAAACTGATTCCTAAAAACAAAATTGCAATAACTATTAATGAGATAAATATACCCCAGAACCATCTACCGGAATTTGATTGTTTAGACTGCGGGTTATTTTGATCCATGCTAAAGTAGTTGCTTATTTTTTTAATTCATCTTTTTTCTTCAATGCATCCTGTGCTTTGTCAGTCATACCTAAATTTGCGTAAACAGCAACCAGTAATTCATAAACCTGAGGCTCAAGATCCTTCTTCTTCAAATTTACTGTCAATGGTTCAAGATAAATCAAAGCTTCTCTGTATTTATCTTCAAATTTTAAATCTTCGTTTGTTCTCATAATTTCTCCTTGTTTTGCTAACGCCAGTCCGATATTATATTCAGATGTTTCAAAATAAGGATTGTCTTTAGGAATTGACTTCAGAGATAAGATCTTTTTGAAAGTTACAATTGCCGCTTCGTAATTATTTGTCTGCATCATCCCCAGTCCTGACTCAAACATCACTTTTGCTACTCTTATGGCAGCCTCAGGACTATTCGATTTTTCAACCAATTCATTGAAGACATCCAGTGCTTTTCCATTTTCACCTAAGGCAAGGTAAGTTTCACCGATCGCACTTATAGATTTTAAACTGTCCGGAATTATTGCTGAAGATGCTTCAAAACTTTTAAAGCGTTTTGATAATATGATATTGAACCTGCTTTGTCATTTTTATTTTCAAGATCAATGCCGCTTTGAAATTCTCTTGCCCCCGCGTTATATTTTTCAACCCAGTATGACTGAATCTGAGGTCCAAAAGCAGGTGATATTGCCAAACTTTTTTTAAATGATTCCTGTGCCTCTTTATACTTTCCTAATTCGATCTGAGAATATCCAAGCATGTACCATCCCTCATCATCGTTTTGATCAACTACTAACCCTTTTTTCAGTTCGGTTTCAGCTTTTTTGTAATCCTGCTGCTGAAAAGCAAGCTTCCCTGTGGTCGATTCTGCAGATGAACATCCTAAATAATATATTGTACCTGAAAAAATAACAAATGCAAACAGAAAGAAGTAAACTCTTTTAAGTAAACTCATTTTTATAATTCTCCTAATTTAAATAATTTATTAATTGCATTAAATATAAGCATTATAAGACATTTATTCAATTTAACAATATAAACTTCAGGCTCTGGGATGAAAAGATTTATGTACTTCGATTAAATAGTCTTTATCGATATGAGTATAGATCTGAGTAGAAGAGATATCTGAATGCCCCAGCATTTCCTGAATGATTCTGATATCAGCTCCTCCCTGTAGAAGATGAGTTGCAAATGAATGTCTTAATGTATGCGGATGTACGGATTTCTTTATGCCTGCCTGAAGACAGTATTTCCTTATAATGTCTAATATTCCCATTCTGGATAATTTGCTTCCTCTGAAATTCAGGAATACATAATTAAAAGACTTATTATTTTTTAGTAATATTCTGCTCTCTTTAATATACTTTGTAATGAATTTTAATGCAGTATTTCCGACCGGTACAATTCTTTCTTTAGAGCCTTTTCCCAATACGCGTAAAAACCCTTCCTCGAAAAAAATGTTTGATATCTCAAGGTTTATTGCTTCACTAACTCTCAGTCCGCTGGCATATAATGTTTCAAGCAATGCCTTGTCCCTTAATCCTAATTTATCATTCAATTCAGGCAGTGAAAATAATTCATCTATCTCTTCTATTGAAAGGATTTCAGGAAGGAGTCTCGGACTTTTCGGGGATTCAATGCTTTCAAGCGGATTTATATCAATAATATTTTCAGCCTCCAGATATTTAAAAAAGGATCTGAGTGATGAAATGAATCTTGAGATTGACTTTGCCGAAAATTTCCTGTCAAGTTTATTAGAAGATTTGTTTAAATAATTAAGAAAATCTGTGACAGATTCTTCCTTAATATTTTTTAACCCAGTAATGAATTTTATATTTTCCAGATATGAGAAGAACTTCTCAATGTCATTTTTATATGATGAAACAGTATTTTCGGAAAGTGATTTTTCTGTTCTGATATAATTTATAAAAAGCTTTTTGTTTAATTCAAATTCATCCGGCATAATACATCTTAAGCTGACTTTTCCCTTACTCCCGATACCAGCTCAAGCTGGTTTTTATCGGGATATTTAATTCTGTGATGATGAATGCCTAATAATATTTTCAAAAAACTTTCTTTAATCTTGGTCAGATCCTTTAGTGTAAGATCGCATTCATCAAGCTCTCCTTCCATAAATCTGTTTCTTATCACATCCCTGATCTTGCTTTCAAGCTTTTGCGGTGACGGATCTTCAATTGTCCTGGTACTTGCTTCAATTGCATCTGCAAGCATTACAATCCCTGTCTCTTTCGTCTGCGGCTTGGGTCCGGGATAGCGGTAAATGTGATCGGAGATTTCTTCTTTTGAAACATTCTTAGCTTTATCATAAAAATATGAAACCAGTGTAGTCCCGTGATGCATTGGAATGAAGTTAATGATCTTTTCAGGAAGCTTATGTTTTTTTGCAAGTTCAATCCCGTCCTTTACATGAGAAATAATTATTTTTGTGCTCATGCTGGGATTAAGATCATTATGCTTATTGTTCTGATCAAGCTGATTCTCTATGAAATACTGTGGCTTTGAGAGTTTTCCGATGTCGTGATAATAACATCCAACCCGTGCAAGTATCTGGTTTGCCCTGATTGATTCTGCAGCGGCTTCTGAAAGATTTCCCATTATGATGCTGTGATGAAACGTTCCCGGAGCTTTTGATGATAATTCCTTCAGCAAAGGATGATTGAAATCTGAGAGCTCAAGCAATGTAAGGTCGGTTGTGATCTTGAATACTCTTTCATAAAAAATAAGTAGTCCGTAAGCTATCACCGGAGACATGATCGCATTGATACCTCCGAACAATAACTTCATCCACAATTTTTGTGAATCTTCAATTCTTACAAGATTTATCGCAAGAATTGAAAGTGTATAGCCTATCAGAATAAAGAAAAATGAACGAAAGATCTGCGATCTGTTTTTAATGTCCCTTTCGCTGAAAATCGCAAGTACTGAACCGCAGAATGAAACAAATGCAATTGCGTAATCGCCTCCCCTTATCGCAGCAACTATAAAGCAAATGATTGTAACTGTATAGAATGCGAGTCTCGAATCAAAAATTATCGTTAACAGGATGGATGCGACGGGAACAAATATCAGCAGTTCAATTGGTGCAGCTACATCTAATTTCATACTAAAGTACGAAAAGAATCTTTCTATCAGGATTAATGAAGAAATAATAATGAGTTTATTATTGTCCTTATATACATCAGGTCTTATGTAATACAAAAACAGTGTTAATACCAGCATCAGAATAATTACCGAAGACAGTTTTCCGATTTGTTGTAATAAAAGATCCTGAACTCCAATTCTCTCAAGCCTGATTTTTTTGTAAGAATCCAGTTTCATTTTAGTAAAACGGTTCACCGGATCATGCTTGCTGATTATACGTTCATTCTCCTTTACAATGCCTATGGTTCTTGCGATCTGCTCAATCCTGCTTTGCGTTTCTATGTTTGTTAACTCATCATTATAGATTAAATTTTCTCTTACAAAATAGTCCATCATTTTTGTTCCTGCTGAGATAAGCAGAGAATCATTTATGCTTTCACTTAGTTTGACCTTCAGTAAATTAACTATCTCGTTTTTATCGAATACATTATCTGCATCTATGACTTCCTGAACTTTGTCATTATCTTTTTTTACCGTAATTTTTTTTGAAACTATTTTTGATTTATTGAAATTAATTATATCATTTTTTGATACATCTGATATTTCTTTGGTGATGACCGAGATGAATTCATCCAGTGTAATTCCCTCATTACTGCCCGTTTCATTTTTATAGATCTGATAAAGTTTTTCCCATTCCGGATAGGACAGTTTTAAGGCAAGTGCTTCTTTATACTGATCTATGTTTTCAGAATTAATAAATCCTTCCTTGTTTTTTTCAAGAGCAGACGCTTTGCTCAGGATATTCTGAAGTGACACAAAAAAATTTTCGAGTGAATCCTTGTAAATACTTTCTCCGCCTGTCCTGTCAAATACAATGGCGATGTTTTTCATGACCTCCTGCTTCTCCTGTTCATATTCTTTTTCGTCTTTATAAACAGGAAATGAAAACGGAGCTATAAGATCCTCCGAAGACCATATAGCTCCGACTTCATAATTTGTTTCAATGCTTTTATAACTCGGAAGCATCAAAAAAGTAAAGAAACAGTAATTACGGAAATTAAAAATTTAATAAGATTGCTGGTTTTAAAATCAATCTTACTGAATCTGAGGGATATTTCTTTGAATTTTATTTTAAGCGAATCAATCATTAATCAAATAAAAATAAAAAAGAGCAGTTTGATAATCATAACTACTCTTTGAGTAAAATAATTTTATAAATATCGTTCAAAATTTTTAAATTTGAACTTATTTAATTTAATTGTCTAAACTTCGTATTTAGTTGTATAAATTACTTTTTTATCTTTTATGAAATCATTGAAAAGTTTCTGTGTTAACTCAATTGTTTCTTCACTTTGATTATCTTCAAGTGCTTCGAATTCTTCTTCATTCTCACAAATATACATCTCTGTAAAATTGTTCTTACTCTTTTTATTCTCGTAAACTGAATAATTATTCTCCGAAGTGCCGTTAATGTTTGTTTTCAGATCAGCGATGGTTTTCAGATATTCTTCTCTCTTTTCCGGATGAATGTTGTAATTTATTTCAAAAATAATTTTAGGCATATTAATGTTTAATTTTAATGTGCAAATATAAATACATGTTAATCCAAAAAAAAGATAAAGTTTAATCTTTTTAAACATTCCGGAAATTAAATAGCATGTTTTTTAATTTTCAATAATATGTTATTTGGAGGGAACATGTAGCAAGTGTTTTTAGTTACCTTCATTAAATTATACATCTATATTCAATCTATGAAATATTTTATTTTGCTTTTCACACTTCTGTCTTTCTTCTTCAAAACAAATATGGCTCTTCCGGAATCAATCCCTGATAAAGAAGTATTAAATGGACTGGACGACATTTACAATCTCAGATTTGATGTTGCAGAGAGCAAATTCAGGCAATTACAAAAATCTAATCCGAATGATTTAAAAGGCTATTTCTACGAATCACTCCTTCTTTTTTACAAAGCTCTCCCCAGCCGGGATGAAAATATTTTCAACAGGTATATTGAACTGTCTGATAATGTAATTGAAAAGGCGGAAGACATTCTAGATAAAAATGAAAATGACTACGATGCGCTGTATTATAAAGGACTTTCACACAGCTATCGTTCACTGCTGATGCTTAGTTTAAATAAAAGTCTTCTGGAAGCTGCATCAAACGGAAATGACGGTTACAGGATCCTCAGCTCCCTGATCGAAGAGCATCCGGATTATTATGATGCATATATGGGGCTTGGACTTTATAAAATTGCCATAGGGTTTGTCCCGGAAAAATTTCAATGGCTTCTTTCTCTGATCGGTTTTGAAGGAAATATTAAAAGAAGGAATGGCTCTCCTTAATACTTCACTTCAAAAGGTATTTATACAAGGACAGATTCTAAAGTTTTCCTCTCAATATTTTCTTTGAAGGAAAAAGAAGACGCAGATAATCAGTCGCTCAGTTTTTCTAAAGAATTAACAGAACAATATCCCGGTAGCGCTGTTTTTAAGGTTTTTTATTCCAGTATTCTGCTTCAATACGGATTTCCCGACGAGGCAATAGCTGCTGCTGAAGATGCTTTGAGATTAAATAATAATTCATTTAAGACTGACATTATCAAATCTGCAAATGCTGTTATCGGATCTGCGTATTTCAGGCTTAATGATTATAAAAAAGCCATCCCGCATCTCGAAGAACATCTAAAACTTGCCAATATAGAAGACAGATATAACGTTTATCTATTCACTCTCGCTGTATCACATGAGCTGACAGGCAACCGGGTCAAAGCGCTGGAAAATTATAAAAAAGTAAGGAATGATTTTATTAATGAACGGGACGGAGAGCTGGATAAATTCTTTTACAGACTTGCACAGGATAAAATAAAAAACCCCATAAATAATTTTGATTTAAAATTAATAAAAGGATTAAATCTCCGTGAATCAAACAGAATAGATGAAGCTGTTAATGCATACTATGAAATTATTGAATCTGATTTAACAGGTTTGAAAAAGTCTGATGATGACCTGATACGATTATACTATGATCTTGGTGTATCTTATACATACAAAAAGGATTTTGACAAAGCCATTGAATGTTTTAACAAATGCATTAAACTTAATCCGGAATCTGAGATCTGGCTTATTCCGCACTCTTACTTTGAATTGGGGAAAATTTACGATAAGAATGGTGATAAGAAAAAATCAGCCGACATGTTTGATAAAATTTTTAATTATGATGATTTTGACTTTGAATCATTTTTAGAAATGCGGCTGGCTAATTATTCCAGGAAGAGCTAACCTGTAAATTCCGATTTTAAATCCGTAGTAAGTGAATAAATATTTTCATTTAGTTTAATTTGTATAAAAAAATGCAACTATTTTTTTTTCATTACGTTTAGGAATCATCTTCTTTTAATTTATTTTCTCTAAACTTTAATTAAACTAAAATGAAAAATGTTAATTTATTTCTTCTTTCAATAACTTTATCAATGCTTATGTTAACCGTGGTCAGCGCTCCGGCTCAGGAAGTAAAGGGCGACGGAAATGTAGTAAAAGAAACAAGAACAATTGACTCTTTCAGTGAAATTGTAATAGAAGGACTCGTCAGTGTCTATCTTTCCCAGGGGGACGCAGAATCGCTTGTTGTAGAAACAGATAAAAACCTCCAGTCTTATGTTGTTACCAAACTCAAAGGAAACACGCTTACCATTAAAAACAAGGACGACGCGGAAATTGAGAAGTCAACTAAAATGAATGTATATGTTACCCTGAAAGATATTAATAAGCTTGAAACAAACAATGTCGGAAAAGTTGAATCCAAAGGCAGCCTGAACCTTTCGTCGCTGAAGATTGATGCCAACGGAGTAGGAATCACTAAACTTGATTTGAACAGCGATAAGCTCAATGTAGATTTTAATTCAGTAGGAAGTCTTACTTTAACCGGCAGGATCACAAATGTTTCGATTGATCATAACGGAGTCGGGAACATTAAAGCTGAAGATTTGTCGGCTGAAATTCTTAAAATTGACAACAATGGTGTTGGCAATGCTGAAGTAAATTCCAGCAAAGAGATTTACATCAATCTTAACGGGATCGGTAATGTTTCATATAAAGGTAATGCAGTGGTTAAAGAGATGAACATTAACGGAATGGGCAAAGTAACAAAAATGTAAATTTACTAACAAAATTATAATTATCCGGACCTCACATATTTTACTATGTGAGGTTTTTTTTAAACTTTATTCAGCACTTCTTCTACTTTAACCATTGCTTCGTCAATTTTTCCCTGAGGAACATTCTTTGAAGTATAGTCAATCACAAATTTTCCTTCTTCAGCTTTGATGTTTACATCCACAGAAAAATCTACAAACAAAATTTTCTTACTTCCCTTCAGATTATAGCCGTCAGTGACCGGACTCAGTTTAATGTCATACTCTGAAATTTCTTTCGCGAAATCTGCCTTTAATTTTTCCAGCGATGTTAAAAGCTCTTGTTTTGATTTTCCCGGTTTGTCGATTGTGATCATACATTTTTATATTTAGATTTTTTTAATTATGGCACTTTAGATTTCCATGTTTGAGTATTTCTTTGTTTCAAAAGTGTTTTCAGCATCTTTGATCAAGCCTTTAAAACACAAATCCTGTATCATAATCAGTTTAAGACCTGTCAAATCAAATCCGGTACAAAGTTAATCTTTATAAAATAATTTTACAAGAATTTTATTTTAGTTTTTGAAATATTCTGACATTGGTTCGTACATACATAGTCAAAGTCATATCTTTAACTCTGGAATCTGTGTGTTTAGAAAAAATACAATAAAAAGTATTCCGGGTCAAATAAATCCACTTCATCAAAATTTGATTTTTCGTATTTTCAATTTATGAAAAACACGAACAGTCTCATCAATGAGAAATCCCCCTACCTTCTTCAGCACGCTCACAATCCTGTCC
Source organism: Ignavibacteria bacterium (assembly GCA_016710985.1). Classification (GTDB taxonomy): domain Bacteria; phylum Bacteroidota; class Ignavibacteria; order Tepidaquicellales; family Tepidaquicellaceae; genus JAGPCH01. The sequence continues at coordinate 54,961 of JADJTX010000013.1, forward strand.
AATGGCATCCATGGAATGAAGAAACTTTTGAATTAGCTAAAAAAGAAAATAAACCAATATTCTTATCTGTCGGATATTCGGCTTGCTACTGGTGTCACGTGATGGAACGTGAAGTGTTTGAGAATGAAGAGATCGCAAAGATAATGAATAAATATTTTGTGAATGTGAAAGTTGACCGTGAGGAAAGACCGGACGTTGACAGAGTGTATATGACAGCTCTTCAGGCGATGACAGGTTCAGGCGGATGGCCAATGAGCATGTTCCTTACACCTGATCTTAAACCATTTTACGGAGCGACCTACGTTCCGCCAAAAGCTAAATACGGACGGGCGGGTTTTGAAGACGTCATCGAACAGATACACGAAGTCTGGACAAAGAAAGAAAAAGAGGTAATTGAAAGCGGAGATAAAATTACGGCTAATTTGCAGAATGCGATCGAATCGAAAGTTAAAGGAGATGACGACATTGAATTGGATAAAGACATTTTAGAAAATGCATTTACAACAATTACGAAAATCTATGATGAAGAATACGGCGGATTCGGGAGCGGGAATAAATTTCCGAGACCCGTTGTATTTAACTTTCTTCTGGATCATTATTATCATACAAAAGATTTTGCAGCTCTCGACATAGTTACTTTCACATTAAAGAAAATGTATGAAGGCGGAATGTATGATCATCTGGCGGGAGGATTTCACAGATATTCGGTTGATAATATATGGAGAGTACCCCATTTTGAAAAGATGCTTTATGATCAGGCACAGTTAGTCACAACTTATGTGAATACATATCTCGTTACAAAGAATAAATTCTACTTGTTTGTTGCGGAAGATACTGCACACTATGTGCTGGAAAATCTTACGAATAAAGACGGTGGATTCTTTTCAGCAGAAGATGCTGAAAGTGCAGTTGATGCATCCAAACCGGATGTTAAAGAAGAAGGCGCTTACTATCTCTGGCAGAAAGATGAAATTGAAAAGATACTTGGCAAAGATGAGGCAAAGATATTTAATTTCTTTTACGGAATCGAGCAGCATGGGAATACTCTAAATGATCCTCACGAAGTTTTCGGAACAAAGAATGTTCTGTTCATAGCAAATGACATTTTTGACACTGCGAAACATTTTGAGAAAACTTCTGAAGAAATAGCAAAGATAATTGACGACAGCCGGACAAAACTCCTGCAGGCAAGAAGCAAAAGACATAAGCCGAATCTTGATGATAAGGTCCTTACATCCTGGAACGGACTTATGATATCCGGATTTGCTAATGTGTATAAAGTTACACGGAATGACGAATATCTGAATGCTGCGAAAGCTGCGGTTCAGTTTATTAAAAAAAATCTTTTCGTAAACAATAACCTTCTTCACAGATACAGAGACGGCGAATCAAGATTTGACGGAACTCTTGAAGACTATTCCTTTCTGATCTGCGGATTAATAGATCTATATGAAGCCACTTTTGAAATTGAATATCTAAAGTTTGCAATAGAACTAAATGAAATTACATTACACACATTTTATGATACTGAGAATTCAGGTTTTTTTGATGTTGGAAATGAAGTTAAGGATGTTATTTTAAGAACAAAAGATTCTTATGACGGAGCCGAGCCGGCAGGAAATTCAATTCAGATAATAAATCTGCTTCGTCTCGGATATATGGCTGACAATAAAGACAACATTGAAAAAGCGGAGAACAGCCTGAAATTATTTTCTAACGATCTTAAACGGCTTCCCTTCTCGAGTCCGCAGATGCTTTGTGATTTGAGTTTTATTCTGAATTCACATAAAGAAATTATTGTAACAGGGAATTTGGATAATGTGAAAACAAAAGAATTAGTAAATTGTATTGATGAGATTTTCATTCCTAATAAAGTGGAATTGCATTCATCTGCAGAGCTTGAAAAGATTTCTCCGTTTTAATTTTAATAAAGTTAGTAAATAGTATTTACCAGGATTGGAAAAGCTAAAAGTATATGTCTGTGAAAACTAGGGAAGAACAATTTTAGAACTTACCGACTGAAGACAATAGATTTCGTGAGAAGTTAAAACCTGAAAGAAGTTATTACTAATAACACGAATTTTAAACCTTAAACAAATTAAAGAAAAGGAGACATTATGCTTAACAACACAGACTTAAAGAATGTATTGGTATTAGATATAGAAACTGTTCCGCAGTTTTCTGAATTTGATCATCTGAATGACAATTGGAAAGAGTTGTGGACACATAAGATGAAGCACCTTATTAAAGAAGAAGTGACAGCTGCAGACACTTACGAACGCGCAGGGATCTATGCCGAATTCGGAAAAATTATTTGTATCAGTGCCGGTGTTTTTTATAATGACAACAATGAATTAAAATTCAGATTGAAATCGTATCATGGAGATGATGAAAGATTGTTGCTTCAGGAATTTTCGGAGATGCTCAATAAAAATTACAATAAGGAAGAGCATTCAGTTTGCGGACATAATGCGAAGGAATTTGATTTTCCCTATATTGCCAGAAGATGTCTGATCACCGGAATTCCGATTCCGGCTATATTGGATAATTCCGGAAAGAAACCATGGGAAGTAAAACTTCTAGACACAATGGAGATGTGGAAGTTCGGTGATTACAAAAGTTATACCTCACTGAAATTACTTGCTGCTTTGTTTGGTATCACTTCACCAAAAGATGATATTGACGGAAGTCAGGTCGGAGAAATTTACTGGAAAGAGAAAAATCTCGACAGAATAAAAATATATTGTCAAAAAGATGTAGTAACAGTTGCGCAGATATTACTGAAGTTCAAAGGAATGGAGCTGCTGAAGGAGGAGAATGTTGTTTATGCGAATTAATTTTTTTTTAAAATAATTATTTTAAAGAGAAAAGGATTATGAAAAAATTTTTAATCATTGTTGCAGTGATATTAACAACGTATTTAATTCCGAATAATTCACATGCACAGTTAACCGGTGGTTGGACTATCCAGTATGAGAACGCCTACTTACAGGATATAAAATTTTTAAATGAGAATACCGGAATCGCAGTTGGCTACAGCGGTAAAATTTTGAAAACAACAAATAGCGGAAATAACTGGACTTCAGTAAACAGCGGAACATTGCAAAATTTGAATTCCGTTTCAATATCAGAAACAACTTGTTTCATAGCCGGAGATTTAGGGGTTATTTTGAAATCATCAGATCAAGGTGATTCCTGGATTATTTTAAACAGCGGAACAACAAGTAACTTACATTCAATTGCTTTTAAGGCTTCGGACTTATGTTTTGCCGCAGGGGAAAACGGAACTTTGTTAAGGTCCCCAAATTCAGGTATAAACTGGGCAGGAACTTTTAATGATGCATCAGTTAATTTTAACTCTTTAAGTTTTATAAATGAAAGAAATATTTGGGCTGTTGGTCAAAAATCCAATCTGGGTATCATGATCAAAACAACTAATTTTGGAACAAGCTGGATTGATGTAATTCCCGATATTACTAAATATTACAAGGGAAAATCAATTTTATTTTTAGATTCATTAAAAGGTTATTGTGGTTTTTGCTCAACTGTTGCTCAATGGGGGTTTTTAGTTACAACCAATGGTGGTGAAACATGGGATTGCAGACAGGCAGGATTCGCAAGCCCTATTTCAATCTTCTTTGTAAATGATTCATTTGGAGTTTGCGTTCAGGATATGAATCCTTCTATTTGGATTTATAATTCGACAAGCTGGAGTTTTTCATCTTTACCTTTCTTCCTCCAATATTGACTTGGCTTATTTTATAAATTCTTCAACAGGATGGGTAGCTGGTAATAAACTCTTAAAGACAACAAACGGAGGCGGACTTTTAACAAACGTAAATAATACATCCGAAAATATTCCATCTGAATTTTCTTTATACCAAAATTATCCAAACCCGTTTAACCCGACAACAAAAATTAAATTTGATATTCAAAAAACATCTTTCACAAAACTTTCTGTTTATAATTCTGAAGGGAAGATAATAGAAACTTTGTATAATGGTAATTTAAATGCAGGAAGCTACGAAATAAATTTTGACAGAAGCAATTATCCGTCCGGAATTTATTTTTATAAGTTAGAAACCAGTGAATATATATTTTCAAAAAAAATGCTCTTATTGAAATAAAATTTAAACAAATATCAAAATGAATCATTTAGCTAGAATAGAAAGCAACCCCGATGTAATGCTGGGGAAACCTGTAATTAAAGGTACAAGAATAACTGTTGAGTTAATTCTAAAAAAACTTGCTTCAGGATTTTCAATGGAACAGATCCTTAAGTCTTATGATCATTTGACTAAAGAAGACATATTGGCTTCAATAGACTATGCTGCTGATGTAATATCTAATGAAGAAATGATTGAATTAAAATGATAATTGCTGATGAGAATATAGATTCGAGTCTAATTTTCAAATTAAGAGACTTTGGATTTGAAGTCTTTTCAATCAAAGAAAATCTTAGTGGAGAATCAGATAAAAATATTATTCAATTAACGAAGGAAAAAAAAGGAATACTAATAACAGAAGATAAGGATTTTGGGGAATGGGTGTTTGCTCATAATATAAAGGAATGTACAATTATTTTATTAAGATATAAAAATGTTTTAGAGTTTGAAATAATGGAAGATAAAGTTGTTCAATTGTTAAGGAATTTGGATGACGCACAAGCCCATAAATTTATAACCATTACTCATAATAAAATTAGGATCAGAGAAATTTAAATAATTTAAAAAATAATAACTAAAATGATATTCGATTTAGACTTAATCAAAACTGTTTACACAAACTTCAAATCAAAAGTTGACGATGCAAGAAAACTTCTCGGGCGTCCGATGACTTACACTGAAAAAATCCTTTATGCACATCTTTGGAATGAGCCAACCAAGCCTTATGAGAGAGGAAAAGTATTTGCTGACTTCAGACCTGACAGAGTTGCAATGCAGGATGCAACAGCTCAGATGGCATTGCTGCAGTTTATGTCAGCAGGAATTCCGAAAGTTGCTGTGCCTTCGACTGTTCACTGTGATCATTTGATAGAAGCTGAAGTTGGCGCAAAGAATGATCTGCTAAGAGCTTACGGTGATAATAAAGAAGTATATGAATTTCTTGCAAGTGTTTCAAATAAGTACGGATTAGGATTCTGGAAACCGGGAGCGGGAATTATTCATCAGGTTGTACTCGAAAATTATGCATTCCCGGGAGGAATGATGATTGGAACGGATTCACATACTCCAAATGCCGGAGGACTTGGAATGATCGCCATCGGTGTCGGCGGCGCGGATGCTGTTGACGTAATGGCGGGAATGCCGTGGGAATTGAAATTTCCAAAGATTATCGGAATTAAATTAACAGGTAAACTTTCAGGATGGACTTCGCCTAAAGATGTAATTCTGAAGGTTGCGGGAATACTTACAGTTAAAGGAGGTACCGGAGCTATCATTGAATATTTTGGTGAAGGTACTAAAACAATTTCATGCACAGGTAAAGGAACGATCTGTAACATGGGTGCTGAGATTGGCGCTACCACTTCCCTCTTTCCTTATGATGAAAGAATGTTTGCGTATTTACTTGCAACCGAAAGAGAAGAAGTTGGCAAACTTGCAGATGAAATCAGTGATTATTTAATAGCCGATGAAGGTAGTGATAAATATTATGATGAAATAATTGAGCTGGATCTGACAACTCTCGAACCTCATATCAACGGACCTTATACACCAGATTTGGCGTGGCCGATTTCTAAATTTAAAGATGCAGTTAAAGAACATAATTATCCCGAAGAATTAAAAGTCGGGCTGATAGGAAGCTGCACAAATTCATCTTATGAAGACATGGAACGCGCTGCTTCAGTTGCGAAACAAGCGATTGCAAAAGGTCTGAAAGTAAAATCTGAGTTTACAATCACCTGGGTTCAGATCAGATTTTTTTAACCATTGAAAGAGACGGACAGCTTGAAGCATTTGAAAAAGTCGGAGGGCTTGTTCTGGCAAATGCATGCGGACCCTGTATTGGACAATGGAAACGTCACGATGTAAAAGACGGTGAGAAAAACTCTATACTCACATCTTATAACAGAAATTTTTCAAAACGTAATGACGGCAACTCTGCAACGCATTCATTTGTTGCTTCACCGGAAATTGTAACAGCACTTTCCTTAGCCGGGAGGCTTTCGTTCAATCCTTTGACTGATACTTTAGAAAATGAAAAAGGTGAAAAGATAAAACTTGACACACCAACAGGAAATGAGTTACCCGAGCACGGATTTTTGAAAGCTAAAAAAGGATATGAAGAACCTGCTAAAGATGGTACAAACATAGAAGTAATCATAAATCCTGAAAGCCAGAGATTAGAAAAACTTTATCCCTTTGTTGCGCCTGACTTTGAAAAGGATTACAAAGATCTTTATGTATTGCTTAAAGCTAAAGGTAAATGCACGACAGATCACATTTCAATGGCGGGACCATGGCTAAAATACCGAGGACATCTTGATAACATTTCGAACAATATGTTTATTGGAGCAATTAATTTTTTTAATGATAAAATGAATCATGTAAAGAATCAACTCTCAGGCAGTTATGAAGAAGTACCAAAAGCTGCGAGACATTATAAATCACAAAATATCGGATGGGTCGTAATAGGTGAGGAAAATTACGGGGAAGGTTCATCAAGAGAACATGCTGCAATGGAGCCAAGATTTCTCGGAGGTAAAGCAATCATTGTAAAATCCTTCGCACGAATTCATGAGACCAATTTAAAAAAGCAGGGCATGCTTCCGCTGACATTTGCAAATCCTGAAGACTACAATCTCATAGAAGAAGATGACAAAATAGAACTTGATGTTAATGATCTTAGTCCGGGAGAGCAGGTCAGAATGACTGCAAGACATGCTGACGGAACATCCGATGACATAATTTTAAATCATACCATGAATGAGCAGCAAATCGGGTGGTTTAAAGCAGGTAGTGCACTGAATATGATGGCTGGGAATAGTTAGTAGTTAGTGTAAACAATTTTTATCAATTCTTACCTTAATATTTCTGAATATGCAGAAAGTACTGTTCTTATTTTATACAATCTTGTTAGCTCCTGTGATTTCTTTTTCACAAACGGAAATTGGGAATAATGTTTGTATCAAATGGGACAAGCTCGATAAGCAAATCATAAATCAAACCATTGATATTGATGATGCAATTGAACTGATGGAAGAATATGAGCCACAGATCATATCTTATTTTAAAAAAAGTAACGGAGAAAATGTCAGTCGTGAGAACTGGGTTTTTCCTTTGAATAATCTTGCTACATTCTATTTCCGGGATAATGGAAATGATTACAGAGTAACTGGATACGATTATTTTCAGGGGAGTAATACAAAGGGACATCCCGCTCATGATATCATGATCTTAGATAAGAATAAAGATCTTTTAGATGACTCGACATTAAGACCTGTGGATATTGTAAGTATGTGTAGCGGTGTTGTGGTAGCGACTGATTCGACCTGGGCAGTCGGGTCTTTACTAAGAGGCGGCAAGTATGTAAAAATTTTTGATGTTACTACCAATGGGCTTTTTTATTATTCACATTTATCCGTTGTTAGTGTGAAACCGGGCGACATAGTTAATGCAGGTGATAAGATCGGCGAGGTCGGGAGAACGGGCAGGAAAGCAATTTTACCGGAAGGAAAAACTCACGTTCATGTAGCTTATCTTAAATCAGAAGACGGATACCCTGTTCCTGAAGATATTATTAAAGATCTGAGAAGAGCCGAGAAAAATTTTGTTTCAAAGAATAATTAAATCTGAGTTTTGTTTTTGCCAACAATTATCACGAAACTTTTACGAAACATTTGTTTTAACATTAGCAACAATCCGAAGCTGTTCTTATGATACCTTAACTTATCAATTGGATATTTTTCTTTGTAAATGTTTCGGAACAATCATCCTTTCTAGTATTTCAAAAAAAACTTCCGTAAATATTGCAAGTAATGCTGCAGGTATTGCTCCCATCAAAATTAATTTAGTATTGTTCAAAGCAAGTCCTGTCACAATAAATTCACCTAAACCTCCAGCTCCGATAAAAGCGGCAAGTGTTGCCGTTCCTATGTTGATAACAGCTGAAGTTCTTATGCCTGCAAGTATTGTCGGAACAGCAAGCGGAAGCTCGATGTATCTGAGCTTTTGATATCTTGTAAGTCCTATACCGCTTGCAACTTCTTTTAGCAAAGGATCTACTGAGAATAAAGCTATTGTTGTATTTCTCAAAATGGGTAACAATCCGTACAAAAATAATGCAATGATAGCCGGCACAACTCCAATTCCAAACAACGGGATCATAAATGCCAGCAAAGCAATCGAAGGAATAGTCTGCAGCAGACCTGCAGCGTAAAGAACCGGCTTTGATAATGATGAATAAATATAAATCAATACACCAACAGGAATTGCAACAATTATTGCCAGCATCAAAGCAACAAGGGTAATCTTCAAATGCTGAATCAACTTTGGCATTATCTGACTGAACAAACTTTCATCACCCGCATCATATATTATTGTCCCTTTAAAATTATTCCTTGTTATAAAATCACTTGCTACCCCGGCAAAGGATTTATTTTCATATAAAACTTCTTCGTTCATTCCCTGCATATCACTTTCAGTGATCTTCCCTGCTATTTTTCCAACAATCGTTTTTATCTTCTGATCAAGATTCGATCTGTAAAATGAAACTGCATAATATTTCGGGAAATAATTTTTATCATCTGCGAGAATCTTTAAGTCATACTTCGGAATTTCACCGTCGGTAGAATATACATCGGTCAGATCTATTTGTTTATCATCCAATGCCTGATAAGCCAGACCGTGTTCAAGTCCGACAGGCTTTTGGGAAAGTCCATATTCTTTGGCAAGATTTTTCCAGCCGTCTTCCCTGTTTAAAAATTCATAGCTAAGTCCGAATTTTAATTCAGAATGATCTCTTAAATCTGAAATTGAATTCAGATTTAAAAGCTCTGCAAGCTCATTCTTTACTGCAAATGCATATGTGTTATTGAAACCGTATTCATTTGAAATTTCAAGATTTAAATCATTTAATTTATTTTTCAATTCATCAAAAGATATTTTCTCCTTTTGCTTTAATATAGCTTCTGATATTGTACCTGTATATTCCGGATAAACTTCGATCTCTCCATTAATTAAAGCTTCATAACAAACAAGCGTTCCGCCGAGATTAAATTTTCTTTCAACTTTATAACCTTCATTTTCCAGTAACTGAGAAATAATTTCACTTAGAATGTATCCTTCATTAAAATGCTTTGCGCCTACTTTGATTGTCTGACTTTGAGATATTGAAAAAAACAATAGATAAAATATTATTAAAATACTTTTCATTTGAACTGTGCTTTTACAAAATATTTAACAAATTCATTTGAGCTGTTCTGAATTTCATCTTTGGTTCCGGTCTGCTGAATAATACCTTTTTCTAGAATTATTATTTTATCCGCCAGTTTAAATGCTTCATATAAATCATGTGTAACCAGAAGAATTGTTCGGGGCTCTGTCATTTGTATTTTCAAAAGCTCACTGTGAATTTCGCTCTTTGTTGTAGGATCAAGAGCCCCGAATGCCTCATCCAGTAAAAAGATCTTCGGATTAAGCATCATAGCTCTGCAAATGCCGACCCGCTGCTGCTCTCCGCCTGAAAGTTCGTGGGGATATTTTTTTCTGAAGTCAGTTGGAAGATTAACAAGACTCATAAGTTTTGTCACACGTTCTTCGATATCATTCTTACTCCAATTATTTAATCGCGCTAATAAAGTAATATTGTCATAAACATTCATATGCGGAAACAAAGCAGTTCCCTGAACCGAGTATCCTATCTTAAGCCTTGTTTCAATAATTTTATCATATTCAATTTTCTCTTCAAAAATATCTATCTTTCCATGTGACTGGACGACTAACCCGTTTATTAGTTTTAATATAGTAGATTTACCGCTTCCGCTTCTGCCTATTATCGCAGTGATTTTATTCTCATCGATTTGAAGATTGATTTCATGAAGAATTTCTTTTCCCTCATAGAGCTTAGATACATTTTCAAAAACTACAGGATACATAGGGTCGCCAATTTACATGATTGTTTTGATTGCATTGATTTATGATTCGCTGATTTAAAATGATTGCATAAGTAACACTAATTTGAACTTTAATTCACTTATCAAGATGATTATATTAATTACTAATTTGAACCACTGCAAGTAAAATTGTAAATCTAATAACTAAGTTAAATTACAAAGATTATATCAATCAATGAAATCAAGTTAATCAGTCCAATCAACGGTATGGATAATATAAATATTATAAAAATTTCAAGTGAGTTAAAAGCACAAAAAGGTCTGCTGCAGTCTGATGAGTTGTTTGATAATTTTATGAAAGTCCGGAACCAGACGCTTGAAATTGTCAAACCTCTTGAGATCGAAGATTATGTTGTTCAGACTGAAGCGTTTATGAGCCCCCCAAGATGGCATCTCGGGCACCTCTCCTGGTTTTATGATCAGCTTCTTAGAAAATACTACACCGGGTATAAAGCACATAAAGAAGATTATGACTTTTACTTTAACTCTTACTATTTATCTTTCGGCGAACTTTTTAATAAATCCAAAAGAGGAACAATATCGAGACCTACCGTAAAGGAGACCCTCGAATATTTTAACTGGGTCAATAAAGAAGTTCAGAATTTCTTAAAATCTGAAAACGAAAAACTTAATAATGAGATAGTTCAGCTTTTCATACTTGGATTCAATCACGAATATCAGCATCAGGAATTAATGGTCTACGATCTTCAGCATTTGCTCGCTGATAAATACAAACCTGTTGAATTAAATCAACCTCCTTCTGTAGTTTTAAATGTTAACAGAGAAATGATAAAAATCAAAGGAGGAATATTTGAAATGGGATTTGATAAGGGAAATTATAAAGACATGTTTGCTTATGACATTGAGATGCCTGTTCATAAAGTTTATCTAAACGATTTTCATATTGATAAGTATCCTGTGACAAACGGCGATTACCTTGAATTTATAAATGATAGCGGATATAAGAATTTTAGATTCTGGCTGTCAGAAGGATGGGAAGCAGTAAAGCAAAATAACTGGTCTGCTCCTCTTTACTGGCAGAAAGGTGATAACGGTGAATGGATAAAGATCGATTTCAGAGGTGAAACAAATATTTCAGAAAATAAAAGATGAACCTGTGATCAACATAAGTTACTTCGAAGCAGATGCGTATGCTAAATGGGCCGGCAAAAGACTCCCCTCGGAAGCAGAATGGGAAAAGGCTGCTGCATTTGATGAGGATAGGAATGTGAACAGAATCTTTCCATGGGGTAACAGTTTACCCGATGACAAGAATGCAAATCTCTTTGAATCTAAAATCTGGAGAACAACTAAGATCGGATCATATCCGGAAGGTGAAAGTTATTTCGGGTGCCATCAGATGATCGGCGATAACTGGGAGTGGACCTCATCTGAGTTTATGCCTTATCCCGGTTTCAAATCCGGATTCACTGAATACAATGACAAATGGTTTAACAATCAGAAGGTCTTGCGCGGTGGGTCTTTCGGAACACCAAAGTTATCTACAAAAAATACATACAGGAATTTTTTTAAGACTCACGAGAGATGGATGATCTCGGGTTTCAGATGTGCTAAAGATTGATCAGGATTTGCAGAATTTTAAAATTATCTAAAAAAATTTAATAGCTTATATAATTGATTAAATGAAAATTCTGTAAATTCTAAAATCCTAAAATTCTAATTCAGCTATTTTCTAATATTTCTTTTGTGATTTTTTGTCTGAACTCAAATTGTTTTTCGATCATCCTTTTGACAAACAATATCTGACCGATCTTTCCAAACACACCAAATGGCAGCTCATAATCGATTCTATCAGTCATTAATGTCTTTCCGTTTATATCCTCAAAACAATGATCGTGCACCCATTTCTTAAAAGGTCCCATTACCTGTGTATCCGTAATTAAAGTGTATGGATCAAAAGCCGTTAGCTTTATTTTCCAAACGGTCTTTAGCAAACCAAATTGTGTGATAGCTAACTCAATATCACTATGAAGCTTTAAAGGCAGTTCAATTTTTAGAATTTCAGCTTTTATAAAAGAAGGAGTTATCTTCTTCAAATTGTTTGTATCCGAATGAAACACAAATGTTTTTTCAATCGGGCAGTTTATCAATATACTCTTCTCAAAGAAGCTCATAACATAGATTGCAATTTAAATTACAAATTAAATATTTAATGAATAATTTAACATTAACTCTTAATTCTTAATAAAAATAATGACACCTAAAAAAATCTTAATGTGCAGCCCTGATTATTTCGAAGTAAATTATTCAGGCAATGAATTCATGAAGGATAATATTAATAAAGTTGACAAAGTAAAAGCCTTAAACGAGTGGGAAAGTCTCAAAAATGTATATGAAGATCTCGGTTTTGAAATCAGCCTTATTGAGCCGGTCGAGGGGCTTGTTGACATGGTCTTTACAGCTAATCAGTCATTGCCGTTTCTTGATTCCAACGGAAATAAAAAAGTAATATTAAGCAAAATGAAAAATGAACAAAGAAAGGATGAAGTAAAATACTTCAAAGAGTTCTACCTGAAAAGAAATTATGAGACAATGGAATTGCCTGATGATATCAGATATTTTGAATCAATGGGTGATTGTGTAATTGATTACGGCAGAAATACTTTGTTCGGAGGGTTCGGCTTCAGGACACAGGAAAAAACTTTTGATTACATAGCTGAACATACTGATTTTAAGATAGTTAAGCTAAAACTTATCAATCCTGTTTTATACCATCTTGATACATGCTTATCTGTCTTAAACTCTGAAACAGCTGTCATTCAGAAAAGCGCTTTCAATGATGAAGGGCTTGAATCCATTAATGATAATTTTAAAAATATCATTTACGCAGATGAACAGGAAAATCTTAAATACTTTGTTTGTAATTGCCATTGCCCTGACGGCAAGAATGTGATAGTTCAGAAAGGGAGTGTTAATTTTAAAGAAGCCATAACGAAAACCGGTTTCAACTTAATTGAAGTTGAAACCGGTGAATTTATGAAATCAGGTGGAAGCGTATTCTGTATGAAACTGATGATCTATTAATTAAAACGGAAGATCTTCATCAGAGCCGCTTGCTTCGGAACTGCTTTTGTCAGAAACAGTTTCAGCATGTCCGTTAGGAGTGTCACTCATTACTGAGTTACTTTCCTTTTTGTCCAGCATTAACATTTCATTTATAACAATTTTAGTAATGTAATTTTTTTTACCATCTTTTTCATATGAATCAGTCTGAATTTTTCCTTCACAATGGATAGTGCTTCCTTTTTTCAGAAACTGAGAACATATTTCCCCAAGCTTTCTCCAAGCAACGATGTTGTGGTATTGTGTCTTGCTGACCCAGTTACCATCTTCACCTTTGTAAGATTCATCGGTCGAGAGTGTAAATTTACAAACTGCGACTCCGCTTGGTGTATAAGACATTTCTGGATCTTTTGGCCAAACGACACCAATCAGCATTACTTTGTTTAACCCCTTTGCCATGATTTCCTCCTTATCATTTTAATTATTTTTTCACCCACAAACTTAACTCATTTTTTCTTAATAGTAAATACTTTTCATTTGGAAGAACAAAAATATCCGTATACTTTTTATTTCTGCTTTTCGAAGGGAGCTTGGTTTTATCAATAATAGAATTTTTCTCAAGATCATATCGTGTGATTTCACTTCCGTCGAATAGATATAATGTATTACTCCTGATAGCAAAATTTTCCAGACCTTTAATTTCGAATCTGTTAACATAATTTCCCAGATTATCAAATCGCAAAACCGCCTTCAGTTCCTTATCAAGCACATAAATAAAATTTTTCCCGTCCTTCAATATTTTAACAGGTCTTCCCAATTGTCCTTTACCGGATTTATAATCTCCGAATACATAGGAAGGATTTTTTCCGTCTTTATATACAACTATCCTGTTATTGTCACCGTCTATGACATACAGTTCACTCGAATTCAGTACTAAGGTTGCGATCGGCGTCCTGAACCTTAACTCTTTGTTAAAATCCGGTAGATCAGTTAAAAGAGAAGCAATAGGATTCAGCTCAAGATCGATCCGCTGCACTCTGTGATTCTTACCGTCGGTAACAAATATATCTAGACCTGAGGAGCCGTCAATGAATGTTGGTGAGTCAAACTGACCTTCAGCCCAGCCCTGCCTGCCGTTTCTTTTTTTATACTCCAGTGTATTGCTGAATTTTATTATCTGATTTGAACCTGCATCAAGAACGTAAATGTTTTCTTTACCATCCATAGCTACTGAGACTGCATTCTGAAAATCAGCCACTGATTTTTCCTTTGTAAGCAGACTGTCACTTTTCAAAAAAAGAAAGTTTAGAAATATTAAAAGTATCATTGAAAGTTTAATGTTAAAATTTGTATGTTAAAAGTTTTTGTTTAAAATTTAAAACGTAAACCGAGACCGGTATAGTTGAGATATTTTCCGTAATACTGACCCTTATAATCCTGTCCGTCATAGTAATCGAAGTAAACATTTATCGAGCGCGAATTTATTCTTCCGAATGAAAGCCCGGTTTCAAAGCTTTCATTTAAATTTGTTTCTGAATTTACTGACGCTAAAGTAACATCATTAGAGACATAAACATTACATATTTTTGTAAAAAAATATCTGAATTCCAGCCCAAGCTGCCCTGAAAATTTTGACATGTCATCCGGGATTGCATGAAAGATATAATCAACTCCCACCATTCCTTTAAAAAGCAAATTATTTGATATTGTGTAATTACTCATTACCTGAAGATCCAGAAATTCTTTGCTGTAAACCACAGGAGTGAATATAGTATCGGACCTTTCATAAATATGACCGTCTTCAAAGTGCGAAGAAATATGTGAAATTCTGAATCTCGATGTCAGGGTATTCTTTTCGGACAGTTTTTTCTTCAGATTAAAATTAACTCCGAATAAATAATCTATTGCATCAACCGGAAATTTAAAATTATCCTCGCTTCTCAGATTTGAAAAAGTAAAAAAATCTATTCCGAATGAATATGTATTTTCATTTGCTTTCAGTCCTATGAGATCAAATGACACGCCTATGTCAAGAGAAAGATAATCATTATTAAGATATTTAGTAACCCCGTTCTTTGCTTCAATTATGCTTGCTTCGACCGGGACATACAATACATTGGATGAAAAAAAATACAGGCTGTCTTTTTTAGAATTAAGCTCAGAATTATAATCTCTCGCGAAAATTAACTGCGGGATTAAAAGCAAAAGGAGAGTTATTGATTTCAAGAATAGTCAGTTAAATCTTTTTCTGTTCTTTAAATAATCTACAAATATATGCTGACCGAGATTGTCAAGATCTGAGTAATAGGCTTTTCCGCCGTTTGCCTTCGTAAACTCTTCTATGAAATTCACAAGGTAATAGTCCTGAGCTATCATGAAAGTCGTGATCTTGATCTTGTCTTTACGGCAGGCAACAGCCTCGTCAAGTGTTTTATTTACAATTCTCGGATCAAGCCCGAATGAATTTTTATAGATCCTTCCGTCATCAGTAAATAATGCAGATGGTTTCCCGTCCGTGATCATAAATATTTGTTTGTTCACATTTCCTTTTTTCCTCAGGATCTGCCTCGACAGCTTAATTCCGGCTTTTGTATTAGTATGGAACGGACCTACTGACAAGAACGGGAGATCTCTGACTGTTATCTCCTTTGCATCATCACCGAAGACAACAATATTCAGTTTATCCTTGGGATACTTTGTCAGAATTAATTCCGATAATGCAAGAGCAACTTCCTTAGCCGGCGTGATCCTGTCCTCACCGTATAAGATCATGCTGTGTGATATATCGATCATCAGAACAGTTGCACAGCTTGTCATGTGCTCTGTTTCATAAACATCAATGTCATCTTCTTCAAGTCGAAAATTACTTATGTCCGATTTCAGAAATGCATTCTTAATAGTAGAAGTAAGATCTATGTTAGTTACCTGATCTCCGAATTCATATTTCTTCAGTTCGCCAAGCTTATCAATTCCCCTTCCGGATTTATTTGATTCATGAAATCCTGATGTATCAGGTTTTAATCCTGAAAATATTTTTTTCAACGACTCCGATCTCATTTTCTGTGAACCTTTGTCAGTAAGAATTTTCATTCCTTCTTTCTCAGCAATATAACCCTGCTTCTTCAGTTCATCTACAAAATCCCCGAAGGAAAGGTCTTTATCAAAAAGCTGATAATCTGCATCCAGCTGTTCAAGCCAGTCAAGCGCTTCCTTTATATCCCCGTTTGTCTGTATCAGTAGATAGCTGAAAATTGAAATGAGATTTTCAAGTCTCTTTTCATCAGTCATTGAATCAGGACGCCATTGTGAGTATAAAATTTCCACTGCTAAGGATTTATAAATTTAAATAACCTGAAAAACAAATTAGGATCGACACCAAATACAATTGTTCCTACCACTGCTAAGAATGTCGCTGCAACTCCTGAATTGGAAATTGTAATTCTTTCATCTGCAATGTCAGGTGATTCATTGAACCACATATATACAACTATCTTAAGATAATAGTAAACACCTATGAGACTCAGCATGATACCGACAACAGACAGCCATATCATGTTCGATTTGATAGCAGCATAGAATAAATAATATTTTCCCCAGAATCCTGCAAACGGCGGGATGCCCGCTAGAGAGAAAAGAAAGAATGTCATGAACAAAGCGACGACCGGGTTTCTCTTGCCAAGTCCTTTATAATAATCAATATCAACGTTCTTATATTCTCTTGAACCATCATCAGCTTTTTCAAGCATTGATACTATGACAAAAGCTCCAAGCTGCATGAACGTATAAGCAATTAAATAATATGCAATTCCTCTCAGAGCAAATTCATTCATTGAAGCTACTCCGACAAAAATATATCCGGCGCTGGCTATTGAAGAATATGCAAGCAATCTTTTTATGTTTGACTGAGCAAGCGCAATGACATTTCCATACAGCATTGTAGCAACTGCAGCTATGGAAAATACAATTTTAAAGTTTAAAATGTTTAACGTGAGTATTATGGGAAGTATTGTTCCGACAGCTGCTATCTTTCCTGCAGTGGAAAGCATGCCCGAAACTACAGTCGGAGCTCCGTCATAAACGTCAGGGATCCACATGTGAAAAGGAAACACTCCGATCTTGAACATGAATCCGATCAAGATCAGCGCAAAGCCGATTATGAATACATAGTTCGTAAATATTTTCGGATTGGAGTAAATTTGCGTAAGATTTGTACTGCCTGTAATTCCGTAGATCAAAGCTATTCCGTATAAAATAAATCCTGTCATGAATGCACCAAGTAAAAAATATTTCAATGCGCTTTCATTGGACTTTTGTCTCAATCTCAAAAATCCTGCAAGTACATAAAAACAAACTGACATAAGCTCAAGTCCGATAAATATGATCAGTATGTCATTTGCAAAAATCATCAGCATCATTCCAAATAGTGCAAACAGCAGCAAAGAATAATACTCCCCGAAATTTATGTTCTCCTTTTCAATGTAACTCTTTGAAGCGATAATGGTGATGAGTAAGCTCAATAGGATTATCACACTGAAAGTAAGTGATGAATTTGAAATTCTAAGGAACTGGTTGAACAGAATTATCTCTTTGTTAAAATACATAAATGAAGTGCCTATCGCAGCGATGACTGATATAAGACTGAACCCGAATATCGCATTTTCACCTTTCTTGGAAAACGCTTCAATAAGGAGAATGAAGGTTGCTGAAAATGCTATTATCAGCAATGGTATTACATCGTAAAGTTCTTTTAATTGTATCATTTAGTTAATATGTTTTCTGTACTTTAATTTTTTGAGTTTTGACTGATTTTATCAGCCGGTCATTTTTCATTATTTTAAAAGTGAACACTGCCTCTTCAGGATATTCCTTAGTTTTGTCTAAATAAATTTCATCGGGTGACTGGTAGATATTCAGCAACAGTACCGAGTCGTTCACACTTGTGAATTGCTGCAGAAATTTTTTATTTCTTAGTTTGTCATTATTCAAGTCGATCTTAAAATCTGTGATCGTATAATCAGTGTCTGATTTCTTTCCTGAAAAATTTAATTTTATACTAAAGCAAAGTACATTTCTAAGCTCATCGTCGACAACAGGCATGAGATTTAACCAGGTTTCTTCAGATTCAATTCTTATGTGAGGACTGCTCTTCTGTACCGGATAATTATCAGTACCTGAACAACCTATCACTGATGACATTATTACAGCCGCTGCCATGATTTTTCGTTTCTCACTAAAATATTTAAACATTAAATACATGAACAATCCACCGGCTGCATCAGCAACCCAGTCATAAAACTCACAGCTTCTGTAGGGCACAAAATACTGATGAAGTTCATCCGTAATCCCGTACAGTACTGTGAATAAAAAAGAAAATTCCAATGCAAACTTTTGCAATCTAACATATTTAGACTGATTTTTTAAGGAATAAAAAAATAAACTAAACAGAATTGCATAAATAATAAAATGAACTATCTTATCACCAAATTGAAAGCCGACTTGGGGGAAATCATCTCCCGGTATTGACGAAAGGATAAATATGATTAAACAATATGTAAATAAACTTATGTGATATATCCGGGGATTAATTTTCAAATCTGCTCAGTTCATTTTTTACGATAGGAATTTCTTTTAAAAGATCACCTGCAATGGTTGAATTACTTCCATACTTATCATATAACCGGTCTCCGCACATTCCGTGAATATATACTCCCGCGATTGCACTGTTCAGAGCGGCATTTGTTTGTGAATAAATGCCGGCAATGATTCCTGATAAAATATCACCCGTTCCTGCTGTAGCAAGATTTTCCCTTCCCGTGGAATTGACATAAAATCCGTCCCCGTCCGTAACAACCGTTGGAGAATTTTTTAAAACAAGTATGATATTATTTTCTTTTGCAAAGCTTTTAGCCAGCTCATAAAAATTACTTATGACTTCGTCAGTACTTTTTTCAATGAGATTTGCAAACTCTCCGGCATGAGGCGTCAGAATAATTCTTCTATTTTTAAGAAGTCTCCGGTTCCCTTTAAATGCGGATATTGCATCAGCATCAATAATGTAATCCAGATTATTATCTTTTACAATTCTCCTCACAAGCTCCATTGTATCTTCGTGCTTTGACAATCCGGGTCCGATCAATACTGTATCTGCCCAGTCCAGCCTTGATCTGATCTCATCATAACATTTTACAGAAAGAGATTTTTGTTCTGTTTCTTTCAAAGGCAATGTCATTACCTCCGTCATTTTAATTTCCATGATCTCATTCAGTGATTCCGGAACTCCGGTTACTACAGCACCGCTTCCGGTTCGCATTGCTGCAATTGAACAAAGATAAGAAGCTCCTGTTAATCCGGCAGATCCTGAGAGAATGAATACTTTTCCGTTTGAATATTTATTTGAATTAATTTTTCTTGATGGCAATAGTTTTCTTACATCCCTTTCTTCAATTTCAAAAATTCTCTTTGTATTGTAATTTGTAAATTCTGAGACAGGAATGCCTGTATCCATGATTTCCTGTTTTCCTGACGATTCCCTTCCTTTATAAAATAAAGAATGAAACTTCTTAACACCCATTGTCAGCGTTACTGATGCTTTTACAGAAATTGATTTCTGATCATACACGCTTAGTCCGGAAGGAGTGTCTATAGAAATAACGGTTTTATCTTTAAGCTGATTCATTAATTCAACAATGCTTCTGATACTGTTATCAAGCTCACCTTTAAACCCAACCCCGAAAATTGCATCAATAATAATCCCGCTGCCATCCTTAATTTCTTTACTCATGTCCTTTGCATCTTTACAGTAAACTATACTCAAAGGATTCTCTTTGAGGTTTACCAGAATTCTGTAATTGATTAAAGCATCCCCCGTTAATTCTTTCTCTCTAAAAAGTGTGAGTACTTTGACCGGTCTGCCGTGATTTGCTAAATGACGCGCAATGACGAATCCGTCACCGGCATTATTTCCCTTTCCTGAAATGATTACAACTTCTTTGCTTAGTACTTCTTTGTATTTTCTGATGATAAAACCTGCAGAATTTGCTCCGGCGTTTTCCATTAACACCAGTGAAGCAATGTTCAATGATGACATAATTTTCTTTTCTGCAGATAATACTTCTTCATTAAAAAATATATTTTGCATAGAGAAAAACTTAGTTATTTAAATTAATGATTTCATCCTTTTAATAACTTCTGCTTTATTCTCAGCGCCGAATATAGAAGACCCGCAGACAAACATGTCTGCACCGGCTTCTGATATTTCTTTTATATTGCCAAGACCGACTCCTCCGTCAACTTCTATATCACATTTATAATTGTTCTTAAAAATTTTTTCCTTCAGCTTTCGTATCTTATCCAGTGAGTTCGGAATGAATTTTTGTCCGCCGAATCCCGGATTCACACTCATTATCAGCACATAGTCAGCAGACTCAATAATATCATCAAGCATAAATACAGGAGTAGAAGGATTCAATACAACTCCTGCTTTCAGTCCGAGATACTTTATCTGATTAATGACCCTGTTAAGATGAAGATTGTTTTCATAATGAACTGAAATATAATCCGCGCCTGCTTCATAAAATTCATCGATGAATCTTTCAGGGGAATTTATCATGAGATGAACATCTAATGGAAGGTCAGTAATATTGTTAACATCTGCGATTACCTTCGCTCCAAAACTTATATTCGGCACAAAATTCCCATCCATTATGTCACAGTGAATTATATCAGCACCGGCTTTTTCAACTTCGAGTATCTGTTTTTTTAGATCCGAAAAATCTGCAGAAAGTATGGAGGGACAAATTTTTTTCATGTATTGATTAAAGAAGATTTCAGATAAAATTTAGTTATTACCATCAGTATTGCTTTCCTTCTTTGTGTCAGGCTTTGTTGTATTGTTATCTTCTTTTTTTACTGGCGGACTTTTGTCAGTTTTTTTATCTTTAGTCTTATCAACAGGACTTTGCTTTGAATCATCAGTTGTTTTTTCCTTTTGAGTTTCAGCTTTTTTACTTGCATCTTCCTCTTTCACTGTTTTATCTAAAGGAACTGTAGGGTCTTCCGATTCTTCATTACTGTCCTTTTGAATAATGACTTTCTTTCTTGCTACAAACAGATCTACTGCGGTATTTTCATTTGCAGATTTATCAACTTTTGGATACTGATCTATGATCTGTCCTGCGGGCAACTCATTATTCGTCTGGTAAGTAATCTTTCCAAGCTTAAGCTTGCTGTCTGCAATGATCTTTTTAGCCTCTTCAAGATTTTTACCGGTTACACCCGGAACCCTAAGGTCACCGGCTAAAGGTCCGTCACTTAAAATCAGGTCCAGCGCAGAGTTCTTTTTTACTTTACTGCCGGGCTGAATGATCTGTGAGACAACAAAATCAGCCGGGAATTCATTTGTATTCTTTCTCACGGTCTCGCCCAGCTTTAATCCTCTCTGCTCGAGAGCAAATTTTGCATCACGCAAAGACCTTCCCTTCAGATTAGGAACTTCAGAAAGCTGTTCTCCGCCGCATATCGTAACGTATATCCTTCTGCCGTATTTAACTGTTTCATCTGCAGGAGGATTCTGATCAAGTATTTGTCCAATTGGAATATTCTCATCATACTTAATGTCGCCCTGCTTTATTTCAAGACCTCCTTCTTCAATGATCTTTTTCGCTTCAAGAAAATTCATACCTGTGATTTTGGGTACTTTGACCGTATCAGAATGCTTCACGTACCAGGGCATAATGACGTTGTTGACTAAGAACATCAGACAAATGATTATTACTATAAATGTTACACTTTTCTTTAGCATGGATAAAATTAACTATATGAATTTATAAATGAAATGGAATTTTAAGACTTTTAAGCTCCTCCTGAGTTGACAACAAAACTTATTGGAACACGGATGACACAGATGCAACGGATCTTCACGGATAATTAAGAATGTTTTGAAGAAATTTCCCGAAAATATTTGGTTAATAGTTTTGATTAAGATGATTTTTGAAACAAATAAAAAATCCGCTATTTTTCCGTTTTATCTGTGCTATCCGTGCAATTTTGTTGTAAAATTAGAAACTCCTCCCCGGTGCTCTCTTTACGATAAAAAATTTCACGCAGACATACGCAGATTGTTAACTCAGAATTTCGCAGACAACATTTTCTAATGATCTTTTTCTGCGTAAATCCGGGGACAATCATCTGCGTATTCTGCGAGAAGAAAATTATCGTGTACTTATGAATCTGAGTCTCTTTATTGAAAAATCATCATCACAAATTGAAAAATTCAGTAGCTTTAATCAGTTCTGCTCACCTCATACCGGAAGTTGCTGAACCAATATTTAGAAATGCTGAACCGACCTCTGGCGATGATTAGTTCATGTTTGGCGATGAAAAGTTCATGTCTGGCGATGATCAGTTCATGTTTGGCGATGAAAAGTTCATGTCTGGCGATGATTAGTTCATGTTTGGCGATGACGAGACGACATTTTGCGATGAAAAGTTCATGTCTGGCGATGACGAGACGACATTTTGCGATGAAAAGCTCATGTCTGGCGATGAAAAGTTCATGTCTGGCAATGAAAAGTTGATATTGGGCTAAGAAAAGCTAAGATCCCGGTATGGCGGGTAAAGATTGAGCAATAATCATTTAAATTGGTAATACTCATTCTTTCTTTATGTCTCTGAGTCTTCGGTAAAAAGGTTTTCATGATAAACATTTAGAGATTTGGATTATCTCACTTCAGAAACGTTCAAATTGAATTTGAAATAAGTTGTACAATCCGCTTTTTTTCATCGATGGACAGCACTGGATCAATGAATTTATATCACATCTGTCCGGAACAATGAAAACTTGATGTAAAAATCCCTCTATTTGGCTGGCGATAATCTGATCTCTCACAGATCACACAGATTTTTTAATTCGTGATCATTCGTGAAATTCGTGGCAAGCTTTTTCTTTATTTTGTACAGATGTTGATGCCTATGTTATTTTTCATTTTTATTCCATAGTAAATACTTTCAAAATTTATTAATTTTACCTTTCTAAAAAATAATGGCAAAGACGACAGCAAAAGTAAATCCTACAAAGATAAGACTTGAAGAGATCGAGAAAGAGCTGGCTGAACTATCTGAAAAAAGAAATTCACTTGCCTCTCACTGGAATCTTGAAAAAGATCTTATCAAATCAATAAGAGCATCAAAAGAAGAAATTGAAAATCTGAAAACTGAAGCTGATAAAAATGAACGCGAAGGCAATCTTGCAAAGGTAGCTGAGATAAGATACGGAAAGCTATTAGACCTTCAGAAGAAAATCGAAGATCAGACCTCTAAGCTTGCAGAAATTCAGAAGGATAAGAAAATGCTGAAAGAAGAAGTTGATGCAGAAGACATTGCAGAGATCGTTTCCAAATGGACGGGAATACCCGTAACGAGAATGCTTGAGAGTGAAAGGCAGAAGCTTGTTCATATGGAAGAGAATCTTCAGCAAAGAGTCATCGGACAGGAAGATGCAGTTGCAGCAGTTTCAAATGCAATAAGAAGATCCCGGGCGGGTTTGCAGGATGAGAATAAGCCTATTGGATCTTTTATTTTTCTCGGAACTACGGGAGTTGGCAAAACAGAGCTTGCAAGAGCCCTTGCTGAATTTTTATTTGATGATGAGAAAGCGATAGTAAGGATTGATATGAGCGAGTACATGGAAAAATTTTCAGTGTCCCGGCTCATCGGCGCTCCTCCGGGATATGTCGGCTACGAAGAAGGCGGTCAGCTTACGGAAGCCGTAAGACGTAAGCCTTACTGCGTTGTACTGCTGGATGAAATTGAAAAAGCTCATCCTGATGTATTTAATATTTTGCTGCAGGTGCTGGATGAGGGAAGGCTGACTGATTCGCCGGGCCGAACTGTCAATTTTAAGAATACGATCATCATCATGACCTCAAATTTAGGGGCACATCTAATACAGGAAAAGCTTCAGACAATTGACTCTACCAACAGAACCGAAGTCATGAATGGGCTGAGAGTGAAGCTGATGGATCTTCTTAAAGCAACGATACGTCCGGAATTCCTTAACAGAGTTGATGAAATAATTTTATTCATGCCTTTAACTGAAACTGAAATAAGGGCAATAGTTGATCTGCAGCTGAAGTTTCTGGTCGAACGTGTCAAACGTAACAATATGTCTCTGGAAATTAATGACGATGTAAAAGACTGGCTTGGTAAATTAGGATTTGACATTGCTTACGGAGCAATACCCTTGAAGAGAACAATACAGAAATATATCACAAATGTTCTTTCGGAAAAAATTCTTAATGCGGAATTTCTTCCGGGTGATACAATTAAAGGTGAATTAAATAAACAAGGGCTGATCGAGTTTGTTAAACAATAATGTGTAGCGTGTATGGAGTGTATGGAGTGTATGGTGTATGGAGTGTGTTGAGTAAGAATTTAAAAGTTATCTAAATTGTTTTAAAGAAATTTAATGGCAATCATTTATAGTTTTTCATAGTTAAAAATTAATATTACAGAATCTATTGATAAATTACACAGAGAATTATTTTGACTTAGAGCTTTTAAAACTAACCGACATTAAACTTCACGAAGCTATCGAGAATATCCGTCTGCGAAATATCTTTAACAGAATTTCAAAATCAAAATATCTTATAAATCCGGTAATAGTCGGCAGACATAATGATGAATTAATCCTGCTTGACGGTGCAAACAGGTACGGTTCCTTAAAGAAATAGGATGCAAACTCATCCTTGCTCAGGTACTGGATTACAAAGACCATGATTTAAAGCTCGAGAAATGGAATCATCTTGTTTATGATTTTAATATTAGAAAGATTAAAACATTTTGTGATAAGAATAAATTAAACTACAGGTACAAGTTATCCAGAAGGTCTGAAAATTCAGGAAAACAATTTCAATTTCTTGGTTGCTGCAGATATTAGTAGAGAAGAAAACATTTTGATAAAACTTTCCAGAGATCTTGATTAATTGCTTTTCCAGATCGATATGATCACAAAACTATATTTCAAAGCATAATCCTTTTGACAGGTCGGAATGTGACATTAGATTGCCGACCTTAGAAAGTATACACGGAGAAAAGGAGTTTTGATAATATTTCCGGATTTTAAGAAGCACCATATAGTCAGCATTGCAAATAATAATGCCAGGCTTCCGGCAGGTATTTCACGTCACAGAATTCATAACAGGGTGCTGCATGTGAAATATGAAATCAAAAAATTAATGAGTGATAAGAACATCGAAAGTAAATCAGCGGACCTGAAGAAAATGCTGATAGATAAAATTGATAAGAATAAAGTCAGACAATATCAGGAGTCGGTGATTGTGTTTGATGAATAGTTGATAATTGATAATTGTAATTGTAATTGATAGTTGATAATTGTAGTAAAGTTGTAGTTTAGTTTAAAGTTTTAGTTTGTTAGTTATTAGTTATTAGTTATTAGTTGTAGTTTGTTATTATTATTCATTATAAGTTATTATTATTCATTATGTTATTCATTGATCATTATTTCATTATTCATTATTCATTATTCATTAATTTAAGTTGGGTTTAGAATTTTTCATTGCGAAGAGGTATTTATTTTCAAAGAAGAAATTTAATTTCATTACGATTATTTCTTTGATATCAATAGCCGGTGTGACAATTGGTGTGGCAGCTTTGATCATAGTGTTGTCTGTTTTCAACGGGTTCAGCAGTAAGGTCACAAGCATCCTGATAAGTTTTGATCCTCACATAAGGATTGAGGCAGCCGGAAGTAACAAGCTTACTGATTATGCATCCGTACAGGAAAAAATTAAAGACCTCGGGATCAAATCTTCAACTCCTTATACCTTAAATAAAGGAATGCTTGCAAATGAAAACAGTAATGAGGTTGTTTTTATTAAAGGGGTTGACGAAAATGAAATCGGAGATGTATCCGGAGTAAAACAGGTAATGAGATTCGGAGAATTCGATTTAAAAAATTCCGGTGAATACGGTGGGATCGTACTTGGATTTTCATTATTAGGAAAATTAAAAGGAAGTCCGGGAGATACGCTGACTTTACTAAGTCCGGTCGGGCTTGAAAATTCACTCACTCAATTCGTAGATCCAAAAACAAAAAATTTATCATCAGGGGAGTTTATGATTCTGACAATAAAGATTATGACGGTAATTACGCATATATTTCACTAGCAAATTCACAGGATCTTTTCAGCTTGACGGAAAAGTTAATGGCGTCGAAATGAGACTTGACAATATAAATGATTCGGAAAAGAGAAAGAAAAAATCAAAGCAGCTCTGGGAAATGATTTTAAAGTAATGACCTGGTATGACCTTCATGATGATTTTTATTCAATATTAAAAGTCGAGAGATGGGTTGCATTTATAATTCTTAGCCTGATAATAGCGGTTGCTTCGTTTAATATCCTTGGCTCTCTGACAATGACAGTCATTGAAAAGAAAAGAGATATCGGAGTTTTGAAAGCTCTAGGAGCTACTGATAAAATGATCACTAATATTTTTTTGTTCGAGGGCATTTCAGTCGGAATAATAGGAATGATTTCAGGAACAATACTAGGACTTGGCAGTCACATTAGCGCAGAAATATTTTGACTTTATAAACTTGATGCAAGCATTTATAAAATCGGCGCATTGCCGGTTGAGCTTAGATTAATGGATTTTATTTACATACCTTTAGCGGCATGCTCCTTTGTTTTCTTGCATCTCTTTATCCTTCAAGAAGAGCTGCTGCTTGAACCTGTGAATGCAATAAGATGGGAATAGGCAAGTTAAAAGTTAAAAGTTAAAAGTTAGTTTAAGTTTAAGTTTAAAGTTTGAAGTTAAGGTTTAAATATTTAAATTAAAAGAATATAAAATATAAGTAATGTCAGATACTGAGATTTTAATTGAAGTTATGGATTTGAAAAAGTCGTATCAGGTAACAAAGACGAATAAGCTGGAAGTCTTAAAAGGGATCTCATTGAAGATAAATAAAGAGGCTATAGTTTCTGTAATTGGTAAATCCGGTGCGGGTAAAAGCACCCTTCTTCATATACTGGGAACACTGGATAGGCCTGATTCGGGGAAAGTATTTTTGAAGGAAAAGATGTATTTGATCAAAAGAGAAAACAAATATCAGAATTCAGGAGTAAAGAAGATCGGATTTATTTTTCAGTTTCATCATCTGCTGCCGGAGTTCACTGCAATTGAAAATGTTATGATCGCTTCTATGATCTCAGGTCAGCCTGATAAAGCAAAGCAGAAGAACTGCTTACCGAAGTTGGACTGAAAGACAGAATCAATCATAAGCCTTCTGAACTATCCGGAGGAGAAGCTCAAAGAGTTGCCATTGCCAGAGCATTTATAAATTCTCCTAAGCTTATACTTGCTGATGAACCAACTGGTAATCTTGATACTGAAAATGCAAATCAATTATAGATCTGATATTCAGCCTCAGGGAAAAATATAAACAGACTTTTGTCATAGTTACTCATAATGAAGAGTTTGCAAAAAATTGCGATACTATTGTAAGTTTGAAAGATGGAATAGTTGTCAGTTAGATTGTCAGATTTAATTTTATAAAAAGTTAATATTACTTTTATTATTCCGTTGTTTTGATAAATTATATTTCCTGAATATTTAAAATGAAGTTAGAGAAAATACATACACATGATCTGAATCTTTATTACGGAAGCAATCACGCATTAAAGAATGTATCCATTGGAATAGAGGAAAATAAAATTACTTCCCTTATAGGACCTTCGGGCTGCGGGAAGTCTACTTTTCTGCGTACATTGAACAGGCTTAATGATACAATTGACAATGTTAGAATTGAAGGAGATGTAAAGATTGACGGAATAAATATCTATGATAAGAATGTTGATGTAGTAGCATTGAGGAAAAGAGTAGGTATGATCTTCCAGAAATCGAATCCTTTCCCTAAATCTGTATTTGAAAATGTTGCATACGGACCGAGAATAAACGGAGTGAATAAAAAGAAAGAGCTCGAAGAGATTGTTGAGACAAGCTGTAAGAGAGCAGCAATATGGGATGAAGTAAAAGACAGGATGAATGATTCCGCAATGGGATTGTCCGGAGGTCAGCAGCAGAGAGTCTGCATTGCAAGAGCTCTCGCTGTGGATCCTGAGGTTCTGCTGATGGATGAACCTGCCAGCGCTCTTGATCCCATAGCAACCGCTAAAATTGAAGAGCTTATGTTTGATTTAAAGAATAACCTTACAATAGTAATAGTAACTCACAATATGCAGCAGGCGGCAAGAGTCAGTGATAAGTGCGCTTTTTTTCTTTCGGGTGAAATAATTGAATACACTTCCACTACGAACATGTTTACAAACCGAAAGCATGAAAAGACACAGAATTATATTTCCGGAAGATTCGGATGAATGAATTTTGTTTTAAAGAATTAATTACATATTTTTATAAAAATAATTTAGAATAGAATGTTTCATTACTTAGAAGAAGAGCTTGAGCAACTCAGGACTAAAATAATAAAAATGGGAAGCCTGGTAGAAGAGCAGATAGAATTTTCTTTCAGGGCATTGTTTGAAGGAAATCTTGAACTTGCAAAAACAGTAATGTCCCGAGATGATGAGGTAGATAAATACGATATTAAGATAGATAAACTTTGCCAGAGAATATTTGCTCTTACACAGCCCGTTGCATTTGACCTGCGTCTGATCATGACAGCATTAATGATAAACAGTGATCTTGAAAGAATGGGTGACATTGCCGTTAATATTTCTGAAAGAGCTGAATCATTGATCGGACATAATGATCTGATGAAAAAGATGAAAGTTGATATTATTGCCAACAAGGTTCAGAAGTTAATTAAGATGAGTATCGACAGTTTCGTCAATGGAGATGCAGAGCTTGCGAGGGAAATAATAAAAGCCGACAGTGACATTGACCGGCTGGACAAAGATATATTTGAACTGCTGACAAATGAAATGAAATCTGATAATGATCTGATAATTCCATGCGCTCATATCCTGACATTGGTCAGAAACATAGAAAGGCTTGCTGACCATGCAACCAACATAGCCGAAGATGTAATATTTCTCATTGACGCAAAAATAATCAAGCACAGCAAGGATCCAAAGAACCTCGAGCAAAAGGATAAACTCTAAATGCACATAGATGAAAATTCTTTTTTCGCTGATCTTATTCTTCATATCACAGAATCTGTATTCGCAAAATAAATTTTCAGACACTACCCGCAAAGTTCCTTTCGATACAAACAAAATAAAAAGATCAGACCCGGCTTTCAAATACTTCTGATGTATTCAGTTATGATTCGCTTTATATATGGAATGACAAGAGAAATTTATCCGAAATAATGGATGAGCGTCCGGGTTATTTTATTTTTGATATGGGACTAGGCGAGAGAAATGATATAAATTATAACGGCAGGTATTCAGCGAAACCGGAATATTCAGGGACGGGATTCAGATCAATGATAATTTCTACCAGGGTTTTGACATACAAAACATTTCAGTGAATGAGATTGACAAAATAGAAGAGATATCGGATGTCTCTTCTTTTTTTTACGGGATAAATACTTTTTCCAAATCCATTAATATAATTTCAAAGGATATCTTTCAGCCGAAGCCGTTTTCACAGCTCAGATTTTCACAGGACAGGTTCGGTTCGCTGTTTGCGGATTTTATTTTCAGCCAGCCGTTTTCGAGGAAGGCGAATGTTCAGCTAGGAATTACTAATCATTCCGCTGAAGGAAGATATGACAATTCCGATTATAATATCTGGAGAGGAAGAGGGCGGATCAATTTTTTTCTGTCTCCGAAGTTCAATGCAAAATTAAATTTTTATCTTAATAAT
This sequence comes from Ignavibacteria bacterium, assembly GCA_016710985.1. Classification (GTDB taxonomy): domain Bacteria; phylum Bacteroidota; class Ignavibacteria; order Tepidaquicellales; family Tepidaquicellaceae; genus JAGPCH01. Next base: position 84,947 of record JADJTX010000013.1, read on the forward strand.
TTTAACAGAGGACTCAATGACGGACTGATCTATTCCCCTGTCAGCGCTGATCTTGAGGATGATGAAGCTCCGGTTGTAAATCCTTCAGCAAATGAGCATCTTGAGAATTATTATTATGATCTGACTATGACCGGAAGGTTTTTTAAGAATAAGTCTTCGCTGACGAAGTTATTACTTTACAGCAATAATTCGACAAGACACTTAAATAATTCTGATTCAAATCTTACGTTTGGTAACTATCCTCCCGGATACACTCACTCTCTGCTTTATGGCGTTGATCTGTCACAGAATTTTTTTATTAGTCATGGTAGAAATTTCGGCTCAGATATATTATTAGGAGGTAATGTTTATCTTAATTCATTTAACGGAAACTTGTCTACTGGATATCAGAACAATCAATACTCCCTGAGAATGAAATATGATCTTTCTTATAAAAGTCTTTTTCTCTCGGCTCTTTTGAGAAATGATAATATTTCTAAAAATAACTATATCAATGCCGGGGTTGAAGCTCAATTTATATTGATTAACAACAAAGATTTTATGGCAGAAATAAACGGAGGTATTAATCAAACAAATTATCGAATGTTTAATAATGCTTACGGAGTATTGTTTGGTTCAAATGGTTTACTTGATTTAGAAACTACTTTTTATGAAACCGGAGCTCAAATAGAATACAAGAATCTTAAGTTATCAGGAGAGCTTTATGAGACTAATTATGAAATTATTAATGGTAATATTAATCTTAGAGGAGCGAATACAAACTTAACACTGGTTACCACAAATGCAGATATTTCAGTTTCCTATAATACTTCGAATGGAACACCGGCAAATTATGTGAAATCCGATATTGCATACAAAGGAATTTTATTCAGAGGTAAACTAAAATTAAAAACTGGTATTAATATGAAGTATTATAATATTAATAATATTGTAGAACAAAACCAGACTGCTTATTCCAAGTATTATAGTTCTTCAACTTTTCCACAGCAAAACCAGTTCATAGCTGACTTCTATATCGGCGCTAGGATCGGTAAAGCAAATGTTAATCTTACCATAGCAAATATTTTAAACAGTCTCGTTTATAATGCTTATGTATTTCCACTTGATAACAGAGGTGGTTTGCTGAATTCGATTTCGAGGTTTACGATAGTGTGGGACTTTATAAATTAGATTGGGGGGTAATGGTATTGGGTATTGAGTAAGTATTGAGTATTGTAGTAGTAGTTACTTTAATATTCACGATTGACGATTCACGATTAGCTGTTTAACAGCTTCGTACACTTCTTCCTCCTCAATCATCTTCATACATTTAAATTCTTCTTCACCTTTGAAAATACAGGTTGCGGGTCTTGGTGAGTTATAAAAGCACGGGCTGCAGTCTAAATCTTTTCTGACGATTGCATGCTTTGTTTTCCACGGATAAAGCTCTTTATGATTTGTGTAAGCGAATATACCGACGGTTGGAATTTGTAATGCTGCTGCCGAATGCATGAACGCAGTGTCATTTGAAACAAAGAGTTTGCAGTGAGTCATGCGCGCAATTGAATCCATGTAATTGTGAGTTGATGCAATCAGTGCTTCATTGTCCATCACTGCTTTGATTTCATTATTCAGATCAAATTCATTTCCGAAGAGTAGGATCTTAGCATCATTTTCTTTCATCAGCTTATTACCAAGTTCCGCATATTTATTTTTATCCCAGCGCTTATGAATATGATTCTTTAATACAGACGAACCCGGATGAAAGCCAATGATGAATTTACCCTCTAAGTTATTCTCTTTGATCCATTCAGCAGCTTTTGCTTTATCATCATCGCTGATGAAAATTTCCATTTGCCCTGCTTCGTCATCACTTACATTTACTATAGGTTTGATCAGATCAAGGTTCTGCAAAACATTATGTCTGTCCTTTATCTCATCAATTAGAATGTCATTCAAAAATTCGGCTCTTGAAAATTCCGTGTGAGTATAATGATGCGCAATCTTTTTCTTTGCGCCAAGGAATGAGTTAACAATATTGTACTCAAGACGGTTGGCAGGATATACATTTATGGAATAATCATAATCATTATCTTTAAGACGTCTGACATCGCCAAGCGATCTGAGCTTAGATTGTTTTAAGAAATTAACAAAGTAAACATTATTGAGGAAGGGACTATCTTCATACATTTCCTTTACCGACTTAAACATAACGAGCATGTCAATTTCGGATTCAGGAAGCTTTTCTTTAAGAAGCCGCAATGCAGGAGAGAACATAAGAGCGTCACCATTTCCCGAAAGCGCGTTGATAAGAATTTTCATACTTCAAATCTTTTTTGAAAAATTTTCCTGATATACTCAAAGACTCAAAGTCTCAGAAAAATGGTTACTTTGAGTCTTTGAGTCTTTAAGGTAAAAATGGTTTGTAAATTGTTATCTCATAATTTCCGGATCATACTTCAGGATCTTATCCATGCTGGATTTAGCATTTGCTGTATCTCCCTGTTGACTGTATAGCTGATACAGCTGATAATGGGCAAGAACAATACTTTCATCCCTCTCAATAGCTTTCTTATAATTTTCCATGGCAATGTCCTTTTTGCCCTGCTGCAGATATATATCGCCCATGTAGAGATAAGGCAATCCGAAATTCGCAGGTCCGGTGTCTAAAGACTTTTGAAACTCATTCAAAGCAGTTGGAATTCTTGACTTATCTCTTGAAGAATTCATAGCATCATTGAACAGGTTAATGTAAGACGGGCTGTAGTTTGGATTACCCGGATAGTTCCAGTCAGCACTTACTTCATCATCCGATTTTCTTTTATACACAACATCAGTTGACTGTGCGCTTCTGTCTGTAAAATAATACGGATAATAATATTTCACAAACTCTTCATTTGTAAACAATGCTCTCTCAGCATAAGCGCTGGGTTTCACACCGGTAGAAAAATAAATAAAATCAGGTTGTCTGGACATGATATAATCAGCATTATACTTTCTTTCCTTCCACCCGAGAGTCAGCTCGGATATCTCCTTTACATATTTCGGATTATGAGCAACTTCTTTATCAGTAAGCCCGAGCATGTCAATTACATTTACTTTCGGTCCGGCAAAAAAAGATACAGCTCCGATTGTTGTTGCGGCGAGATTCATAGGACGACCAAGCTCAAGCTGCTTATTTTTAAACCATGCGCCAGTAGACTTCATTTTGCTTACCAGACCATTTTCAGTCTGTATATCACTTTCAAGATTCTCTTTCTGAGAATTATAATAAAAAATACAAACTGCCGAAACTGTTATAACTACGGCTGCAGCACTTAATCCCCCGCTCATTTTATTCCTTAAAACATTATACATCTGAGTCAGAAATTTTGCAAACAGAATATAGATCAATGGTAATACCGGGAGAAAAAATCTGTTCTGCTTAAGCACGTCGCCTCCGACCAGTATTACATACAGTAAGAATGAAATAATCAGCAGATACAGCAGTGAGATCTCAAAGATATTTTCCTTTTTCTTAAATAGGTATAATGGTGCGACTAAAACTATTCCGTAAACAAGATAGGATTTTAAGAACTTTGTAAAGTATTCTATGCCTGCATTCAGATATGCCGAAGAAAGTCCGGTCTTTGCATAATAAGTATTCGGGAAAAGATATCCGTAGTAAGAATATCTGATTATGAAATAAAAAATTACGGGGATTATGAATATTGAATACGAAATTAAATTATTCTTTGAAAAGAATTCCTTCAAGCCGGATGCTTTATTTTCTTTTATTGCAAAGAACAATTTATGAATCATTATCAGCCCGAAAAAGTACATGCCTTCGGGACGTGTCAGTGTTGCAAGTAAAATAAATAAAGGAAATTTATAATTAACTGAAGTGCTGTGCCTGTCTTTTAAATAGAAATATATTCCGAGAAGACAGAACGAGATGAACATTGTCGTTTCCATTCCGCTGATGGACCAGAACACAAATGAACCTGTGCATACAAGCATTACCGGAGGAATTAAGTTAAATAATTTCTCCGTAGTTCCCGGCTCATCTGTTTTAGCCTTTCTGATTTGCTTCGGATCATCCTTAACATTTATTAAATCAGATATAAAATAAGTAACAAACAAAACCAATATCCCAAAGAGCAGACTTAAATTCTGTGATGTAGTTTCGATCTGAAACTTGAGAAAAACAACCACGCTTAGTATCAATACCCAAAGAAGATTTGTATATCCTTCAACCCTTTCTCCGATGTTAAATACCAAACCGTTTCCGTCTACAAAATTCTGGACATAGCGAAAGCTGATGTAAGCATCATCCTGAATAAAACGGTTGTCAGTGCAAATGAAAACGAAAGCTATAGAAAGTACAATCAAAAAACCGAATATTAATTTATTGCTAATACCCGGTTTGACTGTCTGTAAATTTTGTTTAACAGATTTTTTTGACATAGTTTTTTAATGAACCTGGAAAATGTTCACCAATGATAATATTTTATTTTGCCGGAGGATTTTTCATTTTTTCCTTAATGGATTCTATCTTCTGCCTGATGCTGATATCATTAGCACCTGAGGCTGAAAGTCTGTTCAGAAGATCCAGCGCTTTCTGATATTCGCCTTTAGTTTCATAAACATCGAGTAAAACCCTGTAAGGATTGTAATACGACTCATAATTATTCGGATTTGTCTTCATATCTTCTTCAGCTTTCACTTCAACATCATTGATAAGCCTGTTGAACATTTCTTTATTTCCTATTCTGTTATACAACATTGCCAGATCGTATTCAATACGGTAATCCATTGCAACAACATCAGCCGGCATTACCTGCTCCATTCTGTTAAGCACTTCGTTTGCCTGAGGAAACTTTGCGGAATCCTGAGCATACGTATATGCCAGTCTGAAAAACAGTGTTCTGAAAGTCTGTGTCATTCTTACCTGGTCTTCATTATAGAAAATATTCTTATCATTAAGTCCCCTGAATCTGAATCCGTACTGAGGTGTTTTGGATGGTTCGGCCGGACTATCGAAAAGACTTTTTCTCATGATATCAACATCTACATTAAATCCCAGTCCTTTATCATTCGGTTTGAACGGTACCAACCTTTGACCCATACCTTCGATCACAAGATATTCTCCGAGTCCGACAAAGTTTTCTTCGGTGACTGTTATCGAAAAATATATCGGGCGTTCCCATTTATTTGCTTTTATAATATCTATGAGAAGAAGATCATTTGCCTTCAAAGCAGTGATGACCTGATTTCCCTGCTGCTGTCTGATGGTCGGAGGAATATTTGTTACAATCTTAGTCGGAAGATCCGGCTGATTCCTCATTGAATCCGGATATGCGCTCAAAGGCACATCATAGGTAACAGGTTTCTTCTCGTCCCATTGTATCGGCTGGAGCCTTTTTAGCTGTGCATCAGTAAATGTCATCGGAACAGTCAGTGATCCGTATGGTCTTTCATTTTTCAGCTGAAGATTATACCAGTCTGTCTGAGCTAGTGAAAGATTGACAACTCTGACATCGGTTCTTACTCCGTAAACTGCCTGCAGACACCATAACGGGAATGTATCATTATCACCGTTTGTAATAAGTATGGCATCCTTGTCAACACTTTGCAAAATATTGTAAGCATAATCATAAGGCAGATAATTTCCGTTTCTGTTCTGATGATAGTAATTTACCCTGAGCATATTCAGCGGAACAGCCGCAAATGAAAGAATCAAAACTACAGAGCATACTGCCATCAGAGATTTTTTATTCATCTTTTCCGATATCAGTTCAATGAGTCCGGCTACGCCGACTCCTATCCACAGTGAAAATGCCATGAAGGCTCCTACATAGAAGTAGTCCCGTTCCCGGGGCTGCGGCTCCTGTTGATTCTGATATAGCGTAGTTACTATTCCCATCATCAGGAACATCATGAGGAATATGAATCCCAGTTTCCAGTCTTTCCGGAACTGGTAGAACAATCCAAACATGCCTATCAGAAATGGTATTGCATAAAATTTATTGAAGTCAACTCCGTCATTTTGATTATAGCCTGCCCTTCCTATATAATTCCAGAACCAGTAACGGTTAAACATATGGTTGATCTGATAATCCCATAAAAACTCCAAGTCGCTTGAATAATTCTGATAGATCCCCTGGTGCTGAGGCTCTTGTGAATATCGTCTCGGTAAAATTAACGGCTGCTGTCCGTATTGTTCACGATTCAAGTAAGAAATAAGTGTTTCAAGATTTGACGGATTGTTTTCATTTATGGGAAGGTTCGTAACATTAGCTCTTTCTAAAATTGATATATATGTTGAGTAACCTAAAATTACAAGAAACAAAGAAAGTGTCAGAAGACTCAGGATCGGATTCATCTTTTGTCTGGCATAATAAATTCCGAATATGATCAGACCAATGACCAATACACCTATCATTACGCTTCCCGACATCAGCAAAGGAAATTTCTTTACAATTCCGGGATATACAATGAAAAATGCTATTGCAGACAAACCGAAAGCTACCGTAAGGGTTTTTGGTGAATAATCGTATCTCTTAAAATAAAAGAATAATCCTGCAAGAAAAATACATTGTGCAACTATCAAATGGATCCCTATTGATAATCCAACGATATAAGCTACAAGAAGCAGATACTTATCACTTCCCGGTTCATCTGATCTTTCCCACCAAACCATCAGTATCCACATACAAAGTCCGATCAGGAATGTTCCCATTCCGTAAACTTCACCTTCCAGGGCATTGAACCAGAATGATTCACTGAATGCATATGATAAAGCTCCTACCGCTGAAGATCCGCATATCAGAAGGATATCAAAAGTTGTTTTCGGAACTCCTCTCCAGTTCTTTATTACTTTCGTAGAGATCAGATATAAGCACAAAACACAAAGCGAACTAGATATCACAGAAAGATAGTTTGCTCTCAAACCTATATCAGAAGCTGTCGGAAGCATTGTAAATATTTTACCCATTAAGGTAAAAAAAGGCGCTCCCGGCGGATGCGGTACAGATAAAGTGTATGCACAGGCAATGAACTCACCGCAGTCCCATAATGAGAAAGTCGGCTGAACTGTCATTACGTATATTATTGTTGCAAACAAAAATACAAATGCTGCGAATATCCGGTTTGTTAGTTTAAAATCCATTTATAGTTTTAAATTATGAAAGGCGAATTAATTAAAAGTTTATAAAGTAAAAGTTCTTTAAGTTACGGGTTACGAGTTACGGGATACGGGATAATAGTTACAGTTTAAAGTTTACAGTTTACAAGTAAAAGTTTATATTTCTTTAAGTTCAAAACTTACAATGAACGTTAACATTGTCAATTTTTAGTAATAAATCGTAACTCGTAACTCGTAATTCGTAACTTTAGCTTTTGGCTTTCTCTTTCTTTTCCCTGTGAGCTAGTATCTCATCTATCAATCCGTATTTTTTCGCTTCTTCAGGATTCATGATATTATCTCTTTCGGCATCTGCCATTACTTTTTCAATCGGCTGTCCCGAATGATGTGCAGTAATTCTGAACAGTGTCTCTCTGGTTTTTTCCATATCTCTTGCATGAATGAGAATGTCAGTAGTCTGTCCGCCTAATCCGCTTGCCCACGGCTGATGCATCAGAATTTTAGAATGCGGAAGAGCAATTCTTTTTCCTGCTGCGCCGCCGGTAAGAAGAAGTTGCCCCATAGAAGCAGCCATTCCGACACACATCGTAGTAACATCAGGTCTAATATACTGCATTGTATCGTATATAGCCATTCCCGCAGTAACGCTTCCTCCGGGCGAATTTATATAAAGCATAATGTCCTTATCAGGATCTTCGGATTCCAAAAATAATAACTGAGCGATTATCAGTGATGCCATTTCATCATAGACTGCCGTTCCTAAAAAGATAATTCTTTCCTTTAATAATCTTGAATATATATCATAAGCTCTCTCACCTCTTGATGTCTGCTCGACTACCATAGGCACCAGCTGACTGTTAATCTGATTTAATCCGTAATTTATGTAAGGTTCGTTTTTCTTAAGTTTATCTGAGTAGTTCATTTTAGTTTTTTTTAAATTTTTTGTAAATAAATTTCTTAAGGATCGGATTTCTGTTAACATTCACCGGTATTTGTAATTAACCGGAAGAAAGTGTTTTGTCACGAAAATAAAAATGAATTTTAAACAACAATTCTGAAAGCCGTATCTTAATCTGATTCGGTTCCCTGCTGATCTTCCTTTTTCAATACTTCTTCTTTTTCTTCAATGCTGGCATTTGAAATTATCAGATCAAGAACTTTGTCGTTCAATATCTTCATTTTTACATCTTCGTTATCCTTATACGCTTCTATTAATTTTTCCGCGGGAATGTTATATCTCGATGCGTTCTCTTCCGCTATTTTTGTATAATCTTCTTCTTCAACTTTTATGTTATGATCTTCGATCATTTTCTCCCTGATCAGATACCATTTTGCCTGCAGAATCGCATCAACCCTGCGCTCTCTCTTAAACTCTTCCTCATCAAAATCTTTAGGAAGCTGCTGCTTGGGATATTGGTGTTTGTACTCCTCAATCATTCCGTTTAAAATTACCTGCACATATCTTTCGGGAGCCGGGATATCATTTGTCTTTATCATTTCGCTGATTGCATCAGTATCTATTTTTCTGTCAGAGACTCCGTCATATATTTTCTGAATTTCATTTTTGATCTCCTGTTTGAAATCCTCTTCTGTTTTTATTTCTTCTTTATTTGTTACTTTCCTGAAAAATTCTTCATTCATTTCAGGTAAAACGATCTTCTCAACTTTAGTACACGTGATCTGAACTTTCTTAGGTCCGCCTTCAGCATTTTTTGAATCAATGATCCTGACCTCACCTTCTTTAATTCCTTTAAAACCTTCTTTAAACTCGGGAAAGATCTGCGGATTGCCAAGATATACTTTCAGATCTTTTTGCGATTGTCCGATTATAATATTCCCTGCTTCATCAAGATTCTGCAGATCGACTGTCACTATATAGTTATCATCTAATGCAACACCGTCAATCTCATTTGTTGCGTGCCTGAATCTGTGATACTGGATCTCATCATCAACACGTGAATCATCAATTATGTATTTTGTTTTTTTCAGCTCAAGTCCTTTATAATTATCAACTTTGATCTCCGGCATTATCTCAAATTCGACTTTAAAAGAAAATTTTTCCTTTGGTTTATAATCAAGATCAGTTATTGCGGCTTTACTCAGAAGGTCAAGCTTATTCTCGACCAGGTAATTTACAAAGATCTCATTTGCAATGTCTTCTAACGAAGAATATTCTATGCCTTCTCCGTAAAGTTTTTTTATCATGTTTAGAGGAGCTTTTCCTTTCCTGAATCCCGGGATGCTTGCTTTTTTTCTGTACTTCTCTATTGCCTTTTCAAAATGGGGTGTAAGTTCTTCATAAGAAAGCTCCGCTACAAGCTCTTTCTTAGAGTTTTCTAAGTCATTTAAAGTTAAATCCAAGTTTGGTTTTAAATATTTAGTTGGAAACTTCAAAATTACTCAAATAGCAAAGAAGTAACAAGGAATTTAATTTTTGTTTTGTTAATTACTCTGTACACAGCAAAAAGGACCACGGATAACGCTGACAAAACGGAAGAATAACGGATTTATTGAAACAAATACTAAAACTGTAAATGACTATGTAAAAATAAATTATCCCATGCATGATGTTGAACTATACGAACTATACGAACTATACGAACTACACGAACTACACGAACTACACGAACTACACGAACTACACGAACTACACGAACTACACGAACTACACGAACTACACGAACTACACGAACTACACGAACTCAACATTCCCTTTGCAATTGTAAAACTTTTTCTAATTATATATGTTTTACAAAATTAATGAATTCCACACCTTACACAAATAATTTAAAATCAGATTCAAAATTTAATTTTAAATTGAAGAAAATTTTTATTTTTGCTGTCCCCTTTGTATTAATCGCATCATTGATTTTCTATTCTTACAAAGAATCCGTTTTGTATTCATCTTCAGACAAGATCGATCCTGAAGTTACAATAAATGAAAAAAATAATGTCACTGCTCTACCGGAGAGATGAAAGTAAAAGCGGATGATCTTGATCAGATGGTGTCTAAACAGTCATTTGACAATGCAGTTTATGTTGAAAATTTACTGAAGGACTGGCCGACATTGTTTGATCTTTTTACATCCAATGCAAATTTTAAACAACAGGCAAAATCAATTAATGTAAGGGACCTCGAACGTGTAAATGAAAAGATTCAGATGGTAAGCAAGGAGTTCAAACTTGGTAATGTAGATAATCTTGTGACGGAATTCGGTGACCTTATTAAACAGGAATGCAATAATTATAAATTAGACTGGAGAATTGTGCTTGCGATCATCAGGCAGGAATCTTATTTCAATGCATATGCACGTTCTCATGCCGGAGCTTTCGGTCTTATGCAGCTGATGCCGCGAACAGGAGCCGGACTTCAAAGTACTTTGGAGCTTGAAGAAACACAGACTCCGAAGAATAATCTGATCGCAGGAATTTATTATTATGCTGCTCTCGTATCTCAGTTCAGGGATCTTGGTGAAGATAAATATAAATTCGCCCTTGCAGCTTACAATGCCGGACTCGGCAGAGTCATTGATGCGATGACGATCACCGCATATTTTGATAAAGATTATAAAGTCTGGGAAAATGTGAAAGAGGCTTATCCGTATTTATCATCAAAAGAAGACTCTATACATTCACTCGTATGGCCGGATTCAAGGAAACCAACATACGGGTCACTCGATAACTGGAAAGAGCCTTATAACTACGTAAGCAGCATCATGTTTTATTATGAAGCTTATAAAAATATGTTCGAGTCTAATCTCGAAGAACCTGCTTCCGTAACAAAGAAAGTAAAAAAGACAAAGAAGAAAAAGAAAATTCAGTAAGTTCGTTTAGTTCATGAAGTTTGTATAGTTCGTATAGTTCGTAAAATCTCAATACTCAATACTCAATACTTAGTACTTAGTACTCAATACTCAATACTTAATGCTCAATACCTTATGGAAACCACAACTACTGAATCAATATCTCTCTTAGGCAGTGTAAAATCTTTCGAAGATGCAAGGAAATTATTTCCTGTTGCTGAATCCTGTACTTATCTGGACTCAGCGCATTATTCGCAGTATTCCCTTGAGACAAGAAGAAGACTGGTCGAATTCATAGATGAATTCACTTTTACAAATAAGAATCTAAGTCTTTTTAATTTCAAAATTTCTGAATCTCTGAAAGAAAAATGCGCAGAGCTCATAGGAGCGGATAAAGATGACATTATCATAACAAGCAGCACTACTCACGGTTTAAATATATTTGCCAACGGAGTGGTTCTCAACAAAGGAGATTATGTTGCTTATGCAGATTCTGAATTCCCGGCCATTGTTTACCCATGGATGAATCAGGAAAAGCTTAGAGGAATTAATAATGTAATGATACCTTCAAAGAACGGGCAGATAAAAGAGGAAGACATAGAAAAAGTGATTAAAGAATATAAAGTCAAAGTTCTGACTATCAGTTCTGTCGAGTTTCTTGGCTTCAGAAATGACCTAAGATCCATCAGTAAAATATGTAAAGACAATGACTGTTTATTTGTTGTTGATGCGATTCAGGGAACGGGCGTATGTCCTTTGAATGTAAAAGATATGAACATAGATTTCTTTTCCGCCGGTTCACAAAAATGGCTTATGGCTCCTGCAGGAATTGGCTTCGCATATATATCTCCCCGTATAAAAGAAAAGGTCAACCCTACTTACGTCGCAACTTCCAGCATTGAATATGATTTTAAAAATTTTCTTGATTATAAACTCAATTTTCGAAAAGACGGCGCAGCATATGAAAATTCCACGCTCAATACACTTGGCATGATTGGTTTGGAATCCTCAATAGAATTATTCCTGAAACTCGGAGTTGACAATATTTTTAATCATATTCTTAAACTTCAGGATGTCTTCATACAGGAGATGAAAGGATCTGATTTTAGAATCGAATCCGATCAGGATCCGGTCCATCGTTCCAATATTCTCATATTCAGTCATATTGATAATTCGAGAAATGAATCCATACAGAAATATCTGGAGAATGAAAATATCTTCATTGCACTTCGTGAAGGATTTCTTAGATTAGCCGCGCATGTTTTTAATAATGAGGATGATATTTTAAAGCTTACTGCATCGCTGAAGAAAATGTGAATGGTGAAACGTAATTCGTTAATCGTTAATCGTTAATCGTGAATCGTCAATCGTGAATCGTCAATCGTGAATCGTCATTCGTGAATTGTTAGTATCTATAAATCGAACTCATAGTTCGTAACTCGTAACTCGTAATTCGTAATTCGTAATTCGTAATTCGTAATTCGTAATTCGTAATTCGTAATTCGTAACTCGTAATTCGTAATTCGTAACTCGTAACTCTTAATTTGTAATTTGTAATTCATCTAGCCATTGCCAAAACACATGTCATTATATCACCGCATCCATTTTCTTCAAGGACTTTGATCACTTCGTTTATAGTTGACCCTGTTGTTACTACATCATCAACTACTATTACTCTCTTACCATCAATTTGATTTTCATATTTTTTATTGATCTTAAATGCATCTTTCATATTGTTCATCCTTTGTTCGCGGTTAAGTTTTGTCTGAGTCTTTGTGTATCTGACTCTTGTCACAAGACCGGGGGAAAATTGGATATTCAGTTCTTTATTAATTCCAATACATATAAAATCTGACTGATTGAATCCTCTTTCCCTGACTTTGGTTTTAAATAAAGGAACAGGGATAAGCAGATCGAAAGTTAAATCATTTTCTTTCAAATGGTTTCGTAATTCTTTCCCAAGAAGTTCACCGAGATAAATGCCGAGCCGCTTCATTCCTCCGTACTTCAGCTGATAAATGATCTTTGAAAAGTTGTCTCCTTCTCTGAAGGCAAACAAACTGAATGCAAAAGCGGAGTTAACCTTCCTCTTCAAATCTGACAGATCCTCAGTACTAACTTTGTCAATAAAATTTAACTCTTCATCAGATATATATTGATTTGAATTATTTTCATTCAATCTTTCGTCTGAAATAACAGAAGTCTTAGGGAAAATAAAATCTATCAGAGAGCTCAGCATGGTCTGGTTATTCTTTATTAAACAAGTTAAAAATATTTTAACTATCAGTTTCTGAACACAAACTATTACAATTAATACGAAAAGTTTGATCTGGCGAAAGATATATATTCAAAAGCAGACTACATAATGGGAATGCCGCTTAGTGCAATTTCATTTGAAGGTCCCGCTGAAATACTTATGCAGACTCACATCACACAACCCGCTTTATTCGTTCACTCATATATACTTACACAGCTCATCGGAAATAAAATCAAAGCAGAGGCGACGGCAGGACATTCGCTCGGAGAATATACATCCAATGTCTATGCAAACTCTGTCGGATTTGAAGACGGATTGAAGTTGGTCAAGAAAAGAGGAGAGCTGCTGAAAGAGTCCGGCGTGAAAAGACCGGGGACTATGGCAGCAATAATCGGATTGAGCGAAGAACAGATCAGTGAAATATGTGAGAAAGCTAAAGAGCATCAGATAGTAGAGGCGGCAAATTATAATGCTCCGGGACAGATAGTGATTTCCGGAGATGTCGAAGCCGTTCATCGCGCAATGAAAATCGCGAAAGATGAACCTTATAAAAGCAAGCTTGTGAAAGAACTTCCCGTTAGCGGTGCGTTTCATTCCGATCTTATGGTTACGTCTGCTGAAGACCTCAGGGTTGAGATCGATAAGATTGATTTTAAAAATGCCGGCATACCAATATTCACAAATGTAGAAGCCGAACCTGTTCAAGATAGCGACATCATTAAAAACTCTTTGTTCAGACAGCTGATGTCAGTAGTAAAATGGCAGAAGCTTATTGAGAACATGAGCAACGATTTCGGTGTGACCGAATTTTATGAAATAGGTTCGGGAAAGGTTTTAACCGGTTTAATAAAAAGAATTAATCCAAAGGCAGCGCTTCACAATATCGGCACGGTTGAAGATCTGATAAACTATAAAATATAAATGGCTGAAGAAATTTTACAAAACCCTGAAAAAGATTTCATTGAATTTAACGGAATGAAGATAGACCCTGTAATTTTTACACAGGGATTTGTACCGGGATGTAACATCGGCATCTGCGGAGGTCAGTGCTGTAACTGGGGAGTCTATATGGACAGAGATTTTCAGCCTATCATAATGAACTTTGAAAATCAGATCAAAGAAGTAATGGATGAGTTCCAGCCGAGAGACAGCAATGTCTGGTTTGAAAAAGAACTTGAGGAAGATACTGATTTTCCTTCGGGATATGCGATCGGAACTGAACTCTTTATCAATTCAACCGGAACTACACAGTGCGTATTCAAAGATAAAAGAGGATACTGCTCTTTGCAGGTAATGGCTGTAGAAAAAGGAATGCATAAATGGGAGATCAAACCGAAGTATTGCATTATGTATCCACTTTCAATAATTGATAATGTTTTAACAGTAGACAATGACCACTCTGAACGACTGGATTACTGCGGAGTTCATCATAAAGAAAATTACACTCAGACTATTTTTGACGCAATGACAGAAGAGATAAAATATATAATTGGTGAAGAAGGATATGATTTTCTGAATGAACATTATATTAAGAATTATAAAAAGAAGTATCAGATAAAGATCATTTAGCAGTTAATTGGTTAATTGGTTAATTAATTTGTTAATTAGATAACTCGTAACTCGTAACTCGTAATTCGTAATTTAAAATTAAAACATGTCCGACTTTAAAGAAAAAATAGTTTTGGTAACAGGCGGTTCGAGGGGAATTGGTAAAGCTATTGCCGAATCACTTGCTGATGCAGGCGCAACGGTCATTGTGACTTATAAAAATGCGATCGATGAAAGTTATTTTAATTCAAAGAACATAAAGCATTTTAAATGTGATGTAGCTGATTTAAAATCTGTTCAGGAAGTTGTTGATTCAATTGTAAAAGAATTTACAAAAATAGACGTCCTTGTAAATAACGCAGGCATCACAAAGGACGGACTGCTGATGAGAATGAGTGAAGAGGACTGGGATGTTGTACTGGATACTAATTTAAAAGGAGTATTCAACATGACAAAAGCAGTGACAAGAAGCATGATGAGCAAGCGTTACGGAAAGGTAATAAACATTACATCCATTGTGGGAATAATGGGTAATGCCGGTCAGGCAAATTATGTCGCGTCAAAAGCCGGAGTAATCGGTTTTACAAAGTCTGTAGCAAAAGAACTAGCATCAAGAAACATTAACATCAATGCAATCGCCCCGGGATTCATTGAAACTGAAATGACCGGCAAACTAAGTGAAGAGGTAAAGCAGAATTATTTAAACTCCATTCCGTTAAAAAAATTCGGAACGGGACAAGACATAGCAAACGCAGTAAAATTCTTGGCTTCAGATGAATCAGCATATATTACAGGACAGACAATCTGTGTTGACGGCGGGATAGTGATGCAGTAGAGCAGTTGATAGTTAATAGTTAATAGTTAATGTAGAAGTCAAATGGTTTTTTCAAAAAAACTTAATAATTAAATTTAACAATATGAAAAATTTATTCTTATCTGTTTTTATCACATCTGTTCTTTATATATTAATTTCCGGTTGCGGTAAGAAAGATGATCCTTTTACCGGGAATGTATATTTTCATGATGCTGATTCGCTGGCATTCATTGCAGGGTTTGATAAAGATACCCTGTTTTATATAATCAGAGGTCCGAAATTAAATCAGTCCCATAAGACAAAATACAAGATGGAGAAAGTAAATGATTCTACATACTTGGTTGAAGTCGAGAAGAAACCTGTATTCTGGGAAAAGAATACGTGGGAAATAGTTCACGGAAAAGGCGATGACAAGGGATTTTATTCTGCTGAATCGAGAAATTATTATCAATACTCCCCGGATAAAAATATACTGAGGTAATATTAACAATTAATAATTAGCAATGAGCAATGAACAATGAGTTATAAGTTATTAGTTATGAGCAAATGCAAAGTGTTAACTGCTAACAGTTGTTTATTATTTGTATTTTTAAATAATCTAAATAATATATTATCAAACTCCGAAAAGAATCATTCAAAACCGAATCGGGTATAACAATTCCGGATTTTTTAACTGAATCCTCGGTTCAGGCAGATCCGGGAAAATATCCTTACACCCGTGGAGTTCACGAATCCATGTATCGTTCGAGATTCTGGACAATGCGGCAGTACGCAGGATTCGGGACAGCGGAAGAATCAAATAAGAGATATAAATTTTTAATAAATTCAGGGACAACCGGTTTATCAGTTGCATTTGACTTACCGACGCAGATCGGTTATGACAGTGATGATCCAATGAGTGAAGGTGAGGTTGGCAAAGCCGGCGTAGCAATAGATTCACTTGAAGACATGGAGACTTTATTTGACGGGATAAAGCTTGCTGACATTACGACATCAATGACAATAAATTCAACTGCTTCCATATTATTACTGATGTATGTTGCAATTGCTAAAAAACAAAATGCTGATCTGAAAAAATTATCAGGAACGATTCAGAATGATATTTTGAAAGAATATATTGCACGCGGAACGTATATTTATCCGCCGATGCAGTCCATGAGACTTATCACTGACATTTTCAAATGGTGCAGTGAAAATCTGCCTTCATGGAATACGATTTCAATAAGCGGCTATCATATACGCGAAGCGGGTTCGAGTGCTGTTCAGGAAGTTGCATTTACTTTATCCGACGGTATTGAATATGTCAAAGCTGCCATTGAGTCCGGGCTGGATGTAGATGATTTTGCAAAGCGTCTTTCATTCTTTTTTAATTCACATAATAATTTCATAGAAGAAGTAGACAAGTTCCGTGCAGCGAGAAGGATATGGGCAAAGATAATGAAAGAAAGATTTAATGCTAAAGATGAGAACAGCACGAAACTGAGATTTCATGCACAGACAGACGGCTCGAATCTTTCTGATAAGCAGATCGACAATAATATAGTAAGGGTTACCATTCAGGCGCTCGCTGCTGTCATAGGTGGTTGTCAGTCATTGCATACCAACAGTAAAGATGAAGCGCTTGCTCTGCCCACTGAACAATCGGTTCAGACCGCTCTCAGGACACAGCAGATCATTGCACACGAAAGCGGAGTTGCGGACAGTGTTGATGTTCTAGGAGGTTCATATCTTGTGGAATACATGACAGATCAGATCGAAGAAAAAGCCCTTGAGTATATAAAGAAAATAGATGATCTCGGCGGATCTTCAAAAGCTATCGAAACAGGTTTTCAAAAAAATGAGATCGAGAGAAATTCATACCAGTTTCAGAAAGACCTTGAAGAAAAAAAAATAATTGAGGTCGGTGTAAATGAATTTCAATCTGATTTTGATGAAGAACACATACTTTTAAAAATTGATGAAAATGTAAGAGCTGATCAAATCGGGAAACTAAAGAAGTTAAAGGA
The DNA here is from genome assembly GCA_016710985.1 of Ignavibacteria bacterium. Lineage (GTDB taxonomy): Bacteria > Bacteroidota > Ignavibacteria > Tepidaquicellales > Tepidaquicellaceae > JAGPCH01. The sequence continues at coordinate 102,480 of JADJTX010000013.1, forward strand.
GAGAAGAAATAATGAGAAAGTTAGTCAGCTGCTTGATGTTATTAGAGAGAAAGCAAACACGAAAGAAAATCTGCTGCCGTATTTAATGGAAGCAATTGAAAGCTATGCAACAATTGGTGAGATTTCGAATGTGCTGAGGGATGTGTGGGGAGAGTACAAGAGCAATTAATAATTAATAATTAATAATTAATAATTAATAATAATTAATAATTAATAATTAATAATTAATAATTTTAATAAATTAATTTTAATTTGATTTAAAAAAGAAGGCTTCGGGAAATGGTAGCATTTCAAAAGTTAATACTCAATACTCAATACTCAATACTCAATACTCAAAATGAATCAAAAAGTCGTCTGGATCACTGGAGCTTCGACAGGAATCGGCAAAGAAATTGCAAATGAATTTTCGAAAGCCGGGCATATTGTAGTAGTATCGGCGCGCAGAAAATCCCGGTTAGTAAGGATAGTAAGTGAGATCAAATATGCTGACAGGGAAGCGGCTGCATTTGTATGTAATATTTTATCCGAGAGGAGTATTCAGATCACCAGTAAACGTATCCGCGAGAAATACGGAAGCATAGACCTTTTGATAAATAATGCCGGAGTAACTGTATTTAAATCATTCATGGAGACAAAGACTTTTGATTATGACAATGTAATCGATACAAATTTGAGAGGCGCGTTCCTTTGTATGAAATCAGTTTTGCCTCAGATGATCAAAAAGAAAAGGGGCACATCATAAATATTTTATCCGTAGCTGCAAATACAGCATTTGAGAACAGCGCCGTTTATGCCGCCTCAAAAGCAGGCTTGCTTGCCATGTCCAACAGTCTGAGAGAAGAAGTAAGAAGATACAATATAAAGATCAGCAACATACTTCCCGGAGCTGTCGAGACTCCAATGTGGGACAGTAAATCACGTCAGAGGTATAAAAACAGGATGATGTCACCTGTGGATATTGCTAAAATCACACTGAATGTTTTTCAGCAGCCAAGGAAAGTACTTATAGAAGATTTGATTGTGAGACCGGTTAAAGGAGATCTGTAGAAACCAAGAGTCAGGACTCAATCGTTAATTGTTAATTGTTAATCGTTAATCGCAAATCCTCAATCATCAATCCTCAATCGGTCAATCGTCAATCGTCAATCGTGAATCGTGAATCGTGAATCGTGAATCGTGAATCGTTAATCGTGAATCGTTAATCGTGAATCGTTAATCGTGAATCGTCAATCGTTAATCCTCAATCCTCAATCGTCAATCCTCAATCGTCAATCGTAAATCGTAAATCCTCATTCCTAAATTAATTATTAATTATTAACTGAAGATACGCATTTTGTCATTCTGAACGAACGGAGCGAAGCGGAGTGAAGTGAAGAATCCAATAATTTAGATAGAATTGAAGTATTTGGATTCTTCGTTTCGCTCAGAAATGACAAAAAAGTGCACTTGCGTAACTTTATTTATTAATTATTCATTATTTCCTGTTATTTCCTGTAACCATTCAAAAAGTTACAAATGAAATTTGAAAGATAAGGTTTGAAAGTCAGTCTAAGCAAACCGGCAGTTGATTGAAACAACCTGGCGGTCGCCGGAAACGGACTGACGGTCGAAGTAAGCGGGGTGGCGGTCGCCGGAAACGGACTGACAGTCGAAGTAAGCGGGGTGGCGGTCGCCGGAAGGCAAGTGGCAGTCGCCGGAAGGCAAGTGGCGGTCGCCGGAAGGCAAAAGAATTGAAAAATATTTCAAAAGTAAATCGATGGAAAGCAAGTGGCGGTCGCCGGAAGCAGAAAGTTTGTGACAGGATTTTCAGTGGCGGTGACAGGATTTTCAGTGGCGGTCGCTGGAAGCGGACTGGCAGTCGATGGATGACCGGTGGCGGTCACCGGAAGACAAAAGTTTGTGACAGGATTTTCAGTGTCTGTGACAGGATTTTCAGTGGCGGTCGCCGGAAGCACTCGGAAAATGAAAAGATGGGTATAAATTGAAATTTATTTCACAAAAACATTCTCCGGGGGTTACACAAAACGAAAATTAAACACCTAGTATCAGATAGTGCTTGCACTATGTCCTAGAGAAGAATAACTTTTAAGTTAATATTTTTTGCATTAAGACCGAACAAATGCATCATTGAACATTAGTTCATCACATAAAGTCTTTACTACATTATTATCTTAATTGCATTCACCCAAATTATATTTAAAAAGAATTTCTCAAAATTTCCACATCCGTCCAAAATAAAGAAAAAGCTTGCCACGAATGATCACGAATGATCACGATTTAAAAAGTATTATCACTAATTTTTAAATAGAATTTACATTAAGTTTATTTTAGTCATCAGGAGTATAGTATTAAGAAAGATTTAAAGTTTGATCTTAAAAGACTCGATGTTGTTCGAAAATATTATCAAAACATTTAGAGTTTTAGAATTAATTAATTTTTGAAAAACATTTTGGACTGCAATACAAATTTTCTCCTCCGGAAGCCGTAAATTACATTGACATTTCTAAGCATTAAAAGTATATTATTCACTTGTATTTTAAACCTTTTAAGACAATAATTAATAATTACGGAGTGAAATATTGAAGAAAAACCTTTCTCGAATTATCATTACGGTTGTACTTATCGTACTTTCATTATACTTCTTATACCCTACTTACCAGGACTACACTTTAAATAAAGAATTAAAGGGTCTCACAGGTCAGGACAGTATAGATTTTCTGGATAAGAACAATCTAAGTTTATTGAATGCCAGAGATAAAAGACTGAAACTCGGACTTGATCTCAAGGGCGGCATGTATGTCGTGATGGATGTGGATGTAGTAAAGCTGCTCGAAGACATGGCTAAGAAAAAAGATGATCAGCTGACTGTGATTTTAGCCGAAGTAAAAGAAGCTTCTAAGAATAATGAAGAGCTTATACTTGAAACTTTTAAGATCAAACTTAATGATAAAGGTCTGACCTTAAAATCGTATTACGGTGAATTGAGAGATAGTGACGCTGAAGTAGAGCTGACCGCGGAAATTGACAATGCGCTTGACAGAGCCGTTGAGATCGTGAGAAACAGAGTTGACCAGTACGGCGTTGCTGAGCCGCAAATACAGAAGATCGGTAACAGCAGGATCATTGTGGAACTTCCCGGTGTAAGCAATCCGGAAGAAGTAAGAAAGCTTCTCGAAGGAACTGCTTTGCTGGAGTTTAAGCTCGTATATGATCCTCAGGCAACTGTAAAAATAATGGAGGCGATTAATACTGTACTTGTTGGTGATACAACCGCTTCTTCCGATTCAACCACATCTTCGAAACTAAGTGATTCACTAAAGTCTAAGTCAGAATCAATTACTTCAAAGGATTCTTCAGAAAATTCAGCTGCAAGTAAAAAAGATTCTTTAAATAAAGTCAAAGAAAAATCAGTTGCGGAAACTAAAAAAGATACAGCAAAAGATAAGAAAGACTTAACGGCAAAAAAAGATTCTCTTTCTAAAGATACTAAAGATAAAAAAGATACTAATGCTAAAAGTTCGGATACAAACCTTGCTTCGACCGATTCAGCATCCGAAAGCGATACTACAGACAAGACTCAGCTGACAGAAGAAGAATTTAAGGCAAAGTATCCTTTCTTTACATTATTAGTCATAAATCAGGAGAGCGGAACTGCAGATGGTTATGTAAAAGACAGTGATAAAGAAAAAATAGAAAGAATTCTTAACCGGGAAGATGTCAAAGCAGTGATCCCGTCTGATATGCAGTTTGCATGGTCTAACAGGACGTTTGAATCCGAAGGTGAAAAAATTCATGTACTGTATGCAGTAAAAAAAGATGCTGAATTAACAGGAAAAGTGATCACAGATGCGCGATCGAATATCGATCCGACAAGCAATACACCAATAGTAACTATGGAAATGGATTCTGAAGGAGCTTCTGACTGGGCAAGAATAACAGGAGCAAACATAAATAAAAGAATTGCAATAGTTCTTGATAACGTAGTTTATTCAGCTCCGAATGTAAGAAATAAGATCACAGGCGGAAATTCACAGATAGAAGGAATGGCTAATGTGCAGGAAGCAAAGCTTCTTGAAATAGTTCTTAAAGCGGGAGCATTACCGGCACCTGTAAAAATAATTGAAGAACGTTCAATAGGACCATCACTTGGAGAAGATTCGATACGATCAGGCGTATTTTCTTCGGTTGCAGCTTTGATACTGGTTGCCCTTTTCATGATTTTCTATTACAGATTCGGAGGTTCGATTGCTGATGTGGCTTTGCTCATAAACTTTCTTATCATCCTTGGATTCATGGCATCGCTTAAAGCTACACTTACACTTCCGGGTATAGCAGGTTTGATTTTATCCATTGGTATGTCTGTTGACACAAACGTTCTGATATTTGAAAGGATAAGAGAAGAGTTGAGCAGCGGCAAGCCTTTGAGAACTGCAGTGGATCTCGGATACAAACGAGCATTTTCGGCAATCATAGATTCACATTTAACGAGTCTTATAACAGGTGTGATTTTGTATCAATTCGGAAGCGGTCCGATACAGGGTTTTGCATTAACACTTATATTTGGTTTACTGGCAAACTTATTCACAGCAATTGTTATTACTCATTATATATTTGACATAATGATTGAAAAAGGTAAGAAAGTAAGCTTCGGTTAAATTTTAAATTAAATTATTAGCAACAAAAATATTATATATTAAGAATGAGACTTTTTCAGAACACAAATTATGATTTTTTAGGTCACAGGAATAAATACTATCTTATTTCAATAACAATTATTGTTATCGGATTTGCAGTATTATTTACAGCGAAGAGCATTCCTCTCGGGATAGATTTTAGCGGCGGGACTGAAATACAGGTGAAGTTTTCGAAAGATGTTGATATATCAGAATTAAGAAGTGCAATGGATGAAGCCGGATTTAAAGGAATGGAAATTAAATCAATGGGTTCGGAAAGAGATGTACTGCTGAGAACTCCATTGCAGGAAGAAGGACAGTTGGTTTCTGATAAAATTCAAACTGGTATTAAATCCAAAATGCCTGATAATACTTTTGAAGTTTTAAGAACCGATAAAGTAGGTCCGAAGATCGGAGCTGAGTTGAGGCAGAATGCATTGTTCGCAATTTTGTTTTCACTCATTGCAATTCTGATCTACATGTCATTCAGATTTCAGTTTGTATTTGCTGCTGCTGCTGTAATTGCATTATTCCATGACGTTTTGATCACTATTTCAGTCATTGCAATAGCCGATTTTATTTTTCCGGATCTTCGCCTTGAATTTAATCAGTCAATGCTTGCAGCTTTCTTAACACTTGTAGGATTTTCTTCTAATGATACTGTTATTGTGTTTGACAGAATAAGGGAAAATATAAAATTATACAAAAATGATAATGTCATCGATGTGATGAACAGAAGTATAAATGCAACCTTAAGCAGAACTGTTATTACCAGCGGTACTGTATTCCTTACGGTTTTAGTATTATTCCTCTTCGGCGGCGAGGTAAACAGAAGCTTTGCATTTACATTTGGAATCGGGATAATTACCGGAACTTACTCATCCATATTCATAGCAAGCGCTATTGTAGTTGACTGGAAATTAAGATCAGGTTTGACACTTGGAAGCGCCAAATCAATCGGAAACAGGACAAAATTGACAACACCAAAAGTTAAAAAAGTAAATGCCTGATATAAAGAAAATATATACCGGTGACGGAACTGACAGATCAGCAGTAATTGAAATTGATGATGAAATAGTCGGGCTTAATCAATTTAATACTCTCAGCGATCTGGTTTCTGATGAAATGAAAGAAGGAATCAAATCGTTTACATTTGATCTGTCCAGATTAAACACTATTAACAGTTCAGGGCTCGGAATTCTCATAAGCTGCTTAAAGAAAGTAAAAGATTCAGGCGGCTCTTTGAAAATTATAAATGTGAACGAAAAGATATTGAACATATTTAAGCTTACTAAGCTCGACAATGTCTTTGAAATCAAAACTTCAGCTTAAAATAGTTTTTTAAAATTGTATTTTAAATCTTCACATTAGTGTAATGCTAATTGAAGATTTTTTTATGCTTAAAAATCAGATAATCTAATGGAAAATAACATAACAGTATTAGTCGGTCTTCAGTGGGGAGATGAAGGCAAAGGAAGAATGGTTGATTACCTGGCGCAGAATGTTGACATAGTCGCAAGGTATCAGGGAGGAAACAACGCCGGTCATACGGTTGTAAATGAGTTCGGTACATTCAAGCTTCATCTGATCCCATCAGGGATTTTTAATAAAAATGTCATAAATATTCTCGGACCGGGAATGGTTATTGACATTGAAGCTCTGTCAGAAGAAATTACAGAGCTGGAAAAGTCCGGCATTGACACAAAGAACATTAAAATATCCGACCGCGCTACCATCACATTCCCCTTTCACAGACTCGAAGATAATCTTGAAGAAGACAGATTAGGCAGCGCTGCATTCGGATCAACACGAAGAGGGATAGCTTATGCTTACGGCGAAAGATATATGAAGAAAAGCATTCAGCTCGGTGAATTGTTTTATCCCGAAGATCTAAAAAAAGAATCACTGATCTAGTTACCTGGAAGAATATGCTTTTCAAAAATGTTTACCAGAGCAAAGAAGTTTTAAGTCCGGATGATATTTTAAAATGGGTAAATAATTTTGGTGATAAAATAAAACATCTCGTTTGTGATACTACAGAAATTTTAGAAGACTCCGCTTCAGCCGGAAAGAAAATATTATTCGAAGCGCAGCTTGGTTCTCTCAGAGATATTTATTTCGGAATTTATCCTTACACGACTTCCTCCTGCACACTTGCTTCTTATGCTCCTGTAGGCGGAGGTTTATTCAATAAAAGAATTGATAAAGTGATCGGTGTAATGAAATCCTTTTCAAGCTGTGTCGGCAGCGGACCTTTCGTAACTGAAATGCCGGAAGATGAAGCCGGACAATTACGTGAGATTGCTTTTGAATACGGAGCAGCTACAGGGAGACCAAGACGCATTGGTCACTTCGATGCAGTTGCAACAAAATACGGAGCTAAGATACAGGGAGTAGATGAAATTGCTCTGACAAAATTAGACAGTTTATCCGGACAGAAGAAATTAATGATATGTACTGATTATGAAATTAACGGAAAGCTGCATAAAGATTTTCCTTTGACGCCTGCACTCGAGATCGCAAAGCCGAAGTATATTGAGATGGAAGGATGGAGCGAGGATATTACGAAGTGCAGGAAGTTTGATGAGCTACCGAAAGCGGCGCAGAACTATGTCAATAAAATTGAAGAGCTGATCGGGTATGGGATCAAGTATGTTTCGGTTGGACCGGAAAGGGAGAGCTTGATTGTTAAATGAGTATTGAGTATTGAGTATTGAGTATTGAGTATTGAGAGTTTTATTCAAAATATATATCAGCATACTCAGCCTTAGGTCTGTATCCGATCTCATGATAAATATGATTTGAAGTAGGATTCGATTTATCCGTAAACAATCCGCATTTTGAAAGACCGCTCTTGAGAATTTCATTGCTCATTGATAACACGGTGCTTGTTGCATATCCATTGCCTCTGAATTTTTCCGGAGTATAGACAAGTCCAATAATCCCGATGTTATTAGTTCTTCTCACTACAACTGCCATTGATACTATTTCATTATCATATATCCAATTGTAAAAATTTCCTTTTCTGATTCTATATTCAGTCTCCGATCTTAACTCATCATATTCAATTCTCGAATACCCGAACGCTTCTTCGTCAAATGCAATTCTGTATTCAAATAACAGATCTAAGTTTTCCAATTTTGCATGCTCAAACTTTCCTTTGCTTAAAGTAAGATCATTTGTTTTTTCAAGTTCGTGAACGATCATTTCCCTTTTCTTGATCTGAGTTCTATTTATAGCATCAGCAAATTTTTCCGAAATATTTTTTCACCCATCACTGCGCCAATCTTTGGGTCTAAGCCACTATAGAAGTCACCAAACAATTGAATGGCTTCTATTTTTCAGGATCACCTGCAATAATTACTCTTGGAGTGTTTCGAAAGGATACAGCTTTTATATCTCCATTGTTCACGACAGATAGGAAATTTACGTCTTTATACTCTTTATCTTTATCTTCAAAGCCCAGACTTAAGCCAATGATCAGATTATTCTTCAGCTCGTTTTGTTCGAGATAGCGGTAGTTTGCATCGAGAAATTCACGGGGAGTTTTATGTATGATTAATTTGCTCATTGGGTTACTAAAAGAGATTTTACCACTAAGGCACTAAGATCACTAAGGTTTTCCAGCTATCAAATCTTTAGAGAAAATCTTAACTTAGTTATAAAAGGAACATCTATATAACAAAAAATAAGCCAATTTTTCTTATTTCAACTTATGAAACAAATTATCTTAGTGTTCTTAGTGCCTTAGTGGTAAAATATAACTTTCATCCGTTTACATCTTCACCCTTAGCTACATCCTTCTCTTCAATGAAGATTGCATCTGATTCATTTGGCTTTTGACCGGCAAATGTACTTGATGTAGTATAGCTTTCCTTTGGAGTAAAATCTGTTTTGACAGGCAGTTCAGGTTTTTTTCGGTCGATCAATGCATCAAATGAGATCAGTCCGGCTCCGGTAAACATCACTGCAACAGATGCTGCAAGGAAAACCAAATTGTAGCTGAACGGGAGCTCTTCATGTCCGAAACCGAGCACAAGTAAAAAGCTTACCGTCATGCAGGCAATGAAGAAACTCGCAATAGGCGTGAATAAACCGATTATAAATAAACCTCCGAAGATCATTTCCATGAACGGTAATATGAATGCAAGTATGAACGCGGCTGTTTCATTCATCTGACCTGTGTCCTGTACTGATCTGATGAATCCCTGCAGATCCAATATCTTTCCCGCACCGGCAAACAGAAACATTGAACCGAGCGCAACTCTGATAAACAGAATTCCTACTGAAGAAGAAAATTTTCCGCTTCTTGCTTTAAAAAACATACTCATAATTGTTGATTTTAATTTTGATTAAATTACAAATGAAATAAGAGAGTTTCTATCTTAAATTTTGTGTACGTAGTTTTAATTTAATTGATCTGAAGGTTGCCGGATCAAAGTTGTCAAATCTATTTAAGTAAAATCAGTTAACTGTACATATTTCATTTAGATTTGACAACTTTACTATCAATATGTATTTTGATAACTAAATTTATTCTGCATTTAAATTATGAAGCTTAAAGAAATTAAGCGAATGCCGATGGTCAACTGGTTCGATGTCGGCCAGCTTACCAATACCGCAATAAAAATGATATTCTCAACTGTCATCGGACAACAGTCCGATAAAAGAATTATACAGGCGCTTTCATCCGTAAAGAAAGATTTTTATGATTACAGTTGTTTTTATGAGGATGACGGAGACAAGCCTAAGATTGACAGAGATAAACCGAGACTGGAAATGTGGCTTGATTACATTTCAGATACAGGTGACGGATGGAGTCCAACTTATGCAGTCGCCTATTATGCATCAAACCCTGAGCTTGCACTGAAGATCAATGATAAAACTTTTAAAACAAAAAGAGGAGAGGTGCTTATATTCGGAGGTGATGAAGTTTATCCGACTCCAAGCAAGGAAGCTTATAATAAAAGATTAATTATGCCATATGAGGCTGCTTTCGGTGATGATAAACCCGAACATAAACCGCACGTCTTTGCTATCCCGGGGAATCATGACTGGTATGACGGACTTGAAGCGTTCTCAAGAGTGTTCAGTTCAGATCTCGACAGAACTTTCGCAGGGTGGCTTACCAGACAAAGAAGAAGTTACTTTGCATTAAAACTTCCTGCCGGATGGTGGCTGCTCGGATCTGACGGTCAGCTTCAGTCAGACATTGATACCCCGCAGATCGAATATTTCAGAAATATTACCGAAAAGTATATGCAGGTTGGTGATAAAGTCATACTCTGCATCTCACAGCCTAACTGGATCTATGCGCATAAATATAAAGAATTTAATCAGCCCTATGATGAAAGTGATCTGATTTATTTGCAGAATGAGATTTTAGCTAAGAAAAACATTGATGTAAAGGTTTATCTTTCGGGAGATTATCATCATTACAGAAGGCACGAAGAGACAAAGCCAAAAGATAGTAATGCAAAAGTTCAGAAAATAACCGCCGGCGGAGGAGGCGCTTTTTTACATCCTACAAATGACATTGATGTTTCACTCATAACGGAAAATTACGGCAGCGATAAAAAGTCCAGCCGTAAATTCGCCTTGAAGAAAAGTTATCCCGATGTTGAAACTTCAAAAAAATTAGCGTTCAAAGACCTTCTTTTTTTATTTTTAAACCCGGGATTCGGGATCATCACAGCAAGTCTGTATCTTCTGACAGCATGGATGGTAGGAGCAACACTTAATTTTCAAGCCCCGTCTAATTTGCTTGAAACATTTTACCTGACAGCAAAAGCATTTAAAGACAATCCCTTTGTTGCTCTGTGGATCTTTCTGGTATTCGGATTATTCATTATGTTTACAGATACACATTCAAAGATATATAAATGGGGAGGCGGATTTCTTCACTGCCTGGCTCACATGACAAGTACTTTTTACATCGGCTGGGGAAGTTTATATGTTACAACGGTTCTTTTCGGAGAAGACTCTTTGCTGCAGTTCATAACTGCTTTCGGATTGATCTTTGGATTAGGCTGGGTAATTGGCTCGGTAATACTCGGAATTTATCTTTTCATTTCAATGTATTTTTTCGGAAGACATAATGAAGAAGCGTTCTCCGCTTTGAAAATTCAGGACTATAAAAACTTTCTCCGGCTTCATATCTCCGGAGACGGAACACTTACAATTTATCCAATAAAACTCCATAAAGTCGCACGAAAATGGAGAGACAGAAAGGAAAATGAAAAAGATAAGATCAAATCTTACATTGTTCCGTTGGACGGCTCAGGAGCGGAGCTGATTGAAGAACCGATCATTCTAAAGCCAAATGAACTCATCAACTGACAATTTTCACTGACAATTTTCAACTGTCAATTATCAATTGTCAATTATCAATTATCAACTAATATTATCATACCTCACCAGCTCCCACTTCATATCTGTATTGCTGAATGAAAGTTCGCACAGAAGATCTTTGTCTTTGCAGGTGACAATGAAATGTGTTACGAATCCCTCGCGTGCAGGGATCTTCCAGCTCTGCAGCATCTCTGTAACTTTATAAGTGCTGTTGTTCCATTTAAACTTTATGATCTGAATCTTCAGATTGTTGAAGTGGACAATGACCTCAACCGGTTCGAATACCTGGTTTACTTTTAGCATAATAAAGGAATTTATTTAACCTTAATAATTTAAGGTTAATATTTAAAAGAAACAATGCAAGTGAGGACATAATTTTAAGAAAGTCTATTATTTTAATGGAAAGGTAAATATTGGATTATTATATTGATAAAATTTTTTAAACGAGACAACAGAAATTTCAATTGAAAAATACTGCAATTCCAAAAGTTAAAATCTGCTGCATCAGCAGTACAGCCGAAGCACTCACTGCAATCTCTCACGGTGCATCAGCTCTCGGTCTTGTTTCAAATATGCCGAGCGGTCCGGGAGTTATTTCGGATGAGATGATCCTGAAAATTGTAGAGGTCATTCCGGAAACTCTTGACACTTTTCTTCTGACAAGTGAAATTGAAACGAAACAGATAATTTTACAGCATAAGAAATTCAAAACAAGAACTTTACAATTGGTAGATGAAGTTAAATTAAATGTTTATGAAGAACTCAAGTATGAAATACCGGAAGTTAAATTAGTTCAGGTAATTCACGTCATTGATGAGAGTTCAATTGATTATGCGAATAGTATTTCAAAGTATGTCGACGCAATACTTCTTGACTCGGGTAATCCTAATTTGAAAGTGAAAGAGCTTGGAGGCACAGGAAAAGTTCATGACTGGAGTATCAGTAGTAAGATCCGTGAAAAGGTTGACGTTCCGGTATTTCTTGCAGGAGGACTGAATCCTGAGAATGTCAGGGAAGCCATTGAAACAGTTGAACCTTACGGAGTTGATCTATGTAGCGGAGTCCGGACAAACGGGAAGCTGGATGAAGGAAAGCTGAAGAAATTTTTTGAAGCAGTAAGAAGCAGTTAGCAGTTAATCTAAAAGTATTAACTTTTAACTTTTAAATTTTAACTTTTAACTATTAACTATTTCAGCAAAATCATACTATTAGTCTGAACAAAATCCCCTGCCTGCAGCTTATAAAAATAAATCCCGCTGCTGAGATTGCTTCCGTCAAACTTTACTTCATAATTCCCTTCATTCTGCATTCCATTTACTAAAGTCATAATTTCTTTTCCGAGATTATTATAAACAACAAGCCGTACATCTGACGTCTGACCTCTGACGTCTGACGGGATTGAATAACGAATAACAGTAACCGGATTAAAAGGATTTGGATAGTTCTGCCCAAGTTCAAACCTGTCAGGTATATTCTCCGAAATAAAATTAGCATTAACCGGAGTTGAAATTATTGAAGTGTAACATTCCATATTGAATCCGCCTGATCTTTCGTCAGTCCAGACAGGAACAATCCTGTCATTGTAATAATCTATTCCAATATAATCACCGAAACGAACGGCAGTATTCGGCTGATTGGTTGGTGATGGCTGAGAGCTAATATTCAGATTAGAAAAACTTAAACCGCCGTCGGTAGAATGTGCGAGATATGCATCAACAATTGTGTTGGAGGATGTATTTCTTGAATCATAAAAAACAATTGCGATATTTCCTTTTTCATTAACTTCTATCCACGGCCAGCACTGGAGCTTTCCGTTTGCGATTGCATCATTATTTACACGCAAAGGTGAAGACCAGTTAGCTCCTCTGTTCGTCGAACGTGTCAGAAAAATATCAGGATCTCCATTTCTTGAATCGCAGAATGCAACATATATATTTCCGTTATTCGGACTCCCTGAAATATCAGCAGCAATTGACGGACAGGTAATATTGCTCGAAGAAATTGAGATCTCAGGAAAAGGACCCTGCGCTATGACTTTATCAGTAGAAAAAGTATTTCCGCCGTCAGTGGATTTATCAAATTTTATTATTTGGTCAGCTGTATTTCCGTCAAGCCAGGTAATATAAATTTCACCGTTCAATCCGACAACTACATCAGATCCCTGAACACCAAACTCATCATCACTTACTGCAACAGGTGCAGACCAGTTAACTCCTCCGTTTATTGATTTAGTCAGTTTTATTCCGGTGACATCACTAAATCTTGTCCAGCTGATATACATAGTATTATTGTAAGGACTTCCGGGAGTTCTGTCTGAATCAAACATTTCTTTATCTTCTGATCCGGTGTTGGCAACTAAATACGCTGTAGGGAAAGTTACTCCGCCGTCAGATGATTTGTAAACAGCCACTGCAACATTGGTTCCTATACAGACTACAGCTATGTAAAAATTTCCTGTAGAATCTACATTTACAACAGGGTCGCTGTTTCTTGGAAATCCGGGAAGCAGAGTTGAATCGAGCAATTTACTGACTGACCAGGTGCTTCCTCCGTCAGTGGAATAACTGTATCCGACTTTCCTGTTTGCCGGACTGACACCTGTTCTGAAATCTCTCCACGCAGCTACAACAAGGTTAGGATCTTTTCGGCTTATCTTTACTGAAGTTTCATTCTGCGGAAAGCTGTCTCTGGAAATATTGTAGTTATTAAAGATAATGGAATTGTATGAATTGGTATGATTGGAAAAGGAATTTTGAATTACTCCGAACTTTTCAGTTTCTTCATCAAGAGATTTTGAAAATCTTTTGGGCTTATCATTATCTGCTTTTACGGTTAAAAATGATACCGCGAAAATTAGCAATAGAAATATTGCTTTAATCATAAATCCCCTTTTTAATAGTTGTTTTGGAAATCAGATCAGTATACTCTTTTTTCCTTATGCAGGCTTAATCATTTAACTAAAAAAAATCACAAACATATCAAACCTACTTAAATATTTATTTATTTTTTGAAGACATCTTTCTTAAAAAGAACGCGACAAGACCTGCTATTATACCATACCCGATTCCAAAGAAAGGACCAGAAAATAAAAGTACATACTGAGGAGCAAGATCACCTGTTATGTTTTTAAAGCCGTCAAGTGATCCGGGATTATTTTCAAGATAAGTATTGAACATAACCGCCTGGACTATAGAACCGAATATACCCGTCAGCAGTCCTACAACCACACCGTGCATAAACAAAGAATTCTCACAGGTCCTTGAGATTATAATACCTGCAACAACTGCAAATATTATCATGTAAACCGTCATGTAATTGCTGTTGATGACCCCGAATACTGATGCTACAGCAATCGCAACACCGACTAACGTTAATAGTAAAATTATTTTCCAGTTCATAAAGAAAGTTTAATTTGAAATTATTATTTTAAAATTATTTGAAGGTTAATTTAATTCATTGCTCATTGCTCATTGTTCATTGCTCATTGTTCATTACTCATTGTTCATTACTCATTGTTCATTGTTCATTGCTCATTGCAAATTGTTAAGCGAGTCAAGTTTTTTCATTGCATTTTGATCGCCTGGTTGTACTTTAAGCATCATGTTCAGATACTCTTTTGATTTCTCTCTATCTCCTTTTTCAAGATAAAATGAGATCAGTCCGTTTATTGCATTAATATTTCCCTCATCTTTATCTATTGCTTCCAGAAAATATTTTACAACCATGTCCGGTTTACCCATATCATAATAGCACATTGCAATGTTATTTAAAAATCCAGAGATTGTAGCCGGATCAGTATTAAGTGAGATCAGTTTTTCAAGATCTTTAATAGCTTCCGGGTATTTTTTTTCTGAATAGAACTGATATGACCTTTTGTGAAGAATGCCTATCTGGTAATTTTTTGAATCATCATTTTCAAATCCCTCCGGAATCAGATTTTCAGAAAGTGTTCCCTGTTTGAGATTATCTAAAATTGAAACCGATTCTTTGTAATCAGGAGCAAATGTCTGAAGTTTCTCCAGCATGATAATTGCGCTGTCTTTTTTATTCTGCATATTGTAAACTGTAGCCATCTTAAAATATCCGTCAGGAGCAAGCGAATCTATCGCTATCCCTGCTTTAAATTTCATCTGAGCAGAATCGAGTTTTCCGCTGAGAAGATAGATCAGGCCAAGATTGTGATGAGCCAGAACATTGTTATATCTTATCTCAATTGCCCGCTTGTATAATTCCGTGGCTTCATCATACTTTTTTTTATTTGCATAAATGTTTGCTTCATTCACAAGAAGTACAGTTCCTTCGACTCCTTTTGTAGAAGAATACAAGCTGTCATTATTTTTCCATTCGATATTCCGTTTATATGTTAGATATGAAAGCAGCCCTATTATCACACACATTCCAATCGTTAAAATGGAGAAGTCACGTTTTGAACTTCCGACCATTGCGAGATGGCAGATCAGCAGTACAAGCGCGAATGAAGAGAAATAAAGAAAACGCTCAGCCATCAGATTCATAGTCGGCACTATGTTCATTACTGGCAGAAGCGATATAAAAAAGAACAGTATGCAGAATGAGATTATGCTGTCCTTTTTGTAAAAATATACTGAAAGAAAAATGAGAAACGCAATAAAAGCAAACGAGAAGATCACATCCGCATCAATTATGGATTTAGCGTCAGGTATGACTCCGTTATAATGATAGAGCAGAGGAAACGGAGCAAACAAAAGACGGAAATAAACAGGGATGGTCTTCAGCATTGTTCCGATGGCAACATCATAATTCTTTCCCTTGAAATATAAATAATTTTCACGCTCAGGTATATCCGCCAGTATTGAATATCTGAATGCGAAGTAGAGTATCGTTATTCCGAAGAACAATGCATAATTGATCCAGTTCTTCTTAAAATAACTGAGATCCTTTTTCCTGAAAACGAAATCATATAAAAGAATAATTACCGGCATAGTAACTATCATCTCTTTTGTCAGAAGACCGAATACGTAAAAAAGAACCGAAAGAAATAGAAGGAGATAATTTTTTTGTGTGATCTTGTGAATGGAATTATCTTTCTTACTGTGATCCATTTCTTTAGTGAACTCAATGTAAAAAAGAAATGAAGCGAAGAAGAACAACGTAACAAGAGAATCAGTTCTGCCGCTTACCCAGCTTACTGCTTCAGTGTGTATCGGATGAACCGCAAAGATCAAAGTTGAGATCAGCGAGAACAGATTTCTGTATTTATATTTCCAGAACAGAACCGTAAAAATCTTGAAAAGAAGCAGGCAGGAAATAATATGTATGATGACATTGGTAAGGTGAAAACCATACGGTTCCAATCCCCATACTGAATAGTCAATGGCATACGAAGCCGACACTACAGGTCTGTAATACCTTCCTATTACTTTGTGAAAACCCTCTTCAGCAGTAAAATACTTCGGAATGTTAGAGAGGTCCTGTATGGAGGCCGGGAGTGAATTATAAAACACTAAATACGTAACTAATACTATAATTATGTAGCAGAAGACCGGTTTAATATTGCTCAATCTTTATTACTTTTATGTTGGGTATTTTTTGAATGTGAAAATAGACATTATAATTTAATAAAGAAAAGTAATATTAAAGATATAGAGGGAAAATAAGAAAATTTAAGCCTGGGACTTCAATCGCTTTCTTAGCCAGCTGATCTGTCCTCTGTGATTTATTTCATCTTCGAATGCGTGAAACCAGATGTGATGAAAGTTGGCTGTGTTGCCATACCATTGCATTTTCTTTTCAAGCCACTCATCATCCTTTTCTTTGAGAAGTTCATAAACTTTATTTCTTTCTTCATTTAAAATATTAACATAAAACTTCAGGTCATTGCCTTTTATCAGCTCCCTTCCCTTTTCACCCAGATATGACGCAGCTTCCCATTTTTTGTCTTCTTCGGGTGTAAGTTCTCTTTCTTCAAATGTAAGTATCCGGAAATAAAAATCGGTGGATGCAATATGATAAAGCAGCGCGCCGATTGAATTACTCTCCTTATCATGCAGATAGTCTAACTGTTCAACTGTAAGTCCCTTAACGGATCCAAGTGTTGTGTATCTTGCATAATTCATCATGCAGATAAGACGGCTGATGTTAGGAGTGTAGCCGGTAATGTCAGTTACAAGATAGAGTTTATCCTGCTCTATTATTGGTTGATCCATAATGGAATTCTTAAAATTTATAAGATTTAAGAAAGTTTATATTGTATTTTTAAACAGATGGTATCTCTGACTGACACTCGCTTCATTGATATCTATTTCCCGAGTCTCTTTTTTATAAAATTGATCTGTCCTCTGTGATTTATCTCATCTTCGAAAACGTGAAACCAGAAATAATGAATATTGAATTCATTTTTTCCTGAAGTGACTTTCTCCGCAAGCCATTTATCATCCTTTTCTTTTAAAAGTTCATAAGTGCGGTCTCTTACTTCATTTAAGATATTAATATAATATTCCAGATCATTACCCTTTATCTTATCCCTCGCTTCTTTTCCAAGATGCAGAGCCGGTCCCCATTTCTTCAGCTCTTCTTCATTCAGTTCTCTATCTTCAAATGTACTGACCTGATAATAAAAATCACCCGCTGCAATATGGTGCAGCAACGCTCCGATTGAATTGCTGGTATCATCTATCTGATAGTCCAGCTCTCCGACGGTCAGTCCTTTCACCGAATGTAATGTCACTTGCCTGGCATAATTCATCATGCAGATCAGCCGGCTGATATCATGAGTATATCCTGGAATGTCAGTGATCAGGCAATATTTTTCGGGTGGGATAATTTGAGAGTTCATGCTTTATAATTTTTTTTTTAAAAAGGAATTTATGATTTTTAATATACGTGTAAATTTGAGAAAACTTGTGGCAGATTTTTCATACAAAAGCTTCCACACTCTCATTCGACATCACTCTCCTCGGATTCTCTCTCGGAACTATCCTTCGCATAAAGTCAAAGAATAATTTTGTAGTTGTGCAGGATGGACAAATGCCAATGTCTCCGTCCCATATTTCATCACAGAATGCTTCAGGCAGGTTTTTGTAAATTATTTCAGTTGCTCTTTCGTGTACATCCCAAACCCACCCGGATTTAGGTGCTTCCTTTCCTTCGTATTCAGTTCCTACCATCGGAATGAAAGGACTCATTATCGGGAATATTCCCTCGGATGAAAGATAATCTATTCCCGCCAGCACGGATTCCCTTGGCTCAAGCCCGACTACAAAAGAACTCAATGCCCTCGCCGGTTTTAAGAGATCTCTTGCCTCTTTCAAAGATTCAATCCATCTGTCTCTGCCTATTCTTCTTGTCTTGCCGGGACATATATCATTGAATATTTTTTCATCCCATATTTCAAGATTAAATGCAACCGAACTTATTCCTGTCGAACACAGATATTCTGTTTCTTCCTTATTTCTTGTCGCTGTAATGGCTGTTACAATCGGAAAATATTTTTCTTTTAATAATGGTTTTAATCTTTCTAATATCTCCTGGAAGATTCCCCAGTCCGTCATCTTTAGCAGCTCCTGCTGTCATTGCAAGGTGTGAGCAAACAGGGTTATCTATTATCGCTTCTTTTCACAACATCATAAATGTCTTCCGCTTCTTTTATTGTCACAACATGGTCACGGTTCCGCTGTCTTGCCGGAACAATATTGCAAAACTTTACACTGCTCCCCTTTCGCAAAATAAGTACAGGCATTATCAAAACAGACTCTCAGTCCGCAATCCCCTCTCATCGAAGCAACTTTCTTCATTGACTCGCCGCTTCTTGTTTTCATATCATAAAAATCAGGTCTCTTAGGCCATCTCACTTCACACAGTTCAATGTTATTTTTCACGAGTATAACAGCATCACCGCTTTTATGAACTCTGTATGGCGAAGAAGGACTATACCTTACGTCTACATACAGATCATATGGAAGAAGCATGTCATTCGGCAGAGGTCTTGTTCCGTCACCGGTTCCTTTATGCGTAGAAGGTGTCATTTCAAAAACCCAGAAGACTTTTTCAAGCCCGCCCTGCCCGACTGTTGTCAGGGCTTCATCGGTAAATGTGAGTCCGTGTATCAGTAATTCTGTTTTTAATCTAATTGCTTCATCTAATGTCATAAACTTAATTATTATTCTTAATCAACTTTCTTAAATACTGCTGTTTCAGTACCGTCTTTCATAAGATACAGACGGTTGTTTCTGATATCCCATGTATTTATTTCCTTTAGCGCAGACAGAAATTCGGGCTCTATGCTGTCAGGGCACATCATCCTTGTTGCAGCAGCAGGACCGAAACTTATGCTCCTTCCGTCAACAGTAAAATTTCCGAAAATATTATTGCATCCGCCGTTTCCGTTGTATCTCAATTCAGTCACGCTGATCTCAAGCTGAGGTATTTTGTTTTTTGTATTTTTAGCTTCGACGGATTTTCCGTTCAGAGTTTCCAGCACCCAAACATCATTTAATCTATAAACTCTGACTGTGTCATCCTCAAATGAAGCACGCTCCTTTGGTACTGTTTCCGGATCATAGAGAACCATCAGCACAGTATCAGGATTTGCCAGCAGCAACTGGTTTCCCAGGATCTTGAAATAGGTCACTTTTGAAATTGCATCCAGAAATTTTTGCTCAAGCTCCATGTTTTCACACATCATCATTGTTGAAACCGGATTTGAAAATCTTATCAGATTGTATTCGAGAAATAGACCGCCAGCAACCCTGTTGCATCCGGCATTACCTGCAAATCTCATATTCTCCAAATTGATCTCGAGCTCAGGAATCCTGTTCTTAATATCGGATATGGAAATATCGGCATCACCTAACTGTTTCAGGATCCATTTCCTGCTCAATGCATAATTCGGAATGTAATTTCCGCATCCTTCAAACTTCTTATAATTTTCATCTCCGGGATTATTGAGCTCAACTATAACCCTGTATGATGAAGTATCCCCGGACATGTTGTCTATGCAAACATTCTGAGAAATCGTTGCTGTAAAAAAACCTCCAGTAGTAGAAGCTGTGTATCTGACTACATTTGCATCCATTGCCTTTTCAGATTGTACAGAGCCGAGTTTAACCGAAATTCCATTCAGTGAATTGAAGCGAAGAAACTGATTAACTGCAATTGAAAGATTCCAGAACGGCTCATTGCCTGTAGCATAGAAATCAACTCCTTCACTGTACAATTTAAATTTAAAGTCCGATGTATCTTTAGATGACATTGCAAAAAGGTCAAATGATGAAAAAAATATTGCAGTAGTAATTAAAAAATCTGATAAGAAATTTCATTAATAATTTAGTTTAAAATTATTTCAGCATCCGGTTTTTTATTTAATACATTTGCAGAGTGATATTCTCTCAATCCTGCATTTTCCTTAATTACATCGTAAAGAAATCCTCCTGTAAAGCATTCAGCGCAAATCGGTGCATCGAGCTTCCAGTATTCATCTGTCCCGATGAAAGGAAGTTTCTGACAGATGATTTCTGCAGCTTCAATATGCGTATCCATCATCCAGTTGAATGTCGGCGGTCTGAATCCTTCAAACTGACTTCCTGTCTCAGGACTGAACGGAACAATAATAGGTATTATCCCTCTGTCACAGCACCAGTGAACTCCCTCTACTAAAGTATGTCTCGGCTCAAGTCCGGCTATCATCGCGGAAAAAACTCTCCCCTGTCCAAAATGCTTTACTGCTTCAATTAATGACTGCTCCCATAGTTCCCTTCCGATGTTTTGATCTTTTCCCGGAACAATTGCTTTCCAGTAACCCCTGTCGAATACTTCAAAGTTGAATGATACTGAATGAAGACCGAGATCATGAAGAAGCTTTACTTCTTCAATTTTTTTAGTCGGGGAAATTGTCATTAACAATTTTGTTCTTTCTCTGTCATTTGAATAAGGGAATCTTTGTGAGAGCTCTTCAAGTATCTGAATAGTTCCGCCAAGTCCCTGCTTATCGGGTGGTGTACCCCGTGTGAGTATGGACTTCGGATCAGTATGATATTTCTTTGCAGCTTCAATCACATCAGCAACCTGCGAAGCCGTCTTTCTGGCATTGGAAATATTTTCATCAGGATAAAAATCCTGTGCAGGCGTAAGATTACAGAATCTGCATTCGGTCTTGGTTCTGAAATAGTCACAGTAATAATTCCATGTAAAATTCAGATTACATATTCCGTTATAAACAACTACCTTTTCAAAAGGAGTCAGATCATTCGTATAATTTTTTGAAAAAGGAGGAAGTGAAACAAATTCACCTTTGCAAATCTCATTGCTTGCTTTATCTTCAACATAAAGTTCATTCTCTGAAATTCTCAATCTGAAATTCGCTTCAGGATTTTCCCTTACCTGAACGAATACATCCTCGGGCATCTTAAGTTCGGCAGGCAGAAAGCAATCTGCACGTTCCTTTTCCCAACCCTGAGTTTCAACAAGATCTTTTCTTAGATCATTAAGTCTCAGCCCGTTGATCAGCAGGTCGCATTTAAGCTTTATAAGTTCTTTTCGATTCATTTGATTCGTAAGATTTATAAGATTCATAAGATTTATAAGATTCGTGTGATTTGTAAGATTCTTAAGATTTATAAGATTTGTAAGATTTGTGTGATTTATAATATTTGTTATATTTGTAGATTCGTAAAAATTTAATTAATGTAGAAAATCAATCAATATGATGAATCTTATAAATCATATGAATCTAAATAAAAAGTCCCGTAAATAATGAATACTCACGGGACTTTAAAAAACATCAGTAACATCTTATTTCCACGAACCTGCTGGTGGAAATATAGAATGTGACTTTTCACTTGCATTATCCCATGAACCTGCAGGCGGGAAAATCGAATGTGATTTTTCGCTTGCATCGTTCCATGAGCCTGCAGGAGGGAATATAGAATGAGACTTTTCGCCTGCATTATTCCATGAACCGGCCGGTGGAAAAATGGTGTGAGAACTTGTTTTTACTTCTGTCATAAGGTGGTTTAATGTGATTTTTTTAACCGTTCAACATACGCTTTATAATTACGATTTTCAATTTAGATATTTGGTTTAGATCGTATAGTTTTTTTAAGTTCTTATAGTTCTTATAGTTCTTATAGTTCTTATAGTTCTTATAGTTCTTATAGTTCTTAGCTAGTTCTTATAGTTCTTATGTTCTTAAGTTTGTTTAGTTTACTTTACTTAACATATAACCAATCAACCAATCACCCATTAACCAATAGCCTATTAATTTATTAAACTTACTAACTTATTAACTTAACTTTTCACGGTCTCATCAACATTACAAAACCGGATGAATTATTATAGGTGATCGTAATATCAGTGAGGTCAGTAATATTATCCCCTGTTATATCAGTAATTACATATCCGTTTGCAAAAGTAACTGCAGCATTATGAATGGTTGTAATATCTGTAAGATTGACTGCATTGTCCTGATTAACGTCACCTCCGTAAAATGCAAATCTCACCGGAGAAGTATTTACCTGACTCATATTGCTTCCGTATGCTTTGGATGCTGAAGGAATAAAATCAAATGAAGCTGTATCTGAATTGAATGTGATCCACTGACCTGAAGCGCTCCAGGTTTCTATGGAGTTTCTGTGTTTAACTGATAAATAGTAATTTGTACCAAAAGAAACATTTGGAAAAAGAAATCACCTTTACCAATATTATTGAGTATCTGCTTTGAAGAATCTACAATGCTGTAAGGGGCAGATGACATTCTTAAAAAACTTTAACAGTATCAGATCTCATGAAGGGAGTTGAAGCGCTGTAATGAAATCCTTGCAGCACTGCGCTCAGCTTTAATGTGCTGCCGAATTCGTTCTGCGGGTATTTTGTTGTTAGAAACATGTAATCAAAATTATTAAATTTTGAACCGCCTGTTACGTGAACATTCCCAAACTTATCCAGACTGATTGAATAGTAAAGATCATCCCTATCTGCTGTGCCGTTGAATTTTCTGATGCCCGTCTGAGCACCGGAGGGATTGTATTTTATTGCAACTGCATCAGAATAATTTCCAAAATACACGTTGCCGGCAACATAAATATTTCCTGAAGTGTCTGTCTTTACATCTCTTCCGGCGTCCATGTAATTACCCGGACCGTTGAACCGCTGAAACCACTGCTGAACTCCGGATGAATTGTACTTTACCGTTGCAATATCATAATTATTTGATCCCGGTCCAATCGAATAGCCGGTGACAATCACATTTCCCGATTGATCCGTTGTCAAAGATAACGGATAGTCATCACCATTTCCTGTTCCGTTATAAGTGTTTGCCCAATGATAATTTCCACCTCTGTCATACTTTACAATCAAATAGTCCATATTTGGTGATGACATATTTGAATATCCTGTCAAAAAAATATTCCCTGCATTATCCATTTTCATTGCTGCCAAAACTTCCTGAGTGTTAGCTCCTGACCCTTTATACATTTTAGTCCATTGAGTACTTCCGGAAGAATTATATTTTATTGTAACAAAATTCCAGCTCTCTGCAAACCTTATTGAATTCCCCGACACATAACAATTTCCCGAATCATCAACACTTAGTCCAATTGCTGAACTTGAATTCCCGTCTCCGTTGTAATTTCTAAGCCAGAGCGAATCACCGTTTGAACTGTACTTTATAGTTACATACTGATAATTCGCACTGTTAAATCTTGACTGCCCGGTTACAAATACATTTCCGGACTTATCCACTGCTATTGCGTTTGGAACATCTATATCGTTATAAGGCGCATTAAATCTTTTCGCCCACTGAAGAACTCCGTCTGTATCAAATTTTACAGTTGCATAATCAAAATTTCCGTATTTGTTCATGGACCTTCCTGTGACATAAACATTACCGGAAGCATCTATTGTCATGTCCGAGACTAAGTCATTCCTTATACTTGTAGTATCAATTCCGTTGTAACTGCGGACCCATAATGTATCTCCTCCCGGACCGTATTTTATGATAAGAAAATTATAATTATTCAATCCACTTGTTGTTGAATCCGTATTTCCCGCCACATAAACATTTCCGCAGCTGTCTGTTTTTATTTTTATGCCTTCATCTGTCCTCGTTCCATAATGTAATTGCCTAGTCCATGGGAAGTAATTCGGGTTGCAAAGAAAAGATCCGTCGCTCTGATATATTTTCTCAGAATTAATAGTGTAATTAATTTCAGCAGTACAATGATTTTGAAAAAGAACGGTGTTTAACAGAAAGCAGATGATCATTGAACCGGCACATAAACTTATTTTTTTCATTTTAGTTTTCTCCTCTATAATACTTTTGATTTAAGATTTTTTCTTATCAAATCTATCATGTTTTAAATCAAATCTCAAATATTTATTTGTCAAAAATAAACAGGTATTTTTACCTGATAGGGTGATTTTATTTACAAATCCTGTATTTTTCTTTGCTTTTTTAATGTTTAAATTAAACATGTAAATTAGAATTATAGCTGAGGAAAACCTCAGAAGTCTTTAAAGTCAGAAAAAAGACTTCGGAAGTTTATTAACAGAAGCTTCATTTCAATTTTGCAGCGGGATCTTATTACTATACATTTCCGACCAAAAAATATAAACTATAACAAACCCCGAAGGGGTAATATTATTATAGAAAAAAGGAACCAAATTAATAAAATCCCGAAGGGATGACATTATTTCACCCCTTCGGGGTTTGTCCTTGTTATTGTTTAGATGCTATAATAATAACATCCCTTCGGGATTATAACTGGGATAGTTTAAAATATTTAAAAAATTAATTTCATTAATATTCTGTTATTGAAACAATTATCAAAACTTTAATTTATTTTGGACAGCTCTGATACTCAATACCTAATACCTAATACCTAATACTTATACTATGAAGCTATTTGAAAAACTAAGACTGATCGGGAAAAGCGAATGGAAAGATTTCGAGAAATTCGTTTCTTCTCCGTATTTTAATAAAGGCAGAAATTATCTTCCTCTTTTAAATATACTCAAGGAATTTTATCCTGACTTTGAATCAAAAAAGCTGACAAGGGAATATTTGTACAATCAGTTTTACAAAGGAAAAGAATTTAATGAAAACGTTATCAATACGATTCTTTCAGGATTAAGTAATATCTGCGATGAGTTTTTTGTGTATCAGAATTTCAGAGAGAAAGAAAACAGGGAAATACGGCTGCTGAATGAATACATAAAAAGAGGAGATGAAACCGGAGCAGCTAAGTACAGCAGAATAGTTGAATCCGGCTTAAGCAAAATTCCCCGTGACAGTCTGGATTTTTTTGAGAATCTTGATAAGATTGACGCGCTGCAATTGTACTATGCAATGAATTATAAGAAAGGTAAAAGATGCGATGCGCTTATAAATGGCATTAAAAATCTGATCTATTTTACAATGATACAATCTTTCATTTTCAAAAAAGAAATCCTCCTTTACGACAAAAGATACATGGAATATGAATTCGGCTCTACGGTTTCAGGTAAAATGATGGACACAATAGATTTTGAAAAACTTTTAAACATAATTCAGGAAGAAGATCCGGCATCGTTTCCAATTCTTAAAATATATTACCTTGTGATGAAACAGCTTTCTGATATAGAAAACGATGACTACTATTCCGTGATCAAAGTCCTTCTTTCAGAAAATATTAATAATCTTGACGCTGATACAGGCAAGAGACTACTGCTGAATATAATGTCGATCTGCAATATGAAATCAAACTCAGGAAAAAAAGAATTTGTAAAGGAAAGCTTTCAGATCATGAAGAAACTTGTTCAGGAAAAATATTTTGATGATATACACGGAACAGCTTATTTTCCGCCGTCGCATTTCAGAAACATCGTAAAAGCGGGAATAGAAGTTAATGAAACTGAATGGGTAGAGAATTTTGTAAATGATTATTCCCATAAACTCGAACACAGTCAGACCGGACCTCTAAAAATTTCAGTCTCGCAAAAATTTCCTTTGCAAAAAGAAATTTGATGAAGCGTTAATGTATCTTGGTAAAGTTAATACTGAAAACATGATCTTTAAACTTGACATAAAAAAATTGACTGCAATGATATATTATGAAACCGGATCATTTGTAAATCTCCACTCACTTCTCAATGCTTATTATCAAACAGTTAAAATAAGAAATAGAAAAGATGAGAACATTTTTTCACGGCACAGACAGTTCATTAACTATCTTAAGAAACTTGAAAACATAAGAAACAGCAGCAGAGATCAGTCAGAGTTACACATTCAGAAAGAATTTCTGAAAAAGGACAATGTCTCGGAGAAGAACTGGCTGATGGGGAAATATTTTGAAGCGGAGAAATCGTTAATCATGAATCGTTAGTCGTGAATCGTTTAAACTTAATATCATCTATCATCTATCATCTATCAACTATCAATTATCAACTATCAATTATCAACTATCAATTATCAACTATCAATTATCAACTGCCATCTTGTCCATTTGCAGATGAAAACAGACATCAAATTGTTCTGTTTTACTCCTGTAATCGAAGAATATGTAAGACTTAATGAAGTGAAAACCTTAAAAACTTTTCTTTGCAATATGAGATCAATGATTATATTTTTGTATTAATTAATCGGGAAATAATAACCCGGGAAAAAGCCGCGCAGGCTTTTTTCCATAAAGGCATACCGGTATGCCGGGTTATTATTTTTCATTATTAGAAAATTTAAAATCAAAGCAAAGGAGATTTTTAAATGATTAATAATAAATCATACAAAATTAACAGGAAAAGAATTTTCAGATTATTATTAACTGCATTTTTAATATTTGGCTTATCTGAAAGTTCTTTATCACAATGGGAGAAAATCAACAATAGACATCAGCCTCTTAAAGTTCAGAATGTTAATAATTCTGCTATAAAAACCGGTAAAGATATTTTTTCCCAAAAGAAGAAAGAAGTTAACATAAATCAGCCGGTCGCTACACAAAGGATCAATAATTCTTTGTCTCAAACTCCTCAGAATAATTTTACTCAAAGAGAGATTGAAATTATGAACGAGATGAATAAATTAAAACAAAATGAAAGTTCAGTGAACGGGGAACAGATTCTTGAACTTCAGAGAGAATTAGAAGCTGTAAACAGCTCGACAATTACACGTCAGGAAACAAGTCCTATTGGTAATCTGATTCCTGCAAGCCGGTACAGTCCTGAGCAAACGGATAACCTGAGTCATTCATATATTTTGAGCAATGCCGGTAATTATGTAGCAGGGATCGCAACACAGGTCGAACAAAGAGGTCCCACCGCCGGTAAGATCTGGGTAGCTGTCGGACTGGCGAACGGTGATACAGGATTGTTTGCTATTCCCGATTCGATAGGCATATACTATTCAAATAACAACGGAGCAACTTATAATCTGTATGCTGTGATAGCTTTCAGCTCACACAATAAAATTGAATGGGATAATATGGATATGGAAATAATTGAAAATACATCGGGTACTAAATATCTTCACTTAGTTTTCGGATATGTAACAAACGGAGGTTATGGACAGAGCTTAATAGGATATACAATTGTCTCGGCACCAACATTAGGATATGCCGGTTCTACTCTTTTCTTTCCCGGATACGATGCATCCAGTTATTATCAAATGCCTCGTATTACTTCTGATAATGCAAGATATCTAAGTAATCCTTATATAACAATTGTAGTTACTCAGGATTCTATTGCTAATAATGAGCATTACTTCATGTCGAAAGTGTGCCGGGTGCTCAGCCCTTATACAGTAAGTCCTTCTGTCACTTATCTGCCAAAGAGCATATACAATGTTGCGCCGGGTCATAATTATGAAGTATTTACCGACGTAGCAAATTTTCATAATGGAAATGATTCTCTTATATTCGTATTAAGCGCATACCCGGGGGTATGAACCATACATTTATCTTTACAAAGGTTTCAGCAATTCAACCGTTTATCCGGTGTACAGCGGAGTTCTCTCTCCGACCGGTGATAATCTTGAATATGCTAGAGTCGCATCAAGCGGAGGAACAAATCAGAAAAGCATGATGATTACTTATTCGGACAACTATTTTAACACCGGTGACATGGATCAATGGATGCTTAGTACATCTGACCTTGATTACTGGTATGCAAGCAGTCTTGATTACACCAGCTATAATAATTCAAGATTCGGAGACATTGTCTCACGGAGAAATGTAAACGGAAGTTTTGCAATTACATTTAAGAACATTTACGGAAGTCTGGAGAATGTTTCCTCCTGCACTTTTAATGACGATGTTTTAAGCAGCTCAATCCATTCACTTAATACAGACTTTGCTAATTCGCTTGCTTCGCCGAAACCTGCTTTTAAATATGAAAACGGAGACAGCTGCCTTACGATATGGAGCTATTATTATTCGGTATCATCTACCGGAGGGTGCTCGGCTTCGAACCTGTATCTGACTGTTGCGCTTGAAGGTCCTTATGATGAAGTTAATGATATACATCTTGGAAACGAAACGGCGGATGTTTTACTGGCTGAAACTTCACCTCCTTACAACATTGTAGATACAGGATATGCCTATATTGAGTATCAGCGTTTGAGTAATGTCTTTGCATTTCCAAGATCACCTGCAGGAAATTACTATTTAATTGTGCGGCACAGGAATTCACTTGAGACATGGAGTTCCGTGCCGGTAAGTATAAATACGACCAATCCCGCTTTTTATGATTTCACAATATCAGATGCACAGGCGTTTGGTAATAACCTGACACTTCAGGGATCAAAGTGGTGCATATACAGCGGTGATGTTGACAGGAATAATGTGATCGATCTGAATGATGTACTGATGGTTTACAATGACGGTTTGAATTTTATATTCGGAGACATATTGAATTCGGATTTGAACGGGGATGGTTTTGTAGACCTTAATGA
Organism: Ignavibacteria bacterium; assembly: GCA_016710985.1. Lineage (GTDB taxonomy): Bacteria > Bacteroidota > Ignavibacteria > Tepidaquicellales > Tepidaquicellaceae > JAGPCH01. Next base: position 131,397 of record JADJTX010000013.1, read on the forward strand.
TGTACTCTTAGTTTATAATAATTCAGTAAATTTTATAGCAACAATAACGCCTCCGTAATTTATTTCATTCCTTCTCAAAACCGGGGAGTCCTGATTTTTCAAGGCTCCCTTTTTTTAAAATCACACATTGATATTAAATTTTTGAACATAACATTAAACATAAAAAAATGAATGCACGAATTACCGTAATTGTAATAATTGGAGTCATATTATTCATGAACACTGATTATTCATTTTCACAGGGAAAAAAGACACAGCCTCCTGAAGCTCCGGTAAGTATCAATAAAGACAATCCGAGAGATTTAGAAATTAAAGATACTGATCCGGAAATCAAAAATACTTTATCCTTAATTGAACAACAAATGATGGATGCAAAAAAGAACGGTGATGTAAATAAAGTTGTGCAGTTGCAAAGTGAGAGAGACAAGTTATCCGGTTCAGTAACAATGTCAGGCGAACCAATGGAAATGAAGTTAATACCACCTGATGGAAACACAATCACTCCTGATAACATAAATGCCGGACTTGTCTCATCTGCCACCGGAGTAAAAGGAATCAGCACCTGTACCGAGCAAATCGGCTCTACTGCTTCAAGGATCTGGACAGCATTTGTTTACGGTCCTCAAAGCGGCGCTGTGACAGATCATCTGCGTTTGTGTTATTCTGACGACGGTGGAAAGACCTGGACTGAAAAAGCTACCATAACGTTTTCACCCGGCAACAGGATGTGGCAGGATCAGATAGACATTGAACTGATTGAAAACTCAACCGGTGATAAATTTATCTGGGTAGCGTTTGGATATGCAGCTAATAATTATTCCGGTGTTTACAGAATCGGAGTTACGATTGTCAGGATCACGGGAGAGCTTAACTTTGCCGGATATACATTGAACTGGCCCGGGGCAGTGTCTACAAATTATTACTGGAAGCCAAGAATTGTCTCGGACAATGAAGCATATCGTTCAAATCCGTGGGTGTACATTACAACCTGCTTTGACAGTGCTGTAGCAGGCGGATACAGATCGGGAGAGAAGGTTGCAATATGCTACTCCCCTTATACTGTTGTACCTGCTTTTACTTATAAGCCGGTTCCATTCTTAGGATTATTATTCAGGTATCCTGTGGATTACTATTGTGACATTGCCTTCTACAGAAACGGCGGGCAGGATTCCATTTTAGTAATTGAATCAAGCCTGCAGGATTCCTCAAGAATAGTTTTAGCAAAGACATCCATAGGAAATTTTGTATCCGGATCTTTTGCAACTTATGCCGGCACGATCGGCGCATTGGGATCAAGACGATATCAGGCTTACATTGCTTCGGCAGGCGGATATAATAATTTGATGATCATCAACATGCGGAAATATTCTCCTACGGACTGGGACATTGAATATTTTGTATCAACAAACGGAAGCGGAGGCTGGTCAAGCGGTTATGTAGATTACAGAAGTAACAATTCCACAAGAGCTGATATCACAGGATTCAGAAGCGCTCCGGGATTCTATTCGTGCGCTTCTTCTGAAATTACAGCGGGTTTTGTTCCGGTAGTTTATACATCTGCAGTAAATAATATCTGGGGAGGAATTGTCACACAGATGAATCATAAGATCACAAACCCATACACAGCGCAGCCAAGAGCCGGTGTAAGATACGGTCCTGAAGATGAAAGCTGTTTTGCCTTGTGGACTGAATACAGCGGAAGCACAAATGTCTGGGCATCAGTTGGTTGTTCAGGACCTGCAAATGCATTCAGAAATGTTTTTTTCCGGGGAGTTATTGAAGGGCTCTGGGATGCACCTGCCGATACTATGAAAAGCGATACGATGACACTATATTTAAGAAATGCAAATTCACCTTACGTTCTGGAAGATTCTGCCAAAGCATTTTTAACGAATGACGGTTACGGGGATTTCTGGTTTATTAATGCATATGATCTTACTAACTATTACATAATTGCTAAGCACAGAAATTCACTTGAGACATGGAGTGCTGATGCAGTTAATTTTAATCCGGTTTTTGCAGAATATAATTTTGCCAATGATCCTTCACAATCATTTGGAAATAACGTTACTCAGGTTGATACAGATCCTTTGTATGCTTTTTACAGCGGAGATGTAAATAATGACGGAGCCATCGATCTGTCTGATGTAATTTTAATCAGCAATGATGCAAATGTATTTTTTAACGGTTACATAATTACAGATATCAACGGAGACTATCTGGCAGATTTAGCCGATGTATTGATGGCTTATAATAATTCGAGTAATTTTGTCAGTGTGATAAAACCGTAAGACGCGAGACGTGAGACGCGAGACGTGAGACGTTTGACGTTTGACGTCAGACGTGAAACGTGAGACGTCAAACGTCAAACGTCAAATTCAAACGTCAAATTACGAAAATTTTTGAACTATTAATTATTAATTATTAATTTATTAATTATTAATTATTTTATTTCAGGATCATCATCTTTCTTGTCATCTGAAAGTCACCGGCTCCTATCATATAAAAGTAAATTCCGCTTGCAAGATTCGAAGCGGTAAAATCAACTGTATGGTAACCAGCTGTTTTAAATTCATTTATTAAAGTTGAAACTACCCGCCCTGAAATGTCATAGACAACCAAACTTATTTTTCCATCGTCCGGTAATTCAAAATCTATCTTAGTTACCGGATTGAATGGATTCGGATAGTTCTGCGATAAGCTATATTTATTTGGCATTCCGACTTCTACTTCATCTGTCAGATTGAAATATGTGAAGTTACCGTTGAAATCTGTTTGCTTTATCCTGTAATTATATTTTCCGGAATTTAATCTTTCAGAGAATGAATAATTCTTTATACTGATTGTACTTCCGTTACCCGCTACACTGCCTGTTTTGATCCATTCACTTTCCGCTGAGGATCTTTCAATATCAAACCCGGCGTTATTTATCTCGATTGATGTTGACCAGTTTAAAGTAACTTTGTCTTTCAGTATATTTGATGTGAATGCTGAAAGTTCTACAGGAAGCGGGCCTTCATTGAACTGCCCTCTGATTTCCCCGCCGGGGAATACAGTTGTGTGAATATCAACATACCACAGACCGTCCATAAACTGAGATTCCTGTTCGGAAGTAAGAACATATGAGTTAGCGTAATGTCCGGATGTTATCCCTGTTTGAAATCCTCCAAATTCAATCTGAACGGGAGCATTGAAACCTGAAGAAGCAGGTCCATGGAAGTGAGCTGAGGTTGTTGTACCGAGCAGTCCGGCAAAGATAAGATCAAAGTTCAGGATTTTTGTTGATAAATTGTATGTACCCGTCACGGCACCAATCCCCTGCGATGAATTTGGTGGTACCACTGAAAACCCGCTAAGCTGTGTGCCAAAAATAATTATAAGACCACCGCCTGTTGTCGTGAAATTCCAGGTATTTGAAAGAAAAATATTACCTGAAAGATACTTTACTTTAATCCGCCAGTAATAGGTTGTGGAATTGATCAATCCGGTGATTGTTTTAAATGTATCAGTAAGTGTAGAATCATTTATGATCAGATTGCTTAATGAAGGATCTGTTGAAACCTGCAATACATAGTTTACTGCGCTGTCCGCTTTATGCCATTTGAAATTCGTATTAACAGGATTATTAAATGAATTATTTACGGGACTAATTAAAATCCCCATAGTAGTAAAGCTCCATTGAGGAGAAAAAGAAAAATATTCAGAATCATTTTTTGCCGACACTTTCCAGTAATAGCGTGTATCCGGAATTAAGCTGCCGATGGTTTTGAAGCTGTCTGTTATTGCAGAATCATTGAAAATAATATTACTGAAGTTCTGATCTGAAGCAACCTGAAGCCTGTAAGTTAACGCCTGACTGTTTTTATACCAGATACACTTCACATTAAAAGGAACATTATTAGCATTATTTCCGGGACTGCTTAGTATCAGAGGCGCCGGATATGTATTAAAACTTCTTACACCTGAGCTTGATGTAAAAACAGAATCCAATATTGGCGTAACTTTCCAGTAGTAAGCTGCATTCGAAACAATATTGTTAACTATCCTGAAAGTATCTGTTATAGTTGAATCTGTATAAATAATACCAGTAAAGTCCGGATCGTTTGCTATATCCAGTCTGTATCTCACACCCGAACCGGTGTTCACTTCTGTCATCAATGTACCTGAATTAAAATTTTCTTTTAAAAAAATATTATCAGATTTTTCGGAAGCTAAAATTACAGGACCGGGAGATGCAGCCGTTCCTGCGCTATGCCACGAAAAAGTTATCGGCAAAGGTACATAAGAAGCACTGTCAGGCGGATAATCTAACACAGCCTGAACAGAACCGGTTCTGAAGATCCAGATATCTGAATATGTAAAATACATTGAATCATTCCTGCCTGAAACTTTCCAGTAATAAGTCAAATCCGGACTCAGGGTACTTACAGTCGCAAATGTATCAGCTAATACTGAATCATTGAAAACAATACTGCTGAAGTTTATGTCGGTTGAAATCTGCAGCTTGTAAGATTTGGCATTGATCGAACTTTTCCAGGAAAAATCTATGTATCTCAGATTAGTAGATGAATTGTATTCCGGACTGATCAGATATGTCTGTAAAATTCCGCTTGTATCTTCAACATAATAATGGTTAACGATTGTATCCGACAATATGACTGCTGCCTGATTTGGGAAATTTAAGCTGTCAACAGTTGGAGGATATGGAAGAAAAAATGCCATCAGTGTATTTGGAGTTGTTCCGAGTTTGAACTTTAAATTCAGTGGTGCCGGATTGAATGCGATCATATTCGTCCGCAGTTTGAAAGTAAGTATCTTAGTTCCGGGATAGGAGCCGCTGATAAAATAATTAGTCAGGGAGCTGGGTAAGTTTCCCGAAGTTTTAAGATATCCGTTAACGGAATCTACCTGAAATGAAGGTGGTCTGAGCTCAGGAGGCAGATCACTTCCACCCGGAACCAGTCCGAAAATTAAATTCCCTCCGGGTTTATGAATCAGTTTATTATAACTAAAAACAAACTGAGCTGCACAATATTCGAAATCATACACATCAGGCTGACCCTGATTCGTCTGCTGCATGTAAAGTTCAAATGTAATTATACTGTCCTGTCCGCTTCCTCCGGGATGTCTGAGGATATTTCTGACAGTCAGATTGAAAGTAGGATTAATTCCGGCTGATGCTAATTCATTGAGAAGGAATATATTAAAAGTTATAAAGAGAACTGATGCTTTGAAGTATTTATAAAATTCTTTCATAATGCTTTGTTTTGATTATTAAAGATTAATATAAATATAATATTAATCCTAACTAAATCCTAACAAGGATGAGTATTAAAAAGATTTTTATTAATAGTGTCCAAAAAATTTTTAAGAAAGTTAAAATTGTTGATAATATATTTTTATTCAATTTTTTAAACTTCTTTTGAAAAATATCTATATCGTCAAACTGATTCATTTAGAAAAATTACTTATACCGCAAAGCACATTGAAGAAGACAAATCCCAAATCCAACATTCAAAATTCCAAATGCTGTCAGTTACTAAAGCCTGCCTGCTATGACAATTGGCTTTTTGACTACATCCGCATTTCCGCCTCCGGCATCTATTGCTTCAATTAACAGGATATAGATTCCTATCCGGAGCTTCTTATTGTCATCACCTAATCCGTTGAAGATAATTGTGCCTTCACTTCCGGTAATCTGATTATTTGCAAGCTCCCTGACTAACCTCCCCTGATATCAAAAAACTTTCACTCTCATCTGAGCGAAGGAAGAGCTAAGCTTATATTTTATCAGAGAAAAATCTTCATGCCCGTCACCGTCCGGAGAAAAGGATTAGGACTGACAGTTACTGAGGAATTAGAGCTTACACCCCCTGTAAAAATACTATTCCTTAATCCCGGTGTTCCGCCTCTTATATCCGTACACGAGCTCCAGTTACTTTTATCATTTGATCTGAATCCGGGATAAATTCTTTCAAGTGAAATTCCTTTTGTATCAGGCAGCTCAGGATTATTCCACTCAGGATTGTATTCAACAGCGTCGATTAAATTATTCAGACTGTCAGTTATTGAAATGTTTTCTCCCGAATTATTTAAACTAATCCCCGAAGATATTTTTACTTTCTGATTTTCATTTGGTAATTTCAGGTATTCAAACGCTGAGTAAATAGTACTGTCACGTGCAAGAATAAAGTAGTCACCGGGATTCATATACATGTCTGATGCAGATAATGTAACAGTTGTTGATACCTCTTTATACTTCCACCCTTTAATATTTATACTCTGTCCTGAAGCATTATATAACTCAATCCACTCCAGGTTGGTCAGAAAGCGGATCATACATTATCTCATTAATGATCAGGCTGCCGCCGATTCCGGTCTGACTGCTTACATACACTCTTCTTATCTGAATGTTGTTCAATGTATCCTCATCCTGAGCATATTTAACTTTGGCAATAAATTGTTTATGACCGGTATCAATGTTTTGAACAGCATAATTATAAATAACTGAATCCGAATAGCTTAATGAAGTGAATAAATTTGAGTTCATTAATTCATTGTCGCCGGGAATACTGTCGAAGTTTATGTCTTTATAGATATTTAATGAAAAATTATTTGCGGTATTCAGTCCGGTATTTTTTATTATAAAATTCATTTCAAGTGCTTCCCCTGCTGATGGGAAAAGAGGAGAGATATTAAATGATTTTAAGTAAAGATCAAACGGCTTTGGTGTGATTGAATTGTTTTTACCCGGTGTGGCATGCAGGGGATCAACTGATGTTCCCCAGTTTGAGGAGTTATTTGAAGCGCCTTCTGAAATCATTCTTTCCAAAGAAAACCCTCCCGCGTTCCCGCCCCATGAAGTCAGATAAGAAACAGAGTCGTTTCTTATGTTCGCAGAATCAATGACTATTACATTATCTCCGGAGTTGTTCAATGCGCTCCATGCAGTCTGAATTATTCTTCCTGTCATTAAAGGAAATTGAGTTTTTAATTTGTTTGAATCCTGACAAATGACAATGTATGAATTTGAATTCAAAATGAGATTCTGCCCAGTGATTGTTCTCAAAGACGCAGTGGCATCTTTCCATTTCCAGTTCTTTAAACTGACTGAGGTATTTCCCGTGTTGTATAATTCAAACCATTCATTTGTTGCATCGGACGGCGCATACATTATCTCGTTGATTACAATTTGTGAAAATGAGTCTGTATAAATTAAAAAGATCATTGTGATTATAATACCTGTTGTCTTCATGATTTTCTTATTTAAATTTAAATTAACACATCAATAAATTTAATTCATTGAATGCTTAAGATATTTTCGACAATTTAAATCAAACAATTTTAAATCTCAAATTTAAATTCTTCAATTTGTGAAATCGTATATTCCGAAATATCTGTTACTGTTAATTTTATTCCTTATAAGTACAAGCTGTAATTCTCAGTCTGAGAATCCAAAGTATGCAGTTGCCGTTCTTAACACACCGGTTCTCAATACAAGTGATTTCGAATCTGTATTCGGAGGAGCAAACGGATCAAGAGTAAAGTTAGATAAAAGAGGATTCATAGGCGAAATGGAATTCATTGCTTTTCCGAATACTGTTTTTGAGATAATGGAAGTTATCCCAAAAGAGGATCATAACATTTTCAGAATTAAGACTTCAGATTATCAGTATAATTCTGCTGATTTGTTCATTGACAGCAGGTTTGTTAAAACACTTGATACTTTACCTAATGATAGAGTACAGTCATTGCCTGACAAAAATGAAATTCTGAACAAACTGAATTCTCTTGACGGTTACGGATACATGTGGGGAGGAAATTACGGAGACGGTATCGAACAGCTTCTTGAGTTTTACCGGCCGCAATACGAGCTTGACAATTCAACAAAAGACTTATGGTGCCTCAGGGGAGTTGACTGCTCAGGGCTTATCTATCAGGCAACTAACGGCTCCACTCCGAGAAATACTTCTTCATTAATTAATTTCGGAACAGGGCTTGAAATTGCAGGTCTATCAGCATCTGAGATTACATCAATGCTCCAGCCGCTGGATCTGATCGTATGGAACGGACACGTGATAATTGTTTTTGATGAGAATACTGTAATTGAAAGCACTGGAGGTGAAGGTGTTCACAAAAGTGATTTGCTCTCAAGACTTAAAAGTGTAATGAAAGAAAAAACCCCGGTCAATGACTGGGGCTCTACTTCCGGAAAACGTTTCGTTATAAGACGATGGCTTTTGAACATGAGCAATGAACAATAAAAGGTTTAATACAGAAATTAATTTTTAATCATTGCTCATTCCTCATTCCTCATTGTTAATTACTTCCTGTCTCCAAGTATTCTCAGCATAAATAAAAACATGTTAATAAAGTCAAGATAAAGAGTCAAGGCTCCCATTACTGCGCCTTTCTTTCCCTGCTCAGAATCAAAGTCAGTTGACTGGCTCATTTTTTTTATTCTCTGAGTATCATAAGCTGTTAATCCTACAAAAATTATTACTCCGGCATAACTGATGATCCAGTTCAAAGTATTGCTCTTTAAAAATATATTCACAACTGACGCAATGATAAGTCCAATTAAAGCCATGAAAAAATACGTTCCGAACTTTGACAGATCCATCTTTGTCATGTATCCGAAAACGCTGACCGAACCAAACATAGCCGCGCAGATGAAAAAGGTAGATGCGATCGATCCGCCTGTATAAACTAAAAACAATACTGAAAATGTCAGACCGGTCAGTGCTGCATAAAGAAAGAATGCACCTATGGCAACTCCTGACGGAATTTTATTTATTGCAAAGGTTAATCCCATTACTACCAAAAGCTGAGCTATGAATAATCCGAAATAAATAACAGGGCTGCCCATTATTACATTTACGAAACTTGAATTGGCTGTACCGTATGCTATGATCCCGGTCAGCGCCAGCCCCATTGCCATCCAGTTATATACATTAAGCAAGAACTTACGTGTAGTTTCTGTTGTAAATGAAGCGTCAACAGCACCGGTATTATTAAAAAACTGATTCATTATGATTTTCTCCTTAAATTTTTAAACGCAAATTAGAATAAATTTTTCACATATAAAATTCCAATTACTTCATCGGCTCCATTCCCATTGCAGCCCATTCTTCCTTTGCCGGACCGTAAACTCCCGTAACTTTCAAACCTGCCTGTCTCATCAGAACGGTCATCTGTCCGCGGTGATGAGCCTGATGAAGCATGAGATACATTAGCGAAAGCCCTTTCTTCCATTTATCACCGTACATTTCGTCTTCGGTTTCCAGTGATTCATCCTTCCAGTTCTTTTCTATTTCCTTAATGAAAGAGTCCGAAGATTTTTTATAAGCCTCTGTTATTTCTTTAGCATAAACCGGAACAGCATCCGTGTGAGCAGGTCCGTCAATCTTTAAGCCTGTCAGTCCCATCATCTCGGGAATTGTCTGTATCAAATGCCATGCAATAAAACCCAGAGACCTTCCGTCGGGTGTGATCTTCTGATTCAATGATTCATCTGTAAGATTTCCAAACAATTTTACCGTTGAATCATTTTCGTATTGCCAGTCTTTTTTGAATTGTGAAATTGAAGTGTACATTTTTTTTTAAGTTAAAAGTTAAAAGTTAAAAGTTTATAAATCTTATAAATCTTATAAATCTTATGAATCTTATGAATCTAACGAATCTACTTTAATCCGTAATTCGGTGCTTCCTTAGTTATCTTCACATCATGAGGATGAGATTCCTTTAAGCCTGCATTAGTGATCTTTACAAATTTTGTCTTTAGCTTCATCTCGTGAATGTTCTTCGCTCCGCAATACCCCATTGCTGCGCGCAGTCCCCGAGAATCTGATAAATAGTTTCCCCGACATTACCTTTATAAGGAACGATCCCTTCAATACCTTCAGGTACCAGTTTATTGATATCATCTTCAACATCCTGAAAGTATCTGTCGCTGCTCCCCTTTTTCATGGCGTCGAGAGAACCCATTCCGCGGTAGATTTTATAACTGCGGCCTTCATACAATACTTTTTCTCCGGGCGCTTCTTCCGTTCCGGCGAACATTCCGCCCAGCATCACCGAATCTGCTCCGCCGGCTATTGCTTTCGGAACATCTCCCGTTTGCTTAACACCTCCGTCCGATATGACCGGTATCTTAAAACTCGCTGCAACTTTAGCGCATTCAATGACAGCTGTCATCTGAGGCACTCCGACACCTGCAATCACACGGGTTGTACAAATTGATCCTGCGCCGATGCCAACCTTTACACAGTCAGCTCCTGCATTGATCAGATCATAAGTACCTTCGGCCGTCGCTACATTTCCGGCTATGAGGTCAACATCAAAATTCTTCTTTATCTTCTTTACGATATCAAGCACTCCCTGCGAATGTCCGTGAGCTGTATCAACCACCACTACATCTACTCCCGCCTTTATCAGTTCCTGCACTCTGTCAATCGTATCTCCTGAAATTCCAACAGCAGCTCCCACTCTCAGTCTTCCGAATTTATCCTTACATGCATTCGGGAATTTCTTTCTCTTCTGAATGTCTTTGAAAGTTATAAGTCCCTTGAGCATACCTTTTTTATCTACCACCGGAAGCTTTTCGATCTTATATTTTTGCAGAATCACTTCGGCTTTCTCAAGATCAGTTCCTACCGGCGCAATGACGAGATTATCTTTTGTCATTATTTCCGAGACAAGCAAAGTTTCATAAGGCTCGAGTCTCAGATCACGGTTCGTAAGTATTCCTATAAGCTTGTTATCTTTGTCAATGATAGGTATACCTGAGATTTTATATTCGTGCATCAGCTTCAGTGCATCTCCGATGGTCTTATCCGAAGTCAGAGTGATCGGGTCAAATATCATTCCGCTTTCACTTCTCTTCACCTTATCAACCTCAGATGCCTGCATTGCGACTGACATGTTCTTATGAATGATCCCCATCCCGCCTTCACGCGCTACAGCAATAGCCATCTCGCTTTCCGTAACAGTATCCATTGCAGATGAAAGTATCGGAATGTTTAATTCAATATTCTTTGTAAGCCGGGTTTTTAAATTTACTTCACGGGGAAGGACTTTTGATCTATTGGGAATGAGAAGAACATCGTCAAAAGTAATTGCGGTCTGTAATATTTTATTTGATTTCATAATTGAGATTATTCTATCACTTTTGCTTTCAGCAGATCACTGTAAATATTCTCCGGTCTCAGATCTCCGTCAAATGAACGGACATACATTATGTGAAGATGTGTCGGTGATCGTGAAGGATATGCATTTTTTCCGGTTCTGCCTAATGTCCCGAGAGAAGTTCCGGGTTTAACAAAGTCTCCGACACTCACAGTTACTTCTTTCAGATGTGCATAGTAAAAAAGCCCGTTAGTATAATTATCATACACATAAACTATGTTCCCTCCTTTTATATCCATCCTGTCCGTTGTCCAGTCCTTCCTGGTTTCAATGACGATCCCTCCGCTCATTGAAAGAATTTCCACAGTCTCATTTGTAATGTCATCAATACAATCCTGATTGCCGTCAGCTATGAAAATATCATGCGCGGGATGCCCGCCTGAATTTTTATCAAAGAAATCAAATCCTGAAACAATATATCCGCTTCCGTTACGTCCACCGATGGCTCCAGGCGAATATCCTTTCACGGGAAACACCCAGTCTTCAACTGAATATTTCAAAACCTTTCCGGATTTTGTGTTTGCTTCCATGAAATCCCAAAGCTCATTTGTGAAACGGTTAATTGAATCTATCGCTTCCTGCCGGGGCAGATTCCCTTCTCTTACAGAAGTTATGATCGGAAGCCACCTCAACGCAATTGCCGTTGTCACCTCAGGTTCCTTATAAAATTCTTCATCTTTCTTTAATTCCTTAATCTTCTGAGAAATTAAAAGTAAAGAAACATTTAATTTCTTCTTCTTAGGCTTCTTTGGCTGTTTATCCTCGGCGTGCAAATAATTGAATGAAAATATATTAATACAAATTATAAAGAGTAATATGCTTCTGATATTTTTCAATTTTAAATTAAATATTTATTTATTACTTATCAATTATCAACTATCAATTATCAACTATCAACTATCAATTATCAATTATCAACTATCAATTATCAATTCAATGATCTCAATTTCACTACTCGCTATCACAGTCCCGTCCGGCTTCAATGCGCTTACTTTGTATTTACCGGGTTTCTTAAAATCAACCTTGTCAAAATAAACATAATCCATTGTAGGATCAGTAGTATAGGGATATGTATCAGCAACCGTACCGCTTCCGAGATCGGTAATGTTAATATTCACCGAGCTGACACCAATCTTAGCCTTGGATGGTCTGATATCGACAACTACTGTGAGAAAACCTTCAGGATATTTTGTACTTTTACCTTCACATTTATCATTGTCAGGAGTATAGCTTTCACAGAAAAAAAGCTTGTTGGTACTGCCTCCTCCGAGTTCACTGAGTTTACCGCAGCCAAACATTAAAGAAATTAAAATTACCAATGAAAATAAAAATTTTAAGTTTTCTCTCATTTTTGATTTTTAGTTTATGTTTTTTTGATTAATGGCAATTTAACCAATACTATAAAGTTTGTAAAGATATAAAGTTTGTAAAGTTTATTAAGTTTATTGAGTTCATTGAGTTCATTGAGTTCATTGAGTTCATTGAGTTCATTGAGTTCATAGAGTTCATAGAGTTTATTGAGTTTTTGGGTTATTGAGTTCATTTCGTGAAAAATTAGTTTTGTCATCCTATCTTTACCTAACGAACCTAACGAACTTAACGAACTCAAAGAACTTAAAGAACTTAAAGAACTTAACGAACTCAAAGAACTTAAAGAACTCAAAGAACTTAAAGAACTTAACGAACTCAAAGAACTCAAAGAACTTAAAGCCCTAATTTATCCTTAAGACTCGCAGCCATTCCCGCAAGTCCGCCAACTTCCTTTCCTTCAAGAAAATTATTTACCTGCTCACCCATCCCGCCTGGCATTTTATCTTTTAAGAATGTACCGACTGCTTCAACGGCTGATTTAGCCTGCTCTGCTGATAACCCTGTCTTCTCCGTTACAAATTTAATTAAGTCTTCCATTTTGATTTTTCCTTTCTCCGAATTAACGGATGTTTTATTGTTAAATAGATTGGCTTAGAACCAACCTGTTTTCTTTTTCTTGAATTTGAGCTGCCGCCTATTCCAAGCACTCCAAGTAATCCGCGTGTTAATTCTCTTGCGACGGTTCTGCCGACCTGCCTGGCAGTAGTACTTGTCAGAACTTTTTCAACCGTACTCTTTTCTTCTCTGCCTCTTGTGCTTCCATTCCCTGCAGACGGATCTTCCTGTTCGGCGGTCTCCTGTAATTTTTTTATTCAGGATCTCATATGCGCTTTCACGGTCTATCGGCTCATTGTACTTTCTTACAAGCGAAGAATTGTTAACAATCTCATCAATCTCTTCAGGCGAAAGAATATCCATCCTCGATGCCGGTGGACAAAGCAATGTCGCTGCAAGAGGAGTAGGATTTCCTTTTTCACTTAAGACTGTTACTGCTGCTTCTCCAATTCCCATTGATGTAAGAAGCTCTTCAATGTTATAAAAGTCTGTCATCGGATAATTAGCAGCGATGAGTTTTATCTGCTTCCTGTCATTTGCAGTGAATGCTCTTAATGAATGCTGAACTTTCATTCCCAGCTGACTTAAAACAGAATCGGGAATGTCAGTCGGATTCTGAGTACAGAAAAATATTCCGACACCTTTAGAACGAATGAGTTTAATAATGGATTCTATCTGGTCAAGTAAAGCTTTTGACGCTTCATTAAATAACAAATGAGCTTCATCAATGAAGATTACAAGCTTCGGCTGATCAGAATCGCCCTCTTCCGGGAATGTATTGTAAATCTCAACAAGCAGGCAAAGTAAGAATGTTGAAAACAATTTTGGTTTGTTTTGTATATCCGTCAAACGAATGATTGAAATTACACCTTTGCCTTCTTCATTAATTTTCACAAGATCTTCCACTTCAAATGAAGTCTCTCCGAAAAACAGATCAGCGTGCTGCTGTTCAAGCTCTATTACTTTTCTTAAAATTGTTCCGGTAGATGTGGTGGAAATTTTACCGTAAGCAGATTCAATCTCTTTTTTTCCTTCCTCTGAAATAAACTGAAGCATCTTCTTAAAATCCTTCAGATCAAGTAAAGGAAGCTTCTTATCATCACAGTATTTAAATATCAGGGATACTATTCCGGACTGTGTGTCATTCAGTTCAAGCATTTTCGAGAACAAGACCGGACCGAATTCAGAGACTGTTGCGCGAAGCTTCACTCCTTTTTCATCTGATATGGACATGAGTTCAACCGGAAAACCCGAAGGTGTAAATGTCATTCCTATTTTATTGGCGCGTTCATCAATTTTCTCATTCGCGGATCCGGGTTTAGCAATTCCGCTTAGGTCACCTTTAATATCCATTAATAAAACAGGAACACTCTTTGAGGATAAACCTTCGGAAATGACCTGCAATGTCTTTGTCTTGCCTGTTCCCGTAGCACCGGCAATAAGCCCGTGCCTGTTCATGGTTTTCAACGGAAGTTTAATGTTTACGCCTGTTAAACATTCACCACTGAATATCGCGCCGCCGAGTATTATTGATTCGCCTTTGAAATTATATCCTTCGTTAATTGAAGCTGTGAATTGATCTTTGTTGTCCATTAAAATATGAAATGATTGTGCTGTAGCATGATTGGAATTGATGCATAATAGTCATTTAGTTTTTTTAATTAAATAACTAAAACTGACCGTTAATTTTATTTTTTACTGCCAATGCTTTAATTTTTAATACCAACACAAAGCAGATATAAAAATATTCCTAACATCACAAAGGCTCGAAGTCACAAAGAAAATATTTTGGTATAAATCCTTTGAGCCTTGAGCCTTTGATGTAAAAATATCTTGTCCGATGTAGATCAGGTTCGTTTTAACTTCTATTTACTAAATCCCAGAGTATCCGACCTTTTTATGGCTGTATCTTTTTTCATAACCATTGTGTCGGGATTCTTCGTTTGGTTACTTTGCTTCTTCGTGTTGTCACAGGAAACCAGAACGCTGCATGACAACAGAAGGCTTGCAATTATAAGTGTTTTCATAATTTAAAAGATTTAAGTTAAACAAAAGTTATCAAAAACGGAAAATGAGTTTTCTATCTGTGAATTTCCTCACCTTTATTATTTCTCCAGTCTTCTTCAAAGTAAGCAGCATCTTCGTCGTTTCTTGGTTTAACGTTAACGAGGATCTTACCGTCCTTTATACCGGATTCATATACTTTTGCTTTCTCTTCGGGAATTCCGCTGCCGATCAATGCGCCAATCAGACCACCGGTGATTCCTCCCGCACCCGCTCCGGCAAGCCCTGCAACAATTGGACCCGCAATTACTAATCCAAGACCCGGTATCAATAAGCTGGTTCCCAATGCGGCGATGACTCCGGCTATTGCTCCGACTGTCCCGCCGATAGCTGAACCCTTCCCTGCACCTTCCATTGCCTTCGTCCCTAATTCCGTTTCAACTGTTTCATTTTCAAAATACTTTTTGCGGGTGGAATCCGACATGATTATATTAATGTCTTCTTTTGCATAACCCCTCTGATGTAAATTATCGTAAACTTTTTCAGTACTTTCACGATCGCCAAACATTCCCGAAAGGCCGCTCCTGTTTCTGTTTAAATCGTCTGGTGTTCTTTGATTTTCGTCCATGATTATTTTTATTTAAATTTAATAATATTCATGATGATTCATTAGCTGTGCCAGAAAAATGTTTTGATTTTGAATTATGAAGATTATTTTATTTTAAAATGAATTGGAATTATGACATATATGTCATGACATAATTATAGCAAATAATTTTATCAGATCATTACAGATTTTATCAGATATAATCTTAACTATAATAAGTGGGTTCAGAAGTATTTGAATAAAACAATTCCGGATTAAAATCTGTGAACATCTGTGAAATCAGTGAGAGATCAAATTATCGAAAGTCAAAATAAGGGGGGATTAAAAATGTTTTTTCTGTATCATTTCACGTGGCCATAATAAAACCTTAGCAAATCACTTTATAAGCGTCATCTTTTTGGTTAAGACCATTCCGTCCGCTTTCAGTCTGTAGAAATATATTCCGCTTGATAGTTGATAATTGACAGTTGAAAATTGATAGTTATAAGTTCCGGGATTTTGCTTCTCATTAACTAAGGTTGCCACTTCATTTCCCAATACATCATATACTTTCAAAGATACAAAACCATTTTCGATTAACGAATAACGAATAACGGTTTCCGGATTAAACGGATTCGGATAATTCTGATAAAGAGTAAATTCATCCGGGATGATTTCCTGATTCGGATCAATCCCTACAGTCTGCGAATATTTAATTGTAGCAAAATCAAAACCCGATCCATTACCAATGCTTATGCCGGTCACATATATGTTACCTTCCTTATCAAGCTTAACGTCATAAATAAAATCTTCTGTTACACTATTTCCGTTGTAATTTTTTGTCCACATCAGAGTTCCGTCTGAATTGTATTTTAATAAAACATATATCAATTCAACATTACCTCTGTCGGATGCGCCTCCGACATAAATATTTCCTGCTTCATCCGTCGCTGCCGAAATTCCCTGGTCTGTTCCGTTACCGGGTCCGTTGTAGATCTTATTCCAGATCATGTATCCTGCGGGGGAAACTTTGACAGTTAAAATATCCTCGCTGCCGGATGAATTACTGTTTCTGCTGTAACCTGTTAAAATAATGTTTCCGGATGTATCCGCCTTTATTGAGTAAGGTATGTCAGCATTATTCGAAACTCCGTTATAGCTGCCGTCCCAGCGTACGATCCCTTCAGGACTTATCTTCGCAAAATAATAATCCGGCAGACTTCCGTTCCTGATGCTCCCGCAAAAATAAATATTGTTTTCATTATCTAAGATCATGTCAGTAATTTCATCATCTGCTCCTGATGAACCGGAAATGGTTTTTGTCCATGATGATGGATTGGGGAAATTTTTGAAATACCGTATATGCATGTTCTTATTGTTGGGAGAAATTTCAATGGAACCGGCTACTATAATATCACCGGCTGTCGTTATCTGTAATTTTACAGGAATGGATTCGGCAGAACCGGCGGTATCAAATATTAATTCATTCAGCAAATTTCCTTCAGGTGAATATTTTAAAACGATGGTTGTATATTTTCCGGTTGATGTATAACGCATTGCGCCGCAGGCAAACACGTTCCCGGAATTGTCCATGGTAATGTCTTTCCCGTAGCTGTTTGAAGCTTCTGTATTTCTGTATTCATTCATCCATATCAGATTACCGGACGAATCATATTTGGCTGTCGTGAAAATATTATGAAAGGCTGAGTCAGTTGTAAAGCCGGTGACGTATGAATTGTTTTCACCGTCGATACATGCGGAGCTAATCTGGTCAGTGCTGTTGCCCGGACCGTTGTAAGTCTGAGTCCATTTAATGTTTCCTTTACGGTCATAATTAATTATTACAAAATCATAAAGACTACCTGTACCTGAGCTGTTTCCGTATACAAACAAATCATTGTTATTCCCTAAAATTAATTTAGTGACAATATCGAAAGTGTTTCCCGGACCGTTATATCTTCTCACCCACTCTTCATCCGGCTGAGAGAATAGTTTTAAAGAAATCAGAAATGTAAATACAAAAAAAAATTTTATTTTCATTAATTTAACACTGCTGTCCAAAATGATTTTTAAGAACTGAATATTATTAAAATTCAATCTGGTTTGAGAATATTTTTGGAACAATATCGAGTTTTTTTATCCCATCCCTAAAATTTCTCTTAAAGCTATAATTATGCTTCCCAAATAATCTTATGTTAACTCTATTTAAAAATTAGTGATAATGTTATTAAATTCGTGATCATTCGTGAAATTCGTGTCAAGATTTTTCTTTATTTTGGACGGATGTGTTAATTTAAAAAAGGCGGGAATAATTTCTCCGCCCTTTGTTTTAACTAATCTTAACAAATCTTTACAACTTCACTTTATTAACAGCATCTTCTTAGTTACCGACTCAATACCGGTATTTAACTCATAGAAATAAACTCCATTCGGCAAATCATTGCCATCAAACTTAACTGAATATGTTCCCGCTACCTGTCTTTCATTTAACAAAGTTTGAATTACCTTTCCGCTGACGTCATACACTTTCAAAACTACAAATCCACTTTCGGTTATCGAATACCGAATAACAGTCTCCGGATTAAACGGATTAGGATAATTCTGATACAGAAAGAATTTCTCCGGCATTTCATTCGATAGCTGAACGACATTCAAAGGATATCCTTCACCGCCGCCGTTTGTTGTTTTTAAAATCAATCCGTTATATCCCGCGACAAAGCCTGTATCTTTGTTTAAAAAGAAAATTGAATACAGTCCCGTATGTGTAAGCGAATTTAAAGAATCCCGCTGATGTCCCCCGTCTGTTGTCCGTAAAATATATCCGGCATCACCTGCAACCCAACCTGTCTGATCATCAATGAATTTCATTGAATAAACTGAAAATCCGGAGTCAGGTAAACTTCCGGACTCCAGTTCAGTCCGCCGTTAGTTGTCTTCAGAAACATACCGCAGCAGCCCGAAACCCATCCGGTATTATGATCAGTGAATTCCACCGTGAGTAACGGATTCGGCATGCCGAGCGACATTGTATCCCAGGAAGCGCCGGCATTTGATGAAGTATAAATTGAACTTTCCGTTCCGGTGACAATATAATTATCTTTATCAAGAATTTTTGCCGAATGAAAATCCAGCAATGCATTATTTTTATTTACACTAAACCAGCTGATCCCTGAATCAGTGGTCTTTAGAATTGTTTTGTTATTGCCCGTAACGATGCCCGTGTTTTGATCAGTGAAAACGATGTAATTAAGAAAAACAGAAACATTAGTATTAACCGGATACCAGTCAGACCCGCCGTTGATCGTTTTATACAATCGTCCGCTTTCCCCCGCAGATCCAGCCCGTGTTTTCATTAATGAAAAATACTGACCTGTGATATCCCTGAAGAAAAGAAGCTGTCCAGGTATTTCCGCAGTCAGTTGTTTTTAAAACAGTTTCAAATCCGCAAGCCCAGCCGGTTGATTTATTGATAAAGAAAATTGATTTGAGAGTGTTGGGAGTATTCGATATTTGCTGATACCATTGCGAATATGAAAAATTGTTACAAATTAAAACCGCCGCTATTATTAATAATTTTTTCATTTTAGTCTTAGACTTTTCACAAAACTAAAAAATACCACAGAGGCTCAGAGAGCACAGAGTTTCACAGAGAGATATAAGTAATTTTTTTAAATTGAAGTACACAATGTGCTACTTTCGATCCAAAATCACCATGACTCAACTCACTCTACACACTCCACACACTCCACACACTCCACACACTCCACACACTCTATACACTCTATACACTCCACACACTCCACACACTCCACACACTCCACACACTGTTTTCACTTTACTAATATCATCTTCTTCTTATCCGTAAATTTATCCGTCTTCAACACATAGAAATAAATTCCGCTTGACAGATTTGATCCGTCAAATGAAACATTATAACTTCCCTTTTGTAAAAATCCGTTCAGATAATCTGCAACTTCTTTGCCGTTAAGGTCATAAACTTTCAGGCTCGCTTTAATATCTTCAGGCAATGTAAATTTAATGCTTGTTGAAGGATTGAATGGATTCGGAAAATTTTGTTCCAGTGAAAATGAAGCAGGGATCTCAGTTGTATTGCCGCTGATGCCTGTTGTTCCTGTAATGCTTTCAATTATAGCCTGTTCAACATTTGACAAAGCAAGTACCGGTTCCTGCCGATACACAAACACTATGACCTTACAATTATCCGGTATCCATGTCTGATCGAGTGTAGTTATTATATTCTTTGTGATAATACTGTTCGCATTCCACGATCCTCCGGTATTCAGGTCTTCCCCCGTCGGAGTGTTCACCATTGATCTTGCAACATGATCATGAACATAATCCTGCTGATATCCCGGTGTTCCGCAGGAAGCATAGAAGTTCTGCGGATAAATAAGATTATCTTCAACGATTACTACGCTGATTTTATACTGTCCTGTGAGATTCTGAAGTGCAGTTGAATTTAGAGTTAGATCAAACTGCCTTGTGGACTCATTATAACTTTTTGAAGTAACATCAATGTCAACCATTGCATTCGGAGATGAACTATACCTTGACTCTACCAATCCATACCAGAGATTGTAGGTAACATAAGGATTGCTGGGCGTATTTCCCCGGTCTATGACTGCAGTCGGATAGCCCGAAAATCCGAGCAGACTTCTTACTTCATTTCCGTTAAAGTCCTTCCACGGATCACTGCTTGTGCTGCCTCCATGATAAGCAATTGCAATAGTCTGCGGATAAACACTTTCAATTGTGTTCAGCGCATCATGCCCGCACGGACAATATCCGCACCATGTCCCCGTGCAGTATTCTACCAGGACATTTCTCGGTCCTGAGTATGCTGTACTTAAATTCATAGCAAATAGAAATACAGCCGTTATAAAAATTACCTGAAATTTTTTCATGACAATCTCTCCTGTAAATTAAATTGATAAATTATTTCTTAGTACTTTGGGGTAATGAAACTTAAACATTTTGATTTTAAATTTAACTGCAATTAAGTACGATTATTTTCCGGGATCAGATTTGTGCCCAAAAGACTTTATAAAGATTCCATCTTTTTATTTTGCCTGAAAAAGATTTCCAATATTTTCAAAAGATGGAATCTTTACATAAAAATATAAAATTTCCCCACAGGTTTTCAATAAAAAAGTCCTGCCGGTGGTGAAATTGCCAAAAATGGAAACCCGGCATTTCCTGCTTTTTTAAATTTCTAAAAAACCGGTTCTTGCTTCTTCAAATGAGCGACCGGGCACAAACTCTTTAGAATCAATACTTTCCTGAGTTATGCGAAATTCAATATATGCAAATTTTTAAAAATACGTTTTCACAAATCGGTTTTTTTACAATTTGACATATCGATGGAAAATACATACTTTCGCATTGAACTTTCATTGAATCAAATTGACAACAGGAAGAACCGGTGCTGACAGCTGACAAATTCAAAGCGACTTCGTGATGAAGAGAAGAACAGATTAAAATATTGCCGCAAACATTCAAAGAGTTACAAATGAAATTAGACAGAACGGCTTTGAAATCCCAATGAAGTAAACCGGCAGTTCCGGTAACCGTGTGAACAATATACGGAATCAAAACGGCGGTCGACGAAAGACAAGTCGCGGTCGCCGGAAGTCGGGTGGCGGTCGCCGGAAGCCAAACGGGACCAAACGTAGTAAAGATGATGATGCAATGAAGAATGGTGTAGAAGAAAAAAAGAGCTGATAGGAAATCATATTTAAAGATTCCATCTTTTTAAAAGATGGAATCTTTTTGAATTCGTTACTAATATTCAATCCCTAACGGGATTAATTTATCTTGATTGAATTCGTTACTAATATTCAATCCCTAACGGGATTTGTTTATTCTCAAGAAATCCCGTAGGGATTTAATATTGGCAGCAAAGATTCATTGTCACACAAACAATATTGAACACAAAATTTAATTTGTTTACTAATATTCAATCCCTAACGGGATTATTTATTCCTCAAGAAATCGTTAGGGATTTAATATTTTCCTTTATTTAATTGGCAGCAAAGATTCATTGTTACACAAACAATATTGTAAACACAAAATTTAATTTGTTTACCAATATTCAATCCCTAACGGTTATCGATTAATTCGTTACCAATATTCAATCCCTAACGGGATTTGTTTATTCTCCTAGGAATTTAATATTGGTACCTATAAGACGTGACTAATCCCTAGGGTTTAAGAGGCAAAGATTCATTGTTACACCATTAAATTGTTTATTAAACTTTATCCTATGATTCACAAATCCCTAACGGATGGTTTATTCTCAAGACCAACAAACGAATTTGGAGACTATGTGCGACTAATCCCTGTAGGATTTAATATACAGCAAAGATTCATTGTTCATTAAACAATATTGCAAACACAAAATTTAATTTGTTTTCAATATTCAATCCCTAACTGGGATTAATTTATCTTGATTGAATTCGTTCCAATTAAATCCCTAACGGGATTGGTTTATTCTCAAGAAATCCCTAGGGATTTAATATGGTAACGGGAAACTATAGACGGTGAACTAATCCCGAGGGATTTAATATTGGCAGCAAAGATTCATTGTACACAAACAAAATTAAATTTATTTTCTTCATATTCAACCCCTAACGGGATTGGTTTATCTTGATTTAATTCGTTACCAATATTCAATCCCTAATGTTATCTGATTTAATTCGTTCAATATTCAATCAATCGGATTAATTTATCTTTATTGACTGTATTCATCCCTAACGGGATTGGTTTATTCTCAAGAAACTCCTAGGGATTTAATATTGGTAACGGAAATAAAGGTGAACTAATGCCGGATTTAATATTGGCAGCAAAGATTCATTGTCACACAAACAATATTGCAAACACAAAATTTATTTGTTTCCAATATTCAATCCCTAACGGGATCAATTTATCTAGAAATCCTTAATATTTAATTTCACCAAACTGGGATTGTTAAACAATATTCTACAGAAAATCTTAAATTGTAATCCAATATTCAATCCCTAACGGGATCAATGTTAATCACGGGTTAAACTAATTCCTTTACCAAGATTTAATCTAACGGAATTGATCAATATTACCAAACGGAGTTTATTGTAAAATAAATTTAATTTGGTAACAATAAACAGTGAACTAATCTAGCAGGGATTTACTTCAAAAGATTCTTTGTTACACAAAATTTCAATCCAAACGGGATTAATTTATCTTGATTGAATTCGTTACCAATATTCAATCCCTAACGGGATTGGTTTATTCTATTAATTCCGTAGTATTTACAATATTCAACCCTAAAGATTGGTTAATTCAAGAAATCCCTAGGGATTTAATATTGGACAAAGATTCATTGTCACACAAACAATATTGTAAATATAAAATGATTAATTATAGCTAACTTTTTTCGGAACAGAATTTCTTTTCCTCAAGATACATCTTTCCAACTCACGTTAATTTATATTACAATTTCTTTTCCGGCAATAATCCTTACTTCACCAGGATCATATTCTTAATATCACTAAAATTTCCCGCTTCGAATTTGTAATAATACACTCCGCTGGATAATGCTGATCCGTTGTCATTGAGATCAAACTCAACTGAATAATTTCCTTTCATCTTGAAACCCTGAACCAATACAGCAACTTCCTTACCGATCATGTCATATACTTTCAGCTTTACAATTCCGTCCTTTGCAACAGTATATTTTATTGTTGTGACAGGATTGAACGGGTTCGGATAATTTTGCGATAGAGAATACGATAATTCACTGCTCACATTACTGCTGATTCCGGTTAAGTTGGAAAGAGGAAAATTAGTTTGAAAGGGTTTCGTCGAGTAATATGCCGTCACACTGTTTGTGTCCGGTATCACCAGAATAATACTTTGTCCGGATGCCAGTCCGAAGTACGTGCAGCAAGTATGATATTTCTTGCTGTATCAAGAAATTTAAATTTCAATGAATCGAAAGTAATTGAAGCAGCTGAAAACGGAACCGATTTTAATTTCCTGTCTCCCTCATTAATCATATTATTCTTATCCTTGTCCCAGTAAAGATCAAATGATAAAATCTGAGTCTCATTTGCTCCGGTCGTTAATTCAAAAGTTAAGCTTTTCAGTGAACCAACCTGCGGTAGCACATCAGTTGAAATCTTTATCCCGGCAAGCTCTCTTGCGGTATCATTTGGTATTATAGTTGCGTTCAATAATAAATTGTAGCCTCCGTTTACTCCTTCTACAGTAAACTTAGGAGAAGTGGTCGCAGCAAGCGCATCTATCCTGCCTGTTCCGTATCTCGGATCTTTTCCCGGTGCGCCTTTCTCAACTGAAGTAAGCTCAATTACTTTGCTTATGTCTGCCGGTAGCATCTCAGGATTTATTGAAAGCATCAGAGCTATACAACCTGCAGTGTGAGGAGTCGCTGAAGATGTTCCTCCGAATGCGCTTCCGTAGCCCGTCCCCGAACTTACATATGTCGATCTTGAACCTTCCCCCGGAGCCGATACATCCGGCTTCAGCAAGCCCATAGAATCCGGTAACTCAACAGGAGCAACTCTGCTGTATGGATAATCCATATGGTTTGGATCAATAGGATAAGTATATGCGCCCCACAAACTCCAGTTACCCCCAGGTAGATGGACCTGAAGGGGAAGATGATGCTATGATATCAGAACTGCAGACTACATTACCCACACCGATCACACCGCTTACATTCCCTCTTCTTAATTGTTCCGGATGAAGCCATGGCGGAGGACATATACCGGCGGCTGAAATGTTCAAAGGCACAGGTGAACTCGAACTGCCGCCGTCGTTACTTGTTGAATTTGTATGTACAACCCGGCTGCTAAAGACATGTCGGTGATCAATCTGAACTGCGAATAATCCGGTTTAGGACTGTTATACCATTTCCAGCTTAATGAGCTGGTAATTACTTCAGCTCCCATTTCAACTGCACTGAAATGCGAGCCATTGCTGTGACTGACCGCTTGCATTTCTCATGACTATACACTTTGCGCCCGGAGATACTCCTGTCTGTGTTCCCATTGTTCCGTCACCTATCACATGCCCAAGTGTCGCGCTTCCGTGTGAAGCTGTTGTTACATTATAATTATTTGTTGAAAATCCCAGCCGATAAGATCATCCACTTTGCCGTTACCATCATCGTCAACTCCATTTACATCACCGGACCGAATACAGAGCTTGTTGTTCCGGTCTGTATGTTAATGGTTTTATTATCGCTATTTGCATCTTCACCCAGATTCTGCCACACGCCACTCACGAGATCAGGATGTTTCCACCAGAAACCGTCATCAGCATTTGCGACTAATACTCCTGTCCCTGTATTTCCCAAAGCCCATACCTGATCAGCTTTCATAAGCAGAATTCCGACTTCAGGCGCAGACGTAACATTCTCCTTTATCACTGCTCCGATAAAAGGAGCCAGCGCCTGTTTACTGTCCCATAACTCTTCTACAGGATATACCGCATCATAACAGATCATTTTTACATTGTTAAAATCAGCAAGCTCGTTTATGACTTCTGCCGGCGCAGAGGTGACTATTGTATTTGCCATCCATAATATTTCATACTTCTCAACAGCTCTCTGAGATCTTTTTAATTCCAGAAACGCTTTACATTCCTTTGATCATTATTTGCAAGAGTTCTTCAGTCTCTCTATCACAATCCTTCTTCTCTCATGCTTTGGTGTATCATAACTGATATCATCGAAGTCACTTAAATTCAGATGTTCATTCATAAGTATATAAATGGGGATGGATGAGTTATCAGTTGTTGCATTCATTTTATTCTGAAGATCCGGATGTATCTTAGGCGAATCTGCAGATAATGAAGAGATGAAACAAAAACAAAAAATGAGTAAAGAGAAGATTGTTTTTTCCATAAAGCCTTAAAAGTTAAAAGTTAAAAGTTAAAAGTTAAAAGTTGAAAGGGGATGTTATAAAAATCCCGAATAAACAAAGGGCAACCGGAGATTTTATCTTTATTCTATGTAAACTAAAAATTTTATAAAGCTAACTAATATTATTCTTAATTTAAATTACTAACTAAAGATTTTTTTACCAAGCGGAGCATTGCCGTCCAAAACGTTTTTTAAAAATTGAATAACATTAAAATTCAATCTGTTTTGATAATATTTTTGCAACAATATCGACTCTTTTTAAATCAACCCTTTAATTCCTCAAAGCTTATATTTATGCTGATCAAATAATTTTATGTTAATTCTATTTAAAAATTAGTGATAATATTTTAATTCGTGATCATTCGTGGGAAATTCGTGGCAAGTTTTTTCTTTAGTTTGGACGGACTGTGAAGCCGAGAGATTGTGTGAAAACAAAAAACTGGAAGTAGCCGCAGCTTTATGCCTGCGGAATTTGTCAAAAACGCAACCAT
>JADJTX010000014.1 GCA_016710985.1 Ignavibacteria bacterium
TCCATATTTCTATAATAATACAACCCCTTCGGGGTTTGTTGCTTCATTCATTATAAACAAAATAAAACATTAATTGAAACCCCGAAGGGGTGAAAGAATTATAGAGAAAATAAAACATTTAATTGAACCCCGAAGGGGTGATATTATCATGTTCAGATGGTATTTCCCGTCAGAAACAGAAAATTTTGACGTTTCCGCCGGGTCACTCCCTGTCTATATTTAAATGATTATCTGTTCCGAATGGGAGGACTCGGCGGCGGAACACTCGCAGAGTTTTAGGCTTAAAATTGTACCCATTCTTTAAAATATTTCTAACGGAATGACTCTGCGAAGACAACGAAATTTACTTTATCACCATCATTCTTTTTGTTTCTGTAAAATAAACTTCAGATGTTGAAGCTGTCAATGTGTAATAATAAACTCCGCTCGGAATGCTTGAGGCGTCAAAGACTATTGTATACTTACCGGCTGTTCTTGTTTCATCCAATATAGTTTGTACTTCCTTTCCTGAAATATCATAGAGTTTTATTAATATTGAAAACACATCGGGTAATTGAAAATCAATTTTAGTAAGCGGATTAAATGGATTTGGATAATTCTGGCTTACTTCAAAATTAAAAGGTACTCCAACAATTACCACCCTGTTCAAATAATAGTACTTAATATTACCTTCTTCATCAGTCTGCTTTAGACGATAATTATAAGCTCCGGTAGCCAGTCTCTCTGCAAAACTAAATAATGTCTGATTCGGACTATCAGGAATTACATATCCTACCCTTACATATATATCTTCGGAATTGATAATAGCTCTTTCTATATCGAAGCCTGCTGTATTAAAATCTAAATGTTTCATCCATTTAAGTGTAACATTATTTCTTACAGTGGAATGGATAAAATAATATAATTCACTATTAGAATTAAAACTGCTGACATAGGTAGGATTTTTATTCTGTTCAGAAACCCCTTTACTTGAATTTGGAAAAGCAAAACAAAATATTATGAGTATTGCTGCTAAATAAGTTTTCATATTGCTTTAATTGTTAAAAAAATATACAACCTGACACAAACATGAAAGAAACAAAGAAATGCGTCTTTTGTTCACATCCGCTTAAAATATATATTTTAAGTTGGTATATTTTAACGTTTCCGCCGAGTCACTCCTGTGTATTTAAATGATTATCTGTTTCAAATGGAAAATCGGCGGAGGAGCACTTCGCAGAGTCTTCCGCTTAAATTGTTCCCATTCTTTAAAATATTTCCGGCGGAATGACTCTGCGAAGACAACCATCTCTTCCTTATATTTTAAATAAGTAAATATTTGGAAGGACTAGCGGAGTATAGTCGTCCCGCTGAGTCCCCGCATCATTTTTATCTTTCATTAAAAATTTTTCAATGCGGGAGACTCACGAAGGATCAAGGTTCCAAAACTTTTTGGGAATATTCAAGTTTGTTGATTGGATTCCCGCCCGGCGCTCGTTCAGAATGACAAAGTGCGTAACTTACGTTAATAATTTAATAAGTACAAATTACAGATTTAAAAAAAAGTATTGAACATTGAACATCTCCAACTTTTCTAATTATAATCCGAATAACTTAAGACCTTTAAATTTATTATTTAAAAATTAAAATAAAATAAAAATGAATAAGTCAATTACACTTTCAAAAATTTCAGGAATCTTTATTGTAAATTTATTGGTCTTTTGCTCAGTGTTGATATTTTTTTCTGAAGAAACATTTGCGCAGGATACAGAAAGCATTAATTTATATGATCTGCAGAATAATGAAATTCAGGTAAGCAACAGGGAAATGGTTTTTGAGAATTCAGGGGATAAAAAATATATTAGTCTTTCCCGAAACAGAGGGGATGCGCTGATCTGGTTACCGGCAGAGGAATTTCAGAATGGAACAATTGAAGTTGTAATGCGGGGTATAGATGAGTATCAAAGGAGCTTCATTGGAATTGCATTCCACGGTACAAATGACAGTACTTTTGATGCTGTTTATTGCCGCCCCTTTAATTTTTTAGCAGAAGATTCAATACGACGCATCCGCGCAATTCAATATGTATCTCATCCGGAATACGGATGGGAAAAATTAAGAACCGAACAAACCGGTGTATTTGAAAATAAAATTATTGATCCGCCGGATCCTAAGGGTTGGTTTAAAATGAAACTGGTCATAGATGATAAAACCGTTAAAGCATTTATTAATGATAATGAAACTCCATCTTTGGTTGTAGAAAAATTGAGCGACAGAACTTCAGGCAAAATAGGCATCTTCGTTGCTGATAACAGCGGAGGGGATTTTGAAACGGTTAGAATAATTCGGAAATATTACAAATAACAATTACCAGTTACGAGTTACGAGTTTTTCTCACGTTTGAAGTTTGACGTTTGACGTTTGACGTTTGACGTTTGACGTTCCACGTTTCACGTCTCACGTCTCACGTCTCGCGTTATTAACTGCTAACTGCGCCGCTTCTTCAATTGTAAGTTTCTTCCCTTCTTCAAAGTATTTCAAAAATTCTTCATCACTTAACTTTTCACGAAGACTCTTTATGATGTGCTCCTGCCGCGTTTGTTCTTTTGATTCAAGGACGACACTGTTGGATTTCAGATTCAATTCGACAGCGCCAAGTAACTTTACTGAAATTGGCAGAAGATTGATTAAATTAAAAATACAGGCGAACTCTATTATTATATGATAGATCAAAGATTTATCACCGATCTCAAGCTGAAGCAGCAGACTTTCTTCGTTTAGTTTCCTTGCCTTTTCAATATCACCGCGGTCTAATAATAACAAAGCCAGACCATAGAGAGAATATGCAATACTGTATTTGTCACCCATCTCGCGGTATAATATCAGGCTCTCTTCAAAATAACTTTGTGCCTGCTCATAATTTCCCAGATAGTTTAATAAATTTCCAAAGTTATAGAGTGAATTTGAAGTGCCTCTTTTGTCTCCGATCTTTCGATATAATAAAAGCGCTTCTTCCTGATACTTTTGAGATTGCTCATAATTACCCAGATCTGAAGTTAAATTTCCCAGGTTGCCGAGTGAACCGGCAATTCCTTTGATATCACCTACTTCACGTCTTAAGTCTAAACTTTCATTGAAAAATTTTTCAGCCTGTTCATAATATCCGCGTTTGAATGCAACTATTCCAAGACCGTTCAGCGAGAAAGCAATTCTGCTTTTATCACCAGTCTCTCTTAGCAGATCAAGGCTCTTGGTATAAAATTTATGAGCTTCATCATAGTTACCCCGGTCATAAGCTAAACGCCCCATTTGACTTAATGTATCTCCTGACTCACTGATCTTTCCTGAATCACGGCTTAATGCGAGGCTTTCCTCATGATACTTCTGAGCCTTTTCAAAATTCCCGCGGCTTTGTTCAGTCATTCCTAATCTGCTTAGAGTGAAACTGATATTATGTTTGTCATTTATTTCGCGGCTTGATTTAAGACCCGCTTCCAAAAAATTTACAGCATTGACAAATTCACCGCGGTTAGAAGTTAATGCGCCGGTACGGCTTAATAATTTTCTCAATGAAGATTTACTCATGTCCTGTGCATTGTCTAAAAATTTTTGCATCAGAATTATTCCGATTGAATAATGACCGCGAATATCCCAGAAATACCAAAGTGATTCTGCAAGCCGTATTCCTTTTTCCCTGTCCCCTCCTGACAACGACCAGTCAATTCCCGATTGAAGGTTGACGTGATCTGATTCAAGCTTCTCAATCCAGACCTGTGCATCTTTTCCGTATAACTTTTGTTCAGCGGCTTCTGCAAGTCCCATGAAATAATTTAAGTGCTTCGATAATATTTCTTCTGTTTCTTTTGCTTCCTTAAGCTTATCCTTTCCGTATTGTTTTAAAGTTTCCAGTATCCTGTACCGCTCGTTTTCCCTCTCATAGATAATTATTGATTTCGAGGTCAACTGGTTCAGTAATTCAAGCATCCCTTCTTTCTTAAAATTCTGATCAGAGCAAACCTCCTCCGCTGCTTCCATTGTCCAGCCGCCGGAAAATACCGACAATCTTCTCCACAAAATTTTCTCTTCCTCAGTGAGTAAATCATAACTCCAGTCCACTAATGCTTTGAGGGTCTTCTGTCTCGGAAGTGCTGTTCTCTTTCCGCCGGTCAGTAAATTAAATCTGTCACCAAGTCTTTCATGAATTTTTTCAGCTGATAATATTTTTATTCTAGCCGCTGCAAGCTCGATCGCTAACGGAATTCCGTCAAGCTGATAACATATCGCCGCGATCGCCGGAGCATTGTTTTTGTTAATTCGAAATTCCGAATCAACCGCCATAGCTGTCTCAATAAATAATCTTACTGCTTCAAATTGCGCTAATTTCTCGATTGAATTTTCAACTCCCGGAACAGGAACATTAAGTGATAATACATTATGAGTCTGCTCTCCGGCACATCTTAAAGCCTCGCGGCTTGTTGCGATTATTTTTAATCCCGGACTGTTTCTCAAAAGTTTTTCAGCAAGAGCTGCACAATGATCAACCAGCTGTTCGCAATTATCAAGTATGATCAGGAGTTTTTTATCCTTTAAGTAATCGCATAAAGTATCACCGGTATTTCTATTCGGTTCTTCCATTAATCCCAAAACCTTCATTATTACATTCGGTAAAATTTCCGGTTCGAAGACCGGTGAAAGTTCTGCGATCCATACTCCGTGATCAAAATCATCAATCACATCCGCTGCAATCTGCATTGCCAGACGTGTCTTACCAACACCTCCCGAACCGGTAAGAGTCAGCAAATGAGTTTGTTTTAATAAGTCTTTTACCTGCTTCATCTCATCTTCCCTTCCGATAAAACTTGTAAGCTGGATGGGGAGATTATTCGGCCGCGCTTCAAGAGTTTTTAAAGGGGGGAAATCTGAAACTAAACCTTTTGAAATGATCTGATAAAGTCTCAACGGATGCTTAAGATCTTTTAATCTTCTTTCTCCCAGATCACGAAATGAGATCTTATCCGGAATTTTTTCTTTCGCAGATATATAAGCATCGTTTGAAATAATTATCTGTTCACCGTATGCAGCAGACATAACTCTCGCTGTCCGGGCAAGTGTAATGTAACCTCTGTATTTTTTACCATTCCATTCCGCATCTCCCGAGTGAATTCCAATCCTGATTCTGATCACCGCATTGTCCCACTTTTCATTTGCCAGATTTAACTGTGCATCTACAGCAGCTTTGACAGCATCTTCTGCTTTTTCAAAAGCGCAGCAGAATGCATCGCCGACAATTTCAAATACAAAACCGTTGTTGGATTCTATTGTTTCAGTTAATATAGCATGATGCTTTTCTAAAGCTGACGGAAGAGAATCGGGAAACTCCTGAGCCAGACTTGTGCTTCCTTCGATATCTGTAAAAAGAAACGTTACTGATCCGGATGGAATGTTCATTCAAATTAAATTAAGTTACGAGTTACGAGTTACAAATTACAAATTACAAATTACAGATTACAGATAAAGTATTGAACATTGAACATTGTACATTGAACATTGGACATTGAACATTGAACATTGAACATTGAACATTGTACATTGAACATTGAACATTGAACATTGTAACTACGGGCTATTATGTTTAGTTTTATTTTAAATTTTTTATAAAAGATTTTTTAATTAAATATATTTTAAAATGAAAAGACTCTTCATTTCTTTATTCATTCTACTGTTTTTTAATTTTCTTTTATTCTTTTCAAATGTTTCCGGACAAACTAATATTACAAAGGATTCTTTACAAAACAAACTTGCCGGATTGAAAGAAGATACGCGAGTGAATGAGCTTATTGCCGGGATATGGAAAGGTGATCAGGAGTTACTGACAGTAGCACTGGGAGAATCAATGACGTCAGTTCCGGCAAACATTGACATGCATCTGCGTATTGGAGGTGTATCGGAAATATTTCTTGGAACTCTGCTGATGATATTAGCCGAACAGGGGAAAATCAATCTCGATGATAAGATCTCAAAGTGGCTTCCTGATTTTCTTGCAGCTGATAAAGTGACAATCGGAATGCTGATCAAAAACACTGCCGGCTATAAAGACTATGTTGTAAATAAGGATTTTATAAATCTTGTTCTGAAAGAACCTTTCCGGAATTTTAGCAGGGAAGAAATCTTTGCATATTCTGTGAATGACGGTGAACTCAATTTTCCCCCCGGAACAGATCAAAAATACTCACACACCGAATTCACAATTCTCGGAGAGGTTTTAGAAAAGGCAACCGGGAAGACAATGTCTGAACTTTATTCAGAAAACATATTTAGTCCCTTGAAACTGGAACATACCGGCTATAGCATTAATCCCGGTCTTCCTGCTCCTGTTCTTCACGCATTCAGTTCGGATCGCGGGATATATGAAGACGCTACATTCTGGAATCCGTCATGGACGGGAGATTCAGGACCATTATATTCGACATTAAGCGACCTTGGCAAATGGGCTCGCGTGTTCGGTAAAGGCGATCTTCTTACACCTGCTTACTTTGACTCTCTTGTCAGCCGTCCGGTTTCAGCAACACGTCCCGATCTCTATTTCGCTTCGGGATTCATTGTCGCCAATGGATGGTATGCACAAAATCCAAGCTTCAACGGATACAGCGGCGCATTCGGTTATCTGCCGTCGAAAGATCTGACTGTAATTATTTATACAACAGAATCAGACGATCCTAAATCAGGCGCGCAGGCATTTAACATATTTAAGGAAATGGTAAAGATGATTACACCTGAGACAACTATTAACTTTTGAAAAGTAGGGGTATTGAGTATTGAGTATTGAGTATTGAGTATTGAGTATTCACTATTGACCTTTGATACCTTTGAGCAAGAATTAACAACAAATCAAAATGGACAGAAAAAATATTAATCAATACTACTCAAACGAACATGAGAAAGACCGTCTGGAGCTCGAATTTTTTAAGCTGGAGGGAATAAGAACAAAAGAGATTGTTTCACGGTATTTATCAAAAGACAAAATGAATATTATTGATGTAGGAGGAGGTGCAGGATATTATGCATTCTGGCTTCAGGAAAAAGGGCACAGTGTGAGTCTTATAGATCTGTCTCCGGTAAATATAGAATTAGTAAACAAACATTCTCTGAACACAGGATCAATTGACTTACTCCAGCACAGGTGATGCAACAGATTTAAAGTTCGAGGATGCTCAATTCGATCTGGTTCTTTTATTAGGTCCGCTTTATCATTTGACAGGTAAAGAGGAACGGTTAAAAGCTTTATCCGAAGCAAAGCGGGTTCTTAAGCCTGACGGCATACTTTTAGCTGCAGTAATTTCAAGATACGCATCATTGTTTGACGGATTTAAAAGAGATCTAATTAATGATGACCAATTTGAAAAGCTGCTGATTAATGATTTAAAAACAGGTGTTCATTTAAATGAAACCGGAAATCCGGAATATTTTACAACAGCCTATTTTCATACTCATTCAGAAATAAAGAATGAAATAACTGAAAGCGGTTTGAAGTTTGAAAAATTAATTGCAATAGAAAGCTTCGGATGGATTGTTAATAATTTTCAGGTAAAATCAGAAGACATAAATTATATGAAGAAGTTACGGAATATCATTAGTATTGTAGAATCAAATGAAGATATTATTGCGATGAGCCCGCATATCATTGCGGTTGCAAGACGATAAATTAATTCGGTAAACATAAATAAGCTGCCTGAAAGATCGATAGAAATAATACATAACAGGATATCGGCTGCATTAATCTTAATAAATATATTATTCTGAATGGAGACATTCCAAAAACTGAGTTAAATAATGTACCATGTCATTTAATAAAATCTTAAAAAGAGAATTAGAGGTTGCCTTTTCAAAACATTCTCAGCCAGTCTGGTTCAGGATCCTGAAATACATTTTACTGGGAATTATTCTTTACTTTTTTTGGGGAAGCCAAATGCTTTGGATTATTTTACTTATACTGTTTGTCGTTTCCTTGACTTTGCACTTTTGGTACAGGTTCAAGACTAAAGGATGGACAGAAAGTTATGGAATGTGGAAGAATGACAAAGCAAAATCCGATTTAGAATAAAACCTAACAAACCCTCCATACCATCCCTTTTCAGAGAGTCCTCTAAAGGATAAATTTTTCACTTAATTCAAAAAATAATATGACATAATATGCAAACTCTGATTACTATTCATTTTAAATGAACGACGCAATTCTAAACATATATAATAAACTTCCTTATTCATTCAAATCTTTAGCTGCAAGTGTTTACGGACATTATTTAAAACAATGGAGATACGGACCGGAAACGGAAATATTAGTTCAGGAAGCTTTAGAAAGAGAAAGGTGGGACCCTGCGAGATGGAAGAAATGGAAAGAAGAACGTCTTGCTTATATGCTTGAATACTCCGCTACGAAGGTTCCTTATTACCGTGACTACTGGAGTAAGCGGCGTCAGGATGGAGATAATGCTTCCTGGAACAAACTTGAAAACTGGCCAATACTTACAAAAGAGGCTCTGAGGCAAAATCAGGATGCATTTGTTGCGGACGGATATGATAAAAAGAAAATGTACAGGGAGCATACCAGCGGAACAACCGGAACGCCTCTTGATCTGTGGTGCAGCAAAGAGCTGCTTCATAAATGGTATGCATTGTTTGAAGCGAGATGGCGGAGATGGTACGGAGTTTCCCTTGAAGACAACTGGGCTATCATAGGCGGACAGAATATAATTCCTTTGAAAAATACCAAGCCGCCGTTCTGGGTCTGGAACAGTGCGTTTCACCAGTTATATCTTTCAGCTTTTCACATGCGTCCTGAATTTTTAAAATACTATCTGGAGGCAATGCAGAAACATTCGATAGTTCATATGTATTCTTATTCAGAGAGTGTTCATCAATTAGCGCAGGCAGCAATAAGGGAAAATATTAAGGTAAAACTAAAAGTTGTGGTCACCGATGCTGAACCTCTTTTTGATTTTCAAAAAGAAACGATCAGTCAAGCTTTTGACTGTCCGGTCCGCGAGACATTCGGGCAGGCTGAAATGCTTTGTGCGGCTAGCGAATGTGAACACGGGAAACTGCATCTCTGGCCGGAAGCAGGATATGAAGAATTACTTGATAACTTTGATCAGCCTGTAGAGAACGGTACACCGGGAAGGATAATCAGTACAGGTCTTTTGAATGAAGGAATGCCTCTTATCCGTTATGATCTCATGGACATGGCGCAGTATCCTTCGATACAGGAACCTTGCGCGTGCGGACGTACGTTGCCGCTTGTAGAAAAATTCATTGGAAGACTTGATGATGCGATCATAACAAAAGACGGCAGACAGCTTGTGCAGATAGACGTGATCTTAGGTCCTCATCTGAAGATACGTGAAGCGCAGATCACTCAGGAGACACTCGATAGTTTCACTGTAAAAGTTGTGCCCGTGGAAGGATGGTCTGATGTAACAAGAAACACACTTGTCAATTCTTTAAAGGATCTTGTCGGAGATGTACAGGTCAGTGTTGAAGAGGTAGAAGAAATTCCAAGGACCTGGAGAGGTAAATTCCGGATCATACAGTCAAAAGTAAAAGCAAAGGATTTAGAAAATAAAATTAATTTAAATATCAATGGTACAAAAAGTTAAAAATTTATTTTGGGATGCAAGGCGCAGTTTGAAATTAATTCCGATCATTCAGGAAATGGAAGAGCTTAAGAAGCGCGGAGTGCCTTTAGAAAAAATGCGTGCTCTGGAAATGTTTGGCGGATACGGACATCAGATCACTAAAGACTATGCGCCTTATTTTAAGGAACTTGAAGTATGGGAGATCGATCCGGATTGCGAAGCGTCACTCAGAAAAAATTTCCCTGATGCAAAAATAAGGATCGGTGATTCGTATGCACTTCTTAAAAACTCAGATGCAAAAGTTGATTTTGTAATTGCCGACACTGCATTGTCAGATAATCCAAATGAACACTTCAGATTATTTCCTGATATATTCAGGATACTAAATGATTCAGCGTTGGTCATTTTAAATACAGTTCCGGAAATACAACTGGAAGTATTATCTAAAGAGCAGTCAGATAACCGAAAGAGGTTTTACAATACGGAAGATCCATTAAATATTCCTATGGAAAAGATGCTGGAAAAGTATAATGCGCTGTGTAAAGAAAACGGATTTAAAATACAATGGTGGTTTACCAATGACAGATATTTTATGTATTCCGCCCGTAAAGGCAGCATCAAAAGAAGGCTTGTTCATCTGGTGATGTCTCTTGAGAGATTGTGAATGGTCAATCGTTAATCGCGAATCGTTAATCGCGAATCGTGAATCGTGAATCGTGAATCGTGAATCGTGAATCGTGAATCGTGAATCGTTAATCTGTCTAATACTCTTGTAATAGAGTTTGTTGTGTAATTAGTAATTAGTAATTAGAATAATTAGTAATTAGTAATTAGTAATTAGTAATTAGTAATTAGTAATTAGTAATTAGTAATTGCTCTTCTCCAGGTTCAGCAGCCACTGCTTTCTCCACAATCCTCCGCCATAGCCAACGAGCTTTCCGTCTTCGCCGATCACTCTGTGACACGGAATAATGATCGAGATCCTGTTATCGCCGTTTGCGTTTGCGACTGCTCTGACTGCTTTTACATTACCGAGCGCGATTGCCTGCTTTTTGTATGAACGCGTTTCACCGTAGGGTATTGTCTGAAGAACTTTCCAGACTTCATTCTGAAACTTAGTTCCGGGAGTGACAAGCGGAATATCAAATGTCTTTCTTTTGCCTTCAAAATATTCATCGATCTGTTTCTTCAATGGCTCGAAGAATTTACTCTTACCGGGAAGTATAGATGACTTAAAATGTTTTTGAATCTGCTTTAATTCAGTCTCAAGCATTCTCCTGTCGGTAAAATCAAACAGACAAATCCCCTCTTCACTCGCAACAGCCATCATCGGACCGAGCGGTGTTGTGAATCTTGTATAAGTTAAGCTGTCATTCATCACGCTGTCTTTCGGATTTATTGAAGTAGCTTTTTGAATGTGTGCAGAAATCCGCTGAGAGAGTCATATCCATTTTCAAAAGCCGCTTCAATTACTTTATCCCCGTTCTTAATATTATTAAATGCGTTGTTAATCCTGTACAATCTCTGATATGCCTGGAATGTCATTCCGTGATTTTCAAAAACCATCTGCGCACACGGCTCGGTTCGATACCTTTCTTTACTAATCCGTAATCAGTGATCTTCTCCGAAGGATTAACTTCAATGTCTGATAATATATTCTTTATTTCATCCGGAACTTCACCCGACTTCTCAAGCGGCTTGCACACTTTACACGGCCTGTAACCGTTTGACATCGCAGCTTTCGCAGAATCAAAGAACTCTACATTCTCTTTCTTCGGCATCCGCGCCGTGCATCCCGGTCTGCAGAAAATCCCGGTTGTCTTTACGGCTATTATGAACTGCCCTTCGAACTGTCTGTCCCTGTTTTGAAATGCATTCAGCATTACATCTTCGGTTAAAAATAAATTGCTCATATATTAATTTTCTTTTAACAAAATTACACAGACTGAATCTGTCATTCAACCGAAATATTGACAAGTATTTTTATAAAGTTGAAAGTTGAAGAATATTATTGTTTCTGCAGAGTCATTCCGCACCGAAAATACTTTAGAGTATGATTATAGTTCAGGCGGAAGACTCTGTGGGATGAGTTAGGAACATTGAACTTCTCCTGCTTTTCCCGTCAGGGTCCCTGCAAATGCAAGAAACTCTAACGAGGGCTTTAACTCTCAATGCGTCCGGTGTTACACTCAATGCGTCCGGTGTTACACTCAATGCGTCCGGTGTTACACTCAATGCGTCCGGTGTTACACTCAATGCGTCCGGTGTTACACTCAATGCGTCCGGTGTTACACTCAATGCGTCCGGTGTTACACTCAGAGCGTCCGGTGTTACACCCGAAGCGTCCGGTGTTACACTCAATGCGTCCGGTGTTACACTCAATGCGTCCGGTGTTACACTCAATACGTCCGGTGTTACACTCAGAGCGTCCGGTGTTACACTTAATGGCGTCCGGTGTTACACTCAATGCGTCCGGTGTTACACTCAATGCGTCCGGTGTTACACTCAGAGCGTCCGGTGTTACACTTAATGCGTCGGGTGTTACACTTAATGCGTCGGGTGTTACACTTAATGCGTCCGGTATTTTATAAAATGCATGTTTTGATTCTTCAAGCCCATTTTCCGGATTGATACACGCGTTTAACAGTTCAAAACAGGACTTTGAAAATATTAAGCACACTTTTTGCTTTAATGCAGAGATTCACTGATGAAGAAGGAAATAATTCGTCATCCCCGCAGAGTCACTTCGCATTAAATACTTTGAAGTAAGAAT
Source organism: Ignavibacteria bacterium (assembly GCA_016710985.1). GTDB lineage: Bacteria > Bacteroidota > Ignavibacteria > Tepidaquicellales > Tepidaquicellaceae > JAGPCH01. Next base: position 12,385 of record JADJTX010000014.1, read on the forward strand.
TATGTTAATGCGAAAGACTCTTTCTTGATGAGTGATGACCATTGACTTAGATACCTTACAAAATTATTTTGCCTCCATGAGTATCCGAAAACTTCTTACAGAATTTACTGTCATCAATAAAATCTGTATAGGCGGGAAAACTCTTCAACGCAGAGTCCTCCCATTGAAATTTATTTAATCTTGCAGATATAAACGAGAGTGACTCTGACAGGACGAGGAACTTTCAATTTGCATTCTTATAGATAACCATTTTACCCGAATCATCCACGCAATAAAATTTTTTTATCAGCTTCTCTATGGTTTTCAGATCACTGCGGGATTTTAAATTCAGCTTCTTTACAACATTACCGGAAGAATCAGCGTCATGCTTATGTATCAGAGACATCAGCATTTGTTTATCATGCCATTTACCTATGATATCCTGAACTTCATTATAAAAAGGATCTAAATTATTCTTTCTCCACCTGCTGATGCCCGACAGGTAATATATCTCCTTGATAATTTTTCTTGATTTGTGGAGTTTGGATTCGATCATCAACGGATAAATTTGTTTCTGCAACTCTTCCTTTTTTATATTTAAATACTTCTTATAACAGTCACTGTTTACTCTTTCAAAGTACTTTTCAAGCTTTTTATGTGATCCGGTAACTGTCTTTTTATAGACGGGAATGTTTTGTCTGAATTCTGAAATCAGTTTATCCTGATCTTCAGTTTTGCTTCCCTTAATGTTCTTTATATGATAATCCTGATATAATTTATTCGCTACATCAATTTCCCTGATCCTGCCTGCCTTTCGGAATATTATTTTTAAAGAACTGTATTCTTTTGAAACATTAAATTTTCCTGTACAATAACTGATCAAATGAAATATCGCCTTGATCTTCTTAAGCTCTACACGGATACGATGCAATACTTCCTGATCCATTGTTAATTCATAAACTGACAGGAGTTCTGTCAGTGCTCTGTATTGATTGTCGGCATATTTTTTAAGCTGTTTCATGAGGTGAAAGGTTATCCCTGCGTGTACTGGGTATATGTGAAAGTTTTTTACCACAGAGGCACAGAGACACAGAGGTGCACGGAGATTTACTTTTTATGAATTGGATAAGTCATCAGTTTTATATTTTAATATTTAGATAAATCTAAATATACAAGAATTATATTTTCAAAAAATTTTCTCTGTGAAACTCCGTGCCTCTGAGTCTCTGTGGTAATTTTGGTTTTGAGAAAGACTCTCGTTCAGGGCAGGAATTCTTTTTGAATTATTCGCTGCTGATTGTATACCTGAAAATTTATTTGACCAACAACATTCTCTTCGTTTCTTTAAAATCCCCCGCTTCCAGTCTGTAAAAATAAACTCCGCTTGCGAAGCCGTTTCCGTTCCATTCGACTTCATAAGTTCCTGCCGGCTTGCTTTCATTTACTAAAGTCGCGACTTCCTTTCCGTGAACGTCATATACTTTCAAAGAAACAAATCCCAAATTCGAAATCCCAAATTCCAAATGTGTCGAAGGATTGAACGGATTCGGATAATTCTGCTTCAAAGAATACCCGGCCGGGACTTCTGAAGAGATCTGATTTATCCCCGTTGTACCGTTGTTAAAAATAAAAAGAAGATCATCGATCTCGTCTATACCGGCTAAGTCAAGATCACCGTCATTGTCCCTGTCGTGAACTGTTATGCACGAACCCGAATTTACTGCAGGCAGAATAATAGGATTATTTGTAAATACACCGCTGCCGTTATTAGCATATACTGTAAAATTTCTTCCTGTATAATTGCTCGATATCAGATCAAGATCATTGTCGCCGTCCACGTCACCAATGTCAATTGCAAGAGGGAATGAAGAAGAATTATAATTTGCCACCGTTCCAAGTCCGCCGGATCCGTTTCCAAAGATTACACCGATCTTGTTAAAAGTAGAAAGACACGCAGCTACATCGACATTACCGTCGCCGTTAATATCTCCGACTGCAATTGCCCATGGCGGTCCGCCCAGTGCCGACCTGCTGGAAAATGTAAAATTACCGTTACCGTCTCCGAGCAACAGAACTATTTCACTGCTGTTATAACATCCGATGAATGCATCGAGTATCCCGTCGTTGTTTGCGTCAGCCATCATCACGCCTGTCTCACCGTTGCCAATTGTATTTATTGACACAGCATCTGCAAATGTGCTGTTGCCGTTATTTTTAAATAATGAAATTGTACTGCCGCCGCGATTAGCAGTGACGACATCATCAAGTCCGTCTCCGTCAAAATCATTAATTGCTACACCTCTTACATATTGTCCCGCTGTATAAGGAATTCCCGCCTGAAAATTCGCGCCTCCGGTTGCCATGAACAAACTCAAAACATTATTTGCCGCATTGCCGACTACCATGTCAACTTTACCGTCATTATTGAAATCCGCAGCTTCGCTCGGACTCGGATTAGAGCCGGAAGGCACTGGATGAATTGCAAACATTGTGTCATAATTTGTCCCGTTGTTCAAAAAGATCCTGTAATCTTTTGAAATTTCATTTACAATCGCAAGGTCAGTTCTTCCGTCATCATTGAGATCAACTCCCAGCGCGCCGTAACTCTGTATATGCCCTTCTCCCTGTTTTCTGACAGGGATAGTTTTTATAAGCGGCTGATTCAAAGTTCCGGGCAGAGCAATGGTCCAGAAATTCCAGGTGTAACCTTTTGTCAACGGAGTATTGTCCAGACTTTGTATGCCCTTTGAAAGATTTACAGTCACCCATTCTCCCGCAAGAAATAAGGAAGATGGCGTAAATTTTACCTGTGTGTTTCCATTTAAAAATTCGAATGTACCCGGAATTGGTCCGGATTGTTTTCCAAACACACGGAATGTAGAATTGTTAACCGAAGCTGTACTCAATTCAGTGTTAAAGTTTACTGTGATGCTCGTTGATCTCGGAGCATTGAGTATTTGTTTTAAAGGGGATAGTGAAGTGACGATGGGGTCAACTGAAAAAGCTGTATTAATTAAAATGAAATAAGAGAAAAGAGAGAATAGTAATTTTTTCATCACGATTGTTTTTGTTTGATTCAATATTATTAATTTCAATATTAACTTCAATAGAGATTAGTAATTACAAATATGTCTTGCGATATCTTACGATGACTTATAATATCATACAGGTACTAAGACGCTTTTACTCATTACTAATTACTCAATACCCAATACTCAATACTGTTTAAAAAAAATCCCGCATTTTTTATGTGCGGGAATATTTTATTGTTATTGAAACTATCAACTATCAACTATCAACTATCAACTAAACACCGTCTTAAAAAAACCCTTCTCTTCTTTTTCAGCCTTTACAGCTTTGGATGCTCTCGGCTTGAAATTTTCTGATTTAGACAATTCCTTTAGAATTTCTTTTTCTTTAGAATTTATCTTTGAAGGAATATGCACGTTTACTCTTACTATCTGATCACCTCTTCCGTAACCGTTAAGGCTTTTAATTCCCTTATGCTTCATTCGAAGCAGTTTACCTGACTGTGTTCCCGGCTCGACAGTTAATTTAGCTTTGCCGTTTAAAGTCGGCACGATCACATCAGCACCCATGATCGCATCCGTAATGCTGACTTCAAGATCAAAATATATATCATCGCCTTCTCTAATAAAATCCTTATGCTTCTCTTCTTCAATGAATACAAGTAAATTACCCGCACTCCCGCCTCTTAATCCGACATTTCCCTGACCTCTGAGCGGAATGTAATTTCCTTCTTCCACTCCGGCCGGTACATTTATCTTGATCGTTGACTCGGATTTTATTCTTCCTTCTCCGTGACATTCACTGCACTTCTCTTTAATTATTCTTCCTTCTCCGTGACAGACATTACACATCGTTACGTTTACAAACTGACCGAACATAGAACGCGTGACCTGCCTTATTTCTCCTGAACCATTACAGTTGGTGCACTTTGCATGTCCGCTTTGAGCTTTTGCTCCGGATCCTTCACACTTTGTACAGGTTTTGTATTTCTTAACTTTAATGGTTTTTTCTATACCTTCAGCTATTTCTTCAAGGGTAAGCTTAATGGTAACCTTCAAATCACTTCCTGTATTTTGCTGACTTCTGCTTCCACCACGCTGTCCTCCTCCGAAAAAATCATCAAATATGCTTCCGCCGCCTTTGCCTCCGAAGTTTCCGAATATGTCTCCGAAATGTGAAAATATATCATTGATATCCTGGAATCCGCCCTGACCGTTGACTCCCTGATGCCCGAACTGATCGTACCTTTGTCTTTTATTAGGATCAGATAAGATCTCATAAGCCTCAGCCAGTTCCTTGAACTTCTCCTCTGACACTTTATCATCCGGATTTTTATCAGGGTGATGTTTCATTGCAAGCTTTCTGTACGAAGTTTTTATTTCTTCCGAAGTAGCTGTTTTGCTTACAGAAAGTATTTCATAATAATCTCTTTTAGTCATTTTTTCTTAAAATTTCCTTTCATTAATTTATTTTGGTTCGCTTGAAACTAAAACTTTTTCATGCTTCACGACTTTATCTTTCAGCTTATATCCTTTTTCAATTACTTCCATTACCGTGTTGGGTTTTACGTCATCCCTCGGGATCTGCATCAATGCTGAGTTTACATCAACATTAAATTCCTTGCCAAGAGAATTAATTTCCTTTAGTCCTTCATTTTCAAGGACATTCTTAAACTTATCATAGATTAAATTTACGCCTTTTTTTAATGTTTCAAAATCCTTTGTCTCACCTTTATTGATGGATTCAATGGATCTTCCAAGATCATCATACACAGGCAATAATTCCTTTATTATATTCTCCGAAGCATACTTTATGTAATTGGAAATTTCGGTATCCATTCTTCGCTTATAATTTTCAAACTCCGCCACTTTTCTCAATAGTGTATCCTTTAACTTTGCATTCTCATTTTCAACTTCAGAATTATTACTCTGAACTTCATCTTCTGCATTTTCTTCGGCTGCCGGAAGGTCATTTTCTTTCACTGAATTTTTGTTCTTCCCGTCCTTGATTGGAACATTATGTTTTTTATTACTCATATATCAGTTAACTCCCTTTTAGTTTTATTTTATATTGATTTTTCATTTATAAATTTAGATGTGAATGTAAGAAGAGAGATCATCCTTGCATAATTCATCCTCTTGGGTCCGATCACTCCGATATTTCCCTTTACATCCCCGACTTTGTATGATGTAGTAACTACGCTGTAGTTCTTTAATTTCTCATCGTCGTTCTCACTTCCGATGGAGATCAGAACCTCATTGTCCGCCTGTTTTGAGTTCTGGAAAATATGTATCACAAGATTTTTATCCTCTGCAAGATCTATTATCTCTTTGAAGTTTTTCGGATTTACAAACTCCGGCTGTGTGATAAGATCACCGGTACCTCCTACATAAATTTTATTTCCTGTTTCTTCCTCTGTATAAAGTTTGTCAATCGAATTTATGAAAAGCTGGATCAGTTCCGGCTCCTGAAATTTATAATCGCTGACCCTTTCGACTATGCTCTCCCGTATCTGATCAAGCGTAAGTCCGTGTAATCTCTCATTTAAAAATGACGAAAGATTTTCAAGCTTTGACTTTGAGATCTCACTGTCTATTTCCATGATGACTGTCTTGACAATACCGGATTTGATGTTCATCACGACCAGTATCTTATTAGATGCAAGATTCACAAACTCAAACTTATCGAATATGCCTTTTGACAACTGCGGCTGGGTTACTATTGAAAGCAAATGAGTTACCTTACCGAGTATTCTTGAAGTTTCAAAATACAGATCCTGACTTTCAAGTATGTGCAGATTCTTTTCGTCGAACCGTGTCTTCAGGTGAAACTCTTCCTGCAGATTCAGCTTTTCCCTGTCCATAAGCATATCGACATAATATCTGTAACCCTTATCTGTCGGGATCCTGCCTGCCGACGTATGAGGCGTATCCAGAAGATTCATATCTTCAAGATCACACATTACATTTCTGATTGTTGCTGATGACAAATTAAGATCTGCCTGCTTGGAAACACTTCTTGAACCTATCGGAGAAGCGATCCTGATATAATTTTCAACGACGTATTTTAATACTTCTTTTTCCCTGTCTGTTAATGTTTCGTTCATTTTATTTCTTTTAGTTCTGACTTTACAAAAATACCTAATTTCTAAAACTTTTTAAATGCTTAATATAATAAGCTACTCCTTACCAAATACCAGTTTGTTAAGGAAGTTTTATTCTTTTATTTGAACCACATAGTAACATAGGACACATGGATATTTTTTTTAAATTTACCAAACCGAGTTGGTAAGGAGTAGTAAATATTATTTTTTGGATTAATTTCACTATGTGAACTATGTTTCTCCTATATAACTCATTTTTAAAATGCTAAATTGAGGGCAAAAATGAGTTATTTCTTTTAAAACATGAGCTTGCCCTATCGGGATACTATGTGGTTAAATTCATTCTTGGATCTTCTTAAGATTCTTTATTGTCAGATCAAGGTCCTCATCCAGAAAATGACTTGCCTGATTCCTTGCTCTTCGTACTTATTCAAAATTAATGTCCGCATAGATCAAATCCTCATCAAACAATTTTGCTACTGCAATCACATTCCCAAAAGGATCTATCACTTCACTTCCTCCCCAGAAATTAACACCGTCTTCAAATCCTACTCTGTTGCAAAAAACAAAATAACTCGACAAGATCCTGGCGTATGCACAATGCTGCTGGGAGTTAACTTCGTAATTTTTAAACTTGTCATAATTTACTGCAAGACGTGTTGGTGAAACTGCAATTCCGACTATTACCTGTGCGCCATCCATCGTGACCGTGTAAGGCAGAGACATATGCCACATATCCTCGCATACAAGTAACCCGATTTTCCCGAATTTTGTTTCATGAGCTTTACATTCATTCCCTTTTGAGAAATATCTGAACTCTTCAAACAAACCATAGGTCGGCGGATAGATTTTTCTGTGAACAAACTTTATCTCACCGTCCGAAATAAAAACTCCGGAATTATAGATTGCAAAATTCTCATCTTCCTCCACTAGTCCGCAGATAATTGATATCTTTTTACTCTTTGCTTTTAGTTTATCAAGAACTTTCGTCTTGTTAAGTTCAAGAGAGATCACATAGTTAAGGTCCTTCACCGAATAACCCGTAAGTGATAATTCAGGAAACACTATGAGATCTGCATTGTTCTTTATTGCCCTGTCACAAAACTCAATATGATGTTTTATGTTCTTTTCAATATCACCTAATACAGATGTTATCTGCGCTACAGCTACTTTCATTTTCTTAATTTATAAAATAGAATTCTGAAAAAACCCGATACTTTAAGACTTACCAAAAGCCAGTTGTATAAGAAAAAATTGTAATGATACTTTTTAAAATAACTCAAACAGTCTTCGTTCCATATTCTTATCATCTTTTCCCTGTCCTTATAAATGCTTACGCCTTTCTTGTGAGTGACCTTCGATCCCGGAAAAAATCAATTACATATCCTTTCTCATAGATCTTTTTGCACATATCCACATCATTAAAAAACATGCGGTATCTCTCATCAAAATTATTTATTTCATTCAGGACTTTACTTTTTACCATCAGAGCTGCTGCCATCGGCTGCTCAACTATTCTTTCCTCATTATGATTGAAATAATTCATCTTCCAGTTGCTGAATATGATGCTGTTCGGGAAGACATAAGTTAACAAACTGAATTCACAAAACATATCAAAATAATCCGGAAATGTCCTGCAGGATTTCTGTATGCTACCGTCTTTGTTCAAAAGCTGTGGAGCGGCAGCTCCTATATTGTCATTCGATTCTAACTTGTCTGACAATGCTTTTATTGCTTCCCCTTCTATTATTGTATCAGGATTTAAGAGTAAAACGTTTCTTCCCGAAGATGATTCTATTCCCTGATTACAGGCTCTTGTATATCCAAGGTTTTCGTTGTTCAGGATCACTTTTATCCTATGAAACTTTTCCCCGGCGATCTTACGAATTTCGTCAGCTGTATTGTCTGCAGAATTGTTTTCAACAATTACTATTTCATAATTCAGATCCTTAGTATTTTCAATGATCGAATTCAGGCATTCACTGATTTCGTCTTCACTGTTCCAGGTGACTATGACAATCGAAAGATCCGTCTTATCATGCATTCTCTGCAATTGGTAATGCTTTTGTTATAAAATTATTCAGATCCATGTACTCATTCTCAGGGATGTTCTTTTTTAAATATTCCGTCTCTTCATCCCAGAATTTCTTCAGATTTATTTCATCACCTTTTGAATAATAATTTATGATGACTATTGCAGCTTCACGGTAGAGTGGGTACGAGAGATTCATAGGCTGCATTCCCATTTCCATTTTCCTTTTTAAACCGTAGTAGTTATCTTTTGCCCTGATGATCTGTTCATCAAAAAATTCCTTATACTCAGAATTTTTCTCCACAAGATCCTGATTCTCAAGTTTGTAAATTCCCTTCACAAAATTTACGGCTTCTTTCTGAGGCATCACTCCGTAAAACAGATCTGAAACTAATATTTTATTTGTGCCGTCCTTTTAATATCCCTTACTTCAGGCGCGCCTGAGTCAAAATATTTTAATAATTTTATGGTGTCTTTTGAAGTCATGTCATAGATAAACATTCCGACAGATACTATGTCATCATTGCCGCCTGAGTTCGTGCTTATCAGTATCTGCTTTTTTTTATCATTTGCAAGATCTACAAAAGAACACTCTTCGGAATAGTCAACCGTGTCTGATAATATTTTCACATAAGAATTTTTATCCGTATTCAGCGCAAACACTTCTATCATGTCAAAATTATAATAATCACTGTATTTATCCGAAGTATCCAAAGCTACACTCAGTACAATTATTTCCTTGGTACCGTCATCATTCAGGTCTTCTTTTTCCAGTTTGTAAATTCTCCTCTGTGCCGGATACCGGACAGTAAATTCATGTCCGCCTTCCTTTACACCGGCTGAATTTAAACCATCCTTTTGGCTGACCTGACCCTGATTCTGAGGAGCGTTTCCGGAATCTTTTTCTTTGCTTTTTGTGCATCCCGTAAAATGCATTACACAAAAAGAAAAAATTAACATTATTAAAATTTTCATCTTCTCATTTAATTTGATTTCTCTAATCTTTTTATTGATGACGAAATTAACCTGCTCATTGATTCATCCGTGGTTCTGTTGTTCATGTTAACTAAAAAAGGTATTACCGATTTATCCCGTGAAAGAGACAGAAGTAAAATAAGAGACGATTTTACAACCATAAAATTAAAGTCTGCATATTTAAGCGCAAGATTTTTTACATCCTCATCTTTTGCATACTTTCTCAATGCTATAATGGCTTTTGCTCTTAATACTCCCTCTACATCTTTTCCGAATGCGAAATTCATTATCGTGTTTTTTATCCTTACATCTTCTGACTTGCCGGATGCACTGTCGAGAGATTCAATGACCGCATACTGAATTACGTTTCTGTGGGATGTTCTGCCGGAAAAAATATTCACCGCATCAAATATTTCTTCTGCCGGCAAAGTTTTTCCCAATGATCTTATTCCCTCTGCTACAATATAATCATTTTTTTCATTTTGAATTTTAGCTTTGATGAACGCAATGTCTTCGCTTCTTTTTGAATCTCCAAATGTAATTAAGATCTCTCTTTTAATCCGGGGATCAGTCTGCGCATCATAGGAATCTTTCAATACCATGCTTGTCCTGTCTGAAATGAAATTTTGCGAAAGTATTTTTGCGGCTTCGGCTCTCACTCCCCAGAACTTATCAGTTTCTAATGCAATCTTAAATAGCTTCAGGGCTTCAGACTGAACTGAATTTATTTCCGGCTTACCGGCTGTTTCTGTCGTATCTTCTTTTAAAAACAGTTCAGCGCCTTTTAGTGCCATTATTCTGTCAATTGCACTTCCGCTTAATTCAAACTGTGCTTTCCATTCTTCAAAAGATTTATTATACCCAGTAATATCAAGGATCTTATTACCGTAATCAAATACTACCAGCTCCGGCTTTGAGCTCAGATTAAAATAAAATATCTCATCATTATCATTAATTTCAATTCTCTCGATCCTGTCTTCCAAAACAGTTTTTAATCTTACATCAATGGGCATTCTGAATACAGGTGTTAAAGAATCCGTGGTCTGTAATTGCCTGACATACATTACTAACTGTTTTGAATCTTCATCATAATCATATCTGACTTTGAATTCCGGATACCCTGCTTTCCTGATCCACTGATCAAACATCCATCTGTAATCTGTATTTGATTTGTTCGCGCTGCTGTAAGTTTCGTTAATAACATTGATCAGATCATCGGCAACAATATTTTTGTATTCATACTTATTCAAAAAATTTTTCATTGATCTGAAAAATACACTGTCTCCAAGAACATGACGAAATGTATTCAATATCACTGATCCTTTCTGATAAATATTTTCATTTACCAATCCGTATCCGGCCCAGACCGGATATCTGCCATTAGTAATTTCGGCACCAATTGATTTTTCACCGTTTAGGTATATCTCATAATCATATTCATCTTTCCCGAAATAATGCTCTTTCCAAAGTGAAGTGGAGTACTCACCAAAGCTTTCATTTAGCCATAGATCACTCCAGTTACTGCAGGTTACAAGGTCACCGAACCACTGATGGCCAAGTTCGTGCGCGATCAACGCATCCGAACTATAATCCTTTTCAGCTTCCCTGTTATAAATGACATTCCTGTTAAGAACCGTAGCCGATGTATTTTCCATCCCTCCGTATAAAAAATTTTCCACCACTACCTGTGCATATTTATTCCACGGATATTTGTATCCGAATCTTCTTTCTAATACCTGTATCATTTCAGGTGTATTTCTTAAAGTATAATCTGATTCACTTTTTAAAATATTACGGTCTGTATAAAACTGAACGGGCAGAGTGTTATAACTTTCTTCTGTAATTTCAAACTCGCCTGCAGCAAGCATAATAAGATAAGTAGAATTTGGTTTATGCATTACCCAGTGGTCCTGTCGTTGATTAGATGCGGACAACACTTTTGAATTTTCAAGATACCCGTTGGAAAGTGTTTTGAATTTTTCATCCACGGTTACATATACTTCAAAAGTAGTTTTATCATTCGGATAATCATATACCGGGATCCAGTAACGGTTATCTTCCTGCCCTCCCTGAGTCCATATTTGAAAAGGCATTGACGGATCCAGATCTGTGGGATAAATAAAGTATAATCCTCTTTGCGGCTGACAGGTGTAATTTACTGTATAAACTATTGTGTCACTCGCAGAATGATCTTCCACCGGATAAATCTTTATTTTCTTCCCGTCATAATCAAATTTCGGATCGATGTCTTTTTCATCCCTGACTGAAACACTATTAAATCCTACAGCATCAACTTCAAACTCCCTGAAATTATCAGCTAAGGGTAATATTCTCGTTTCAACTTCCCCCATAACTTTTTTTTCATTCCAGTCAAAACTCACGTTGATCTTAATATGCTGAACATCATAAGACCGGATTCTCTCCGGAGCAGGTATTTCAGGAGCCTTCAGAATCTTCTGCTGTACAGTTGATACCGGAGCTTCCTTCAGTTTATTGCAGGAAACAATAGAAAATAAAGCCGCTGCTATTATAACAATACTTTTAACTTTTAACTTTTCAACTTTTAACTTTTCAACTTTTAACTTTTAACTTTTAACTTTTAACTTTTAACTAACATCGTATCCGTCAAATATTTCTTATCATCCCTTTTCGGATAATCAAGCATGTAGTGCAGTCCTCTGGATTCCTTTCTCTGCATTGCAGACACAATAATGAGATATGCTACTGTTACAAGATTTCTTAGCTCAAGTAAATCTACATTTACTTTAGTCTTCTTATAAAAATCTTCAATCTCATCTTTCATCATTTTAACTCTGCGATAAGCTCTCTCCAGACGGATTGTATTTCGAACAATTCCGACATAGTCACTCATGATCTCCTTTATTTCTTTTTTATTATGTGAAATTAAAATCCATTCTTCAGTATTTTCAGTTTCATCTTCATTCCAGTTATATATATTATCATAGATCTTTTTCAGTTCTTTGCTATTACTTTTCTTGTCTGCAATTTGCCGTCTCACGTCATGCGTTTCGCGTCTCACGTCTTCAAAGATCGCATTAGAAAAGACCATTGCTTCAAGCAATGAATTTGAAGCAAGCCGGTTAGCTCCGTGAACGCCTGTCATTGTTACCTCTCCGCTTGCATAAAGATTTTCAATGTTCGTTCTACCGTTGAGATCTGTTACAATGCCTCCGCAGGAATAATGCGCAGCTGGCACGACAGGGATCACCTGCTTCGTTATATCAATTCCTTTACCTAAACAATATTTGTAAATATTGGGAAATTCTTTCTTTATTCTCTCCGGCTCTATGTTTTTTAAATCCAGACAAACATACGGATCACCGCTTTTTTTCATTTCATTGTCAATCGCTCTTGCAACAATGTCCCGCGGAGCCAATGATTTTCTCCTGTCATATTTCTGCATGAACTCTTTTCCCTTTATTGTCTTTAATACTGCTCCTGCGCCTCTTACAGCTTCGCTTATCAAAAATACCTGAGCAGATATGTCATTATTTCTCTGTTCGTATAAAGTAGTCGGATGAAATTGTATGAACTCCATGTTGGCAATCTCACATCCGGCCCTGTATCCCATTGCTATCCCGTCGCCTGTTGCTATGGCCGGATTAGTAGTATGCTTATATACCTGTCCGGCACCGCCTGTCGCTATGATTGTTTTTCCGGCTATTATTTTTTCTACTTTGTTGTTCTTTACGTTCAATGCATAAATTCCAAAACATTTTTTCCCGTTCTTATTCTTTCTTTTAATATTTTTTACTGTGAGCAGGTCAATCGCAAAATAAAACTCATAGATCTCAATATTTTCTGACCTTGCAATTTTATCAAGCAGTGCTCTTTCAATCTCTTTGCCGGTAAGATCCTTTGCATGTATGATTCTGTTGCGCGAATGACCTCCTTCCTTGCCGAGTATGAGTTCATCTCTGAGCCTGGTAAAATTAGCTCCAAACTCTATCAGCTCGTTTATTCTTGCCGGTCCGTCATAAACTATTTTTTTTACGGCTTCTTTATTGCACAAACCTGCTCCGCATTCAAGCGTATCGGCAATGTGCAGTTGAAAATTATCATTCTCATCCATTACTGCGGCTACTCCGCCCTGTGCATAGTTAGTGTTTGATTCGGCTTTTTGTTTCTTTGTAATTATTGAAACGGTACCCGACTCACTGAGTTTTAATGCAAGTGAAAGACCGGCTATGCCGCTGCCTATTATTAAATAATCTGTAATCAAAATTTTTTGAAGTGTTTAAATTTACTAACTATTAAAAGCTATTCAAAGGTAGAAAATTAAAAAAGCGGAAACTTCATCCGCTCTTGTTTTATAAATCTGGCTTTGACTATAAACTATATGAACTTTACAAACTTTACAAACTTTACAAACTCAATGAACTCCATGAACTCAATGAACTTTTAAACTTCAAGCACCTTAGCCGGAAACCAGCTGTTTTGTAGTGAGGTTATGAAAAACTTTTTAACGTCAATTCTTACCGGTGTAACAGGTGTAAACGTCTGGAACCACGGCATCTTCGCGAGTATCATGTCTCTTACAAATTTATCTTCTGAGACGTCCATTATTACTGCTTCTCCCTGCGCCTGAATGAAGTCCTGCATTGCATCATTCTTTGAAATTGAAAAGGCTACTTTATTATTGATCTTTAAATTACCGAAAGATTTACCGTGTGTCTCAAGCAATAAGTAAATCTTAAAATCATCACTTGCAAAGTATGCCCCCAGGATCCAAGGCGAATATTCCCCGCCTGTAGTCGCTAGCATTATAGCATCGTAAGATTTTAAGACCTCTAAAATTTTTTCTTTTACATCCGGTTGTACTTCTAATACTTCTGACATAGTTTTTTTTGTTAAATTTATTTTTTAATGCTGTTGTCTTATAATCCCACTAAATTTAAAATCTAAAATCTAAGATCTATAACTTATACAAATCCCAAATCCCAAATCCCAAATTCCAAATCTAGAGAACTTCCTTAATTCTCTTTATTGCCTCAACGATATTTTCTCTTGAGTTAGCATAAGAAAATCTCAAATACCCTTCACCGAAATCTCCGAACGCAGTTCCTGACAATGCTGCTACTCCTCCCTTATAAAGCAGGTGATCACACAATTCTTTAGAATTGTATCCTGTCTTTGTTATATTAGGAAAAGCATAAAAAGCTCCGAGCGGAACAATGCACGAAAATCCTTTTATTGAATTCAATCCTTCGACAATAATATCTCTTCTCTTCATAAACTCTTCTCTCATTTTATCAACTGAATCCTGCGGTCCTTCATATGCTTCTATACAGGCTTTCTGAACTACTGTGTTTGTACACGAATTACTGTTAGTCATAAGCTGTGCAATTTTTGGCGCAAGGTCGGCATTCATAACACCGTATCCCGCTCTCCATCCTGTCATGGCATAAGTTTTTGAAAACCCGTCCAGTATAATAGTTCTGTCCTTGAAACCCGGAATCTGTGTAATGCTGAAATGATCACCTTTAAAGATCAAACGGCTGTAAATTTCATCACTCAATATCCAGATGTCAGGTCTGTCTTTTAATGTTTCCGCAATTTGTCTTATCTCACTTTCTGTTAATATTCCTCCGGTGGGATTCTGCGGCGTGTTAATGATCACCATTTTGGTTTTAGGTGTTATCAGCTTTTTAAAGTTCTCTATGTTGAAAGCAAAGTTCATGCTCTCTTCCAGTTTTATAGGAACGGGAACTCCTCCGACAAATTTTATCATGGATTCATAAATAGGAAATCCGGGATTAGGATAAATGACCTCATCACCTTCATTCACAAGAGCAAGTATTGTAAAAAACATGATCGGTTTTGCTCCGGGTGTCATCACCACTTCATCCGGATGTACGTCAATGCCTCTGGTTTTACCTATATATTTTGCGATCGCATTTCTCATTTCCGGTATCCCCGCCGACGGTGTATAGTGTGTATCCCCTGCCTTTATCGAGCGGATAGCCGCTTCACAAATATTTTCAGGAGTAGGAAAATCAGGTTCACCGATCTCCAGATGGATAATACTTTTGCCTTCAGCTTCGAGTTTCTTTGCCTTGGCTAAAACCTCAAAAGCTGTCTCGGTTCCGAGATTGGACATTCTTTCTGCGTAAGTCATATAGTTTATAAAGTTTATATAGTTTATATAGTTTGTTTAGTTCGTTTAGCTGTAAATAATTTATACATTAATAATATTAATTACTCATTACTCATTACTCATTACTCATTACTCATTACTCATTATTCATTATTCATTATTCATTATTCATTATTCATTATTCATTATTCATTATTCATTATTCATTGCTTCATTATTCTCCTAAATACGCTTTCCTTACTTCCTCATTCTGTGCCAGAGACTTTGCTTCACCTTCTAAAATTATTTCACCGGTTTCCATTACATATCCGTAATCTGCAATTGACAAAGCGA
Organism: Ignavibacteria bacterium; assembly: GCA_016710985.1. Classification (GTDB taxonomy): domain Bacteria; phylum Bacteroidota; class Ignavibacteria; order Tepidaquicellales; family Tepidaquicellaceae; genus JAGPCH01. Next base: position 27,955 of record JADJTX010000014.1, read on the forward strand.
TGTTTGCGTTTTGCTCTACTAATAAAATTGTAAGCCCGGTAGTTTTATTCAGCGCTTCTATTTTTTCAAAAATTGTTTTAACCAGTAATGGGGCAATTCCAAGTGACGGTTCGTCCAATAAAAGCAGCTTTGGTTTAGACATCAAAGCTCTTGAGATCGCCAGCATCTGCTGCTCACCGCCGCTCAGTGTTCCGCCAAGCTGTTTCAGTCTTTCCTTTATTCTCGGGAAAAAAGTATAAATAAATTCCAGATCTTCTTTAAGATTGTGCTTGTCTTTTCTTGTGTAAGCTCCCATCTCAAGATTTTCTTTTACTGTGAGATTTGAAAAGATCATTCTGCCTTCCGGCGATTGAGAGATCCCAAGCTCAACGACTTTATTCGGAGCAAGTGAAGTTGTATCGCGTCCTGAAAAATTGATTGATCCCGAAACTGGTTTTAATATTGATGAGATTGTTCTCAGCAATGTCGTCTTGCCTGCGCCGTTTGCTCCGATCAATGTTACGATTGATTTTTCTTTTACAGTAAGATTAATACCCTTTAATGCTTTGATTGCACCGTAATTAACATGAAGATCCTTTATCTCAAGCATGCGTTTCTCCAAGATAGGCTTCAATTACTTTTGGATTTTTTCTGATCTCTTCAGGAAGTCCTTCGGCTATCTTTTCTCCGTAATCAAGTACAAATATCCTTTCACAAACACCCATCACTACCTTCATATCATGTTCAATAAGTAAAATTGAAATTTTAAATTTTTCCTTTACCATCTTTATTAAATTCATCAGTTCAAATTTCTCGGTTGGATTCATTCCCGCCGCAGGCTCATCCAAAAGCAGTAATTTCGGTGATGTGGCGAGAGCTCTGACAATCTCGACTTTTCTCTGCTCGCCGTAAGGCAGGGATTTTGCATACTCATCAGCAACATCAAGCAGACCGAATATTTCAAGCAGTTCATTTATTTTTTCATCAAATTCCTTCTCTTCTTTTTTAAATCTTCCGAACTGCAGTATCGAATCGAAGAATCCCGCTTTTATGCTTTTCACGAATGAAACCCTGATGTTATCTCTAACACTCAGGCTCGGGAATAGTCTTATATTCTGAAAAGTCCGGCTAATTCCTAATCCAGCAACCTGATATGGCTTAAACGAGACAACACTCGTTCCCAAAAATTTTACATCTCCTTCGGTTGGGTCATAAACTCCGGTTACAATATTAAAGACTGTCGTCTTACCTGCGCCATTAGGACCTATCATGCCTACAAGCTCATTCTCTCCGACATAAGCATTCAGCTTATCCACACAGGTAAGCCCTCCAAAACGCATAGTACAATTATTTATTTCTAATAAATTCAACTTAGATCTTAGATCTTAGATTTTAGATGTTTTAATATATCTTTTTAATATTTACTTAAACTTACAAACTATACCAACTTATGAACTATCAATTATCAACTATCAACTATCAACTATCAACTTTTAACTTTTAACTTCTTCCTTCTCAGTGACACTCCAAACAAACCCTGTGGTCTTGTCAGCATCATTATTATCAAAAGCAGAGAATAAATTATCATTCTGTATTCCGAAACACTTCTGAGCAGCTCGGGCAATATTGTCAAAATAACAGCGGCAATGATTACACCTACCATGCTTCCCATGCCGCCAAGTATTACCATTACGACTATCTCCACTGATTTCAAAAAATTAAAATCTTCGGGATTCAGATAAAGATTAAAATGTCCGTAAAGTGCGCCTGCTATTCCGGCAAAGAATGCACCGCTGACAAATGCAATTACTTTAAACTTGGTTGTATTCACTCCCATTGATTCAGCAGCAACTTCATCATCTTTCACAGCAAGGAAACCCCGCCCGTAAGTTGAGTTAATAAGATTATGTATGAAATAAATTATTATCGCTACGAAAGTAAATGTCCAGAAAAAGTTGGTGTATTTGGGAACGGAATAAAAGACATACGGAACATTTGCCATATCAACGGGAATCTGCGCGGCCTTCACTCCATTGTCAAAAATATATGCGCCTCTGAATCCTTGTGATGCTCCTACAACTTCAAGACTTTGGATAATGACTCTTATTATTTCTGCAAATCCAAGTGTTGTTATAGCAAGGTAATCTCCTTTTAATCTGAGTGACGGTACGCCGACTACTATCCCGGCTATGGCAGCAGCGATTCCGCCCAGTAAGAGAACAATGATGAATGAAATAGTCTGCCCGAATAATTCTGTTCCGAAAGTACCCATAAAAAACGGAGCAAAATAAGTTGATACTGCTATCGAAAGATATCCTCCTATTGCCATAAACCCAGCATGCCCTAAAGAGAACTGCCCGGTATAACCGTTAATTAGATTTAAGCTGGTCGCAAGTATAATATTGATCCCGATATAAATTAAGATCGTGTAGTAATAAGGATCAATGTGTTCGGTAAAAAGATTCAGAAAAAAAATCAGGATAAGAGATGAAAGAAACAGAATTTTGCTGTTCATCGAGTGGATTCGTAAGATTCGTAAGATTCTTAAGATTTGTAAGATTCTTAAGATTTGTAAGATTCTTAAGATTCGCTAATCTAAAATCTTACGAATCTTACGAATCTTACGAATCTTTGAATCTATTTGATTGTGGGCGATTAAGGACTCGAACCTCAAACCCCCTCGGTGTAAGCGAGGTGCTCTAGCCAATTGAGCTAATCGCCCTGAAATTTTAAGGAAAGCAAAAATAAAGTTTTATATAATGAATTTCAAACCACTAATGAAATTTTTTTGAAAATACTTGCAATGAACAATGAACAATGAACAATGAACGATGAAGGATTGACGATTGCATTTCACTATCACTATACACTATTGACTATTGACGCCTTCAAATTTATTGCCAATTGCTTTGAATCTCTTTTTGAATAATGGTATATTCAAAGAATCACAAATAAAAATTAGATCAAGAAGGAAAAATTAATGACAGAGAAATTTTCAAAAAACATTATTTATGTATTATTAATTCTTAGTATTATAACAATTAACGGATGCGGAAACAAAGATGATCAGCAGGGTGATAAAACAAAAACCGGAGGGAAATCAGGAGTACTGAATTCTGATTTTGTTGTAAAAAGTGACAGCGGTACAAAAGTAACTTTAACCATCAAACCTAAAAAAAGAGATGTGTTTAGATATAAAATGAATGCATTAACTACCTCTAAGGAAAAGGGACCGATGACTAACGAACGGGAAATTACATCCACCCAGGATATTAATTATTTTTATACCGAAGAAGTTAACGATGTAGTTGACGTTACAGGAATAATTACATATAAAATAAAATTTGACAGTATCAATATTGTTTCTACAGTTTCGTCTGCGGATTCCAGCCTTAAAATAATTTATAATTCTAATGTTAAAGATTCTGTTTATTCTAAACCTGATTTTATTCAGTACAACTCGATTATGAATGAAGAATTTTTTGCAAGGGTATCACCTAAAGGCGAAATTTCCGAAATATACGGACTTGAAAAAGTTTATGAAAATATGTTTAAAGCCCTCGGTGATACGCTTACCAGTGCTCAAAAAGAATCTTTGATCTTTCCGGTAAGGAATACTTTAAGCTATAAACTGAGTGAAGTGAAAGAAGAGAATGGTCAGTATCTCTTAAAAATAGATGCCAGCCTAAATGCCGATTTCCTTGAAAAAGATATAAAAGAAGAGAAAATGAGTTATAAAGTGGAAAATGCTGAAACCTCAGGCAAAGGAGTGATAAATTATAATTTATCTAAAGGATGTGTCATAAGTAAGCAAACTACGACCAACATCAATATTGACATGAAAATCTCTGCAGGAGGGCAAAGCGTTAAAACTAAACAGGAAGTGGCTACCTCTTTAAACATATTACTGTTGCAGTAAACATATTATTTTACATTTAAAAAATCATCCGGACTGTTCAGGATGATTTTTTTTATTTTAAGCAGTTACTCATTCTATAAAATTAATATTTTATTACTTTGGGAAAACAATATTCAATGGATGTGAGCAAATTCCTGATCGCTCCCGGAAAGAAAATCTCTCTGAAAGATTACGATACGGAGTATCATGAAGATGAAATTGACAAATCACAGGGAGAAGAGCTTCTTGCATTAAGCAGGGAAAAGCTTTCCGAACTGCAGGACAGATTGTATGCTCACAATCAATACAGCGTGTTAATTATTTTTCAGGCAATGGATACTGCCGGAAAAGACGGCGCCATTAAGCACATTATGTCAGGATTGAATCCAAGCGGAGTAACCGTAACCAGTTTCAAAGTTCCTTCTGCAACAGAGCTTGAACACGATTATTTCTGGAGACATTACAACGCTCTTCCTGTCAGAGGTGATATAGGAATTTTTAACAGGTCGCATTATGAAAATGTATTGGTTACTAAAGTTCATCCTGAATTAATTCTAAAGGAAAATCTACCGGAAATAAATTCAATAGAAGATATAAATGAAAAGTTCTGGGAGAACAGATACAAGCAAATAAAGCGGTTCGAAAAAAATCTCAGCCAAAACGGAACCATAATTCTAAAATTTTTTCTTCACCTATCTAAAAAAGAACAGAAGAAAAGATTTATTCAAAGAATAGATGACCCAAAAAAAAACTGGAAGTTCTCAACTTCCGATTCAAAAGAAAGACAATTCTGGAATGATTATCAGACTGCTTACGAGCAGGCGATAAGCAATACTTCTACCGAATATGCTCCATGGTTTATTATACCTGCCGATGATAAATGGTACACAAGACTGGCAATAGCTGAGATCCTTTACAAACATTTTTCTGAGCTTAAACTCGAATATCCTGTCCTCACTGAAGAGCAAAAAGCAGAACTTGAAAAAGTCAAAGAGGGGTTACTGGCGGAAAATTAAAAAATTAATTAATATTTCAGAAGTTCACTGAAATAAAAATCAAATAATCTATTTTCCTGCGATTAATTTATTTTACTTTTTATTGCCGGGTTCACCGTAAACGATTCTTTTTCTTGGAGAGCCCTGTTGACTCATGTTAGGATTAGAATAACCAAACTTTTTCTGAGGTGTTTTATCAATTGCCCTTTCCAGTTCATTAAGTTTATATTTTATATCTTTGATTATTTTTTTTACGTTTGCAATTTCCGAAGGGGACATATTATTTTTATTGTTTTAAGAATTGATGGCGCAAGATAGCCACTTAATTTATTAAATATAACTTATTAATTATACAGACATTCCGGTCGGCATTTTAGTTTACAAAAGAAAAGAAAATTTCATTTCAGCAAGAATGTCATATTTATTGTCATTCTTCAAATGAACTCCTGCTTTTACAGAAGCAGTAATATTTCTGCTTAACATTTTACCGAACTCCTGTGTGTAAGGAACAAAGAACTTTCCGGTTTTGAAAGTATAAATAATATCCGGTGTTACCAGCGTGTACCAGTTTTCTCCCAGATTGATTTTGAATAAAGGACTTATTGAAAGTTCGCTGACATCATCTCGGTTACTTTGCCCTGCAAAAGAAAAATAATCCGTAATTATCAAACCATAATATCCCGATCTAAAATAATTTATTATTCCTGCATAGGGTCCGGCAATAAATTTACCAAGACCTGTTTCAAATGAAGAACCCGTTGGGAAAATAAATTCCGAACCTGTAATGAAATTTAGTTTATTTTTATTACCTGTTGAATATTGAATATCAAAGAAAATGTCGCCGAGACCTGTTTGATGCTCGAATGTTAAATTGGTTGTTATAAGCGGGATTCTCAAATACAAATACAGCTGACCATCGTAAAACGCTTTTCCTCCGTTCAGCTGAGCAGAGTTGTAAAATCTGTCATCCTTTAATTCAAACCAGTCCCAGTAAAAATTGTTCTGTAAATCAATTCTGCTTACCGGCTGTGACGGATCTGATCCGTCATTTAATTTTAAAGTATCTGATTTTAATGAAAAAACCCGGTTTGATAACCGGGTTTTTTCCGAAAAGGAAAAACTTTCTGAAGTAATTACAAATAAAAATGCAGCCAGCAGAAAACTTACCTCACAAAAAGCAATGATCATTTACCGATGTCGTATGATATACCTGCACTGTATTCAAATCCTGTCATCATTGCAGAGGGAGTGGGATTTTCTGTATACAAATCCCCGTCGTCATAAAAGCTGTTATTGTAATTTATGTTCAGATTGATCCCAAACTGTCTGGTGAATTTGACATCGAATCCAAATCCCACCTGGTATGCATACCTTACCAAAAATTGATCCTCACCTCCCACGGTTGTTTCATTACTCTGCGGTGAAAAATGATTGCTGTTAGTGATAAGATTCAATCCGTTCATAAATGAGAAATACGGCATGAACATATTTTTGTAAACGTAAAAACGTCCTCCAATATGAACAGGATAAACTTTGAAATCCGTATACCCTGTATCTACACCTGCTCTAAGTTCCTGATTTATAAACCCTACCCGTGCTACCGCCAGCCATGAATTTGGAAAATATTTACCGTAATTCAGATAGATTCCGCTACCGTATTTGTATGTATTTCCAAAATTACCGAGGTTACGAATATAGGTATAACTTAAGAATACCTGGTTATTTAATTGCTTCAGATAATCCTTACTTCCTACACTTGCAGGAGTCTTTGTGTTTAAAGATTGAGAATAACTTTGTGTAAAACAAAGTGTGCTAACAACGAATATTAATAAAATTATTTTCATAGACTGATTTAAGTTTTTTATAAAATCCTTGTTTTAAAGAAAACTCTTACAATTGGTGTTTGAAATGATACATCCGGTGCGTTTGTCTCCGGCTGACCGGGAACATTGTAACCAAAGTAATCCTGAGGATAAAAATAATAGCTCTTTCTCTTATAATAGCCTGCTCCGACCCCAAATACAAAATAATCTTTTATCGGAAGCTGGAAATCAAGAGTTCCTCCCTGCAGAAAATGTTTGGAATATGTAGGTTCACTTTGTGTCCAGATATAGTCAAGATCGTACTGTATAGTAAAAATATCCCAGTCACCCATGTGCAGTGATATTCTTCCAATCGCACCCAGTCCCTGTCCGAAATCATAAGACCGTCCGTCAAGAGAATCATAGAAATAATCATTAGGAGTTCCGCCCATAGGGATCAGTCTTAATCCGAGTTTTGTGCGCAGATCTAATTTGTCGCTGATCTTGAAAAGTGAATTTAACTGTTCCATTATCGCGGCATTACCATATAAAAATCCCGGATTATTTTCATAGTTATAATTCAGAGTTGTTTCCAGTGAATGTTTTGAAGTTGGTTTATCTGATAATTTGACGGCAAATAAACTTCCCTCTGCGTTCATACCTGTCAGATTTGGTGATGAGGAAGCGATTTCGATATTATAATAAAAATGTGAGAAAGGTGTAGCATGCTCAAGACGGTATGCGTTTCCAAAGTGGATGGCTAATTCGAAAATGCCATCAAGCTCTTTCGGACCTGGATTATGAGTAGAGTCTTCTTCGAATAAAACTCTTGTACCGGCATCCATTGCGATCTCCAGGTTATCGAGTTGGCGCCATGAAGGATTTGGAAATATTCTCGAAGCTTCACCTGTTACAAGTCTGTTAAACAATCGTACAGGATTTACAATACCGCCGACGATTTCAGTCCAGACCCTGTGACCGCCTCTTGCCTGATTATCAGTAATATATGTTGAAAGTCTGTAAAGTATTTCTCCGAATGCCGCGCCGTTCATTCCTGTATTGACCCAGTCATTTATTGCCGGCTGGTTAGTTTCCATGAATGATTCCCATAGATAGCTTCCGGCTAATGCAAACGCAGAAGATTCCCAGAAATTATATCCGTTTACCCTTCCGCTGTTAAAGAATATGTTTCCGCCGTATGGATGCGCGAATAAATTTGTCGTAAAATTATCACCGTCGTAGTTCCAGCCTTTTTGTATATTAGACCAGATAGACTGAAATCCTATGAAAGGCCAGCGCTCTCCGGCAGTAGAATCTTCCCAGTCTCTGCCAAATCTTGCCAGTGCCCAGGGAAAAGCAATGTTGAAAAACAATTCATCGAATACAGCAAGTCCGAAATGCCGGTTAGCTTCCCACGGTATGTAATCGTCTGAATTATCTTTAGAAAGTTTTATTTTAACTTCTTTATTGTTTGCCGGGAATTGCTTCGGAGATAAAGAATTGTATTTATCGGATTTTACATCAAAAGATTTTGAAAGAACGTTACTGTTAACTTCCGAAAAATCTTTGATCACTGATGAACTGTAACGTTCTGCAGAAGTACCTGAATTAAAGCGAAGCTTTATTATATCAGGATCATCCGGTCCTGAAATTTTTTCAGTAAGACTTTTTAATGTCAGTTTTTCACCCGCAGCTTCCTGAGCTGATGTGAATTTTATTTCCGCAAACAGTAAAACCAGTACAATGAAAAGAGTAAATTTATTTATAGGCATATTTTTTTTTTGATGCTGGGGAATGTGTTTCTATTGATTGCAAGTTAATTAAAAATTACTTCTAATTCAAAACTCTTTAAAATCTATTTCAATTGTTTACATTTTTTAAATCTACTTCACACATCTGAATCCGATATTAGACGTCCCGCTGTCATAAGCCTGTCCCCTTCGTGCGCTGGGTCTGTAGTTTACGCAATAATTATCAGCGCACAAAAATGAACCGCCTCTGACTACACGCTTGACCGCGTAAGGATCTTCCGGATCATTGGATTTTACAGGACCTTTAGGATTTGAAATAGTCTGATTAACAGGAAGTTTTCTGTAAGCTCCCGCATCATACCAGTCGCTCGTCCATTCCCATACGTTTGCTATCATATCATACAACCCGTAACAATTTGGTTCATAACTTTTCACAGGAGCAGCTCCTTTAAATCCATCTTCACCTTTATTTACATTTGGAAAATTTCCCTGCCAGGTATTTGCCATGTATTTACCTTTAGGAGTAAGTTCATCTCCCCATGCAAAACGCTTTTGAGATAAACAGTTTCTTGCTGCAATCTCCCACTCAGCTTCTGTCGGCAGTCTCTTCCCTGCCCATTTACAATAAGCCAAAGCATCTTCATACGCAATATGAACTACAGGTAAATTCATCTTATCTTTTATATCGCTTCCCGGTCCTTCGGGATGTTTCCAGTTAGCTCCCGGCACCCAGTTCCACCATTGACTCACATCTTCTGTCCCGACTTTTGTTTTTGGCTGAATATAAACAAGCGAAGCCGCAACAAGATCTTTGGATCCGGAGGAGGTGTGTTTGGAGGAAGCTGTTTCTTCAGTTCTTCCCATGAAGGTGTTTTCTCAGCAACTGTAACATATCCTGTTGCATCAACAAATTTTTTATATTCGGCATTTGTAACTTCGGTCTCATCCATCCAGAATCCGTCAACTTTTACTTTGTGAGCAGGTTTTTCAGCATCGTATGCTTCACTCTCATTTGTGCCCATCAAAAATTCACCTCCGGGAATCCAGACCATTCCTGAATTGTCCGGGGTCTTTCCGGATGAACTTCCAATATCGGAACCTGCGGTATCCTTGATTCCTGAAATATCAGAATCTGAATTTCCAAACCGTGAAGGCTTTTTTTCGCAACAGGCTTTTATGCTGTCTTCAACTCTCTTGGCAGCTGCTTCAGTATTCTCTGATTTATTACAGGAAATAAAAAGTGTACCTGTGAGAATTATAATGAAAAAATTTATGATATTTTTCTTTATGATAATCATCTTCGCTTAATAATCAGTATCTTAAAAACATTTTCCAAGTCATTAACAATCTGATTTAAAAGAATTCATGTGTGACAGATTTAATTTAGGTCCACTTAAAAACAAAAGAAAGAGTCACACATGAATTAATATTTTTAATAATTTACTGATGCAAGAATATTCTGCCTCGAAGTATATCTGATTCAGCCACTAACTGATCTTTTCCTAACTTTACATTTACTTTATTAATTGTTCCTGTAAACTTAAACGGAACCTGATAATCATCATCATCAACAGGAGTTCGGGTATCTGATCCAATATCAAAAGTTTCAAAAATAGTAAGTATAAACGGAATTGTATGAGGTATCTTATTATTTGCTACTTCATTTCCGTCAACTTTAAGTACTCCTGTTCCGCCTTTCCTGCTCCTGGTCCGTCATATTTAAAATCAAATACTATTGTATGTTTTCCCGGTGTCAAGCATCAGTCCCTGCCATTTAAACTTTCCAGTGCAAGCATATTATAAGTAAATACAGGTTTTCCTTTCAGTACATAAAGTCCCCATCCACCCATTCTTCCCCAAAAGTAGTAAGAACTCCTTCGGCGTTTGCCTGTGGAATATCAACATCGGCAGTAATAGTAAAGATTTAGTCAGAATATCAGGAGCAGAAGGATATGTAATTCCTTTTATAGGTCCGAATAAGTAAAATCAGTTCTTCCCTGAGTTGCCGTTGGTCTTGGTGCAAGTAGCCTGATACAACAGAATTATCCAAAGGCAAGACCTGATATTTTTTGCTTCTGTCATAAATAATGCTTGCAATTCTTTTAGTTTATCAGGATTTTTAGCAGCAAGATCATTAAATTGTGAATAATCATCAGTTAAGTTATATAACTCCCATTTATAAGCATCAATTGGCGGAAACTCACCTAACCCCATAAGCCAGGGCGGCTGAGGAGGCGTAGTACATGCATACCATCCGTCATTATATATACCTCTGTTACACATCATTTCAAAATATTGTGTCTTTCTTGTGGAAGGTGCATTTGCATTTGCTTTATCCCAGGTATATGCCATGCTTACACCTTCAATTGGTTTTTGAGGAATTCCTTCAACTATCTCAGGAGCTGGTATTCCGGTAGCTTCAAGGATAGTAGGTACAATGTCAATCAGATGGTGGAACTGTGAACGTACACCTCCTGCATCTTTAATTTTATTTGGCCAGGACATTACCATTCCTGTCTAGTTCCCCCGAAATGAGATGCAATTTGCTTGGTCCATTTGAATGGCGTATCAAAGCCCACGACCATGCAACTGACATATGAGGTGTAGTCATTGGTCCGCCCCATTCGTCATAATATTTTAACTGTTCGGTTACGGGCATATCGATTGCCTGAATTGCAGCCATGTCGAAAGCAGTGCCAATTGCCGTTCCTTCAGCGCTTGTACCATTATCTCCGCTAATATAAATTATAAGTGTATTATCAAATTTTCCCATATCTTCAACTTTCTGTATCACTCTTCCTATTTCATTATCTGTATAAGCAACATATCCCGCAAAATTCTCCGCCTGTCTGGCGAACATTTTTTTCTCATCGGCATTCAGAGTTTCCCATTTAGGAAGATCATCCGGCCATGGTGTCAGCTGAGTATTCTGAGGAATTACGCCGAGTCGTTTTTGATTTGCAAATATCTCTTCACGCATAGCATTCCATCCATTGTCAAATTTGCCTTTGAATTTATCCCTCCATTCGGCTTTCGGCTGGTGAGGAGCGTGCGTTCCTCCGGGAACATAATAAAGAAAGAAAGGTTTAGTTGGATCTGATGCGTCCAACTGATTCAGATAATTTATAGCATCATCAGCCATACCTGTAATCATGTTATAATTCGGATCTTCTTTCCATGGAAATATCTGAGTAGTGTTCTGAAACAGATAAGGTTTCCACTGGTCAGTTTCTCCTCCTACAAATCCATAGAAATACTCAAAGCCCATGCCTGTCGGCCACTGGTTGTACGGACCGGTATTATTATTCTGAAGAGTAGGTACATTGTGATCTTTTCCAAACCATGAAGTAGCGTATCCGTTGTATTTCAGAATTGCACCGACAGAAGCACTGTTTAAAGGTACTATTCCGTCATATCCGGGAAATCCGGTTGACTGCTCTTCTATAACTCCAAATCCAACTGAGTGGTGATTTCGTCCTGTAATCAAAGCTGCACGGGAAGGTGAACATAATGCAGTAGAATGAAACTGTGTATAACGTATTCCTGTTTTTGCTAATCTGTCCATAGCAGGTGTAGGAATAACTCCGCCAAATGTACCAGAAATTCCATACCCCTGATCATCAGTCATGATCAGTAAAACATTCGGCGCTCCTTTAGGAGGAACAATCTGAGGCGGCCAGTATGGCTTCGAACTTTTTGCATCCTGTTCTATTTTTCCTTCAAATGGAAAAGGAGGATTAGGAAGCTGCTTTCCGTCAATTGTAGTAGTTGCAAACGGAGATCCCGGTTCACCTGTTGTCTGCAATTTGTCAGAATTGTTAGTGCCGGTAGTATTTTTTTTGTCTCCTTTATTATTGCATGAATAAAAAGACAAACATATTACCAGCATCAGACATAATAACTTAATTTTCATGGTATTTAATTTTAATGATTATAACTATTTAATTTCAGAAATAAAAAACCGCCGCAAATTGAATGAAATATTTCATTCGCAATGCACTGCGGTTTTATTTGTAAAACTAACTGTTTAAAAAACTTCCTCATTAATAATTTACTTTAATATTTCTAAAAGAACTATTGGCTTTCTTAACTATAGAAAGGGGGAATCAATAGATCTCTTAATATCTGAATCCGATACCAAGTGTCGGACCGTATTCATTAACAGTCCAGTTTAAATTATTCTTGTAATAATTTACACCTAAATACTTAAATCCTAGAGCTAAAGGCCAGTTTGGTGAGAGCATATAAACAAATCCAACATTCATTTGCCATGTCATTTGTGAATTTACTCCAAATCCGCCGATATCTCCTTTTGTCCATGCAGCCCATTTCATGTCTTTACTTAATACAAATTCAGCATTTACACCAATTACAGGATCAAGCCATGAGTTTGAATAGCCCGGAGCAGTATTTTGTGTCCCGTCCGGCTTTAATACAGTTGCTTCAAGATCTAAATTCCATAATCTTCCGCCACCATATATATCAACCATTGTTTTGCCCTTTGAAGGGAATAAATATGCTAAAAATAAGTCACTAACCCATTGCTTTGCAGTTGTATTTGCTGATAGTTCCTGTGGTAAATTTGGATTTTGAGTCGTTGTTCCAAAAGATTTATAATTAACATAACTTATATCAAATACAAAACTAACTCTTTCATATTTAATTTTACCAATAAAAGCTGCATACATATGTAGATTCTTAAATGTAAAGCCCTTGTTAAAGCCATACTTTTCACCATCGAATTCTCCTACAGTACCGCCTATTGATGCAAACCATGCATATGGCTGAATACTGAAATTAAATTTCTTGGGACTGGTTGCATTTCTGTCTGTAATTTTTTTGTTTAAAGACAATGGTGTTGAAATACTTTCAGAGTTGAATTTATCAGTGTTCAAGCTGATCGGTGAATCATAATTGATCCTGTCAATACGGCTAAATTTTTTACTTCTGCCAGTTTCGGATTATTCTCCTTTGCAGATAAATTAATGCTTAATGCAAATAGAATCAGAAACAGAGTAATGTTTTTCATTTTTTTTATTTTATTTTTAAATTGAGTTTGTTAACAAATATTCTCTAAAACCAATACAGGTTCAGAACCAGCAGAGTAATTTTGAATTTACGATAGTAATTTAAGCACTTAGTTATAAAAATTATTAGGGGAAAATAAAATTAACAGCCGGGATAATTCTTTATCTGATGTATAATTTTATATCATCAAACATAAATATAATGAACAGATAAATCAACCTTTCAAAATTATGAACCTACCCAATTTGATTCTTTATTTATAGATGCATAATATTGATATTGGTAAACATTTTACCTGTAAACCACCCAAATGATTGACAAAAGAAAAAGGAAATTAAAATTTCTTACGATTTTCAATACCTTTTCCAGTAAAGAGAAAAGTGAATTTCAAAATTATTTAAAGAGCAACCCGAATAACAGCCATAGAAATTATAATCAGATATTATCTTCTCTAAAAACAAATGATAAGGGGATAATAGAAGTTAACGGAACGGATAACAGCAGTACAAGATGGAACAGGTTTTCTGAACTGAACCTGCTTGCAGAAAAATTTCTTTTACATAAATCAATCGAATCCGATTCTATAACTAGTAGCGCTCTATTACTGAAGGAATACGACAGAAAAAAACTTCCTTCTTCTTTCATGCAAAAATACAAACAGCTTAAGAAAGAGATTTCAAAAATACCGGTAGTAAATTATGATTATAACATAATTTCTCAGCTGGATATGATCAATCTGATAAATTTGAAAAAGACAGCCAGACCCGAAAATTGGAAAAAATATTCATTGAAACCTATAATTTCGGATTGGTACTTTTTTATTTGAACTACTTGAATTGATGTTAGAAATTAATACACAAAGGAAATCAAAGTTATTGGTTTCAGATTTTATTGCAGAGGAAATATACTCAGGTCTTAATATTGAAAAGATCCTGACTTATTTATCCGGTAAAACAAATTCTTCTAATAAGCTCTATCCTTTGATAAGATTTCTGTATTCCTTATACTTGTGTGATACTGAAATCAGCGATAGAAAATCTTATTTAACAGCAAAAAAAATATTTTTCAGAGATCTCAAATCTTTATCCAAAGAAAAAAGAGCTATCTATTACACTTATCTTATGAACTACAATATTGAGCTTGTAAATAATTCAGTTCCCGGAGCATATAAAGAATTTTTTTTTAATGAATAAAAAGCTAAAGAAGGACTTATTGATGATTTGAAAGAAAGAAATCCCTGCATCTTAATCAATTCCGCAATTATATAATTATAGGAATAAATCTTAAAAATACAAATGGGTCAATGAGTTAATAAAAACTATGGTCCGACTCTTCCTTCATCCGTGAGAAAATGATATTCTGATGGGTAAAATCTTTTACTGTTTGCAAAAAAAGATTTTGCAGTATGTAAAGAGATGTTGGGAAAGATAAATAAAGTAAGTTCGTACTATTTTATAGATGTTTCAGTTCTGAAAATAAAGACCCTGTATGAGCTGAAAAATATTGAGGAGTGTCATAACGAAATAAAGAATTTCAAAGAATATTTAAGAAAAGACCGGATAATAAATGAGCATATTATCTCCTACTCTAAAGAATTTTTAAGAGCATTTACTTTATTACTAAAACTGAATCAAAATCCTACAGCAAACAATCTCAATAATCTGGAATATTTACTTTCAAAGAAAAATCTTATCGCAAGAAAATGGATCATTTTAAAGATGAAAGAAACAGAAAGCAGAAAACTAATGAATTAAGACAACTCGCCCTGAATAAGTACTTGTAAATAAGTTAAACCGATCCAAACATTTGTACACTAATACACTTTTCAGAACGCTGATTACGCTGATTTAACAGATAATCGCAGATTTCAAAAAATTAATTTAATGAAAATACTCAACTATAGTTAAAGAATATCATGCCTCTGTATCAGCAAAAAATTAAATCCGATCCGTGTTCCTTTTTTGGTGTGTACTTAAGACTCCAAACTAAGCAATAATTATAGGGTTTTAAATGCTGCTCAGAAACTCTACACTGTATAAAAAAAGATGGAAGTAAAATTAAGAGAATTGTTAAGTTCAATAGATTCAAGATTTTCCGGTCCTGCTTCGTGCAGACTGAACGATATGTTATCAGGCAGGCTCGATGTCGATAACGAAGAGATAGAAAGATATCTGATCAGAATAAAAAATTTTAGCGGTAATAGTACAAATAACAACCAAAAGGATGCCGAAACTTACCTTAATTTATTCACACAGTATTTAACTGAAAAAGAAAAAAACAAAGTTTAGCCGTAGCGCTCTCAAACAAGGCTATAATTTTTTTAACCACATATATACATAAAAATTACCGGCTGATCACATCTTCGATTTAATTTCCTTTATTTTGTCTTCAACTTTTCCGGCTATGGCTTTTTTAATGAAAGCAAGCAGTATTAAAGCGACACCGGTAAGAATTACCTGAAGACCTAATATGGTTGCAACTCCGGCAGCTCCGCTCCCAATATTTAATATCATCATCAAACCTGCTATCAGAGATAATATGCCTATAAACACCAATACCCACCCGAAAAAATTATTATTCTTTATTGACCAGCCTGATGTAAGAAGATTAAATCCTGTCAGTATTACCCAGATCCCGAAAATAATCGTGACCGCTTTCATTGCGGCAAGAAGATTCATGAGGATTATTAACCCGAACACAGCTGAAATAATGCTCCATATAAGAGAGCCGGTTTCCCGTTGACCCTTACCCGCAAATATCCATCCGAATATTCCAAGTATACCTGTAAGCAGAATTATTAATCCGAACCATAATGAAATTCCTGAAAGAACTTCTACGGGATTATTGAATATGAATATTCCGAGTATGAACATCAGAATACCCTGAATTAAAATTACCCACCATTTTTTAAACATTACGGTTTTAGTTAAAAGTTAAAAGTTGAAAGTTAAAAGTTGAAAGTTAAAAGTTGAATTCCCAGAACTTACACTAATTTACACAAGGAATTCTACAATTCATTTTTAACATTTCGTGTAAATTAGTGAAATTCGTGGCTGTCTTTTATCACTGAAATCAGAAATCCAATATCTAAGATAAGAACCAATTCCAAATCCGAAATCCCAATGCCCTTACTGTCTTGCCATCGCAATTTTAAATCTCTCGTCAGCTGATATCAAATGATCATGATCATCACTTCCAAGATCGATCTGCACCCAGTTTACTTCACCGGAAAATTTGTTTCCCGTCGGACCATAGTCAGGCGAGACAGGTGATCCGTTATCTTCTCCGAGATCACAGGTCTCATCAGCGGAAAAAGCCATTGGAACTGTATGCTCAATTCTTCCTTCACCGGTTTTATTTCCGTCAGTATAAAGAGTCACCAATCCGCCTTTGCCAAGACCTCCGCCGTCATATTTAAATTCCATTCTGACCTGATGCTGTCCGGAAGGAATCGGTTCGGTTGTTTCAACATAAGAAATTATAATTCCGAAATAATTATAACAATATTTCAGTTTACCTTTAACTGCGTACAAGCACCAGCCGTTGACACTTCCTCCCTGTGCAATGATCACTCCTTCTGCTCCGGAATCCGGAACAACTATCTCTGCAGTTACAGAATAAGATTTATTTTTAATATTTAAAATTGAATTTTCACTAAGCCTTCCCATTCCTCCAAAAAGCAGCTGAGTATTTCCCTTTACAAGCTGTGGTCTTCCCGCAAGGTCAGGATTAAAACGCTCTACCCGCCTGTCATCAAGCGGCAGGACATTGTACTTAACCGCTTCGATCAGCCATAGCTGCTGTAATTTTTTCAGCATCTCAGGATTTTCTTTTGAAAGATCTTTCGATTGTGTCCAGTCATCCGGTCCGTAAAGCTCCCATACATCTTCTTCAAATGATGGTAATGGTTCCATGATCCACGGTGTACTGTGCCTCGTAACAGCAGTCCATCCTTTATGATAAAGTCCGCGGTTGCAGAACATTTCAAAATACTGTGTGTCGTGTGTATCCGGAGCTTTTGCGTCATTGAATGAATAAAGCATGCTGAATCCTTCAAGAGGCGCCTGCTGAATACTGTTTACGACCTTTGGTTCGGGAATTCCGGCAGCTTCAAGTATTGTCGGAGCAACATCAATTACATGATGGAACTGTGATCGGAGTTCACCTTTTGATTTAATTCCTTTTGGCCAGTGAACGATTGTTCCGTTGCGTGTTCCTCCCCAGTGAGATGCAACCTGTTTTGTCCATTGATACGGTGTATCCATAGCGTGAGCCCAGCCCACTGCATAATGATTGTATGCATGCGGTCCGCCGAAATCATCAATTTTTGACATAAGAAATTCAGGTGTTTCAAGAGCAGTCGCTCCGTTAAGAGTAGTCATTTCATTGAAACATCCGTTTACTGTTCCTTCAGCCGAAGCGCCGTTATCTCCAACGATATAATAGATAAGCGTATCATCCATAATTCCAAGATCTTTTACAGCATCAAGTAATCTCCCGATATTATGATCAGTATGCTCCATGAATGCTGCATAAACTTCCATCTCACGCGCAAGGATCGGCTTCATGTTTTCGGGAATGCTGTCCCATGAAGGTATCTCCGCCGGTCTGTCTGTGAGTACGGCATCAGCAGGAATTACTCCCAGCTTTATCTGATTTGCAAATATTTCTTCGCGAAGCTTGTCCCATCCCTGATCGAACTTCCCTTTATATTTATCTATCCACTCTTTCGGAACCTGATGAGGAGCGTGCGTAGCTCCGGGCGCAAAATAAACGAAAAATGGTTTGTCAGGCATTAATGCTTTTTGCTGACGAATGTATTTGATTGCCTTGTTTGTCAGGTCTTCTGTAAGGTGATAACCTTCTTCCGGAGTTTTATCCGGTTCCACCGGAGTTGTTCCTTCGTAAAGCGCAGGATAAAACTGGTTTGCTTCACCTCCTATGAATCCGTAAAAATATTCAAATCCTCCGCCGCCTGTCGGCCACTGATCAAATGGTCCCATTGGACTGGTTTCCCAAACCGGGACTTCATGGCATTTTCCGAACTGAGCAGTTGAGTAACCGTTAAGCTTTAATGTAACTGCAAGCGGAGCTTTGTCTTTAGGAAAGAGAGAATTATAACCCGGCGCAGATGTAGCAATTTCAGTAACCCCGCCCATTCCAACTGAATGGTGATTTCTCCCTGTTAATATAGCAGCTCGTGTCGGTGAACAAAGTGCAGTCGTATGAAACTTATTATACTTCAGTCCATTCGCTGCAAGCTTTTCCGCATTTGGAGTATTTATAACCCCTCCGAAAGCGCTTGATGCAGCAAATCCAGCATCGTCAATTAAAATCACAAGAACGTTCGGCGCATCTTTCGGCGGACGCAGCTGCATAATAGGCGGATATTTTGTTTCGGGGTCTTTTGCGTCGTACGTGGTAAGCCCTATATGCTTCTTTTCAGGTATCGGAAGAATGTCTCTTCCTATTTCTGCCTCTTGAGCCATAATTAGATTCCTTTGTTGTTTAATGTTTAGTAAAAAATTTATATTAAATGTTTCAATAATAATTTATGAAACATGTCTTTTATGAAACATATCCTGAGGGTGTATGTATTTCAGATCTGGTTTAAGAAAAGGTAGAATAAAATTTATAAGCCAGGGGATTATAGTTTGATAATGATTGCGGTGCATCGGTATAAGTAAATTTATTCAAATAAGTTGAAAGTTAAAAGTTAAAAGTTAAAAGTTAAAAGTTAAAAGTTGAAAGTTGAAAGTTGAAAGTTACATAAAAAGTTATATTTTATTCTTAAGATCCTTTTTAATTTCATTTATGAAATGATCCCTGTTCTTTTCTATCCTGTTAATAAATTCTTTGGGAGCAGCTGTCTTTTTATCATGCTTTGAACTCCAGTTGATAATCTCAAGTATCACAGGAACTAAATCAATTCCCTTTTCAGTAAGCGAATAATTGAACCTTGACTTATTTATCTTGTCCCTTTTACTTTTTATAAGACCCGCTTTTTCCAGCGAGTTCAATCTATCCGCAAGAATATTGGTTGCGATTTTTCTTCGGATGAAAGAAACTCTCCATATGTTTTTTTTTCTTTAAACATCAGATCTCTTATGATCAGAAGCGACCACTTATCTCCAAAAATTTCTAATGCAAAATTTATCGGACAGTCGGATTTACGTTTTTGTTTAGACATGCTGCTAAGATAATTTTTCTACTTGCATTTTACAAGTAAGTTTATAATCTTGCTCACTAATCAATTTAAATTTAAATCAACCCACATGAAAAATTCGATCAACTGGTTTGAAATCCCGGTAAAAGATTTCAACAGAGCAAAGGCATTTTATGAAACTCTTTTCGGCGAAGAGGTCAGCGTTATGCCCAGTCCGGCATTTAAATATGGCATTCTTCCCTGCGACATGCAGAACGGAGGAGTCGGCGGTGCAATAGTAGAAGGCGAAGGATATGAGCCGGCAACAAATGGTGTAATGGTATATCTAAACGGTGGAGATGATTTAAGCATCCCGCTTTCTAAAATTGAAAAAGCCGGCGGCAAAATCAATATGCCTAAAACATCAATAGGTGAGAATGGATTCATGGCTCACTTTACCGATACTGAAGGGAACAAACTTGCACTTCACTCAAGAAAATAATTTTCATTATACCCGGCAGAGTTACCCGGGCATTTCGAGAACTCTGCCGGATGTTCTAAAGCCTTAGAACCTCAGCCAGCTATGTAAATCCTTATCAATCCTCCACACAAAGTCCTTCGAGCAAAATTTAATTTTATTCATTCCTTTTCACCTCTCAGCTCTAAATTTAAAAACCCGAATTCCAAACTTGTAACTTTTAACTTTTAACTTTTAACTTTTAACTGATATACTTAATTTAGCTTAAATATTTTTTCCATCTTAATTTGTTATTCCCTAACCTAAACTAATAATCACAATGAAATTTCTGATAACTTCATTGCTGTTGATTTGCTTTACTATGACTTCGTGTCAGAAGAAAGATGAAAGTAAAACGACTGCAGACAGCAAATCATCCGGAAACACAACTGACGCTACTAAGACGATCGCTCAGAATGCATTCATTTATGGTTTTCCAATGATCGAGATGTACGGGATAATATACGCTTACAATGTTGACACAAAAAGTCCGCAGTATAAAGGACCTTTTAATAAAATTGCAAACGTTCCAAGAGTCTTTACTCCTGCTGACAAAGCATTTGTTACTCCGAATTCAGATACACCTTATTCATTTTTAACAATGGATCTCAGAGCTGAACCATTGGTTATATCCGTACCTCAGATTGAGAAGGACCGCTATTATTCGGTAATGCTGCTGGATCTATATACATACATATATGATGTTATAGGAAGCCGTACCACCGGAAACGATGCAGGTAAATTTTTTAATTGCAGGTCCGGGATGGAAAGGCGAGACACCTGCCGGAATCAAAAAAGTGATCAAGTGTGATACTCAGTTTTCTTTTGCTGCCTTTAGAACACAATTATTTAATCCGGCAGATCTGAAAAATGTAATTAAAATTCAGGACCAGTACGGAGTTGAACCGTTAAGTACGTATCTCAAAACAACTCCTCCTCCTGCACCGCCTGAGATCAACTGGCCGGCTTTTAGTCCTGAACTCATAAAAGGTCCTGCATTTTATAACATTATTAAATTTCTTATTGCAATTTTGTCCTGTTGATCCGGGTGAAACCAAACTAAGCGCAGATTTTGAAAAGATCGGAATTGTTCCGGGCAAATCTTTCGCTCCTCCGGCTAAGGATACTCTGGCAATTACTGAAGGAACTGAAGCAGGTATCAAATTATTTACAGAGACAATTGAAGAAGACGTAAAGAAAGGCGTGTCATCAGGTGACTTTTTCGGATCAAGAAAATATCTGGGTGATAATTACATGAACAGAGCCATAGGCGCAAAGCTCGGCATCGGTGGGCTAATAAAAGAAGAAGCCGAATATTTCCTTTATAAAGCAGATCCCCAGGGAGCTCCTTATAACACCGCGGTTAATAATTATGAAGTTACATTTAAAGCCGGACAGTTTCCGCCGGTCAATGCTTTCTGGTCATTCACAATGTATGACGGAAAGACACAGCTGCTGATTGAAAATCCCATCAACAGGTATATCATTAATTCACCTATGCTGCCTCAGCTGAAATTAAATAAAGACAGTTCACTGACTATTTACATTCAGAAAGATTCACCCGGTCCGGAAAAGCAGGCTAACTGGCTTCCCGCCCCTGCAAATGATAATGCATATATTGTTCTGAGAACTTACTGGCCAAAGGAAGCAATATTGAATGGTACATGGAAAGCTCCGGCACTGGTGAAAACTAATTAAGAATTAATAATTAAGAATTAGGAATTTTGTAGTTGAGGCAGTCACGGCGGTATTCATTTAAAACATCTGCTTTGAGCTATATTCGGTCGGACGGCGGTTGGTGGGTGCACAACACCAATCGCGCCTTTGAAATATATTTGTCTTGCACTATCAAATTAGATAATGTCTTATATTCGGTAAACGAATTATTTTACATCAAATTCTTAATTCATTCCAAAGCTTACCGAGCTCATTTTCTGCATGGCGTTTTACAGCGGTGACGACAATTGCTTTGATATATTTTTCACCGCCGTTCTCAGACGAAGCGCTTTGAATTTCTTTATTTATCCGGTATATTCTCTCAATTATCTTTATCCGGCATCGGGATATGCCTATAAAATACTTTTGTTTGCTTTCCTTATAAAAGTCTTTTAAATACAACCTTCTTTCTTATCAAATTCACCTGAACCTGCAGTGTCCTTTTCTCTGTCAAATCCACTGTTTCTTCTTTCAAAGTCATTGTTTGCAGCATCAAAGTCATTGTTTGCAACATCAAAGTCATTGTTTGCAACATCAAAGTCATTGTTTACAACATCAAAGTCATTGTTTACAACATCAAAGTCATTGTTTGCAACATCAAAGTCATTGTTTACAACATCAAAGTCATTGTTTGCAACATCAAAGTCATTGTTTACAACATCAAAGTCATTGTTTGCAACATCAAAGTCATTGTTTACAACATCAAAGTCATTGTTTGCAACATCAAAGTCATTGTTTGCAGCTGATGAGGCATTGTTTGCTCCTGATTAGGCATTACTTACGAGTGGCTTTTTCCTGATGTAGCATTATTTACACCTGATGAGGCTATGGTTGTTAATTGAAGAAATAATTTAACAGTTATAGGGATGGGTTTGGCACTAATTGCCGGATAACTGTCTGTTAATGATCCATTACCTGGCTTGTATATATGAGAACTGAATGCGCAAAAAGATCTATTTGCAAACGCAGAATTCCGCTGATGATTATGGAGAAAATTTTCGCTGAAAAAGGTCATGAGGAATTGTTATCTGCGAAGTTTTGCGATTAAAAATCTGAGTAAATCTGCGTGAAATTTTTTGTCGTGAATGCAGCCAATCATTACTCTCCAAATGTTTTTAAAATTAAATAACAATAAATTCAATCTGTTTTGATAACCTTTTGGATTAATATCGAGTCTTTTTAAATCAATCTATAATTCCATTTTAATGTTATACTTATTCTGTCCAAAATAATCTTATGTTAATTCTGTTTAAAATTTGTGATAATATTTTTAATTCGAGATCATTCGTGAAATTCGTGGCAAGGTCTTTCTTAATTTTTGGACGGAAGCGGTAGCCAATACCCTTCAATACTCTTGTAGCGAAAAATAATAAAGAGAATTATTAATATTATTTTTCTATATTGAACAACTTCACATAAAGACCCCCAAAATTTTTATTCTTCATTAGAAGTTAAGTAGCTTTAAGTTACTTATTTAAATTCCTTTTTTATAAAATTAATTAAATCTTCTAATGGGTAAACTTCTGATTTTGGTTTTTTCGATCTTTACTTTGTTTCTTCAGCAGGCGTATTCACAGCTCGGCAATAAGAACATGTATCTTCTGAGCAATCTCAACCAGCACTCTTCTCCGTATTCAGCCATCGAGGCTTATGTCGCTCCTGACGGGAGAGAGTATGCGATCATGGGATGCTTTGACGGAACGGCTTTCTTTGATGTTACAGATGCTGATAATATTCATCAGGTTGGATTTTTGCAATCTACAAGTCCGGGTAGCGGCAGTAATATCTGGCGCGAGCACAAAACTTATTCCCATTATTCATATCATGTTTCGGAAATAGGCAGCAGCGGCATTCAGATAGTCGATCTTCAGTATCTACCCGACTCAATTCATTATGTAAAAAAATTTCTGCCGGCAGGATATTCTTCAGCGCATTCAATCTCACAATCCGGTTCCTGTATATATGTAAACGGAGCGAGTATAGGTCAGGGAGTAACAGTCTATGATCTTACTAATGATCCTGAAACACCGGTAAAACGCGGCAGCTATAACGTTGAATATATTCATGACTGCAGAGTTGTCAATGATACAATATATGCAGCAAACATTTATGAGGCTAAAGTTACAATAATAAGCGCAAGCAACAAGGACAATCTTACGCGTGTAACTTCATTTTCCAACCTGCCCGGCTCGGGTCCTCACAATACTGCTCTCACTCCTGACAGGAAATACTGTCTTGTCACCGATGAGATCGGGACAGCTCCTTACAAACTGAAGATATGGAATATTGAGGATCTCGGGAACATCACCTATGTATCGAGCTGGCAGCCTACAGGAATTACAAGTTCGATTGTTCATAATGTTGAAGTTTACGGTAACTATGCCGTAACCGGGCATTACAGTGCAGGACTGAGATTAATTGATATTTCAAATCCTGCGGTTCCTGCGGAAGTTGCATGGTATGATACTTACCCGTTGAATGATAATCAAAACTACGAAGGATGCTGGGGAGGACAAATGCTTCCGTCAGGGAAAATAATTGCGTCTGACAGATCAACAGGTCTCTATGTACTTAAGACATTTTTTAATATTAAAACTGCAATGGAAGGTTTTTATAATACAGGAACAACACGGCTCAATAAAAAAGATACTGTCAAAGCTTATCTTCGTGAAACTTTTTCTCCTTACAATATAGTGGACTCCTCTGCATCAGTAATTGATTCAGTTACATTTACCGGCAACTTTAAATTCAATAAATCCGCTTCAGGAACATATTATATAGTTTTGAAACACAGAAACTGCATTGAGACCTGGAGCAAAGCCGGAGGCTATTACTATAATGCAATGACTTTTTCACAATATGATTTTACTTCTTCCGATGGTCAGGCATACGGAAATAATCTTGCACAGGTCAGCTCTTCGCCTTCTACATTTGCAATGTACAGCGGTGATGTTGATAACAGCGGAATTATAGAGCTGTCCGATCTGATATTGGTGGCTAATGATGCCGCAAGTTTTCAGGCAGGACATAAAATTTCTGATTTAAATGGTGATAACCTTGTTAACCTGTCGGATGTACTGATCGTGTATAACAATGCTTCAATGTTTGTTTCAGCAATGAAACCGTAAAATCTAAAAACATTTGCCCATAAATTCTCAAGTTAATGAAATTTGTTTTCATCTCTAGGTTTAGCTGCAGAGTTAGGGAAAGCTAGAACATATTTTGGTATCTTATAATTAATTTACAAACAACATTATATTTGACAAAAAGGTTAATAATCTTTTTCAAATATTTTCAAATCTCTTCACACGGACATACAAATGAGTTTGTTCAAAATTGATTAATTAATATATTATGCGATATATTTTTTATTTTTAATTTAAGTTCTTAACCCCAAAATTCAATATGAAAAAATGTTTTACTGCTCTGACGATCCTGTTATTATCTTTTAATATAAATTCAGATTCCTTCGGAGGCTGGACACAGCTTCCAACAGGAAGCTCTGCATTTCTTACGTCAATCTTTTTTACTGACATCAATACCGGTTACATCGGAGGCATGAACGGATATTTAGCAAAGACTACAAACGGCGGGAACAGCTGGACTGTTCAGGACCCGATCTTCGCTTCGCCTTTTGTAAGAGACATTTCTTTTATCAATTCAAATACAGGCTATCTCTGCGGGGATG
The DNA here is from genome assembly GCA_016710985.1 of Ignavibacteria bacterium. GTDB lineage: Bacteria > Bacteroidota > Ignavibacteria > Tepidaquicellales > Tepidaquicellaceae > JAGPCH01. Next base: position 53,474 of record JADJTX010000014.1, read on the forward strand.
ACGGCTTTATCCGAAAAACCACTACAGGCGGTACTACATGGTTTCCGCTTACAACTAACACCAGTTTCGGAATATACGGCATTGATGCTGTTGACGAATTTCATGTCTATGCTTCTGTCACTAACGGTTCGATATTAAGATCAACTGACGGCGGCGCAAGTTTTACAAGTGTTCCGGTCTCGGCTAATCAAATGCTTACAGTTGATTTCAGTTCGAGCGATACAGGCTATGCTGCAGGTCAGGGCGGAGTTGTTTACCGGACAACTAATGCCGGCTTGTCGTGGACATTTCTCAATGCATCTACGTTAAACAACTTTTGGGATATATATGCTTTGAATAATAATGATCTTTACCTCGCTGCATATTACGGAACTTTAAGAAGGACAGATGACGGCGGAAATAATTTCAAAAATGCATTCGTAAACAATGCGCTATTGGAAGGAATTCAAATGCTGAATTCAATGATCGGATACGCATGCGGACTGGACGGTGTCATTTTAAAAACTACTGACGGAGGAGTTACATGGGATCAGCAAATTTCAAATTCAACTGAGTCATTGCAGGCATTGTTTTTTCCGGATGCCAGAACAGGGTATATGGTTGGCTCAGGCGGTACTTTTTTAAAGACGACTGACGGAGGAGATAATTTCAGCGTAGCGGTACTTAGTCCGAACAACAGTGAGATACTCACATCCGGATCAACTTTCCCGGTCAGATGGTCGAGTGTCTTCACCGGAAATGCAAAGATAGAATATTCAGCAAACAATGGCGCAAGCTGGAATGTTATTCAGAATTCAGTTCCGGCCGCATCATTTGAATATGACTGGCTGATTCCTTCCGGATCAACAGCTCAGGGTAAGATCAAAATTTCATCTGTTGACAATCCTTCGGTATTTGATGTAAGCGACGGATCGTTTTACATATTACCTTCAAATACATTTTATAATGTTCCTGATCTGATTTACTACAGGTTCAATGACGGGATAAATACAACACCGAATTACGCCGTGCCGGGACAAATATTTGGTGACGCTGATATTACAGGCATGTCACTTCAAAACGGAGGTATGGCAGACAGCAGTCTTGTTGGTCAGGGCGGCAACGGACTTACAAATAAAGTATCCACCAACTGGGCGACGTATTTTCCTCCGACCGGCTGGACGATAGGATTCTGGGTGAGTAACATTTCACTCGGTGTTAATCCCAATAACGCAGTATTTTTATTTACTGACATAACTGCAAATAATATCAGATGTTACTACGGCGGTGCATTAGGTCTTACTGACATTGACACTGCGATCATGTTCAGATGCAACGGAATGAGCAATGTAAGAATACCGGTAGTACAGGGACAGTCTTATTATATTCATCTTGTATATGAGCCATCGCCTCCGGCGGTAAAAGTATATGTTAACGGTACACTTACACAGGATATTCCACAGTCGCCGTTTCTTCCGATAGGCAACGGGCCGTTTACGATCGGCGCTTATGCAGATGCAAGTTCCTCACTTGCAAATAATATGAGAATGGATGAGTTCAGGGTTTACAGCCGTTCGCTCGGGGATGCGGAGATCGCGGCAACCTGGAACACTACATTTCCAATGATACTTACGGATGTTCAGAATCAAACTATATCACAGCCCGGTAAGTTTATTTTATATGATAATTATCCGAATCCGTTTAATCCGAGTACAGCTATTCGTTATTCGTTATCCGAAGATCGTTTTGTAAGCTTGAAAATTTATGATGCACTTGGTAAGGAAGTTGCTGCTTTGGTAAATGAGAAGCAAAACGCCGGAACATACAACTATCAATTCTCAACTGTCAATTATCAACTATCCAGCGGAATATACTTTTATAAGCTCGAAGCCGGTGATTTCAGTGAAACGAAACGGATGGTTCTTTTGAAGTAAAATTCTCTTTACCTCTCAATACCTGTCAATTTTCTTAAAAAGGCATACCTCATAAAGTATGCCTTTTTTTCATAAACCTTCTCAATAAAAGTATGATATTTATCATATCATTGAATGACCTGCGTCCTACAATCTGAAAATGGTTTTTCGTAATATTATCACGGTAAAGTTTATCAAACTTCTGATAATATTGTGATGAACTAATTTTGAAAATTAAATTTTAGCAATCATGAAAAAGTTAATTTTTACAATTTGGAAAAAAAATCCTATGAGATAATCAAATTGAAAAAGATATTATTTTCAATAATGATTATTCTGATTTTGAATTCTGCAGCATTTACACAAGAGGCGTGGTATTTTCAAAACAGTACACTAATAACAATTTGAATTCGGTTGAGTTTTGTTGGATATGGGTTGGCTTGATAGTTGGTGACAATGGCACTTTATTAAGAACGACAAACTCCGGTAAAAACTGGATAAACCAATCTGTAACTACAGAAAATTAACAACAGTTGAGTTTATTGATTGCAATACAGCCTGGATAGTCGGGGGGCACGGATATATTATTAAAACTACAAACGCAGGCTTAAAACTGGATACAGCAAACCAGTGGAACTACTCGTTTATTAACATCGATTGAATTCAAAGATTATAATAGTGGTTATGCGGTGGGAGATTCTGTTATACTCAAAACCACAGATGGAGGGACAACCTGGATTAGGCTGCCCATTCCAACAGGTCATAGATTTTTCACAACAATTCATTTTGTAGATAGTATTCATGGTTACGTTGCCGATGGTAGTTTACTGGAAACAAGTAACGGTGGTTCCGACCTGGAAGGTGGTAAACCCACCATGGGGGTAAATGATTTCCAGACCAGCAGTTATGGCAATGTAACTATTGTAGGAAATTATGGCAAAATTTACCGTGGAGCGGTAGATCAATACCACTGAATTGGACCTGGTTTAGTCAGCCATCGGGTACTATTAATGACCTGGATGCTATTTATATTTTCAGGATTACATATACGGAAATTGGGCAGGATGGATAGTTGGGCAAAATGGAACAATACTCAAAAGAGTAGCAAATGATGGATATAATTGGACAAGACAAATCAGCAATACAAACAAAAGATTAAGTTCAGTTTATGTTAATGATGGAACGTATTATGGGGCAAGGCTAGGTTGGGCAGTAGGAAAATGGTACAATTTTAAGTACAGTTAATACCAATGATTATGATGTGGGAACAACAGCAATTATTAACCTGTTCATGATTCCACTTATGCAATTGATTGCAATAATTTTTAATTAATCCAAAAGTTTCTATAAAAAATTTTGGAATGAACAATCAAAATAGTTTTTTTGAAGTTTGCTTTGAAATTAAGCAGGGAAACAATAGTGTTTACTTTAATTCCAAACAGGACACAATAAGTACCGGACAAACTCACACTATTAATTTTGATCCGTTTACTCTTTCTTATGACCCCAACATTATTCGAGATACATATTATGTAAAATCATGGACAAGGTTACTTTCAGATTCCAATCACTATAATGATACTATAAAATCATCATTTACAGTAATTGATCCTAACTACGGATACTCAGACATAAGCGGTTATTATTTTTTAAACTCATCTGTGAAAGCTAACTGTACCTGATCAACCTGTTTTTAACTGGGAAGATACGACAGGAAGTGTAAATCTGATTACAGACGGTAATTTGGTGGTTCCTTTTACAGAATTTGATGAATACGGCTATTGGCAAGGTTATTTCCGCTTGCCTGATGTCCTTCCCGATGGGAATAAATTCAGATTTTTTGGCACCGGCTATGATACAATTGTTATCTTCACAACCGGAATAATTGGTTTAGGTGGAGGATCTTTTTACGAAATGATATATTCAAACCCGGTGTCGATCCGGTCATAACAGCTGCTAAGCCTGCAATTTTTCCTTTCTGGGGATGGTATGATTATTTTTTTCCGGAAAGTCCGGAAATGAATGGGGGAGAAGCTTAAAATACAAAATATCCGGAAATAAATTCATCGTTACATACGACAAATTTCCGATTCAAACTGATTCATACCCAACTGATTCCGGCAGCTATATATCTTATCAGATTATACTCGAGACCGGACCAGACGGTGGATATGAAAACGGAACGATAACTGTTCTGTTTGATGACTCTAAGTGCGGCTCTGTGTTTCTGAATAATTATTACAATGGAAATCTATTTTACAAAATTGGGATTCAGAATTCATCAGGAACTATAGGACTCCAATATCCGGGACCACTCTTTGGATCACCACTGGCCGTAACATTCGCACAAATAAATAGTGTGCTTCCAGTCGAACTTGCCGCTTTTACTTCTTCTGTAAATGATAACAACGTCACTCTTTTATGGCAGACATCCCGTGAAATAAACAACTCGGGATTTGATATCGAAAGATCAGGTTTGGAAAATAATTGGAGCAAAGCAGGATTTGTAAAATGCACAGTAAACTCCGATGAACCGAAATACTATTCATTCATTGATAAAAATCTAACTACGGGAAAATATAAATACAGACTAAAACAAATCGACTTCAACGGTAGCTTCGAATATTTTGATCTGGCAGGTGAAATAGTGATAGGCATTCCGGAAAAATATGAACTTTCACAGAATTATCCGAATCCGTTCAATCCGGTAACTGTCATTCGTTACGCGTTAACCGAAAATGGTTTTACGAATCTGAAGATATATGACATTACAGGAAGGGAAGTAGCGAAACTTGTAAACGAGAAACAGGATGCCGGAAGATATGAAGTCACATTCAACGGCAGTAATTTTGCCAGCGGTGTTTATTTTTATGAATTGAGATCAGGTGAGTTTGTTTCACAGAAGAGAATGTTTCTGCTGAAGTAAATTTAAATTAAATATTTAAAAATAAAAGCCGGGTCATCCCCGGCTTTTTTATTTCCAAACTTCCTTTTCAAATTGCATACCCTGTTTAATTTATCTAATTTCAATTCTCAATATTCAATCAAAATAAAATGAGCTTCTTAGAAAATCTCAAAGGTCAGTTCAGGAATAAATCCATACGGCAGTTAGTCGCAAATTTCCGAAATGAATATGTTTCCGACGGGCTTAATGAAAATGAAATGGAAGATAACCCGGTAGATGAATTTGAAAAATGGTTCAATGAAGCGGTTAAAAACAAAATTAACGAGCCTAATGTAATGCATCTGTCAACTGTATCATCTGAAGGTAAACCGTCAGGAAGAATTGTTCTTTTAAAAGGGTTTGATGAAAAAGGATTTGTATTTTTTACAAATTATGACAGCAGGAAAGGAGTTGAATTAAAGGAGAATAATTTCGCCGCTCTGACTTTCCTCTGGCTTGAATTGTACAAACAGGTGAGAATCGAAGGTACAGTCCGGAAGATCTCAGAGGAAGAATCCGATGCTTATTTTAAAAGCCGTCCGCACGGAAGTCAGATCAGTGCTGTTGCTTCATTACAAAGCAGCATAATTTCAGGCAGAAAAGAACTTGAAAGGAAAGTAAAGGAACTTGAAAAAGAGTTTGAAAACAAACCTGTTCCAAGACCTGCCAACTGGGGAGGATATTGTTTATCACCTTTTAGTATAGAATTCTGGCAGGGCAGAGCAAATCGCTTACACGACAGGATTCAGTATAATCTTAATAACAATAACATCTGGTCAAGAACAAGATTATCTCCATAAGTAGTTAATAGTTAATAGTTAATAGTTAATTAGTTAATAGTCACTGATCATAAATCATACTCATAAATCATACTCATAACTCATATCTCATATCTCATATCTCATAACTCATATCTCATATCTCATATCTCTTCTTTCAGATTTCTTTTCATTAAGAGCTCAGTTGCGCGATGCGGTTCTTTGTTCTTAAACAATATGTTATATACCTGATTAGTTATCGGAAGTTCAATGTTAAGTTCTTTTGATAATTCAAACGCAGAACCGGTAGTAGCTACTCCTTCTGCAACCATCTTCATCTCTTTTAATATAGTATCTAATTTTTTCCCTTTGCCGATCTGCTCTCCAACGCTCCTGTTACGTGAGTGAACGGATGCACAGGTAACTATCAAATCCCCTATTCCTGACAATCCGAAGAATGTTTCTTTCTTTGCTTTAAGCTTCAGGCCTAATCTCATGATTTCGTTAATGCCTCTTGTCATTATAGCCGCCTTTGTATTATCACCAAAGCCCGCTCCGTCTGAGATTCCCGCTGCAATCGCAATTACATTTTTCAGCGCTCCTCCTACTTCAGTTCCTGTCAGATCGTCATTCCTGTAAACTCTGAAATAATTGTTTGAAAAAACCTTCTGCACTATTTTTGTTTTTGAACTGTCTTCACCTGCACAGACAACAGCTGTTGGTATCTTTCTTGATACTTCTTCAGCATGAGAAGGACCGGACAGGGCAAGCAGATTTTTTTTCTTTACTTTCTTAAATATGTCAGACAATATATCTGATACAAGAAAGTGGGTTTTGTTTTCTATACCTTTTGATACACTTACTAAGATACAATCTTTAAAGTCAAAGTTACTTAATTCGCTTAAACTGTTTCTGATAAATTGCGTTGGCGTTGCTATGACGATCAAATTTTTTTTATAAGCTGCAGATTCCAGATTATTGGTAATTGTAATTGAGGCGGGGATCTTGATCTTTGGAAGGTAGTAGAAATTTTCCCTGTATTCTTTTAAAGTCTTTGCATATTCCGGATTGAATTCCCAGAGAGTGACATCAAATCCGTTTTCATTTAATAAAATCGCGAGAGTTGTACCCCAACCCCCTGCACCAAGCACTGCGATCTTCATTTGAGTTTTATGATTTTGCGAATGGAGCTTTGATCTTGAATATTCTTATGAGCCAAAGCTTTTCAAATCTGTTCTCGTTACCATATAGAAGCCGTTTAATATTGTCGCGGTGGTTATAAATCAAAAGAAGCGAAACACCTATGCTGAAAAAGATCAATGTGTTGTATCCGTAAATATCCACTTTGAAAAAATTCTCCCTGATAAACATTATCACAGGGAAAATGAATGAAGCAACAATTGAGCCAAGTGAAATATATCCGGAAGAAAGAACTGTAAGAATGAAAAAACCTACGCTTATGCCGACATCAACCGGCGCTAGTGAGATCAGCATTCCAAGAGCAGTATTTATTCCTTTACCGCCTTTGAAATTTACAAATATTGAAAATGTATGTCCAATGACTGCGCTTAAACCGGCGATAATTTTTAAAACCGTTATGTCGTCAAAAGGTGTGTAATTTGTGAAGGGTAAATTATGATAGAAAAAGTTTGTAACAAACAACACTGCAACCAGACCTTTTGAAATATCCATTGCCTGAACAAGTATTCCGAGCGGTACTCCGAGTACCCTGAAAGCGTTTGTCGAACCGAGGTTGCCGCTTCCGTAATTTCTTATGTCAATTTTCTTGAAGAGCTTACCGACTATCAAAGCGGAAGGAATAGAACCTATAATGTAACTTGTAATGATTATTCCTAATAAATTCAGCATGTACAAACTTAAATGTTATAGATTTAAAAAGAAATCCAAAGTGTTCAGCAAATTTCTATCTTCCTAAAATTTCATTCTTTGTTTTCAGAATATTCTTTGCAAATCCCTCATCCAGTTCATAGATCTGACTGTCACCCGGAACCTGTAATAAATATTTAGGTGGGGTCGTATCCAGTTTCAGAAAATTCAGCTGTGTCTTAGTGCCCCAGTCTACTATTACTTTGTCAGTAAAATTTGTCTGTTCTGTAAGTGTAGTATCTTTAAAACCGGTGGTTTCAAACTTTGCAAGTAAATTCAGCACGCCGTCAAATGCAGTTCCGACTGAGTCTGTACCGATAAAATACTTTCCGGCAGAATCTCTGTTCACCGTAAATGTTTCTCCGGCAGAAATAAACTCAATTGAATTGACTCCCTGCTTCGGTATTGAAACTATGTTTTTATCTTTCCATTCATCCAGAGATGTTTTGAAAAAATTATTTTTATCAATACCGTCTGCCAGATAAATATTATCCGAATCCGTTTTTTTCAAATAACATAAATTGCCCCCGGCTGCAGCAGTCTTTCCCAAAAGAAAAGTACCTTTAGGAACACCGGCTTCATAAACCGTTACTTCAGACTGTTCAGCTTCCGTAAACCCGTAAGTATCTTTTTTTGCAGGATTAGTCGAAACAATACTTTCAAGTTTCAGATTTTTCAAACCTGAAACTATGCTCTCTACATATGAGCTGACGGTCCTGTATTGAAACGGTGAATCAACTCTCCATTCTCCCGTAGATTTTGAAAGGACAAGATTTCCCGCAGAATTTTTAATTTCGATCTTATCTACCTTTGCAGAGTCAAGTACAAATAATTGTTTTTCTGTAAATTTATAACTTGAGGTCTTTTCACCTCTGTCAGATGTCAAAAAATACGCAGCTACTAATAATACTGCAAAAATTCCTAAATATAAAAATGTTTTACTTTTCATTTATCTGTAATAATTTTAGATATGTTATTTATTATTTCAATTGTAAATTTTTCTTCTTTTGCTTCCTCTGATTCCATTTGTACAAACCAATTAGCAGAACCAATGCAGACGGAAATATTAAATTAAAATATTTCAAGAATTTCTTTGTGCTGTCCGAAGTTTCTTCAATGGGAGATTCAGACGTTGTCTTTGTTCGGATAACTGCAAGACCGACATCATCCATCAGATAGTCAACGAGGTTTGCAAAGAAAGTAATGTTCTCTCTCGGCGGCTTGTTCTCTTCATTTGCAAAATCACCGTCACCTATTGCAATGAGCTTTACATTATCTTTGACTGATTCATTTAAACGCTGTCCGGTAAATGGAACCCATCCCTGCACAGTGTCCGTTGGCATTTCCCTGTTATCATACAAGCTCTTGAATTTGCCTGAATAAATACCTCCGACTGTAAATCCTTTCTTATCAAACATTGTGTCTGCGCTTTGCTTGGTCATGTTCTGAAACTGTTCAAGGTTTAGAAAGAAAAATCCCGAAGCTTCACCTGACCTGTCAGATGTAATTAACAGTGGATTAACTTTTACATTCTTTGAAGCTGTATTATTTGTATCCAGTGAACTTACAAAAGTCAAAACGACACTCTTGATATTCTGAAAAGCCGCATTTTCCCTGTCAATGTTTGTAATTACAGGAAAGTACGGATAATTGACTGATATTGGAAAACCTATCTGAGACTGAACCTGAACCTGCGAGCATTGCAGATCGCGTATGAGATCTGTTTTAATTGAGATCCCATATTGAAAAAGAAGATCATCAATGTTTAATTTTATCTCGTTACCCATTACTATCTGCTGCTGAAAATTCGGCTCGATCTTATTTATTAAAAATGCAACGTTACCGCCGGACATAATGAACTGGTCTATCTTGAATTTATCGCTTTCAGTAAAAGGTGTCTTAGGAGCCATTATGATCAGACATCCGAAGAGCGGGTCAATTGATTCTATTGTTTTTAAATCTACAGGAACAACTTCATACTGTTCATTCAGTATGGAATTTATCTGAGTAAGCTTGGATATTTCCGGCTCACCATGACCTGTAAGAAATCCGACTTTTCTTTTAACGGTACCTGTCATCTTTTTAATAAGACTGGTTATCTCATATTCCAGATTGTCAGCGGACTGCACTACCGGGATTGTTTCCTGTTTCCCGTTGTATAAAAATACAAGACCGAGATAAGCTCTCTTTACTTCAAGCTTGTCATTATCCATTGCCTGTATCTGAACCGGCTGTATCCCGTATTTCTGCGCTTCCTTATCAAGCTCATTTCCCTCACCTTCCCCGCTTGAGGTCGGATTAAGAAACTCATAATTTAAATTTCCCTTGGAGTATGAACGGTAGTCGTCAAGTATATCCTGAACCTGTCTTCTGAGATTGTTATAAGGCGGCGGAAGATTATTGCTGAAGTATGCTTTTACAATAAGCTTATCATCAAGATTTTCTACTATATCCTTACTGATCGGCGACAGTGTATAGCTGTTGTTCTTTGTCAGATCAGCTCTTGTAAAAACTCTTTTTGCAATTACATTAACTACTACGATGATTCCGATTATTATTGCTACTTTTATTAGTATGTCTTTCTTATTCATTATAACTTTTATTTTTCAACTAAATTTTAAAATGCTTTGAACAAAAATTCCTAAGACCATCTTCTGCTTTCTAAAGATGTTTTTGTGAGTAATATGAAAATTGTGATACCGCTTAGATAATAAATTATGTCTCTTGAGTCAATCACGCCTCTTGCAATGCTTCCGAAATGATAATCTATGCTAATGTATTCAAGAATGGATGCAATTGATGTCGGTAAAAATACGAGAACTTTATTGAGCATGAACAATGCGAAGACAATCAGAAAGCTGATTATAAAAGCGACGACCTGATTTTCTGTAAGTGATGAAGCGAATATTCCGATACTGATATATATTCCGCTCATGAATAACAATCCTATGTAAGCACCGATTATCGCCCCGGTATCTATCTTTCCTAAAAATGTCAGGCTGATCACATATATCAGAGTAAAAGCCAGTGCAATTGCAGTCAGAGCGAGCGCTGCAAAAAATTTTCCGAGGACGATGTCCAGATCCGAAATGGGCTTGGTCAAAAGCAATTCTATTGTACCTGATTTTTTCTCTTCTGAAAATGACCTCATCGAAATCGCAGGGATGAAGAATAAAAAGATGAACGGTATGATATCAAAAACATTTCTCATTGTAACAACTCCGCTCAAAAACAGACTGCTGGTGAAAAACCAGCCGGTAATTATTAAGAACACTACCAAAACTATGTAAGCGACAGGTGAATTAAAATATGACCTTAGCTCTTTTCTGAATATTGTTAGTATATTTTTCATTGAATTTTAGATTCTCTTATTTAGATGATGTTAGTTGTCTGAAAATATCTTCAAGTGATGTTTCTTCCTGATGAAGCCCGAGCAGAACCATATTCATTGAAACTATTTTTCTGAATATGTCTTCGCGGGCATCAAAACCTTTACTGCCTGAAATATGAAAATGAATTGTGTTATCGTCTTCTTTGAAAATTCTTGCCTTCTCTATGTTTTTGATTGAAGACATAGCCCTCAAAACCAATTCCTTATCAATTGCATCTTTCTTCAGGATCAGATTGATCTCGACCTGACCTTTGAATTTGTGCTGTAAGGAATCCGGAGTTCCGTCAGCAACTATCTCGCCTTTATTAATTATCAAAACCCTGTCGCACGTCGCTTCTACTTCCTGCAAAATGTGAGTAGAAAGTACAAGTGTCTTTTCTTTACCAAGATGTTTGATCAGCTTTCTGATCTCAATGATCTGATTCGGATCAAGCCCTGATGTAGGCTCATCCAGTATTAATACTTCGGGTTCGTGTATCATTGCCTGGGCTAGACCTACTCTTTGCTTGAACCCTTTCGAAAGTTCGCCGATATCCTTATGCTGTACATCACCAAGCCCGCAGATATCAACCATTTTCTTTATAGCTTTACTCATATTAGCCTTTGGGACCGATTCCAGCTCTGCAGCAAATTCAAGATAATCAAGCACGTTCATATCAAGATAAAGAGGATTCTGCTCGGGAAGGTAACCGATCTTTCTCCTTACTTCCAGGGAATTCTCTTCTGTATCAAGCTCGTTCACATAGATCTTTCCGGAAGAAGGGGTCAGATATGTTGTGATCATTTTCATTGTAGTGGATTTTCCTGCACCGTTAGGTCCAAGAAATCCGACGATCTCACCTGTATTAATTTCAAATGAAACATCATTTACTGCAGCCTGTTGCCCGTAATACTTAGTTAAGTTTTCTATTTTTATTGACATAATATTTTAATTGTGTAACTGCAAAAATAATTTTTATAAAAAAAAATTTCAAACCAAATTTGAACAATGAACAATGAACAATGAACAATGAACAATGAACAATGAATAATGAATAATGAACATTATTCAAATTATTAATTATTAATTATTAATTATCTTATCCTTGTAATTCTCTTCATAATATTTCAGATACTCACCGCTCATGACCTTTTTCCACCAGTCAACATTTTCCTTATACCAGTTGATCGTAAGCTCAATCCCCTCTTCAAAATCATACTTAGGTTTCCATCCGAGCTCTGTCATGATTTTTTCCGAATCAATGGCATAGCGCCTGTCGTGCCCGGGTCTGTCTTTTACATATTTAATATTATCTTCGGAAATGTTCAGCTTTTTTAAAATCAGCTTTACAATATCAATGTTATACCATTCATTATTGCCTCCTACATTATATACTTCTCCGTTTTTTCCTTTCTCCAGTACTGCCATTATTGCAGAACAATGATCATCTACATAAAGCCAGTCACGGATATTCTTTCCGTCCCCGTATACCGGAAGCTGTTCACCTTCCATTGCTTTTGCGATCATAAGCGGTATCAGTTTTTCGGGAAACTGATAAGGTCCGTAATTATTCGAACATCTTGTAATTAATATCGGAAGATCAAATGTATGATAAAAAGCATTGCATAATAAATCAGCAGAAGCTTTGCTCGCTGAATACGGACTGTTTGTTGTGATCGGAGTTTTTTCTGTAAACTTGATCTCTTTTTTATCTTCGGGAAGAGAACCGTAAACCTCATCAGTCGAAACCTGCAGATATTTTTCAAGACCATTCTCTTTCAGTATTTCCAAAAGCACATGCGTACCGCCAACATTCGTATTTATAAATTCCTTAGCGCCGAGAATGCTTCTGTCGACGTGAGATTCAGCAGCAAAGTTTATTATTGTGTCAATATCATTTTCCTTAACTGCATTCTCAACTTCTTTTTTTTCACAAATATCTCCTTTGACAAACTTATATCTGTCATTAAACTCTACATCAACTAAGTTTTCGAGATTACCTGCGTAAGTAAGCTTGTCAAAATTTACTATATTATAGTTAAAATTTCCGAGAGCATACTTAATAAAATTACTTCCGATAAATCCGGCACCGCCGGTTACTAAAATATTCTTCATAAATTATTTTGAAAATAAACCTACGTTCAAACCAAAGTTAACAATGAATCCGTCGGCTTTGATTCCGGAAGGCGCATTCGAAACTTCTATATCATCATCTGCATACCAGTTATTATTTACTGAGAACTGATACCCTGCATTAAGCTTTGCATATAGAAACGGAGCTAAAAAAACACCCAGACCAATTTGAGGCCGCGCCGAATAAAACCTTACGCTAAGCTTGTGAGCAACATTATCTGATGCACTGGTTCCGTTAAACTCATTGAAAATGCTGCCCCAGTTTCCAAAGCTTGAAGTATTCTGATAAAGATCAATTGTAAGTTTCCCTGTTGCTATGTATGCGCCTAATGTTAATTCAACGCTCTTCCCGAAAGTTTTTACATAATCCAATGATATTCCCCCTGAGCCGTAATGATAGTATGCAGTTCGTGTTACACTATCTGTTATTATCTGAGTTTGTGTGGTGAATCCTTCACCCGATCCGCCGACTCTGAGCCATCGAATACTCTTTATCGGCAGATCAACAAATCCGCCGCCGCCAAGTGTCAAGAATCCATCTTTAGATATTCCGGGAATACCTATATCCTGTAACTGCGCATTAATATCATCGGTATTATTCCAAAACCAGCCGATTGTCGGACCACCTGCTATTGAGAATCTGGGAAAAAGCTGTGAGTAAGATATGTTTTGTATTAAAAAAAGCGAAATTATTACTAATACTATTTTATATCTCAATATTTTATTGGTTTAATTTGTGACTGAAGTTTAAAATATAACTAAACTGAAGTGAAGCAAATTAGCTAAATTAAGTTTCTAATGAAAGTAATTTTCTTATCTGAATTTAAAGGCAATCAATAGTATACAAAACATTTTTAAAAAATTTATAATTAAAAATGAATGGTGTAACTCTAAGCTCACTTTTCTGTTGTATTCTTTAGTTTTGAGATTAATGAATGAGTTGTCGAAAATAATTCTTTTAAAAAATAAACTTACATCCTAATTAATATTCTTTTTTCAAGGTAAACCAAACAATAATTTTGCCGTACAGTAATCAAATTTAAGTTTAATGTCCACTAAAAGAAACACGCAGGTGTAGTTAATTTCAGACACTTGGTTTTAATTAGCTTTTATAAGATTAGTTATTTATTTTTGTAATAAATTAAACGCACAATTAAACTAAACAGAAAGGACTAAAAATGTTAAAAATAAAATTTCTTGTAATTGCTATTGCCATCAGCTTTGCAGGAATCATTTCATCCTGTTATTACGACTATGGTATTGATCCCGATACTTCTAATGTTGTAGTGACCGCATATAACAATACATACAATTTTCAAGATGTGAGTACATTTTATCTAGATGATTCGGTATATCAAGTGGGAGGTTCCAACATTGCTAATCCTTATGAAACTACAATAATAAATACAACTAGATCAAGTTTACTTGCTCTAGGCTGGACTGAAACTGCGGATTCTGCTCTTGCTGATGTATTTGTTTCAACCGGCGTTACAACAAGCACTTATACTGTAGACAGCTATGACTACTGGTGGTACGGCGGTGGTTATTCGTGGTATTATCCACCTTACTACAGTTATTCTTATAGTTATACAACAGGAACAGTTGCAATACTAATAGCAGATCCTGATTTAGCAACAACCGATCAATTACCAATTGAGTGGTCCGGTGTTTTAAACGGAGTAACTGGTCAGACAAATCCTGCAGGTCTAATAACAGAGGGAATTAATCAGGCATTCAGTCAGTCACCTTATTTGAAAAAAAATTAACCGGAAGAATTAATTAAAAAACTTAAAAAGAAAAATTCATGAAACTAAAATCAATCTTCATAATATTAATCACATTTTTAGTCACGTCATCTTCCTTTTCACAGCAGAAAGGAAAATACCTGGCTTCAATTTATTACAATATGTCTTTCCCTGTTGGCAGAACCAGTGATTTTATAAGCGATCCGAGTTTTGCAGGGGTATCTTTTGATGGTAAACAGTTTATCAGTAATAATACAGCCATAGGATTGCTTTTCGGATGGAATGTATTCAGTAAGAATGAAACCGGGTTAACTCAGTATTCTTCAGGAAATGTTTCCGGTGCAGTTTACGGTAACACTGCTTATTACTATAACATATTACCTTTAATGGCAAGTGTCACCTATTTCCCAAATACAAACAGGAATGCAAAAACCAAATTCTATATGGTCGGATATGTCGGTGCGTACAGCTTCAATCAACAGTTAGAAATCGGAGTAAATACATTTGAGAATAATAACTGGCACTTTGGTCTGGCTCCTGAAATCGGCGTTTACTATCAAGCCGGCAGAACAACTAATTTAACTTTGAGCACAAGATACAATTATGCTTTTAGCTCAGGTGAAGCTCTAAACGGAGACGAAAGCAATTATCAGGCATGGATCAACGTTAATCTCGGTATAGGATATAACAGCTGGTAAGAATAATTTCCAATCTTAACTTTTATTGGGGGCTTTTAAAAGCCCCTTTTTTATTAAACAATTTCATTTATCAAGATTTTCATTGGATTTTTTTTACCACTAAGGCACGAAGGACACAAAGGGTTTCAGAGAAAGTTGAATTGTAAGAAAAAATTCTTAGCGATCTTTGCGTAAATACTTTGCGCACTTTGCGTTTAAATACTCCTTTAAATTTCTATTGAACAATTTGAGTTTATTTGTTTAGTCCGAAAGAAAAAATATCAGAGTAAAATGAAACCAGCAATGAGAGCCCGAGCAAGCCTATGACAATTGCCAGTATAAAAGTGAATGAAATTCTTTTCTTTACTCCCGCAACCCGCAGTGATTTCAACACGAACTGATGCTGAACTGTAAATGCAAACATATAAGCTGTTCCTATAAAAACCAGCCAGTAACCAACATTTTTCGAAGAAATATTTGAGACACCTTTTAAGACATCCATGGTTTTTAAATCCTGAAAGAATTTTGCAATCGTAAAACCAAAGCTTATCAGTGAAACTGAAGTTCTTATTGCTGCCATCAAAGTTCTTTCCTGCGCTAAGATAGTTCTTTCGTAAGCCAGCATATCAGATGTTTTAAGCTCGGTCTGAATTTGGTCTGTTTGATCCGTCATTTTTTTATATTTATTTTAAATTAAGTGATTCAAATTAACTGCTAAATAATTGAAGTCTATTTTCGCCACGAATTACACTAATTTACTCAAATTATTTTGGTAATTCGGGTAAATTCGAGAAAATTCGTGGCTATCTCTTGCTTTCTAAAAATGAAGTGGTCAAGTTGTGTAATGTGAATTAAAAATCTACTATTGATATAAATGAAATTCTGTTGGCATTTCCTTTATCGTCATTCTTATTTACTCTTACACCGTATGAATATTCAACGCCTATATTTATGATCTTACTGAAATTCATAAACATGTTTCCTGAGAAATAAAAACTGTATTTAAAAGCATCAGCCGGCTGTGATTCAAGATTCACCACATAAGTTAATCCCGGAGTAATCTGTGTTGAAATGACTTTACTCCAGTTACGGTTGTATGATACAAAGCCTCCGTAAGTCTGCAAAAGCCTGAAAATATTTTCCTGAGGATCATAAACCGCATCAAGTCCTTCACCTGTCAGAGCCTGAATGTAACTCGCTATGCCTTTTCCTCCGACAAACTGAAAGCAAAATGTGTTTTCCTTTTGCAGAAAAAACCTTCCGCTTAACAAACCTCCGTATCCTGCCAGAACCTGTAGCTCATCGTCAGGATCTCTGATGGTAATGCTTCGAAAAACTGAAGCTAACTGCAAATGTCCTTTATCTTCACCCTTCTGAAATTTTATCCGAGCTGTTATATCCGGAAAACTCTGAAAATACGGACTTATTTCTATTGTGTCAGGGTTTGTTATATCAGGGTTAGGAGTTTCCACTGCGAATGCGTAGCGCACTGAATTTTTTGCAGGAGGTTCAAATCTTATCTGAATTGCTTTTTCAGTTACAGAACTGTTTGGTCCGTCTTTATCCACTGTTTTAGGAACTGCCTCAGGATCTCCGAATACTGACCATGCGCGTCCAAGCAGAAAATTTTCTATAACTGCATAAGCCAGCCTGAGTCTGAAATTATTACTGGCTCCCTGAAAATCTGCTTCGATTTTTGCGAACACATTTCCAATGACAGTATTTTTATAAATTTCTACTGCAAGTCGGGATTGATAAGCACTCAGGAAAAATCTGGGTTCACTGGCATTATCATTTCCGACAGGAATATCATAAGTAGAGAAAGTTGATTTTGACTGGAGTCCGTTAAAGTCATAAGCTCCGTTTAATCTTACAGATCCTTTAATTCTTAAATAAGAGTCACCGTCTTTTGATCTGATTAAAAATCCGGAATTAGGAGGAAAGTCCTGAGGCTGTTTGTCAACTATGGCTACGGAATCTTTCAAGCATTTTCAAGAATCTTCCTGAGAAACTAACAATCCAGGGATAAAAAAAATTGTTAAAAAAATTAAGAGTAAAATTATCTTCAAGCTGAATTTTTTCTTTGGTCAAAATAACTCTTATAAAATATTATTTATACACTAAACTTTTAATCCTGCTTTAAAAAATTTTTAATACACGATGATTTCTGGGGAACACGGATATAACTGATTTTGCTGATATTCATCGATAATTATAAAAATTAGAAAAATCAAAATCTCAAAATTACAATATAAGTTAGATCCAATTGAGCATTTTACAACAAAAAAACCGTTATTTTTCTACTTTGCTTCTTCCAAAAATTATACATAGCTTAATTTAAAAATGACAGCCACAATAAATTTTGAATCTTTAATTAAACATATTTTTGGTAAATTAACATAACCCGTTCTGATTCAAAATTAACAAAAAACAAATAAGTTTTACTTAAAATCATTATGAAACTTCATAGACTTTTTAAAGCTTTTATACTGTCTGTTTTATTCTTAGGCATGCATTCCGGTAGAACCCACGCGCAGATTGATTCTGCAGCAATAGCTATACTGGATAAAGTGAGCTTCTCCGTTGGAAATCTTCAGTCATGCAGTCTCACGTTAAAAACAGAAAATGATATCCTCGACAGCAGGTTAGGATTAGTAACCCATTCAGAAACTGCTGATGTTTATCTTAAAGCTCCTGATAAACTTTATGTCAGTAAAAGCGGAGATAAAGGGAACAAAGAATTTTTTTATGACGGAAAGACATTTACTTATTACTCAAAAGATAATAATGTCTATTCATCAATACCTGCACCTCCTACTATAATACAGACTATAGATTCCATACACAATACTTTTGGAATAGATTTTCCCGCAGCTGACTTTTTTTATCCTTACTTTGTGGATGATTTGCTGAAAGTGTCAAACAACCTTGCATATCTTGGAGTAACCTCTGTAAACAATAAAAAATGTTTTCATCTTGCAGGAACGACCCTTGATGTCACATATCAGATATGGATCGCAGATGACGGAACCTTTCTCCCCGTAAAACTTAGTATTGTTTCTGTAAACAATATTTCTGATCGGAATTATTCTGCATTATATGAAAACTGGAGTTTAAATCCGGCATTGCAAAATTCCATGTTTGATTTTAATGCCCCCGCTGATGCAATGAAAGTAAGAATTGCAGTTAAAAAATAAAATTTGTTTAAAAATTTAAATCAGTAAAAATCATGAAAACGAAATTGTTAATTATATTTTCATTTGCAGGATTGTTTTTTACGACTATGATCTCAGGAGATTGTCTTGCACAGCGGTTCGGCGGCTCAAGAGGAGGCGGAATGGACCGGGGCGGAGGGATGGACCGGGGCGGATTTAACGGAGCCGACAGAAACTTCGGTAACAGCGGAAATATCTCCGGTCGTGACTTTAACTCCGGAAATAATAACAGGGATTTCAGTAATGTAAATAAGAGTAATATTAATAGTAACGACATTAACAAAAGTAACATTAACAACAACGATGTTAACAGAAGTAATATCAACAATAACGATGTCAACAGAACAAATATTAACGGCAACGATGTAAACCGAACCAATATCAACAACAACACGGTTAATGTCTATCACGGATATAATTACGGAGCCTATAATTATCATTATGCACCTTACAGCTGGGGACATGCATGGTATCCGGTAGGATATTCCTGTGCCGCTTTAGCTACAACTGCCGCAATGATCTCTGTCGCAAATCAAAGTTATTACTATGATCAGGGAGTTTATTATATGCCTTCAGGCAGCGGCTACACGGTTGTAGCAGCCCCTGTTGGAGCTACCGTAACTATTTTACCTTCAGGATACAGCACTTTAAATGTATCATCTACGGATTATTACTACTACGGTGGAACATTTTATTCTCTTACAGGAGGATCTTATACAGTTGTGAATGCTCCATACGGTGCTGTAGTTACTCAGATTCCTGAAGGAGCAACTACTGTTTCAATGGGAGGTAATCAGATCCTGAATTATAACGGAACATACTTTGAACCAATAACTCAAAATGGTGAAGATGCTTATGAAGTTATTCAGTTTCAGAATTAATTTTAGTTCATAGAGTGTGTTGAGTGTGTCGAGTGTGTTGAGTGTGTTGAGTGTGTTGAGTTATTACTATTTACTATTCATTATTCACGATTGACGATTTACGATTTACGATTTCACGATTGACGATTGACGATTTACGAATAACGATTCACGATTTCATTAATTTAAATAAGAAAGCAAAAAAAAAATTTGACCTCTAAACTTAAAGCTCGTATCCTCAAAATATCTTTAAACTTAGTAATAATAGTAGCACTCACAGCCGGAATTTCATACTCACAGGACAGTACTAAAAAGAAATCTGATGATCAGGTTAAACAGGTTGATCTTAAAGATGTCATAAGGCATCTGTTTGGTAAATCCAAAGCTTCAGATACTGTAAAGGTTGTAAAGAATCCCAAAGAAGTATCCATAAGTATATTGCCCGGTATAGCGTATAATCCGGCAAACGGAGTGATATTCGGAGTTTCTACTTCGTTATCAAAATTTTACGGAAGCCCGACAAATACAAAAATTTCAGCTGCATCGGCATCAATTTCAATTACCACTCAAAAGCAGATCAAGTTTTCAGTTCAGTCAATTATTAATACAAATAAGAATGACTGGAGTTTACAGGGAGACTGGAGGTTCTGGAAATATTCACAGAATACATATGGGCTGGGAACACAGACAGTTCCGGGTGATGCTCAGAATATGGAATTCAACTTTATCAGATTAAATGAAAACGTTCTCAAGAAACTGATCCCGAATTGTTATATTGGTATAGGTTACAGTCTGGAAGCATATACGGATATTACTACTATTGACAGCAGTAATAATTTCCTTTATCCTAATTATCACAATACATACAGTGCAGCTCACGGCTATGACAGTACCCGGTACTTTTCATCGGGTTTTGTTTTTAATCTTGATTATGATTCAAGGGATAATGTCATTAATCCGTATAAAGGAATATATGCAGATGTCAAATATTATAATTACAGAAAGTTTTTCGGAAGCTCACAGGACTGGGAAAACCTCTATTATGAATTCAGAGCATACAAATCAATTACAAAAAACAGTTCATATATAATGGCATTCTGGACTCTGGGATCAATTGGTTTAAATAATGTAGGTCCGTATATGTCTCTTCCTGCTGTAGGATGGGACAAATATAATACTACCGGAAGAGGATATATACAGGGAAGATTCAGAGGAAGCGATTATATGTATGCGGGATTTGAAAACAGAATACAGCTCACAAAAAACGGTTTGATTGGAATGGTATTGTTTGTTAACGTTGAATCAGCAAGTAACAATGATCAAAATGTAAAATTACTTGATTTCATTGAACCTGCCGGCGGTATCGGGATAAGGATCAAATTTGATAAAGAATCCAGAACAAATCTAGCCGTCGATTTCGGGATAGGAAGATATGGGTCGTCAGGAGTATTTATGAATATCGGGGAGTTCTTTTAAGTTTAGTAAATTTACTCAAGTTGACTGATTTAAAATTGGAAGTAAAAGATAGCCACGAATTTCACTAATTAACACGAACTAACAAAAAGGAATTATTTAAATAATTAGTGCAAATTCGCGTAATTCGTGGCGAAAAAGAGATTCCGGGAATAAAGCAGTCAACTTGTGTAAGTTTGGTAAAGTCAGTAAGGTTAGTAAGTTTAACAAGGTTGGTCATTAAGTTCAGTAAGTTTTGGATAAAAAAAAGCGGGGATTTTTCACAATCCCCGCTTTTTGTTGTCTGATAAATTTCTTATGTATTATATCTTAATACTTGAATCCAATACCAAGTGTCGGACCGTATTCATTAACAGTCCAGTTTAAATTATTCTTGTAGTAATTTACACCAAGATATTTAAATCCTAAAGTCAACGGCCAGTTTGGTGAAAGCATATAAGCAATTCCAACATTCATTTGCCATGTCATTTGTGAATTTACTCCAAATCCGCCGATATCTCCTTTAGTCCATGCACCCCATTTACGTTTTGAATCAAGTACATATTCAGCATTTACACCAATTACAGGATCAAGCCATGAGTTAGAATAACCCGGTGCTGTATTTTGAGTACCGTCTGGTTTTAAGACTGTTGCTTCCAGATCTAAATTCCATAATCTTCCGCCACCGTATATATCAACCATTGTATTTCCCTTTGAAGGGAATAAATATGCTAAAAATAAGTCACTAACCCATTGTTTTGCAGTTGTATTTGCCGATAGTTCCTGCGGCAAATTTGGATTTTGTGTTGTAGTACCAAAAGATTTATAATTAACATAACTTATATCAAATACAAAACTAACTCTTTCATATTTGATTTTACCTATAAAAGCTGCATACATATGAAGATTCTTGAATGTAAAGCCTTTATTGAAGCCATACTTTTCACCGTCGAATTCTCCGACAGTACCGCCTATTGAAGCAAACCATGCATATGGCTGAATACTGAAACTAAATTTCTTTGGTTTGTACACATTTTTATCGGCTTTCTCTTCGCTTGAAAATAACGGAGCTGAGATACTTTTTGTATTAAACTTTTCAAAATTTTTGTTGATTTGAGTCTGGGATTCAATTTTATTGATGCCGGCTAAATTTTTCACAACAGGAATATCTTGAGCTGATACACTGTAGGTAAAAGCCAACAAAAATAAAAATAAAGCAATGTTTTTCATGATTTTTTTTTTAAAATTTACTTTTTTTGAGAAATATGTTAATTGTGAATTTACTTCATTTCATCCCCTGAAAGTGAAATAATAAATCTTAATTTTTTTTTTGAATTATGGGGAATAAGGTAAATCCTAATTAGAATTTTTTAAATACTTAAAATAAACCTTATAAAATAATTGTTATTTAAAATTCTGTATGTAAAAATAGACATTTTATTTTATATTAGAAAGAACATTATGTATCTTGTCTATTTTCTTAACATTCAGTTATCAAATTGTCCATTAAAGTGAACAGAGCATTATTCAAAATCAAATTAATTAAATCATTCGTCTGATTTTTTGTATATTACTTCTAATTCTAAAATTAAAAACATATGTCAAAAATTCTTATTACCGGCTGCAAGGGAGGAATTGGCCTCGGTGCGGCTTTGAGGTTAGCTGCAACCGGCCATTTTATATATGCAACTGTTCAGCATGAAGAATCAATTGCTGAACTGAAAAGGAAACTTGAACCTTTTGCTGAAAATACTCTTGTTGAGAAACTTGATATTACAAATTCTGATGACAGGAAAAAAAATTTTAAACTGGGACATTGATGTATTGGTTAACAATGCAGGTATTGGGGATTCAGGACCGTTAATTGAGATAGATGTAAATAGAATTAGAAATGTAATGGAGACGAATGTATTTGCTGCAATTGAATTGACTCAGTTAGCCGTAAAAAAAATGATTGCAAGAGGTAGTGGAAGAGTAGTCATTGTCGGCTCAATGTACGGGCTTCTTCCTACGCCTTCACAGATGGCATTGTCAAACAACTGGTAAAAGCGGTTACGGACAAAAAGCCGAAAAAAAGATACAAAGCTCCATACTGGCAATGGCTACTGATACCTGTAGGAAAGATGATGGATTAAATGTTGCTATATGAATTACAGTGGGTCTGCTCATTTAATTGAAATATATTTTCACTAAATAAAACAGCACCTATGTCATTCTCGCGAGCTGAGCGTGTCTCTAAACTAAAATTTCACCACAGAGTCTCGGAGAACACAGAGTTCACAGAGAAATTCTTATATTATCATTTAAAATTTACTACAGTGATAAAATATTTATGAATTTTTTGAACCTTAACTGTCATGCTGTTTTTGAAAACAGTAATCTCTGTATAACTCTGTGTGCTCAGTTACTCAGTGGTAATAGGTTTTGAGACACATGGTAGAATCTTATTCAGGAATTATATTCCATTTCAGAACATACAGCATACAATTATTTTAAAAAATCTTCTTTTTAATCTTTTTAATTCGTGTTAACTCGTGAAAGTAGCGGTAATCTTTTGATGCAATATTGAAGCAGTCAAGTTAAGTTACTTTACTTATTTATTCTTTAACCCACCTTGCCGGGCGGCCATAACTGCTGATAAAATATAAAATACTGTATAAACAAATTATGGTATCAAGTATTCCCATCGTCAAATATGCATCTCCCCAAGGGCTTTGTTTATTGGATAGCCATAAATATACCATGAAAGATTTTTCGAGTGTTGAATAAACCATTGTGGAAAATCTGAGCCACGGGTAAAAAGCTGAAGCAAATAAAAGAGCCCCTATTCCGAACACCATAAAACCCCAATGCCTCAGAGCAGGCTCGCTTGATTGTGTAAAATCAATTCCGTTTGCTAAATTGGGAAGAAGATCTATAGATATTGCAAAGACCAGCGGCATACAGGTTGCTAAGCCGAATATGATCAAAGCCGGCTTTAAAGTCCCGGAAATAAAACCATTCAGCAGATTCATATGATTTAAATTAATTTTATAAAAATTATAACTAATTATTTCTCAGCTTTTTTTCCGTCACCAATGTTTTTCACATTAAATGCAGGCGGTTCATAATCCTTCGAGAGATAGTCTGCAGGGATAGTAGTCATATTGCCGTCCCGCATATTCCTGTAATGCGGCGACATTATCTCTATGCCAGCTTCGTTACAGCAATCCTGTATATTAATGTGAAGATTGGAATAAATCACTGCCTGCCTGTTAGCATCATGAGTGTATCCATTTATCTGGTATGAAACATAAAAGTCATCAAGGCTTGTCTGAAGAACAAATGGTTTGGGCTCTTTCAGAATTGATTCAGTTCTTAAAGCGGCATTAATTAAAGCTTCGTGCATTTTCTTCCAGGGGACATCATACCCTATCGTAACTGTTGAATGGATTATCAAACCCGTGTTTGCGGCATTGGTCGAATAGTTGACCGTGTGACTCGATAATACAGTAGAATTCGGAACAGTTACATCTTCATTTTTTATCGTCTTAATTCTGATCACAAGCATAGTTTTTTCCATTACAATACCGGTGACATCCCCGATTCTGATCGTGTCACCTATCCTGAAAGGACGCATATAGGTGATTACAAATCCTGCGATTAGATTTGTAATTGCCGATGTTGAACCAAACGACAGAAGCAGACCCAGGAACACCGATACTCCCTGAAATGCAGCAGAGTCTGAACCCGGCAGATACGGAAAAATTAATACAAGCATAAACGCATAAAGAATGAATTTCAGAATATTGAAAGTCGGATTCGTCCAGTCCTGATAGAAGCCTGCTATTTTAATATTTCCGGATGCAATTTCATCTGCAAAATATTTAAGCATTTTGATTGCATAGTGGAAAAAAACTAATATTACAATTATAGTGAATAAATTCGGAAGAAATTTAAATATGCTGTCTATTATATCCTTTGCGGGTGAGATCACCCAGTCCAGAAGTACATCAGCGTATTCTTTGGTGGAAGGAAAGATGCTGAAAATCAAAGGTAAGGCAAAGTACAATGCTGCAAGCTTTACTATAAACTTCAGAACATTATTTACCCTCAGATAAAATCTCTTATGCTGATCGGGATTCAACAGATTCACATTGTTGATCTTTATTCCGGAAAAATATTTTGACCGGCTGGCTGTAATTAACTGAGCTGACTTTCGGAAAAGCCGGTTAATTAATTTCATAAGAAGAGTTACAATAATTATTGTCAGTAAAGCATAAATTATTCTCCTCATTATGTTTGCAAAACTTTTTACTTCCTTTTCCTTTACAACTGCTTCTCTGATCTGTGTCAGATACCTGTTTGACAGTTCTTCCGCAGATGTTTCAAACCACTGGGCATCCAGTTCCGTGATCGTTATTATTATTTCATCCTTATAGATCACATCAAAGCCCGATTCATTCCTGACCATTTTCAATGAATCTTTATCAAAAAAATCTTTATCGTATAGTTTTACGATCCTCTGTGTAATTGCTTTGGCTCTTTCAGATGGTTTAGAAGATCCGATCCTTGTATAAATTACCATTACAGTATCTTTAAAAGGAATGACAGGAAATCCTTTCGCAGTTTTTTTCATCGCCTGTATCTTTGGTCTCTGCAGTGCATGGTTGATCGAATCATCGGTCTCCAGCTGTTTCAGCTTTTGCTCAAGCTGTATTCTCTTTGTTTCATTTTCGGAATTAATTTCAATTTCTTTTTTCAGATCAGACTTGACTATTGAATCAAGCAACTGCTGATCACTTTGTTTAAGAATTAATTTTTCCGTCTCATTTAATTTTTCAGTTTTTAAAGAATCATTATTCAGAGAATCAGTTACTGATCCAACTGACTTTAAAGAATCCTTACCCTGTGAGTATGAATTTGTATTTAAAAGAATCAGGAAAAAAATTATTACGCTTTTTAGGTTCATTTTTATGTGGGGAAATTTAATTTTATTCGTGGTTCGTCAATCGTGAATCGTGAATCGTGAATACTCAATACTCAATACTCAATACTCAGAAAACAAAAGCTAAAAGATAAACCAGTACATACATTAACGGAAAGATCCATCTGCACTGCTTATCTATGCTGTTTGCTAATGACTCTTTATTATTGCTTGAAAGTGAAGCCGTAAGTACTGACTGCAGCAATGTTACGAATATTAATACAGAAGAGCCGAGTACGAAAATATCCATTCTTGTCATGTAGGAAATTTTAGGCAGACTCCCGCTAACGACAAATCTGTATGCAATGAGCGTAAGCATTGAGGTTGTAGCTATGGAAATCTGTGAACTGGATAATTTCGGGTCCAGCCAGAATGCCATCCATGACATTATTATTATTAAAACCAAAGGAATCACAAATACCAGCATGTAAAATCCGCTCTCTCTCTTTGCTTTAAATGAAAATGTAAGAGCAGGAAGTGAGGGAGTTCCCTCTATAATGGAATATCTTGTACTGTCATATTTCCAGTCAAGTATTTTCCAGTCTGCCAATGAAAGTCTGTCCGAAATGCCCGACCTGACGTCAGGATCGGGAAGCAGATGAATGTCTTTTGAATCATTTCCTATTTCAATAATTTTTATTTCCAATTGCTGTGTATCAAATGGAAAATCTTCAAACCTAAAGTCCTGTGTAAATTCACCAAATATTCTCTGAAAATATGTTGCGGTTCCGTCATTTGAAATTGTTATGTCTTCTGCAAATGACTTATTAATATTCAGACGGTTGCTTATAGTTAATAAAGGTCCCCAGGCATTTTCAAAATTTTTAACTACTATTCCGTCGCTGTCATGAACAAGACGAGGATCTTTCCATTTAGCCAAAAGATAAATGTCTGCTTTCATTATCTGCCCGGCTGCATTTATTTCACTTATGTTATTTATGACAATGCTTATGTAAACATTCGTCCTGCCATTTATTTCCGGCGGGGGGATGGAATCCTGTGCAAATAAAGTGCTGACCATTAAAACAAAAACCTGTATGAATCCTGTAAAATATTTTATCATGAATAAAATTATTTATTAACACGAGCCCTGAGTCTTACATTTATAGACTTTGCCGGAACAGACTTAAATTATATATATAGATTAAGAAAAAATATTAACTTTTTTATATTTTTCTGTTTTTAATGTTTACTAAAAGAATTAAGTTATATGAAATTTAGTTTAAACCGAACTCAATATATCCAAATGGCATCTAACGAAATTACTGACATCATGCACGTTAAAAAATCCGTTGAATCAGCAATGAACACTGCACTTGTAGTATTACATTTTAACGGAGTGACTTCAATGGCGGAAAAGGCATTCAGAAACGTGATCAGTGTGACTGACATTACAGGTTTAAATATCATCTGGCGGTTTGATAATATAATGGTAAACTATACGGTCAATGGTAATGCGGAGATAATGATGAAACCTGTTACTTCTATCGGAACTTCCCTTAACGGCTTAGACAAGGTAATGGAACTTTCAGATGATGTAAAGAACAGGAAGGTTGCGATAGAAAATGTAGATTCTGAATTAAAGAAAATACTGGAGCTGCCTCTGATACATAAGCGCATAGTGTACATATTACTCGACGGACTGGCTGCTGCATTTTATCTTAAATTCCATCACGGGAATCTGGAAAGCATATTGATAGTATTTTTCGCAGCCATGACAGGTGAATCCATTCGTTATGTACTTCAGTCTAAGGCTGTCCCGGGAAACAGGATCATGTTCATCTGCGGTATTGTTTCGGCAGGCATTACGAGTTTGTTTCTGCATTTTGGATATGGTACGGTAGGGATAACAACTCTGATAGCTTCGGTCATCTATCTGGTCCCCGGACTCCGGATGATAAACGGGTTCATAGATCTTACAAGTTTGAAATATAACATAATAGGTACGCAGCGTTTATTAAATGCCCTGTATCTGTTACTAATACTGGCAGTTGTAATATTGGTTGCCGGCACTTTCATATAAATGCAATTTAATAAAATTTTATTCTGAAAAATGAGCATTGAATATATTCTTATAGACGGATTGTGGTCAGCGCTCTTTGCGACTGCAATGAGCATCCGGAATTCAACTCCGTATAAATACATAATCCCAACTTTCCTCAGCAGTATAGTAGCTGTATGCACAAGAGATCTTTTAGAGAACGCAGGTTTAAGTACTAACTGGTCAACCCTTTTTGCGGCGTTTATGATAGTTATATCATCAGGGTTATTTATAAGAAGTCAGAGGGTTCCTCCGGTTGTAATGGTCTGCGCAGTATTGCCACTATGGGCTTCTGTATCAATGTTCAATATGCTGAATGATCTCAGGAAAGTATCTTTATTAAGCGGTGATGCACTTAACAAAGCCGCTATTGATCTAACCGCTAATACAGCCGTTGTTTTTGTTATTACAATTGCAATCGCTCTGGGCTTTGCAGCAGGACTGGCTGTTTTAAAAGTAATATTCCGGAGGGAATCAATTGAGGATACCATTGTAGATAAGAAAGATGATGTTCCTTTTTTAATTAAGAATTAGAAATTTATTTTTACCACGAAAGCATGAAGACCCAAAGGTTCCAGAGAAAATTGAATTGCAAGAAAATATTCTTAGAGATCTTTGCCTGCCCGATATCTACTTTTCTTATCAGGACAGAAACGGGCGGGTGTAAATAACTTTGCTTGCTTGGCGGTATAAGATTTTAAAATTCCTATTTAACAATCTGAGATAATTTAAAAACTCAAATTAAATTATAGAAATATTCTTCGTAATTCTTAATTCTTAATTCTTATCACATTTTCCTCAACAACCTGACCTCCTATTAAATGACTCTGGATTATCTTTTCCAAAACTTCAGGAGTACAGGAATGATACCAGACTCCTTCAGGATAGACTACCGCGATCGGTCCGTCCTGGCATACTTTCAGACAATTTGCTTTACTCCTGAAAATTCCTCCGTCCCCGGTAAGATTCAGCTCTTTTAATCTTTCTTTCAGATATTCCCAGGACTCGATCCCGTCCTCTTTTTTACAGCATTTTGGTTTCGTCTGATCAGCGCATAAAAATATATGCCGCTTGATCTTGTCTATACCGATTTCTTTTGCTTTTTCTTCGACGGTGATCTTTCCCATTTGGTATTTGGTATTAAGTATTAGGTATTAAGTAATTTGAGTTACGAGTTACGTTTGACGTTTGACGTTTGACGTTTGACGTTTGACGTTAAAATACAAAACTATTTTCAGGTTTTGTAGTCTATCTGAATTTTAAATTATTGTCTGCATCTCTGTCATTCCAGCGTGCTCTTAGTGGGAATCCATTCAGCAAATTAAATTTCATAATGAAAACATACTTCTTCGTACACGATGATTTTTGGGGAACACGGATGACACAGATTTTGCAGATATTCGCTGATAGTTAATGCGAAATTAAAAATTCAAAATCTTAAAATTATAATAACAAGTTAGATTTATATTGTATATTTTTAAAACAAATAAATCCGATGTTTTTCAGCTCAATCGTTCTATTTTTCTCGTGTACAAAGAACATTCTTGTAAGAGTTGGATTTATAAATAAATTCAAATATATATTGATTATATTTATTCATAATAAAGTAATTTTAAAACCCAATCCCTAATTTCAATGGAAATACCATATTGAATAATCTGTACACAATACTCAATACACAATACCTTATCCGAAAGCAACTATTGAACTGATCTAAACACAATATGAATTATCTTTATCACAGAGTTCCAAAAAATTTGCGGGGTAATGTTCTTTATCCGTTAAATACACTAAAAGAAATTCATCCGGATCTTTATGAACAGCAAGCAAGCAAATACGCCGGACGTGAGCATATTACATGTCAGATCATTCCAATACTCAATTGCTTATGGAATGATGTCTTACATTTTTCTGCAGTCAATCCGGAAGAGATAAGCGCTTATCGAATCAGGAAAAAATCGGGATTTTACAATGACCTGTTATCAGGTTGATCCAAAGTTGCTCACACCGGAAAATACAATTGTTTATCTGTTTGCTCACACCGACGTTAAAGACAAATTAATAGAAAACAATTTTGTTCCTTATGATCCTGATGAAGTATCAAAATTTTCACTTATGCCGCAAGCTACAAAAGATTATTACAAGGAAATGATTGGAGATGGCAGACAAATTTTAACATACCATAGAGTTCCGCATATATTTTACAAAGGAACACTCGATATAACTTATTTAGAAATCATTTCAGTCTAATGTCCGCCCATTCATTAAAGAATTCAAATAAATTTAAAAAAAAATAAAAGCACAAATGACAAAATTAAAATTACAAATGCAGGTCTCCTTGGACGGATTTAATTCAACGGGACCAAACGATGACCAAAAATGGGTAACATGGGCATGGGACGAAATAAAAGATTATGTGCTCGAGCTGTCTGACACTTCTGATACAATAATCATGGGAAGAAAATTAGCTGTTGATTATATTCCTTACTGGGAGAATGCAGTGAAAAAACCTACCGGACAAATGTATGAAGCTGCAAAGAGAATTGTCAGTGCTGAGAAAGTTGTTTTTACAAAGACACTTGAAAAATCAGAGTGGGATAACACCAGTCTTGCAAAGGGAGATCTGACAGATGAAATCAATAATATGAAAAGTCAAAGCGGCAAAGATATAATTGTGTATGGCGGAAGTTCATTTGTTGCAGCACTGATCAAAGAAGGATTAATAGACGAATTTCATTTCTTTGTTAATCCGGTTGCTTTGGGTAAAGGTGATTCAGCTTTCGACCAATTGGAAAATATCCAACAGCTCAGGCTAAAAAAATCCATTACTTACGATTGCGGTATTGTATTGTTAAACTATGAATTGAAGTAATCCCGGACGAAAATGACTTCAATTATAAAAGCGAAAGAGGAAGATTGCAAATTACTGGCTGACATAGGCAAGGTTTCATTTATAGAATCGCACGGAAGCAGCGCTGCATCATCTGATATAGATATGTATGTGAATGATAATTACAATAGTGAGATATTAAAAGAAGAAATCAGTGACCGGAAAAATATTTACCATATAATATATCATGACAATCAGCCTGCAGGTTACTCTAAAATTATTTACAACGTCCCACATTCAAATATCGGAATAGAAAATGTAACCAAGCTTGACAGAATTTACCTTCTGAAAGAGTTTTACGGGTTAAGATTGGGTCTTGAACTTTTTAACTTTAACATTGAATTATCCAGACAAAACAAACAGTCGGGAATGTGGTTATTCGTATGGAAAGAAAATCACAGAGCAGTTAATTTTTATAAAAAGACCGGATTTAAAATTGTAGGAAGTTACGACTTTAAACTTACTGATACTCATTCAAATCCCAATCATCAGATGCTGTTGATGTATTAGATGACAAAAAATTTGTCTGACCCTTTAAATAACTTCCACTGTCAGATTTAAGAGAGCGTTTTTGAATTTTAATACAGACGAAACAAATCTAACTCACTACTTGAAGTTTTTACAATGGTTTAATTTTCAGGTATGGTTTTTTATTGATTGACAATCGTATATAGAATAAATAACTTAAAACGAATTTATCACACTCAATTATTCACTAATTAAAATTTAACCAGGAGACAAAATGAAATCAAAGTTATTGATTTACTTCTTTCCCATGTTTGTTGTAGCTTTTCTAATTTATGGCTATTCAACTACAGACGACAGGAACACTGCAACATCTTTATCCGAAAGCACACCTAACTGGGTTAGACTTCCGGACCAAAACCCTAATTACACAGATTTAATAGGTGCATGGACATCCGGTGCAGCTATAATTCCTTCAGCAAGATATTATGCGGGCGGAGTAGGATATACCAGAAATGATACAGGATGGGTATTTGTTTGGGGCGGCGACTCAGCCGGAGGCGGTAATGTAACAAATGTAGCTTCAAGGTATAATGTTACTACAAATACATGGGCATTAATTGCCCCGCTTCCAGGTCCTATCAGAATTTGCGCATCAGCAAGACTGCAAAATAATGTTTATAGTATCGGAGGTACAGATAATTTAACCGGAACTGCTGTGAGTACCGTTTATAAATATGATATTAACACAAATACATGGACTACAGCTGCAAGTTTACCAACTCCTCAGTATTTCATTAAAGCTGTCGGATATCAGGATAGTATAATTTATACAGCCGGAGGCTATAATGGTACCGCAACTACAAACGCTGTAAGTTTATATAATTCTTCTACAAACTCCTGGAGGAATTGCACTCCTCTTCCTGATGCATCAGCAGAAGGAGCATTTTCAAGATCCGGAGATACTTTAGTTTATATCGGCGGACTAAATTCAACTGTAGCTGTAACTGCGAATGTTTACAGAGGTGTAATCAGCCAAACTGACAGAAGTGTAATTACATGGACTTCAGGTGCTCCTTATCCGGTAGGTCCGAAATACAGATTCAACGCTTATGAATGGGGAAATAAAGGAGTTATAGTTCCCGGCGGAGCAGCAGCAGGATTTACAGGTACAAATACAAATTATATTTACAGTCCCGGTGCAGATGCTTGGACAGTTCAGGCAAATAAACCAACAGTCATTTGCGCATATCAGGGAGGTTCCGTAAGATTAGCAAATGGAATCTGGAAATGTATTGTAGCAGGCGGAGTTGGCAACGGTGCATTAACCGCAGCTAATGAAATCTTTACTGATACATTAGCAGCACCTCCACCTCCTTCAGGCGGAACAATAACCATCAATAGAAGCCGCTACAAAGTCATTCCGGAAAACGGAGGAAATGCAAACCCTGCTTTAGATACTATTACAGTATCAGGAATACCTGCAGGTAATTTTATCAGAAAAATTACTGTGACAGTTGATACGGTTTTACACAGCTGGATCGGGGATTTAAGATTCTGGTTGACCCAGGGCTCCAGTGTTGATACTATTATCAGCAGAGTCGGATGGACAGGTACAGGATTTGGAAACAGCTGTAATGACTTCATCGGAACTAAATTAGTTGATTCAGTTGGTCCGATAAATATTCAGAATATTCCTACAGCCTGCATTGGAACACAGGCACAAACCACAGGAACATTTAATCCGAAAGCTCCTTTGAATGTATTTAATAACATCGATCCTAACGGATTATATGTTCTTAGGATCTGTGACAATGCAGCCGGTGATACAGGTTCATTAAGAGCATGGAGTATCAAAATCGAATATGGTCCGACCATCGGAATTTCAGGCAACACAAACTTAGTAAATGATTACAAACTATCTCAAAATTATCCGAATCCTTTCAATCCATCTACAAAGATAGATTTCTCAATTCCTAAATCGGGATTGGTGACAATTAAAGTATATGACATTATTGGAAAAGAAGTAGCGACATTGGTTAATGAGATCAGGAATGCCGGTAATCATGAAGTTACTTTCAACGGTTCCAATCTGTCGAGTGGAGTTTACTTCTACAGGATTGAATCTGCTAATTTCATTGATACGAAAAAGATGTTCCTGTTAAAATAACTTAACATAGTTTTAAATCTTAAAACCCGTGAATGCTAATTTACGGGTTTTTAACTTTATTCCAATCTTGAAATTTGTTGCTCAATATTATATCTTGTAATCAAAGAGAAAGTTCATTGTTAGGAAATAATTATCTAATGATAAATTCATTGAAATTATTTTTTTAAATATCCACAGATCAAAATAAACATTATTAAAAAATTAATTTAAAAAGAAAGGTAATCAAATGACTTCAAGAAATACTTTTTTATTAGTATTTGTTGTTTTAACTTTAGGATTAATGCTTGGTTTTACAAACAGCAATGATCCGGTAGGTTCAAAAACAAATGCCCCATTTGTTGTGGATGAAACTGTATATCCACCGGCAATAAGTTCAAGCGCTACAGTTATTTATGTTGACAGTTTAAACGGAGCTAACGACACAGTTGCTCTTAATTCCAGAGGATATAAAGTATGGTACAGAGGCGCAGGACCGCAAGGTGTAGCCGCAACATGGTTTCAGGGTAATCCAACAGTTTTCAGTGCATTCAATGGACCAACTTCAGGATATGTAGCTGCTAATTATCAGGTCGTAACAGGTACAAATAATATCGACAGCTGGTTAGTATCTCCAAGATTAAGCATAGCAGCAGGTGATTCTTTAATGTTCTGGGAACAGTGTCCTTTAGCCAGTACATTTCCGGATTCAATGAGAGTTATGTATTCAGCAGCAGGAGATTCAGTACCTGAAGCTACAAGCTGGGTTGAATTAGGAAGATTCAAAGGTTCCACAGGCGGTTCATGGGTACAAAGAAAATACAGGATGGCAACAGCAGGTGCAAACGGAAGATTTGCATTAAGATATAATGTTGTAGCAGGCGGTCCTAACGGACTTAATAGTGATTTCATGGGTGTAGATATGATAACAGTAACAAGAGATGCAGTTACTCCGGGAACATGTACTTATACATGGGTACCAAATACTTCAGGAACTACATCTTTACTTTACAGCGTCTCAGCAGTCAGCAATCTTGTCGGATGGGCTGGAGGTGCAGCTGCAACAGTAAGAAAAACAGTTGATGGTGGAGTCACCTGGACAAATGCAAATCCAACACCGGGAGTAATCACCGGAGATATTTATAACATTTATGCATG
Source organism: Ignavibacteria bacterium (assembly GCA_016710985.1). Lineage (GTDB taxonomy): Bacteria > Bacteroidota > Ignavibacteria > Tepidaquicellales > Tepidaquicellaceae > JAGPCH01. The sequence continues at coordinate 88,074 of JADJTX010000014.1, forward strand.
GAGTGCAAATGATGCTATTGTTACAACTTCACCTGGTGCTACATTTATTTATAAAACATCAAATGGCGGAACAACCTGGACACAGGTTTATACATTAGCCGGTGGTTTTATTAATGCTCTTCAAATGATCTCTGCTACAGAAGGTTATGCTGAAGGTGATCCGGTAGGAGGAAAATGGACAATTCTTAAAACAACAGATGGCGGTAACTCATGGGCAAGAATGGCAACTGAACCTACGCAGGTTGGAACAGAAGCAGGCTGGAACAATTCATTCCAGGTTTTAGGTACACACATCTGGTTTGGTACAAGTACTACAAAAGTTTACCACTCACCTGATCTTGGTGTTACATGGACAGGTGTTGCAGCTACCGGTGTTGCAAGTACGTTTGCTGTTCACTATAATAGTGCTACAACAGGTCTTACCGGCGGAAGCGGAACAAATATGTTAAAATCAACTGACGGTGGAAATTCATACGTTTCAGCAGGACCACTTCCGGGAGCAAGCGGAAGTCTTAACGGACTTGAAGGAAGCGGAACAGACTGGTGGAGTGTAAGATCAGGTGCAGATGTTTATCGTTCTACTAATCAGGGCGGAACCTGGACTACAGTATATACAGTAGCCGGTGCAGTGTTCAATGACATTGATTTTAAAGATGTTAGCGGATGTCCTACCGGATGGGCTGTAACTTCTACAGGTGGAATTGCAAAAATGAATTCTACTATTGTAGGCATTTCAAGTTATTCAAGTGAAATTCCAAATTCATATTTATTAAAACAAAACTTCCCGAATCCATTCAATCCTACAACTAACATAAACTTCACAATTCCTCAATCAGGTTTTGTAACTTTAAAAGTTTATAACACAGTAGGTATGGAAGTTGCTACACTTTTAAATGAAAACAAACCTGCAAGCAGCTATGTAATAGGCTTCAACGCAGCAAGTCTTCCGAGTGGCGCATACTTCTACAGAATAGAGACAGGAAATTTCACCGATACAAAGAAAATGATGTTAATAAAATAAAGTAATCTGTTTTTTAATTACAGACCCCTTGGTTTATTTCCCCAAGGGGTTTTTTATTTATATGTATAAAAGTTTACATAAATGGTATTTTGAAGCATTAATAAATAACTAAAAATAAATCTATGCCGAAACTAACTTTACAAAGACTAATATCGGGGAATAAAATAAAAGGTAAGCGCGTATTAGTCAGAGTTGATTTTAATGTCCCTATTGATGCAGAAGGGACCATTACAGATGACAAAAGAATAATTGAATCCATACCAACAATCAAAGCAATTACTTCCAACGGCGGAAAGTGCATACTAATGAGCCATCTCGGAAGACCTAAAGGCGAGAAAAAACCTGAGTATTCTTTATCAGTTGTTGCTGAATATTTATCCAATGTTTTAAATAAACCTGTGCTGTTTTCAGATGACTGCATAAGTGATGATAATGTTAATGTCATAAATGAAATGAAGGAAGGTGATGTTTTGCTTCTTGAGAATTTGAGATTTTATAAAGAAGAGGAAAAGAATGATATTGAGTTTGCCAAAAAACTCTCGCAGTATGGTGATATCTACATTAACGATGCATTCGGTACCGCTCACAGAGCTCACGCTTCTACAGAAGGTGTAACCAAATTCATTAAAGTCTGTGCTGCGGGTTACCTGATGGAAAAAGAACTTAGATACCTGAGCAGCGCAATTGCAGATCCTAAAAGACCGCTTTGCGCAATTCTTGGCGGTTCAAAAATCTCAGGTAAAATAGATGTGCTGAAAAATTTACTTAACGTTGCTGATACGATCCTTATTGGAGGAGGTATGATGTTTACTTTTTATAAAGCTTTGGGTTATAATATCGGAAAATCCATTCTCGAAGCCGATAAAGTTGAGCTTGCTAAAGAAATCTTAGAGGATGTTAAAACTTCAAAAACTAAATTTGAATTACCCGAAGACGTTCTGATGGCTGATAAATTTGATAAAGATGCACAGACCAAAGAAATGTTCTCGGACAGGATTACTTCTGATTTTAACGACTGGATCGGTGTTGACATAGGTCCGAAAACAATTCATAAATACAGGGAAGAAATACTTCGTTCGAATACAATAATCTGGAACGGACCTATGGGTGTATTTGAAATTGACATCTTTGCAACAGGCACAATGGAAATCGCAAAAGCTCTGGCGGATGCTACAAAGAAAGGCGCTGTAACAATTGTCGGAGGAGGAGATTCTGCAAGCGCTATTGCTAAAGCAAAATTGGAAAATAAGGTAACTCACGTATCCACAGGCGGAGGTGCTTCTCTGGAATATCTTGAAGGGAAAAAATTACCCGGCGTTGAAGCACTGAGTGAAGATAGTTGATTGGTTGATTGGTTAAATGGTTGAGTGGTTGAGTGGTTAAAGGGTTGAGTAACCAATTAACCAGTTAACAAATGAACCAAGTTACCAGTAACTATTTATCAATGATAGCAGCCATAAACTCACCTTCACATGCAAGTTCTCCTCCTATATAATTCTTATAAGCTTTGCCTGCGATTTTACAAATTCCTCTTTTAAATGAAAGCAGATACATTTCAAAAACAAGCTGGTCACCCGGTGTAACGGGCTTTCTGAATTTTACTTTTTCAATGGATGCGAAATAAGCCATCTTTGACTGGGGATCATCTAAGGTATTAAGTAAAAGTATAAATCCGCACTGTGCCATTGCCTCAACTATTAATACGCCAGGCATTACTCTTTTATTCGGGAAATGTCCGTTAAAGAAGGGTTCATTGTATGTAACATTTTTTATTCCGACAATTCTTTTGTTCACTTCCATTTCAATTATTCTGTCAACAAGTAAGAACGGATATCTATGCGGCATGATTTCAAGTATGGCTTCGATATCAAATACACAGTCTTTGGATTTCATTACCTGAAACTGCTTCTCTATTTTCTTTTGCAAATAGAGTTTACGAAGCATCTTAGTAAATTCAACATTTGATTTATGACCTGGTCTTGCAGCTAATATTTGTCCCTTTACCGGAGCACCTATTAAAGCAAGATCTCCTATTAAATCGAGTAGTTTGTGTCTTGCAGGTTCGTTTTTGAATCTTAATTTTTTGTTGTTTATTATTCCGTTAGACCCGAGTATTATACTTTCTTCAATTCCCAGTTTCTTTTTCATGCTTTCCAGCTCGTCATCGGATGCATCTTTATCAACTATCACAATTGCATTGTTGAGATCTCCTCCTTTTATAAGTCCCTGCTCCCTGAGATATTCAACTTCACTTAGAAAGCAAAATGTTCTTGAAGGTGCAAATTCTTTTTCAAACTCATTCTCAAGATTGAATAATCCTGTATGCTGTACGCCTAGCGCAGGATTGTTATAATCTATCATTACTGAAACCCTGAAATCATCTTTCAAAGGAAGAGCAACTATGTCAACATTATTTTTTTCATCCTGATAATGAACTGTATCTTCAATTACAAGATAGTCACGTTTAGCCTCCTGAGCAATTATACCGGCATTCTTTAATGTATGCACATAATCTTTAGCGCTACCATCCATGATCGGCGGCTCGTTAGAATCCAGTTCAACAATTATGTTATCAATTTCACATCCCATTATGCTTGCAAGCACATGCTCAACAGTATGGACTTCGGCTCCGTCCTTGGCTATGGTCGTTCCTCTTGAAATGTCAATTACATGATCTATGTCTGCCGGTATCTCCGGTGAATTCGGAAGATCAGTTCTTTTGAACTTAACTCCGTAGTTTTCAGGAGCAGGTTTGAATGTCATGTTCGACTTGTTTCCCGTATGAAGTCCTACCCCTGATAGAGTTACTTCATTCTTTATTGTCTGCTGCTTTTCTAACATTTCAAATTATTTTTATTTGGATAACTTTTTTTCCAGCTCTTTTACTCTGTCTTCCAGCTTCCTTATATTTTGCATACCCACTTCAAGACGCAACGTTTCTTTTAACGGACGCGCACGATAACCGGTATAGATACCGGGCTTATCAATTGATTTTGGTACTCCTACTGAAGCGCCGATAATTACATCATCACAAATTGTAATATGTCCTACTAATCCCGACTGACCTCCTATCATGCATCGTTTTCCGATTTTTGTCGATCCCGCAATTCCTACCTGTGCAGCTATTACAGTATTCTCATCAATAAAAACATTATGAGCGATCTGAATCTGATTATCCAGTTTCACACCTCTGCATATCTTGGTTTCTCCTAAAGTTGCCCTGTCAATGCTGCAGTTAGATCCGATCTCAACATTATCTTCAATGACAACATTTCCGGTCTGAGGAATTTTTTTGTAAGTACCGTCTTCCTGTTTGGCAAATCCAAATCCATCCGAGCCGATGACAGTTCCGGAATGTATGATCACATTATTCCCTATTATACAGTTTTTATAAATTGATACATTGGGATAAATTATACAGTTATTACCTACGATAGTATTGCTTTCTAAAGTACTGTTTGAATAAATTTTTGTGTTCATTCCCACTGTACAGTTATTTCCTATAGATACATAATTGCCAAGATATACATTTTCCCCCAGTTCACAATTTTCACCTGTAAAACAATACTCCGATATTCCATTCTGTTCATTTACTTTCCCTTCCTCAAACTTTTCCAGCAGCTTTAAAAAAGAAAGATACGGATCCTCTACTCTGATAATGGAAAGATCATTTCTTTTTGTCTTTAGCTCAAATTCATTAGAAATGATTATTGCGCCGGCATTGGTTGTCTTGAAATATTTTTCATACTGGGGATTTGAAATGAAAGTTATCTCACTGCTGCCTGCTGTTTCTATTTTTCCGACACCTGTAATTTCCTTTTCAATTAATCCTTCAATTCTCCCGGAAAGCAATTCCGCTATCTCTTCAAGCTTCATCATTTTCCTTCGATTTCATTTATTACTTTCAGAGTAAGGTCATAATTTTCATTTACATATAAAAGTAAAATATCTGCGTTCCTGTCAAACACATAATCATAACTGCCATCCTTGGCGACAACTTCAATTGCCTTGAATATTCTGTCCTGAACCGGTTTCATGAATTCCGTTTGCTTTAAGAAATATTCTCCGTTCTCTCCGAATTTTTCCACCTTAAAATTCGTAACGGAAGTTTCCAGCGCCGTAATCTGCGCCTCGGTTTGCTCCTTAAGCTGGTCGGTCAGAATGAGCTTCTTTTTCTCATAATCATCTTTTACAAACGCAAGACTGTCCTGTAATACTTTCAGTTCACCCTGCCATTGTGTTACAAGATTATCCAGTCGTAATTTCGCATCCCTGGAATCCTGCATTGCATCCAGTATCCTTTTTGAGTCTATATAGCCTACTTTTGTCTGTGCCGGTATTACTGAAGTTAAGATCAAGGAAAAAAATAATATTGAGAATATTAAAACTGATTTTTTGATTCCGGTCATGATTGCATTATTTTAATATAAAAGCCTGCAGGTTACTTAATTAGCTTGCAGGCAGGAATAGAATTAAATAAAGAGGTTGATAAAAAATCCGTTATTATTTAAGTTTATCCAGTACTTTAAAGGTAATATCAAAATCCTTATCCCCGTATATCATTGTCCCGTCAGCTTTATCGAACACAAAGTTTATTTTCATGGACTTTGCAACATCTTCAATTGTCTTTGTGATCTTCTCTTTTACAGGCTTAAAAAGTTCTGACTGCCTTTGCAATAGATTATTCTGAACTGTCTGCTTATAAGCATCCAGTCCTTCACCGAGGGTCTGAATTTCCTGCTGCAGCCCGCCAATTTGTTCCTGCAATGACTTCATCTCCGCATCGGATTGAATTGCTCCCGACTCAACTTTCTTCTGTGCATCTTCATATTGTGATTTGAAAATTTCAGCTTTTGATTTGATGTCAGTTTCTCTTGTCTGTATAGTATCAAGATAAAGCTTTTGAAGTCCTTCAAGTTCTGTCTGAACTTTCTGAGCCTCAGGCAATTGTTTTAGAATGGTTTCACTGTCAACATATCCAATTTTAATTTGTGACTGCGCCTCTCCGCTAAAGAATATAGTGAGAATTGCAACGATCATTAAAAAATATTTCACATAACTTGTTTTCAAAAAAGTTCTCCTTCTTATTTTTATTTTATTGTTATTAGTTAATTTATATTAATTTGTTAAAATCCTTTACCGAATTGAAAATGAAACAAAAATTTAGGGTCCTGCCCGTCCACAGCTTTTCTGTCAAATCCATATCCGAAATCAAATCCTACAAGTCCAACAGCCGGAAGTATTAATCTGGTACCGAATCCAGCTGAACGGTACAAATCAAACGGGTCAGTCTTTTCAATGTCTGACCATACATTCCCTGCTTCTGCAAATGCAAGAATAAATATTGGCAACGGGTCCTGAGAGAGTGAGTATCTTAATTCAACTCCGTATTTTGTAGTTACTGCTCCACCTATCGGACTTCCGAATGGGTTTTTTGGTCCTATACTTCTGTCATCATATCCCCTTAAAGCTATTGTATTATATGTAAGTCCGTTACCTCCCATATAAAATACTTCAGTCGGCGGAATGTATTTGTCAGCATCAAAAGAATTTACAAATGAGAACTGAAAATTTGAAAACAATACAAGCTTCCTGTTGATCGTAAGAGGTGTAAATGCTTCAGTAAGAAATATGTTTTTAATAAATCCTACTGATCCCGGAAGAAGAAGCCCCCCTGACATTTCTGTAGAGTTTGATACACGCGTTCCTGTAGTCGGGAATATTGGCTCAAATACTGATGATCTTGAAATTATCTGCCTTATACTGAACTGACTGCTCAGACCTTCCTTATAATAATCATCACCGTTTATAACATTTGTCCTTTGAAATTTTACAGTCCAGTCACCTCTGAAATAATCATCGGGAAATTTAAATCTCCTTCCGATATTTACGGAAGCTCCTGTTTCTTTTAAATCAACGTTCGAATTCTGCCGTGTATCAAAAATATTAAATCCGAACAAAGTTCTTGTATTATAAAGCCATGGCTCCTGAAATCCTATGTCAAAAGTTCTGTAAGTTCCTCCGGTTCCGAATGTCCAGTTGAATGAAAGGATTTGCCCTGCCCCGCCTTTGAAAGGCTCGGCTATGTCAAAATTATTAAATGTCAGACCTAAAGAACCTGTTACCCCATAGCTTCCGCTGTATCCTACTGAAGCATTGAACTGATCTGAGGATTTTTCTTCTACTATGTATTTTATATTTACCGTACTGTCATTTGCCAATGAAATGTCCTGAGTCAGCTTTTCCGGATTAAAATAATTAAGTCCGGATAGCTGCTGCATGCTTCTTCTTATGCTGCTCTTGCTGAAATAATCTCCGGGAAGAGTATACAGCTCTCTTCTTAAAACTTTATCCTTTGTCTTGTCATTTCCTTCAAACCCGATCAGACCAAACTTGAATTGATTTCCTTCATTGATCTTTACTATCAGGTCAACTTTATTATCACCGGCCGGTTCTTCTTCAATGTCTGCATTGAATGAAAGATAACCCCGGTCAAGATACAATGAACTTATGTCTGATTCAGCTTCATTCCCGAACAAATTTTCCTGTAATCTTTTAGAGTTATAAACCTCTCCTTTATTCAGCCCGATCCTTGATATCAACTCATTATCCTCAAAAAGAGTGTTTCCCTCAACCTTTATATCATTAATATAATATTTGCTGCCTTCATCGATATTTATTACAATATTTACATCTTCTTTTGAAGAGAGTATCTTAAGCTCATCACCCGTTACAACAGCATCTTTGTATCCTTTTTCCTTATAATATTTCTCTATAAGCTTTTTGTCTTCTTCATACTTTGTCTTGTCAAATGTAGCTCCGTCAAAAATATTCCACCATACTGCTTCTGATGTTTCGTCCATAGCACTTTTCAGATCACCCGATGATACGTTTTTGTTACCCTCAAATTCAATACTGCGGACTGTAAGTTTTTCACCTTCATTGATCTTGACTCTTATCCTCGCTTCATTGTTAGCCGATATTAATTTGTCAACCTCCACTTTTGCAAGCCCGTATCCCTCTTCGGCATAATACTTTTCCAGATTAAATTTTATATCCTGAAGCTTTTGATCAGATACTACTTCACCGGTAACTAAATTTACATAGTCTTTTAAATCTTCATCATCATATTCATCATTGCCTGTGATTTCAACCTTTTCCACCCTTGGCAGCTCTTCAACTTCAATCACAAGATAAACATCATTACCGAATTTTTTATCAATGTAGATTTTTGCATCAGAAAAAATTCCTATGTTCCACAGCCGTTTTATGGCTTCCCTTGTATCATCTGAAGGAATTGCAATTTCCTGCCCGGTATTCAGTCCTGAATAGGATATTATTGTACCTGATTCATAACTTTTATTTCCTTTTGTACTTATACTTGCAATTTTATAGATCGTAGGTCCTGTTTCCTGCGAAAAAGTCTCTGTGAAAGTTAATATGAATGATAATATGACAAGGGCTGTAATCTTAAGAATGTTTATTCTTTGCATGTTTTAAATTGTCTTTTTCTTGTTTAATTGTTCGCTGGTAAGTCCGAATCTTCTTTCTCTTTTCTGATATTCTGAAATTGCCTTATAATATTGATTTCTTTTGAAGTCAGGCCAGTAGTTATTATCAATGTAAATTTCACTGTAAGCTAACTGCCATAACAAAAAATTACTGATTCTGAATTCACCCCCGGTCCTTATCATTAAGTCCGGATCAGGTATTTCATTCATTGCCAGGTATTTTGAAAATTCCTTTTCGTTTAATGCATTTAAATCGAGTTTTGATTTATTTTGTTCCGAAAGAATTTTTTTTACTGCATTCAGAATGTCCCATCTTCCGCTGTAGCTCAAAGCAAGATTCAATGTCATAAGTTTATTGTCTTTTGTCTTCTCCATCGCATCTTCAAGCTCTTTCAGGACTTTCTCCGGAAGACTTTCAAGATCTCCCGTTGCTATAAGCCTGACATCGTTCTGATGAAGCCTGTCGGTCTCATCACGTATAGAACGGATCAGAAGTTTCATCAGTAATGTAACTTCTGTCCTTGGCCTTTTCCAGTTTTCAGTGGAGAAAGTATATAATGTAAGATACTTCACACCTATTTGTCCCGATGCTTCTACAATATCCCTTGCTGAATTCACACCTTCATTATGACCGAATACCCTTGATAAGCCTTTAGACTGAGCCCACCTCCCGTTTCCGTCCATTATTATTGCAATATGAACCGGAATCTCACCGCTGGCTTTTAACTCATCCTGCCTGACTTTATCTTTTGGAGACGGTTTTATCAATTTTTGGCTAACTTAGGCTTGGTTAATATTAATAATGTTTTCCTGAATTCAAACCTGTTTCGGTAAATTAAATCAGGACTGAATATAATCATGCCAGCCCCAGAATTCCTTTGACAACATTCATTTTCTCATTTGCTATTATACCTGCATTGCTATTGCCTTCTGCTATTACATTTTTTAACCTTTCTTCATCATCTCTTATCTCTGAAAATGTTTTCTGAATATCTTTTAATTTTTGAGAAACTATCTCTCCTAAATCATTTTTGAATACACCGTATCCTTTACCTTCGTATTCTTTTTCTATTTCATCAAATGTCTTGTCAGCAAACTCCGAATAAATAGTTAATAAATTACTTATCTCAGGTTTGTCTTTACTGAAACTGATTTTATTATCAGAATCAGTAACTGCTCTTTTAAATTTTTTTATTATTGAATCCGGATCTTCATCTAACCCTATAAAACTGTCAGCTGATTCACTCTTGCTCATTTTTTTTGTTGCATCATTTAAAGACATTATCTTTGCAGTCGTCTTTGACAAAGTTGCTTTAGGTATCTTAAACGTCTCACCGTGAATATTGTTAAATCTCTGAGCAATCGCCTTACATAACTCTATGTGCTGTGTCTGATCCATCCCTACCGGTATTTCATCCGCATCATAAAGCAGAACATCGCCTGCCATAAGCACCGGATAGTCATACAATCCGACAAACTGTCCTTCCTTTCCTGATTTTAAAGACTTATCTTTAAATTGTGTCATCTTTGCAAGCTCACCCATGGTTACATAGTTGTTGAGTATCCAGCAGATCTCACTGTGTGCAGGTATCATTGACTGAATGAAAATTACTGACTTATTTGGGTCAACTCCGACTGTAAGCAGCCATGCAACAATATCAAAAGTTCTTTTCCTTAACAGTCCGGCATCCTGCTTTACAGTGATTGCATGTAAATTTGCAACAAAGAAAAAGTTTTCATAACCGTCAAGATGCTGGTTGTCAGCCCATCTCTTCATCGCTCCGAGATAATTTCCAATCGTCAGATCACCTGACGGCTTTATGCCTGATACTACTCTCTTCAAGTAAATAAAATATTTTATAAAATTTGTTGATAAAATTTCCTGAACAGGCTTTACCCTAAGCTTATAACTGGAAATTGTCTATGTATGCTTTAGTTAAATTGTAAGTTTCGCTCAATGCTTTCTGATGTGTCCTTTCTACGCCGTGTGATGCAGAAACTCCGGGTCCGATCAGTCCTACCCTTACATCATAGCCTGCAGTCAGAGCTGCACTTCCGTCAGAACCGTAATGAGGATAAATGTCAACCTCAAATTTAATCTTGTTCTTAATTGCCAGCTGCCTCAACTTTTTTGTCATTATAAAATCATAAGGTCCGGAAGAATCTTTAGCGCAGATTGAAACAGCATCTTCTTTTCCCGTGCAGCCTTCACCGATCACAGCCATATCAAGAACTAAAAGCTCTTCTGCAGAGTCTGGAATCCCTACACAGGATCCATGGCCCACTTCTTCATAATTTGAAAAATAAAAACCAATATTCTTTTGCCTGCTACTTTTACTTAGAACTTTAATAAGTTCTATCATTATTGCTGCACAGGCTTTATCATCAAGGAATCTCGATTTTATAAAACCGCTTTTAGTATGTTCAAATCTGTTATCATAAAAAATAAAATCGCCGACATTTATCCCAAGTTTTTTGACGTTATCATCAGAATCCACTAATTCGTCAAGTCTTACAGACATTGATTTCAATTCCCTTTTGGCTGATCCCACATTTTTGTTTACGTGATCCGCAGGATTATTTAAAAGAAAAGTCCCTCTGTATAATTTTCCGTCGGAATTTCGGACAGTTACATACTCACCTTCAAATGAGTTGAGAGGATATCCTCCAAGCATCGTGATCTCAAGAGTACCGTCCGGTTTTATCTCTTTTACCATTGCACCCAGGGTATCAACGTGACCAGTAATTATCAACCGCGGATTTTCCGTAAAAGATATCAGTAAGGATCCTTTATTAGTTTTTGTAATGAATACTTTTTGATTATCACGGAATAAATCTTCTATGTAACTAATTACTTCTAATGTGTATCCTGTAGGTGAATTTATTTTTAAGATTGACTCTAATGTACTAACTATATCTTTTATCATTATTTTATTTAGTGCTGTCTATAACAATTTTCTGAATTTTCTCCCCGTCTTTGGTCATTCCGTATTTTTCCTCGCTACCTTTTCCATTTTTTCATCGGATGTTTTCAAATCCTCAATTTCTTTTCTCAGCGCTTCTGATTTTTTATATTCTTCGTTAAGCTGATTTTCCAGATCCTTTTTTTCTGCTTCAAGCCTGAATCTCTGCAGGATTCCCTTGTTCCCAAATACAGCTAATGAAATTAATCCGGTAAAAAAAATAATTACAAGAACGAATCTTGAATTATATTTTATGAACCGGGCAGCTTTTTTTAAAAGACCGTCTTTTTTTTCGGTTTCCATTTCAGAATTTTTGTAAAGACAACTCAATCAATCTTTCAATCAATTGGTTAAAGCTCATTCCCTTTGCTGCAGCAGACTTTGGGACAAGTGATGTTTCAGTCATTCCTGGTAATGTATTGACTTCCAGACAATGCAACTCATTTTTCTCATCAAGAATAAAATCAATTCTCGAATATACCGAACATCCTAAAATCCTGTGTGCCAGTAATGCATCTTCTTTTGCTTTCTTCTCAATTTCCTGAGGAATATCCGCTGGACAAAAATATTCTGTCATGCCTTTTGTATACTTGTGCTCATAATCATAAAAACCTCCTTTTGGTCTTATCTCAACTATAGGATATGCTTCATCACCGATGACAGGGACTGTAAGCTCCCGTCCTTTGATAAACTTTTCTACCAAAACCTTATCGGAATAACTGAAAGCAAGTTCAATTGATTTTCCAAGCTGAACATCTTCTACATCCGGCTGAACAATGGATAGCCCTACTGTGCTTCCCTCGTCATTAGGCTTTACTACACAAGGGTAGCCTATCGAATTTAAAATACTTTCACTTATTGCACTCAGATCCAGTTTTGAAGAATTCCTATTTAAAATGATCCAATCCGGAGTTTTTATTCCTGCAGATGTCAGAATGATCTTCGAAATATCCTTATCCATTGCAAGTGCAGACGAAAATACATTTGAACCGGTATACTTAATTCCCCTGAGTTCAAGTATGGTCTGAAGCTTTCCGTCTTCACCAAACTTACCGTGCACACCCAAAAATGCCAGATCTGTATTGTCAAATATCTCGCTGTTAATACAGTCCAGAATTTTCTTGTTTGAAGACTCATGAATTTCGTCCAGCAGCTCTAATGAAGGAGATTCTTTTTTGACTCCTGTCTTAAAGATCTCTTCCTCACTGACCATTTCATCACCGTTTATCGGATCTACCACTTTTACATCGTGTCCAAGATCTCTTAATGCCTTAACTATACTTTTGCTTGAAGCAATGGAAACTTCTCTTTCGGCAGACGGTCCGCCCGTAATTAAAATAATATTCAAACGGTAAAAATTTAGATAATATACTGATTTAGGATAAGTATTAAAATGTTAAAGATTGGTTGATACGGTTAATTGTTGATTCACATGTTGAAGGAAAATTCTTAATTTTCTGCATTTTGTTTATTTTAAATCAGATTTGGTATGGCTCAATACATCATTTGCAATTTCCTCAGCTTCAGTCATTGATCCGGCTTCCGTGATTATTCGTATGATCGGTTCAGTATTGGACTTTCTCATGTGTATCCAGTAATTTTTGAAGTCAATTTTCAATCCGTCGTTATTCCAAATCTTAATGACATTCTTATCATTCCTGTATTTCTTCTCTAATTCTTTCAGAATTTTGTCAGGATCTTTTAAATTTTCACGTTTTGTCTTTGAAATGAAATACCGGGGAAGCGAACTCTTGTATTCGCTTATTTTCTTTTTACTGTCGGCAAACTCATTTAATATCAGTACAATGCCGGCCAGCGAATCCCGTCCGTAATGAAGCTCTGGATATATCACCCCGCCGCTTCCCTCTCCTCCAATAACTGATTTATTCTTCTGCATTTCCTTCACTACGTTTATTTCACCTACAGGGCTTCTGAAAACCTTTCCATTGTTTTTCTTCGCTATGTCATCTATTGAACGTGTTGTTGACAAATTAACCGTTACATTTTTATTTTTTGAGCTTGTATTTTTTAAAACAAAATTTGATACTGCAGTTATTGTATTCTCTTCGCTGAAAGGTTCGCCTTTTTCCGTTATCAATACCAGCCGGTCTGCATCAGGATCAACTGAGATTCCAAAGTCAGCTTTGTTTTTCTTTACTGCTTTTGAAAGCAGTTTAAGATTTTCCGGTATCGGCTCAGGCGTGTGAGGAAATTTTCCGCTTCCGTCACAAAAAAGTTTTATTACTTTACACCCTAATCTTTCCAGAAGCATCGGAACGATCACAGAACCGGATGAATTTACGGCATCTACTACGACCTTAAACTTTGCTTTCCTTATCTTATTCAGATTTAAAATCTTCAATTTCAAAACCTTTTCAACATGTCTGTCTAACCAGGTGAAATCATTCTCAGCAGGTATTAAATTTTCTATACCTGCAAACTTAAATTTTCCTTCATCTGCAATCTTTAAAAATTCCTCTACCTGCTTCTCATCAAGAAATGTTCCGTCCGGATTCAGAAACTTCAACCCGTTCCATATCTGAGGATTGTGTGATGCAGTAATGGAAATTCCGCCCGCACATTTCAGATCTTCGGTCGCTATCTGTACAGTAGGGGTCGGCGCTACTCCAATGTTAATGACTTCAAATCCACTCAAAGCAAGATTGCTCATGACCATTTGCTCAATTATATCTCCAAATATTCTCCCGTCTCTCCCAATAACTATCTTCAATTTTCCCCTGGAGTTTCTTCTGCAATATTCTGCAAATGCTGATGTGAACTTTGTTATGTTATGAGGAGTAAGGCTGTCACCTGTGATTCCTCTTATTCCCGAAACTGATGCTATTATGTCAGACAAATTGTATAAAGTATTAAGTATTAAGTATTAAGTATTAAGTATTAATATATTTTGTAATTTTAACTCGTAACTCATTACTTGTAATTAGTAATTAGTAATTAGTAATTAGTAATTAGTAATTAGTAATTAGTAATTAGAAAGTTCTTCAAGCTGCTCCATCGTATTTATTCCGCTAATCTCCACAACATCTTTCACCGGAAATGCTCCGATCTTTTTCCCGATGCTCCTGAAATATTTGAACACATCGGTCAGATAATATTCACCCTGTGCATTGTCCGTCTTCAGAGTTTTCAATGCTTCAAATAATATTTTATTGTCTATGATATAAATCCCTGAGTTGATTTCTTTACACATCTTTTCTTCTGCAATACAGTCTTTTTCTTCACGTATGTCATAAAAATTTCCGTCTTTATCTCTAAGCACTCTGCCATACCCGGAGGGGTCATTAAATATCGCTGAGATTAAACTCGCATCGAAATTATTTTCATTATGAAATTTCAGGAATGAATCAACTGTCTCATATTTAAGTAATGGGACATCACCGGAGAGAATAAGCACATCTCCGTCAAAATTTTCTAAGTGTTCTTTGGTTTGCATTACTGCATGACCTGTCCCAAGCTGTTCATCCTGATGGGCAAACTCTATTTTACCGGTACTTTCAGGAAATTTTTCTGTAAGGTAATCCATTACTGAATGCTTTTGATGACCGACAACGGGTATGATCATTTCGGAATTTATTTTTTCCGAAAGCTCTACAACATACTGTATCATTGGCTTTCCTTTAAGCTCATGCATGACCTTTGACTTATCAGGGTTTCTCATTCGCTTGCCTTTACCGGCAGCCATGATGACAGTTACTAGTTTTTTACGCATTTAACTTTAAATTGGGTAAGGATAAAAATTATGCTGGAGTTTTTTTCTTTTGAAAAATAATATTATCTATGAGCCTTGTATTGCCGGTTTTTGCAGCGAGTGAGATCAGTATTTCTCCTTCGTATCCGCTCAGGTCCCTGATCTCATTCAGCAAATTATTATCCGTGACCTCATAATATTGTAATTCAAATCCGGGAGCTCTCTCCTTTAATACTTTTGTAACTTGTCGTTGAATTTCCTGAATGTCATTTACATTTTCACTCAATATCATTCTTTTACCTTCGGACAGAATAAAACTCAAAACAGCTGCTTTATTTTTTTCATCTTTAGTAAGGTATGCATTTCTGGAGCTCATTGCCAGACCGCTCTCTTCACGCATTGTTTCACAGATCACAGCTTCTGTATCTATATTAAGATCATCTATCATCTTTTTTATTATTACATTTTGCTGTGCATCTTTCTGACCTAAATATATTCTAACCGGTTTGACTGCGTTCAGCAATTTTATCACAACAGTAGCGACGCCTTCAAAATGTCCCGGCCGGAATTTCCCTTCAAGCTTTTCTGAAATATCTGAAACAGTAACTTTCGTAAATTGATTTTTACCGTACATTTCTTCTGTATCAGGGCTGAAGATATAATCAACACCTGCTTTTTCACAAATGTGATAATCTCTTGCAAAGTCCCTCGGATACTTGTCAAAATCCTCACCCTTCCCGAACTGAGTGGGATTTACAAAGATACTCACAACTACAATTTCATTCTCATCTTTTGCTTTTAACATAAGAGAGACGTGCCCTTTATGAAGATATCCCATAGTCGGAACAAGAGCTACTTTTTTTCCTGTGCATTTGTAATAATCCGAAATATCCTGTATCGCAGAAATCTCTTTTATTACTTTCATTAATTTTTTATAAGATTGAGTATCCGGGCAAGTCTGTCTTTCAGATCTTTGCGGTTTACTATGAAGTCTATAAAGC
Source organism: Ignavibacteria bacterium (assembly GCA_016710985.1). Taxonomy (GTDB): domain Bacteria; phylum Bacteroidota; class Ignavibacteria; order Tepidaquicellales; family Tepidaquicellaceae; genus JAGPCH01. Next base: position 104,279 of record JADJTX010000014.1, read on the forward strand.
CGTGCTCAAGCAAAAACTCTGCACGCTGAAATCCTTCAGGAAGGTCTTTACCTGTAGCCTGTTTCACTACTCTCGGTCCGGCAAATGCAATCAGAGCTTTTGGCTCGGCAATGTTAAAATCACCAAGCATTGAAAAAGATGCTGTCGTGCCGCCTGTAGTAGGGTTTGTCAGAATTGAGATATACGGAATTTTCATTTCGTCAAGCTTTGCCAGCTTTGTACTTGTCTTTGCAAGCTGCATAAGGGAAATTGCACCCTCCATCATCCTTGCCCCGCCGCTTGAAGAAATAATTATCAGCGCATATTTTGTCTTGATTCACTTGTCTATAGCACGGCTGATCTTTTCCCCGACCACACTTCCCATGCTTCCGCCTATAAATCCGAAATCCATGCATCCGATTACAACGTCTATTCCATTTAACTTTCCGGTTCCTGTTCTGATTGCATCATATAATTCAGTGCTTTTAATTGTTTCCTCAAGACGTTTCTTATAAGGCTTTGTATCCTCAAAATCGAGAGGATCAATAGACCGTATTTTTCTATCCATCTCTTTAAATGAATTTTCATCTAAAAGAATGCTGAAATATTCTTCGCTTCCGATTCTGAAGTGATGTGAACATTTTGTACAGAGGTAAAGATTTGACTCCCACTGTTTCTTATGCATCATCTCACCGCATTCAGGACACTTGATCCAGGTGCCGTCCGGCACATCTTTTTTTTGTGTCTCAGTAGCAATGTTTTCCTTTGATCTCTTAAACCAGGCCATATATTTTTTTGTATGTGAAAATACTCAAGATTAATTTCAAAATAAAATCATAATTCAGGATGCAGATTATTTACTCACCGGGAAAAAATCTTTCATATAGAAAGGCTCAGAATTTCCGAAATCACTGAAATTGTTTTTACTGATATAATCTTCTGTTAAATTGTATTGCGACTCTAAATTTGAAAAGCCGGAAACATCGGTAAGCTTTTTGATGTAACCTTTTTCAATATACGGCTCCCATTCATTGATAACAAATACGTGATCACCAACAAGAATATTCTCAAGTACACCGGTCTTATAATCTGATATCCGGTTCAGGATCTGATGCTCAACTCTGTATCTGCAAAAATAAAACTCTCGTGTCTTTGTATTGGAAAATATCAGGGAGATAATTTCTTTTTCAGCTGCTCCTGAAAAATTTAATTTAAACTTATTGGCAACTATATCTAATGCAGGGATCTCAATCAGTTTACTTTGTAAAGCAAAACAAATCCCCTTCGCTATGGCAGACCCGATCCGCAATCCCGTGAATGACCCCGGTCCATTTGACAAACTCACATATTCAATTTCCTTAAGATCAATTTTCTTTTCAATAAAAGCTTTGTTAATGAAATATGTCAGCGCATCGGCATTGTGTTTCTGATCAAGCTCTTCCTCTATTAATAGCTTAGAACTTTTTTGATGACCATAACCAAACTCAATCTTTTTCGACGAACTGTCTATTAATAGTATTCCCAACTCGTAATTAATAATTAATAATTAACAATTAAGAATGAATGATGAATGAATGAATTAATTATTAATTAATAATTATTAATTATTCTTTCATTTTCCCTTTCCCCATGCTCAAAAAAAACTTTCTTCATATTCCCTTTAAAATATTCATTCGCAATCTCAGCCCACTCAATAAGGCAAACTGAATCATCATTCACATAGCTGTCTAATCCGATTTCTTTAAGCTCACTCGTATCTTTCAGTCTGTACAGATCAAAGTGATTTATGCTGATCGTCTTACCCGTTCTGTCATCAATGCCTTTATATTCATTTACAATTATAAACGTTGGACTGTTCACAGGATCACATACATTGAAGTATTTACAGATGCCTTTAACGAATTGCGTCTTACCTGAACCGAGATTACCGAATAATCCAACTATATCATTTGCCTTAAGATTTTTTGCAAATTCATATCCTGCTGAAATTGTCTCTTCTGACGAATTTGAGATTAATTTCATTTCTTTTGACAATATCCGGAATCAGTTTTAAAGTTATTTAGGATCTAAAGTAATTACCGGTAAAATCATTTCATCCATCGATATTCCGCCGTGCTGAAAAGTATCGTTATATTTATCAAGATATTTATGATAATCAGTCGGGTAAACAAAATAAAAATCTTCCTTGGCTATTATGTAATTCACAACTCCGTTTCGTTTTGGAAGTTTGAACTCTAAAGGATTTCTCACGAATATGGCATGTCGCGAATCAGCTTTTACATTTCTTCCGCATTTGTACCTGAGATTAGTTGACGTATCCCTGTCCCCCATCGCCTTTACACCGTGAAGACACCGTATGCTTCCGTGATCTGTTGTTATTATAATTTTCACATCCTTCCTCGTCGAGAGCTGTCTCAGCATTCCGAAAAAAGAAGAGTGCTCAAACCAGGATTCTGTAAGTGAACGGTAAGCGGATTCATCCGGAGCAATTTCCTTTAATATAGGATTATCACTTCTTGAGTGTGCAATCATGTCCACAAAATTTATTACAATAGCGTTGAGATGATTCTGAGTATATGACATGATCTTACTTTCAATTCCGCGCCCGAAATTTGAATCCATTATCTTGGTATATTTGACTTCATTTCTTAATTTGATCCTTCTTCTTTCAAGAAGCTTCATGAGAAAATCTTTTTCATAGTTGTTCTTGCTGTTCTCATCATCGTCATTTTTCTTCCATAGCTCAGGATAATGCTGTTCTATCTCAGACGGAAATAATCCGGAGAAAATTGCGTTCCTGCTGTACGGTGTAGCAGTCGGCAATATTGAATAATGATAGTCTTTGCTGATCTTGAAGTATTCATAAAGATATTTCTCCATCACCATCCATTGATCCATTCTCATACAATCAATCACAAACAGGAATACCGACTTGTCGCTGCTCAATTCGGGAATTACAAATTTATCAACGATCTCATTTGAGAGAGTAGGTTTATCTGTCTTTGAGTTAACCCAGTTCAGATAATTTTTATCAACATACTTTGAAAACTCGGTATTACAGTCTCTTTTTTGTGTTAATATAGTTTCTTTCAATCCAAGGTTCGGATGTTCGTCGAGCTCAATTTCCCATTGAGTCATCTTCAGATGAATATCGATCCATTCCTGCCAGGTCGGACTTTCCATCATAGCCATCGAGATCTTATTGAACTCCTGTATGTAATCTTTTGATACCTGAGACCCGGTTAACTTTTTTGTTTCAAGCATTTTTTTACAGACGAGCAGAAGCTGTGTGGGATTTACAGGTTTGATAAGATAGTCCGAGATCTTATTTCCTATCGCATCTTCCATAAGGCTTTCGGTTTCATTCTTCGTAACCATTACTACAGGCAGGCTAGGCTTTAAATCCTTGATCTCCAAAAGCGTCTGCAGACCTCCCATTCCTGTCATCATCTCATCAAGAAAGACGAGATCAAAATCGTTATCTTTAATAAGGTTGACGCCGTCTTCACCGTTTGTCGCTTCCTTCACATTATAGCCCTTTTGCTTGAGGAACATAATATTTGATTTGAGGGACTCAATTTCATCATCTACCCAAAGTATATTATTCTTTTCTTTGAATCCGTTGAGTACGTCTGAACTACTTTGCGTTTTATTTTGCATTTCGGTTTCCTTTCGCTTTTTACTCTTTGTTTAAAATAGAAAAAGTAAAATGTCAGTCATGTTTTCTAAATTAATTATTTTATGAATTCTGTTTTGAATTTAGCTATTTAATAAATCTATTAAAAGTCATTCAATTGTTTAAAGCCGGATCTCTGTAATTAGTTGATAGCTGAGCTTAGATGTAAAAAAGTAGAGAAAGTTTAAATAGGTAAGAATTTAATTTTAGAATTCTGACTGGGTATACTCGATAAGTTGTAAAAAGTTATTAAACGATTAAAACGATGGCATCGTGCTTTTTGATGCAATCAATGAATCAACAGTTTTGGCATTGAGATTCAGGACACAATCCTAAATTTAATTCAACAGATCCGGATTGATTTTTAGAATGTTCGTTTTGCTCACATCCGATAATAAAGGCAAAGACAATTATAAATGTAAATTTCATAATTATAATAATTAATACTCGCGCGATTAGATTAGAACTTATTAATTACTCATTACTCATTACTCATTACCCAATACCCAATACTCAATACCCAATACTCAATACTTTCATTAAACCGGCAATTTAAACACAAACTCACTTCCCTTCCCGTACTCACTCGCCGCATAGATATCGCCTTTATGCGCTTCAATAAATTCCTTTGCGATGGCAAGCCCGAGCCCGACTCCTTTGTACTGGCTTTCCAGGTTGGCTTTGTTTACCTGTACGAACTTCTGAAAGATCTTACCAATATATTCCGGCTTGATCCCGACACCATTATCTTTGACTGAAAATTTAATAAAATTATTTTCCCTGCTTACTGTAAATTTTATTTCTCCTCCCTGCTTCGAATATCTCACAGCATTATTCAGCAAATTAATTATCACCCAAGCAATTTTATTCACATCGAGTTTTAATTTTGGAAGATCCTGTTCAACTTTCAGATCAAACTTAATCTTATTTTGTTCAAACTGCATGAGCATCGGAGTCACAGAAGCATCTCTTATTTCATCAACGGTTACTTCCTGATATTTATATATCTCGCCTCCGGCTTCCAGCTTCGAAAGATTAAGCAGCTCATTTACCATTTTCAGTAACCGCTTCACTTCCTCTTTCATCGCAGATGTTAGTCTTTTTTGTTCTTTATTAAGTTCACCGACTCTCGGGTCTTGTATCAATCTCAGACTCATGTTCATTGCAGCCAGCGGAGTCTTCAGCTCGTGAGAGACAGTCGCTATGAATCCGCTTTTAATTTCATCGAGTTCTTTAAATCCTGTTACATTCTTTAATGCAATGATTATCCCAATTGTCTTGCCGTTTGCATCAGTTATGTTGGTATAATCCTTTAAGAAAAACTCCTCCTTATCATTAAAAACTATTCTTAGATAGTTATTACTGTTTTCTGAATCCTCACTTTTCTTTTGTTCCCTGCTATCTGTGATATTCTTTAAGAGGTTATTTTTCTCTGCAATTTTATCAACATTTCTTCCGGTAAGATCAGATTTGGTCATTCCAAGTAATTTTAAGCTGACCTTGTTTGCAAGTATCACTTCATTGTTTTCATCAAGCACTATGATAGCATCCCTCATATTCTCTACTATTGCTTCCGCTCTTTTCTTTTCAATGATCAGCTTATCAACGTTTGACTTTTCATACTCATCAAGCTTCTCAGCCATTCTATTGAATGAACGGGCTAGAATACCAACTTCATTATTGGATTTTACCTCTATTCTTTCTGTGTATTTCTTTTGAGAGATTGCTTCAACTTTCTCTGTGAGTTCTGATATAGGCTTAATAACTGCAGACGGAACCTTCGAAATGATCACTGTCACAAACAACAGTGATAATCCGGCAATGAGCATCATATATATTTCAATGTCTCTTGAGATTCCTTTGGAAATTTCACTCTTGCTGAGCATTGCGAGTTCATTAAGTTTTAAAAGTTCGTAACATGATGATTTAACATTATTATAATCAGGAATTAATTCATTGATGTATTTAAAATCGGAAATTGACGGGTCTGTTAATTCTATTTTAGATACATACTGTTCGAATTGCTTTCTTATGATCTTTAATAACTCTTCTTCACCCTGTTCAGTGATATTCCCTTCACATACAAACAAATACTTAATAAAATTATTTTTTGCTTCTGAATATTCTTTTCGTGAAGTTTCTTTTTCTATCTTATGCTTTGATAAAAGTATTGCCTGTGAATTATCAATCACATCAAGATTGTCTATCATTCTGTTGACCGACTCTATTGATAAATAATTGTCCTTTAGTATTTTGTCAGAAGCTATATTCAGCCGCTCGATAAAAACAATACTGAAAGCACTCAGGGCGACTATGATCGCCGCCATTAAGATGTAGCCCCCGAAAATTAATGTTTTAAGTTTCATTCTTTAAGTAATAATTTCAAGATCGCAGTCGGTATCTTTCAAAGCATCAATGAGTTTGTTAACAATGTTTCCTCTAATAATTTTTTTTAGTGAAAATGTTTTATCAGGTCTTCCAACGACTATCTTTGTAATTTCTTTTTCAGCTGAGTATTTAACTATGCCTTCTACAATTGTATTGGCTTTTATTTTATCGGAAACACCTCCAAGCTCGGTTGCCATTTTAAAATTGTTAATGAGATGTCTCTGTAATGCAAGATCCATATTCTCAAACGGTTCGCCCGGAGTTTCAACATATAAAACATACCAGTACGAATCCAGCCTGTCTGCGATCCTGAAGCTCTGTCTGATGATCTTTTCATTTTGTTTGTGATCATTACCAATGCAGACAAGTATCTTTTTTCTGTCCGGGATGGTTTCCTTTACTTCAACTCCGGTTATTTCCTGCACAACTCTGTTTAAACTTTCTATGTGCTGAATGTTCAATGCGCTGATTACATTTATTCCATTGTATAACAGTTCTTCTACATCCTGATATCTTTTTTCATGCCTGGATCCCGGAACATTCGTGTGCGCAAGTTCATCAATTATCACAACTTCAGGTCTGAGCTTCAGTACAAGATCTATATCAAGCTCCTCAAGTTCTTTACCCTTATAGTAAATTATTTTTCTGGGAATCATTGGAAGACCTTCGATAAGTTTGTGAGTTTCTTCCCTGCCGTGGGTTTCAATATAACCTACTAATATGTCAATATTATTTTTTATTAGCTCGTGTGCTTCAAGCAGCATACGATATGATTTTCCCACACCTGCGGCAAGTCCGATGTAAATTTTAAATTTTCCGTTTCTCGATTTTTTGATCAGCTCAAGAAACTTCTCAGCATCAGGATTGATATTTTTTATCTTCTGTCATATAAAATGCACTTTTATAAAATACCTAAGAACATTATCAATTTTAATACAAAATTTTTCATTCTAATACCAAAATTCTCTCCCCCGGTAAATTATATTTCAGCCTTTAAATCTATCCGATGTATCAGTATTATACAGCCGGCTTTATTAAGTTAAAAATGCTCTTAGCTAAAAAGTTAGCAAGAGCATTATTAATTCTCATGATTATTCGGGCTGCGGTCAGAAAGTCACCCCGCTTCTCAGAATATATTCCCACCGGAAATCTCGCGGACCTTTTACTACATTAAAAATTTTCAGGTCATCCGGATTTTTTAAATACCTTGTCTCAATTCTTATATATGTATTAGTAATGGGTTTGTGTTCAATACCGAGAGATATTCCGCTCGACTGAAGTCCTGTCATAACGGTGTCTGTATTAATATAAGTACCGGACATAATACCGTTTTCATCCTGGTAAGTTTCAGCCCGCAGCATTGCAGAGAATTTCGGAGTAAATTTATATCTGAATGATAACAATCCGCTATACATGTTAGCAGTGTTCAATGAATCCGATAAATCTGATTTTTGCTGCACGCAAAAGTCTGCTCCTAATAATATGTCAATTTTTTTTGCAGGAGAATACTTGACAACGAGATTATTATAAACTCTCGTTTTGCCCTGACTTCCCGCCGGCTGCTCATTTCCGGAAATGTTGTTGTAAATTATTTCTAAATTATTTTGCGGCTTCACTCCAAACTGCATGCCGCCTGATAAGTTTTTGTTATTGTCTGCAAAAACATTATAACCATTCAATAAATATAATGAACCATATACCTGATCGGAAAAAGTATAAGAAGCTTTTATTCCGCTCTGGTAAAACGGCTCATAATAAGTCGCTAGTGCAAGCGAAGCAAAATAGTTGTTGATTGAGATTATTCCTTCAGCTCCGATGTGAGGAAGGAAATATCATATATCGAACCAGAAATTTTTGCCGGCTGGAATCCGATGTTTGCTTCCTGAATGTACTGAAGATATTGATTCGGAGACTGCGGCCAATTGTAATAAGGAATATCACCGAACTGCAGTGTAGCAACTCCCCTGACTTTTGATGCTGAATACGTTCCCGTAATCTGTACAAGATTAATTCTAAACTGATCCCGTATGGGTGCCACAGCAGAAAATTGCCGGAGTGAGCTTCCGTTGTCATCGTTATCATATGCATAGTATGCATCTACATAACCGGTGACCTTGAAATTAGACTCTCCCTGTGCCATCACCAATGAATTCAATAATACAGTAACAATGATGGAACCTAATATAATTATGTTTTTCTCTGATCTGTTTCTTTTAAAGTTTTTCATGTTGGTATTTTTTACAATTGTTGTCATATAAAGAAATTAAAATAAATAGATTTGTTTAATAAAATATTTTGTATAGAATTGACATAATTATTATAGCAATAATCATGACAAGTATCGGAAACAGCATAAAAAAATTTTCCATTTGCCTGTACTTCTTCTCACTGATCTCACTTTGTTCAACAGGATTATTCTCAATCCCGGAGTGAAAATTACTCGCATTTCCGGAATCAGATTCTTTTTTAAATTTTGAGCCGTTGTATAATTCCAATGTGAATATTGTAAGCATGTTACTACTCCAGTGATGATAGATGTGACACACTTAAACAAGTGTTGCACATCTGCCTTAGTTAAAAATTATTTCAAATTATCTAATGCTAAGTTCAGCTTCAGAACATTTACTTTTTCAATTCCTAAAAATCCAAGATCCTTTTTTTCAATATTGTCTCTTACCAATTCCTTCAATTTGTCTTCATCAATATTTCTCACATTTGCAATTCTCGGAATCTGAATATATGCTGCATCGGGAGTAATATTCGGATCAATTCCGCTTCCCGATGCCGTGACTAATTCAGACGGAACGTCCTCTCTTTTTATATCCGGGTTATGCACAAGAAAAGTGTCTATTCTTTCCTGAACCTGTGCAAGATATTCCGGATTCGTAGGTCCTTTATTTGATCCGCCTGTTGATGCGGCATTGTAATCAACTGCAGAAGGTCTTCCGTTGAAATAATTATCTTCTGTAAAGCTTTGCCCGATGTTCTCAAACCCGACCACTCTTTCTTTTACAATGACAGGAGATCCAATGGATTTCTCAGGCATTATCTGAGCAATAGCAAAAATTATAAGCGGATAAGCAAATCCGAACATTAGAATAGTCATCACAGAAAGTATTAAAGCCGGTTTTAAATTCTTAATCATGATTTATTTTCGTTAAATTACTTTTTCAACACAGAAACCAGAGGCACATAGAATAAAAAAAATTTTCGTTCTCCCTCTTTGTCTCAGTGTTAAACAATTTTTAATAAAGTTAATATTACATCTATAATTTTTATTCCTATAAACGGTACTATCACTCCTCCTAGTCCGTAGATCAATAAATTTCTTGTCAGTAACTTTTCAGCTCCGATCGGTTTGTAAGCAACTCCTTTTAATGCAAGCGGAATCAATAAAGGAATCAATATTGCGTTAAAGATCACAGCCGATAAGATCGCTGACTGCGGGCTGGTTAAGTTCATAATGTTAAGCGCCTGAAGCTGCGGTATCGAAGCAATGAACAATGCAGGGACAATTGCAAAATACTTTGCGACATCATTTGCTATAGAGAAAGTTGTGATCGCCCCGCGTGTGATCAAAAGCTGCTTGCCTATTTCAACTATCTCAATGAGCTTAGTGGGATCATTATCAAGATCCACCATGTTCCCGGCTTCCTTTGCTGCCTGAGTTCCTGAGTTCATCGAAACACCGACATCAGCCTGAGCAAGCGCCGGCGCATCATTTGTCCCGTCACCCATCATTGCTACAAGTTTTCCGCTGTTCTGTTCTTTAATAATGTACTGCATTTTATCTTCGGGTTTTGCTTCAGCAATGTAGTCATCAACTCCGGCAACGTTCGCAATGAACTTAGCTGTCAAAGGATTATCGCCAGTAACCATTACTGTTTTAACTCCCATTTTTCTGAGTCGCTGAAATCTTTCCTGAATACCTGTCTTAATAATATCTTCAAGCTGAATCACACCTGCTGCCTTTCCATTGACCGATACTGCAAGCGGAGTTCCGCCGTCTTCCGCAATCTTGTTTATTATAGACTGCATATTAGACGGGACTTCATTTTTATTATCAATTACTAACTTCTTTATGACATCGAATGCTCCCTTTCTCACTTCAGTCCCATCCTTCAGATCAATACCGCTCATCCTTGTCTGCGCAGTAAATTTAAAAAACCTCTCATTTGAATACGATGTCTGATCTACTTCCACTCCCTTCTTCTTCGCAAGCTCTATTATAGACTTTCCTTCAGGTGTTTCATCTGCAAGCGAACTCATGGCGCAATATTTTATGAATGTATTGTCATCCATTCCATTCACATTGAAAAAGTTTGTAGCTTTGCGGTTTCCAATTGTAATCGTTCCTGTCTTATCTAAAAGAAGTGTATCAATGTCACCGGCGGTCTCAACAGCCTTGCCGGATTTTGAAATTACATTTGCACGTAATGCTCTGTCCATTCCTGCAATACCGATCGCTGAAAGCAAGCCTCCTATCGTAGTAGGAATTAAGCAAACAAATAAAGCAACAAGTGAAGCTATTGCAATTGGTGTATTAGCATATCTTCCGAAAGGTTCGAGTGCAACCGTTACAATAAGGAACATTATTGTCAGACCCGATAATAAAATTATCAAAGCAATTTCGTTCGGAGACTTTTGTCTTGAAGCCCCTTCGACAAGCATTATCATCTTGTCAAGGAATGATTCACCTTTTTCTATTGTAATTAAAACTTTGATCTGATCCGACAGGACTTTGGTACCCCCCGTAACTCCTGATTTGTCACCCCCGGCTTCTCTTATAACCGGCGCCGATTCCCCCGTGATCGCAGATTCATCTATCGTTGCTATACCTTCTATGATCTCACCGTCTGAAGGTATTATCTCTCCTTCCTTTACTAAAATTATGTCACCCTTCTTCAAATCAGACGACATTATTTTTTTGATATTTCCTCCATTAATGAGGAGATTAGCCGGCGTATCCTGCCTTGTTTTCCTTAATGATTCAGCCTGCGCTTTTCCTCTTGCTTCAGCTATAGCTTCGGCAAAGTTTGCAAACAGCAGGGTAATGAACAGTATCAACGTGATAAGGAAATTATACAAAAAACTTCCCTGCAGTGCATCCGGTCTGAATGCCAGCATTATAGTCAGAACTATCATGATCACTGTTCCTACTTCGACAGTAAACATTACCGGATTCTTTATCATGATCCGCGGATCGAGCTTTTTAAATGAATCAATAAAAGCAGTTTGAATCAGCTCCTTTTGAAATAACTTATTTTCAGTTCTTAAATGCTTAGACATATTATTTAAAATTTATAATTTTATAACTTTACTGGTTTATTGGTTAGACGCGAAACTTCTTAAAACTAACGAATTTTACCAATTATCTAGTTAACCAATCAACCTCTCAACCAATCAACTAATCAACTAATTAACCGATCAAATAAACTCAAGGCATACTAAAATATTCAGCGATCGGACCAAGTGCCAGTCCCGGGAAAAACAATAATGCTCCGAGAATTACAACTACTGAGAACAACACAACACCGAATATTCCCGAATCAATTTTTAAAGAACCCGATGATTCCGGCGTAAACTTTTTTGCAGAAAGAAAACCTGCAATTGCTATCGGACCTATTATCGGTATAAATCTTCCGAGCAGCATAGCGATTCCGGTTCCAATATTCCAGAATGGTGTATTGTCACCGAGCCCTTCAAACCCTGAACCGTTGTTTGCAGCGCTTGACGAGAATTCGTAGAACATTTCAGAGAATCCGTGATATGACGGATTGTTCAGCCATTTCAAAAATTCACTTGCGTCTGGAGTTACAGCCCAGGTATGTGCAGCAATTGCCGTTCCTGTAAGAATTATTAACGGATGCATTAATGCAACAATGATCGCAAGCTTGATTTCTTTAGCTTCAATCTTCTTTCCCAATAATTCCGGAGTCCTTCCTACCATCAGTCCTGAGATAAATATCGCAAGTATTATGAATGTAAACTTATTTATAAACCCGACCCCGACTCCGCCGAAAAAAGCATTCAGCTGCATTCCAAGCATCTGAAGCATTCCTGATAATGGCGTGCTACTGTCGTGCATTGAGTTTACTGAACCGTTAGAGGTACAGGTTGTAGCTATTCCCCACATGGCAGAACTTGCGGGACCGAAGCGGACTTCTTTCCCCTCCATACTTCCAAGAGGCTGACTGATCCCCATATTTTCTATTTCCGGATTACCATTCATCTCAAAATAAATTGACGGTATCACCAGTGCTAAAAAGCCAACTACCATTACCCCAAGAATTATGTTTGCAAACTTTTTCCTGTTAAGATAGAATCCTAATGCAACAACCATTGCAATCGGAATAAGTAAAATTGAAATCAGCTCAACAATGTTTGTAATGAAGTTAGGATTTTCAAACGGATGTGTTGAATTGGGTCCGAAGAATCCACCGCCGTTGGTGCCGAGCTGTTTGATGGAAACCATCGGCGCAACCGGACCTCTTGCTACATTCACTGTATCTCCCTGCAAAGTGATCACCTGCTGAGCTCCTTCAAAAGTCATCGGTGTTCCATTAATCACCAATATCACTGCAACTACAATTGCTACCGGTAATAAAATTCGCGTGCAGGATTTTAACATTAAGTTGTAAAAATTTCCGAGATTGCTGCCCGACTTATTTGACAGCCCTTTGAAAAGCAATGCTACAACTGCAATTCCGGTCCCGGCTGAAACAAACTGTAAAAAGCACATCACAACCAGCTGCGAAAGATAAGATGCTCCTGTCTCTCCCGAATAATGCTGCAAGTTAGTATTCGTCATGAAACTTACTGCGGTATTGAATGCCTGCGTCGGCTCCATCGCTGCAATACTGTCGGGATTCCAGAAAAGAATATTTTGGAATGAAAGAATCAGCATTGCCCAGAGGAACCAGATTAAATTGATCGTCAGCATTGCCTTCATGTTTTGCTTCCAGTCCATTTCTTTATTAGGGTCTATCTTCGATATCCTGAAAAAGAAATTCTCCAAAGGAGCAAAGAAATCAAGTAACGTTTTCTCACCTTTGAATACCTTTGAAATATATTTTCCCAGCGGGAAAGCAATAAGTACCGCAAGTATAAAGATAAAAATTACACCGAGTATTTCCGTATTCATAGTATTTAAAATTTTTCCGGGTTAATTAATGTGTAAGCTAAGTAAATAAAAAGTGCTATACAGATTATGAATAAGACTGTCATTTTCTTTAATTAAATTTTATCAATTATATCCGTGAATTTAAAAAACAGGAAGAAGAAAACTCCTCCTATCAGGATCATCAGAATTAATGTTGTGATATCCATTTTATTATTCTCCTTTATTCGGGTGAAAATTCCTTAAACTGAGATCAAATTTTTCTTCCGTATTTTTTTTAAAAAATAATTCATTGCTGAGGAGACTTCTTGTTTTCGAAAGATACTTTACAAAAGGGATTGAAAGAACAATCATAACCGGAAATGCTAATGTTAATTTTAAGTTTTTCATTTGGTTTATCTTAATTTACAATCAATGTTACATTATGTGTGCCATAAGAATTTTGATAAATTCAGTAAAATTTGAGAAGAGATTTGAAGATATCTTTCAAAATGAAAAATTAATTTTCATTATGGAATAGTGCGTAAAGATTCTTCAGAAAATATTAGAGAACCTCCGCTTCTGTCAAAATGTTTACCACCGACGGCCGCCTGAATAGCCGGTAACTTATTCGTTCAGAATGATTTTTTTTGACAAAACTATGACAATTGGAAAAATCAAAACAACTATGTTAATGAAGAAGAAAAAATGCAGTCTAATTCTATTATTTTTTAAAAAAAAGATAACTAAAATGAAAACATGTAATGTAATATTTATCACAGTTTTAATTTTTATGCTCTCTGTTCCGGTAATATTTTCTCAGTCCGGTTACAAGAAGGACTATATTACCGATGATATTTTAATAGACTATTCAGACGATTCGCTTGAGATAATAAACTCTGTGACCGGTATCAGAACTTTAATTCCGGCTTCAGATAATCTAAACAGTATTGGTATTGTAAGAGTAATCAATGACAGCCTGATAAGTGTTTCCGGAGATAACATTTCAAATGCAATGCTTAACATTAATAAAATAAATTCCATAAGTATAAGCAACGGTTCATACACAGGAATTGGCGTTGGTCTGGGAGCTTTGGCAGGTCTGGGAATAGGAATACTTATTGTTTCAGGTACGGATCTTGAGCAATCAGAAGACCCTGTCACAAACCTTGTCCTTGCGCCTGCTAATATGGGACTTAATTTACTATGGGGATTATTGAGTACTGTTTCCGGAGCTGTGATCGGCGGTGTAATAGGAGGAAACATATCATCATACGATAAATATTATCTGGATGAACACAACATCAACAAGAGAAGAGAAATTGAAAAAATTCTAAAGCTAAACAGCAAGCTGAATGCTTATACTAAAAAATAGAAAGTACCCTGTGAAAAAACAACTTTCAACTTTTAACTTTTAACTTACTTCACTATCCGTTAATTTATTTTAAATAAATTAGACTTCTTAATGATCTGTAAAAACTGCGGCTGTATATTTGAAGGCAAATACTGTAATCAATGCGGTCAGAAATTAATCGAAGGCAGATTTACACTGAAAGAAATATTACATAATTTCTTTCATAATTTTACTCATCTTGACAAAGGTATCTTATTTCTTGCAAAAGAATTATATGTGAGACCAGGCATAGTAGCAAGAGAGTACATTGACGGGAAGCGTAATAAATATTTCAATCCCTTACAGTATCTGATCTTAATGGTAGCCATCAGCATGTTCATCACAATAAACTTCAATTTAATCGGACCACGTCCGGATCCGTCTCTGCTGTCAAGCACTGATACAGGCGTCAGATTTTCAGCGCTTATCAGCAATTTTTTTTACAAGTATTTCAATCTGGTATTATTTCTTACAGTACCTGTTTCAGCTTTGTTTTCATGGCTTTTTTCAAAAAGTCCGGATACAATTATTCTGAGAATCTGATCTTCAATGCATTCATTGCTGCCCAGCGTACATTGACTTTCATATTGCTTTCACCATTTCTTTATTTTTCAAAAAAATTCTGGTATATAGGGATTGGATTTTATTATCTCTTCTGGCTGGTGTATTTCATATACGCTTTCCTTCAATTCTTCGGAGAAGGGAAACTGATAACGATCGTAAAATTCCTGATAATGTATTGTCTTTTAATTGCCTTTGTACAGGTATCAGCCATATCTATAGTGTATCTTTTTTATTTTTAAATAATTACCGGAATTCCGCAGAACCTTAGTTTCAGGCCATACTTAAAAAGAGAGTATTATGGTATGAATAAAAGAAGATATTTGAAATGTTTTCTCTGAACTCATTTCTAAAACAGAGTTTATTTTTTCCAAGGAGGTATTATCCCGCACCGAATTCTTTCAGCTTCCTGTATAGTGTTACAGATCCTATCCCGAGCTTTTCCGAAGTGATGGTTTTATTATGATTGTTTTCAGAATATACTTTTAATATATGCTGCTTCTCGATTTCTTTCAAAGATTCAGAATGGTCAGCACCTGCAGACTTAATCTCAAATATTTCTTCAGGAAGATCCTCAACGGTAAGTTCACTTTCACTGCAAAGTATCATTGCCCGTTCAATGATATTTTTAAGTTCACGGATGTTCCCGGGAAAAGTATATTCCTTAAGCTTTGCAATAAAATCCGGGTTTGCTTTGGAAATGCTCTTCTTTAATTTCTCATTATAATTATTTATAAAATTATTTATGAGAAGTTCAATATCATCTTTCCTTTCACGAAGGGAAGGAAGTTCAATGGTAAAAGTGTTGAGACGGTAAAAAAGATCATTTTTAAAACTCCCCTTTTCAATTTCAGCCTTTAGATCTTTATTGGTTGCTGATATGACTCTTACATCGACGTGTGTATTTTTTGTATCTCCGACTTTTGTAAATGTGCTTGTTTCAAGTACTCGTAGTAATTTAGACTGGGTTTCAATGCTCATGTCACCGATCTCATCAAGAAAGATCGTTCCTCCGCTTGCAGCTTCAAAAAATCCTTTCTTATCTTTTACTGCGCCTGTGAAAGCTCCCTTTACATATCCGAAGAGCTCAGACTCCTGAAGATCTTTAGGGATCGAACTGCAGTTGATGGCAATGAAAGCCTTATCTTTCCTCCTTCCGGCTTCATGAATTGCCTGTGCAAATAATTCCTTTCCTGTACCTGTCTCACCAAGCAGCAGCACTGTAGTATTTGTATCTGCAACTTTCTTGGCAAGCTCAATTGCAGCTGAAATGGATTTGGCTTTTCCGGTTATGGAAGAAAAGCTGAATTTTTTATCAACTTTGCTTTGGAGTTGATTTATCCTTGTCTTTAAACTTGCTTTATCAAATGCCTGCCTGACTTTCAAAATAATTTCATCTTCATCTTTTCCCTTTTCAATATAATCATAAGCTCCGTTTCTCATCGCTTCAATTCCGTCGCGGATACTTGCGAAAGCTGTCATAACAATTATTTCCGTTTCAGGAGATCTCTCTTTGATCATTTTAGTAAGCTGTATGCCGTTAATATCCGGAAGGATAACGTCGATAAGTGCAACATGAAAAAAATTATTTTCAATAGAATTAATTCCTTCTTCAGCAGTTTCGAATGACTTCACTTCATAACCTTCAAGGGAAAGAATTCTCTCAAGCAACAATCTCAGGTTCGGCTCATCGTCAATTATTATTACATGTCTTTTATCCGTCATTGAATTCTATAAATTTTCTATTTCCAAAATTACAAATCTTACAAATCTTACAAATCTTATAAATCTTATAAATCTTAATGAATCTTATGAATCGACGTTTGCATCAATGTGAAGCTTATGAAGTATCCTGTGAATAACAGGTGACATGAATATTGCCATGCTGGAAAGGAATGTTACTCCGCTGAACAATGCATAGCAGCCTGCAAAGATTTTGGCAGCATTACTGTTTAGATCGTTTATTGCCCCCATTCCGCCAAGTATCATTGAAGCATTGAGGAACGCATCGACCCAGTCTAAGTCAGCTATGAAATGATAACCGCAAACGCCGATTGTCAGTGCAGCTATAAAAATCATCAAAGCAAACTTTCCGGATTTCATAACACGCTGCTTAAATTTCTTTTTGCTTGCAAGCGGTTCATTGAATGGTTCGTACATAGTTCAAAATTAATCAAGTGTAAATTAAAATGTAATGGAACAAATCAGAAAATTTGGAATTTGGGATTCGGGATTTTTTAGATCGCTTAAAGTTTATCGTCAATCTGAATTAAAAGTAATAATCAAATTCCAAATCCTAAATCCCAAATTCCAAATTGACAAGACTTACTACATTTTCTACATGATATGTATGCGGAAACATATCCACCGGCTGAATTTTTTCGATCTTATATTTTCCTTTACTGCAGATTATTTGTAAATCCCGCGCCTGTGTATGGGGATTACAGCTTACATATATTATTTTTTCAAAACTTGTCTCAGATAATATCTCACAAATCTTCGGATGAAGCCCTGCGCGCGGAGGATCTAAGATCATTTTATCATAATCAGGAATTGAGCTTTCATTCTCTAAATAATTCTTTATGTCTGAACAAACGACTTCCGTATTCACTATTTTGTTTAAGGAAGAATTTGTATTTGCATCCTTGATTGCTTCAGGAATTAATTCAACCCCTAACACTTTGTTTACTAAGTCCGAAATGAAAATCGAGATCGAACCCGCGCCGCAATAGAGATCCAGGACATTGTCACTTTTAGTAAAATTACCGAATGTTATGGCTGTATTGAATAATTTCTCCGCCTGCAGGGTGTTTGTCTGAAAGAAAGACTGCGATGAAATTTTGAACAGATATTCTTTTCCGATAGCTGTCTTTAGTTTTTCATAAATGAAACCGCTGCCGGAAAGTATGACTTCTGATTCACCCGTCGCAACCTGCGCTTTCTTTTGAGTAATGGAATTGATAACCGTAGTTATGGAAGCATGATTTGATTTTAATTGTTCTGCATAATCTTTTATAAGCGCATCATCTCTTTCATATGTAATTATGTTTATCATCAGATCATTTGTATTTTTGCTCTGACGGATAATTAAGAATCTGAGAAAACCGCTTTGTGTTTTAGTTGAATAAACGGAAATGTTTTTCTTTTTAAAAAATCTCTTGTGAAGTTTAATATGCTGTTGGATATTTCCGATTGCAGAAAACATTTTTCGATGTTGATTATTTTCGAATGAAACTTTGGAACGTGCAGTCCGAGCGCAAACCTTTCCCTCTCTGTATTGATATCCTTTTCAGTCACCCACTCATCATCTGAAAAAGAAAATTCCATTTTATTCCTGTAAAAGAAAACGTCATCGCTTCTGATTGCTTCCGGAATAATTAAGTCTTTAAATCCGCCTATCCTTTCAAATGCGTTTCTTACAACATTGGTCTTGTAATCGATCTGCTTTTCATAATCATAGTTCTGAAGCTTGCATCCGCCGCAGACTCCGAAGTAACTGCACTCAGGGTCTTTTCTGTATTGAGACGGCTTAATTATTTCAATAAGCTTCGCCTCGGCAAAATTTGATTTCTTTTTTGATATTTTAATTAATGCTTCGTCTCCCGGCAAAGTGCCTCCGGAAAAAATAACAAATCCGTCTTCGAGCTTTGAGACACCTTTTCCTTCTGAATTAAGTTCAATTACATTTACATTTATCTCATCACCCTTTTTAATCATTCATAATGCTATTTAATAAAAAGTGTATATTAATTATTATATCCAATATTTAAAATGCCATAACCAGTTTTAATATTAACTCATTGAAAAAAAACAGAATACATATTATCGGAGGCGGGAATTTAGGAGCAGCAATAGCCATAGGACTGTCAAAGTTTTCTCCGGACTCTGAGATCACAATTACAAGAAGAAATATTCAGCCGATTCAGTTTCTTGAAAAGCAAAATATTCGAGTATCAGCTGATAATACTTTAGAAATCAACAAGGCTGACATTATTATTCTGACTATAAAACCTTATCAGGTTGAAACTGTCTTTAAGGAAATATTACCTCTCGTTAAAAATAAAATTATAGCATCGGCGGTCAGCGGATTAAGTATTGATACTCTTGAAGAAAGAACATGTCGTGAGAGTTCAATTGTCAGGATCATGCCGAACATTGCAGCGCAGTTCGGTGCTTCCGCAACCTGTGTTTCATATTCAGAAAACAATCACGAAGCCGGTCAAAAAATATTCGGACTATTCAGTTTGCTTGGAACCGCTTTGGTGATCGAAGAAAAGCTGATGGATGGCGCTACGATCTTAGGCGCGTGCGGGACTGCATATGCTTTACGATATATCAGGGCTGCCATGCAGGCGGGTATTGAAATCGGCTTTGACGCACAGACAGCTTTAGCCATTGCTTCTCAAACGGTAAAAGGAGCAGCTCAGATGTCACTTGAAGAAAAAGTTCATCCCGAACAATTGATTGACAGAGTAACTACTCCACAGGGCTGTACAATTGTAGGTTTAAATGAAATGGAGCATCAGGGCTTTAGCTCTTCTTTGATAAAGGGAATAAAGACTTCATTTGATAAGATCAATAAAAAATAAGTAAGAGTTCGTTTTTAAATTATTTCAATTCATATTAGCAGAAACTTAAGAGCATTAATGAAAAAATCCAAAAGCCAGCGGAACATCATTTCAAACGGAAGGAAAGTTATTTCAATAGAGAAAAATGCAATAGCCGGACTTGAAAAAAGATTCAGGAATGAGGAGTTCATAAAATATTTTATAGAAGCGGTTGAAACGATATATAAATGTAAAGGAAAAGTTGTTGTGACAGGCATTGGCAAGTCGGGAATCATTGCACAGAAGATAGTTGCTACATTCAATTCGACCGGAACATATTCAATATTCCTGCATTCGGCAGACAGTGTTCACGGGGACCTCGGAGTTTTAAGAAAGGAAGATGTCGTCATCATCATTTCCAAAAGCGGTGACTCTGAGGAGATCAAACAGATCATTCCAAGCATTAAAATTTTAAACATTAAGATCATTGCTCTCGTCGGTGTTACTGATTCAGAACTTGCAAAGCTATCGGATATAGTACTGGATGCTTCGGTAAAGGAAGAAGCATGCCCTCACAATCTTGCTCCGACATCTTCTACTACCGCAGCAATGGTACTCGGAGATGCTATAGCAATTGCTCTTTTGCAGAAAAGGGATTTCACATCAGAAAATTTTGCGCTTGTTCATCCGGGAGGTAATCTTGGAAAGAGGCTCCTTTTGAAAGTTGATGATATAATGACAAAAGGTGAAGACATCCCTGTTGTAAAGATAAAAGACAATCTCAAAGATGTTATTTATATGATCTCATCAAAAAGACTCGGCTGCGCCTGTGTAATCAGCAAGACAAAGATAGCGGGGATAGTAACTGACGGAGACATTAGACGTCTGCTTGAGAAGAACTTCGACAAGATCAGCAACACAAAAGCATACGACATTATGAATCCGAATCCAAAGATAATCTCAAAAGACATGCTTGCATTGTCAGCGCTTGAGCTGATGGAGAAAAATAAGATAACACAGCTGATAGTGGGTGATAAAAATAAGAGACCTATCGGGATCATACACATGCACCGCCTGCTCGAAGAAGGATTATAAGATGGTTTATCAGAATAATTTTATCTTTTTAATTTTATTGTTCCTTGTTCTGTCTCTGTCATCCTGTGGCGATAAATTTAAACCAACACAAACTAATCTGAATACAGCAGAAATACCCGCTCAGGAAAGCTGGAACTCAACTGTTATATTTTCAGATTCGGGACAGACAAAAGCAATTCTTGAAGCCGGGCATATCTCTGTCTACAGCATGAAGGGCTTTACTTTAATAGACAGCGGTGCTAAAGTGAATTTTTATACAGACGGCAAAGTTGCCTCAACTCTTACCGGAAGAAAAGGCAAGATTAATGACAAAACAAAAGACATAGAGATCTATGACAGTGTTAATGTCGTAAACACGGAAGGAAGTGAATTAAAAACACAAAAGCTGCTATGGAACAATATGACACGCAGAGTTTCATCAGATGAGTTTGTAAGCATTAAGACACCTGCGGAAACCATTGAAGGCATTGGATTTGAGTCAGATCAGAATTTAAAGAATTATAAAATATTTAAAGTAAGCGGAACGTTTAACAATGAGCAATGAACAATGAACAATGAACAATGAGCAATGAACAATGTGCAATGAAAATTTAAGAATTAAGAATTTTTAGTTTCGATGATTGATGATTATAAGATTAAATATTTAACAGATTAACCGATCAACCAATTAACAAATTAACAAATCAACCGATAAACCAATTAACCAATTTAAAAAAATATTTTATATTCTCGTAATAATTTTGTTAGCAAATGTACTTTCCTTCGCTCAGGATAAGATCGAGCTTAAGAATGCCAATGAGCTTTCCGGAAAGGTTGTTGACGGTCAGAACATCCGCGAAGCAAACGGCAGCGTTGAGTTTATACAGGGAAATGTAAAGGTTTTCTGCAACTCAGCCACTCAGTATATTGACGCTAACAGAATAGAGCTGAGGGGGAATGTAAGAATTTATCAGGATACGCTTACTCTCTTAACTGAAAAAGCCACTTACTTTGGTGACGATAAAAGAGCAATCTGTGAAGGCGGCGTTACACTTAAAGACCCCAATGCTACAATAAGGGCAAACAACGGAGTATATTCTTTCAATGATAAAAAAGCTGTTTTTAAAGGCGATGTGATTGTCGTAAACCCGGATTACAGGATCACATCAGGTGAACTCACTTATCTCAGGGATTCTGAAGATTCTTTTGCTGAAGGAAATGTGATCGTTACAACAGATTCAGCAGTGATCAAAGCGGATAATATTGATTTTTATAAACGGCAGGAGAAAACGTTTGCCTCAGGAAATGTCAGTATCGAAAGTGATTCGACAATCATTACTGCAGATACGGCAACGAATTTTTCAAATGAAAAAAAATCCTATGCATCCGGAAAAGTTAAGATAGTCAGCCTGAATAACAATACTGTTGTATATGGCAATAATATTGAGAACTTTGAAAAAGAAAATTATACAGTTTTAAAAGGTAATGCAAAACTGATTCAGGTTGAAGAGAGTAAAGACACGCTTCATATTTACAGCGACACCATGGAGGCATACCGGAGCAAGCCGGATTATTATATTGCTAAGAGTAATGTGGAAATAATAAGAAATGAATTTCTTTCAAAGTGCGGAACGGGTATTTATTACAAGACGAATGAAACTATTTCATTGTCGAACAAGCCAATTGTCTGGCAGGATAATTTACAGCTGACCGGAGATTCCATTTATGCCGAACTACCTAATAATAAGCTTCAGACAATTTATGTCAGGAAACTTTCAGCTGACAGCTCATCAGTTTCATTTGTGATCTCTAAAAATAAAGATGAATACTTTAAAGACAGATATGATCAGATCAGCGGAGGTGATATCACGTTAAAATTCAGTGAGGATAAAATTAATGTTATTGACGTCAATCAAAATGCAAACAGCATATACTTTGTTTATGAAGAAGATAAAGCAAACGGTCTTAATAAAGTAGAAGGTGAAAATATGTTCATTTATTTTGATGAAGAAGAAAAAGTATCAAAGATAAAAGTTGATATCGACCCTAAAGGAGAATACGTACCGGAGCAGATAATCAGCACTGCCGGACTTACCCTCCCGGGATTTAATCTTAGAGAAGACAAACCTGTGAAGAGATAATTACGAATTACGAATTACGAATTACGAATTACGAATTACGAATTTAAAAAATTTACAAATATAGAAATTTAGTTAGGGCTGATTTGAATAGCCCTAGATTGGAAGCATGAATCTTGTTTGCAAAATTTTTAATTAATTATTTAATTATTAATACTATGGCAAATGTATTTAAACAAAGAATGATGGCAAAGATCGAAGGCGATTTTGTTGTCTTCATTCTTGGAATGAGGATAAACAAATTATGGAAAATTAATAAATGGTTTCCTATAGCGATGGCAATGCCTAAGATGCTTAAGGAACTGACTGCAAGACCGGAACTCGGATTGTTGGGAATACAGACTACCGGCGGTTTTCCGCCCGTGACTATCCAATACTGGAGATCATTTGAACATCTTGAGTCTTATGCACGAGATAAAAATGCAGCACATCTTCCGGCGTGGAAAAATTTTAATAAATTAATTTCCGGAAACAGCGATGTCGGGATCTGGCACGAAACTTATCTCATCAAAGACGGAAACTATGAAAACATTTATAACAATATGCCAAAGTATGGGCTTGGGAAAGCAGGTCAGCTTTTGCCTGTTTCGAAAAAGTTTGAAGGAGCAGGTGAAAGGCTGAGAGATAAAACGAAAAAAGAATGAATAAAGAAAACCTATTCATTGTAATGGCTTTATAGGATTTGGTGATTTATTATTCTCAACTAAAACCCAATTATCATTAAGCAAGTCCTTATTTATTTTTGCCCATTCAATTACTAAACTTAAAGCACGTGAAGGTAAATTTCCTTCTAATATACTAAAGTTGTCAATTGAAATTAGAGATTCAAATTCACCATATCTTGCATGAAAATGAGGAGGATTATGATCATTGTAATACATTGAAATAATTATTCCAAAAAATCTACTTATCTGAGGCATACTCAATATTTTCATCCTTCCACTGCTCATAAGTTTTCCCTGTTAATCTGAGATATAAATTATTGGTATCAATTTCAACTTCTCTATTCCAGGCAACAGCAAATGTTTCCTTATCAATGTAAACATTTGTAAAATTTTTATAGTCATTCCAGATTTCGAATACACCTTTTCCCTTTAAAGCTGAAAGATCAATTTCTCCCTTAACGCCATCCTCAAATTTTATCCATATTTTATAATTATCTAAAGCTGAAACTTCCTGCGGTTTAGAAATCATTTTTTTGCAGAAATATATAACAAAAAAAAAAGTTTTAAATGACTAAAATATTAAGTTATACTAATTTAAATTAATCAAGTTGAATGCTTTTGAATTTTGAAGTTATTTTTTGCCACGAATTTCACGGAATAACACGAATTATTTTAATAGTTAATTTAAGTTCATTTCGTATTCGTGCTAATTCGTGAAATTCGAGACTATCTCTTACTTTAAATTTTGAAGCAATCAACATAAGTAAATTATTAAAAATATTTTAGATTAATTTTAAAAAAACTTACATATGGATTTAGGTAAGAATTATCTTGAGAATTCTATTTCAGAATTCAAAAAACTCAAACAACTCGGTGACAGATCCTTTTCTCAGATCAAAGATGAGGATTTTTTCTGGTCTCCCGATGAAGAATCAAACAGCATAGCTATTATCATCCGTCATCTCAGCGGGAATATGATCTCACGCTGGACAGATTTCCTGACAACTGACGGTGAAAAAGAAAACCGTAACCGGGATGAAGAGTTTGAAAGAATATTTTATACCGACAAAGACGATGTAATATCACGATGGGATAAAGGTTGGAAACGTTTGTTTGAGACTTTTGAGTCATTAACTGAAAATGATCTTATGAAAGAAATAAAAATAAGAAATGAACCGCATACGGTCATTGCAGCAATAAACAGGCAGCTTGCGCATTACGGATATCACATCGGTCAGATAGTTTATATTGCAAAACATCTTGAGGGAACAGGATGGAAGAGTCTTTCAATACCAAGAGGAAAATCTGAGGAGTTTAATAAAGCTAAGATGAAATGATAAGTTATAAACCAAGATGAAATGATTAAAAAAATATCTATGAAATCTTTTATCCCAAAATCTAATTACTATTTGTCCAATCAACCAATTAACCGATTAACCAATAGCTCACATTTCAATCCCCAACACAGCATCTTTAAATCTTCCGTCAGGCAGTTTATAAAACGGTATTCCGAGAATTTCCATTGATTCAAATTTCATGTCATAATTAAAACTCTTCATAGTATCACTCTTTTCTGCTTCAAGAGAAATTAAAATAAATTCAGCAAGCTTCTTCGCATCTTCTTTACCGTAAGCGAATCCCGTCAGTTTTGTATTATACTTCTGCGGAGATGCAACAGGATGTTTTATCGTGAACTGTGTAGCCAGATTTTTCATCGTCTCTATCGGGCAATAAAAAGCCGGTATGTAAAAAATAATATCGCCTGATGTATTGTCATTACCTCCTCCGAAAATATTTTTCAGAAAATTTCCTGATGCCTTACGTTCTGCTATGCTGATTTTAGTTTTTAAAAGCCAGAAAGGTTTGTAAATCATTTCACCTTCACCTCTTAAGGCGGCAGCTGCAAAATTTATTTCAATTGGGATCAATTCACCGTTTATTATTTCAAATCCGCTTCCGCAGCTTGAACAGTAAACAATGTTGTCATTCACTTCTACAAGCAGACCGCTTGCACACTTTTTACATTTTACAGCTTCTAAAATAAAATCAGACATCTATTTAATGAATAATGAATAATGAATAATGAATAATGAATAATGAACAATGAGCAATGAACAATGAGCAATGAGCAATGAACAATGAGTAATGAGCAATGAGCAATGAGCAATGAGCAATGAGTAATGAGTAATGCTAACTCGCAACTCATAATTCGTAACTCGTAACTTGTAATTCGTAACTCGTAACTCGTAACTCGTAATTAGTAATTAGTAATTAGTAATTAGTAATTAGTAATTAGTAATTAGTAATTAGTAATAATTAGTAATTAGTATTAGTAATTAGTAATTAGTAATTAGTAATTAGTAATTAGTAAAGTTAGCGTCTCGAATTCAAAAGCGAGCTTATGACACTGCCTATCACGACAGAAGCCGCGACATTCTTTGCAACCTCAAATCCCTGAGTACCGGTAAAATCCTTGGTACTGATCTTTGAACTTTGCTTCGTATCTTTTTCCTCAAGCCCGGTGCCTTCTTCAAGTTCACCTCCGTATCTGAATTTCTTATATCCCCAGCCTATCAATACACAGCCGATCACAAAAGAAATCACGAATGCGATGAAAGGAAATTTCTCATCAACTTCAAGCAAAAGAAACAATCCGAAAAATGTAGTTAAAAACATTCCTACACCAGTTCCAAGAATTCCCATGATAGCGCGGTAGAGATTATTTCCCGGAGCTTTGCCGTAGCAAATGCTTCCGTCTTCACCGTCTACCACTACCTGATATGTCCTGTTTTCATAACTGTAACGTATCACCCAGAGAGGATAGTAAACAATTCCAATATTTTCCCTTACAAGATCATAGTGTTCAAAAGATACATTATAAAGGTTGACAGCGTTTCTTGCCTCTACCGTAAAATTGTTCTTAGCGTAATCAAAAGCTTCCTTTTCTGATGCAATAATATTGAACATCATTCCCTCATTCTGAAGAGATTCAAAGTCAACAGGCAATATGGTATCTCCTGTAAGATTTATTTTCTTAACACCAAGCTCAGCTACATCACAGGCGGAATAAGTTCTGTCAAAAGAATTTTGAATTTTCCTTTCGACATCAACATAATATGTTGTAGTTCTCCCGTTTGAAGTACTTGTTCTTTTTTCCTGTCCGAAGATCCAGCCTACTACATCGGCTTTAACTCTCCAGTACGGAATGAAAACCAAAAAAGCATCTTCCACTTTAGACATTAGCTTAAGACCTTTGGCTTTTGACATCCCGGTTCCCAGCCAGTTAAACGCCTTTGCAATTGCATCTTCCCGCTTGAGTTTTCTTGGGACATAATATTTCAATGTCCCTGTTTCACCTTTTACCACTAAGAGCGTACCGCAATACTTACAGTTAAAAGAACGCTGACCTTCTTTGATATCCAGTTCTCCGTTACACGAAGGACAGGTTATGCCCTTAATTATCTTTTCTTTCTTAAATTTTATTGCCTGCTCGGCAGTCTGCTGTTGTGTAGTTGTTTCGGACATTTAAATCAGGTTTTTCAAATTAATATTTTGAATCGAATTGTTTAAACTTATGCAGTTACCTGCTTAATTGTTAAACTTAACTTTATCATATACTTCCTTAAGCTCAAGTTTGCAGTCAATTGATTTTATCTGAATGGTTTGATCAATATCATTGAACTCCTTCAGGGTCCAGCTGTCATCAGGATTTCTTGAATAGTATTCAACGGAAACTTTTTCCTGCGACACAAGAAAATAATCTTTCAGTGAGTGTATTCTTCTGTACAATTCAAATTTAGATCCTCTGTCATAGTTCTCGGTTGACTTTGAAAGAACTTCCATTATTAAAGCCGGATTTGTTATTACATCTTTCTCATCATCATGGAATTCAGGTTCACCGCAAATAACTACTATGTCAGGATAAGTAAATAATTTGGATACAATTTCTTTTACTTTTAAATCACTTTGGAATTCCTCACATTCTTTTCCGGTAAGTTGATTTCCTAAAGACTTACTAATGTTTCTGGCTATTTTATTATGTATATAGCTAGCCCCCGCCAAAGCAAACATTTCACCATTATAATATTCACTTTTGAACTCGGCTTTCCTCTCGATGTCAAGATATTGTTCCGGGCTGAGCTTTATAACTTTTTGAGTACTCATAAATTATTACTTTTAAATTTCTGTACTTCTGTAAATTCTAAAATTCAGCAGATCAGACTTTCTTCGCCACATAATAGGCAGCCATCACCAGCGGAACGGCAGCTACCGCATACAAAATCACCTTTATTCCTTCAGCGCTCATTAAACTTACTTCCACATCCTTAAAGATCATAAATGCCAGGGCATATGAAACTATGCTTGCCAGCAGAAAAATTAATATCGCCGCTGCAAATAATATTTTGAAAGGCGTCTCGCTTTTTGCAGGCCATATGTTTGCATACACTTTTCCGGAAGAAGCTTCGATCATTGCCGAGTACTGCTGACCTTTGTAATCATAATAAAACTGATAAAAAGGAACGTGAACTAAAAAAGATTCTGATATAGTATCTTCATTTACACCGGACTGAGACAGCCAGCTCTTTGCAGATCCGTATAATACATCAGGCGTAACAAAATCTTTTACATTGAACTCGCTTTTATGAAATGTTTTTAGATTACCCGCCGGGATCTGAATGTTTTTAATTTCAGAGATCGGTGTTGAATGAGCGGGCTGTAAATGGATCTTATCACCCGATGCATCTTTGGTTTTGAAATACCATAACGGGAAATAATAAAAACTTGCCTGTTTAATTTGTGCAAGCTTATCAAGATCCTTTACATGAAAATTACTTGCCATCCATCTTCGCAGGTTGCCCTCCGCCTGCTCTTTCGTGAAGTTTGAATTTACAACATAATGATTTACGACTTTTCGTTTGTCAATGTAAATTACCGAGCCGCAGAATTCACACTCCGTGAATTTCTCATCCGTCGGCATTTTATTTTCACCGCCGCACTGCGGACAGATGATCGTACCGGAAATTATATCTTCAGTCATTTTATCACTGATTAATTGATTGCTTGATTTTGATCGCTGATTACATTGATTTAATGATTTCGCTTATCTTGATCATAGATTAAATTGATTCCCTGATTTCGCTTAAGCAGACTACCTCAACTTCACTGATTTAAAAAATCAGAGAAATCAAGTAATCACTGAAATCAGTGATCAGCTTTAGAATTTATGAAACTTTTAAACTTCAGACTTTTTTCTCCAAAATTTATTAACAGCCCTACTTAAAGTTTATATGCAGTTAAGTAATTTAATATCTGTGCATATTTCTTTCATCGAGTTCTTTAATTGCTTTCAGTTCAACTAATACAACATTCTCAACTAAAAAATCCACACGTCTTTTACCAACCTCTTCATCATAATAAAATATCATGACTTCGATTTCCTTCAAATAATTCAAACCAATTTTATCAAATTCAATCTTCAAACACTTCTGATAAATATATTCAGGGAATCCATTTCCTAAATAACGATGAACCTTCATTGCACATCTGATAATTTTTTCAGTTATTTCTGAATACTTATATCTTTCATCAATTGCCATAACCCCTCCTGAATTTTAATCTAATTACTATCCTAAAAGAATAAACAAATAACTTCAAATCAGCGAAATCATGAACTCAGCTCATCAGTGATCAAATCAGTGTAATCATCAAATCAGCCTAATCAGTGATTCAAAGTTTTGACAGCAGATCCTTCTTCTTCGCATCAAATTCTTCCTGTGTGATCAGTCCGTCAGTTTTCATCTTACCAAGCTTTTCAATGGTTGACATTATTTCGTCAGCAGAAATTTTTACCGGTTGTCCGCCCTGATTTTGATTTGACATCTGCTGTCCCATCATTTGCGCCATTGTCATTCCTGCGCCGAGTCCCACTCCTGCAGCTCCGAGTCCCCCGCCTTCATTCTCTGCAGCTTTCTCGATTGCGCCGGCTGTTTTGAATTTCATGTAATTATCTAAATTACCGACAGCACCCATCGAACTTCTTTCATTAATCTTCTCCTGAACTTCTTCCGGCGGAACAATCCCTACAATGATTAAATCAGTTAACTCAATTCCCATTGAATTGAAAAAGTCCGCTACTTCCGCTTTCACGCCCGTCTCAATCTGTGCATAATATTGACCGAGTTCAAATACTGTTTTTAAATTTTTTCCGAGAACACCATTCAGTCTTGATACGATCGCGTCTCTTAAATAATCTTCAATGTCATTTGTAGTATAAAGTCCCTGTGTCGATACTATCTCCATCATAAACTGGCGCGGATCCTTTATCCTGATTGAAAACTTCCCCGAAGCTCTCAGCTGAACATATGTAAGTTCAGAATCCTTAAAATTGATCGGTGACTTTGTTCCCCATTTCAGATCTATGAATTTTTTTAAAGATATAAAATAGATCTGTGACTGAAAAGGTGATGTTCCTCCGAATGGAAGACCAATCAGCTTTGTAAGGAAAGGAATGTTCTCCGTTGTAAGAGTATGTCTTCCTGCCTGAAATGCATCAAGCGCTTTTCCGTCTTTGTAAAACACTGCTGCCTGTGAATCCTGAACAATCAGCTGTGTTCCTAATCTGTATGAAGCTGAACCGTCCTGCGGCTCACGATGAACCATTGTCTTTCCGGTCTCATCAAAAAATTGTATAACGTCTATTAGTGCCATGATATTATTTAAGTTAAAAGTTAAAAGTTAAAAGTTGAAAGTTAAAAGTTTGAAAGTTTATTAACACGCTCGTTCCTAATCTCCGATTGAGGACACAATTTTAAACACTCAATTATAAACACCGATTCCAATCTCCGATTGTGAACGCATTTGTATATGAAACTCCGTTCGATCAATCCCTGAGAATCGCTTCTCTCTCATCAAATTTTTTCAGAAGATCATCCAATGACTGAGACATTTCAGAAATATAATTTTTAAGATCTTCTTTTGCTCTGGCTTTTGATTCAAGATCATCAAATCCCTTATTCAGATTTTCTACATAAGAAAACAAGTTGTAATCAAATTCATAGATCTGATTAAGCTTCGATTCATTTATTTTTGTAACATCAAACAAGCCGCTGTATCCGCGTGCGGCTGATTTGAATTTTGCTATGGCATTCTCATTTTTTTTTTCTAACTTTTCAAGGTCGCCGGTTTCCAATAGTTTACCGTCGCCTGAAAGTGTAAGGACGATGTTCTTAAGTTTGGTTTTGTTTTCCTCAAGCTTGTTAGCAAGCTTTGTTCTCAGCTGTGTATCAAGTTCTCGTGAATTATCACGATTGACATATCCGTCATATCCCGGAATATATCTCTTTATTTTTTCGAGCCAGGTTTCATTTGCTTTCACCTGATCTAATTTGGACTGCAGGTCACTCATAAATTAATGGGTTTTATTTTTATTTCAAAAAAAATTAAATTGAAAACTGAAAAACTTAAAAGGAGAATATATGACTACGTTAAGATCTATACTTATGATAATTATTGTTTTGTTTTTTGGATTTACAGTCAAAGATAATTTTAAGCAGGACAAATATACTCAAACCTCTGATAATTTTCTTGATACAAATATTGTAAAACTGATCAGCATAACAGATGCAGCAGAATATGTTATGCGTTTTTGTGACGGGGAAGTTACAAAAGCCGAAATAAAATTTAAGAAAGACATTCCGATCTGGAAAGTAGACCTGCTGACCAAAGACCGCGGATCAGTAAAATTTGAAATGTCGGCGTTTGATAAGTCACTAATCAGGATAGACGGACCCGATGGACCTTTCAATTATGAAATCAAACCTGATGATGGCGTGATTCCTTTTTCAGATGCGCAAAGAAAAGCTGAGGATCTTACAGGTTTGAAAACATTGAAATGGAATTTATTTAAAAATAAAAGGAACTGGGAATACAACTTCTGGCTTTTCGTAAAATCCGGCAAAGCGCAGGTCGGAGTAAATGCTGAGACAGGTGAGATAGTAACTTCAAAAAAGAAAAATAAATAATTTATTCAAGTTGACTGCATTAAGCATTGAGGTTTTTATCGCCACGAATTTCACAAACTATACGAATGTTTTATCCAATTATATTATCCTTCTTTATAAAATTCGTGATAATTCTTGAAATTCGTGGCTATCTTTTGATTTCAATTTTGAAACGGTCAACTTAAGTAATTTATTCAGATTTCTTATTCTGTATATTATTTAAAATTTCAAGTATTAGCTGGCTTTGATGTTCGAGGTGCTCTAATATTGCTTCTATCTCAGCTTCAGATTTTTTATTAACTTCAAAGTCCGCTTCGGCTCTTGCATCAGCATGCGCTGACTGCATGTTCTGCCCGATCATCAACAGCGGCATTAAAAATATCTGTATCACATTTGAAATGAACAGCCAAAGCACAAATCCCGGGAAAGGGTCGAATCTTAAATTATCAGGAGCAAGTGTGTTCCATCCAAGCCACGAAACCGTCCATACAAGAACTATAATAAAAAATCCCATGCTCCCTACGTTATCTGTAATCCACAGAGCAAGCTTGTTCAGATTACTTAAATTCTTTTTGTAGTAAGTATTGAAATTCGGAATGGGTCCGTATTTCTGTCTGAGATCCTTTAATGTTTGCATTTTCGTGCTCATAAATAATTTATGTTATGTTTGGAATAAATATTTAGTTTCTAATTTCATGCTGAACATTCTAAAAGTCAGTTGATATTTCAATAACTCACTCAGCTTTTAATTTATACTCATAGACCTTGCTCTCTTCACCTGAAGTAACAACATATTTCACTTCAATCTTATGCTCGCCTTTAGATAACTTTGTCTGAATGTCTGTCTTAGGGTGCCTTTGAGAGGACTGCATTCCGAAAGCTGTATTCTCGCCTGTATCCTTAAAATCTCCGTTACCATCTATTCTGTAAAGAATATTTGTCGCAAGATAATCCGTTGAAATAAATACAATTGAATATTCACCTGTGCCGAGAGAATACATCTGCACCTGCACAGGATTCTTTATCATGTCACCTAATGGACCTGTTTTATTTAAATTGGTCTCAGTCTGAAGGATCTTCTGAGCTTCAGTCAGCATATCTGCGCTGACGAAATATTCTTTGAGTTGTTTGTTGACCGGTAGTTCGATCAGTGCATCTAAGTACACGACTTCCTTAGACCTGTCAAGCATTGAAGCCTGGGGAAGATTTGCATAAGAATATTCAGTGATCAGCATATACAATAGAGGAGCGCTTGGTTCTCCTTCAGCATAGATCTTTTCATACTCCTTTACTCGTGTGTTCCGGTCTTCAATGGTTTTTGCTTTCATTAATTTCACTGTCTGATTGCCTGAATATTTCTCCGAAAGTCTTGCAAAAAATCATTGAGATATTCCTGCCCTTTTACATTCTTAGCAACTTCAATGTACTGCAGATACGGATCAATATATATTATGTTAAAATTAAAAAATTTCTCGAATGCCTTTATTGCGTCTTCATTCATTCCCTTTAGTTTATAAAGAACTGCATTGCTGTACCATTCCTGCGGAGTCCTCGGATCGCTGATTATCCCGCCGTTGAGATCGACCTGTGTTATCTTTGCCGTTATGTTATCAAGCTTTGAATCTATTTTCTTTACATCACCTTTTATTTCAGTTACATCTTCGCCGATCTTCAATACGTCTCTCTGCAGCATTGAGATAGCATCTATATTATCCGCAAGATATCCCTGCGCCGGACCGGCTTTGGAAATTGGAATGTATACCGCCCACATTACTGCGAAGATTAGGAAGAATAAAAATCCGGCAACGAATTTCTGTCGATGAACGATCTGTCCTTCCTTTCTTTTAAAATGAAGCAGCACTATTCCAAAGATCGCCGCTCCGGCTACGGATATTAAAAGAAATATCCAGCCAAAATCAGCGAAGGGTTTTAACACATCTCCGATGAAAGCGCCGACAGAGCCGATAAGACTCATGGGAACAAGGGATTTCTTGAAAAAGTCTTTGAACATGCCAGGGAATTTTTTGTAAAAATATACTTTACGGGAGAATTATGAAAGACTTTAAATATTTTTTTAACCACATTGTATCCCGATAGGGCAAGCTCTATGTTTTAAAAGAAATAACTCATTTTTGCCCTCAATTTAGCATTTTAAAAATGAGTTATATAGGGCACAACAATAGTTAAAAAAATCTTTTGTTAAATTTATCCATCGGGCAACTCACGGAATAATTCATTAACTAACGTTTTTTGACCTCCTTTGAAAATATTAGTACAATTAAAATTAATCAGAATTCCTTTTGGTGTATTTAATAATTTCATATAAGTTAGTAATTGTGCTTCGTGAATAGACGAAAAAGATTCTACCGCCTTTAACTCCAAAACAAGACATTTTTCAATAAATAAATCACATCTCAAATCCAAACTCATTCTAACTTCCTTGAAAATTAACGGAATCTTCATTTCGGAAATAAAATTAATTTTCCTTAAATGAAGTTCATGCTTCAAACAAACATGATAAATACTTTCCAATAATCCCGGTCCTAATGTTTTATGAACTTCAATAACCGCTCCAATTATATTGTAAGTTAATTCATCTAAATATTTCTTTGTCATATCCTCTCCTTTCATATTAATCAATTAATTTCATTACTATGTTTCTATGTACCTCCTATATAACTCATTTTATTAAATGCAAAATCGGGGCAAAAATGAGGGTTATTTCTTTTAAAACATAGGGCTTGACCTATCGGGATACTATGTGGTTCAAATAAAAATTACTTCACATCATCCTTCATCTTCTCATCATCGCATCAAGGAGAGGGTACTATGTGGTTCAAATAAAAATTACTTCACATCATCCTTCATCTTCTTCAGTACATTCATCGCATCAAGCGGAGTAATATTATTTATATCCACCTCATCCAGCATCTTTCTCAATGCTTCATCCCGGAACTCGGTCACTGCCGACTCAAACATGCTTATCTGAAATTCATCCTTATTCTTTCTTTTATATTCTTTGTCTTCGAGTGATCGCAGAATTTCTTTTGCCCGGTTAGTTACAGATTCCGGGAGTCCGGCCATCTGCGCAACCTGTATTCCGTAGCTGTGATCGGCAGTCCCTTCTGTAATGCGTCGGAGAAAAATTACTTTATCATTATACTCGCGGACTTCGACTCTGAAATTCTTAATTCTTATATAAAGATCTGCAAGAGCATTCAGTTCATGATAATGTGTAGCAAATAATGTCTTGGCTCTTACATTAGGATTCTCGTGCAGATATTCCGTCATCGCCCATGCAATTGAAATTCCGTCGTATGTACTCGTTCCTCGACCGATCTCATCAAGTAATATCAGGCTTTTCCCTGTTGCATTGTTTAAAATGTTCGCTGCTTCATGCATCTCAACAAGAAATGTACTCTCCCCTTTCGAAATATTATCCGAAGCGCCTACACGCGTAAAAATTTTATCAACTATTCCGATAGCAGCGCTTCTTGCAGGAACGAAGCAGCCGATCTGTGCAAGCAAAACTATTAATCCTGTCTGTCTTAAATAGCTTGACTTACCGCTCATGTTAGGACCGGTAATGATTAATATCTGATTATTCTCTGTATCTATGGAAGTATCATTCGCTATATATTTTTCCCCCGGAGGCAGCAGGCGTTCAATGACGGGATGTCTGCCTTCTTTTATTTCCAGTTTGTCAGAGTCCGATATCTCCGGCATGACATATTTATAAACCTCAGACACTTCTGCAAAACTGATTAGTGCATCTATGGTTGCAATTAACAACGCATTCTTTTGTATGGGATCCGTAAACTCAAGTATGTAATTTCTGAGTTCAAGAAATATTTTATTTTCTAATGTGTTTATCTTTTCTTCTGCATTGAGAATTTTATCTTCATAAACTTTCAGCTCTTCAGTAATGTATCTTTCGGCGTTTACCAGTGTCTGCTTTCTTATATAATCAGCAGGCGCTTTTTCGAGATTGGCTTTTGTAATTTCAATGTAATATCCGAAAACTTTATTGAAGTCAACTTTCAGAGAACCTATACTTGTCCGTGCTCTCTCTTTACTCTGAAAATTTTCCATCCACGTCTTGCCGTTGATGAGAATATCCTTTATCTCATCAAGTTCAGTATTATAACCTTTATTAATCACTCCGTAAGAATCAATCCCGCTTATGAAATTTTCATTTACACATTTTTCTATTTTTAAAATCAGATCATTTATCTCTATTAAATTGTTCTTTAATGCCTTGATAGATGGAGTCGAAAATTTTTCGAGCTTTGATTTGATCTCAATGATCTTCTTTAGTGAAATTTTCATCTGCACAAGATCTCTCGCAACTGCCCTTCCCGTAGAAACCTTTGACAACAGCCGTTCAAGATCTGCGATGGATTTCAGATCTTCAATTAATTTCTTTCTTTCAATCTTATTTTCAAAAAAATCTTTAACGGCTTCAAGACGTTTTTTGATCTGCTCTTCTTTCTTCAAAGGCCTGGAGATCCATTTTTTCAAAAGACGGGCACCCATTGCTGTCTGTGTCTTATCAAGAATCGAGATCAGCGAACCTTCACGGCTTCCTTCAGTCATTGATGAAGTGATCTCAAGATTTCTCTTTGTAGAAGGATCAAGAATTATGTAATCCGTATAATCATAGTGATAAATTTTCTTTACGTGAGGAAGATTGTTCTTTTGAGTTTCATTAAGATAATTCATAATGCACCCCGCAGCAATGATCCCTTCCTTTAATTCATCAATGCCGAATCCTTTTAAAGACTGCGTACCGAAATGATTTGTCAGAACTTCCTTGGCATAATCAAGATTAAAGACCCAGTCGTCTACTTTTGTAAAGAAGAATTTATTCTTCTGCTCATTGAATGCAGCGTCGGGATTGTAATCAAGCGCAGTAAAAACTTTTTCTTTCTCGCGTTTTGAGATAAGGATTTCCGAGGGATTAATGATGTCAATTTGTTCCGCAAGATTTTTTAAAAGGATCTCGGAAGTTGCAAATTCGCCCGTCGAGACATCACAAAAAGAAAATCCGCAGACATTATCTTTAATGTAAACTGCAGCGAGAAAGTTATTGGTTTTATGATCGAGAAGTTTTTCGGAAAAGTTAGCGCCAGGTGTCACAACTTCAATCACATCACGCTTTACAATTCCTTTTGAATATTTAGGATCTTCAAGCTGCTCACATACCGCAACCCTGTAACCGCCTTTGACCAGTTTAGGTAAATAATTATCTAGAGCATGATGTGGAAATCCGGCCAGAGGTACATCCGAAGCCGCTCCGTTAGATCGTTTGGTGAGAGTTATTCCGAGAACTTTAGAGGTTGTAACTGCATCTTCTTCAAACGTTTCAAAAAAATCTCCCATCCGGAAAAGCAAGATCGTATCAGGATATTTTTCTTTAATCTTTCTGTATTGCCGCATCAAAGGAGTCTCATCTCTCATCATCTTCATAAGTTAGTTAGTTAAAAGTTCGTGAGTCTGAATAGTTTTATCGTGAATCGTCAATCGTCAATGGTGAATCATAATAACCAATACCTAATACCCAATACCCAATACCCAATACCCAATACCCAAATCAATAGTGTTTGATCCTGTCCTTTAAATACTTATTCAAAAGTTCTCTTCCTCTGAAGATATGTGCTTTTACAGTTCCCAGCGGGAGTTTGAGTTCTTTAGCAATTTCTTCATATTCTTTTTCCTCTTTATGCCTTAGTACAATTACTTCTCTATACTTTGGAGGTAATGATTCTATTGCTTCATTCAGGATTTGTTTCATCTGATCATCTACAATATGCCTGTCCGGCTTATTTTCGTGATCCGAATTTCAAATTTATAATCGCTGTCGTCAGCTGCAATTTCCTTATCAATGGAGAAAGTTGAAAGCTTTTTTTTCCTCAGATAATCTATTGCATTATTCGTAGCAATTTTAAAAAGCCATGTCGAAAAAGCAAACTGTTTGTCAAAATTATGCAAAGAGTTAAATGCTTTGATAAAGGCTTCCTGAGTAAGGTCTTCGACATCTTCTTTCCTTGATATCATCCTGTAAACAAGGTTGTATATCATCTGATAATACTTTTTCATCAGCTTTTCATAAGACGCCTGTTTACCTGACAAAGCCTCTTCAATCAGGACCATATCGTCCGCTTTTGATTTGTTATGTACTATTGTCGGATTCATTAAAAGCTGTGAGGGTTTGAGAGGAATATTTTATTTTTCATTGTGCAAAAATTACATCTATTCAAATTCAAATTCAATAGCAATAAACGATGCAGTATTTGAATATTTCAGTGCTGTCCAAAATATATTGATTTATATAAAATACTTTAGAATGAGTTTCTGATCAAACAACCGTACACAGTTGATATACACCAAAATTTTATTGAGTGAGTCTTATTATTACTACCACAAAGTCACAAAGTCACAAAGTAATATTTAAAAAAGTTTTTCTTTCATGTCTTTAAGTCTTTCAGGTAAAAAAGGAATTTTAAAAAAACGTTTGAACGGGTGTGCTTTGGGTTAAAAATCACAGGCTAGTTGACAGAAATATTATTGAACCAAAAAAGCATAAATATTATATTTGCTACAACATCAACAACTTTAAAATTATCCAAATGAAAAAATCATTACTCGCAATTTCCTTATTAAGCTTATCCGTCACAGCGTTTTCGCAGTCTTTGCCTGAAGGCGGTTTCTATGCCGGTTTAGGCGCTAACTTTAATTTGGTTGACTACAAAGAAACTGAAGCGAATACACTCGGACTTTCAAATGTTATTTTAAACGGAAATATAATTGCACAAGGTTATGCAGGAGGTCCGTATGATTTTCCCGGAGGAACGGATAACAGATTCTCTCCTTTGATTCAAACAGGATATTACCATCTTTTTAATAACAGTAAATGGCTGTGGGAGCAAAACTTACATACAGCTATATAGGATCAAGCATAACAAAAGGTGAACAGCATATTCCCCAGACGGGAGCTGTAGGTAACCTTCCGTTTACCGGAGATGCGGTTGCAGAGTCTTTTGAATACCAGGTCACCAACCAGTTAACTCTGACACCTTACATAGGAGTCTCGATAAATAGAGCATACTTTTATCTTGGAGCAGGTCCTTCATATTCGCAGGCAAAAGAAAGCCTTAACAATTTAGTCGGTTATGCCTATTTAGGAAGCGGGGAAGTTAATATCTCCGGCGCTCCCACTACTTTTTCCGCCACTGACTGGGTATTCGGCTTTTCTGCTGTAGCCGGGGGGAACTTACTTCATTACTCCTTCCTGGTTTTTAGATTTTAGTTATACATTCAGTAAGACTGGAACTCAAACCAATGATTTTGTACAGCCTTTTTCACATTCAGAAGGACCGATAAATACCTCGGGAGATATGGTCGGGAAAACAAGCAGTCATCAGATCATTAATACTTTTAGTTTGACGATCAATAGGGTTTTCTGAGACTTATTAATTTATTCTCCCGCTTTTTATATTAAACCGCATATAAAACAGAGAACATAGAAATATTATTTTATTAATAATTTTCACTTTGTTACTATGAGGTTAATTTTTCTTTTTGTACAGCCCGGCTGCCCGGCTCATTGTTAAACAAAAATGCATTTAAAGTTTAAAGTATGTTGTATAAGTTTAAAAAAAGAAAGGAAACAAATTATGAGAAAATTCATTTTATGCCTCGGGATTTTTATTCTTTCTGTATCAGCTCTTTTCGCGGACGCCTTTGACACTTCAACTATAGCTTATTCGCCTGTATATAATTATAAAAATCCGAAATTTGAGAAAAAAAATAATACATGGTATTTTAATCTTGACTACCTGACACTTGCTTATGAAAGATGGGATACACTGAACTCAAGATCGAATATAATAGTGCGTAAAGTCTTATTTGACAATATGGAAAGTGAAACAGCGGTAACGGACAATAATTTTCTTAACACAAACCCTGCAGTGTCGCATACAATGGTTGTCTGGAGCTCCAACATTAACAGCAATCCTGATATTTTTTACTCTGTCTATACCGGTACAAACTGGTCATCGCCTCAGGCTTTGCAGACAACTCCTCAGTATGAGTTTACTCCTGATGTAGCAGAATAATACGCTTACTACATTACTTATCAGAGTGAAGGAGACATTTTTTTAAAGATCATGTATCAGGGTAATTTTCTTCTGGACAGCAATCTGACATCAGGCATTAGCGAAGGATGTTCAAGTCCTAAAGTCCGCATTTATCAAAACAAATTATTTCTTGCATATTTAAAAACCGTGAACTCTGTTCAGAAAATGGTAATCACCAAAGGGGTCATCGGCACTGACTTCAGGCTAAATAATATTTCATCCGAGGAAAT
Organism: Ignavibacteria bacterium; assembly: GCA_016710985.1. Taxonomy (GTDB): domain Bacteria; phylum Bacteroidota; class Ignavibacteria; order Tepidaquicellales; family Tepidaquicellaceae; genus JAGPCH01. The sequence continues at coordinate 144,167 of JADJTX010000014.1, forward strand.
TACTTTACCAAAATCAGTCTCCGGTATAAATTTCTCAAATGGCTTTTCTTCATTTCCTTCTGAAGACGGATTCATAAATTATAATTATGATACGTTAGGCTCAGTTCATACCATGGGAATAAACCTCGGAAATTATTCGGATAAAAATATTTTTACCGGGAATTACACCGGCAGAAACATCAACGGAGTCGGGTCTCTGCTGGGAATTGTAACAGACAACAATTCGTCATCATATTATTTCACTGCATTCGGATGGCTGAGAAAATCAAATGATTCCTCAATGATATCCGCAAACGGTCACTATAATTACTCTACATCCGGGATCACAAAAAGTTTTTATCTTGGTGATTCAACAGTTAATTCAAGCATTGATATCAGCAACCATTTTCCCAACGGACTCATTAATGCTTACAGGTTCAGACTGGTATGGGAAAGAAAGATCAATAACAGGACTTCAATAGTTGAATCAAGATTCGATGATCATTTGAGTGATATAAATTCCGAGGCAGGGATAGTTTCGGATTATAAGCTTGAACAGAATTATCCTAATCCTTTTAATCCATCAACAGTCATAAATTATTCAATAAAAGAAAAAGGTTTTGTGACTCTCAGGATCTATAATTCACTGGGAAAAGAAGTTTCCACTCCGGTCAGTCAGATACAAAATGCAGGAAGATATTCTGTAGTATGGAGTGCAGGAAATTTTCCAAGCGGTGTATATTATTATCAAATGAAAACTGAGGGCATTACCGTTTCAAAAAAAATGATAGTGATGAAATAAGATTAATCCCGATATAAATAGAAGAATTTCTCTCACAGATTACACAGATATACACAGAATCTGTCTTTGATTAACCTTAGGGAGTCAAAATAGTTAAAATAAAATTTAGGTTTGCATCTGTGAAAATCCGTGTAATCAGTGAGAGATCAAACAATGAATTACAAAAATTACTTATTAAATGTTTTGGACAGATGTGAATGATTCAAGATAAACTTCAGATCCCAACATAATTTGTAATCTGTAATTTGTAATTTGAAATTGTCACAATCCCCCCTTTTATTGCCGCAAACATACTCTGTTCATTTAATTTAAGATTACTATTTTTGTAAGACGCAAAATCAAGAACTTTACTTAAACTATTTCTTAATGAATATTAATCATAAATCAAAATCGAGAAAGCATCATGCAAAAACTAACAACATGCCTTTGGTTTGAAAACGACGTGGAAGACGCAGTTAACTTTTACACATCAGTATTCAAAAATTCAAAGAAAGGAAACACATCCCGCTATGATGAAGCGAGTGCGGCTGTTTCAGGAAAACCGGCAGGCTCTGTATTAACTATGGCATTCGAGATTGAAGGCAGAGAATTTCTCGCACTAAACGGCGGACCGCTTTTCAAATTCAGCGAGGCGGTCTCCCTTGTCATAAATTGTGATACGCAGAAGGAAGTTGACTATTACTGGGAAAAACTTACGGCAGACGGCGGACAGGAAAGCATGTGCGGATGGCTTAAAGATCAGTACGGACTTTCCTGGCAGGTTGTACCCGCAGGTTTAGAAAAACTGATGAGCGGCAAAGATCCTGCCAGATCTAAGAGAGTAATGGAAGCTTTGCTTAAGATGAAAAAACTCGATATCGCAGAATTAGAGAAAGCGGCTG
>JADJTX010000015.1 GCA_016710985.1 Ignavibacteria bacterium
ATTGCACCGCCCAGACTGTGACCTGTTATGAACATTTTAAGACGGGTGCCCTGAATATCATTTAGAAACTGCGCAAGAGTTTTGCCGTTATCCGTTGCGGCGAGCAGTGTATCAAGACCTTTGAGAGAACCCACTGCAACAGAATCCTGAACACTTCCCCCATACGGATATTTGTCAAGTTTCCAGACTTCCATATCCTCCACTATATTAGAAGGAAATACCCAGTCTGTTCCCCGTATAGCGATCGTATAGTAATTTGTATCTGCCGTAGAGTCGACAGCAACATACAGTAAATTCCCGCCGCTCGCGCTTATGCCCGGTCCCCAGGCAAGCTTCCAGTTTCCTGCGGTGGCGTAGTTAGTGTCAGCCAGCTGAAGTATAAGTGAATCCTTAATCTCAGAATGATTGGGATTATTCTCAGCAGTATAGCTAAGTGAAGCCAGTGTCATGATCACTCCCGCTTCACCTGTTTCGTAACCACCAAGTCCGGTCGGGTTACCTTAGGTGATCACGTTGTTTACAGTGTCATCACTGCAGCTGTTAAAAAAAGCAGGATCAGTATTACGGTAAATATCCTGAAAGCAGGATATAAAGATTTTATAATTTTCATTTGGATGAATTTTTTTTGGGGAAAACTAACTTCAGGTAATTTTTAATTCAAGTTAATATGAAGGTAAAATGCCTGCGTAGCACAGATTATTATCCAGAAACTTATCATATTCTAAATTTTAACTGATAATCTGTGCTACGGTGTATTCAGTAAAATTCGTAGCACAGATTATTTTTCAGAATCTTATCACATTTATATTTTTAACTGATAATCTGTGCTACGGTTGTGTTCAGTAATATTCGTAGCACAGATAATTTTTCAGAATCTTATCACATTTTATATTTTAACTGATAATCTGTGCTACGGTGTATTCAGTAAAATTCGTAACACAGATTATTTTTCAGAATCTTATCACATTTGAAATTTTAACTGATAATCTGTGCTACGGGTTAATTCTTATTGTACTTTTCGTATAACAAACACACCGAACTTCGGAAATTGTGACACAGGAGGTTTTGAAGAACCTATTGCCTGTGCAAATGTATGATTTGTCATTGAAATTTCAATTGTACCTGACGCAGTATACTCGCCGGTAATGATGTCATTATAATAATCCATGACATTTACCAGTTCATATTTGTCTCCGGGTTGAAGCCCTGAACCTGAAACATCAACTTCAACAATTTCAGCATTTCCCCAGTTATAAATTGCAATGTTAGCCATTCCCTTTTCATATTTATTGGGAAGCACAAAATAATCCAGACCCTGCACGGGTTCATTTTCTTCGAAGGTTGAATTCACCCAAAGATCCCAGAATGATTTATCTGCAGTAAGTTCCGGATCAGCTCGAAGGTAAGGAAGATCGGTTCCTCCAAAAATGAAATTCCCGTTTGCGGAAAAATCGGTGAAAGGACCGGCTAATCTCAGTTGTCCTGAAAAGTAATTACTGTCAAGCTGCATGTTGACTGAACCGTAGTTTGCGCCAATGGTATTGCATGAACCGGTTGTGGTTGTAATTCCCGAATAAGTGTAATTATGTTTCATAATAAGATTCCGGATTGGACTTTTAGGATTGTTGCTTACAATAAAAAAATTGTGCTTCCTGCTTTCAATCTGCGAACACGAACCGCCGTTAAACAGAATGTTATTCCTGATATCAAAATTATCAACAGACTGATTCGTTGACCATAACCTTAAATTGAATCCATAGCTGCTGAAAAAAATATTATTATGGATCAACTTTGTTCCCTCATCCCCGTTTTGACCGTAAATTCCGTGACCATGTCCCCCTGTACTTTCATCATTACCGATATTGTAAATAATATTTCCGTAAGTCTCATTATCAATTGCATTAGACCATAATTCAAGACCGTCTCCCAGATCGTGAATGATCATATTGATGAATTTAATCCCGCGTGCATTACAGTAAATACATCCCCTCGAACCCTGAGCAGGTCCCTGCGGCGTATAATCTCTGTTCTTTGTACCTGAACTCATAACCTCAATTCCCCAGATCCATGTATAGCTGCAGGCTTCGGGTCGAAACAAAGGGCAGCAAAATTTTCATTTGCATCGATAGAAGCTCTCTCATTATTATAATTCCTGAATATTATTGGTAAATTAGAAGTGCCTTTGGTGTTGCACATAAATGAAACTGTGCCCAGCCCGGGAGCATTGATCGAATTTGTATAAACGCCTTCCCTTACCCAGACAGTATCTCCCGGCAAAAGTGATTTGGGATGATTGAAAGCTATTTGCAGCTGCCAGGGATTTTCAAAGCTGCCGTTACCGTTTGCAGCCGCCGTGACTGAAACATAAAAAGACGAAGCATGGCAGAACAATGCATACTGGAAAATTATAAAGCTAAGAATAAATTTTTTCAATGTTTAATTTTATTTTGTGAAGATGTACAATAATTTGTTCAGTGGTCATACCGGATGCAAACCAGCCAAGAACATCATATAAAGCATGAGAATTTATTGATCAATTCAATGTTCAAAGAATTTTTCAGACTGTTTATCACATCACGAAGAGACGCCTAAGTTGATTGCGCTCCGGGATTCAAGCTGCTTCAATTTGCGACGTCTCTACAGGATTCCATTGTCTTTATAAATTAAAATGTGTTCATCATAAATTTAATTTCCCCCTCCCCAACCATATTGCCCCGAACTAATATAGCCTCCGAGGAGAATATCACCCCTTCGGGGTTCAAAAGTACGCTGATTTGATGGCATAATTACTCACGAAAATCTAATCAGCGAAATCTGCGTAATCTGTGTAATCTGCGGGTCAGCATTTTTCATAAGTTGTGATTAAACTGCAGATCGCTGATTATGATGATGACGTTGATTACACTGATCACCGAATTTAAATCCTGAAATCCGTTAATCCTGTAAATCCCAATTCAGACAAAAGTAACAAATTCCAATTGCCCGGGCTTTAACATTACAAATTATTCACAAGAATTTTATTCCTTCCCTGTCTGTTATCCCTACAACCAAATGTTTCAACAAATAAAAAACGAAAGGCGAATAATGATTGACGTCCGAAATCTGAACATCAAACCTAACACAGTTAAAAAGATTCACAGATTAGTAGATACATACCGGATAAAGTTAAACGGGGATCTTCCGACATTATATGTAAAATTGTTTCAGAACAGCGAGAACAAATTTTATGTCGTCCCGAATTATTTTATCGGTACTGATTCGAGCCGAGCAAATGTTTATGATCCAAGATATTATGAATCCGAAGAGCTTGCTTTGAATCAGGTATTTACACACGGGTTACAGAATTTTAACCCGGGATCAATGGAACAAAAGATAGAGAGAAATGACATGTATTTTGAAGACAGTAACATTGACATGTTTGAAACCAGTTTTTAAAAAGAATTCTTTTAAAATTAAATCAGTCCGGAATAATATCAGAATATTCCGGACTTTTCTTTTAAAACTAAAAATTTTCGTAGCACAGATTATTAATTAAAATTTTAAATGGCGTTTAGATTCTGTCAAAAGACCAACTGCAAGCCCTCAGAAAAATTCGTCAAACGTAGCACAGATTATTGATTAAAATTTAAATGGCGTTTAATTTCTATCAAATAATCTTTGCTACGCCGTGGTAAATGTCTTTATCAACGGATTATTTCAAAAGGATCATCTTCTGTGTCTGATACAATTTCCCGTCAATGTAAAGCGAATAAAAGTATATACCGCCTGAAAGCCCTTCCGCATTCCATTTGACTTCATATTTCCCTGCGCTCTGATTTTCATTGACCGGTTCAGCTATTTCACTTCCCAGCACATCAAAAATTTTCAACGAGACCAAACTTCTGCCGGGTATCTGATAGCTTATTACAGTGGCAGGATTGAACGGATTAGGATAATTCTGAGCAAGACTGAAATCGGAAGGTGTTTCATTATCAATATCATTTATACCGAGGGGTTTTCCGATCAGGCTAAATATGGAATTCTCAAGTAATGACCTTGCTTCTTCTCTGAACGCAAATGCAGAGTAGTAAAGGAAGAAATTTATTACACGAGGGTCAGCCACTGACGGCGAAACCAGTATTCCGACTTTATTATTATATAACGACGATCTGTAAAACAGCTGTGAGAATTTACTATTTGTACAGACATCCTGATCACCCGGATCAGAGTAATTTACTTCAAACGTAGCAGGCAATACATTAGGTATGTTTGCCAGATCTGAGAGCGTGTGAACGGGTGATATCATAAGATCGCCTCCGTCATCAGCTATCCAGTCATCAATCATGATTACTTTGTTTCTGAAACCCAGATAAAAAGGCAAAACTGCAGATATGTAACCGGTCTGTCCGCCTTCAATTAAAACCTTTCCTGAAAAATCCACAATGTATGTCTGCAGGGATAAACGCATGTTCATGCTTTGGCAGGCATTCACATTATTTCCAGTAGATAAAACTACAAGTTCATATTGATTAAGCTTATCAACGGTTACCGAATCCGGAACAATTATGTCAGCACGATAACCAAGCTCAAGAATGGCTTCATAAAGCAAACTGTTACCCGAAAAATTATCATCTTTAATGAATATTATTTGTGTGACCTGTTCATTTACGGAGCCGCCGGACGCATTTGTATTGAAAGCAATGGCTATGAGTAAAAGTATGATTAATGATTTCCCTGTAAAACCTTTTATCATTATATATTATTTATGTTGAAAAATAATAATTTTAATGAGCAAAACAAATCTCTTAATTGCGAGTTACGAGTTACAGTTACGAGTTACGAGTTACAGTTACGAGTTACGAATTACGAATTAGTAATTAGTAATGATTAGTAATTAGTAATGATTAGTAATTAGTAATGATTAGTAATTAGTAATTGGTTTTTCAGTTCATAACAACATTAAATTTATTATTTTGCTAAAAATTATAATTAAACATTCCTCAGTATGGCAAATCAATTCTCATTCGACATTGTTTCAGAAGTAGATTATCAGGAAGTTGATAACGCGATCAACCAGGCACTAAAGGAGATCATACAGCGATATGATTTCAAGGGAAGCAACAGCGAGATCACTTTAAATAAAAAAGACCATATCATCAATGTTGCTTCTGATAATGATTTTAAGTTAAAGTCTGTGATAGACATACTTCAGAATAAAATGATAAAGAGAGGCATCTCAATAAAAGCCATGAAATACGGGAATGTAGAACCCGCTTCCGGAGGAAGTGTCAGACAGGAGATAAAACTTCAGCAGGGGATAGAAAAGGAAGATGCCAAGAATATCGTAAAGATGATAAAGGATAAGAAGCTGAAAGTTCAGGCGACTATACAGGATGAACAGGTAAGAGTCTCGGGAAAAGACAAAGATGATCTGCAGGAAGTAATGAAGATGCTTAAAGATTCCGAACTGGAATTCGCGTTTCAGTTTACGAATTATCGTTATTCGTTATTCGTTATTCGTTATTCGTTATTCGTTATTCGTTATTCGTTATTCGTTATTCGTTATTCGTTATTCGTTATTCGTTGTTCGTTATTCGTTATTCGTTATTCGTTATTCGTTATTCGTTGTTCGTTATTCGTCTTCAATTTCTTAATCTTATAACTCGTAATTGTAAATTCCCAAATCGTAACTCGTAACTCGTAATTCGTAACTCGTAACTCGTAATTCGTAACTCGTAATTTAAATGAAAAAAGCCGCTCCGGTTTTCCGAAGCGGCTTTAATTTTTTAAAAAACTATTGACCTATCTTAACAATTTTTACTTTTAAATTATAGTCCATATCTAACAGTTTTACTATGTCATCTTTCGTAGCTTTGAGTGTTTTATAATTCCCTGTAAATACTTTAAAGACTGTATTATTACTGTAAATAACTTCTTCTAGGAAGATATTACTGAAATTTTTCGACTCAAGCTGTTCAATCAATTCGGAAGCTTTTTCCTTTCCAGCAAAGGCTGCAACTTCAATTGAGTAACCTGCAAGGAATTTAATCCTGTTAGTTACATCAAAGTAGTTTGATCCTGTACTTCCGGAAATTTCCTGATAAATCTTGGAATTGGCATCTGCTACATCCGGGGTCAAAACCTTAATTTTAACCTTCGAACTGTTTAAGATTTGATCTAATTGCTCATCTGTAATGTTACCGTCACCTGTTGAATCTTTATTCCATTCTACAAATATTTTAGATGTTGAAGGAAATTCTTCTTCAAAAAGGGCTACCGGTGAAAGATTTTCTTCAGGTTCTTTGATTTCTTCCACTTCTTCCTCAGGGTTATATATTTCAATAACTACCTGAGCAAGACCACCCATTTGAATTTCATTTTTTGCGGCATTGGAGAGGTCAATTATTCTGCCTCTGACAAATGGTCCCCTGTCGTTGATTCTCACAACTGTGGAGACGCCGTTATCCAGGTTAGTCACTTTGACGAGTGTATTAAAAGGTAAGGTTTTGTGAGCTGCTGTCATTTCATGAGTGTTAAACCGCTCTCCATTAGCGGTCTTTCGACCCTGAAATCCTGGGCCATACCACGAAGCCACACCTTCCTGAACAAATTCAGGATCTACGTCACGGATTTTTGCAAATAAATCTGCATTTTGCTTCAAACTGATTAAGTTTGTGAAAACTAATGCGACTATTAATGCCGCAATAATTTTACTTTTTTTCAATGTTACTTCTCCTATTTATTTTATCGAATACGCCCCGGGACTTTCATCCCGAAACAATCTTTAGCGAAACAGGAAACGCAAACTTAATCTTAGCTTGGTTATATTAAAGAACGATATTGTTTCTAAGAAAACTTAATTTGTAAAATTTTATGAAGGGTAATATACCAATTATGTCACGAAAGTTCAACCCTATTTGCCTGGAATTTTTTGAACGCTTAATATCGCCTGACAACACCGACTCTGGTTTAAACCACCAAGACACAAAGACTCAAAGTATTTTATGATAAAACACTTCTCTTTATGTCTTCGTGTCTTAGTTGTAAATAAGTTTGATTTTGAAGAATAAATGCAGGTTCTCAAGCAACAAACTTCTTACTTCAGCTTTTCGATCATCTTTCTCGCATTCTCATTTTTTGGGTCTAATTCTAATGAACGTTTATAATTTCTAACGGCTTCAGCCGTTTTACCGGCATTCATGTAAGCTTCACCCAGACTGTCATATCCGTTTGCTGATTCCGGAAATGCGTCGACCATAATTGTAAACATAGAAATCGCTTCATTTATCCTGTTTTCGTTCATTAATTTATACCCGAAGCTGTTTAGTTCATCTTCTTCAATACTAAAACGACCGGGATTTTCTTTTATTTCTGACGCAGTCCGCACAGCCGGAGATATTCCTTCGGTAATAATTATATTATAAATATATTCTCCCGCCGACCGTTTTGGTAATGCATTTTGATTTCCCGAATTTGAAAGCATTAGGGGCTTTTTCCCACTGATATTCAACTCCATCATGTTTCTATTTTCCTTATCAAATGTAAGAAAATTAACTGCAATGGCTCTCCCGTTTGCCGGATCAAATCCTATAAACTCATTCCCGGCAATTGGATTCAATATGAACATCATCGGGTATAGTATCCTGCCTCCGCCCAGTCCGGCAATCTTGTCATTGCCTGTCCATTCCATTCTGTAAAGCCTTTCTTTATCCTTAAAATAAAGCTTAAACCATGTAGCAATATCCGATTGGTAATTGCCGCTCCATATATTAGCTGTTCCGAGAATCTCAATTTTTTCTATTACACCATTTTTTTCTGTTAAAGATTTGATCAAACTGCTGAAGGATGATTTGTTCTTTTCATATGAAGCATTGTCCTCTGAATAGATTTTCAATGTATTGTAGCCCTGCCGTATTGTTTCATCAAGAATGGTTTTGGTTAAGGAATTTTTTTCAGAATAAACTTCATTATTACCGAACGTTTTGTTAAGATCTTCTCCGACGGGACTTGCTATTAACTGACCTTTATTATTTATCCAAACATGGTATTCGGTATTACCGGCTTTATAAACACCTTCCAGACTTTCCACACTTTTTACGGAGTATTTTGCAAATTCATTGTAAAACAGTTTATCCTCAGAATAAGTGTAGCCTGATTCAAACAGTAAACGCTGTAACATAGACGATATTACAGCTGACCCTGAAGTACCTGAATATGATCCGTCACTGCTGTTATTTGATGCAATGAATATTTTTGTTTCTTCCTCCGGGAAATTCAGATAAACTGTATTATGCCCTACCTGATCATCATCACCGTCGTGCCCGAACACTTTGGTGTTTCTAATGGTTTCTGCAAGTGAAAATCCGTATCCGTAATTTTCTCCGGCAGCATTTTTAATTTTAGGACTCAGAATATCCTTCACATATTTCACGGGTAATATTTCATTTGATGTAAATGCATTATCCAGTTTGTAAAGGTCTTCTACAGAAAGTATTAAACCGGCTCTTCCTTTTCTGCCCCAGGTTCCCTGTATATCTTTAAGACTTTTATAAGGAGAATTTAAAGCAGGAGATGCAATCTCCTCTTCATTGATCAGATTTATATTTCCTGTAAATGCCTGATGATCTATTCCTGCCGGCTTAAGGACATTATCTGTTATAAAATATTCGAATTCCCTGCCGGAAACAATTTCTATTAATGCTGCCAGTAAAGTATAATTATCCCCGGAGTAATTATATTTCTCTCCGGGTTTAGCGACCATTGGCGTTTCCTTAAGTATCTTTTCAATTGCAAGACCCCGGTCTGAAATATCGTCACAGGAATAAGTATGTTCTAAACCGGATGTATGTGTAAGAAGCATTTCTATTGTAATGTTTTTCTTATCTTCCGGCACACCTGTGAAATATTTTGTAATTGGAGATTTAAGATCAATTCTATTCTGTTCCACCAGTTTCATTACTCCTAATGCTGTAACAGGCTTGCTTACAGATGCAATATAATAATAAGTTTGCGGTGTATTGTAAAAAACATTTTTCTTATTTGCATAACCATAGCCTTTATTTAATATTATCTCTCCTCCCCTTTCAACTAATACAGAACCGCTGAAACCAAATTTTTCTTCCCAGATCATCAGATTGTCAATGTTTTCTGCAATCTTACTGTTGTGTGTATTTCCGGAAGCGGAAGAATAGTATACTGCAATCACAGTCAGAAGTAATAATGAAATTAAATTTTTCATGTTTGATATTATTAAATTATTGAAAATGAATTATTAACAAAACTTACTGATTCATTTCTAATTTGTCAATCTCATATATATACGGGATAGAAATTCCCTACTCAGATACTCAAACCAAAACTAACCAAATCCATTGCTGTCCAAATTATCTTACAAATTCAATAATAACTGGATTTTAAATTTTGGTTTGTATCAAAATATTTCTGACCTTTTAAACATCCATTCTCTATTTTACCACTGAGGCACTGAGAACACGGAGCTGCACAGAGATTTATTTTTTTGTTACAGTTGGTTGATTGAGGTCCTAAAACATCAAATATTTGTCAGTTATCCGGAATAAAAATAATTCCTCTGTGCTACTACAAAAATAATGTTGCTTTTATACAAACTTTTAAACCATTAATTTTTTACAACACAAAGGCACAGAGCCCAGAGGAATTAAATTATTTTCTTATATTTTTTCTCTGTCTCTGAGTCTCTGTGTTTTAAAACACATAAATTTTGTTTGTAGCTAAAGGCTACGCTGTGTAACTCTGTGTTCTTTGCACCTCTCTGGTAAAGGTGTTGAGACATCATCGAAATGGGGCGTGCAGAAAGTTTCACGTTTAAAAATTAACATTAATTTGGTATAATTATAAAAACATAACTAAAAACATCATGAAAGCAATTTACATTATTCTTTTAGTATTTTTTATAACTAATACCTCAATTGCACAGGATAAAAAGGTTCTTTTCGAAGAATTCACAAATGCATCCTGCGATCCCTGCGCCCAGAATAATCCTGCATTAAAAGCATTTACTGACTCTAAAGGTGATACAATCGTATCGGTTATGTATCATATTGAGTTTCCCGGATTCGATCCCATGTATAATCTGAATCCTTCTCAGGTAGATCAGCGCAAAGCCGGCTATTATTCTGATGTCAATGCTGTACCCTGGCTTAAAGGAGACGGAAATTTGTTCCCGGATATATGGCCTTTCTCGCAGGCAAATTTGGATGATGCATTCAATACAAGAAAAGCTGTTGTTCCGAGGGTGCTGATAAGTGTAACTGATGAAAGAATCGCAGGAGACTCGATGAAAGCTACTGTCTATGTAAACATTCCGCAAAATCTTGTTACAGGTGAATACAAACTAAGAGTCATGGCAGTGGAAAAGGTAGTTGAATATGCAACTCCTCCGGGAACTAACGGGGAAAGGATCTTTGATCACGCTTTCAGAAAAGGTGTTCCGGATATGGCAGGTACTTTTATTTCGTTAGTAGCGGGAAATTATATTTATATATTTAAATATAAATTTGAACCCGAATGGATAAATGCAAATATTAATACAATTGCATTTGTCCAAACTGACGGAGGAAGTAAGGAAGTATTGAATTGCGCTTTGAGTACTTCAGGTTCAACCGGAATTACAAATACTCAAACCGGTATCCCGGAAAGTTTTGCCCTGGAACAAAATTTCCCTAATCCTTTTAATCCAAATACTAATATAAGATTCAGTATTCCGAAATTTTCAAATGTTAACATTACAGTTTTTAATTCTCTCGGAAGAGAAGTCTCGGTTCTGTTAAATGAGAATGTGAACCCCGGAAATTATGATATTAATTTTGATGCATCTATGCTGTCAAGCGGAGTGTATTTTTATAAAATAGATGCCGGAGATTTCTCTGATATCAAGAAAATGACTTTGATAAAGTAAAATCAGTGGCTACAAAAAATATTTCAACAAAGAGACACAGAAGCACAGAGAAGAAATGAAATAAAAATTAAATTCTCTGTGTCTCTGCGTCTCTGTGTTAAAAGAAAATTATGATAGATCTAAACAAATACCTTACCCGCATCAAATTCCCCGGAGAAGTGAAGCCGGATTTAGAAACTCTGTTCACACTGCACAGAAATCACCTCTATATTATTCCATTCGAAAATCTGGATATACATAATGAAAGGAAAATCATCCTTGATCCTGAAATTGTTCAATCCAAAATTCTTGATAATAACAGAGGCGGTTACTGCTACGAACTTAACGGCTTGTTTTATTTACTGCTTAAAGAGATCGGCTTTAAAGTAAAAATGATCTCTGCCCGTGTAAATAACGGCAAAGGCGGCTGGGGTCCGGAGTTTGATCATCTGGCAATAATATTGGAATTGGAAAATGAATGGCTCGTGGATGTCGGCTTTGGAGACAACTTCATCGAACCGTTAAAATTTGAGCTCGACATTGCTCAGGAAAATCTGAATGGATTCTATAAGATAGTTAAGCATGATGAGGAATATTACAAATTAATGAGATCGCCTGACGGAACAGAATATTCGGATGAATATATTTTTACACTTAAGGAAAGAGACTGGAAAGAATTCGAAGAGATGAATACTTATCATCAGACTTCCCCTGAGTCGCATTTCACAAAAGGTAAAATATGCTCGATTGCTAAGGAGAACGGAAGAATTTCACTGAGTGGAAGTAAATTTATTGTAACTGGTAATGGCGTAAAGCAGGAATTTGAAATTAAGAGTGACTTAGAGTTTAATGAAAAGCTCCTTGAGCACTTCAATATAAGATTGGTTTAATGAATTGAGTTTATTTTCCTATCTATTACAGCTTTGACACTTGTAATAGTAGCTTTGACACTTGTAATAGTAGCTTTGACACTTGTAATAGTAGCTTTGATTCTCGTGAACGCAGCTTTGACACTCGTGATAATAACTTTGACACTCGTGAAAGCAGCTTTGAGGCTCGTGAAAGCAGCTTTGAGGCTCGTGAAAGCAGCTTTGAGGCTCGTGAAAGTAGCTTTGAGGCTCGTGAACGTAGCTTTGAGGCTCGTGATAATAGCTTTAAACCACGTGATCATAGCTTTGATACTCGTGATCCCAGCTTTGAGCCTCAGCTTTTGAGCCTCGTGTTCAAATGTCAGAGGTCAGACGTCAGATGTAAAGCTTGTTGTTTACAATATTCTTGGAAATGAAATTAAGACTTTGGTCAATCAGAAGCAAAATGCAGGGAGCTATTCGGTAGAGTTTGATGCAGCTAATCTCGCGAGCGGAATATATTTTAATAAATTAGAAGAAGGTGAATTTAGTGCGACAAGAAGAATGATCCTGCTAAGTAAAAAGTGAATCGTCAATCGTCAATCGTGAATGGTCAATGGTAAATAATGAGTCGAAATCGATAATTCGTAACTCGTAACTCGCAACTCGTAATTCGTAATTTGTAACTCGTAATTAAGCAATACTACAATCATAAATCCGATACGTCTTATAAACCCTCGCACCCAGCTTTTCCGCTGTCTGCTTCATTGCAAGATTATCTTCAAGCACCCAGGATATTTCAGCGCCGAGGATTCCTCTTTTATTAGCTTCACGTATGATGTTCCTGTAAAATATTGCATCGATCCCCTTCTTCTGATATTCTTTCTTGACTCCCATGATTATCACACGCAGCTGATTGATCTTCTTCTTATTTGACAGAAATTTAAACAGACCGAATGGAAACAGTTTACCGTTTAGTCCTTTGATCGCCTGATTAATGTCCGGCAGTGCAAGCGAAAATCCTATCGGTTCACCGTCTTTTTCTATGAACTCAACATAGACCGGATCAACGGCAAGCTTTAAATTCCCGGCAATGAATTTAAATTCATCTTCAGTCATCGGTACAAATCCCCAGTTCTTTTCCCACGCATTGTTGAAGATCACCCTGACCTTCTGAACCTCATTGGCAAAATCCTTCATGTTAACTTTACGTACGGTAAGATTCTCTTTTTTAAGTATAAGATCTCCAAGTCTGTCAAGTTTGCTCATCATTTTTTCATCCTTCACTACATCTTTGTCTATCCATAAAGCCAGCAGATCATTGGCTTTTTTAAAACCGTAATCCTCAATAAGATCAATATAATACTTCGGATTATATGTCATCAGCATTACAGGCGGCCTATCAAAACTGTCTATAAGTAGTCCGCATTCATCATTAATAGACGGAGTGACAGGACCGCGTATTGTATCCATGCCGTTCTCTTTCAAAAACTCACTTGCTTTATCAAACAACATCCGCGAAACTTTCTTATCATTGACACATTCAAAAAAATCCGAAGAATCCGATCTTGTCATTATGGAATTCATTATGATTGTCATTAATTATCCCGGCAATACGTCCTGCTATCTCGCCGTTCTTACGTGCAAGCCAGAGCTTTATTTTCGAATGCTGATAAAAGGGATTTTTCTTCGTGTTTAAATTATTCTTAACATCAAAGCGCAGCGGCTCAACCCAGTTCTTATCATTTGCATAAAACTTATACGGGAACTCTATGAATTTATTTTTATCCGATTCGGATTCGACTACATCTATTATTATGTTATCTGACAATGTGATTTTTTTTTGTTTTATGAAATGACTGCATTACTTAAGAGCTTAGTCTGGGTGAGAACTATCATTGCTTAAGGCAGATGAATTTGATTAGATTCTAAAAACAGGGGTATTGAACAATAAAATCTATTTAAACAAAAATAACGAAATGTAATTATAAAAGATATGAATTTTTGCTTTACCACTGAGACACAAAGGACACAAAGGGACACTGAGATTTCATTTTTTTAAAAAACCCCTCTGTTGTTCTCTGAGTTCTTTGAATAACTAAGATTTATTTTTTAAAGTCCGAACATACTTGTAATGCATTAAGAGCAGTAAGAATATTGTTTAAGGAAATTAACTCTTAGTGTCCTTAGTGCCTCAGTGGTGAAAATAATCTCAAAGTGATTAAATCTTCTCCAAAACTTCCTTTGTATGCCCGTCCACTTTCACCTTATTAAATATATCCTGAATCTTCCCTTTCTCATCAATTATAAATGTAGTTCTCTCTATTCCCATATACTTCTTTCCGTACATACTCTTTTCCTTCCACACATCATAGGCTTTCAGCATTTCAAGATTTTCATCTGAAAGCAAAGTAAACGGCAGGTCATATTTCATTTTAAACTTCTGATGAGATTTTGTATTATCTTTACTCACCCCTATCACGACTGCATTTTTCTTTTCAATGATCTTAATATTATCCCTGAAGCTGCAGGCTTCGGCAGTACAGCCGGATGTATCATCTTTCGGATAAAAATACAGAATTACTTTCTTACCTTTTAAGTCTTTCAGACTGACTTTATTTCCTTCGTCGTTTATTAAAGAAAAGTCAGGGGCTTTGTCACCGGGTTTTAGCATACTCATAAAATTTGTAATTTGTAATATTTGTAATATTTGTAATTTGTAATTTGTAATTACTTTATCGTCTCCCAACCCACTTTATCAAAATTTCTCTTTATTAATAAAGCCGCAGCTAATCCTACTAATAAAAATATTACTCCGATAAATAACTGTCCGAAAATAATTTTGCCGAAACCGAATAAGAATGAGTAAACTAATACTACACCGGCTATCCAGTTGATAAATAACAAATAATATCCCGAGTCTGATTTTATGTGTGTCAATTTATCAGAGATCCTTTTCCAGCCGATTCCGCCGGGATGAACTCTCGTATAAAATGAAATAAGTTTGCTCTCTTCAGTAGGCTTTGTAATGAAAGCTGTGATCAACCAGGCTATTGTAGTTATCGGAACAATTATGAATAGCGTGTTTGGAAATTTAACATCGAAATTTCCGAAATATAAAACCCCGTAAACAACAAACGGAGTTATTGTCGCAACTATTTCACTTATAGCATTTACTCTCCACCAAAACCATCTAAGTATTAAAACCAGTCCCAGCCCCGCTCCGCATTCAATTACAAAGCTCCATACTCCTGAGATAGTGGTCATCTGAGTTGTAACTATTACAGAAAGAAACATAAAAACTACTGTCATTAGTCTTGAGACTGTCACATAATGCTTTTGCGATTTTTCTTTCGCTACAAATCTTTTATAGAAATCATTTATGAAATAAGATGTTCCCCAGTTTAAATGTGTTGCAATGGTTGACATATATGCTGCGAGAAAAGCAGCCAGCAGGAGTCCTTTTAAACCGGGAGGTAAGAAATCATTCATCGCTTTAACGAATCCCAGGCCCTTATCTGCATGAGTAAGATCCGGATAAAGAACAAGCGCGCAAAGTCCTACGATTATCCACGGCCATGGTCTGATGCAGTAATGTGCGATCTGGAAAAACAAAGTTGCGTAGAGAGAATTCTTCTCATCTTTTGCGCTCATCATTCTCTGCGCAATGTATCCGCCGCCGCCCGGTTCAGCTCCGGGATACCATGACGCCCACCATTGAATTCCGATGAAAGCAAGAAATGATGAGATTGTTAATGCGAGTATGCCTCCGACTGATTCGGGAGTTGTATCGGCAGTTATCTCCGGTGTGAACCTCATCGCCCAGTCGGGAAGCTTCTCCTGTAATCCGCTTATGCCGCCGATCTGCGGAGCGTTCACAACTATAATTGCTAAGATTATGCATCCGACCATTGCAAGTATGAATTGAAATGCATCTGTCACAGCCACTCCCCAAAGTCCCGACAATGCAGAATAAAATGCAGTGAGTAACATACAACCGCCGACATAATAAATTGCATTTGAAGAATTAACATATTCCGGAAACATACCGATAAGAATTTTTATCATGGCAAGATTTACCCAGCCCATGATAATAGTATTCATAAATACTCCCATGTAAATTCCTTTAAATCCTCTGAGCGCTGCTGCGGGTTTTCCTGAATATCTGAATTCTATGAACTCTACATCCGTAAGTATTTCGGCTCTTCTCCACAGTCTTGAGAAGAAAAAAACCGTTAGCATTCCGCCGATAAGCATATTCCACCAGAGCCAGTTGCCGGCAATGCCGTTTTGACCGACAAGCTCTGTAACGGCAAGCGGAGTATCTGCTGCAAAAGTAGTTGCAACCATTGATATTCCAGCAAGCAGCCAGCCTAATTTCCTTCCTGAAAGAAAAAAGTTTTCCATTGAGCCGCTTGCTCTTTTGGAATAATAGATACCGATAGCTAAGGAAATAATGAAGTAGAGGAGAATAATGACCCAGTCTATTAGATGCATTAATTTAGATTAAAGGTTAATATAGAGGTCCTTGTAATTTTATGTGCAATTTATATTATGTTTTTCTAAATAGAAATGTAGATTTGGAATTGTTAAAAGCTCGCTATCACTCGCAATCACATCCGTCCAAAACGATAAATAATTGATTTTAAAAATCTTATTATTATAAACGTCCAATCTCTCACAGATAACACTGATTTTCACAGATCAAATATAAATTGTATCTGAGAAAATCTGTGTCATCTGTGAGAAAAAATTAACAAGGGTGATTTTCAATCCCGGGAATAGTTCTTCCAAAACTGAATTATCTGAATTCTCTTTTTGCCGTGTACAGTGTTTGTTGCTATGGGTTATAAGATGTATTTAATTTAAGTCTTAAAAGATTTATTTTATATGAATATAAGAAACTTTTTAAACAAAACTAAACTTTACATTACTAAACTAAACAATAAGGAGATCACAAAATGTTTTCAAAAGTTCTTTTCACAATTGCACTACTTTTCACAATCAATTTTTCTGCAAGCGCCGGCGACAAATCCGACAGTTACACAGTAGGAGACAAAGTTTCAGATTTCACGATCAATAACTATGACGGTAACACTTATACACTGAGCAATTCAGGTGCAAAAGCTACGGTCATAATTTTTGTTTCAACCGAATGTCCGTTTGTACAGCCATATACTGACAGATTAATTCAGCTTAACGAGCAATTCGGCTCCCAGGGCATTACCATCTGGGCAATCAATTCTAATAAAACCGAATCAACCGAGGATGTAAAGAATCATGCAACCGAAAAGAAATATAATTTTCCGGTTTTAAAAGATAATGATAATGTAGTCGCTGATCTTTTCGGCGCTGCAAGAACTCCTGAAGTATATGTTGTGGATAATAACAGCATGACGGTTGTTTATCACGGAAGAATTGATGACAACAAAGAAGCTGATAAAGTTACTTCAAACGATCTTCAAAATGCTTTGAATGATTTTTTAGCCGGCAACGCCATAGCTAATAACTCAACAAAAGCTTTCGGCTGCTCTATAAAAAGATAATTATTTCAGAAAACGTCCTGCAGAGAATAATAAGTATCTTTGCAGGATTTTTCTTTTCAAATCTAACCCGAATATTTGCTAATGAAAAAGTATTTAACCCTGATAATTTTATTTTTCACTTTCCAAAGTAATTCCTTTTCTCAGGAATTTCTTCCTGCAAATCAAAATACACTCGACAGTCTTAAAGATGCCTACAAAGGAAAAGTCATCTTATTTAATTTCTGGGCTACCTGGTGTAAACCCTGCGTAGAAGAGTTTCCGGATCTTATGAAAATAAATTCAGAATACAAAGATAAAGATTTCAAGCTGATCTTTGTAACACTAGACTTCGGCAATGATCTTGCAGTTCAGACCAAAAAGTTTCTCAAGAAGATGAATGTAGATTTTACTACTTACTACAATGCTTTTAAAAATGATGAAGACCTGATAAATTATATGAATAAAGACTGGGATGGCGGCATTCCCGGAACATTTATTTTTAATAAAGACGGCAAGCTCATTAAAACTCTAATCGGAAAGTCTGAGTATTCCGAATTTAAGAAATCTATAGATAAAGGAATGAACTAAATTGAATCCAGTATTTAAGTAAGTCCTGCCACGAATTAACACTAATTTGTACTAATTATTTTATAATTAATTTTAAATATAATTCGAGTAAATTTGTGTTAATTCGTGGCAGATCTTTTTAATCATAATTTATAAAATTGACTCCGACCATCTCTAATATCCGCATCTATCCTATAAAATCTCTTGACCCTGTAGAAGTAAAAGAAGCAGATATTGGTAAAAGTTCTCTGCTGCACGACCGGGAGTTTGCAATGATTAATAAAGATAGGAAATTTATATCAGGAAAGTTCACATCTAAGGTAAACACTCTTCGCTCGGCATTTGACCTGGAAAATTCCACTGTAACATTTAATGAAGAAGGTAGCAGCAATTATATGACGTTCAATTTGGAAGAAGATAATGAGAACCTTGAAAAATATCTTACAGATTTTTTCGGAATGTCTGTAACAATAATAAGAAATGACGAGGGGAAATTTCAGGATGTTCCGGTCATAGGAGGTATCACAATCCTCAGTGATGCAACATTAAAATCACTGACAGAACATTTTCCGGGAATCACACTTGATAAGATGAGAAACAGATTCAGGGCTAATATAGAGATAACAAATGTCGAAGCATTCTGGGAAGATAACCTTTTCGCAGAACCCGGGTCAGTAATTGAATTTAAAATAAATGACGTGACTCTTTTCGGAATAGATCCCAGAGAAAGATGCATTGTTCCCACGCGTGATCCTTTTACCGGAGATACTTACCCTAAGTTCACAAAAGAGTTTGTAAGGATCAGAGAACATACATTGCCAGGTTGGTCTAAGCTGCGGGATTACGGTCACTATTATTATTTAACAGTTGATACTTTCATTCCGGATACTGAAAAGGGTAAAGTAATAAGACTTGGTGATGAGTTAAAGATCATTGGTAAGAAAGAATTAAGTATATTAAATATTTAAACTACCGTTAATATTTCTTCTGATTTTTTTCTTTTAATATCCGGTACAACGGCATCGACGGCGTGATATCCTACAGGTATCAGCAAATATGGCTTTTCATTTGCAGGACGGTTTAAAATTTTTTGAAGGAAATTCATTGGTGAAGGTGTATGCGTGAGAGTTGATAAACCAATGTTGTGCAAAGCTGTGAGAAGTATCCCTGTTGCTATTCCAACCGATTCATTAACGTAGTAATGCTTTTTTAATCCTGCATCAGTCTGAAGAAAATCGATTTTGAAAACTACAATTAAGTAAGGTGCAGTTTCCAGAAATTCCTTATGCCAGTCAGTACCAAGCGGAGCAAGATCATTAAGCCAGCTTTGAGGCATCCTTTTTTCATAGCTTTCCTTTTCCTCCTTCTCAGCTGCTATCCGTATCTCTTTTTTAATTTCAGGAGATTCAACCACTACAAAACGCCACGGCTGTTTGTTTGCTCCTGAAGGTGAAGTACCTGCAGTTTTCACTGCATATTCTAAAAGCTTTATATCAAATTTTTCTTCCGAGAAAAATCTTATGCTCCTTCTTTTATTCATCAGCTCATAAAATTCTTTTCCTTTATTCAGACTTTCAACTTCAGTTAATCTTTTCTGTTCATATTTAATAAATTTATGATCCATTTATTTCCTTATTAATGAATAAATCCCGGTATCAGTAAAAACATCATTAAAGTAAAAGCTTTCTTTCAGGTGTCCTTCTTTTTCAAAACCCAGTTTTTCAAGAAGCTTAACCGAAGCTATATTATCCGGATCAACATTTGCTTCTATGCTGTGCATATTCATTTTATCAAAACAGAACTTAATGATTTCTCTTAATGCTTCAGTCATTATTCCTTTTTTCCAGTATTGCGGTAAGAGATCGTAACCGATCTCACAGCGAAGATGTTCTTTCAATAATCTCCAGGGTCCTCCACTGCCAATCAGCTTTTCCGAACCTTTGAGAGTGATCCCCCATCTTATGCCTTCTTTATTTTTAAAACCATTTACAATCGCATTAATCATATCATCTGCCTCGGTAAGCGATGTATAAACGTTATGTCCGAAGTATTTCATTGCTTCTTCACTTGACCGGATAGCAAAAATTTCCCTGACATCTCCGGGCGTGATCTCTCTTAATATTAATCTTTCCGTTTCCAAAACCGGAAAAGAATCAAAGACCTCTTCATTGAATTTCATTTTAATTGTGATGCTTCTAGATTAGACACAACTTGCCCGTTAAATAACTGAATTCTTTTTCGTCACAAATTTGCACTAATTTACTTGAATTATTATTTATTTTTTTAGGTAATTCGGGTAAATTCGTGAAAATTCGTGGCTGTCTCTTGCTTTCAAAGATGAATTCGGTCAGGTTGTGTAATTAAAATAATTTTTCTTTAATTAATATATGTCCTTACAAATTTAAAATTACAGAACTAAAATCATAAATCTAAAATCTAAGGTAATTTTCCCACCATTTTCTTAGGATCAACTTTCTCACTAAACTCTTTATCAGTCAGCAAACCCAGTTCAATGGCTGCCTGACGCAGGGTCTTATTTTCCTTATGCGCTTTCTTGGCAATTTTAGCTGCGTTGTCATATCCGATATGAGTGTTCAGGGCTGTCACAAGCATGAGGGAGTTTTCAAGATTTTTATTTATTACTTCATAATTCGGTTCGATGCCGGTTGCACAATTATCATTAAACGATTCACACGCGTCCCCTATCAGTCTTACCGAGCTAAGCAAATTGTAGATCATCATTGGTTTAAATACATTTAATTCGAATTGTCCGCTCATGCCCCCGACAGTAATTGCCGAATCATTTCCGATTACCTGCGCACAAACCATTGTTAATGCTTCAACCTGTGTAGGATTAACTTTTCCCGGCATTATAGAAGAGCCCGGTTCATTCTCCGGGATTATAATTTCTCCAATACCGCTGCGGGGTCCGGATGAAAGAATTCTTATATCGCTTGCCAGTTTCATCAGGCTTACAGCCAGAGTTTTTAAAGCTCCGGAAGTTTCGACCATTGAATCATTTGAAGCCAGAGCTTCAAATTTATTCGGCGCTGTTTTAAAAGGAAGCCCTGTCAGGTCGGAGATCTTTTTTGCAACTATCTTATCATAATTCTCAGGTACATTAATCCCTGTTCCGACTGCAGATCCGCCTAATGCAAGCTCGGATAAATGTTCGAGTGTATTGTTAACAGAATTCACTCCATGCTTCAGCTGAGCCACATATCCTGAGAATTCCTGTCCTAAAGTCAGAGGGGTTGCATCCATAAAATGTGTACGTCCTATTTTAATTACGTTCATGAAAGCTTTTGATTTTTTTTCAAGAGTTTTTATGAGCTTTTCTACCTTAGGGATCATGTCATGCGAGATCATTTTATAAGCAGCGATATTCATTGCAGTGGGAAATGTATCGTTTGATGATTGAGACTTATTTACATCATCATTAGGATGCAGTGATTTAATTTCATCCTCGAGCTTTCCCCGTTCAATACATGACCGCGGTTTGCAATTACTTCGTTCACATTCATGTTTGTCTGTGTGCCCGAGCCTGTCTGCCATACTACTAGCGGAAACTGATCGTTGAGCTTTCCTTCTATTATTTCATCAGCGACTTTTGAAATCAATTTAACTTTATCACTACTGATCACACCGCATTCCTCATTTGCACCGGCAGCTGCTTTTTTCAGCACTGCAAAGGCTTTAATGATCTCAATAGGCATTAAGTTATCGCTTATTTTAAAATTATCTTTTGAGCGCTGCGTCTGTGCACCCCAGTATTTGTCAGCCGGGACCTTAACTTCTCCCATTGTATCATGCTCTGTTCTGAATGACATATTGGTTAATTGTGTTAATTGGTTAATTGGTTAATTGGTTAATTGTTAGTTAATTGGTTAATTGGTTAATTGGTTAATTGGTTAATTGGTTAATTGGTTAATTTATTGTTAACTTAAAACATAAATATTAAACTTAATGAACTATACGAACTCAACAAACTCAACGAACTCAAACTCAACGAACTCAACAAACTCAACGAACTCAACAAACTCAACGAACTCAACAAACTCAACGAACTTAAAAACAAAATCCGCAAAGAAGTTTAAATTTCTTTACGGATTATAATACTTACCAATAAAACTTCAATTTTATTTAATTAAAACCATTTTTTTAGTTTCAGTAAATCTGTCAGTCTGAATTGTATATAAATATGTTCCGCTTGACAGATTAGAGCCATTAAATGAAACTGAATAATAATCAGCTGCCTTAAGTTCATTTCTAATAATAGCTGAGACGAGTTTTCCGCTTACGTCATAAACATTCAGAGTGACTCTGGTATCGTTAGGTAATGAAAAATTTATTTTTGTAGAAGGATTGAAAGGGTTAGGATAGTTCTGACTAAGCTCAAACTTAACAGGAATGCCGACTACAACATTATTTTCAAGTGTAAAGTATTCATAGTTACCGTTGAAATCAATTTGCTTTAACCTGTAACTGTACTGTCCTGAAGTCAGACCTTTATCTTCAAAATCATAATACACAGCATCTTCTGTATTTCCGTTACCGCCTACAAATCCAATTTTACTCCATCCGGTTTTATCTGACAATAATTTTCTTTCAATTTCAAAACCGCTGTTATTAACCTCTGAAGCTGTTACCCAGTTTAAACTGACATCATTTCTTTTGACAACTGACGAAAAGCTTGAAAGCTCTACCGGTAACGTTCCGGTATATATTCCGAAATAATTATTATTTAATGTATTTGTCAGATCAGTCCCGATGATATTTGATTCAACCTGATTAAAAGATAACGTTATCTGTATGGGCAGTAAAATATCCATTGTGACTGTTGCAATTTTCTCTCCAAGTCCGTTAAACCCGGGATCATTTGATATAATATCACCGCCGTTGCCGTTATAAAATATCTGGACTCCGAGAATAGTCTGGCTTGATCCGAACATTCTTGCTTTCATCGAATCATATGAATTTGTCGGGCTGCCTGCTGTATATTTGGGATTGACATATGTCAAAACCGGATTGGTGAGTGTAAGTCCGGGCTGAATATTAAAAAAATAACTTGAACTTCCCATTCTGACAATTGGCGCAGTGTTCCGTAAAGTTGATATGTCAAAACTGAATTTAACCCCGCCATCAATTACAAAATTATTTATAGTATTCGTTGTAGAATCATTAACGGAATATCCAGTCTTAAATACTAAAAGGATTATGAATGTAATTATTATTTTATATAAAGATCTCATATCTTTATTAATTTAAAGTTAATTAATGAACTTATGGGTAATTTGGTACATTAGAAGATACAAAAATATTCTTGGTTATAAGAGTATAATCTGCAGCAGTAACTATTCCTGTCATATTTATATCAGCCTGATTATAGTCTGATACAAATAAATTATCAGTAACCAAAGTATAATCAGCTGCAGTAATGATAAAGGATTTATTAGCATCGCCTGCATACATTCCAAATTGATCATTTCCCAGATCAGCAGCCGCACCGCCGAAATACTTTATCAGACCGGTGGAAAAATCATACACTGCGCTCACAGAATCTAATCTCTGAGCACTCTGAGACATCACTGGTAAATGATTTCTATGCCCTATCACAATATAGTAATTGCCTCCGATAACGTCTGTCTTAACAGGACTTACTCCGTCCAGATCAACAATGCTTCCGTCTGATTTAATAAATGCAGCTCGTTGACCGTTAGCTAGAGGTGCCCCTGCGGGGGTTGATCTCAATTCAAGATAAACCCAGTCAACTACATCTGCAGGAATGCTTGTAACAGTTTCTGTGCCGTCATAGTTAAACGGAGCGGTGTTATACGGTTGTTTTAAAGGGATAAATCCATTGGTCAATAAATTTATTCTCATTGTGTTTAAACCAGTATAAGCACCTTCTAAAAATATTTTTGCATTTATAAGTGTCATGAAATTACTGATACAATCCAAACCTCCTCCTGTAAAGTCTCCGAAACTTGAAGTTCCGTTTACTGAGAACGAGTGAGTTGCAGTATTCACAGGCGTATATGTAGTCCAGTTTATTCCGTTAAATCTTGCTCCGTATATGCTTGCTTCCGCTCCAACGACATCTGCTGTATTATAACCGAACACCAGGTCGGCATTTACACCGTTTAATCCAAGCTGAACAACTGACCAGTATCTGTTAAGATAATCAGTATTACATTGATTCTGAGGATGCTTTGAGTTTACCGCTCTTACATTAAAATTTGCTTTATTAGCAGTAATCGGATCTGTAAAGCAAACTCTTACCGGTGAATAATTTCCTGCTCCGACTGTATAGTTAAATGAAGTCGGAGTACTGTTATCAAAAAACTTTTTCATGTACCCGGTGCCGCTCGTATTTACATAACTTGCAGCCGGAAACGGATTAAAGATACTTGCATTTTTGTCAAGCAGTAAATTCTTTGAAGCTAAAGTGAGATTTCCGGTCTGTAGAAATAATGTTCTTGAAATGAGCAGATCTGCAGAAATAGTTACTCCGTTTGCCCGGCTAATCTGCAAAGTTCTCAACCCCCCTGTAACTGCGCGCAGGGAAATATTTGGTCCCGTTCCTCCAAAAAACATATCAGACCTCAGACCTCCTGTCAGGTGTCCGCCGGAAACAATTGTTCCGTTTATTATAAGTGTATTGTCCGTTGAAATAAAAGTAAATCCGGGAGTGTAATTTTCAGCTACTGCAAAATCACTTCCCATAATGAAATTTGAAGAAACATTTAAATTCTGAAAAGTTGTAAGACTTCCGCTGTGAAGAAAACCTGCACCCGGTCCGATCAGTGTTATGTCTTTAACGATTGATGTTGTACCCGGAATAAGCGCATTCGGAAGATTCCAGATCGTTCCTCCGGGATTTGTTCCTGCAAGAGCAGATGCAATATCCGGATAACTTATATTAGCCTGATTGACTAATGCGTTTGCCAAAGGATTAGAACATATAACTTCATTTACGGTAGTTCTTAAAATATCTGTTGAAGCAGCAAAATTAAAAACAAATACTATTGAATTTGCAGATCCTGAAGCAACTGCATTTTGGCTCATTGTTATTGTAGAAGAAGTTTTGGAAATTACAGTCGATCCGGGATTTATACCCCCGCCAATGACACCCATTCCGACAAAAATGCCGTCAGTACTTGGCATATCAGAAATGACAGAGCTTCCGGAAGTCAGGGTTCCTGCAGATATAACAGTTGTATCAGGTATATCTCCGTTTTTCCATTTATTATTTGAAGCATTGATGATCTCCCCGGGTATAGTCAGATTTATTAGACCATAAGCGGAATAATTACTCAGGTCGCATTTATCAACAGTTATATTTCTTACCTGTCCTGCAAAGATAATATTGGTATCACAGTTTGTAAAAGTATTTCCTCTCAATACAACGTTCTCAAGTTTTGCCTGAGGAAAGGATAGAAAATTTCTTGTTTGTATATACATACCTCGACCGGGAGTAGCACGTATGATTCTGGAATTAAAAAAGTTAACGTTTGAAAAATCTTCTCTGCCCGCCATGTTTAATAGAATCCCCATCCAGTTATTTCCGGCAGGCATTACTACTGAAATGTTCTGAAAGGTAGCGTTCTTTAATTTTTCAAAATAGATTGTATGCCCTTTATTCCGGTTTGAGGAGTTATTATCAATAAAGGTGCAATGAGAAATATCGACATTTTTAATTTCGTTAGGAAAAGTAGGTGACTGAAAAGCTGCTATTCCGAAGTATCCATTATTGTTAATAGTAGAATTTCTGAGAGTGAAACCGTCAACACCTGAGGACGATGTGAAAAAGATTCCCGCTTTGTTGCTGCTATTAAAATTACAGGATTCCATGATCACATCTGAAATGTCCGGACTGTTAAAGATCACTCCGCTGGAATTTAAAAGCGGCGCTGATGCATAAACATTTTCAAGAGTAACAAATCCAGATCTTATGTCTACAGCATCACCTGCAGCAGAAAGAACTCTTAAATTTTTTATAACCATTCTCTCTGAGAAACTCCCTCCGGGCGAGCTAAGTGTAAGGGTCGAATTGAAGATTGTGCTGACGCTTAACATTCCGCCTTTCCAGGCACCTATTATGTTTAATCTCTTTGTCAGGTTAAATCCTGAATAAATGCCGGCTGCTACAACAATATTATCACCGGTGAGGACAGCAGCATTGTCTATTGCGAACTGTACTGTCTTCCAGGGAGTTTCAATGTTTTTTGCCTGAGCAGGAGAATTTGAGTTATTACCCGTTAAGTCGTTCACATAATAAGTTGCAGATCTTACAGAATCTGAAATTATTAGAAAGCAGAATGTTAGTAGTAAAAATTTAGTAAAATTTTTCATCCACCGTTTTTATAATTTTGAATAATTATATCTGGTATTTGATCTTTGAATTTAGTTCGGAAATACTTTCAGTAATTTATGAACATTTGTTTTTAAATCTATGTATTTTATGGAAGTTAGTTCTTTCTTAGCAAAATTAGTAATGCAAAATAAATCTTTCATATAAAAGATTCAACTTAATTAAGTATAATTTAAGTTGATGTTCAGACAAAAAAGGAACTCGGATAATACAGATTAAACAGAAAAATACCGGATTCCTTTATTTAGCTGTCTGAAAAGTAAAATTTTTTTACAACACAGGTACATCGAAAACATAAAAATATTATTTTTGGATTAATTTTCATCTAAGTGAATTGTATTTCTATGTGATTTAAAATTCTTTTTGGACAGTCAAATTATTGAGACATTTTGGACTCTATTTCAAAATTTCTTAAAAGTTTGCATTAATTAAATTTAAATATAAGTTTATTATGATTATTTTAATTAAAACAAATTATCCATATTGAAATTAAAAACTGCCGAAAGCTTAATTTGCTTTACAAATAAGATAATAGATTATGCAGGTTTATTTCCGCCTGCAAAACTTAGTTTACCGGATGCCTTAAAAAATTATTATGAATACAGGAAAGGCAGGTATGATTTCATGCTTTCAAAATTCATTTGTCCTGTAAAGCAATTGCCTGAATTGGAAATATTGCTGGTGAATAATTATTCCGATCAGGAAATGATCAGTGTTTCTGTTTTAAGCTCCGGTGGAAACAGAGTAGATGATTTTAAAAATAATCTTAAAAATGATCTTACAGTATGGAAAGAATTTCATCTGAATAATAAAGAAAAAGTAAGCACTAATTCTTTTGAACTGAAACTTCCGGATGAATTGATTTTTGAGAATGACTCAAAAAACATATCCTCATTTATTGATTTCATTTCGGAAAGCATTAAAGAAGAAATTTCAGAACCGGTTATTATTTATATTGAAGGAAATATGAATAACGAATACGAGGCAAATTCAAAATCTGTCATTGAAGGTATAGAGATTCATAACTTTAAAAATTTTAATGCAGGGTTTAAACTGCGGACAGGAGGCGTTGAAGCTGCTGCATTCCCGTCTTCCGAAGCAATAGCATTTTGCATCCGCCGGTGTCTGGATAAAAAAGTGCCGGTGAAGTTCACAGCGGGACTGCATCATCCGTTCAGACATTACGACACCGGGATCGGAACAATGATGCATGGATTCATTAATGTTTTTGGGGCAGGCATAATCGCTATGAGACATGATATTTCAGATCACGGAATGGCAGAGATCCTTAATGATGAAGATCCTGCAGATTTTATTTTCACAGATGATTACTTTTCATGGAAAGACTGGAAGATCGAAATTGCTGACATAAAGTATGCAAGAAAAAATCTTGTTTTGTCTTACGGAAGCTGCAGTTTCGATGAACCTGTTGATGATCTTAAGTCTTTAAAACTTTTACAATAATTCTATAACTTAATAATTCAAATGCCCGATCAGGTAAAACTTAAATCTTTCATACAGGTAAATCAGGATTCGGATTTTCCCATTCAAAATCTGCCTTACGGTATTTTTAAAGACAAACATAATTTAAGCCGAAGAGTTGGCACAGCAATTGGAGATTTCATTCTGGACTTATCCGTAATTGAAGATAAAGGTCTGTTCAAAAACTTATCCGGGAAAAGATATTTTCCCAATCATCTCTTAATAAATTCATGTCACTTGGCAAAAATGCCTGGCATGAAGTCAGAATTGAAATACAAAATTTACTGAGTGCGGAAAACCCGGCATTAAGAGATAACGAAGCATTAAAAAATGAATGTTTGATTTTACAAAAGATGCTGAGATGTTAATGCCTGTTGAGATAGGAGATTATACTGACTTTTATTCTTCCAGAGAGCACGCTACAAATGTCGGCATAATGTTCCGCGGAAAAGAAAATGCGCTGATGCCAAACTGGCTGCACCTTCCCGTTGCATATCACGGAAGGGCAAGCTCAGTTGTAATAAGCGGGACAGATATAATTCGTCCTAAAGGTCAGACAAAAGCTGATGATGCGGAAATGCCTTCGTTCGGTCCGAGCAGGCTTCTTGACTTCGAACTTGAGATGGGATTTTTTATAGGGACAGGAAATAAACTAGGAGAACCTGTTCCTGTGGATAAAGCTGACCAAAATATTTTCGGAATGGTTCTTGTTAATGACTGGAGCGCGAGAGATATTCAAAAGTGGGAATACGTTCCGCTCGGACCTTTCCTTTCAAAGAATTTTGCAACTTCAATATCACCATGGGTTGTTACGCTTGAAGCATTAGAACCGTTTAAAACAAAACGAACTGAGCAAATACCAAAGCCTCTTCCCTATTTACAAAGCAAAGGTAACTGGCTATATGACATTAATCTCGAAGTGAAATTAAAAACCGCTGAATCAGAAGATTCATTTATCATTTCAAAATCTAACTTTAAAAACTTATACTGGGATATCTGTCAGCAGCTTGCCCATCATACAATCACGGGATGCAACATGAGAACCGGTGATCTGCTTGCCTCCGGAACAATCAGCGGACAGTCAAAAGATTCTTACGGAAGCTTACTTGAACTGACCTGGCGCGGGACAGAGCCTATCAGGCTTTCAAATAATGAAGAAAGAAAATTTTTACAGGACGGTGATACTTTAATCATAAACGGCTGGTGCAGCGGTGACGGATACAGGATAGGGTTTGGAGAGGTATCCGGTAAAATTTTACCTGCAAAATAACTCAAAATAAAAAAAATCAAGATGAGAACAGAGCTTAAAATTTTTGTTTTAATTTTATTTTCTTCTATAATTATTTCATGCGAAAATGAATCTGAAGTCAGCAATATAATAACCAATCCTCCTACGGTCATTGATTCTGCTTTTAAGTATCCTTACAAATTAAACTCATTCTGGTATTATACCACAAGAAATTTTATCACTAATTTAAGACCTGATTCAATTGGCGTGTATTTTTCGGCAGACACATTGACCGGATACGGAGCAGCCAATTATGTTAAGGATACAATCATTAATCTCGATACCTTAAGACTTTTGAGAAACGCTCACAGTGAGACAGGTCATAGCCATACTACTCTGGAATTATTCAGGCAAACAGACTCCGGGTTAATACGGATTGCTTATTATTCAGACGGATTAAATTTCGGACCATTCAGACACGTAAACAATCTGCGATTCAGTTTCGGGGGAAAGACATACAATTCTTTGAATGAACTTAAGGGAAATACTAATTATGATTTTATTTCAAGTGACACTAATACTCTTTATTTCGATAACCCTCCCGTTACTTTATTAAAATATCCTGTCTCCCAAAATACAGAGTGGAATTTCATCAATTACGGGACTACACGCATTACAAAAAAATACACTGCATTTGAAAACGTGACTGTTCCTGCCGGAACATTTTACTGCATAAAGATAAAGCGTGATGTTTATTATAACTCCGGCACTCCGGATCCCAATTATTTTTATTATGACTATTTTTCCAAAGACGGAATGATAAAAAGAGATTTTACGCTTAAAGATATTTTAGTCAGCAATAATTTCGGACAGATTATAGGATACATTGATGTAAAGGAAGAAGCATTTTTAAATATTTATATACCTTAAAAAACTATGAGCGACACTCAGGTAAGACTGACACAAATGGTTACATCCGCAGGCTGCGCAGCGAAGATATTTCCTCACATTCTTTCTGAAGCATTAAAAGGAATTGAATGGGCTACAAATGCAAATGTAATTGTTGGTTTTGAAGGAAAGGATGATGCAGGGGTTTACAAAATAAATGATGAGCTTGCATTAATTCATACAACAGATTTTTTTACACCGGTAGTTGATGATCCATATCTGTTCGGACAAATTGCAGCTGCAAATGCTCTGAGCGATGTCTATGCAATGGGCGGCACTCCCATCAACGCATTGAACATACTGGCATTTCCTCAAAAGGAAGATTTGTCAATCCTGAAGGAAATTCTCAAGGGCGGTGCGGATAAGGTCAAAGAATCCGGAGCTGTCATTATCGGCGGACATTCCATTGACATAACTAATATAGTCTACGGACTTGCTGTAACAGGAACTATCAAACCGGAAAATATTAAAGGAAACAATACTGCCAAGCCCGGAGATAAATTGATT
The DNA here is from genome assembly GCA_016710985.1 of Ignavibacteria bacterium. Classification (GTDB taxonomy): domain Bacteria; phylum Bacteroidota; class Ignavibacteria; order Tepidaquicellales; family Tepidaquicellaceae; genus JAGPCH01. Next base: position 30,374 of record JADJTX010000015.1, read on the forward strand.
CTTACAAAAGCTTTGGGAACAGGCATATTGAACAACGTTATCAAATTTTCCGCACTTGATGATAAATACTATGATCAGCTGATATCTTCCATGATAAGACTAAATAAAAATGCTTCAGAATGCATGGTACTTTTTAATGCTAATGCCTGTACGGATGTAACAGGTTTCGGATTAGCCGGACATTCAATGCAGATGGCGCAGGCAAGCGGAACAGTCATTAGATTTTATGTAAATGAATTACCTGTTCTCCCGGGTGCTGAATGGGCGATCGGCGAGAACTATTTAACAAGAGGTGATAAATCAAACCGCGAATACACTAAAGACTTTGTTGTATCTTCCGGTAATATCAATAAAACAAAAGAGCATTTGCTTTATGATCCTCAGACTTCAGGGGGACTTTTGATTTCCGTACCTGAAGAAAATGCAAACCTTCTGCTGCTTGAGCTTCATAAGCGCGGCGATATTTTTGCAAACATAGTTGGTGATGTATCTGATGCTTCAGATGAATACAAACCCGGTACGATTGTTTTTGATTACAATTAAAAATTTTTTCAGCAATGATCAGGGAATAAACTCAGAGTTACTAAAATAATTTACCTCTGTGTCTAAGTGTTAATAAATCAATGATTAAAGACAAAAGTCCCAAGGAGCTGTTCGAATTTATACGTAGCAAAGACACCGGGAACATTCCATCTTTGAAATCAATTCTAAACGCTTATGAAATAAGTAAATTTTCAACCGATGATTTTTTACAGAAATTAAAATCCGGCCGCGAAAACACATTATTAATTGATGCACGCTCTGAAAAAGAATTCGAAGAAACATCACTCCCCTTTTCAGTAAATTTTCCTGTTTTGAGTAATGATGAAAGACACAACACAGGACTAATTTATAAAAAGTATTCACAAACATCCGCACTCTGGCTTGCAATGCAATATGCGAATCCAAAATCAGATTCACTAAAAGTTTTTCTTGACAGCAATAGTGCTTCTCAAAAATCTATATATGTGTATTGCTGGAGAGGAGGAGGGAGAAGCGGATATCTTTCAAAAATGATCTGTGATCTGGGATATAAGCCATCGGTTTTAACCGGCGGATATAAGTCTTACAGAAGGAAAGTCAATGAACTGTTTTCTGAAGAAATATTTCCGCATGAATTACTCGAGCTCTCAGGATTAACAGGCAGCGGAAAGACTGAATTATTACGAAATTTAAAAAATGACTTACCTGTGATAGATCTTGAAGACGCCGCAAGACATTACTCAAGCCTGCTCGGACAAATTCCTTATGATATAAATAATGTCAGACCGGTACAAAATCAGACCGCATTTGAAAATAACTTGTTCTCTCAGATATTTTTTAATTTACCCGTTAACTCACACTCTACACACTCTACGCACTCTATGCACTCTACACACTCTATGTACTCGACACACTCAACTTACCTTATCGAAAGCGAAAGTAAAAAAGTCGGCAATTTTGAAATCCCAAAATACCTCTATGAAAAATTACAGCTCGCTCCGTCAGTTAAGATCACTTCTTCCATAGACAGCCGTGTAAAAAGAATTGTAAAGGAATATTTCGGAAATGATTTAAGGGGAATTGAGCCGATGAAAATATTAATGACCGGCAAAGCAAATTTTTTCAGACAGCAGCTCAGCAATACCATCTTTGATGAACTTATGGAATTGCTTGATTCGGGAAGAGCAGAAGAGTTTACTGAAATAATGATCAAAGAATACTATGATAAGAAGTACAAAGATAAAGGAAAGGAACCTTTAGCGGATATTTCTTCTGATGATATTAATTCCGCAGTAAATGAATTGAAAGAAATTTACAAAAGAATATCTTCTGAAAATAACTTCTAATTAAGTATTTTCAACTTAACGAACTTAACGAACTAGTCTAGAACACAGGCTTGATCTCATCCGAAAACGCAAGTCTCAAAACTTCATTATGCTCTTCATTAAATTTGCTCAATGAGCCGGCAGCCGGGCTGGCACTTGCTTCAGGACTTACACAATAAAGCTTCTGATTTTCTGAAAGATCATTCTTCAGCAGTATGGCAAGAAAATTCCAGGCGCCCATATTTCGCGGTTCTTCCTGTACCCACACAACATCTTTTGCATTCTTATATGTGCTTAACACTTTTTTCATCATGTCGGTCATGTACGGATAGTATTGTTCGAGTCTCACTATTGCTGTATCTGAAATTTCATATCCGTGCCTGTATTTCATTAAATCATAATAAACCTTGCCGCTTGTGACAATGACTCTTTTAACAGATTTCTTGTCTGCAGACATATCATCAATGATCTCATCGAATTGCCCTTTTGTAAATTCCTCTTTCTTTGATTTTGCTTCAGGCAGTCTGAGCAGACTTTTCGGTGTCAGTATGACAAGAGGTCTTTTCTTCTTCTGCTTGGTTTGTCTTCTGAGTAAATGAAAATATTGTTCTGAGTTGGTCGGATTACAAACTATCAGATTATCATCTGCGCACAAAGTCAGAAATCTTTCGAGCCGGGCGCTTGAGTGCTCGGGACCTTGTCCTTCCTGAGCGTGAGGAAGCAGCATTACAAGATTATTCGGAAGTCCCCATTTTGTGTAAGAGCTTACAATAAAATTGTCTATGATTACCTGTGCTGCATTTACAAAATCTCCGAACTGCGCTTCCCAGATCACAAGTGTAATGGGATCCGCAGTTGAATAGCCGAATTCAAATCCAAGCACTGCAGCTTCGGAGAGCAGACTGTCAAGCGGTTCTATTAATACTTTATCAGGTGAAACATTATTCAGGGGAATTATCTCATCTCCTGTTTCAGAATCAGTAAGTACTATATGTCTCCGTGCAAATGTTCCTCGTGAACTGTCCTCACCGCTTAAACGAATCGGAATTTCTTCCTGCATAAGACTTCCAAACGCCAGCGCTTCTCCAAATGCCCAGTCAACTTCAACATCTTTATTTAAAAAGTCTCTTCGTGACTCAATGAACTTTCTTAATTTCGGATGCAGACTGAACGTCAAAGGAAGTGATGTTATCGATTCAACAACTTCATTTAATTTTTCAATTGAAACATTAGTGTCAATCCTTGCCTCCGCAGCTTCTATTTGTTCCGGCGTTACTGCAAGAGGAATGTCTGACTTAAACTTCTGAACTTTCTCATGGCTCGAATTCATCTTATCAAAGATCTTCTTCTCCATCGCCTCTACCTCTTCAGGAGTTATGACTTTTTCCTCAAGCAATTTCTTCTGATAAATTTCTTTTACTGACGGATGGCTCCGAATTGTTTTATACATGAGCGGCTGAGTAAATGCCGGTTCATCCGCTTCATTATGACCAAGACGCCTGTATCCGAAAACATCAATCACAACATCTTTATTAAATTTCATTCTGTATTCAAAAGCCATCTTTGTGACAAGTAAAGTTGCTTCAGGGTCATCACCGTTCACATGAAAAATCGGAGCCTGTATCATCTTTGCAACATCAGAAGCATAAACAGAGGAACGCGCATCAATCGGCGTAGTCGTAAATCCGATCTGATTATTTATAATGATATGAACAGTACCGCCCGTCCTGTAACCGTGTAGCTGAGAGAGATTTAATGTTTCTGCAACTATTCCCTCCCCTGCCACAGCCGCATCGCCGTGTAATAACACAGGAATTGTTTTATCCCGTGAAGTATCATTCGTTCTCATTTGCTTTGCCCTGACTATCCCTTCAACCACAGGATTAACAAATTCAAGATGCGAAGGATTTGATGCTACTGACACTTTAATATCTTTTCCGTCAAATGTTTTGTATTCACCGGCTGCTCCGAGATGGTACTTTACATCACCTGAACCCTGAGCTGATGAAGGATCAATGTGCCCTTCAAATTCCGAAAAAATAGCTGCCATTGATTTTCCGATAATGTTAGCGAGCACATTCAGTCTTCCCCTGTGAGCCATTCCCAGAACCATTTCCTTTACACCATCTTCAGCACCGCATTGTAAAAGATAATCCAGTGTTGGTATGATTGTTTCAGAACCTTCCAGAGAAAATCTCTTATGACCTATATATTTTTTATCGATGAATTTTTCAAAATTTTCGGCTTCGGATAATTTAAATAAAATATGTTTCTTTTCATCATTTGAAAATTGCGCTGTATTTCTGTTCGTTTCCATTTTTTTCTGAAGCCATTCTTTCTGAACGGGGTCCTGAATATGCTTGAACTCAACTCCTATCTTATCACAATAGGTCTGATATAAAATGTCCAGAATTTTTCTTAATGTGGCAGTGCGTAAACCCGCAAGCCCGTCAGTTATGAATTCTCTGTCATAGTCCCACACGGTAAAGCCGTAATTCGAAGGATCAAGCTCAGGATGATACTGAACTTTCAGATACAAAGGATCAAGATGCGCAAGCAAATGTCCGCGGACTCTGAACATATTTATCAGCTGAATTGCCTTTGCCTGCTTCTCAATCTCTTCAATGTTCTCTATTCTTTCTGAATTGTCCTTAGCTTCAATGACTTTATCCGCTGTCCATTTCACCGGAGCCATTGGTATTTCAAGATCTTTAAAAATTTCCTCGTAAAAATTTTCATCACCATGCAAAAGCTCACTTATCTTTTTCAGAAATAAACCTGACTCTGCACCCTGAATTATTCTGTGATCATATGTACTCGTAATGTTCATTATCTTGCTCAATCCGATCTTTGTTATTACTTCATTTGTAACTGCCTGATACTCGGCGGGATAGTCAATTGCCCCGGTCGCAATAATAGTCCCCTGTCCTATCATTAGTCTTGGTGTTGATGCAACTGTACCAAGTGTCCCGGGATTGGTCAGTGAAATAGTTGTCCCCTGGAAATCGGAAACTTCTATCTTATTATTTCTTGACCTTCGGATGATATCATCATATGCATAGAAATATTGTTTGAAGTTGAGAAGATTTGCTTTCTTAATATTCGGAACAATAAGTGACCGGCTGCCGTCTTTCTTCTGAAGATCTACTGCAAGTCCGAGATTTATATTTTGCTTCTTTACAAGATTTGGTTCGCCGTTAATAATGGTATATGAATTATTCATCACTGGTACATAGTTAATTCCCTTTACTATCGCCCATCCGATGATATGTGTATATGAAATTTTACCTGCGTTTTTCTTTTTAAGATAATCGTTAATGATTCTCCTGTTCTCTTCAAGAACTTTTACTGGAATGGTTCTGAACGTAGTAGCACTTCCAGTTATCGCTCACCGAACCGGGATCTTTCTTGTAATCTCCGAGCAATTCCAGGACATACCATGTATTCACACCAAACTCAGAGATCTTCTCCTGCTGTTCGTGCGTTAAATCTTCTAATTTCATTTGTAATTTATTTTTTATAATTTAACCAAAATTAAAAACAAGTTCACCGTCTAATCTAAACCACATAAACCTATGAAAAAAATTCTTATGCTACTTTGCTTCATTACCTCAATCAGCAATGCTAATTCACAGGATGAAAAAATATATCTCACAGCGGGATACAATTTTAATTTCCCAAACGCCTCATCGGTAAATTTTATTATAGACCGGTATAATGAAACTCGAAGTTATCTTACAACAAAAATGGATAACATTAACTCCATGTCAGGTTTTGATTTTTCTGTTGGCGGAATTTTCAGCACAGGACTTTTACTTGAAGGAGGCGTAACTTTTTAGAAACTCCGGGTGAGAAATATCGGAAGGCACTGTATCTGGCTCTGAGGTTAGAAGGGATTTTAAGGTATATAATTTTCTTGCCAATCTTGGAATCGGATATTTGTTCAAACATAATTCCCGGTTGATTACGGATTCGGTATGTTTATGGATATTGGGTCAGTTACTTATGATACAAGAGTTTATGATCAAAGTGAAACTCCTCCGGATTACACAGATATAACCCCCGTAAGTTCTGGTCTGGCTCTGGGATTCACCCCAACTGCTTTTTTAAATTTAAATTTCAATGAAAACATCGGGATTACAGTAAGACCTTATTACTTTGCACAGATTTTTTCTGAAGACCTGACAGATATTAACGCTGCCTTGAATCCGAACACATGGCAGAATGATGAACCGGATGAGTATGACAGTGAGACTTTCAGCGGATTCGGTGTGGACCTTAAAGCTGTTGTTAGTTTTTAGAAATTTCTTTATCAATTAATTGCCACTTAAACCGGTATAAAAAAGCTTCATACTTTATTGAGAAAAAATCCATTAATTCTTAATTCTTAATTCCAAAATTAACCAAAATTACCACTCATTTTATTTAGATTTATTTTTAACATTACTTTAATGATATTGCAATCAAAAAATTTAAGCTAATTAATGAAAAGATTAATATTTCTGTTCTTACTTTTTTATTCGGTTGCATTTTCACAGCCTGCCCGGGAAAAATATTATTTTGCCGGCGGATTCAATTTTAGTTTTCAGAATTCAGATGAACTCAACACAATTATCAATAATTACAATTCAAACCCGGCTGTCACCGAAAAGATGGGTTCTTTCGGATTTTTTTTCGGACCAAGTTTAATAGTAGGAGCGAATTATGAAAGGGAGAAAAATTATTTCAACTTTGAATTTGGCTTCGGTATACTGTTTTCAGGAACAAAATCTGCTCAGGTTTCTCAGGTTGCTAATACACGTTTAACTCAGGATGTGAACCTGAAACTCCAGCTGGTTAATTTAGAAGGCCAGTATTTTATTAAGGCAAGCAGAATGTTTCACGTCGGAGCGGGATTTGCTTTAAACATCGGCGCAATGAAAATTTTCGAAAGAAGCTATAACCGGTTTACCAGTACTCCTTCTTACACAACCATTGATGATGGCAGATTTTTTTCTTATGTCGGTGTAACCCCAAATCTCTCGTTCAATTATGTTCCCAGTAAATATTTTGCCATATCAGTCAGACCAAATTATTTTATTCTGTTGAAAAATCAGGATTTAGCAGGTTTGAACAGCGCTCTTAATCCGGGTACTGTAGTGAATGGTGCGGGAGACTCATTTTTCAGCGGTCCCGGAGTAGCAGTGAATTTACAATTCAAAGTCGGCGATTGACCACCGGCAGTCTGAATCCTTCTTGTTGAAAGAAAATTTTAATGTATGTACTTTTAGAAATATAAATGCAGGCTATGGCATTTTTCGGGTCATACCGGTTTGAACTGTTCAAACGCCTGAAAACAATTATTACAATAATGTATGGCGCGGCATTGTGTCGGTCCGAACGGAGTCTGAAGCTTTGTATTTTTACTGTGACATAAAGGACATTCAATGTTGGTAAGCATTTCTATTGAAACGAAACCATTGTGAACAGGCGGTAAGGCAAACAAAGAATCTTTAAGTAGTTCTCTCCCCTTTTCTGTTATCATGTTCGAATTCCACTGCACGTCATAGTTTACATCTACATTTACTCCTGATACCGGCATCAAAGAAATTCTTTTTTCAATATCACTCCTCATTACATTCACAGCAGGACAGCCTGCAAATGTTGGTGTCATCGATATATTCACAAAATCTTTTTCACTGACTTTCACACCGGTTATGATACCCATGTCGACCACCGATATTTTAGGTATCTCCGGATCTTTCACGTCATACAATGCATCCCATATTTCTTTCTCACTGATCATATACTTATTAAACTTAGTATTCCCTTCCTTAATCCTTAAATTCTTAATTCTAATTCTTAATTCTTAATTCTTAATTCTTAATTCTTAATTCTTAATTCTTAATTCTTAATTCTTAATCTCACCACTCCGCATTCGGGTCAATGCTGTAAACCTCAGTCATCTCATCCAATAGCGGCTTAAGATATTCCGTATGATAACCTTTTCTGCCCCCGTAAGAGCGATCTGAAGTGTCAATATCAGGAATCGAAAGGTTAGCCGAGTCCAAAATGATTTTTATTGAATCAAGCCACATTCCCTGTAAAACTTTTTCTCCCGGAAAAATATTTTCCGATGATAAAACTTCATCATATTCGCCCGGCTCAAATATTCCCAGTGCAAGCGGAAAGCATTGATTCAAAGCAGACTGCATTCTTGCTTTGCTTTCTTCAGTTGCATTGCCAAGCTGGACAAGCCAAGTATCAGCATGCATCGTATGATATTTCAGTTCACCACGGAATTTTTTTGCGATATTAGCGAGGTCTTCAAATGAAGAACGGGAAAGCAGATCAAATCTGATTGCTTCTGATTTATCAAATAAAAAATGTCTCATTAAGCTAAAATCATAATCACCTATCGGATATTCCACAAGATGACAGCATTTAAAATCTTTTTCTTTCCGTGTAAAGGCAATTGCATCAGGGTCAGGTTCACCCAATTTATTCAGTAGTTGATACAAGGCAAGCGAATGTCCAATCTTATCCTGTGCCATTGAAGAAAAAGCAATATCCTCTTCAAGTATCGGTACCAATGCTGTCCATTCCGAATTGCGGTGTCCGAGAATTAATTCATCATCAGCAATTCTGCAGATCAGATCTTTTAATGCCTTAGTTTGTATTTCAGTCAGCTGTTTCAATTTTTTTTATGTTCTGTTTTAAATTTGTTGATCCTGTCCATTACCTTATATCCTCCTGCTTCACGGTACATTTTCTCCTGATTAGCTTCAAACATATCTTCATCATCATAATCCGTTATAAACACATCGGATGTTTTTACCACCCATAAATTTACACATTTATATCTTCTTGCGTATTGTTCTTTTGCCAGTAATATTGCCATTTCGGCATTCGGTGCGTGAAGAGAGCCAACGTGAATATGACGGTCTCCTTTCTTTGACTGATGGAATACTTCATAGGTTTGCCACTGATGTAATTCTTTTATCGGATTATTATCTGACTCATCGGGAAGCTGTTCCCTCGTGATTCTCGGATCTAAGGATTTGATGGACATTAAATTATGATTTCAATTTTACGATAAAGGTACTGTGTATTTTTCGCTCGGTCTCAGTAAGGCATTTCTTACCCATTCACCTTTTTCTTCGGCTCTTCTTCTTACTGCAAGTCTCTCTTTATTACATGGTCCGTCACCGTTAATTACTCTTTTAAATTCTTCCCAGTCCGGTTCAGTATATTCCCACTTTCCTGTTTCATTATTCTTTTTAAGTTTCGGATCAGGAATGGTCAGACCAAGCTCCCAAATTTTAGGAACATACATGTCGAGAAATTTTTGTCTCATGTCATCATTCGAAGCCATTTTGACTTTCCATCTCATAAGTGTTTCAGTGTGAACGGAAATTTTATCTGACGGTCCGAAAAAATGCATTATAGGAGGCCACCATCTGATCAACGCATCCTGCACCATCTGCCTCTGCTGAGATGTACCTGTTGCAAGAAAGACAACATTGTCATGTCCGTATTTCAAATGAAATGATTCTTCAAGACAAATCCTTTCAAGAGCTCTACAGTATGGTCCGTATGAACCTTTTGAATTTGCAACCTGATTAATGATAGCTCCTGCATCAATCAGCCATGCGATTACTGCTGTATCTGCCCACGTGACCGCAGGATAATTAAAGACATTCGAGTATTTTGATTTGCCGGTAATTAAATCATTTATCATTTGCTCGCGGGGTTTTCCTAATGTTTCTGCTGCACTGTATAACAGCTGTGCATGACCTACTTCATCCTGAACTTTAGCCATCAACGCAAGCTTTCTTCTGAATCCCGGAGCTCTTGTTATCCAGGTTCCTTCGGGCAACGCTCCGATAATTTCCGAATGTGCATGCTGCTCAATCATTCTGATCAGCTGTTTTCTGTATTCAGCCGGCATCCAGTCAGATGGCTCTATTTTTTCCCCGGCTGCGATTCTCTCTTCAAACTTCTGCAGCTTTATCTGGTCTTCTTCTTCAGAATGACCGTTCTTTGACTCTTCAAAAATATATCCACCACCGTACATAGTTTATTATTTAAATTTTGGAAGAATAATTAATTTTAGAAAACTTTTAATTACTTTAATTTTGGTTTACTTATTTTGATTTGTAAAATTAGTATAAATATATCTATTTTTATATAACCTTATTTATAACACTTTACAATAATTTGTTGCTGCAGTGTAAATGATTTTTACATGATGACTTTTGGGAAACGCTAATGACGCTGCGGTTGCAGTATCCGGATTGTAGTATCCGACTCTTTGATGCATTTTTTTAAAAATCCGAGAATAAACAGCTCAATTAAATCGCGATTGATCCCCTGATTACAATTACTATGCGCACAATAGAATCCTTAAAAAAGAGTCACAATCCTTACCTGATTCAGGCTTACTCTGATTTTTCATCCTGATCTTTATATTCTGCACGAAGTTCAACAGGTTTACTGCTCTTCTTCCTCATCCTTATGTTCAGCATTTCCACTAAGAATGAGAATGCCATAGCAAAATAAACGTAACCTTTCGGTACTTCGACATGGAAAGCTTCAACAAACAGAAGCAATCCTATCATTAGTAAGAATGACAATGCGAGCATCTTAATTGTTGGATGTCTGTGTATGAACTCGCTTACTTTACCTGCAAATAAAATCATAATTATCATAGAGATCACAATTGCTATTATCATTATCGAAACATGTTGAACCAGTCCTACTGCTGTAATGACTGAGTCCAGGGAAAAAACCAGATCGAGTATAATTATCTGAATTATAATATTCCAGAATTTAGGTGTTACCTTTCTGTCTCCTTCACCTTCCTCTCCTTCCAGTTTATCATGAATCTCAAGAACACTTTTTATCAAAAGAAACAGACCGCCGCCCATTAATATCAGATCCCTTCCGGAAAAAGAATACCCGAAAACCGTTATCAGCGGCTGAACTAAATTCGCTATCCAGGAAATTGCAAGAAGCAATCCAACTCTGAAAAACAAAGCAATTACAAGCCCTGTAATTCTTGCTTTCTCCCTTTCATTAGCAGGCAACTTTCCTGTTAATATTGAAATAAATATTATATTATCAATTCCAAGTACTATTTCAAGAAACGTTAGTGTTAATAAGCTTACATAAGTTTCCGGCTGTGAAAATATTTCCAAATTAATTGGTTAATTGGTTAATTGGTTAATTGGTTAATTGGTTTATCGGTTATTCATAAATAATGACCTAAAGCATTGTTCATTGCTCATTGCTCATTGTTCATTGTTCATTATTCATTATTCATGGTTCTTCTCTTTTTCATAATCAGCAATTATCTTACCTTCAACATCTTTAGGAACATCTTCATAATGATAGAACTTTCTGTCGTAATATCCCCGTCCTGATGTCATCGAACGCAATTTTGTAGAATACTCGTTCATCTCGGATAACGGGATCTGGCATGTGATCTTTTGAAGTTTTCCAAATACATCCATACCCTGAATTCTGCCTCTTCTGGAGGAAATATCTCCCGAAACCAGTCCCATGTATTCCTCAGGAAAAACAACCTCAACATCATATATTGGCTCCAGTATAACAGGATTTGCTTCTTTAAATCCTTTTTTAAATGCCTGTATTGCAGCAATCTTAAATGAGATTTCATCCGAATCAACATTATGATAAGAGCCGTCAAACAGAGTTACTTTTACATCGATCACTTTGCATCCGATGATAACTCCGGTGTTTAAAATTTCTGTTAAGCCTTTTTCCACTGCGGGAATAAACCTGCCTGGTACAACACCTCCGACAATTGCATTTACAAACTCAAAGCCTTTGCCTCTTTCCTGCGGCTCTATCTTAATGTGTACATGGCCAAACTGACCTCTTCCTCCGGATTGTTTCTTATGCTTATATTCAACATCATTTACTTTTGAACGGATAGTTTCCCTGTATGGTATTTTTGGATTAGACACATCAACTTCAAAATTATATTTGCTTTTCATCCTGTTGAGAATTGTGTTAAGATGAATCTCACCTTGTCCGCTTATAATAGTCTGACTTGTTTCTGCATTGAAATCTATTATGAAAGTCGGATCTTCTTCATGCAAAGAATGCAAAGCAGTAGCTATCTTGTCATCGTCACCTTTATTCTTCGCGTGGATGGCTAAGGTCATATTTGGTTTCGGAAAATTTATCTCCGAAAGGACAACCGGATGGCTTTTTGAGCTGAGTGTATTATTCGTGTGTGAATCCTTTAGCTTTACAACGCCTGCTATATCTCCGCAAATCGCTTCACCCATTTCTTTTCTGTCTTTTCCGTTCATTGAATATAATTGCGATAGCCTTTCAGTCTTCCCGTTTGCCTCATTAATGAGATCAAGACCCGGATGCACTTTACCTGAATACACTCTGAAGAATGACAGCTCACCGATATTTTTTTCAGAAACTGTTTTAAAAATAAAGATGGTAGGCTCACTTTCAGTTTTCGGATTTATTTCAATCGGATCCTGGCTGTTAGGACGTCTGCCTATTTCCGCCGGCTTGTCCATCGGTGATTCGGTATAATTTGATATAAAATCAAGTACGTCTCTTGTTCCGATGTTTTTTGCCGCGCTTATGCAGAATACCGGAAATAATTTTTTTTCTCTCATTCCTTTTTTTAACCCGTAATCAATTTCTTCATCAGTAAGATTCTCTCCTTCTTCAAAAAATTTTTCCATCAGCTCCTCATCTTCTTCAGCAATTGCCTCTACAAATTTTTTGTGATAATCCATTGCCTTGTCTTTTAACTGTGCCGGGATTTCTTCCTCAGTGTATTCACCCTTTCCGTCATTATTGAATTTCAGCCATTTCATCCTTATGACATCAATTACAGAATCGAATCCTGCTCCTGCGTTCACAGGAAACTGGACGACAGCAACTCTCGAACCAAAACTTTCTTTAATAAGCTCAACTGTCCTGTCAAAATTTGCATTCTCAGTATCCAGTTTATTAATGAGAAAAATAACATTGTTTTCATAATCATTAGTCATCATAAAGCTTGATTCAGTTCCTACTTCGACACCTTTAAACGCATCAACAAATATCAGGGCTGTATCCGTAACTCTTAAAGCAGATTTCACTTCCCCTACAAAATCCATGAAACCGGGAGTATCTATAATATTAATTTTCCTGTCGGTCCCGTCAGATCCCTTCCATGTTGTGTTCATCAGTGAAGAATTTATTGAGATCTGTTTTTCTATTTCGTCTTTATGATAATCACTCACTGTATTTCCTTCTTCTACCTTTCCGAACCGGTTGATTACTCCTGAAGCGAAAAGAATCCCTTCCGCAAAAGTAGTTTTACCGCTGCCTCCGTGTCCTACAAGTGAAATATTTCTGATGTTCTCAGATTTGATTACTGCCATAACTGATTAATCTCCTTTTTCCTTAATGATTATTTTAAATTATGAAATTTTACTTTCAGTATACTTTAATTTGAATTCTTAACAATGACCGGTATTTCAGGAATATCTTTCTTAAACTGAACCTGTACCGAATCAAACGGTATCCTCACTCCTTTATCCTTGAATGCTTTTACTGTTGACTCAATTACTTCGCTTTTAATTTCCATTAAATTTCTTGATACTGAAGATGCATTGACCCAGTAAAATATTCTTAGATTTGTTGAACTGGAAGAAAGTTCATTCACTATCACAAATGGTTTTGGATCCCTGAGAACTTCGCTCACATCAAATATTCTTTCGAGAATTGCATTGCGGGCATTGCCAACATCATCGTCATAATCTATACCTACAATAAAGTCAAATCTTCTTGTCCCTTCCCTGTTATAATTAATAAGAGGGTTATTTATGATAATGGAATTCGGAACAAAGACATCAAATCCTTCAAATGTTTTTATTGTTGTGGTTCTCAGATCCAGTGAAACTATCGTACCTGTTATGTTTTCCGTTACTATGACATCTCCGATCCTGAAAGGTCTGTTAAAAGCTAAAATTACTCCCGATAAAAAATTTTCCCCTATGTCCTTAAATGCAAAGCCGATGACAATGGCAGATACTCCTGCTCCCGCGATCAGACCGCTTGCTAATGTTGCAAGACCGAGTAGCTGCATGGCAATAACGAACCCAATCAGGATGATAACCCATTTAGAAATTTTTGTTAAAAAATTTACCAGCAACTGATCCTCTAGCCGCAGCTTTAGACGGTTGTTAATGAGCCTGGATATCTTTCTGCTGATAAAAATACTCAATAACAGAAATATTACTGCAAGTACAAATCCCGGAAGAAAAGTTAAGAACCCTATCCAATACTTTTCTGCTATTGAAATAAATTCTTTTTCCAATAAATGGTATTAAATGAGAAAAGTCAAAATAATATTCATTTATAAAACATTAAAGTTACTTTATACAATAATACAATATTTGTATATTTGTAAAAAAACTAAATCCGTGCGAAGACAAATCCCCATAACTACTTTTGGAATGCCTGTTCTCAGGAAGAAAACGAAGGCTGTTACAAAGATAGATACAAGACTTATTAATCTTGTAGAGAATATGTTTTATACGATGGACAAAGCTGCAGGAATAGGGCTGGCTGCGCCTCAGATCAATCTGGATATTTCTCTGGCAGTAGTCGATATTTCCGGTTATGAAAAAAATAATAAGGAAAAGCCGATGGTTTTGATTAACCCGGAAATTCTCGGATCTCATGGGGAAGTTGAAATGGAAGAAGGCTGCCTTAGCATTCCCGAGATACGTGCCGATGTAACAAGACCGGGAAAGATTTTTTTAAAGTATCATGATTTTGACCTGAATGAAGTTACTGTCGAACTTAACGGATTCATATCGCGTGTCATTCAGCATGAAATAGATCATCTCAACGGAAAGCTTTTCATTGATTACCTGCCCGAAGAAAAAAAGAAAGAAATAAAAAAACAGCTTGCAAAGATAAAGAAGGGAAAAGTCATTACGGATTATCCTCTGCTGATTCATTCCGGAGATTAAAATCAATTTCTGCAAATGAAAATTATTTTCATGGGGACGCCTGAATTCGCCGTTCCTTCGTTAAAAATTCTGCTGGATTACAATTACGATATTGCTGCTGTCGTAACCACGCCTGATAAAAAGAAAGGACGGGGGCTTAACATTTCAATTTCCGCAGTAAAAAAATTTGCGGTCGAAAATAATTTAATTATACTTCAGCCGGAAAGCTTAAAGAGTGATTCATTTATTATGGAAATAATATCTCTTGAACCGGATTTAATTATTGTAGTAGCTTTTAAAATTTTACCCAGAGAGATTTTTTCAATCCCTAAGTACGGCTCATTCAATCTTCATGCTTCCCTGTTACCTAAATTCAGAGGCGCTGCACCCATCAATTGGGCTTTAATAAATGGTGAAACTGAAACCGGTGTAACTTCTTTTTTTTTGAAAGAAAAAGTTGATACCGGCAATATCATAATTCAGGAAAAAATTAAGATAGATCCCGAAGATGATGCAGAAACTCTTCATGACAAACTTTCAGACAAAGGTGCACAAGTGGTTTTGGACACGGTTCGTCTTATAGAAAAAGGGAATCTTAATATTGCAGCTCAGGATGATGCTCTTGCTTCACCGGCTCCGAAAATTTTCAAACAAGACTGTCTTATTAACTGGGATCAGGGATCGGTTAAAGTTCATAACTTTATCAGAGGATTATCACCTTACCCTGCAGCTTTTACTTATCTCGGAAATAAAGTAGTCAAGATTTTTAAAACTCGATTATCAGGTATAAAAGCTAACGAAGATCCGGGTGGAATCAGGATTGAGAATAAAAAATTATTTACAGCTGCCAATGATAATGAACTTGAGATAACTGAATTACAGATTGAAGGTAAAAAAAGAATTACAGCTGTTGATTTTATAAATGGAATCGGAAAGGACACGGAATTAAGATTCACCCGGAAAAAATAACTTATATATTTTTTATTAAAAAAAGAAACCGGAATTTCTCCGGTTTCTTTTTTATATATGTGAAAAGTAAATTACGGTCTTTGTGTTATAATGAAGTTCTTTGAATTATTGAAAGCAACTATAAGGTCAGAGAGATCTGTACCTCCTGTGCAATCCAGATTGGTTGCAGGTGTTGAACCAAATATTTGAAGTACACCATAGACATTAAGAACGTCAGTTAAACTTACGTTTCCGTCCTGATCTGTGTCACCCTGATAGAGTGAAGGAACTCCTCCGATGTTTAATATCTGATTTGAACCGTATGCTTTATTTAAAGCTGTCGTGAAGTCATAAGTAGTAGATCCGCCGTTAAACGTCACGGTAGATGAACTCCAGGTTTCGACGGCATTCACAGACCGGACAACAACATAGTAAGGCACACCGTTGGCTGCATTTTCAAAATAGATCGGGTATTGAAGGTCAATACCTGCTGTTCCGACTACTGAATCAACAATTGCGTAAGGAGATGTTGCATTTCTTAAAAGTACAAAAACCTGTGAAGGACTGTTGCACACTTCAAAGTTCATTGTCAGACCAAGTATTTTTTCACAAGGTCCGTTTAAAAGAGTTGGATCAGGACCGAATGTAACTGAGACTCCTCCTCCGGCTGTAGTATCAAATAGAGGACCAGGAGTAATTACATTTCCTGCACCATTTATGTATGTGTATTGAATGTAATTTGCACCGGTTGCATCCTGGATTCCAACTAAGTAGTTTGCCTGAATTACGGAAGTAGAATTATCGTGACTTATTGTAATATTTGAATTTGAACCAGAAGCTACCGGCACCAGATCAATGCAGACCTGGAACGTTTCCCACTCAGTAGCTAACCCTCCAAACAAAGGCGCTCTGTCAAATGTCACTATCAATCTGTTTTTAGCAGCATCTACTTTATAGCTAAGTCTGTTGATTGGCTGACTTGTATTACCCCAGTTCAAATCATTCCATGCAGGATAGATAGCCGGTCTGACAGGTGAGCCTGCCCCCGGACCGGGTAAACCTGTTGCAGGCGGATACCAGTTACCGCCATCCGGTGTATAAGCTACAAACGAGATAATTCCGTTAGTACCAACATAGATATCATCATATTCAACACCCATGAATTTAATTCTCTTTGCTCCGGCTACATCTGTTAACAGCCAGTAACCGTCATCAAGAGAACCACTGGTTATTGGGACAGCTGCTACGCTGTTACTTACAAGTGTAGTACTTCCTCCTGTATCAACTCTGCAGTATGTAGGCTGAGATGGAGCTACTGAAGCACCTGGTGTGGAATTTGCAAAGTAATATCCTCCGGTTCCTGTTCCTCCTCCGCCGTAATTTGGCTGAATAATTGTCAATGACTGTCTGATTGTGTCATTACTCCTGTTCTCATCATTTGATAACTGAGTATATACCGTAACTGTATAATTCCCTGGCAGCGGGTTATAAGAATCAAAATTTACATTTACTGAACTAAGGCTGGCTAAGGAAGAAACACTTTTTGTACTTGAATATCCGCCCGGTGATATTGTCATTGTTACGTTGAAGGATTCAGTTGACGTTCCCACATTATTTACAGTAGCCTGCGGTGTTATTGGCGGTGAAGGTAAAGCAATACCAAGAGGCGGAGCATTTATTGATAATGAAGCAACATCATGTGCAAAGAGATTACATGAAATGGACGAGAAAGTAATTCTCTCAGTAGTTCCGACTCCAACAGTGGTAAATCCTGCAACCACCCAGGCAACACTGTCGCCTCTGCCTGCTGCTTTAAAATTTGATCTTGCCTGTGAATTAACAACTGTAGAATCCCAGACTTCACATCCTGTATTAAATAAATATGTCTTATTTGTAAGCGTTGCTCCTCCTATTGCTCCGCCTGTCATCATTACTCCCTTTCCACCACCTTTCTGAACAAAATAGGAAGCCATTCTGGTTACTGCACCACCCGGGTAATTAGGTATAGCTGACCATGCAATATCCAGATGATTAGCAGGATTAATTACACCTTTATATGAGTTGGCAATAGCTCCGACACCATCCCATCCTCCTGCACAGATTATTTTATTACCGTCAATTCCGAATCCCATCATTCCTGCAGCTACCGGATAAGGTGTCGCTGCTGTATAAGTGTTCTGTTTAATATTATAAACCTGCACATTGTTAACATAGCGGCACCAAAAAGCCCTGTTCCTCCGCCAACTAAATAAACTAGAGAATCACGATATTTAACAACAGCGGCATCTGTAATTAAAACAGGCATATTAGCTAATGTAGTGACTATGCCGGTTCCGATGTTAAATTTTTGGGTTGAGCCGAGTGTTAACGTTCCGCTGTTACCGCCAAATATATAAATCACACTATCTCCGTCATTTATTGCCGCTCCGGATGAAACATCAAGGTTTAAAACCTGAACGAGTGTAGTCCAGGAATTTGCAGCAATATCATATCGCGCAATACTTTTTAACTGAGCTCCTGAGCCACCACCGAACTGATAAATGTATTCAGTTCCGCCGGGTCTTGCATAAACACAGAAAGTTCTTGACTGGGCTTTTGGAGGAGGCGGCAAGAGTCGTCCATGCTGCTGTAATGGTTTCATTTGCAGGATTCTGACCCAGTACCGGATTCCCTTGTTTGAGACCGGGATTAAAGTCACCTGTTACATCTGTAAATTTGATTGGACTTTTGTTTAATTGTTGTGCCGGCAATTTTGTATATGAAACCAGAATGCAGACAAAGCACAGAAATACTAGAATTTTTTTCATTTTTGTTCCTTTCTTTTTGTTTAGTTATTGGATGTGCTGAAACTTATAAATAAAATTTTAAAAATTCAAATACGTAAAATATTAATAACTGAATAAGTTTGGATGTTAATTTTTATCCTAACAAAATCCTAACAAATTTCTAATTTATTACGATTTATTATAAAAATGTTTATCTCAGACAAAAGGCTTGGTTAAAGAGTTGGGTAAAAAACTTTAATTGTTGAAAATTCTCTATAGTGTATTTTAAAATGATTTAGATTATATTATCCAACATAAAATCAAAAATTACTTTATACAAAAATTACTTTATAAAAACTTTTTTTGAATGAGAAAGGAGGAGAAAAATTCAAAAAGGTAATGTGTATTGTTTTGTCTTTTTTAAATAAGACTAAATAATTGTTTTTTATTTTAACAAATTAAATTAACCTAAAACTAAAAACTCAATGAAAAAATCATTACAATGTTATTTTTGCTTGCAATTTTAATAAGCTTAAATAGCAAAACCTTCGCACAGGCTAATTCCGTTCGTTTAAATGGAGCTACTCTTTTTAGCAACATTGAAACTGCTTACGCTGCAATACTTCCGGGCTTCGCTACACCTCAGCTTGTTGAGATATTGCCAATTTATGACGGCTCCTTAGAGTTGTTCCCTATTTCATTAAATCTAATAGCCGGAACCTCTACTATTACTATCCGACCTGAAGCAGGAAATAACGGTGAGATTGTTGCTTCAATAACCACCAACAATTACCTATTCAGATTAGAAGGCTGTAACAATGTCATAATTGACGGTAGACCGGGAGGAGTGACATCAGTTGCTTCTAACTACCTGACAGTCAATAACGACTTTAACACTGCTGCTAACGGTAATGCAGGTACAGCATTATTTAACGGCGCTGATAACTGTATATATCAGTATATTAATGCAACAGCAGCTCTGGGGACATTAGCCTTTACAGGAGCGCGTAACATTAACATTGCCGGAGCAGCAGCTAACCCAAGTAATAACAATATTGTTCAAAATTGTGTGGTTGTAGGCGGACTTAGAGGAATTCAGAATTTTGGCTTAGATGCAGCAACAATAAATCAGAATAACATAATAAGACACAATAACATCTCTCAGACCTTCAACTGGGGAATGCTTATTTCAAACGATAATAATACTTTAATTCAACATAACAAGGTTCATTATACTTCTGCAATCACAACTGTAGCTACCTTCCTTGTTGGTATTCAGATACAGGGAAATAATACCAGAGTTGATCAGAATGAAGTTGTAGGAATGACCTCTTTAAATGCTGCGAATTATCTTCATATGTCAAACTTCGGATCAAATAGTGTTTTCACAAGAAATAAAATCCATGATAACGTTTCCACAGCTGTTAATGTCATAACTGTAGGAATTCAGTTGTCGGGTACTGTAGCAACGCAGTTCACAGAAAATGAGATTTACAATCTGGCATCAAGTACTTCATTCGTACTTGGAATAAATGTTGCAAGTAACGGTGCAGCATTTGAAAATCTCACAATTACAAAAAATGAAATTAAGAATTTGTTTGCTACAGCGACTGCTGGTGTATACGGGATGAGCGTTTCACCAAGAACAGGTAACACTGTGAATATAACTTATAATAATATTTCACTTCATAATGCAAATAATTCCGCCTCCGGTGTTTTTGGAATTAATGCTACTTTTGCTACTGGTGCTACTCCTTCTTTAGATTATACATGTGATGTCAGAAACAATGCTGTTTATATCGGCGGAGTCAATTTAGGAACCGTCGGAGGACCATTTGTTAATTCTGCAGGAATATGGAGAGATAACAACGGACCACTTTCTGTTTATACTCAAAGAGATAATAATGTCATAAATGAAAGAACAACAGGAGATGCAAACTTTCAAATTCATGCCGGCTTTTGGTTAGATACTCTTACCGGAACTCTGGATCTTGATAACAATAATTATTATGCCTCTGATCCAAATGGTGGTCTTGCTGCTATCTGGTATGATTCATTATTCGAGAACACAAACATTGTCCAGTATCACGGTTATGCTGCACCGGAAGAAGCTAACACAACTTTTGGCAACGTCAATTTCTTAAAGCTCACAATGAATTTTGAAGCATGTCCTGACAAGAGTCCGGTGACAGTTGAATTGAGAAACGCCACTTCGCCTTATGCCCTTGTTGAATCTTCAGCAGGTATCGCAGGTGGAGATTTCGCTAATGTCATTGAATTTGGTAATGCAGTAGAAGGTACACCTTATTACGTTGTCGTTAAAAGTATCAACATGATTGAAACCTGGAGCGCTTCTACTGTTACATTCAACTCAAGCGGAGCAAATTATGACTTTACAAGTTCGATAAGTCAGGCATTTGGAGGTAATCAGACATTATCAGGTAGCGGAATTCCTTCTGTTTATCAGGGTGATGTAAATCAGAATGGATTTGTTGACTTAACTGACGTAACCATAACATACGGTTTTGTGCAATCCTTCACGACCAGTGCTGCAACAGATCTCGACTGTAACGGAAGTACGGATTTATCCGATTTAATTACAGTATTCAACAATGCTAAAGCCTTTGTTTCAGTAGAAAAACCAACTGCACCGGTTTCTATTATTCCGCAAACGAATAAGAACCAAGTAACTTCTAAGAGAATTAAAACAGTTGGAACTCCTGAAATTGAAAAACGAATAAACAATGATGTCATTGGCAATGGAACAATGGATAGATAATATGTTTTAAATCAAGTAAAGAAATAATATTTGTAAATAATGTCCGGGAGAATTTATTCTTCCGGACTTTTTATTTTTAAACACGTTATGACAGGTGTAATTTTATAAGAATTACATATGTCTGTGGAATTATATCTTTCTAATACGTATTTTAAATAAACAAGAAATTTCTTTCCATTAAAATTTTATCATCATGCTCCATTTATTATGATAAAAAATCTTTTAAATATAATTCTTCTAGTCAACATCACTTTGGCACAGGATGCTGTTCAACACAATAAAACTAAAGATAAGAAACTGGTTGCGGAAAAAAATACTTTGTACTTAGAAAGTAATTTAATAGATTACAGCAAGAGTATTCATAGAAATACCGAAGTTGAAAAATATTTCAGAAAAGAATTTTTTAAAAAGAGCTTTTTAAAAGTTATTAAAAAAGAGGACAATTCATTTGACCTGATCTCATCAGTAGGAAGTAATATGAGCTTCGGAGGTGTCTGGGAGAAATATGCAGTCATTAATTTTACGCCTCAACTATTCATTCAGCCTGCAGATTTTATAAACATTTATGCCAATCATTATCTTAATGTTTTAATACCGCTGGAATCTGTTAAAGAATATTCTCAGTCTATAATGTTACAGGGACTTGCGATTTTGGTTGTGGATAATTCGATGAAACTATTTTTAAACAGCGGCAATAGCTGGGTTACTGAAGTGATTACTTTTGCTGCAAAAAATCTACTGTTAAATATTCTTATTAAACCTTCTGTTTCAAATACCTCAAACTCGCCTTTACCGGTGCTGCAATATGAGAATTATTTCTATTCGATGAGTATTACTTTCTGAAACCGCTCAATCGTGAATGGTGAATGTGAATCGTGAATTTTAAATTGTGAATCGTAAAAAGTAACAGGTAAATTGTGAACCTTGAAAGGTGATTCATCAATCTCTAATGGGCAGTAAAACTTTTAAAAATATCTGGCTATTCTTCAATTATCAATTATCAATTATCAATTAACAGAAGGGTCTTCCGGGAAAGTTGAAATTATTGAATAATCTCTTCCCATACTTTTAAGGATCTTACTCCACAGTTTTTCGGATTCACCGTCAAACATATTTTCAATAGTTGGATCATTAAGATACCATGAGTTTTGTTTAATTTCATTTTCGAGCTGATCCGGACTCCATCCGGCATATCCGAGAAAAAATTTAAAATCATACGGGTCAAGACTTCCGTTCCGAATAAGAATTTTAAGCATCTCGAAATTTCCGTTCCAGTAAAGTCCGTCTGCTATTTCATAGCCACCTTCCAACATATGATTTGCCCTGTGAATGAAGTTAAGTGTATT
The DNA here is from genome assembly GCA_016710985.1 of Ignavibacteria bacterium. GTDB lineage: Bacteria > Bacteroidota > Ignavibacteria > Tepidaquicellales > Tepidaquicellaceae > JAGPCH01. The sequence goes on from JADJTX010000015.1 coordinate 53,042, forward strand.
CTGCTGAACCGGACCTCCGAGAAAAATCTTTGCGTCAAATTCCGGAAAGTCTTCTATCGCTTCATGAAGCTTCAAATCAGTCGGTTTATTGATGATGAAGCCGACTGTTCCGTCATCATTATGCTCTGTCAGTAAAATTACAGAACGTTTGAAAATATCATTCAGGAATGGTGCAGATATTAGAAGTTTTCCTTTTGAAGGTTCAATATTTTGACTCATTAATAATATTATTTTATTAGTATCATTTTCTTAGTCTGTGTATAAGTCTGCGCTGTAAGTTTATAAAAATAAATTCCGCTTGAAAGATTCCTTGAGTAAAATGGAATTGAATTCATACCGCTTTCCACCCTCCCGCTTATCAATGTAGCTACATTTCTTCCGTTTATGTCAAAGACCTCAAGAGTTATGGTCTGTGCCTTTGGAAGAGAAAATCTAATTAATGTCGAAGGATTAAATGGATTCGGATAATTCTGTTCAAGTCTGTAGTCAAGGGCTGAAGCTAACGGGTCATTTACTCCCATTAAATCGATCGAGCTTACCCTCGAGTTTGTTTCAACTTCCGCAATACCTGCAACAGAGACATTATTAATGGTTCCGATATAACTTTTGACAACTATTTTTACACTGTCCATTGTAGTTATCGGATTTACCGGGACAGTTAATCCGCTCGTGCTAAGCTCACCTGTTGAAGGTATATGCTTAACAATATTATTGTCCTTATAAATGAACAATTCACAATCTGTAACGTGAATATTTGTTCCGTTGGCTGCATTTGGCAGAATGTCATATAAAATAAACCTTCGGACATCTATGGGGATCTGCCATTTTAAAACTACATATTCATTCACAGTTCCGTTTGAAATCCAGTTAACCTTCTGGTCTGCGTTTCTTGCTTTCCTGTCAATTACATTCAGTCCTTTATAATCAACTCCACCTGTGCTTCTGAAACTGCTTTCTCTCACATCAGCAGAAGTTGAAAGGTTTGTAAATGCTCCTTCCGTTACATTAGGAGGAACAGTGATCATCGTATGACCTGCATGGCATCCGACACATTTTGTTCCTGAACCGTCATTACCAAAATTCATCCCAAGTACATGAGCTATGTTACCTTTTCTGTTAACAAGGACATTTCCGCTACTGTCGATAATCTGTTCAAACATAGACACATTCGCCGGCATATCTCCCTGAGCAATTTTCCCATCTCTGTCTAAAGATATTTCTCTGAACAATATAGGGTTATCCAAACCGTTTTCATCCTGTCTTTGAAAATTAAAAAAGAACCTGAACTTAGCATTCTTCTGAATTGGCGGAGCATCATCTATTGGTTCATCCACAGGAGCATTCGAATAAACATTCAGACAATCAAATCTGAATAGGCCACCCTGATAAAAAGTACCGGGATCACTGGTAGGTGGCACCATGTTTGTATCATATGCCTGGAGGTAATCAACAACAGGAGGGGTATTTTTTGCAATGAAAAGTTCTGCATTCAACTCCAATGTACCGGGCAGATCCAGTACCTGAGTCAATCCCCCGCCGTTAAGTTCACAAATATAAATTCCGTAATCCTGTTCGATCACAGTAGTTGCATAAGAGAATAAAATTCTTCCGTCAGGAAGAGGAACCGGGTCTGTTGCATAAGGCGGCTGCATAGTTCCGTATGAAGGAGGATTGGAAACATATAAAGGTGTAGTGCTGTCTGTACCAATGACTTTCCTGGGCTCCGAAAAAAATTTCTCGTTGTATCTTATTCCCGGACTTCCGCTTGTATTGAACATAGGTAAGTGAGGAATAAAAACACTTAACATTTTTCCGTCTGCCATGATCCTTGCTCTGTAAGAAAACAGATTTTTTCTTGTTCGGGCATCGGCTCCGTAAAGCTTTAATTGATCACCATCAGGAGTTATTATGTTAGTTTGCCAGATGTTACCTATGTCTGTTGTCAATGCCTGATTATCATTCCTTGTAAAACCTGTTCCGGTGACATTACTTGGTCTGTCTATGTTAACCCACCATCTTGAATAAATTATTTTACCTGATACCGGATCAATAGAGGGTTTTTCAGCGCTGTTTCTTTCTGTAGTTACACGATGCAGTTTAAAGTTAAGTGTATCGGTGATATATATATTAGTCGTATTGACACCTCCGTATATAGATAATGCAGGAAATCTTGTCGAAGCGAAAATTATCTTTCCGTCAGGAAGATACACAGGATCAATGTCGTCATATTTTGTGAATCTGTAAGCTGCACTTCCGAATTGAGAAAGATTTATGTTTCTGTCTGTAAAGGTTATTTTTTTAATCCTTGTCCCTGCTTTATTAATTTCATAGATCCTCCAGCTGCTGTCACGGTGTTCAATACCGGCGAAAACTATTTTAGACCCGTTCCAGTGAACACACGGCTGCTGAACATCAATTATTCTGATTCCGCTGATATCCATTGTACTGTCTATTAATGTAGTAATGACACCATTCTGATCTCTTGCCATTAGTTTCCCGCCTACAACTTTAAATCTGGAAAATGAACCCATTCCCGGAAGCAAGCCTGCTTGTGGAAACAGAATATTTCCATTTATCTCGTGATTTCTTGATACAAATACTATCGGGATATTTAGAGATTGTGGAATTGAAAAAGAGGGAGCAATTATGAAAAAAAACAAAGTTAAAAAAACTAGCTTTTTAAGGTTATAGCTTATCATCGTAAAAGATTTTTTATAAATTTAACTAATTAATGTTCTTTTTTAAACTAATTTATTTAGTGGGGGATTGCAGATACTTCTGTAAATAAAAAAAATTGTATATTAAATTTAAAATGAAAAAAATTGTATTTACTAATTTTAAATTTTCAGGATCTTTACGATTATCCGAAAGACCATTATTTGTAAGGGCTGGTCAGGATATAATAGAGAAGGTAATGTTCCGTATTAACTTGTTGTTTCCTGCCGGTTTTCTGCTGAAATAAAAAATTTACAATTGATAATAAAATTATATTTAATTAAGTTTCAATACAAAAAATTCAATCCAAAAAAACATTTCAAAAACTAACCTAAAAAATGAAAAAATTCTTTTGTTTTCTTTCTTTGCTGTTATTGATTTCTTTCAGTAACAGTTATGCAGACGGTTTTAACAGCGTGCATACTTCAGACGGGATTTATGTGATTGCTGCCGGTGATGCTGGAAAGATTTTCCGCTCGGTAAATTCAGGAAATACCTGGGCTAATTATACAGAGCCTTCAGCTAATTTTAAAAGCGTTTATACATTAGGTAACGATGTTTGGCTTTCAGTTGATAATGGTAAAGTCTTTAAGTCTTCAAAGACCACAACTGTATTAACTCCTTACAATACAGGTGTTACCACTTCAATTAATTCAGTTTACTTCATTGATGCAAACATTGGATTTGTTTGTGGTGATAATGGCAGTGTTTTTAAATCTGTTAACGGAGGCGTTGACTGGACTCCGTCTAATTCAGGAATATCTTCGGTTAAATTAAATGCAATACATTTTAAAGATGCTGCAAATGGTATAGTTGTTGGAAATAATGGAGTTGTATATATTACAGTTAACGGAGGAACAAGCTGGACTCAGGAAACTATTGCAACAACAAGGGATATATTAGATGCTAAATATTTCAATGATGGTATAGTAGTTGCCGGAGGATGGGGCACATTAATGATTAAACCAAATAGCTCTTCATGGGCTTCAGTAGATACAAGAATTAACACAGACATACGAGGGATCACAGGATCATCAATTTCCGATATTCATATTTGCGGAGGTGGAGGATTTATCAGAAATAACCGCAACAATAGTACAAAATTCCTAAATTTTGAAAAAAACCCAATGTTAGCTAATTTAGTGGACATACAATATTACGGAACCGTGGGTTTTGCAATAAGCAGTTTAAATAATGCGATCATAAGAACTACAAATGACGGATCAACATGGGAGCTTCCGGCCGGTGCTTCAGTAAACATAAGTTGGCAGTCAAAACCCGGTGTAAGCGGCGGATCATTGGGAGACAATTTATGTGTTCATCCAACAAACAGAAATACTATATTCACAAATTTTTCAGGAAGAACATATGTCAGCAGAAACCGGGGTGAAAATTGGGCTCAGGTCGGGACTCAAATATCCGGCGGGTCAACACCGCACTCTTTTTATGTCAGCCCTGTGGATACAAACATCTGGTTATGTGCGATTGAAGCCAGTGGAGGTGACAGGATCTCAAGAACTACAGATTACGGACAAACCTGGAACACATCCATTACGCGTAATTTCAGTAATTACGGAGAACCGCTTCAAATAGACCCGAACAATCCAAATGTATTTTATTTCGGTCCTGATAATGGTGGTTTCTATAAATCAACTGACAATGGAGCTACTTTTACAGAAATAAGCAATAACTATCCATTCAGAAGTCCATGTGACATAATGGTAACCTATGATGAACCTAATACAATTTTACTTGCAGATGGTATAACATCAAGCGGAAATGCTGATCTTTTTAAATCTACAAACGGTGGTGTTAACTGGGAGTTAAAATATACAAATCCTTCAAGTTCTGAGATCCCCACAATGTGCAATACTGTTTTTAATAATCAGCTTGCTTTCTTTACAAACTGGCCCGGTGGAAATATTTACAAATCAACAAACACAGGTGATACCTGGACATTAAATCATACGAATAGTTTTTCCGGCTGGGGATCAAATATTTGTCTGGAAGATCCTGACTTCATTATGAGCGGAAGCTGGAGCGGTGGTAATACGGGTATGTCAACTGACGGGGGTACGACATGGATTACCACACCTGGATTATCAGGCTCAGGAGGTGTAATGGTGCTTGTTGACAGAGGTTATATTATTGGACAGGCAGGAAGCAGTGTATATAAACTTAACGTGACTTACTCTGTTATAACAGGTGTAAGTGAAAACATTGTTTCATCAATTCCAAAAAGCTTTAATCTTTCCCAGAATTATCCAAATCCATTTAATCCTGCAACAAAGATATCGTATGACCTGCCTAAGTCAGGAAATGTTGTTTTAAAAGTATATAATGAATTGGGAAAAGAAGTGAGCACATTGGTTAATGCGTTCAGAAGTGCAGGCAGCTATGAAATTGATTTTGATGCCGCAGGTTTAACCTCAGGAATTTATTTCTACAGTCTGCAAGCAAATGGTTTGACCAATACAAAAAAAATGTTGCTGCTAAAATAAATTTCAAACAGAATTTAACTTGAAAGTTCAGTCCGAATCCCGGGCTGAACTTTTTTATTTTAAAATTTGCATACCTATAATTATAATATTCTCTGATCGTTCTGATGTATTTTTTGACAACCCTGGAATCGGATAGGTAATATTATTTTTCAGTGAATTTTGTATTTCAAAATTCATATTTTTTAAGAATTTTGATTCAATTCAATTAACCTAAAAAAATACTAATGAAAGAACAAAATTTCGCCAATCATAAAAGACTTGTAGCAGGCTATCATTACTTTACATTCAGCCTTGCATTGATTCTGTTGGTTTTATCAATTTACTCCTTGTTTGATGCATTTGCACGAGACAGCGGAATATTAATGCCGGTTATGTTTATTTTGATTTCTTTTCTAATCATCTTAATGTTCTTTTATGCAAGAACCTTTGCTTTAAAAGCACAGGACAGAGCAATTCGTGCAGAAGAAAACTTCAGGCATTTTATGCTAACGGGAAAAATATTTGATTCTAAAATCAACTTACCGCAAATACTTGCATTAAGATTTGCTCCTGATGATGAATTCATTGAACTTGTAAAAAAAGCTGCCACAAATTACTTAAGTCCTGTTGAAATAAAAAAGCAATTAAAAACTGGAAAGGAGATTATTACAGGGTTTAACGTGTCTGAAAACTGATGTTTACAGAATGTTTTCAGTTTGAAATAAGTTTCCACTACCTGATCAGATTAACAGCTCTGGATGCTAGGACTGTTAGTATTGTTAAAGAAATTATGACCTGAATGATCATTATTATTTTGAATCTCCTTGAAAGAAAGAATGTATCTGTTGGTCCGAAGGCTGTTGCAGTTGTAAAAGCCAGAGTAATGTAATCAATTATATCCGGGCTCCAATCTTTAAATTTTTCCGAGTTAATAGTAAACTGAGGGAATAACAATTCACGAAAATTTTTTTGTCCATTAATTCTCTCAAAAGGACCTCCTGAATCAAGTATCCAGTAAAGTAATCCAAACAACAGGATATTAATGAACCACATTGTTACAACATCTAACATCAGCGCATAAGATCCTGACACACCTTTGAAATAATCTATTGTATTTACCAGTTCATATAAGTACAGAAAAAGAAGTATCATTTCCACAAGCACATAAAATATAATAAATGGTCTTAAAAATTTTCTCCTGTCAAAAATCAAAAAGATAATCAGTCCTATATAAAGCGGTACATTGACTAAGAGCTTGATATTTGATTCTGAGATTCCTGTATATCTTTTTATGATTCCAAGCAGCGGGATAGGGTCAGTTGTTATTGAAAACAAATACGCTATAAGTAAAAAAACGATAAGAGGCTGCCAGCCTTCTCTTCGCTTATTCAGCCACGATTCATTCTGTATTTCATTCATTGAACGGCATATAAATATTTAATTAATCAATTTATAATCAAATATTTATGGTACAAATTTTTTGGATAATATTTTATTATTAAGAAATGAAAATACGCAGGAATTTAATGATAAAACCTAATAGGTTGACCAGAATTGACTATAAAGTAAAATATAAAATATATTATAAAGAAACTTTATAATATTAATAAATATTAGTATCTTGCATAAATTGTGACTATCCCAAAAAGTTCAATTTTGCAATTTCTTTTAATTGTAACCGTAACGCGAAATTACGGTAAATTTTGTTCTACTGCATTATTAATAGATAACATCCCTCAAGGCCGTTCAACCCCAAATTTTGAACGGTGAAAGGAGAAACGAGGGATGTATATCTAAGTTTTCAAATACAACTCTGTTAAATAACTTTATTTTTTAATTTTCTCTTGTTTTATCTGTTTTATTAGATGAAATTTTTAGAATATTTTTTACATATCCGAAATTTTTGTTATATATATACCATTTCCTGTGTAAATGTATATGAACGATCTTTCACCTTCCTGTACTCTCACATAAATAAAAAGATCAGCTTTAGCAGAACTCATTTCTAGACTGGCAGAATTACCAGCTACAGATTGATTAACAGTAAAAAAATTAAAAAATAAAACTAAACTTAGAACAACAAGAATTGATTTGAAAACTTTTTTCATTTTATAAATCTCCTTTCAGACTTAAATGTTTAACAAAATTAGGCATATAATACTAATATATCAAAGAAAATAATATGTGAATGTCGCAGTTTATTATGTAAAAATTGAGTAAGCAACAATAAAAAGGTTGACTATATATTCAATTTAACATAATTTTGCAGACACAATACCATTTAGTTGTCGCAGATATGTTAATATTTAATTTATTGAAATGTATACACATGAGTTAATAAATCTTTTAAAAACCCTATCTCCTAAAGAACTCATGCGTTTAAGCAGGTTTTTAAATTCACCTTATTTTAATAACAGAAGAAGGTTAATTGATTTATTTTACGTGTTAAAAAATTTTTACCCAGCTTTTAACAAGAAGAGCCTGACCAAAGAAAACATCTTTAAGAGGATTTACGGCAAAGCTGATTACAATGATTCTACATACAGAAATCTAATGTCTGACCTTTTGGTTCTCACACTAAAATTTCTCAAAACTGAAGGTATTGAAAAAGACACAGTTCAGTCATCTTTTTTTCTCACTCAGGAGTTATTTATGCGAGGTAACTATAATTTATTCAGAAACCGGATGTTAATTAATGAAAGGTTACTTGAAAGCAAACACAAGATCAATAGTGATTATTTTTTGAACAAATACAGGATATTAACGGATAATTTTTATGTAAACCTCATGACACAAAAAGTACTGAAGAAAAAATATGTAGTCTCCGAATCGCAAAAGATCATAAGCGGTATTGTCTGCATTTTAAGTTATTTTGTTCTCGAATCCATAAAACACTATGACAATCTTCTTAATTATTCAAGATCATATAATATTCAAAGGAATTTTGATACTGTCGCTAGTTTTATTGAGATTTTTAATTTTGAAAAACTGATTTCATATATCCGGGATAATTCACCGACTAGTATTCCTATTGTTGAAATATACTATAATCTACTTAAAGCTTTTACAAATTTTGAAGATGAGAAATTTTATGCGGAATTCAAGAAATCTTTGTTACAAAATTTCAACGCTTTAGGACTTGATGAGAATAATTTCCTTTTTTCAAGGTTGTTCGACTATTGCATACTTAAAATGAATATGGGTGTAAATACAGGTTTTAATATCCAGAATGAGATTTTCGAACTGAATAATATTTACTTACAGCATAAATTTTATATAACAGAATCAAACAAATACATTCCGTTTGATTTCTACAGAAATGTATTAATAAACTGCATTACTCTCAAAAAACATAATTTCATGGAAGATTTTATCAAGACCTATTCCAAGAATCTGCTTCCAAAGCATATTCAAAGTATTGAAAATTATAGCTATGCACTTCTCTATTTTGAAAAGGGCCAGTACAATAAAGCCCTTGCCTGCATTAACCGGATTAAATTTGACCAGTTTATGTATAAGCTTGACATGAAAAACCTGCAGCTAAAAATAAATTTTGAGTTAAATCAGTATGAGTCTGCACTTTCTGTCATAGATGCTTACAAACACTTTCTTAAGAATAATGTTCTGATAACCGAAAGCAGAAGGGTCATGCACAGCAATTTTGTGACTTATGCTAACAAATTAATTCAGTATAGAACAGGATCTCAAAAAGTAAATCTGTCTTATATATCCGATAAAATTGAAAAATCAAAAAATATTATTGACAAAGGATGGTTAATTGAGAAAACCGGAATTTTACAGGGACAAAATGTGGCTTCATAAAAATATAAACCCGGAGTCTTGCGGCTCCGGGATTATATTTTTATTCTGACTTCTTATGTTTTTTATTTCCTTTATGGTTCTTATGCTTGCTCATGTTTTCTTCCATTTTCTTTATCTGCTCGGCATTTAATATTCCCTGGAGTTGTTTTTTAAATTCATCTCTGCTTTGCATCTTCATTTGTTTACGTGTTTCCTTATCAAGGTTTTTGTACTTTTCTTTATTGGCATCCCTGTTTCTTGCCTTTGTCAGTGCAAGATTATAAACCTGCCTGTACTGGTCATCTGTAAGTGAAAGATTTTTTTTCATTCTGTCTGCCATTTTTGTGGCAAATTCTTCAGGTGTTTTGTTATTCTTTTCACTCTGCTGACTGAATCCGCTTACGGAAATGAAAGCAATGCTAAATAATAGAAATGTTATTGCTAATAGATTTTTAGTTTTCATTTTTTAATTTGTTTACTTAATAAATTATTTTATTTCTGACCGTAGACAAGGTATGTGAGTGATAAGTTTAATTTATACAATAATAATTTCTATGCCTAAAAGAAAAGAGCCTCTTAAAAAATTAAGAAGCTCTTTTTGTAGCGGGAGAAGGACTTGAACCTTCGACCTTCGGGTTATGAGCCCGACGAGCTACCAACTGCTCCACCCCGCGGTATAGTACAAATATAGTAAATTTATTATCTTACATCAATTGCATTCATTGTAAAAAATATTAAATTGATTTTAGAAATTAATAGAATTAATTTTGAAAAATTTCAAACAAATCTTTATATCTAATCTATTCTTAATCAATGAAAATTATTGTATGCGTTTCATTAGTACCTGACAGCACTACCAAGGTTAAAGTTTCGGATAATAAAAAATCAATTGACGATGCGGGGGTAAGTTATATTTTGAATCCTTATGATGAGTTTGCTGTAGAAGAAGCGTTGAAACTCAAAGAAAAGTACGGCGGTGAAGTCATAGCCGTTTCCTTCGGTACTGATAAAGCAAAAGAAGCAATTAAGAAAGCATTTCAGATGGGTGCTGATAAAGGAGTTCTGATAAAATCCCAATCCAGTGATTTTGATTCATTTAATGTCGCAGTGAATCTCTCAGAATATCTGAAAGGACAAAGTGCAGATATAATTTTATTCGGTAAGCAGTCAATTGATTTTGACGGATTGCTGATACCTTCAATGGTTTCCGAATTAATTAATTTACCGTGTATCAGTGTTGTTGTCAAATTAGACATTGAAAACGGAAAAGTAATTGCCGAACGTGAAGTTGAAGGCGGAAAAGAAATCATTGAGTCACAAGCACCGATTGTAATAGGAACTCAGAAAGGAATTAATGAACCCCGTTATCCGAATTTAAAGAGCATAATGGCTGCAAAGTCAAAACCAATTGAAGAAACTCCTGCTTACTCGAACGAGAATAAAATTGAAATAGTGGAAATGAAATTGCCTCCGGCAAAAACAAGCGGTAAAATTTTTACTAACGGAAAAGATGATGTTTCAGAATTAGTCAGGTTACTCAGGGAAGAAGCAAAGGTCATTTAATTATTTTTTAATAATAAAACATAAGTTTTCGCTAATCATATGTCAAACAAAATACTAGCATTTGTAGAATCTAAAGACGGTAATTTTAAAAACTCCGCTTTTGAAGTTGTGGCAGAGGCTAACAAGATTGCCTCCGAGACCGGATCAGAGCTGATTGTTATGGCCATCGGCTCAGATATTGAGTCTCAGGCAAAAAGTCTTGCGGAATACGGCGCAAATAAATTACTGATCGCCGATCTTAATGAAATAAACAGTAAAAGTTCTGTTTCCGTCTTCAAATACTCTCCGTCTTCCTTTTCAAAAGTAATAAGTGAAATTGCTAAAACACATAATGCAAATATTGTTATATTATCTGCAACTTCATTAGGAAAGGACATTGCCGGCAGAATAGCAATCAGAACAGGATCAGCTGTTTTCAATGATTGTACGGATTTAAAAATTACAGATGGAAAAATAACTGCAACAAGACCTGTATATGCCGGAAAAAGTCTTATAGAAATTAAATCTAATTCCGGGAATCTTTTAATTACTTTAAGGCCGAATGTTTTCAAACCACATAAAACAGGCGAAACCGACATTGATGTTGAAAAGATAGATATCGGGACTTTGAATTTAACCGAATCAGATTTTTCTTCAGTTGTAAAAGAGATCATTGTCAGCAACGAAAAATTAGATGTAGCCGAAGCAGACAGGATCGTATCCGGCGGAAGAGGATTGAGAGGACCGGAAAATTTTACCCTTATAGAAAATCTTGCAGCTTCAATAGGAGGGGCAACAGGCGCTTCAAGAGCGGTTGTAGATGCAGGCTGGAGACCGCATTCAGAGCAGGTCGGACAGACAGGAAAGACAGTGTCACCGTCTCTTTATATTGCATGCGGTATCAGCGGAGCAATTCAGCATTTAGCAGGAATGTCATCATCAAAGTGCATAGTGGCAATAAATAAAGACAAGGACGCCCCTATCTTTCAAATTGCTAATTACGGAATAGTCGGAGATGTATTTGAAATCATCCCGGCATTGACGGATGAATTTAAAAAAGTTATGGCGAAATAAATATTATTTGTGTCTGTAATTTATATTGTAAATACGAAACTTTTACTTTAGCTTGGCAGTAATTAATTAACAAACAAAAGATTTTAATTATAAATGGATAACTCTCAGGATACCATACAGGTAGACATATTCGGACTTTCTTTAACACCTTCCATCAGCGGCGGAGGATATGCAATCATTCTTAAAGAAATTTCCGGCAACAGGCGATTACCAATCATCATCGGTCAATACGAAGCTCAGTCAATTGCTTTAGAACTCGAAGGCATAAAACCGCCGAGACCTCTTACACACGATCTTCTGAAAGAAGTGATTGAGGTTTTCGGATACTCCGTAAATTATATTGTAATTAATGAGCTTAGAGACTCTACATTTTACGCAAAAATAAAATTTGATTCTTCAAGCATTGAGGAAATGGATGCAAGACCTTCGGATGCTATTGCCATCGCTCTGAAATTTTCATCGCCTATTTATGTGAGCTCGGATATTATGGATGAAGTAGGATTTGTACCTGAATTCGACGAACAGGTCCTTCCGAAACAGGAAAATGAATTTGAAGAGGCTGAGGAGGGTATCAATCCTGAACAGATTAAATCAAAACCCGTGGAGACAAAAAATCTTTCCAATAAAGAGAAAAAACTGGTTCAGCTGAGAAATGATCTCGATGAAGCAATAACTAAGGAAGATTACGAAAAAGCAGCGCAGCTCAGGGACGAAATAAAAAAAATGGAAATATCAAACCTGAATTAATAAGTTATCTTTTCATGAATATTTTGTAAACTAAAATAATACTAAGTGAAAAAATTTTTTTTTATTGTGACATTATTACTGGCAGCTTTTTCAAATATATCATACTCGCAATTTTTACCCAATCTGAAACTGAATCATCAATCTAACAACTCTGCTAAATTAAAATCACCTATAAAATTAAATTCACTTCCGTCTTCCGGAGCAAGTGTCGGATTTAATCTTGGGTTTGGGATCATAGAAAGCGAAGTTGCTTTTGCACTCGGTGCTTTTGCTGAGCTGAAGGCAGACGACTTTGCATTTGTACCGCAGGCAAATTACTGGAACGGTTCAGATCAGTCAAACTTTGAACTTGCCGGACTCGCAAGATTTTATTTATCAAAGAAACGTCTGATACCGTATCTTGACGGCGGCCTTGGAGTTAATTTTTATAATTCAGATAAAGATGATTTTACAAAGTTAAGCATTATTGCCGGCGGAGGGGTTGAACTCACGAATCTGGGCACTTCGTTCAACTTACTGTTTGACGGTAAATATAAACTGATCGTAAATGACGGCGGTAATTTGTCCTGTTTTATCTTTACAGTCGGTATGAAGTTTCCTTTCAGATAAAATCCTGATCAGGCAGAAGTATATTGCGTAAAGGAATAATTCTTTTACGCTTTTTTATTTTAATTGTGAATGAATAATTTATTAATTGATATCGGTAATTCCGATGTAAAAGTGGGTGTCGGCAGACCGGGGATCTTAGAAATAAAATTCAACGGAAGATTTTCTTATTCAAAGAGAAATTTTAAAAAAGACTTAACAGTTAATTTCGACAAACTTAATTTAACAAAAAAGACTTTCATCAACATCGGTATTTCAGCTTTAAAAGATGCAGATAATAATTATTTAAATAAATTTTTTCAGAGTGAGTTTAATTTAAAGCCTGTTTTTGTAAGCAGGGATATGAGTCTTCCCATAAAAATAAATTATTCAGCAGGACTTGGCAATGACAGGATATGCAATGCTGTGGCTGCTGTGAGGATGTATGGTAAAAATAATATTCTCATAATAGACTTCGGAACGGCAACTACATACACAATGGTTTCGGGTAAAGTCTTAACAGGCGGAATGATCTCACCGGGGGATAAAGACTTCCCTTCTTTCATTAACTGAAAGACATCACTTCCTGAAATTGAACTCAATTTTCCAAATGCCGTCTTTTGCAAAAATACAGGAGACAATATTAAAGCAGGTGTTTTATATCAGGCACTTTATTCAGCAGAAAGGGTAATTCTTGAATCTAAAAAAAGTATGGGAAATTATTTGTTGTTGCAACAGGCGGTTATTCGAAATTAATTTCTGTAAGAACAAAATTGATAAATACAGTTGAGAGGCATCTGGTTTTAAAAGGAATTAATTTCATCATCTCATGATAAAAATCTTAACGAAGGAAATTGTAATTTCTACCAACGGGAACTGTGACATAAAGAACATCACGGAAAGCGTGCAGACAGTTTTAAAAGACAGTAAAATGAATGAAGGAAGCTGTACTGTATTTTCAATCGGTTCGACAGCTTCTGTAACAACCATCGAATATGAGCCCGGACTCATAAAAGATCTTCCTAAAGTTCTTGAAAAATTAATTCCTGCATACTCAAAATATCATCATAACGAAACCTGGGGAGATCATAACGGACATTCACATATCCGGTCCTCCATCATTGGCACTTCACTTACAGTTCCTTTTGTAAAAAACGAACTGATTCTCGGTACCTGGCAGCAGATCGTATTAATTGATTTTGACAACAGAAAACGAACAAGAAGAATAGCTGTTCAGCTGACCGGAGAATGAAGTTTAATAATTTGAAAACGAAAATAGTAATTTTTCTTGTCATACTCGTAACCATTGCTTTAAGAGTGTATGATATCGAACAGAAGAACCTCTGGTTTGATGAAGTATATTCCTGGAAGATCGCGCAGGGCAGCATTGTACAGATCGTGAGCGAGACATCGGGAGACATTCACCCGCCATTCTATTATATTATCTTAAAATTCTGGATGCAGATTGGCTACAGTCAAAGCCGGCTTACTTTATTCAGTATTTACAATTCTAGCTTTATACACACATTACTTTGCATTGTTAATTTTATTCACAGAGCTGATCCTGATTATCATATTTTACTATTTTCAAAATACCGGCAAGAAGACTTTAAAAGATACCTGCTCTATTTCCTCTTAGTAAACATTTTATATATTCCATGGTATCCCGTTTTTATGCAGCAGGTATCAAAAGGGCAGCCGTGGAGAAAAGGTCAGACTATAATGGAAATAGGTAACAGCATTCTTGATTATTTCAAAGATATCTTTCTCAGCATTTATTTTAATTTTGAAAGCAATGCCGTTTTTATTTTTCCATATTCTTCAGCATTATCTTAGTAACTTTTTTAATTTTCTCTCTGTTAAAAATTATCAATTCCGGAACATTCTTTACAGATAGGCAAAACTCCATAATATTATTATTTTGCATTCCCTTTTTAATCGCAGTCATAATATCTCTCAGACAAAGCATAGTACTGTCCCGTTATCTCAGTATTCTGCTGCCCTATCTTTTCATAATGTTAGTTTATTTCTCTTTTAAGTTATATCAGTCAAGAACCGCTATTGTAGTAACTATATTTGTTTTAATGACAAGCATTTACGGAACATATCTGAATTACAATAACAATTTTAAGAATAATGACTACCGAAAGGTAATTTCCTACATTGAAAACAATTTCAATCCGGGAGACGGGATCATAGTGGAGCCGCATTTCATGGGATGGAGCATAAATTATCATCTTAAACACAGCAATTCAAATTTAAAAGAGCCCGACATTCTGGGCTGGGATCTTAACATGCAGCTGAATTCGCTGAAGGAAAAAACTGATCTCAATAAGTTATGGTTCGTTCTTGATTACAGTGCACTTGGACAGAACAATTATGATTCACTGCCTGCGCTGATGAGTGAATTAGGTTATAAAAGAGAAAATGAAAAATCTTTCTACATTATACCTGCAAAAGTGAATGTTGAATATTATGTTAAATCTTTTTAGAAATTAAACACGATCAGGTAATGATATGATAATATTTTCGAGCGCTTTTTATTAATTCTTTATCTTTATTTTTACCTATAAAAGTCTTAATTTCAATTAAATAAAATACATTTCAAACTAATTTAAATGATCCCAAAACTTAAGAATTTATTTACCAAATCCGGCTACCGGTCAGTTTCAAAATTTTCTTTTCTGCTTTCTTTACTTGCTCTATTCATCATAATTTCCGCATTTTATTCTCCTCTGGACATACAGGACGATGTAAATAACAAGTATACCAATGTCGGGAACATCGCATTAACTGTTACAAATTACGGCACCATAGGAAATGGATTTGCGGCATTTCCCACACAGCCTTCCTGCCAGTATCCGATAGGCTCGGGTATAGAAAACCTGTTTGTCGGGGGAATTTGGATCGGTGGTGTAAAGAACGGTGATATAAGGGTTACAACCGCTGCAGTGGATGTATCTTCTTTAAGCAGAAGCGAAGGTTTTGAATTCACAAATGCACCCGGCTCGGGAATAACAGAAAGGTCGTCATTACAGACTTCCCCTAATTTCAGACCTGATGCGGTCTCTCATCAGGACTTTGTAAGCGAATTCTTTGACACAAATCTTACAGCCGGAGGAACGGTAATTCAGAATCATGTTCCAATGGGATTCAAAGTGCTGCTCGAATCTTACTGTTATAATTTTAATTTTGCAAATAACTGGGTAATACTAAACTATAAGATCGTAAACATAGGCTACAGAAGTGACAACGCGCCGATAGACAGCATTTATGTCGGAATGTGGTGTGACGGTGTCGTAAGAAATACAAACATTTCGCCTCCCGTCGGATCTGCATTCTACAGCAAAGGCGCAGACGGTTATGACAGTACTTACAGAATGGCTTACGAATACGACTACAACGGAGACCCGGGTTTTACTGACAGCTACGTTGCTTTTAAATTTCTCGGTATAAGTCCGAGACCGGCGCAGGAAAACATAAATGACAAGACTCACTTTACAATATGGCAGTTTAGAAATACTACAGACCCGCTCTATTTTTCACCTACAGTTGATAATAATTCTTCACCGGACGGAGCAGGTAAATATCAGAAACTTCAGGGATATCTGAAAACAAATCCGAACGACTCAATTGATAATCCGACTGTTATTCCATCAAGATTAGATGTACTCAGACATACTCCGAGCAACAGATCTACATTGGTATCATACGGACCTGTGAGAACCCAGAACAACGGAAGTTATTCCTTAAGATATTTACAGGATACTATCAACGCTGTGTTTGCTGTTGTCTGCGCAAAGAAATCCGGAACGGCTCCTACTCCATGGGATTCATCTTATCAGAGAAATAATTTAAATGTTGCGGCAAGCTGGGCGCAGAGCGCTTATGATAACGGATACAGACTCCCCTCCCCTCCCGATATTCCAATTGTTAAGACTGAGCTTGGCGATAAAAGAGTCACATTATACTGGGCTGCAAATGCGGAGAAGTCAGTTGATCCGATCTCCAACATAGAAGACTTTGAAGGTTACAATATTTACAGAACTAATCCCGGATCAGATCTGACATTAAATCAGGATCTGACAAGTCTGCTGAAAGTTGTCGGGACATTTGACAGTGCGCATAATAATGTTGGAAATAATACAGGATTTAATTTCATAAAGATGGCATCGCCGAAATATTTTGACGGAGATACAACGCCTTACTATTATAAATTTGATTTCCCGAATCAGCTCAACGGATTTCAGTATGTGTTTTCAGTGACAGCTTTTGATAAAGGGGACATTACGCAAAATCTCGGATCTCTTGAAAGCTCAATATTAGGGAACACACAGAGAATTGTCATAGGTACGCCTGCGAACAATGATGCAAGCGCGGAAGTCGGAGTATATCCGAATCCATATTACGGCAGCGCAGTCTGGGACGGAGCCGGGAATAAAAAAGAATATCTGAGAAAAATTTATTTTTATAATCTTCCATCAAAATGTGAGATCACGGTTTGGTCGCTTTCTGGAGATCTTGTTGACCAGTTTGAACATGATGCGGCAACATATAACGGCGGTGAAATAGAGTGGTTCAATACTTATTCAGACGGCACGCAAAAGTTTGCCGGCGGAGAACACGCGTGGGATCTGATCACAGACAGCGAACAGGCAATAGCAACAGGGCTTTATCTTTTTACTGTTGAAGATCTGAACTCGGGAGATGTGAAGAAGGGTAAGTTTTTGATTGTTAAATAGTTAATCGATTGATTGGTTGATTGGTTAATCGGTTAAATTGTGAAATATTCAAATCGTTTCGATGATTTGAATTGAAATAGAATTGAAATGAAAATATATACAACCAATAATTTTTTATAAACCAGTTAACTAAGTAACTAATTAACCAATTAACCATTTAACCAATAACTGTTCAACCAAATATAAATTCAGAAAATACATTTAAATAATAAATAATACATTATGAAAAAGCTAAAACATTTACCAATTGTAATTATTTCAGCATATATTTTATATGCGCTTGGATTCAATTTAATGGGATTAGGATTTACTCCCGTTACTTTACAGGAAGTTCAGTTTAAATCTGATGATTCTCTTGCTTTGGGAAGAGACAAGTCTCTGCTTGAAGGAGATTCCGTTGAATTTGTCGCAAGGATAACAGCTCCGCCGAGAGTAAGTCCGGCAAATTCACAGAACAAAATAATGCTCAGAGGAACAACAAGCTTTACCTGTTATGCTCAGGATACTTCTAACGGATTATTCGGCGGGATTGTGATAAGACAATCAAATCAAAATTCTGCAATAGGTTTAGACGCGATGGATACCGGACAAATCATACGGGTAAAAGGTATCATACAGGAATTCGGAGCGACATCAGGAAATAATTTCGGTAACTGCCTGACACAACTTGCGCTTGATGTAAGCGGTCCTATTACGCCTATCGGCGGAATTACAAAAAGACCCGTACCGAAATCAGTCAGCATTACTGATTTTGCAGTCGGAGACTATCCGAACGGCGGATCTATAAATTACATTCAGGGAGAAAAATATGAAGGAATGTATGTAGAGATAAGAAACGTAACCACTGCAGCCGGTATCGGTAACAGACAGCCTTTCAGTATAATTGACAGTGACGGAAACAGAATGTATATGAGGGATTTTTCAAACTGGTTCTCGACTTCCCCGTCAGGTGATACATTAAGGCCATGGACAGCTCCGGCGATCGGAACATTTGTGAATTACATCAGAGGCGTGGTCATCAACGCAAACAATGAAGGAGCATTCGGAAGCCAGCTTCCTTACGTGATAGTTCCTATTTATCCGAATGATCTTGATCTCGGTAACGCACCGCCGATTCTTTCAGCACCTATAAGAGCTCCGGGCGTACCTACTCCGCCTGATAGTGTTTCTATAACTGTTACTGCGAGTGATCCGGGATTGTCAGTTTCAACTATTGCTAACATGAATGTCTACTGGAGATTCAACGGAGGTGCATACAGCAATAAGCAAATGGCGCAGTTAGGAACAAGCAATCTTTATAATGCAAAAATGCCTCCTGCAGCGCTCGGAACATTAGTAGAATATTTCATAAGAGCTGAAGATAACCTGGGCGGAATAAAACTTTTACCGTCAGATACTTTAAAATCAAAATTATTCTATAAAGTAAGAGAAAATGATTCCATGTCGGTTCAGGATGTACAGTATTGTCCTAACAACGGAGGACGTTCGGCTTACGAAGGTTATGATGTAAGAGGACTTGAAGGAGTTGTAACAGCGGATACATCAGACATACCGGGAATTAACTTTACCAGCTCGGCAGGAAATCAAACCTCACCTCGAAGAGTATATATTCAGAACGGACAGGGAATATACAGCGGGATCTGGCTTGCAGGAGGACCGACCGACGCATTGAGAAAAGGTGACAGAGTAAGAGTCAAAGGAACAGTTGAAGAAAATTTCAGCGTAACAAGACTTAACATAACAACTCCGTCTAATATAGTTGTTCTGTCAACCGGTAACACACAGCCAACACCGGAAATTCTTTCAACAGCTCAGCTTCCGAATTCAACACAGGACGGTGAAATAGCAGTAGAGCAGTGGGAAAGTGTTTTCATCAGATTCAATACCCCGATCACAATCAACTGTATAAACGCAGGTGTCGGAATCGCGTGTACAACTTCAGAGCCGTTACAGGATACTACATTCAGAAGAAACTTCGGCGAGATATTAGTTGCTGACGGATCAAACATTAACTCAAGGATCGAGCTTCAGGACGGAAATCATACATTCACAAATAACTGGGACGGAACTCAGAATCCTCCGCAGCCGGGATATACTCTGTTAACCAAGAATGACATAATATCCTATACAGAAGGAATATTATATTTTGCATTCAGCAATTATAAGTTAACACCGAGAAAGAATCCTGACTTCGGTACGGTAACACCGGTTGGAATTTCTGAAAACAATTCGCTTGTAAATTCTTATGCATTGCTGCAGAATTACCCGAATCCGTTCAATCCATCTACAGTGATCAATTACAACATTCCTGTTTCAGGAGATGTTTCTTTGAAAGTTTATGACATGATCGGAAGAGAAGTAAAGACATTGGTTAATGGATTTATAAGCAACGGCAGTTATTCGGTTAATTTTGACGGAAGCAATTTGTCGAGTGGTATTTATTTTTATAAGTTAGAAGCAGTCGGAAAAACAGGTGAGAAGTTTGTCAGCACAAAGAGAATGGTGTTAGTGAAATAGTTCATAGAGTGTGTGGAGTGTGTAGAGTATGTGAAGTGTGTGGAGTGTATGAGTTAATGGTTTAATTTAAAATAATGCAGTCGGGATGGAATTCCCGGCTGCAAATTTAAAATACATTTAATGGTAAAAACTTTTTTAATCTTTTTAACTGCAGGATTAGCTGCATTTATAATTTCATGTAAAGATCAGATTAACTCCCCTGTTCAGAATCAGCCGCCGGAAAGTTATCTCTCTATATTTCCGGACAGCATCATAGCTCCCGGCTCGACTCTGAAAACAATCAACTGGTGGGGTGATGATCCCGACGGTTTAGTGGCGGGTTTCAGAATATCGTTTGACTCGGTAAACTGGGGCTTTACTTCAAAGAATGACAGCACTTTTATTTTAGCGATAAACGGGACGGACAGTACATTCAGATTCTGGGTAGCGGCTGTTGATAATGACGGCTTAATTGATCCGACTCCGGCTACTAATTTATATCCTGTAATTAATACACCTCCTGTAGTATCATTCGATGCAGGTACAGAACTTCCGGATTCGACTTTACCGGTAGCCTCATTCAAATGGTCAGGTTCTGATCCTGACGGTGTTGAAACAATACGATACTATCAGTACTCACTGAACGATACAGTTAACTTCAGGAGAGTTCCGGGAACGACTACTTTACTGACCTTAACGCAGGACAGCGGACTGGTTTTAAATTCAGATAATGTATTATACCTCAGGGCTGAAGACAATGCAGGAGCTTTGAGTCCCATTGTCAGAATGCCTGACACAAGCAGAATTTGGCATGTCAGGGCAGTTACTTCAAATATACTGATGCTCAGAGATATTCCTACTGCAGATATTTCAACAGCTAGCTCATACTTTGCAAATGCATTTGATACTATCAGCTATGACATGCTAGACATAAAATCAAACAGCGGAGCATTGATCCCGAAAATCATTAACCCGATGTTTGTGAATACACTGAAGCTATATGACATTGTATTCTGGATCGGCGGCAATGCGTCTGTGGCAAATGCAGCTAACTTTGATCTTGCTCAGCAATCATTGCCTTTTTATATACAAGGCGGAGGGAAAGTTTTCTTCAGCTCCGGATTTCAGGGCTCGGGATTTACACAACAGGGAAGTCTCATCAATTTCGCGCCGGTGGACAGTGTGACCGCATGTTCAATTCCTTTTTACAGTGCGGGTGATGCGAACCTGACGATCAACAGCAGCGGGTATCCTCTCATTGGCTCGAGCGCTTTTATTGTTTCTGTCAAAGGACTGTATACTTCAACAGCGCCTGTGATATACAAATTTTTTAACCATCCGGATGCTTTGATACCATTAACATTGCAATCAAAGATGTCAATGTGAATCCAAAAGTTGTATATTTTGCATTGCCGGTTTATCTTTTGAACAGGGATCCGGTTGCTTCGAAAGACTTGTTCAGAAAGGTGTTTATTGATGAGTTTGGATATAATTGATAATTGATAATTGATAATTGATAATTGATAATTGATAGTAGACGTTGGCTTTAGCCAACGAAACTATAAAACGGAACATAATAAAGAGATTATACAGAAAGTTAAATAATTTTATATGAAAAAATATTTATTGATCTTATTTTTGATTTTCATTTCATCACAGTTATTCGCACAGGAAAAGGTCGGGTCCATATCCGGAATTGTTTCTGACTCGGCAGGGATTCCATTAGACGGAGTAACTTTAAAATTGGTCGGAACATATCTTGGAGCGGTTTCTGATTATGAAGGAAAATATAAGATAGAAAATGTTCCTCCGGGGAATTATACTCTGCGGGTCGAAGTGGAAGGTTTCAAGACAGTTGAATACACTGACATGAACCTTAAGGAAGAAGAGAACAGAGAGTTTAACATTGTCTTAAAATCAACTTCGTTTACTGTTGATCAGGAAATAGAGGTTGTCGGTGACAGGCCGCTTATGGATATTGAGCAGACAAGCAGCAGCCATATCATATCAAGTGATGACATTGATAAGTCAATTGTATCTAATGTAACAGATGTCATTACACAGCAGGCAGGGGTCGTGAAGGATGATAATGAAATACACATCCGGGGAGGAAGAAATTATGAGAATTCATTTTTAGTTGACGGAGTGTCTGTACAGGATCCACTTTCCGGAACGGGTTACGGTCTTCAGCTGTCTGCAAACTCGCTTGAAGAAGTAGAGGTCATAACAGGAGGATATAACGCTGAATATGGACAGGCAACGAGCGGAGTCGTAAACGTCCGGACAAAGGAAGGGAAATATGATAATGTTAATTTTTACTCTCTTATAAGCGGGATAATTTCGGAGTAAATAAAAATTCAGGAACAAGTTTTAACACAGATGTTCTTGAAATGAATGCCAGCGGTCCCGAACCAATTACAAAATTCTTATTAAACGCGCTCAACATCAAAACGCCCGGAGAGATAACTTTATTCGGAAGTTTCTTCATGGGATTGTCGGATGGTTTTTTTGTTAATGACGGCGGGAAAAAAGCAAATCAGGTTTATTCGTCTACATTCGGAGGAACCAGTTTTTCCCCGAGGCAGGATAACAGCTGGTACTGGCTGGGTAAGGCAACATGGAGATTAGACCAGACAATGAAGATAAATTATTCTTATAACCAGTCTGTCTCAATAAATCAGAATTCATCGACTCTTCAGACAAATCTCGAATATCAGGAGCCATCACCGGGATACCAGTATGACTTCGAACAGATACTCGACAGCGCGCTTACATACACACAGAACAGTTATTTCAATACCATCAACTGGTCTCAGACAACCAGCCCGCAAACTTTCTATGAAGTAAAGCTGAATAAGTTTTATACACAGCTTCGTGTCGACGCTAACGGAAAGAACTGGGATCAGTATAATGAGCCTTTAGATGTTACACGTCCGCCGTTTCAGTATTATTACATAGACAGCTTAAGAACCGGTCTGATTCCCGGTGACGGATTTTATGACGTTGGAAATCCTTTCACATGGCATGACCATTTTGTAGATGAGCTTTCCGGCAGGTTTGATTATATGCATAGCTACAGCGTTAACAGCAAGATCAAGCTCGGCGCAGAGGCGAGCTTTCAACAGATGCAGCTCATTGATATCTATCAGCCGTGGATCAAGCCGCTGGGTTTGAACAATGACATATATGCTGTTTATCCTGCGTTCGGTAATTTTTACGGACAGCAGACTCTTACATTTAAAGGAATGATCCTGAATTACGGAGTCAGACTTGACTACTGGCTTCCGGGTAAATATGTGGATGATGCAGTTGCAAATCCTGACGTTGAGACAATTCCCGAAGAGACACGAGCCGCATATTATGATGATACATATAATCTTTTCGGACGACGCATGAAATTAAATTTATCACCGAGACTTGGTATTTCGCATCCGGTCACAAACAATCAGACATTATTCTTTTCATACGGACATTTTTCAAAGAGACCTAAGCCGCAGTTTGTTTATGCAAAACTCACACCTCAGGCAGCGCAGTCAACTTTCCAGAAATTCGGTAATCCAAATCTCAATCCGGAGACAACCGTTGCATACGAGCTCGGTGTAAGAAATCAGTTTACAAATGATGATGTACTGACAGTTACGGCTTATTATAAAAACATCTATGATTATGTTCAGACAAAGAGTATTTTGATTAACAGCGGAAGACTTTTAGGCCAGTCCTTCATAACCTATTTCAATCAGGATTATGCACGGCTAAGAGGAGTTGAAATTGAATACAAGAAAAGGATCGGCGGATGGTTCAACGGTAAATTCAATTTTACCTATGCAATAGCAACAGGAAAGAGCTCAACTTCTGATAACGGTTATTTAGTTGCAACCACCGGCGGAGGTGAAAATTTAAATGAGATATTTCTATCATGGGATAAACCGTTCCAGGCAAGCGCTAATTTATATTTCAATGCTGAGAAAGGAAAAGGATTATTCGGGTTAGGTAAAAATGTATTAGATGACATTTCATTAAAGACAAGAATCTTCTTCCAGTCGGGAAAGAGATACACACCGCAGACGCTCATTGGTTATCTTCCGAACGGACGTCCGGAATACGCGCCGGATCTTAATAATATAAACGGCGAGGTCGGAGAGAACTGGTTCTGGGTGAATCTCGATCTGGATAAATACATTTATGTTAATGAGCTTCAGTTTGTACTTAGTCTTTCCATCACAAATTTATTCAACACATTAAATTCAACAATTTTAAATCCGGTAACAGGAGAAGCTTATGAATACGGTCAGCCGACGCCGGCATATGTGAATGATCCACTGTATCCGGATCTGCAGGCACCTATTACACCTTATCCATATAACCCGTCGAGGTATCTTACACCGACGAATATTATGTTTGGAATTTCTTTGAAACTGTAGAATGATAAAAATTAATTTTAAAAATATATTGATTACTCAGATTAAATATAAGTTTACATTAGCCTTATTAGTAATGCTGTGTTTACTTATTTCAAATATTTCCTTCGCCCAGCTCTTTCCGAATCTCGGAGGGCAGCGGACAGGAACCACTTCGCTTCAGTTCCTGAAGATAGGAACAGGCGCGAGAGCTACCGGTATGGGGGAATCTTTTGTAGCAGTGTCGGATGACATTACTTCATTGCAGTATAATCCCGCCGGTCTTGTAGCGTTTAAGGAGAACGGGATAACGGCTTCCTACACGCAATGGTTTGTTGATACAAAGTTAGCTGACTTTGGCGCTGTCTATCACTTCGGCGGAAGCAACGCCATCGGGTTAAATGTGATCTCGCTTAATACTGAAGACATGGATGTTACAACCGAATATCAGCCCGGCGGAACAGGCGAAACATTCAGATTCTCTGACCTGTCAATCGGCTTATCCTTTGCAAGACAGATGACTGAGCAGTTTTCTTTCGGAGCAACTATTAAATATGTCAGGGAAGATCTGGGAGGCTTGTACATGCAGGGAGTTCTTGGTGACCTTGCTACATTCTACCGAACCGGACTCGGCACATCAAGATTTGCCATAATGATCTCAAACTTCGGAAGTCAGGTAACTCCAAGCGGAAGCGTAACTACAGTCAACGGTCAGACACTGAGCACATTTCAGAAATATCCGCCGCCGACAAATTTTCAGCTGGGTTTCGCCATTGAGCCGTATCAAAACAGGGATAACAGAATCACTACTTCAATACAGTTAAACAGTCCGACGGATAATGCCGAGAATCTTAGTTTCGGTGTTGAGTATGCTTACAGAAGTTATTTATTTTTCCGCGGAGGATACAAGATCAACGTTGATGATGAAAATTTTTCCGGAGGAATAGGAGGAGAGTACCTGTTTCTTTCGCACATTTAAATTTTGATTACTCTATTTCAAATTATACAACACTTGGCCTTGCGCAAAGATTTTCTTTAAATTTACTTTTACCTAATAAGAAATGACCTTTATGAAATACACAATTATACTTTTTTCATTTATCGTACTGACAATTTCATCCTGCAGCGATAAAACAAGTTTATCCGACTTCCCTCTTACAAACACAGGAGGTCCTCCCGTGATATCCGAGCCGACTTATGTTCAGCAATATCCGACCTGGAATCAGTTCAATCAGCCGCAGGCAATACTGCTCGGCAGAGAGCCGCTTGTCTATATCGCTGATACAAAAAACAACCAGCTTGTACAGCTTGATCTGTCAGGGATACAGCAGGGAGTAATCCGATAAGCAATCCAAGAGCTGTTGCGCAGGATTACAATTACAGTTTGTTGGTGATAGCGGACACCATCTCACCGCTGTTTCTCGATACGATCAGCGTGTTGTACCGGATCAACTTAGTTCCTGTCGGCGGGCTGCTTTCAAATGCAACGAAGATACCGCTGATGACAAGTGATTATCCAACTCCCCTTTCCAGCAGGAGCAGGAGATTCACTGGAGTCGCAGTCTTTGCAGATAACAGTTACATAGTTTCCAGAGTCGGTCCTGACAATACTAATACATTAGACCCTGATAATGCACTGCTGAAAGTCTATGGAATTGATTCCGTTACCTCAGTCACAGCGCTAAGCGGATTCCAGGCGACAGGCAATGGCGTATATTCGATAGATATGAATTCCGCTGTTACAACATTCAACGGCAATCTTACGGATTTTATCATTACAAGAAATTCTCCTGATTTTGGATTTAAGGTTTTATGGTTTGTATATGATAACGTAAAAGGAACGTATGACCCTAAATTTCTTCCCGAGGACAATGTAGATATATTGAACGTACAGATCGGTACTCCGCAGGGCATAACGGTAGATAACAGCAGCAATATTTTTGTTGTAGATAATTTAAAAGATTCGTTATATAAATATACAAGCGCAGGTAAATTAAAGGGTTCCGAATCATTCGGCGGAGCAGGCTCTAATGTAAATCAGCTTAATGGTCCGATGGGGAGTTTCATTTTTTAACAAAGTGCTTTATATCAGCGATACTGAGAATAACCGGGTTGTGAGATTCAAATTATCAACAGACATTTATTAATTTGGCAAAGAAGCAAAAAAAGACAGTACAGAAACCTGTTCCTTCAAAGACTCTCTTTCAGGATAATCCGCTTTACAATTACGGGTTAGTCATACTGTTTATAATTTTCCTAATTCTGATTACCAGTTTTAAGATCACCGGTGACGATGATGTCTTCTGGCATCTTGCTACCGGACGATACATAGTTGAAACTCATCACGTACCATCCACAGATATTTTCGGATATGTGACGCAGGGACAGCAGTGGATGCCTTTTGAATGGGGATGGGATGTAGTTACTTACGGGATCTATAACATCGGAGGTTATACAGCCTTATCAATTTTCAGAACTCTGATTTTCCTTCTGATCTTTTTTTTATTTTATGTGATCTTAAGGAAGTTCAAAGTAAGTTATACACTGATTTTCTTTTTTCTCACACTGCTTACATTCGGAATAATGGACCGGCTTTCACCTCGTCCGCATATTATATCATTTCTGTTTTTTGTATTACTTCTGTACATAATCATGGAGTATAAATATTTCAACCGGAAGAATCATAAAATACTTTTTTACATTCCGCTGATAATGCTCGTATGGGCAAACATGCACATGGGAATAATTGCGGGAATGTTTTTGCTCGGTATATTTGTATTATCGGAAATAATAATTTTTCTTAAGCCGAACAGCTTTTCCACAAAGGAAATACCGGCGCTTACAAAGCCTGAACTTTACAGATTAGGTTTAATTTTTATCGCATCAATAATTGTAATGCTCATCAATCCGAATTCTTATGAAACTTATATATATGCTTACGACCATACGAAGATGAAATTACTGGAGACCATCAATGAATGGAGGTCGCCGTTTGATGCAGTATACGGAGAAGGTTTTGTAACGACGATATATAAAGTATTTTTATTCGGTGGAGTACTGATCTTATATTATGCATTAAAAAGAAAGATCTATTTGCAGCACTTGTATTCATAGGGTTTGCAATATATTCAGTAAGAGCGGTAAGGTTTACTGTAGATTATCTTGTTATCATAACAATTTTCTTAGCCGTCGCTGTCAGCTTTATTATCAATGATTCAAAAAGTGAAGCTGTAAAGACTTTCTTCAGTACTAGTCCAATTCCAAAGGTTGTTATAGAAGCATGCTTATTATTTTTTATCATTAATCTGCCGAATGACAAAATATATTCCGAATATTTAAAGTATTACAGAGTTTCAGGATTCGGCATCAATTCGGATTTCATTCCAACTCAGATGTTTGATTTCATGAAGGCAAACAATATTCCCTCGACGGGCGAAAAGCCTTTGAACCATTTCGGCAGCGGTGGTTTTCTTGTGTGGAATTTTCCTGAAAGCAAAAATTTCATTGACAGCAGAAATCTTAACGATGAAATCTTCAGCGAGTATAACACGCTGATAGCAAAGAAGCCCGGCTTTGAAGGTAAATTAAAGAGCTATGACTTTGACTATTCGTTGTATCTCGCGCCTGATCTTGTGAGAGTCCCTCAGGAAATGGAACAGACAATAATTTCTTACTTCAGTAAACATCCTGACGAATGGAAGTTAGTTTTTTGGGATGATAAGTCATTTCTATTTGTAAAAAACTTACCTAAATTTAAAGAGATAATTGATAAGTACGAATATAAATATGCTACACCCTATAATCTTTTATACAAAAAGAATGTTCTGGAGAAAGCATCAAAGGAAGACCCGGAACAGTTAAAAAAAGAAATAAACAGAAAGCTCTCGGAAGAACCAAACGGTTTAATTATAACCTCAATCAACAATACATATTCAAGTAAATTATAAAATTAAATTAACCCATATTAACACTATGAAAAAAATAATATTCGTTTTTAGTTTGGTCTTTTTATGCTCATTTGCACAGGCTCAGATTGTACCTATTGCCTCGATTACAATAAATAACTCGCAGGGTTTACCAATTGATACCGGAGCATTTAAGACTGTTTCGGGAATTGTAACTGTTGGTAATGAATTCGCAGGTCCGACATATCTTCAGGATGTGACAGGAGGGATTGCAGTATTCTATAATGAGTTTTCCGCGGCTGTCTCTATAGGTGACAGTGTAATTGTAACTGCAAAGTTAAGTCAGTTCAACGGATTAACTGAACTTGTTTATTCTACCAACGGAGGAACACCTTCATTTACAATAGTAAGTGCCGGGAATCCTGTTCCGGCTCCGGTAGTCATTACGCTTCAGCAGCTTAATTCTCAAACATGGAACGGTCATGAAGAATATGAAGGAAGTTTAATAAGAATAAACGGATTGACAACGACATCAACCGGTACATTTCAGGCAAATACAAATTACAATGTAACTGACGCATCAGGAACCGGTCAGTTAAGAATTGATAACAGCACTAATCTTGTTGGTACATTGATTCCAACAGGGTCATTTGACTGCATTGCAGCAGCTTCACAGTTTAAATCTACAGTTCCATATAACAGCGGATATCAGTTTCTTCCGAGATTTACAGCAGACATTATTCAGACAGTCGGACCGATAATATTATTACCACCGGCAGAATCTAATTTAAGCCCGACGGGAGCAACACTAAGCTGGACAACACAAAGTCCGGGTGACAGCAAATTAAAATTTTTCAGATCAGATTCACTGTCGCAGCCGGTGATTTTTACCGATTCGCTTTATGACGCAGCGCTTACAACGAACCATAGTTTTACATTAAGCGGATTACAGCCTGGAAAAATATATTATGCAATAGCTTATTCGGCTAACGCAACAGGCACAAGCGTAAGCACTCCGAAATATTTTTCTACATCTTCAGATCCGTCATCAACCGGAAAGATGGAAATTTATTTCAACAAATCAGTAGACATTAATTATTCAATGCCGGGTAACAACGCAAACGGTGATGCAGACTTGAAAGTGAGGTTAGGACAGAGGATTGACTCAGCCACTAAATCTATTGATATAGCAATCTATTCATTTAATGAAATAAACCAGTTAAGGGATAAGCTCATAAATGCTTTGATAAGAGGTGTAAATATCAGGATGGTTTATGACAGCCGGCCAACTCAGCAGTTAGTTCAGGAACTTATAGACGCCGGAGTAAGAGTTCAGAAAAGACCAACGGATACATACATCATGCACAATAAATTTTTCATATTTGATGCACGTGATAACAGCTCATATTCAGATGACTGGCTCTGGACCGGATCAGCAAATATAACTGACGAACAGTTTTATTCAGATGTAGAAAATGTGCTATTTATTCAGGATCAGGCATTATGCAATACATACACACGTGAGTTTGAAGAAATGTGGGGTTCACATAATAATATAAACAATCCATCTTTTGCTAAATTCGGAGCTGCAAAAAGTGACAACACTCCTCATCTTTTTTACATAGGCGGAAGAAAAGTAAATTGTTATTTCTCACCAACTGATAATGTATCTTCACAAATTGAAGATATGATAACGGGTCAGACAAATAAATCAATTCTGTTTTGCGCATTTGCATTTACAAGATTCAACATTGCAAATAAAATGAAAACACAATTTCAGCCTCCGAATAAAATGGTACGTGGAGTCTTTGACAACGGCAATGCAACCGATCCGAGCAGTGTATATCCGGAGATGAAAGGCATAGGAGGAAGTTTTCCGTGGAATCCTCCCGCACCGGTATATCTCGAAACACAGACAGGTTTGATGCACAGTAAATATATTCTTATTGACGCAGACATGCCTCAAAGCAATCCGATTGTTCAGACTGGATCATTTAATTACTCAACAGCAGCGACAGTAGGCAATGATGAAAACATCTTAATGATCTACGATTCCCTGATCGCCAATCAATATTACCAGGAATTTGTAAAAAGATATACCGAAGCGGGAGGAACTATAAAGGTGGAGCAGATCTCATCGATAGTCCCGGATAATTATACATTGAGCCAGAATTATCCTAATCCTTTCAATCCTAATACTGTAATTAATTATTCTTTGCCAAAAGCAGGAAACGTAACATTAAAAGTATTTGATGCATTGGGCAGAGAGGTGTTTGATCTTGTAAATGCTTATCAGACATCAGGAACATATAAAGTAACTTTTGACGGAAGAAATTTAAGCTCCGGAATATATTTCTATAGTTTAACCAGCGGCGGATTTGCTGAAACAAAGAGAATGATCCTTGTCAAATAACTGTCGGTTAATATAAGTTTTCTTAAAGGCGCAGATTTTTAGCTGCGCCTTTTTTATTTAACTTCTTATTTGGGGATCAAATTTTCCCTGAAAAATTGTATGCAGCATTATTAATATTGGTAGTGAATTGAAAACAACTTTTTCATATCTTTTACGAATCATATAACGCACAGGGTCATTTACATACTGATACATTAAATAAATTATCATTTGTAGATTTTGCAGAGAAAATTAATTATTTTAAAACAAAATTCCATTAATTTAAACATAAAGATATAGAAACCTAAATATACCAGACTGTGTTACATTTACTAATCCAACAATAAAAATAAAAAGCGGTATGTACAAAACAAAATTTCACTCCATAATATTTTACGCTTTAATGATATTGTTTCTCATCAGCAACAGCTCTCAATCACAAATAGCAGCAATCTTCGGTCAGAATAAAGTTCAATATAAAGAGTTTCACTGGAAGTATCTAAAGACAAAACATTTTGATGTTTACTTTTATCAGGGCGGGAAAAATTAGCCGAGTTCGCTGCGCATGTTGCTGAGAATTCATTAAATGACCTGACTGAAAACATTGATTATAACATCAGCAACAGAATTCCTTTTGTAGTATATAATTCCCATAACGATTTCCAGCAAAATAATGTAATAGATGAATATTTACCCGAAGGAGTTGGCGGTGTTACCGAGCTGTTTAAGAACAGGATTAATGTACCTTTTGAAGGAGATTACGAAAAATTCAGGCATGTAATCCATCATGAATTACTTCATGCATATATGAATGATATGTATTACGGAGGATCAATTCAAAATATTATTTCGAAGAATATTTCCCTGGCATTCCCTCTCTGGTTTACTGAAGGAATGGCAGAGGTTCAGAGCAGATACGGTTTGGATAAGGCAACAGATATGTTCATGCGGGATGCTACCATTAACAACTATGTTCCTCCATTGGAATACATTAACGGATATTTTGCATACCGGGGAGGACAAAGTTTTTTTGCGTGGCTTGCAGACACATACGGTGAAGATAAAATCGGGATTTTGATGAACAATGTAAAAACATTCGGTGACGTCGACATGGGATTCAGAGAGACATTTAAAATTTCAGTCGAAAATCTTGGAGAGAAATGGGAGTCATATCTGAAAAAAACCTACTGGCCTGATCTTAAGATACGGGAAGAAGTAAAAGATTTTTCAAAGCAATTAACCAACCATGAGAGAGACGGAGGTTCTTATAACATAGCTCCGGTAATATCTCCTGACGGTCAAAGTTTTGCATTTATATCAAACCGTGATGATCTGTTTGATGTCTACATTGCAAAAACTAAAACCGGAGAAATAATTGAAAAAGTAATATCAGGAAACAACGATATGGATTTTGAAGAGCTGCATATTCTAACTCCTGGACTTTCATGGTCACCCAATGGAAGGAAGTTAGCGATCAGTGTTAAATCCGGAGCAAGTGATGTCATATACATAATTGATATAAACTCAGGTGACAAAGAAGCACTTCCTTTAAAATTTGACGGAATATTTTATGTATCATGGTCTCCGGTCGGAGATAAAATTGCATTTGTAGGAAACAGAGGGGAAAAATCAAATTTGTATTTATATGATTTAAGATCGGGAAAACTAGATCCCTTATCGGATGATATTTTTTCGGATGCAAATCCTACTTGGGCGTTTGACGGGAAAAGTCTATTTTTTACTTCAGACAGAGGTGATTATGTAGAAGGGACAAAAATACCGAAGGATTTTAAGATGTGGGAATATGATTATTCAAACACAGACTATTACAGAATTGATGTTACAACTAAGCAAATAACACGACTGAGTTCTACAGAAGAAACAAAAGAAGGCTACGGACAAATAAGTGGAGACGGCAAAAAGATATTGTATGTATCAGACATAAATGGTATAAATAATATCTATCTCAGAGAAGCAGATTCCACAGGAAAGATCACAAACAGACCAATTACCAATTCATTAAGCCCAATTGATCAAATCTCGTTATCAAGAGACGGAAAGAAATTATTATTTGTCTCGCTATACAAAGGTGCGTATGATATATTTTCAATTGATAATCCTCTGGAAATAGATTTGGGAATGGACACATTAGTGCCAACAGATTTTGTACTCAGAATGAATGAATATGAAAATAAATTCGGAAAAGAAACTAAACTAACTGATAGCGTTGACATTGTAAAGATGGATATAGGCAGAGATTCTGTTACTTATACATTGGCTGATTCATTAAATAATTCAGTTCCTGATTCAATAAATACCGGAAACATCGACCCGGAGACAGGCGCAGTTATTGATTCTTCACCCGTTACTTTGAACCCGGAAACATCTGAGTCTGTTTTAGCAGATTCTTTGGGAAATGACCCGGATAATATTTCAGATAAGCAAAAGGATTCACTCAAGTATTATGGGGATGATATTAAAATTAGTTTTAAGGATTTACCAAAAAATGTTTCTTCCAGCAGAAAAGACAGTTCATATTTTGAAAATGCAAACTTTAAAGTAGCTGATAATCTTAATTCAGACGGATCATTTAAGATTAAAAATTATAAGATTAAATTTACTCCGGATTTAGTTTACGGAAATGCAACATATGCTTCATTTTATGGGGTTCAGGAGTTGCACAGATTGCTTTAAGTGATATGCTTGGTGATCATAGAATTTACATACAGACATCATTGGTAATAGATCTGAAGAACAGTGATTATGCTGTTGCATACTATAATCTGTCCAAGAGAATTGACTTTGGTCTCCAACTCTATCATACTGCAAGATTTGTAACCTATGGAAACGGATTTATAGATTTTCTTTACCGGTACAGGACATTTGGAGGTAACGTAACAGGTTCTTATCCATTTTCACGCTTCAAAAGATTGGATGCAACACTGGGTTTGGAAAATATTTCCAGGGAAAATCTTGATTATGCTTTAGAGCCTATTGACAGGAAAACCCTGTTAGTCCCGTCGGTGAGCTTTATACATGATAATACCTTGTTCGGTTACACTGCTCCTGTAGCCGGAACCAGATATAATTTAACAGTCATGGGATCACCAAAGTTTGGAGAGGAGGGAATCGGATTTACTTCAGTATTGACTGATTTCAGAAAGTACTTCAAGCTCGGTGATGATTATACTTTTGCTACAAGATTATCAGGCGGTGCCAGCTTTGGACCAAATCCAATGCAGTTCTTTATCGGAGGTACTGATAACTGGATAAATTATGAATATGCGAACTATAATTTTCCTGTTTCGAGCATTGAAGATTACGCTTTTCTTTCCCCGGGCTTACCATTGAGAGGCTATGATTACGATCAACAGGCCGGTTCAAAATATTTTATTACTAATTTTGAATTGAGATTTCCATTGTTCAGATATCTTATATTCGGAGCTCTGCCTTTGGGATTTGCTAACATTGAAGGTGTTACATTCATTGATGCCGGGACTGCCTGGACTGATAATAATTCTTTAAGATTATTTCAGGAAGTAAACGGAAGTACACAGACCGACAATTTATTACTTGGTACCGGTCTGGGCGCCAGAGCAAATTTATTCGGTTTTCCTTTTAAATTTGATGTTGCATGGAGATACAATCTTAATAAGTTTTCAAGCCCAAAGTATTATTTTTCACTTGGATATGATTTTTAATAAAATCTATATTTACAAACAAAAAACCCGTAAAATTGTTTTTACGGGTTTTTGTTTGTAAATATATCTTTATTAAACTGTGCTTTTATTCCTGTTCTGATACGATTTCTTCTTTTTCTGTAGACGGTAATATTTCCGCTTCTTCTAATGACTCTTTTATCACATTAATTTTTATTTTTGCAATGACAGCGTGCTGAAGTTTGATTTCAAGTTCGTGTTCGCCTAATGATTTTATAGGTTCTTTTAAAACAATCTTTTTTCTGTCAATATCTTCAAAACCTTTTTCTTTGAGTTTGTCAAAAATCATTTGTGATGTGACAGAACCAAAGATTTTGTCTTCTTCACCTGTTTTTACTTCAAAAGTTATGGAATGAGTTGATAAATCTGATGCAATTTTTTTGGCTTCTTCAACTAATTTCTGTACTTTTTTTGCTCTTTGCTTTTTGATTTCCTCGTAGTTCTTCAAGTTTGAATCGCTGGCAATCGTAGCATACCCTTTAGGAATTAGATAATTTCTGGCATATCCGTTTTTTACATTTACAACCTGACCTTCATCACCAAGAAGTTCGTGTTCTTTTTTTAAAATAATTTTCATCTTTATAAGTTATAATAAATACAGTTAGAATAATATATTACTAACTGATATTTTTTTGTTTATATTTATTTTGCGTTGCTACCTTTTATTAGATCTGAGTCTTCAGGAGACAATAAAGCATCAAAGGAATCATCTGTAAATGTTGTGATATCATCCTCTTTATCCGCATCCGCAACCGATCCTCTTTTATTCAGGAATTGAATTCTCCTTGCTTTGATTTCAACAATCGTTCTATTTGTTCCGTCTTCAGTTTTAAATGTTCTGCTTTGCAGCTCTCCGTCTACCAATACTGCATTTCCCTTTTTCAATCTATCCTTGCAGCTGTCTGCAAGCCGGTTCCATGCGACAATCCCTACATAGCAAACATCTTCTTTCCATTCTTCATTTTTGTCTTTGAACCTTCTGTTACTGGCAATAGAAAAATTTACAACCGGTGTTCCTGAAGTTGTTTGTCTGAAGATAGGATCTTTTGTAAGGTTTCCTGCAATTACTACTGAGTTTAGTTCGGGCATCTTGTAATCAGCCATGTTTTTCCTCCAAAATAAATATATATTTTTTAATTAATGAATTTTATTTAATCTGTTTTTAGGATTTTTTAAGCGGGTATAGCTTCCGTCGGGACAGTTGCCTCTTCCTTTAAACTTTCCTGTTTCAATTTTTCTTCTTCATACTTTGACTGTAAGAATGCTTTGTTCTTGAAATGTTCCTCTTTCTCTTTCTTTGTTATCGGAGATACATATATTGTTAAATATCTGAGAATATTCTCATTTAAAATATAAGAACGTTCAAGCTTTGTTATTACATTGGTAGGGGCAAGAATTTCGAAGCAGACATAAAATCCATTTATTTTTTTCTTAATCGGATACGCTAATCTTTTTCTTCCGATTTTATCAATATTTACAATTTCAACTTCGTTTTTTAAAAGAAGGGTTTCGATTTTTTTGATTTCTTCTTCTATTGCGGTTTCCTCTAGATTACCGTCAATGATAATATAAGATTCGTAAATCTTTTTAGACAAATTTTATCCTGGTTTAATTATTTTTTTAATAAAGATTACAAAGATATCACGTTTCAACGTAAAAATCAATATAATTTGCTTACGCTTTTAGTAATTTTTGAAAATATAATTTAGTTTGTGCGGAAGGCGGGACTTGAACCCGCACGCCTTGTGAGCGCCACCCCCTCAAGATGGTGTGTCTGCCAGTTCCACCACTTCCGCTGGATAAAATCCTTTTAATTCGCATTATATTAAAATCATTGGAAATTTTTGCCTCAATCTATTTTAAAATTATCATTATTGAATTTCAAATTCAATTCTTATATTTGTTAACCTCTGAAAATCAAAATGGATTACTTAAGTAAGTCTTTGAATAATGTGTTAAAAAAAAGCATAATGGAAATTTCCGTCAATTTTAAATAACTATAATGAGTTAACAGGGAATGATTTTGAGTATAAAGTTAAGCATTTACAAATTCCTGATTGACTTTTGTCAGTTTTCCTTTCTGCAATGTAAAGTAACTGTCAGCCTTTATTTTACGTGTGATCTTGTGTCCTATAATAATCACTATTTTATTCTTTGTATGGCTGTGAAGATTTTCAAAAAATTATTTTCAGCAAGAAGATCTATTGAACTTGTAGGTTCATCCAGTATGATAATTTGAGAATCACTGTAAAAAGCTCTCGCTAATGCGATCTTTTGCCATTGACCTGTGCTGAGTTCCTCTCCGTCTTTAAAATATTTCCCGACAATTGTATCGTATCTTTCAGGAAATTCGTCAATAAATACTTTTGCACCTGATAGTTCAGTAACTGATTCAAGATCGTTTTCCATATCAACATCACCGAATCTGATGTTTTCTTTTACAGTCAAATCATATTTGCAATAATCCTGATAAATTATTCCTATATTTTTATGTAACGAATGAATGTCTATGTCTCTGATATTTATATCGTCAAAAGTAATTGTTCCCTTTGTACATTCATACATTCGACACAATAAATTTATTAAGGTAGTTTTCCCCGCTCCGTTCTTACCAGTGATTAATACAGTTTCACCGGGCTTTATTGAAAATGAAATATTTTCTAATACATTTTTTGTACTTCCTTCATAATGAAATGAAACATTCTCAAACCTAATTCCCTTCGTTAGCTTGGGTAAAGGATATGCATTCTGAATTTGTTTTATTTGCGGTTTCAGATTTATAAACTCAAAGAGGTTACTTAAAAATAATTTATTATTATAAATGCCTGTAACATTTCCCAAAATTCCATTCAAATAGGTATTTGCGCTTCTAACAGCTCCAAAGAACATTACAAAACCTCCGATTGTAGTTTCACCGGCGTAAAATTTATTCGTTAACATAACTATCGCTATAGTAAGCGCACCGACTTCAAAAAAACTTGAAACAATATTGCCACTGGCCTGCTTTTTCAATAATTTAATAACCTGTTCCATCAATGCTCCGCGTGTTGTGTCATGGTATTTCTGAATATAATCTCCGAGATTAAAAATTCTGATTTCCTTTGCCTAAATACGATGGGTCATTAGCATGCTGCAATAATTAACCTTTCTGTACAAACTGGTATTTGCTTTTCTCCATTCATAATAAATTTTAGTTCTGGTCAATTTAATAAATAACGCGGGGATACCTGCAATCACCATTATTAGTAAAACATACCCTGAGACCGAGGCAAGAATAACAGCAACACCTACAAATGAGATCAGATTCTTTATTAATTCCGAGATATTGTTTAAAATTTGAATCGGGCGAAAAGTTGCTTCCTGCTGAGCTCTGTGAAATGTATCGTGATACTCGGGATTATCATAGTATGTAAGATCCAATTCCAGAGATTTATTATGAAGAAGACTATTTATAAAATCAATAATTCTCTGTCCTAATATTTCACCAACTATTGTATTTATTACAGCTGATATCTGCGTAAATAAGAATACCCCGCAAACAAGTGATATGGTAAACCAGACATCATCAGAACCTGAAGTTCCCGAATTTGTTATAGTATCAATTAATTCCTTAAGAAGATAAAGTGAAATTAGCGGTAAAATACTCTGAACTATTATTAATACCAGCCTGAAATAACATAATCGTTTGTCACTGTCGTATACAAATCTGATTGTTTTTGATATATTGGATAAATCGGATTTGAGGTTCTTAAAATCAAATGTCATATTTTTTAGTGTATCTTTAAAATTAAATTAATGCCGTAACTTTCTGGAAGACGTGGAATGAATTTGATATACTGACAATAAATTTATCGTCAATATTGCTTTTTAAAAACTTTAAAAAAGTTTTATTTAAATATCTTTTTTCTTCGTTTATTTTATTTACGGAATTATATGGAGCAGAATATGGTCTGTTTTCAATTTCATTATTAGTCTTATCGAGTATTTGATTCAGCTTTTCTGCAAACAGTTTAATGTGTGGTTCACTCATAATGGTGGTATGTTCAGTATCCGGGATTACATGTGATTCAAGCCCCTCCTCTGCAAGCTTTCTCCAGCCTTCTTTGTTCTCAGCTTTGTAATTTGCACATTCAATCAGAGTTATTTTACCCGGATATTTTGAAGCAACATATCTGTCCTGCGCCTTGAAATGTATCTGTCTTATTTCATCGAATATTTTTTTCTTGGAATCACTTAGCATATATTCTGCTTTCTCCTTAATTCCCTTTTTTGTTTTAAAATAAACATATGCAGAATAATTTTTTACAACTGTCCACAGAGCTCCTGCTCTTAAATGATGTAAACTTCTTACCATAAAATGCCTGGCATCTCTCTTCGGCGGAATATATGGCTTCGGAGTTGATATAAACGGCGGCCACGTGTCAAATATAGCTAATAAAGCGACTTCGTGTCCGGCTTTTCTTAATTGCTGAGCCATTTCAAAAGCAACTCTGCCGCCAAAACATCTCCCTCCAAGTAAATACGGTCCTTCAGCCTGTAATGATTGAATTTCTTTTACATAAAACGCAGCCATCTCTTTTAAATCAGTATGCGGCTGCTCTTTGCCATCCTGACCAAGTGGCTCTAAAACATACACCGGCTGATCAGATGGAATATATTTTATTAATTTCTGAAGTGTTAATGCCGTTTGTGCAGCAGGAGGAACATAGAAAAAAGGCAGTTTTGAACCTCCGGATTTAACCGGAACAAGTGATCTCCACGAAGGTTTCCAATCTTCATCCTTTAAAATTTTTGAGAGTCCTTTAATCGTCGGAGAATTGAACAGAGTTGAAATTGCAAGCTTTCGTCCTGTTAGTTTTTCAATGTATCCGAATATTTGAAGAGCTAGTATTGAATGTCCCCCCAATTCAAAAAAATTATCGTTGATTCCAACTCTTTCTACACCCAGAAGTTTTTCCCAGTTTTTTGCAAGCATCCATTCTATCTCATTACCCGGAGCTTCATATCCACTTCTTTGTTCACCTATTTCAGGCTGTGGTAATGCTTTCTTGTCAATTTTTCCGTTTGGGGTCAGCGGCAAATTCTCAAGCTCTACCCATATCGAAGGAACCATGTATTCGGGAAGTTTAACACGAAGATATTCCATCACTTCTGTTTTGTCAAAAATACCTTTAGGTACTACATACCCTATTAAAATTTTACTGCCATCTTTAACAAACGCTGTTACAACAGCATTACTTACGAGTTCACATTCCTGAAGTACACTCTCTATTTCCCCGGGCTCAATACGGTAACCTCTGATTTTTAACTGTTCATCTTTCCTTCCCTGATATTCAATGTTCCCGTTAGATAACCATCTTCCTAAGTCTCCGGTTTTATATAACCTCACAACAACATCATTTTCAACGGGATTTTTTATAAATTTTTCTTCCGATAGATCCGGACTATTCAAATAGCCTCAGGCTAACCCTTCTCCTCAATGCATATTTCTCCTGTTACACCAACCGGAACATTATTTTGACACTCATCTAAAATATACACAACTGTATTTGAAATTGGTTTTCCTATTGGAGGAGTTATGTAAGAATCTTTTTCGGATAGTTCATAGAAGCTCGTAACTACAGTGTTCTCCGTAGGTCCGTAATTATTTACTAATTTGAATGTCTTATGCTCCATTAATAGACCTTGTAACTTGTCTCCGCCTGTAAGTAAATATCGCAAGGAATCTAATTTATCGAGTGATTCATTAATAAATTCCGGCACAATTGCCGTCGGCATAAAACTATGTGTTATTCTGTTTTGATTAATTAAGTTTAATAAAGCATCAGTTGATAAACGTGTGTCATCATCAATAATAGTTATTGAAGCACCGGCAGATAAATATGGCCAGATCTCCCAACCGAAAGCGTCAAATCCAACTCCGGCCATTGCAGTACAACGGCTTTGTGAGGTTACTTTGTAAGTTTGATTATGCCACATTATCAGATTTAATAAACCTGAATTTTCAATCATCACTCCCTTTGGTTTACCGGTTGATCCTGATGTGTAAATTACATATGCGAGCTGATCAGGCTTAATGATTTTATCAGGATTATCATAAGACATTTTGTCTATCTTTGACCAGTCTCCGCCTATTTCAATGATCTCAATTTTTTCAGATACAGGTATTTTAGATCTGAATGATTTACTGCTCAAAACAATTGCAGCATCTGTGTCCTCAAGCATGAATCTGATTCGTTCATCCGGATATTCAGGATCAACCGGTACATATGCACCGCCTGACTTTAATACTCCCAGTATCCCGATAATCATTCCTGCACTTCTGTCCATGCAAATAGGAATAAGAGTTTCATCTTTTACTCCTTTACTTATTAAATAGTGCGCCAGTTTATTTGAACGTTCATTTAGTTCTTTGTAAGTTAATTTTTCACTTCCAAAAAATATTGCTGGGCTGTCCGGTGTTTTTTCTGCATGTTCCTCAAATAAATCAATTGGTGTTTTGTCTGTTTGGAAATCAACTTTAGTATTATTAAACTCAACCCTTAACATGTGCAGTTCTTCTTTTGTCAGCATGGACATCTCCCCGACATTTTGTTCCGGGTTCAATACGATAGACTTTAGTAACTCTTTAAAATGTTCGATCATTCTGTTTATCGTATCAGCATTAAAGAGATCAGTGCAATACTGAATATTGCCGACAAAACCCTGAGCTGTTTCATTTATGTTTACAGTAAGATCAAACTTAGCTGATGTATGTTCGTGACCTTCCTTGGAGAGCATTACATTTCCTAATTGCAGCTTTGGAATATCAGGTGTATTCTGTAATACAAACATTACCTGAAATATAGGAGTCCTGCTTTGATCCCTGTCCTTCACTACCGCATCCACCACCTTCTCAAACGGCACATCCTGATATTCATATGCCTTCAGTGTTGTTGCTTTAATTTTTTGAAGTAAATCTTTAAAGCCTTCGTTTCCATTTACTTCACTTCTCAATGCAAGCGTATTTATAAAGAAGCCTATCAGCCCTTCGAGATTCTGCTGCTGCCTGCCCGCTACCGGCGTGCCGATACAGATGTCGTGCTGAGAGCTGTATCTGTAAAGCAATACGTTCAGCGCTGCAAGCAAAGTCATAAACAGTGTCGTCCCGTTTTCCTGTGATATTTTATTCAGCTTATCCGATATGTCCTTTTCAATTTTAAATCCTGCAACAGCTCCCCGTATGCTCTGCATCGCAGGTCTGTTAAAATCTGTCGGCAGCTGCAGCGGCTCTGATCCCGCAAGGTTCTCCTTCCAGTACTCAAGCTTCTTCTCAAGTACTTCGCCCTGAAGATACTTCCTCTGCCACATCGCATAATCCGCATACTGCAATGGCAGCGGCTGAAGCTTCGGCTCTCTTCCCTCTTCAAATGCTCCGTATAATTCAACAAGCTCCTTCACTATCACCGACGTTGACCAGCCGTCCGAAGCTATATGATGCAGCGTCACCGCAAGTACGTGATCTTCTTCACTCATCTTTATAAGTTGAGCTCTTAACATATAATCTTCCGATAAATTAAACGGCGTGCTGATCAGCTGCTTTATGTAACTCTGTAACTTGTCTTTATCTTTATCCTCACTGTATTCTTTTCCGTCTATGGTTTCTAAACTCCATCCCTCACTGTCTTTGATAAACTGATAGCCCACGCCTTCTTCTTCACGTATCACCGTGCGGAGAACTTCGTGCCGTTCGATTATGCTTCTTAATGATCTTTCCAATGCTTCCGTGTTCAGCTTACCTGTCAATCTCAGCACCGACGGTACGTGATACTGAACGCTGCCTTCAAGATGATCTATGAACCAAAGTCTCTCCTGACTGAATGACAATGGTATCCTTTGAGGACGTTCCTTTATTACTTCAATTGCAGGCAGCACTTCCGCATCTGACTGAACTTCAAGCTGTCCTGAAAGCAATGCTACTGTCGGATAATCAAAGATATCTCCGATCGGCATCTCTACATTAAATGCTTTTCGTATCGCTGATATTAATCTTACTGCCAAAAGCGAGTGACCGCCAAGCTCAAAGAAATCATCGTGTATGCCTACCTGATCAACTTCTAAAACTTCTTTCCATATCTCTGCTAACTTAGTTTCTGCTTCATTACGCGGAGCCGTAAATCCTTCACTCATTATATCAAGTGTCTCAGGATCCGGTAATGCATTCCTGTCTGTCTTACCATTTGCGGTTAATGGAAACTCTGTAAGCTCTATCAACACAGAAGGTACCATGTATTCAGGAAGCTTCTCTTTTAAGAAACTTGTGATCGCTTCTTTATCAAATCCTCTTCCGGTTTCTCTTCCGGTTTCTTTGTCAATGGTTACATAGCCGACTAATCTTCTGTTGCCCTGCTTATCTTCTCTCGCAAGCACTACTGCCTGAGATACTGACTCACTCTGCTGAAGTACACTCTCTATCTCGCCAAGCTCTATCCTGTATCCTCTTATCTTTATCTGATCATCTACACGTCCAATGAAAAGTATATTACCATCCGGTAAATATTTCACAAGATCACCTGTCCCGTACATTAACGAGTCATGTTCATCATCTTTATGAACTTTATGAACTTTACTAACTTTATGAACTTTATGAACTTTATGAACTTTTTCAAACGGATTCTCTACAAACTTTGCTTTCGTTAATTCTTCATTGTTAAAATATCCTCTGGCGACTCCGTCTCCCGATATATAAAGTTCTCCCGGTACGCCTGCCGGACACAGCTGCCTGTCTTTTGTTAAAATGTAAACCTGCGTATTCGAGAACGGCTTTCCGATAGGAATCGTATTAACAAAGTTTGTATAGTCTGTTTGTGTGTCCACTTCGTGAAGCAGTTTTCCGATAGTTGTCTCCGTCGGTCCGTAGTGATTTACTATTCTGCAATCTGTACCCGTCTCTCTGATCTTTTCAATCAGCTCCGATTGAAGTGCTTCACCGCCGAATACCAGCAGCTTCTTTGGCAACAGTAACTTATCTTCATTCATCAAAGCTTTCCAGTGCGAAGGAACTATCTTTAAACAATCTATGCTGTGTTCTTTAAAATATCCGTGTATGTATTCTATGTTGCTTACTGATTCTTTTGTAAATAAATGCAATGCTCCGCCTGTTAACAGCGAACTGTAGATCACAGTATTCCCAAGATCGGTTGCAATGGTTGAAACCAACGCAAATGAACGGCTCTCATTTATACTTATCTTTTCATTTAATCCAAATACATAATCAACAAGACTTCTGTGTTCTATCATAACGCCTTTTGGCTTACCCGTCGAGCCCGATGTATAGATCACGTATGCTAAATTATCAGGTGATACTTTTGTCTGAAGGTTTTCTTTCGGTTCGCCTGTTACTTTTTCTATTTCTATTACTTCGATGTTTTCTGTAAAAGGTAATTTTGATCTGCTCTGTTTACTGCTTACAATTATTTTAGCTTTGGTATCTTCAAGCATGTATCTGATCCTGTCCTGCGGGAAGTCCGTATCGACCGGCACATAAGCTGCACCCGATTTCATTATGCCAAGCATTCCGATCATCATCTCAATACCGCGTTGCGAATACAGCGGAACGGCTGTTTCTTCCTTAACTCCTTTGCTTCTCAGATAATGAGCCAGCTGATTTGAACGTTCATTTAATTCAAGATAAGAAAGTTCTTTGCCTTCGAAAACAACTGCAGCTGCGTGAGGTGTCTTTTTAACCTGATCCTCGAACAGATCAACTATGCTCTTGTCTTTCGGATAAATTACCGCTGAAGTATTTATCTCTGCTGACAACTGATGCTCTTCCTCTTTGCTCAGCATCGGCAGAAGACCTATCTTCTGATCCGGATCTTTTATGACTGATCTGAGCAGCTCTTTGAAATGCTCTGTCATGCGGCTTATCATCCGCTCCGAATAAAGATCCGACCTGTACTGAACCGATACCATCAGGCCGTTTGGAGTTTCATTTACAAAAAATGTTATCTCAAACTTCGATACATTATTCTCAAATGCTTCCGTACTCATCCGCACCTCGCCAAGCTGCAGCTGCGGAACCTCAGGTGTATTATGCAATACCAGCATCACCTGAAACAGCGGGCTTCTGCCCGGATCTCTGTCCTTCACTACCGCATCTACCACTTTCTCAAACGGAACTTCCTGATGTGAGTATGC
The DNA here is from genome assembly GCA_016710985.1 of Ignavibacteria bacterium. Classification (GTDB taxonomy): domain Bacteria; phylum Bacteroidota; class Ignavibacteria; order Tepidaquicellales; family Tepidaquicellaceae; genus JAGPCH01. Next base: position 97,816 of record JADJTX010000015.1, read on the forward strand.
ATCAAGTGTCGTCTGCTTTACCTGATGAAGCAACTCAATGAATGTTTCATCATTGCTTACTTCACTTCGCAGAGCAAGTGTATTTACAAAGAATCCGATAAGGTTTTCGATCTCCTGCTGCGGACGGTTGGTAATGGAAGTTCCTACTGATATGTCACTCTGTCCGCTGTACCTGTATAGCAGCACATTAAAAGCTGAAAGCAAGGTCATGAACAATGTACTGCCCTGCTGACGGCTTAATTCATTAAGTCCGTTTGCTGTTTCCTTTTCTACCTTAAAGCTCTGAGTTGTGCCGCTGTTTGTTTTCACGCTTGAGCGCATGAGATCAGAAGGAAGATGTAAAACTGAAACTCCGTCCAGTTTCTTTTTCCAGTAGTCAAGCTTTTTATCTTATACCTCTCCCTGCAGATAATTCCTCTGCCATATCGCAAAATCCGCATACTGAAGTTTCAATGACTCTAAAGTTAAAGGATTACCTTCTTCATAAGATCTGTAAAGCTCCGTCACATCCTTTACTATGATCGGCATTGACCACGCATCCGAAGCAATATGGTGCATTGTTACTACAAGTATGCTCTCATCTTCCTGAAGATTGATCAGCTCTGCACGAAGCATATAATCTTTTGACAAGTCGAAAGGTATGTTGATAAGCTGCTGTATGTAATCCTTCAAAGCTGTGCATCATCCTTAAAAACCGTACCGTCTGTGATTCCTAACTTCCACTCATCTGTACTCTTGATATGCTGATAAGGGCTGCCGTCTTCCTGAAGGATCACCGTACGGAGCACTTCGTGACGGCTGATGATCTCACGCAATGAATATGTTAACGCTTCTGTATTTATTTTACCTTTGAACCGCAAAACGGATCTGACATGGTATTGAATGCTTCCTTCTAACTGATCAATGAACCAAAGCCGCTCCTGACTGAAAGACAGTGGTATTTTTTCCGGGCGATTTGATAAGACTTCGATTGAAGGCAGTACTTCTGAATCAGACTGGTTCTGAAGTTGTGATGCAAGCAACGCTACTGTCGGATATTTAAAAATAATAGTGATGGGTATTTCCAGTCTTAACTCTCTTCTTATTGCTGATATCAAACTTATTGCATCCAGTGAGTGCCCACCCAGATCAATGAATTCATCATGTATACCTATCCTGTCAATATCTAAAACCTCCTGCCAGATTTCTGCCAGCTTTGCTTCAATGTCATTGCGGGGAGATTCATACTGTTTGCTTAATTCACCTGAAGTCTCAGGATCAGGTAATCCCTTTCTGTCTATCTTTCCGTTTGATGTCAAAGGAAAACTCTCTAACTCAACCCACTGCGCTGGGATCATATAATCAGGTAATCTGCCGGATAAGTATAATATCAATGCTTCTTTGTTAAAAATATTTTCAGGCACTACATAAGCTGTCAGTCTTCGGTTGCCAGAATTATCCTCTCTTGCAAGTATCACTGATTGCTTAACCTCATCGCACTGCTGAAGCACACTTTCAATCTCTCCGAGTTCGATTCTGTATCCGCTTATCTTTACCTGATCATCCGTCCTGCCCTTGTATTCTATATTGCCGTCCGGGAGCCATCGTCCCAGATCTCCGGTCCTGTATAGTTTAGCGCCTGCTTCGCCGAACGGATCTGTTATGAACTTCTCTTTTGTCAGTTCGGGTAAATTCAAATATCCAATTGATAAACCGTCGCCACCTATGCATATCTCACCGGTTACTCCTGCGGGAAGCAGCTCCTGATTTTCATCAAGTATGTATATTCTTACATTATCTATTGGCTTACCGATCGGAATTTCATTTCTTAAATTTACTGTATCATTCTGAATATTAAAACAAAATATACTGCATCCTACTGTTGCTTCTGTCGGTCCGTATTCATTAATTATCTCCACATCAATTCTTTTTTCGATCAGATAACTTAACTGACTCAACAATAATGCTTCACCTCCAATCACCAGTTTCTTAGTCAAAAGGTTTCCGTCAGGAAGCTTCATCTTCGTCTGCAATAGCTCCAAATGCGAAGGGGTGATCTTAATGAAATCATATGGAGCAAACTTCTGAAGATTAATGTCATCAAAAACATCAACAGATTGACTCGAACCTATGACGACTGACTTACCTTTTATCAACGGCATGAAAATACCTGTTACTGATGCGTCGAAAGTATATGATAAGTGTATATAGCTTCCTGCATTGCTGCCATCATTGTTTATGTAATTGGTTTTGCCGTTAGTAAGATAACTAAATAAGTTCTTATGCTGTATCATCACGCCTTTGGGATTACCTGTTGAACCGGAAGTATAAATAATATAAGCGAGATCATCTCCTTCTATTACTTTTCCCGGGTTGTCAGTATTCATTTTCTCAAATTGAGACATACCCTCGTCGATGATTATGACATTCTCTTCAGATGTGTGCGTAAAATTTGATTTGTTTTCATGATTTGTAACAATTAATTCACTACCGGTATTATCGACCATGTATTTTATTCTTTCATCAGGATAATCCGGATCAATCGGCACATAAGATCCTCCGGATTTTAGTATGCCAATTATTGCTATGATCATCTCAAATGAATTCTCCAGGCAAACAGGGACAGGAATATTTTCTTTAATGCCTTTACTGATAAGATAATGTGCTAACCGGTTTGCACGTGTATTTAAAACTTCATAAGTGATTTTATCGTCTTTACAAATCAACGCAATAGCATCCGGTGTTTTAAATACCTGTCCCTCAAACAACTCAATTGCACTCTTGTATTTCTGAGTATCTGTTCTCCTACGGTTAAACTCTTCGAGTATCTCATGCTCTTCGGCAGAGGTAAGCAGCTTAACATCCCTCAGCTTTTCATTTTCATTTTTAATAAACTGAAATAATACATGTTCAAAATGATTACGTATTTCATTTACATATTCGTCTTTAAGCAAACCGGAGTTATATGAAAAACGGACACTTACTTTTTCCGCATTCACTATTGTTAGACTCAGCGGGAAATTGTTCTGCTCCGTTACAAGTATGTTCTCAACTTTCAGTTTCCAGTCATGAGAGGATATTAATTTACTTATCGGATAATTCTGGAATGTAAGAGTAGTGTCAAACAGATCACCGTGTAATCCTGACCATTTCTGAATATCGTGTATTGGAGTGAACTGATATTGTCTTGACAAGGCTTCTTTATTTTGCATGCTCCTTAACCAGTCTCCTATCTTTTCATTCTGCAGTATAGTTGCACAAGAAGGAACTGTGTTGATATACATTCCAACACGATTTTCTACACCGGGTAAATCATCAGGACGCCCGGAAACCGTAACTCCAAAAATTATTTCTTTACTTCCTGAATACCTGTGTAAAAGATATGACCAAACTCCCTGTATTAATGTATTTAGTGTAATTCGATTTGCCTGAGCATAACTTTGAATTTTTTCAGAATAAGAAGTATCCAACTCAAGTGTGGATTGTTTATATAACCCCAGACCTTTTGTTCTCTCTGAAGTCGTTTCTATAAAAGGAAGCAGGGAACTGTCTCCGGTAGTATTCAGATAATTACCCCAGAATTTTTTTTCATCTTCTTTTTCAAGTCTTTCAATGTATCGGATATAATCTTCAAACCGGTCATCTTCCCCGGGTTTTATTTCAATACCTGAAACAACAGAATCGTAAACGTTTAAAAACTCTTCAACCAATATCTGAAGCGACCACCCGTCAAACAATATATGATGATATGTGAGAAGCATTCGGTAGCGGTCATCACTTATCCGGAATAAAGCAACACGCATCAACGGAGCTGATTTGAAAACGAAACCTTTAGCCCTGTCTGATCTTGTATATTCTTTAATCTCGTTTTCAATCTCACCCGGATCTGTTTTTCTGTGATCGATAATCTCAACTGATATTTCAGCTTCTCTGTAAACACATTGAACCGGAACTTTGAATGAATCATAATAAAATCCGCTTCGCAGAATACTGTGATTATTTAAAACAGAGTTCCAGCTTCTAATCAATTTATCAATATCCGGATTTACCAGATCACAGGCAAGTTGATTAATGTAAGATCCTGCTCTCCCATCATACAAAGAATGAAACAGCATCCCCTGCTGAAGTCCGCTCAACCTGTATAAAGCTTCGATCGACTCTCTCCTCGCTTTGCCTTTGTACGGCTCTTCAAGGAATTTATCCAGCTCTTCATATCTGACCTCTGATCCCAATCCATAATCCGAAGGCGTAAATATCTCTCCTGATCTCTGCTGCTCAACACAGTGCGCTATCAGTTCTTCAAGTTTCGTTTTATATATTTCTGTCAGCTTTCCTATCGTTTCATTATCAAAATGCCTGCTGCTGTAATTCCATCTCAGCGTTAACTTCCCGCCCTGCACAAATCCGTTTATCATCAGCTTCTCTTTTACAATATGCTCACCGCTTATGTCCTCTCCCTTTGACTCGCCTGCGCCTGAAAACAATTTGCCCGAGCTTACTACATTGTCAAGCTGCCCGAGATAGTTAAACACTACATCCCAGTTTCCTTTATCTCTAAGCTTCTCATCTTTATTTATATATTTTAATACTCCGTAGCCCAGCCCCTTGTCCGGTATTCTGCGCAGCTGTTCCTTCACAGCTTTGATCGAATCCGATAAAGTTTTATTTATTTCCGGTTCAATTAGTACAGGATAAAGATTTGTAAACCAACCAACCGTCCTGCTTGTATCTATATTCTCTGAGCTTTCTGAAATGCTTTCTCTGCCGTGTCCTTCAAGTCCTATGACTATTTTATCTTTTGCTCCCCATTCACAAATTGTCTGTGCAAGAGCGCAAAGAAGCATGTCGTTTATCTCAGTATGATATGCACGCGGAACTTCCTGCAATAACTCCTTAGTCCTTTCAGAGTCAAGACGCATCACCTGACTTTCAAGATCTTTTGCCCTTACAGCTCCGGTAAATTCTTTGTCAACCTTCAGTGCTTCATAGCTGTCTGCTGTCTCTTCCCAGTAATTGATCTGTGATAATAATCTTCTGCTCTTTCCGTATTCAGCAAGAGCTTCATACCACTGTCTGTATGAACTGCTCTTTAGTCCAAGTTCTGCTTTTTCATTCTTCGTAAATCCATTCAGAAGAAGTTCAAGGTCGTCAAGAATTATCCGCCATGATACTCCGTCAACCGCAAGGTAGTGCACTATGATTAAGATCGTGTTGCTTGTTTCACTCTCAGGAGTTTCGATAAATACAAACTTTGCCATTTCTCCCTTCTCTATATTAAGACTGCTCTGATATTTCTCAGCATGCTCTTTTATCTTTTCGGCAAGAGAACTTGCTTGTGCTGATTTCAGGTCCAATACATTCAATACGCCTTTCTCTGTCCCGTACTCCTGAATCCAGTCTCCGTCTGCTTTATGATAAATAAATCTAAGTGCATCGTGATGAGCTGTCAGCATTTCAACTGCAATACCGAGCATCTCCGGTGTCACTGTCTTATCTATTGATAATAAAACACTTTGGTTAAAATGTGAAGTGTCTGTATCGGAAACTGAATCTGATCCATCTAAATACCATTGCTGTATCGGAAGCAATCCGCTTCTGCCTGTTAATGATCCCTGCTCTGCAGTTAATTCAGATGCCGTACGTTCTGCCAGTACTGCGCTCAGACCGCTTATTGTCTGATGAATAAATATATCCTTCGGCTTCAATTCATATCCCATCCTCCTTGCACGGCTCAGCACCTGTATCGTTATGATCGAATCACCGCCAAGCTCGAAGAAGTTATCATTTATTCCCACACGCTCTACACGAAGCAGTTCTTTCCAGATCTCCGCCAGTACCAGCTCTGTCTCATTTCGCGGAGCTGCATACTCATTGCTTACAAGTTCGCTTGCATCAGGGTCAGGCAATGCTCTCTTATCGATCTTACCGTTCTGTGTCAGCGGAAGACTCTCCATCTCTACCCACAATGAAGGTATCATGTAATCCGGAAGTCTGATGTTAAGATAATTTATAATTGCATCTTTGTTAAATGCTCCATCGGGAACGACATATCCTACAAGCCTTTTACTTTCACCGGACGTTTGGCGCGCAAGTACTACCGACTGCCGGACCAATCCGCTTTCCTGTAAAGTATTCTCAATCTCTCCAAGCTCAATTCTGTATCCGCGTATCTTTACCTGATCATCGATCCTCCCGAGATACTCTATGTTACCGTCAGCAAGCCACCGTCCCCGGTCGCCTGTCCTGTATAGCCTTGCTCCTTCTTCCTTGCTGAACGGATCTTTTACAAATTTTTCTTCTGTCAGATCTGTGCGGTTTAAATATCCTATCGAAACACCTGCGCCGCTTATGCATATTTCTCCCGGTACTCCGGCAGGTGATATTTCTCCTCCTTCACTTAATATATATATCTGAACATTATCTATAGGCTTTCCGATGGATATTTCATTTTTCAAATTTCCATTAACTCCCGCAGCGTTAAACTCATATACACTGCAACCTACAGTCGTCTCAGTCGGTCCGTACTCATTTACAATGTTTACATCAATTCTATTTTCAGTAAAGTAACTAATGTGACTATGAAGCAATGCTTCACCTCCAATCACTAACTTCTTCGTTAACAATCCGCCGTCCCCTGTTTTCATTTTTGCCTGTATCAATCCAAGATGCAACGGTGTTAATTTTATAAAATCATATGGCGCATATTTCTGAAGATTTACATCTTCAAATATATCGAGAGACTGATTTGAGCTGATGACTATGGATTTACCGTTTATCAAAGGCATGAACATTCCCGTTACCGATGCATCAAATGTAAATGGCAGATGAATAAAACTTCCTGAGTTAGAGTTATCCTTTGTAATATATTTTGTTTTACTGTTGAGTAGATAGCTCATCAGATTATTGTGTCCGACTACTACTCCTTTCGGCTTGCCTGTTGAACCGGATGTATATATTACATAAGCCGGATTCTTAGGCTTAATATCCGTCCGGACTTTGTCAGCAGAATGTTTACTTATCTTTTCCCGGTCATTGTCTGTCACAATGATATCTGTGTTCTCTGTTTTAATTAATTTTGATCTGCTGTTTTTACTGCACACAATATAGGCTGCGCCTGTGTCTTCAAGCATGTACCTTATCCTGTCTTCAGGATATTCCGGGTCTACCGGAACATACACTCCGCCTGCTTTCAGAATTCCGATTATTCCTGTAAACATATCAATACTGCGCTCTATGCAAATTGGAACCAACGTCTCTTCCTTTACTCCTTTGCTTCTTAAATAATGCGCCAGCTGATTTGAACGCTCATCAAGTTCTTTGTAAGTTAATTTTTCATTTCCATATATTAATGCAATGTTTCCGGGAGTTTCTCTTACCTGTTCTTCAAAAAGATCCAGGACTGTCTTGCCTGTTGAATACTTAACTTTTGTATCATTAAATTCCGTAATTAATTTATTCAATTCAGACTGACTCAAAATGGAAAGTTTACTGACCTTTTCACTTGGATTATGTACAATAGAATTTAACAGCTCTTTAAAATGTAGGACCATCCTTTCAGCCGTTTCTTTCTCAAATAAATCTGTGCAGTATTCAACTGTCCCTCTTAATCCATCCGGTGTTTCTGTCAGACTAAATGTCAGATCAAATTTAGCTGTATGATGCGTAAATGAAAGTGCTGATAGCCCTGCTTTTCCAAGACTAAGCTGAGGGACATCCGGTACGTTCTGTAACATCAGCATTACCTGGAATAAAGGACTATGGCTCATATCCCTTTCCTTCACCACCGCATCCACCACCTTCTCAAACGGCACATCCTGATATTCATATGCCTTCAGTGTTGTTGCTTTTATTTTTTGAAGTAAATCTTTAAAGCCTTCGTTTCCATTGACTTCACTTCTCAATGCAAGCGTATTTATAAAGAAGCCTATCAGCCCTTCAAGTTCCTTTTGCTGTCTTCCCGCTATCGGCGTGCCGACACAAATGTTGTGCTGAGAGCTGTACCGGTAAAGCAAAACATTCAGCGCTGCAAGCAAAGTCATGAAAAGTGTTGTTCCGTTTTCCTGTGATATTTTATTCAGCTTATCCGATATGTCCTTGTCTATTTTAAAACCTTCAACAGCTCCTTTTATGCTCTGCACTGCCGGTCTGTTAAAATCTGTCGGCAGCTGAAGCGGCTCTGATCCCGCAAGGTTCTCCTTCCAGTACTCAAGCTTCTTCTCAAGTACTTCGCCCTGAAGATACTTCCTCTGCCACATCGCATAATCCGCATACTGCAATGGCAGCGGCTGAAGCTTCGGCTCTCTTCCCTCTTCAAATGCTCCGTATAATTCAACAAGCTCCTTCACTATCACCGACGTTGACCAGCCGTCCGAAGCTATATGATGCAGCGTCACCGCAAGTACGTGATCTTCTTCACTCATCTTTATAAGTTGAGCTCTTAACATATAATCTTCCGATAAATTAAACGGCGTGCTGATCAGCTGCTTTATGTAACTCTGTAACTTGTCTTTATCTTTATCCTCACTGTATTCTTTTCCGTCTATTAGTTCTAATTCCCATCCCTCACTGTCTTTGATAAACTGATACCCCACGCCTTCTTCTTCACGTATCACCGTGCGGAGAACTTCGTGCCGTTCGATTATGCTTCTTAATGATCTTTCCAATGCTTCCGTGTTCAGCTTTCCCGACAATCTCAGCACCGACGGAACGTGATACTGAACGCTGCCTTCAAGATGGTCTATGAACCAAAGACGCTCCTGACTGAATGACAATGGTATCCTGTTTGGACGGTCAGTCATTACTTCTATCGCCGGCAGTACTTCCGCATCTGACTGAACTTCAAGCTGTCCTGCAAGCAATGCTACTGTCGGATAATCAAAGATATCTCCGATCGGCATCTCTACATTAAATGCTTTTCGTATCGATGATATTAATCTTACTGCCAAAAGCGAGTGTCCACCAAGCTCAAAGAAATCATCGTGTATGCCTACCTGATCAACTTCTAAAACTTCTTTCCATATCTCTGCTAACTTAGTTTCTGCTTCATTACGCGGAGCCGTAAATCCTTCACTCATTATATCAAGTGTCTCAGGATCCGGTAATGCATTCCTGTCTGTCTTACCATTTGCGGTTAATGGAAACTCTGTAAGTTCTATCAATACCGAAGGAACCATGTATTCAGGAAGCTTCTCTTTTAAGAAACTTGTGATTGCTTCTTTATCAAATCCTCTTCCGTTTTCTCTTCCGGTTTCTCTTCCGTTTTCTTTGTCAATGGTTACATAGCCGACTAATCTTCTGTTGCCCTGCTTATCTTCTCTCGCAAGCACTACTGCCTGAGATACTGACTCACTCTGCTGAAGTACACTCTCGATCTCTCCAAGCTCTATCCTGTATCCTCTTATCTTTATCTGATCATCTACACGTCCAATGAAAAGTATATTACCATCCGGTAAATATTTCACAAGATCACCTGTCCCGTACATTAACGAGTCATGTTCATCATCTTTATAAACTTTATGAACTTTACTAACTTTATGAACTTTACTAACTTTATGAACTTTTTCAAACGGATCCTCTACAAACTTTGCTTTCGTTAATTCTTCATTGTTAAAATATCCTCTGGCGACTCCGTCTCCCGATATATAAAGTTCTCCCGGTACGCCTGCCGGACACAGCTGCCTGTCTTTTGTTAAAATGTAAACCTGCGTATTCGAGAACGGCTTTCCGATAGGAATGGTATTCGTAAATTTTGTATAGTCTGTTTTTGTGTCAACTTCATGAAGAAGCTTTCCGATAGTTGTCTCCGTCGGTCCGTAGTGATTGACTACTCTGCAATCTGTACCCGTCTCTCTGATCTTTTCAATCAGCTCCGATTGAAGCGCTTCGCCGCCAAATACCAGCAGCTTCTTCGGTAACAGTAAGCTTTCATCCGTCACCATCGTCAAAGCTTTCCAGTGTGACGGAACTATCTTTAAGCAATCTATGCTGTGTTCTTTAAAATATCCGTGTATGTATTCTATGTTGCTTACTGATTCCTTTGTGAATAAATGCAATGCTCCGCCTGTTAATAGCGAACTGTAAATTACAGTATTCCCAAGATCTGTTGCAATGGTAGAGACTAAAGCAAATGAACGGCTTTCATTTATCCTTATCTTTTCATTTAATCCGAATACATAATCAACAAGACTTCTGTGTTCGATCATCACTCCTTTTGGCTTACCCGTCGAGCCCGATGTATAGATCACGTATGCTAAATTGTGTGGTGATACTTTTGTCTGAAGATCATCTTTCGGTTCGCCGGTTACTTTTTCAATCTCTATGACCTCAATGTTTTCTGTAAAAGGTAACTTTGCTATGCTTTGTTTACTGCTTACAATTATTTTAGCTTTGGTATCTTCAAGCATGTACCTGATCCTGTCCTGCGGGAAGTCCGTATCGACCGGCACATAGGCTGCTCCCGATTTCATTATGCCAAGCATTCCGATCATCATCTCAATACCGCGTTGCGCATACAGCGGAACGAGTGTTTCTTCCTTAACTCCTTTGCTTCTCAGATAATGAGCCAGCTGATTTGAACGTTCATTTAATTCAAGATAAGAAAGTTCTTTGCCTTCAAAAACAACTGCAGCTGCGTGAGGGTGTCTTTTTAACCTGATCCTCGAACAGATCAACTATGCTCTTGTCTTTCGGATAAATTACCGCTGAAGTATTTATCTCTGCTGACAACTGATGCTCTTCCTCTTTGCTCAGCATCGGCAGAAGACCTATCTTCTGATCCGGATCTTTTATGACTGATCTAAGCAGCTCTTTGAAATGCTCTGTCATGCGGCTTATCATCCGCTCCGAATACAGATCCGATCTGTACTGAACCGATACCATCAGACCGTTTGGAGTTTCATTTACAAAAAATGTTATCTCAAACTTCGATACATTATTCTCAAATGCTTCCGTACTCATCCGTACCCCGCCAAGCTGCAGCTGCGGAACCTCAGGTGTATTATGCAATACCAGCATCACCTGAAACAGCGGGCTTCTGCCCGGATCTCTGTCCTTCACTACCGCATCTACCACTTTCTCAAACGGAACTTCCTGATGTGAGTATGCATCAAGTGTCGTCTGCTTTACCTGTTGAATGAATTCTTTAAATGTTATGTCATTGCTTACTTCACTTCGCAGAGCAAGTGTATTTACAAAGAATCCGATAAGATTTTCGATCTCCTGCTGCGGACGGTTGGTAATGGAAGTTCCTACTGATATGTCACTCTGTCCGCTGTACCTGTATAGCAGCACATTAAAAGCTGAAAGCAAGGTCATGAACAATGTACTGCCCTGCTGACGGCTTAATTCATTAAGTCCGTCTGCTGTTTCCTTTTCAACCTTAAAGCTCTGAGTTGTGCCGCTGTTTGTTTTCACGCTTGAGCGCATGAGATCAGAAGGAAGATGTAAAACTGAAACTCCGTCCAGTTTCTTTTTCCAGTAGTCAAGCTTTTTATCTAATACCTCTCCCTGCAGATAATTCCTCTGCCATATCGCAAAGTCTGCATACTGAAGTTTCAAAGGTGTTAACGATAAAGGATTACCCTCTTCATAAGATCTGTAAAGTTCTGTTACTTCCTTTACTATGATCGGCATTGACCACGCATCCGACGCTATATGGTGCATCGTTACTACAAGTATGCTCTCATCTTCCTTAAGAGTGATCAGCTCTGCACGAAGCATATAATCTTTTGACAAGTCGAAAGGTATGTTGATAAGCTGCTGTATGTAATCCTTCAAAAGCTGTGCATCATCCTTAAAAACCGTACCGTCTGTGATTCCTAACTTCCACTCATCTGTACTCTTGATATGCTGATAAGGGCTGCCGTCTTCCTGAAGGATCACCGTACGGAGCACTTCGTGACGGCTGATGATCTCACGCAATGAATATGTTAACGCTTCTGTATTTATTTTACCTTTGAATCTTATAATGCTGGGAAGATTATAAACTAAACTTCCTTCAAGCTGATCAATAAACCACAGTCTTTCCTGACTGAAAGATAAAGGAACATATTTCGGTCTGTCCTGAACTGATTCAATCGAAGGGAGCAATTGGTTGTTCATTTGCTCCTGCAGTACCTGAGCAAGTTCACCAATAGTCGGATTCGAAAATAATTCTTTTACAGCAATTTCCAGTTTGAGCTCTTTACGGATTGCAGAGATCAATCTCATTGCAAGCAACGAGTGACCGCCTGATTCAAAAAAATCATCTTCAATTCCTGCCTTCTCAATATGCAATATATCCTGCCATATCACGGCCAGCTTCTCTTCGAATTCATTTCGGGGTGCAATATATTTATTACTTATCTGCTCTGCTTCAGCAACAGATGGTAATACTTTTTTATTTATTTTCCCATTCGGAGTCAGGACAAAATGCTCTGCTTCAACCCATAGAGATGGGATCATATATTCAGGCAGTCTACCGCGAAGGTATGAGATCACTGAAGACTTATCAAACGAATCCAGAGGAATTACATAACATACCAAAGTCTTGTCACCTGCTTCATTTTCATGAACTACAACGGCTGCCTGACTTATCATGCCGCTTTCCTGAAGTACATTCTCTATTTCGCCTAACTCAATTCTATACCCTCTTATCTTCACCTGCTCATCTTTTCTGCCCAGATATTCTATACTGCCATCAGACAGCCATCGTCCCAGATCTCCGGTCTTATACATCCTCGTTCCGGATTCTTTACTGAAGGGATTATTTATAAATCTCTCTTCTGTCTGATCCGGACGATTTAAATACCCGCGGGATAAACCCGCGCCGCTTAAACATATTTCACCGGGCACACCTATAGGAACTATCTGCTCCCGTTCATCCAGTATATATGCTTTACGATTATTTAAAGGATATCCAATCGGTATGGAACCATCGATCTTCTTATCAGTAATTCTGTAAGTCAGAGAGAATGTAGTATTTTCAGTCGGTCCGTATCCGTTAATTATTTCCATGCCCGGGTATGCCTGCCTTAACTTTTGAATATGATACTCCGACAGTTTCTCACCTCCTACTAAGATCGTTTCCAATCCTGAAAACAAAGTGATATCTGTTTCCAAAAGCTGATTAAACCAACTGGAAGTAAACCACATCCGGTTTATTTTTCTCTTTATTATTTCTTCCTTTAGCTGATCAATTTCCAGTAGTATTTTTTCCGTGCATAATACTAATTGTCCACCGTTTAAAAGCATGCCCCAATACTCGAAGGTTGTAGCGTCAAATGATGATGAACCTGTAGATAATAGTTTGTCGTCCTTTGTTAATGTAACATAATCAATCCCTTTGACAAGGCTTACAACATTTTTCTGTGTTACGGTCACTCCCTTTGGTCTGCCTGTAGATCCGGATGTATAAATTACATATGCTAAATTATCAGGTTTTACATAAGTCTGAGGATTTTCTTTTTTCATCTGACCTATATCTGCCCGATCCTCATCCAATAAAATTGTTTCGGAATTATTTAATACTGATAATTTCGATTTAACAAAACTGCTTGATAAAATAATATTACTGCCTGTATCTTCGATCATGAATCTAATCCGCTCTTCAGGATACTCAGGATCTATTGGAACATAAACGCCGCCTGCCTTTAATATACCGAGAATAGCAATGATCATGTCCGGTGACCGCTCAATGCAAAGTGAAACAAATGTTTCTTCTTTTACTCCTTTACTTTTTAAATAGTGCGCAAGCTGATTTGACCTTTCATTCAGTTCATTATAAGTAAGCTCCTGATCTTCAAATACCAGCGCAACAGCATTAGGCGTCTTTTCTGCCTGCGCTTCAAACAGTTCTATAATTGTTTTGTCGTCAGGATACTCTGTATCATTATTATTAAAATCAATGAGCAGTTTATCCTCTTCAGCTTTAGAGATCATTCGCAGATTTATTATCTCATGATCCGGGTTTTGTACAATTGAGCTGAGTAATATTTTAAAATGTTCCAGCATTCGCTCTACAGTATGCTCAGTGAACAGATCAGTATTGAACTCAACAGAACCGGCCAATCCTTTAGATGTCTCATTCAAACTAAATGACAGATCAAACAGCGCTGTTGTATGGTCATGACTTTCCCTGATAAACTGTATCTCGCCCAGATTAAGAACAGGTATGTCCGGTGTATTTTGCAGGACAAACATTACCTGAAAGACAGGATTCCGGCTCATGTCTCTTTTTTTTACCACAGATTCTACTATTTTTTCAAAAGGAATTTCCTGATGATCAAAAGCATCAAGCGTAGTTTGACGGACCTGCTTTAACAATTCTGAGAATGATGAATCCGGTTTCAGTTCAGTTCTTAAGGCAAGAGTGTTTATGAAAAACCCGATGAGCCCTTCCAGCTCATACTGATTTCTACCGGCTGTTCCTGTGCCTACACAAATGTCAGCCTGATTACTGTACCGGAAAAGCAATACTTTCAATGCAGCAAGAGTAGTCATGAACAGTGTACTCTCATTCTTCTGAGCCAAAATTTTTAATGCAGATGTAACATCTTTATCAATATTAAATGAAGCAACAGCGCCTCTGTTACTCTGAACGGCAGGACGCGGATGATCGGTTGGCAATTGCAATGGTGTTACATCCTTAAGCTTCTCTTTCCAGTAGCTGATCTTTTTTTCAAGAGTTTCTCCCTTGCAGATATTTCCTCTGCCATAATGCAAAATCGGCATATTGTATTTTCAATGGCTCTAATTCCGAAGGCTGGCTTTTTATCAGTGAGTCATAAATTGCGGTAACTTCTTTTACTAAGATAGAAATTGACCAGCCATCAGAAGCTATGTGATGTAAGATCACAATTAATATATGCTCTTCCTCTTCAAGCTTGATCAATACTGTTCGCAGCATAAAGTCTTTTGTTAAATCAAACGGAGCCTTTATTAATTGCTGTGTGTATTGACTAATGTAATCGCTATCATCTTTAAATTTTGAGCCGTCAATTACAGGAAGCTCCCAGTCATCTGACTGCTTGACAATCTGATAAGGTACCCCATCCTCTTCGAGAAATATCGTTCTGAGAACTTCATGACGGTTTACAACTTTCCTGAAAGATTGCTCTAAAGCTCCTTTGTTTAACTTTCCTTTCAATCTGTATATTGCAGGTATGTGATACTGCAGGCTGCCCTCTAAACGGTCTACAAACCATAGCCTTTCCTGACTGAATGATAACGGGATCAGCTGAGTATTTTCTCTGTCAAAAATGCTGATTTTAGACTTACCGTTTTTACTCCTTTTATTGTCCCTTAAAAATTCAATTATTAATGCTTTATTATCTTTTAATTGACGAAGAAGGTCCTTATCAATATCCTTATTCTTTGGAAGTTTTAATTGCAGCTGCTCCCCAACCAAAAGTATATCAATGCCGTTCTGCTTCGCTAAATATAATAAATCAATAACAGTGTTAGTCATTTGTTAAATAATTAAGAGTTGCTGTCATTTCAATTAGATAATTAATTTTTCGTATTCAGCTGAATCTTTTTCCTCGTTGTAAATATTTATATTTATTTCTATGTATTTGCTAAGGTCGCTAATATTCGTAAATTTAAATAAATCTTTAATGGCTAATTCTATCTCCAGTTCTTTGAGTATGGCTGAGATCACTCTCATCGCAAGAAGCGAGTTGCCGCCAAGTTCAAAGAAATTATCGTAAACTCCAACCTTCTCTAAATTTAGAAGCTCTTTCCATATACCGGCTAATTTTTCTTCAAGCTCATTTCTTGGCGCAACATATTCATTAGCTCTTGTCAGCTGAACTTCCAATTTCATGAGTTTTTTCTGTCAACTTTACCGCTTGATGTGAGCGGGATCTCATCAAGTATCACGAATTCTGCCGGTATCATGTAGTCAGGAAGATTTTTTCCGAGATAACTCCTTAACATAACTGTATCAAGGTCTGCGGAAATTTTTCCCGGTTTATAGAATCCAACTAACTTTCCGTTTTCCGGAACTCCATTATAAACAACTGCTGCATCTTCTATCAATGAATGTTCTTTCATCAGACTTTCTATTTCTCCAGTTTCAATTCTGTGACCGGCTATTTTTATCTGATCATCAATCCGTCCAAGGTATTCAATGTTTCCGTCCGGGAGCCAGCGCGCCAGATCACCGGTTTTATAAATTCTGTCTTCATCATTTTTACTAAATGGATTCTTAATGAACTTTGAATCGGTTAATTCAGGCAAGTTTAAATATCCGCGCGCAAGCTGAACTCCTCCGACACATAACTCTCCTGAGGCTCCTTCAGGAACTGCATTAAGATCTTTATCGAGTATGTAAACTTTCACATTTGCTATCGGCTTACCGATTGTCACTGAACCATCCTGTAATACAGGATTATCCGTATTTGTAACGCAAACAGAATTCTCTGTCGGACCATATGCATTGAATACGCGAACACCTGCAGTTTGCAGCTCTGTAGCCAGTGCTGCATTCAAAGGCTCACCTGCGGAGATCATTGTCCTGATGTTTTTTAAACTTTCCTTTATCATTAACTGATATGAAGACGGTAATGTCGCAACATCGATATTCTGATTCCTGATAAGCGCTGCCATTGATTCTATTGACAATAGATCTTCTTTTCGCGGTATGATTAAGTTTGCTCCGCTCAATAATGTAGTATAAATTTCCCAGCAGGATGCATCAAAACCAATTGACGAAAACTGAAGAACATTCATGCCGGATTGAATACCAAGATATTTGATCTGACTTGTTGCTAAATTAACGGCTCCTCTGTGTTCTATTTTTACACCTTTAGGTCTTCCTGTTGTACCTGATGTATAAATTACATAAATAAGATTTACAGGCAGCGCTGAGTTTTTCAGATTACCGGATGATTGACTGCTGATGTTTACTGACTCTGTATTCACTTCTATGATCTCAACACCTTTTAGCGCAGGTAATTTTGATCTGCTCTCTTTACTGCTCAGTATGAGCATTGCTTCAGTATCCTCAAGAATGTATTTGATACGCTCTTCAGGATATTCGGGATCAACCGGAACATAAGCTCCTCCTGCTTTTAGAATACCAAGTATCCCTATGATCATTTCTTTACTTCTCTCAATGAATAACGGCACAAGCATTTCCGCTTTCACTCCTTTGCTTTGAAGGAAATGTGCCAGCCTGTTTGACTGCTCGTTTAGTTCTCTGTATGTTAATCTTTCATCATCAAAAACAAGAGCCGAACTCTCCGGTGTCCTGATTACCTGCTCTTCAAACAATTCAAACACTGTCTTATCCTCGGGATAATCTTTATCTGTTTTATTAAACTCTTCAAGCAATCTGTACTCCTCTGACCCGGACAGGATTTTTATTTCTCCAAACTTTAAGAATTCATTTGATATTAACTGATGCAATACATTCCCGAAATGACTGCTGATATCCCTCACATATTTCTCAGACATTAACTCCGGTTTATAATTAAACCCTACGCTGATTCGATCTGATTTATTTACTAAAACTAAAAAAGGATAATTACTCTGCTCTTCCAGTTTTACATTCTCAACTTTCAGATTCCAGTTTTTAGATTTTACAATATCACTGACAGGATAGTTTTCAAATACTAAAATACTGTCAAACAGATCACCCTGTACTTCTGACCATTTCTGAATTTCCTGTAATGAAACATATTGATACTGACGTGTCGTTACCTGACTGTCCTGCAGATCACGCAGCCACTGCGCTGCTTCCATGTCTTTGCTGAATACTGCATGCAGCGGGATTGTATTGACATACATTCCTACCCTCTGCTCAATTCCCGGAAGATCTTCCGGACGGCCTGAAACAACAATTCCATAAACAACATCATCATTCCCTGTATAACGGTGTAAAAGATAAGACCAGACTCCCTGCATTAAAGTATTTATTGTGATATGATTCTTTTGTGAATATTCTTCCAGTTTAGCTGTGACTGTTTCATTAAAATTCAAATTTACTGTTTCATAATTTCCGGAACCCTTGGTTCTCAGCTGTGTCTTTCTTATAAACGGTAGCAATGTACTTCTTTCAACACTTTTCATGTATTCACGCCAGTAATTTTCCTGATTGAACTTATCAATTCGGTCTAAATATTTTATATAATCTTCAAACTTGTCTTCTTCTTTTGTAATGAGCTCTTTGCCTGATGACAGCTGTTCATAAATACTCAAAAATTCTTCCATTAATATCTGCATCGACCAGCCGTCAAATAATAAATGGTGAGATGTCCATAACATTCTGTATCGTTCATCACTCATCCGGATAAATCCTATGCGCATCAAAGGCGCTGATTTAAGATCAAATCCCTTCCGTCTGTCTGATTTTTCATAATCTTCAACTACTACTGACTTCAATTCAGAATTCATATCTCTGAAATCAAGAATGGTTACCGGCATCTCTGCTTCACTATAAACACACTGAACAGGCACACGGAATGCATCATAATAAAATCCGCTTCTTAAAATACTGTGAAGTTTTAATAAATGATTCCAGCTCTTTGATATAATTTCCAGATCAGGATTGATCAGTTCACAGCTTAATTGCTCAATGTATGAATCATTATCCCTATCATACAAAGAATGAAACAGCATCCCCTGCTGAAGTCCGCTCAGCCTGTATAAACCTTCGATCGACTCTCTCCTCGCTTTGCCTTTGTACGGCTCTTCAAGGAATTTATCCAGCTCTTCATACCTGACTTCTGATCCCAATCCATAATCCGAAGGCGTAAATATCTCTCCTGATCTCTGCTGTTCAACACAGTGCGCTATCAGTTCTTCAAGTTTCCTTTTTATATGTTTCTGTCAGCTTGGCAATCGTTTCTTTCTCAAAATGCCTGCTGCTGTAATTCCATCTCAGCGTTAACTTCCCGCCCTGCACAAATCCGTTTATCATCAGCTTCTCTTTTACAATATGCTCACCGCTTATGTCCTCTCCCTTTGACTCGCCTGCAGCTGAAAACAATTTGCCCGAGCTTACTACATTGTCAAGCTGCCCGAGATAGTTAAACACTACATCCCAGTTTCCTTTATCTCTAAGCTTCTCATCTTTGTTTATATACTTCAATACTCCATAGCCCAGCCCCTTGTCCGGTATTCTGCGCAGCTGTTCCTTCACAGCTTTGATCGAATCCGATAAAGTTTTATTTATTTCCGGCTCAATTAGTACAGGATAAAGATTTGTAAACCAACCGACCGTCCTGCTTGTATCTATATTCTCTGAGCTTTCTGAAATGCTTTCTCTTCCGTGTCCTTCAAGTCCTATGACTATTTTATCTTTTACTCCCCATTCACAAATTGTCTGTGCAAGAGCACAAAGAAGCATGTCGTTTATCTCAGTATGATATGCACGCGGAACTTCCTGCAATAACTCCTTAGTCCTTTCAGAGTCAAGACGCATCACCTGACTTTCAAGATCTTTTGCCCTTACAGCTCCGGTAAATTCTTTGTCAACCTTCAGTGCTTCATAGCTGTCTGCTGTCTCTTCCCAGTAATTGATCTGTGATAATAATCTTCTGCTCTTTCCGTATTCAGCAAGAGCTTCATACCACTGTCTGTATGAACTGCTCTTTAGTCCAAGTTCTGCTTTTTCATTCTTCGTAAATCCATTCAGAAGAAGTTCAAGGTCGTCAAGAATTATCCGCCATGATACTCCGTCAACCGCAAGGTGGTGCACTATGATTAAGATCCTGTTCTTTGTTTCACTCTCAGGAGTTTCTATCAATACAAACTTTGCAATTTCTCCCTTCTCTATATTAAGACTGCTCTGATATTTCTCAGCATGCTCTTTTATCTTTTCGGCAAGAGAACTTGCTTGTGCTGATTTCAGGTCTAATAAATTCAATACGCCTTTCTCTGTCCCGTACTCCTGAATCCAGTCTCCGTCTGTTTTATGATATATAAATCTAAGTGCATCGTGATGAGCTGACAGCATTTCAACTGCAATACCGAGCATCTCCGGTGTCACTGTCTTATCTATTGATAGTAAAACACTTTGGTTAAAATGTGAAATGTCCTGAACTGAGACTGCATCAGTATCCGCTCCGTCCAGATACCATTGCTGTATCGGAAGCAATCCGCTTCTGCCTGTTAATGATCCCTGCTCTGCAGTTAATTCAGATGCCGTACGTTCTGCCAGTACTGCGCTCAGACCGCTTATTGTCTGATGAATAAATATATCCTTCGGCTTCAATTCATATCCCATCCTCCTTGCACGGCTCAGCACCTGTATCGTTATGATCGAATCACCGCCAAGCTCGAAGAAGTTATCATTTATTCCCACACGCTCTACACGAAGCAGTTCTTTCCAGATCCCCGCCAGTACCAGCTCTGTCTCGTTTCGCGGAGCTGCATATTCATTGCTTATAAGTTCGCTTGCATCAGGGTCCGGCAATGCTCTCTTATCGATCTTACCGTTCTGTGTCAAAGGTAGACTCTCCATCTCTACCCACAATGAAGGTATCATGTAATCCGGAAGTCTGATGTTAAGATAATTTAATATTGCCTCTTTGTTAAATGCTCCATCGGGAACGACATATCCTACAAGCCTTTTACTTTCACCGGACGTTTGGCGCGCAAGTACTACCGACTGCCGGACCAATCCGCTTTCCTGTAAAGTATTCTCAATCTCTCCAAGCTCAATTCTGTATCCCCGTATCTTTACCTGATCATCGATCCTCCCGAGATACTCTATGTTACCGTCAGCAAGCCACCGTCCCCGGTCGCCTGTCCTGTATAGCCTTGCTCCTTCTTCCTTGCTGAACGGATCTTTTACAAATTTTTCTTCTGTCAGATCTGTGCGGTTTAAATATCCTCTTGCTAAACCTTCGCCTGCAATATAGATTTCACCGGGAATTCCAACAGGCATTGGTTCACAGAAATCATTAAGAATGTATAACCGGACATTATCGATTGGCTTACCAATGGGAATGTCATTTTTAAAATCCTCTCCGGATTCTTTTGCATTAAATTCAAATACGCTGCACCCGACTGTCGCCTCAGTCGGTCCGTACTCATTTACTATGTTTACATCAATTCCTTCTTCAGTCAGATAATTGAATTGACTGCGCAGCAACGCCTCACCGCCAACTACAATTTTCTTTGCTATGACATTTCCATTATCTTTACTGAACTTTGTCCGGAGCAACTCAAAATGAGCCGGAGTGATCTTTATGAAATCATACGGAGCGTATTTCATAAAATTTTTATCTTCAAATACGTCTAAAGATTCCTCTGAACTAATAACTATTGATTTACCATTGATCAGCGGCATTAACATACCTGTAAGTGAAGCGTCAAATGTATAAGACAAATGTAAGAAGCTTCCGGAATTAGATTTTTCATTGCTCACATATCCGGTCTTTTTATTTAACATATAGCTTGTTAAATTTTTGTGCTCTATCATTACTCCTTTTGGTTGTCCTGTAGAACCTGATGTATAAATTACATATGCAAGCTGACCGGGTTTGATGTCCGATTTCAAATTTTTTGAAGACTGCTTGTTTATGTCTGATAAAGCTCCGTCAATCTCTATGATGTCGATGTCAGTATTTTCTGAAGCTGATAATTTTTCACGGACTCCTTTACTGCTTAACACTATTGCTGCACCTGTGTCTTTTAGAATGTATGCAATGCGCTTTTCCGGATAATCGGGATCCACAGGAACGTATGCTCCGCCGGCTTTCATAATACCGATTATTCCAATTACCATTTCAACTCCGCGTTCAATGCAGATCGGGACCAATGAATCTTCCCCAATTCCTTTGCTTTGCAGATAATGAGCTAATTGATTTGAGCGCTTGTTCAGTTCTTTAAAGGTCATCTTCTGATCCTTAAAGATCAAAGCATTTACGTCAGGATTTATTTTGACCGACTCTTCAAACAGATCAACGAACGATCTGATCTTCGGATAACCTGCTTTAGTATTATTAAACTCCGCTAATACTTTGCTTATCTCTGATTCCGAAAGCATCTTCAACGAATCTATTCTTTGCTGTGGCTTGCTGACAATTGATTCAAGGAGATTTTTAAAATGAATGATCATGCGTTCAACTGTATCCTGTCTGAACAGATCACTGCAGTATTCAACCGCTCCCTTTATACCGTCAGAAGTTTCAGTCATGCTGAAAGTCAGATCAAACTTTGATACACTGTGAACTGTCACCTCACGTGATAGTTTTAGTTTACCCAAAACCAGCTCCTCTGCCTCAGGTACATTCTGAAGTATGAACATCACCTGAAATAAAGGACTTCTGCTAAGAGATCTGTCCTTAACAACAGCGTCAACTACTTTTTCAAAAGGAACATCCTGATGAGCAAATGCCTGCAGAGTATCTTCCCTTAACAGCTTTAAAAATTCATCAAAATAAATTGAATCTTTTACTTCACTTCGCAATGCAATCGTATTAATAAAGAACCCGATCATATCCTCGGTCTCCTGCAGCTGTCTTCCAGCAACTGGTGTCCCTACGCATACATCGTTCTGACTGCTGTAACGGTAAAGTAAAACTTTGAATGCTGCAAGCAATGTCATGAACAGAGTCGTTCCGGAATTTTTACTCAGCTCATGAATTCTTTCAGACAATTCCTTTTCCAGTCGGAAATTTAAAATTTCTCCTTTAGTACTTTGAACAGCAGGACGTGCAAAGTCAGACGGTAAATCCAATGGTGACACTCCTTCAAGTTTCTCTTTCCAGTAGCTGAGCTTGTTCTCCAGAACTACACCCTGCAAATACTTTCGCTGCCATATTGCATAATCGGAATATTGTATCTTCAGCGGTGAAAGATTTGCTTCACGGCTTTCTTCGAAAGAATTATACAGCTCAACCAGTTCTTTTACAAGAATGGATACAGACCATCCGTCAGATGCAATATGGTGAAGTGTTACAACAAGAATATGCTCATCTTCTTTTAACCTGATCAGCGCTGCTCTCAGCATGTGATCCTTTGATAAATCGAAAGGCGTATAAATTAATTTCTGTATGTATTGATTTAATTCTTTATTGTCTTCTTCAAAAATAAAATCATCCTGAATTTCTAAATACCATTCATCTTTTTCTTTGATCTTTTGGAAAACAATACCATCCGTTTCTTCAAATACTGTTCTCAGTACTTCGTGACGATTGACTATAGTTTGTACCGACTGTATCAATGCATCCTTGTTCAATTTCCCTATTAATCGTAAAACTGCAGGTATGTGATATTGAGTGCTTCCTCCGAGATGATCAATAAACCATAACCTCTCCTGACTGAATGATAAAGGTATGAATTCAGGTTTGGATTGCTGAACTTCAATGGAAGGTAACAACTCTGTTTCGGGTTCATTGTCAATGCGCTTCGCTAAGAGTTCGATCGTCGGATAATCAAAAACATCATTAATAGGGATTTCCACACCAAGCTCATTTCGTATTGCTGAGATTAAACTTATTGCAAGCAAAGAGTGACCGCCTATGTCAAAAAAATCATCGGTAACTCCGACTTCATCTGTCTCGAGCACATTTTTCCATACTTCAGCTAACTTTGCTTCAGTCTCATTCCGCGGCTCAGTATATCCGGCGCTCACAGAATCAGTTATCTCAGGATCCGGTAATGCCTTTTTGTCAATCTTCCCGTTTGAAGTTAAAGGTATGCTTTTTAGCTCTGACCATAATGAAGGGATCATATATTTCGGCAGACGCTGAGCAAGATATGATATCATTGCTTCCTTTTCAAAATCATTTTTCGGAACAATGTAAGCTGTCAGTCTTCGGCTTCCTGATTTATCTTCCTTTGCAATTACTACTGCATTATTAACAAGCTCACATTGCTGCAAAACACTTTCGATCTCACCTAACTCTACCCTGTAACCTCTTATCTTTACCTGATCATCAGCTCTTCCGGCATATTCAATTGTTCCGTCAGGCAGCCATCTGCACAGATCTCCTGTTCTGTACATCCTTTCTCCTTTTTCACTGAAAGGATTCTTCGAAAACTTTTCAGCTGTCAGCTCAGGACGGTTCAGATATCCTCTTGATAAACCTTTTCCGGAAATACAAAGCTCTCCTGCAATTCCAACAGGCTGTAATTCATCTCTCTCATTTAGTATGTATAACTCAACATTGTCAATTGGCTTACCTATAGGAATTTCGTTGTTCATTATTTCCGTGTCTCTCAGTGTATTAAACCAATAAGTGCTGCATCCTACAGTAGCTTCTGTCGGACCATACTCGTTTATTATTTCGGCATCAATTCCTTTCTCAATTAAAATACTTAGCTGACTCTTTAATAAAGCCTCACCACCGATCACTAACTTCTTTGTTAATAATTTCCCGTCTGCAGTTTTCATTTTTGACTGAAGCAGCTCTAAGTGAGAGGGAGTTATTTTTATGAAATCATACGGGGCATATTTATGAAGATTGGTATCTTCGAATGCGTTGACTGACTGCTTTGAACTAATGACAACTGACTTACCGTGAATTAACGGCATGAAAATTCCTGTTACAGAAGCATCAAATGTATAGGACAAATGTAAAAAGCTCCCCGCACTGTTCACGTCGTCAGTAACATATTTTGTTACGCTGTTGACAAGGTAATTATACAGATTCCCGTGTTCTATCATTACGCCTTTAGGTCTTCCGGTTGAACCTGAAGTATATATCACATATGCAAGATCATTTTCCTTTACATCAATTCTTAAATTGCCTGCCGGCAGATCATCAAACTGTGATGCGGGTTCATCAATTACTAGAATGTTGTTTCCCTTAAACTTTACTCTGTTCGCTTTATTAGTTACAATCAACCCAGTATCGGTATCTTCAAGCATCTGCTTTATTCTTGCCTCAGGATAATCCGGATCAATCGGCACGTAAGCTCCGCCCGCTTTAAGTATACCAAGTATACCATTAATCATTTCAACCGAATACTCAATGCAGATGAAAACAGGACTGTCAGCTTTCACACCTTTGCTGCTAAGATAATGTGCTAATCTGTTTGAACGTTCGTTCAATTCTTTATAGGTGACCTTTCTGTCTTTAAAAATAACCGCAGTGTCATTAGGGGTTTTCTTTACCTGCTCTTCAAATAAATTTACAACACTTCTGAATTCCGCTTTATCAGCTGTGATTTTATTAAACTCATGTAAAAGCTGATGCTCTTCTTCATTTGTCAGGAGCTTAACATCTCCCAGCGACTCTTTTTCGTTTTGTATAAACTGAAGTAATATATTCTCAAAGTGTTTCTGTATTTCTTTCAGATACTCATCCTTTAACAATCCTGAATTATATGAAAACCTGACACTGAGCTTCTCTGAACTTATTACTGTAAGACTTAACGGATAATTGTTCTGTTCATTAATTACAAAATTCTCCGCTTTGAGATTCTGATCAGCGGATTTAAACTTATTCATTGGGAAATTCTGAAAAGTAACTGTGCTGTCAAAAAGATCACCCTGCATACCTGTCCATTTTTGTATATCCATCATTGATGTATACTGATACTGCCGGGCTGAGGCTTCCTGATACTGTATTTCCTGCAACCAGTCAATTACTCTTTTACTTTCATCTATTGTCGCGTGCGAAGGTATAGTATTGATGTATATTCCTACCCTCTTCTCGACTCCGTGCAGATCCTCAGGTCGACCCGAGACTGTCACGCCGTATATAATGTCTTTGCTTCCTGTATATTTATGCAGCAGGTAAAACCATACTCCCTGGATCAAAGTATTGAGAGTAATTCTGTGCTCTTGTGCATAACTGTTTATTCGCTGTGCTGTATCAGTTTCAAATTTTAATATATCAAGTTTACATGGTCCCAGACCTTTTGTCCTGTCTGAAGTAGTTCCTATAAAAGGCAGTAATGTATTGTTCTCAATTCCGTTAAGATAATTTCGCCAGAAATTCTCTTCCTTCTCTTTATCCTGACGTTCAATGTATCTGATGTAATCTTCATATCTGTCGTTCTCAGCTGCATCAATTTCTTTACCTGATGAAAGTAACTCATAAGTGTTCAGAAATTCTTTGATCAGTGTCTGAATTGACCATCCGTCTATCAGTATATGATGGTATGTCATTAACATCCTGTACCGGTTTTCGCTCAGCCTTAATAATCCCATACGGAAGAGCGGTGCTGAATTGAAATCAAAGCCCTTCATTCTGTCAGTCTCTGTGTATTCCTTTAGTAATTTTTCCTGCTCATCTTTTTCATAATTCCTGTAGTCTGATTCTTCAGATGGAATTTCAACATTCCTGTAAACACACTGAACAGGTACACGGAATATGTCATAATAAAAAGCGCTTCGCAGTATGCTGTGGTTACTTATTCCAATGTTCCAGCTTTTTTTCAGCATCTCAATGTCAGGTTCTATCAGACCACATTGAAACTGATTTATATATGATCCGGCTTTACCGTCATAAAGACTGTGAAATAACATCCCCTGCTGTATCCCGCTTAAACGGTATATTCCCTCTACGGACTCACTCCTGGCTTTACCTCTGTATGGCTCATTCAAAAATTTATCCAGCTCTGAATAATTTATTTCAGAACCAAGTCCATAATCTGATGGCGTGTAAACTATTCCGGTTTTTTGCTGCTCAGTACAATGAGAAATCAGTGACTCTAAAGCTGACTGATACTTTTTAATCAGATTTGAAATTGTTTCCTTTTCATAATGAAGACTGCTGTAACTCCAGTTCAATCTCAGCTCTCCGCCCTGCACAAAACCGTTAACCGATAGCTGATTACTTACTGTACGCATGTCCCCGGAATTTGGACCCCCTGACTCTCCGGCTGCCGATAACCATTTACCGCTGCTGACAACATTATCAAGCTGTCCTAAATAATTAAATACAATATCCCAGCAGTCTTTTCCTTTGAGCTTTTCATTTTTATTAATATACTTTAATACTCCGTATCCAAGTCCTTTATCCGGCACACGTCGCAATTGTTCCTTCGTAGATTTAATTTTATCAGACAAATTACTTCCGCTTTTTATTTCAAGCAGAACAGGGTAAACGCTTGTAAACCAGCCAACCGTCCGGCTTGTATCTGTGTCATCTGAAATATTTTCACGACCGTGTCCTTCCATCCCGATTAACACCTTCTCTGTATTTCCCCATTCACATAGAGTCAATGCCAGTGCGCAAAGAAGCATGTCATTTATTTCAGTATGATAAACCCTTGGAACTTGCTGTAATAAAAATTGCGTCTGAACAGGATCAAGACGCAGAGTCTGAGTTTCAATATCCTTTCCTCTTAATACACCGGTATATTTTTTATCAGCACGTAAAGGTTCATAACTGACTGCTGCTTCCTCCCAGTATTTTACCTGCGACAATAAGCGTTTGCTCTTACCGTATTGCTCCAGTGCTTCATACCACTGACGGTATGAACTGCTCTTAGCACCAAGCTCCGCTTTTCCTTCCTTCTGAATTTCACTCAGTAATAACTCCAGATCTTCAAGTAATATTCTCCAGGATACTCCGTCTACAGCAAGATGATGAATCACAATTAATAAACGGTTGTGCGTCTGATTTTCCGGAGTTTGAATCAGTACAAACTTTGACAGCTCTCCTTTTTCAATATCAAGACTGCGTTGGAATTTTCCCGCATGCTCTCTGACTTCATCAGCAAAAGAGTCTTCCTTTACTGAGCTTAGATCAAGAGTTATTAATGTTCCTTCGTTTCCCCCGTATGCCTGTCTCCACTCACCGTCTTTATTTGTATAAATGAACCGCAATGCATCATGATGAGAAGTTAACTGTTCTACAGACTTCTTCAATATTTCCGGAGACACAGATTTTTCAATACATAATAATACACTTTGGTTAAAATGAGAAATATCTGAATCTGTCTCTTCGAAATACCATTGCTGTATAGGCAGCAATCCGCTCTCCCCGATAGTATGCCTTGCTCACCGGTTACCGCAGATGATGAATGCTCTGCAAGGACCGAAGACAAACCTGCAATTGTCTGATGAATGAAAATATCTTTCGGCTTTAACTCATACCCCATTCGACGCGCACGGCTCATTACCTGTATAGTGATTATCGAATCACCTCCAAGCTCAAAGAAGTTGTCATGAATACCTACACGCTCTGCACGAAGAAGGTCTTTCCATATCTCAGCAAGTACTCTTTCTGTTTCATTCCTCGGAGCGGTATATTCATTTAATAACAGCCCTGTTACTTCCGGATCGGGTAATGCTTTCCTGTCTATCTTTCCGTTTTGTGTTAATGGTAAACTTTCGAGCTCTACCCATATTACAGGTATCATATAATCCGGAAGTCTCTTGCTCAGATAAGACATTACTGCATCTTTGTCAAAAACACCTTCCGGAACTACATATCCTGTCAGCCTTTTACTGACTTCATTAGTATCATGAGCAAGAACTACCGCCTGTCTTATTAACTCACATTCCTGAAGCACACTCTCTATCTCTCCAAGCTCAATTCTGTATCCTCTGATCTTTACCTGCTCATCCATTCTTCCTAGATATTCAATGTTTCCGTCGTGAAGCCGACGTCCTGAATCTCCTGTCCTGTATAATCTTGCACCTTCTTCACTGCTGAAAGGATCTTGGATAAATTTCTCCTGCGTTAATTCCGGAAGATTCAAATATCCTCTGGCTAACCCCGCTCCTCCAATACATATTTCTCCGGCTATGCCCGCCGGCTTAAGTGTTTCATTTTTTCCCAATATCCGGACAACGGTATTTGATATTGGCTTTCCGATTGGAGGTATTGTATACTTATCTTTTTCTGAAAGCTCATAAAAGGTTGTAACTACTGTATTCTCGGTTGGTCCGTAATTATTTACTAATTTATATGGCTCTCCTTCAATATTAACACCGGGCAGCTTATCTCCTCCGGTGAGTAAGTACTGCAGCGATTTAATTTTTTGTCTCGACGCATTTATGAACTCAGGTACAAGAGCTGTTGGCATGAAACAATGCGTGATCTCATTTGAATTGAATAAATTAAGCAAAGCCTCAGGGGATATGCGCGTGTCATCATCAATTATATTTAATGAAGCGCCGGCACAAAGATAAGGGAAGATCTCCCATCCGAATGCATCGAAGCCTACTCCTGACATTGTAGTTGAACGGCTGGTACCGGTTACTTTGTAAACCCGGTTATGCCATGTAATTAAATTAACTACCCGGAATGTTCTATCATCACACCTTTCGGCTTGCCTGTTGAACCGGATGTATATATCACGTAAGCAAGATTATCCGGTCTGACTGACCGAAGATTGTCTTTCGGTTGTTTGCTTATTTCTGAAAAGTCCTTATCTGTTTTTATAATGTTAAGCTCATCTGTAGTCGGCAGCTTTGAACTTATATCATCACTGCTGATCAGTATCTTCGCGCCTGTATTCTCTGTCATAAACAGAATCCGCTCTTCAGGATAATCCGGATCAATGGGAACATAAGCTCCGCCTGCTTTCAGGATTCCGAATATTGCTATTATCAGATCAATACTTCGTTCCATGCAAGCAGGTACAAGTGTTTCTTCTTTTACACCTTTGCTCTGTAAATAATTTGCCAGTTGATTTGAACGCTCATTAAGTTCTCTGTATGTTAACTTCTGATCTTCAGATATTAACGCTATGCCATCCGGTGTTTTTGCTGCCTGCTCTTCAAACAGATCTGTAATACTCCCGTCTTTTGGATATTCAGCAGTTGCAATATTGAATTCTGATAAAAGACGCTGTTCCTCATCATCAGTTATCAGCTTAATTTCACTAAGTAAGTTTTTTTCATTCCCGACTATTTGCCTGAAAACATTTTCGAAGTGATTCCGGATTGATAATATTTGCTCCTCTTCAAGTAACTCTTTGTTATAGCTGAATCCTATTGTTATCTTATCTGAAATCCCTATGATGACTGTCAGCGGATAATTCGACTGCTCACGCATTTGCAGGTTCTCAACACGCAGGCTCCATTTCTTTGACTTTACAATTTCACTTACAGGATAATTCTCAAACACAAGTATAGTATCAAACATATCTCCTTTGATCCCGGTCCATCCCTGAATTTTTTGTAAAGGTGTATATTGAAACTGCCGGGAATGAACCTGATTCTTCTGTATCTCCTGTAACCATTCGGAAATCCCTGTTCCATCACGCAAAGAGGAATGTAAAGGAATTGTGTTGATATACATTCCAACACGCTTTTCAACTCCCGGAAGTTCATCCGGACGGCCGGATACAATTACACCATATGCTGCTTCATCAGAGTTTGTATAGCTATGTAAAAGATAAGACCATACTCCCTGCATTAATGTGTTTATTGTTAAGTGTTGTCTTTTTGCAAAAGCCTCAGCTCTTTTAGTTATTTCAGAATCTAATTTAATATATAATGTTTCATAAGAGCCTGCTCCTTTGTTCCTCTGTGAATTTGTACCAATGAACGGCAGCAATGTGTTTTGATTTACTCCGTTCATATAATTACGCCAGTAGTCTTCTTCCTTCTCTTTATCTATTCGTTCAATGAACCGAATGTAATCTTCGTATCTGTCCACTTCAGCTGCAGGTACTTCGCTGCCTGACTTCAGGATCTCATACGTGCGTAAAAATTCTTCCATCAGTATGGACTTTGACCAGCCGTCAAATAGTATATGATGAAATGTCCAAACCATTCTGTGTCTGTCTTCACTTAGCCTGATCAATCCCACACGCATCAAAGGGGCTGATTTAAAATCAAAACGCTCCTCTCTGTCTTTCTCTTCATGTTTTTTCAGTGCGTCCGATTGTTCTTCCGGGCTGAGATCACTGTAATCTAAATTTGTTACGGGTAATTTGACTTCGCGATAAACACACTGTACCGGAACATTGAACGTATCATAGTAAAATCCGCTTCTTAAAATTGTATGATGTTTTAATATATGCTCCCAGCTTTTTATTACTATATCAAGATCAGCCCCGACTAAGTCACAGCCCATCTGTTCTGTATAAGCCCCGGAGGTTTCATCATAAAGACCATGAAACAACATCCCTGCTTGCAGTCCGCTTAAACGATAAATGGAAGATATGTTATTTGACTGATTATCAGAATCAGAACCGGGATCTTTGGAAAATGACAGATACTCTATTATTTCCTCTTTGTGCTCTTTAATGTAATTTATTACAAAATCATTTTTCTTAATTGCAAGCATCTCATCCTTACTCAGACTTTTCTTATCACCTTTAAGGTTGAGTTTCCCGTTTTCTGCAGCTAACGAGAAATTCAGCTTTTCAAGATATTCAATAAATTCACTTATGCTCATAGAATATTGTTTCAATGATTTTGTTTTTTAAAAACTCATGATGTTATCTTTATCATCCACCTGTAAGAACTGATCAAGCTCTTCAATGCTTATATCCGAACCCAGACCGTAATCAGAAGGAGTATAGACTACACCGGATTTCTTCTGCTCCATACAATGACCTATAAGAGACTCCAGCGTTGATTTATATTTTTCAATTATCTGCTTTACTGTTTCCTCTTTAAAATGCAGACTGCTGTAACTCCAGTTTAGTATCAGTTCCCCTTCCTGTACCATACTATTCACTGCAAGTTTGTAACCCACAGTATTCTCTTCACTTGAACCTATACCTCTAGACTCTCCGGTGACAGACAGCCATTTTCCTTTGCTGACAACATTATCAAGCTGTCCCAAATAATTAAACACTATGTCCCAGCAGGTCTTATCCGATAACTTCTCTTCTTTATTTATATACTTCAATACGCCGTAACCAAGACCTTTATCCGGTAATCTTCGTATCTGCTCTTTCACTGTTTTAATCGAATCTGATAAATCTTTTTCTGACGATACTTCAAGCAAAAGAGGATAAAGACTTGTAAACCATCCTACAGTCCGGCTTGTATCAATGTCTTCTGAAATACTTTCCCTGCCGTGTCCTTCAAGACCAATTACAATTTTGTTTTTTGATTCACGCTCATTGAATGTCAGAGCAAGAGCGCAGAGAAGTATGTCATTTATCTCAGTATGATATACGCGCGGAACTTCCTGCAACAGCAGCATTGTCTTATCGGCATCAAGTCTCATCTTCAGGGTCTTTATGTTTTTACCTTTCACTGATCCTGAATGTTTAATATCAGTTTTCAACGGCTCAAAACCCGCTGACGCCGCTTCCCAATATGGGATCTGTGAAAGCAATCTCCGGCTCTTACCGAAAAGCTCAAGTCCTTCATACCACTGTCTGTATGAACTGCTCTTGCTCCCAAGCTCTGCCTTTCCTTCATTTTGAAGTTCACTCAGCAGCATCTCAAGATCATCAATTAATATCCGCCATGATACTCCGTCTGTCGCCAGATGATGGATCACAATTAGTAAACGGTTATGAGTTTCTTTTTCAGGAGTTTGAATTAAAACAAACTTTGCGATCTCCCCTTTTTTTATGTTAAGACTTCTCTGATATTTATCGGCATTTTCTTTGATCTGTTTTGAAAGGGTATCATCGGATACAAAACTCAGATCTGTTATGTTCAATGCACAGATCTCTTCCCCATACTCCTGAATCCATTGCCCGTCTTCTCTTTTATATCTGAATCGAAGCGCATCATGATGAGCTGTCAGCTTCCCAACTGCACTGCTCAAAATCTCCTGCGTAACTTTCTTATCAATAGTTAGCATTACACTCTGGTTGAAGTGTGAAATGTTTTCTCCGGCTTCCTCAAAATACGCATGCTGAATAGGAAGCAATCCGCTCCTTCCTGTGAGAAAACCCTGCTCTCCCGTTATTGCTGAAGCTGACCGCTCTTCAATGATCACGGATAAATTAGAAATTGTCTGATGAATAAAAATATCTCTTGGCTTCAATTCATATCCCATGCGCCGCGCACGGCTCAATACCTGTATGGTTATGATCGAATCACCCCCAAGTTCAAAGAAATTGTCATTGATTCCCACTCGTTCTGCGTGAAGAAGTTCTTTCCAGATTTCTGTCAGTGCTTTTTCAATTTCATTTCTCGGAGCTGTGTATTCATTGCTCAATAATTCACTTGCGTCCGGATTCGGCAACGCCTTCCTGTCGGTCTTGCCGCTTGGATTTAACGGAAGGCTCTCCAGTTCTACCCATAATGCAGGTATCATATACTCCGGTAATCTTTCCGCCAGATAATTCATAACTCCTTCTTTGTCAAATCTACCTTCAGCAACTACATAACCTATAAGTCTGCTGTTTCCTTCTTTTGTCTGCTGTGTAAGAACGACAGATTGCCGGACAAGCTCACAGTCCTGAAGAACACTTTCTATCTCTCCCAGCTCTATCCTGAAACCTCGGATCTTCACCTGATCATCTATCCTTCCCAGATACTCAATGTTTCCGTCAGGTAGCCATCTCCCTAAATCCCCGGTCCTGTACAATCTTGCACCCTGATCTTTACTGAATGGATCATTGATAAAATTCTCCTTAGTTAACTCCGGTCTGTTTAAATAACCTCGAGCGACCTGTATGCCTCCAATATGTATTTGCCCTGTGCATCCTACAGGAACGGGTTCATTTCCTTTATCAAGAATGTAAATTTTTTGTATTCGCTACCGGTCTGCCGATTGGAACTGTTTTTATACTTTCAGATTTATCCTTCAGACTCCAGCAGGTCACATCAATCGCAGCTTCTGTAGGACCATACAAATTATGCAATTCTGCATCCGGTAGTTTTTTTATAAACTGCTCAACGTGAGAAGGCTTTAATGCTTCACCGCTGCAAAGCACTTTCTTCAGTCCTGTACATTCTCCGGTTTCAAGTTCACTCAAAAAGATTTCCAGCATCGAAGGCACAAAATGCATCATCGTGATCTTCTCTTCGTCAATTATGGATTTCAAATATCCTGTGTCTTTATGTCCTCCGGGTTTTGCTATGACTAACCTTGCTCCTGCAAGTAAAGGCCAGAGAAGCTCCCACACAGACACATCAAAACAGAATGTAGTCTTTTGTAATACTGAATCATCTGAGGTCAATCTGAAGTAATCCTGAGCCCAGTTTAATCTGTTAACGACTCCGCCGTGTTCATTCATAACTCCTTTCGGCTTTCCCGTCGAACCGGAGGTATAGATTGCATAAGCCAAATTATTCGGCTTAATTTTTACTTTAATATTTTTCTTTGGCTGCCTGCTGATCTCCGGCAGGTCCCCGTCTATTTCTATTATGTTAATGTTTTCTGATACAGGTAATTTTAATCTGTTCTCCTTATTAGTAATTACAACAGCTGCTGCGGTATCTTCGAGCATATATCTTATCCGCTCTTCAGGATATTCCGGATCAACAGGAACATATGCAGCGCCTGCTTTCAGAATACCTATTATGCCAATAAGCATCTCCAGGCTTCTGTCTATACAGATTGGAACCAAAGTTTCGGTTTGCACACCTTTCGCTTTAAGAAAATTTGCTAATTGATTTGAACGTTCATTTAGCTCCTTGTATGTCAGCTTCTGATCTCCAAAAACAAGGGCTGTATTATCAGGAGTCTTTAAAACCTGTTCCTCAAACAGTTCTGTGAGTGTTTTGTTTTTGGATATGTTACATCTGTATTATTAAAATCAACAATAACCTGATGAAGCTCTTCCTCGGAAATTATTTTTCCGGGCTTAAAACATCTTCATAATTTTCAACATAACATTTGATTACCTTTTCAAAATATGAGCAAGGTCTTTAAGATCCTTGCCTGACTTTAGTTTTTTTCTTAATGAAAATCCGACACTTAACATATTGCCTGTAAGTCTTGCATTGCAGTTAAGATAAGTGTTTGTCAGCTCATGACCCAGCGTTTCTTCTGTATTTGTTTCATTCTTTACTGTCTCGCTTACTCCGGATTCAGATAGTCCTTTTTCCATGTTCTCTAAAACATGGAAATTAACATAGTTAAAAATGGTATCGAAAAACGGATTATCATTTAACGATTTTTCTCCCGTCATTTTGACTATGTCAAATAGAGTTGTCCTGTCTCTCCCCTTAAGATCATTTAGTTTTTTCTCAATGTTCTCAAAATAATCTTTCCATGTCTTAGAATTTTCTCCCGGACTGAACCTGAACGGAACCGTATTTAAAAAACACCCGAGCACTTTATCACCGTCTTCTCTCAATGGCCTGTTGTTTGTTACAAGTCCCGCTGTCAGCTCATCTTCATATGTAAACATTCTCAGTGAATAAAGATACGCCCCGAACAGTAACCCCTTAATTGATATCCCGTCTTCTTTTGTCTTCCTGTTCAGTCTGTCTAAATATTCTTTATCATAGATTTTATTTATTCTTTCTATTGAAGATTCCTGAGTAAAAATATCAAGTCGCTTGTACTCTGACATTTCATTTTGCCAGAATGTTCTGTTCTCTTCACTCCTTTTCTCAGCAATGTTCTCCATTACAAAATCCCTGTATGTACAGGCTAATGACGGCAACACAGCGTGATCCGGATTTTCCAGTAAATTCAGATACAGATTATTAAGCTCCGTACTTAACGAAGCTACACTCCATCCGTCTAGTATTGCGTGATGAAACTGGAATAAAAAGATTGTCCTGTCCTTCAGGTATACTAAACCTGCTCTCCATAGCGGAGCCTTGTTTATTTCAAACGGATTGGTCCGCTCTTTCTTTAAATATTCTCTTATGAAATTTCTTGCTTCTTCTTCAGTCGCGTTCTGCATGTCGTAATGATCGACTTTAACAGGAATGTCTTTGTAAACTATCTGAACACCTTCAGTATGAATATCCATATTGAATGCAGTTCTCAATATGCTGTGTTTCTTTACCATTAATTCAAGCGACTTTTCAAAAATCCTGATATCAACTTTTTTAGTTAGTTGAAATACAAACTGATCGTGATATATTGCAAGTTCAGGATTTATTAATGAAGCATAAACCATCCCGCTCTGTATGTCACTCATTGGATAAACATCTTCAATATTGTCAGCATTGGGAATTGATGAAAGTACTGTCTTCTTCAGACTATTCATTTCTTCCTCTATCGTATTTATAACATCCGTCACTCTGATATTTAATGCCGGACTGTTTTCAATAAGAGGTATCAGATCGGATAAAGTTCGTGAATGATAAATGTCATAAACTTTTATTTCTTTATTAAAAGCTTTTTTTAATTTAGTTACTATCCTTATGACCTTTATTGAGTCTCCTCCGAGTTCAAAAAAATTATCGTTTATTCCGACACGATCCGCATTCAATACTTCTTTCCATATGTCAGCAATAATTACTTCTTCCGCTGATGACGGCTCTGCATATTCATTAACTGTCAATGTGCTTGCCTCCGGATCCGGTAATGCTTTTTTATTTATCTTGCCGCTCGAAGTCATAGGGAAGCTGTCAAGATCTACCAGTATTGCAGGCACCATGTACTCAGGAAGCTTGCCTTTTAAGTAATTTATTATACCTTCCTTGTCAAATGCTCCGTTTGGTACAATGTATCCGACAAGCCACTTGTTTCTGTCTTTATCTTCTTTTGCTAAAACTATAGACTGATGAACTGATTCACATTCATTCAGGACTCCTTCAATCTCTCCCAGCTCTATCCTGTATCCGCGGATCTTTACCTGTTCATCTATTCTTCCTAAATACTCTATGTTACCATCCTGTAGACGTATCT